>CANMRM010000003.1 GCA_947500295.1 uncultured Kordiimonas sp.
GCGGGATGGAGCAGCCCGGTAGCTCGTCAGGCTCATAACCTGAAGGTCGCAGGTTCAAATCCTGCTCCCGCAACCAACAAGAAAACCCTGGTCCTCCGGACCGGGGTTTTTTGTTGTCTGCTGGGTCGCGGATTTTAGCTGCCGTTCGGACCAAGGAGCATAGCGACGAAGGGCAACGTGAGGGCGTAAGCCCGATACGGTAAATCCTGCTCCCGCAACCAATACGATAAAAAGGGTCCCTAACGGGGCCCTTTTTTAGTATTTGATGTAAACGTCTACTGCGTGAAGGGCTGCGAAGCAGGTTTGAACCGTAAAAGGTTCGTCTGGCCGCGAGCCAACGACGGCAAGATAACCCTCAGCGCGTCCCAGCTCTCGATGCTCCTGGAGGGTATCGACTGGCAGGGTAAGGCGGTGCCTGCAGTCTTCTATCGCTACTCACCTGACCGGAAGGGAGCGCGGCCCCAAAGCCACCTCAAGGATTACCGGGGCTACTTACATGCGGATTGCCATGCTGTACGGCATCGAGAAACAAATCTGGAAAAAGCCGCCGGACATCAAACGCCAGGTCCGCCAAACGAAGGCCAGGCCGCTGTTTGAGGCTCTGCAGGCCCGGTTATCCGCACAGCTAAATAAGATACCCGCTAAATCCGCTGTGGTCGGCGCCATTCGCTATGGCATTACCCCGTCTTGCGCGCCTGGTGGTCTATCTTGATGATGGCAGACTGTCGATTGACATAACGCGGCCGAGCGCTCCATCCGGGGCACCGCACTCGGGCGCAAGAACTTCCTGTTTTATGGTTCTGACCGCGGCGGTGATCGAGCTGTTGCGGCCTATACACTGCTGGAGAGTGCAAAGCTCAACGGTATCAACCCGCAGGCCTATCTGACTTGGGTGCTGGGCACTATTGCCGATCATCCGGTTAAGCGCATCGACGCGCTCTTGCCATGGAACTACAAGCCTGTAGCCGAGCTCGAAAAAGTGGCATAAATCACACTGGCAGGGCGGTTACTTCTTTTCGAATATGACGGCAGCGGCACATTGCTGCGCCGCTATGTGCAAGGGCCCGGCATAGATGTGAACGTTCGGCTTGGTCTGCAGAATCTTGATGATGGCTGGAGTATCGTTGCT
The DNA here is from genome assembly GCA_947500295.1 of uncultured Kordiimonas sp. Taxonomy (GTDB): domain Bacteria; phylum Pseudomonadota; class Alphaproteobacteria; order Sphingomonadales; family Kordiimonadaceae; genus Kordiimonas. The sequence continues at coordinate 1,130 of CANMRM010000003.1, forward strand.
TTCTCGGAGAACGTATTCGACAAAGGCTACTGCCAAACCATCATCGAACAAGTGAATGCCGCCAGCCTCGGCGTGCAGGATGGCAATGGTAATTCTCTCCATCGATGCGCGCTCGGCACACCGCTGACATGGGGGGTAAAGCTGAACGTAGAATTCTGAGCTTGTAGCTGGTTAATCGATGAGTTGGGCGCGCCCTCTTTAGAAATCTGACCTCTCCTAGGGTCCTAGAGGCATGGCTTACTAAATAGGGATTCACTCCCACCCGAATTAAAGCCTGTGTTGCCCCAAAAAAAACAGTGAGTAAAAAGACCAGTGGTCAAAATTGACCACTGGTCTTTTTCTGTTTGTAGAAGCGGTGTCAGCGAACCAAGACGAATTTGTGCGACTAATGATTGCAACAAGCAACAACCTATTGTTGTTCAAGTGTTTGTGGATGTTGCATTGCGTTAATCTTCGGAAACCCATAAATAGCAAAAAAAGAACGTTTATACAATGAATTAGATAGTTTCATATTATTGGTATTGCGAGCATAAATACACTAATAAATGTAATTATAGACAACCGGCTCTCACCATAATACACTTTATACGGGAGTCGAGGTATATAGCACTGGTTAGCGCGATTTCCCCCTATTCATATCTTTAGTTTGCAGTTTCTAAACCGTCATACAAGGAAATGCTGACATGTCTTTCTGTCAATCACTTACGACGTTTCGGGTTGTCGCCGCGCTATTCGCGCTTACGGCACTATCGCTGCCTTCCAACACCGCTTCGGCGGCAGATTGTACAATCCCTAGCTCTTGGTTCACCGATGGCATACCTGACCCCCAGGACACGGCCGTCTCAACGAACTTCAATAGCTTCTGCAAATTTCATACATGGGTGTGGAACGCATTTTTGTGGTCAATGGAAGAGCAAGATGGTGTTGTTCGATTTGAAACCTTCCCAACTCAACAGCAGACTATTGACGAATCATTCGACCCAGTATTAGCGCCGGGGATCCCAACTTTGGAATTGCGTGCAGCTAAGGACGATCACGCGATCGACTCTGTTGCGCAAGCGGGAACCGATGGTCTTCTGGTGGCGCAAAACATGCGCGGGGTCTACTACAGTCAATATATTACACCCAAAATGTATGATCAGGTCACTGGCCTTGATTGGAACAACGCTGAGGGTCTAACCAATGCGCCCAGTGACGCAACATTCAACTTTGGAAACATTGAATACAAGGCCGCATGGGCCGTTGTTGATGACTCTTTTTCGGTCCCTGGCGCCTATACCCGCCCCGCAATGATCCCAGAACTTGCTACGGTTGAAGTCAACGGTGTTCCAACAATCGTGGTCCCAGCTGATCCTACCTATGTCCAAGTTGAGGTAGCGCTTATCGGCCTGCACGTCGTTGGTTGGATCAATAAGCACTCAGAAGCTATCTGGGCCAGTTTCTCACCAATCGATATCGCACCGATTGTGCCAACGGACGATAATGGAAATCCGACGATCGAACCGAATGACCCAGTTTCCACGACAGGTACACCTTTTTATACCGCCAACACCACGTTGGCAGACTGCAACCAGACTAATTTACCCATACAGCGACTTAATGACACCACACAGGAGTTTAGGATTGCGACCCAGGCATGCCAATTCTACGCCGCGGGTACGATTGGTGGGTTCTCGACAGGCAATGGAAAAGCGATCCAGCAGCTCAACGACTCTGCTCTCACCGTTATTCCAGACGGCAATATTGGAAAAGGCTACTCTGAAATTGGTGCTGTTTGGTCCACAGCGGACAAGACTGGGGTCAGCAAAGTCAATTCAACGTTCCAGGATGCGCTTGTAGGCTCGAATGTTCTATCGAACCCGGTGATTGAGACCTTCACTCAGACCCAGGCCAGCCAGCATAACTGTTTCTCGTGCCACAACTCGCTGCAGTACCAACCGTCTAATCCGACCATCAAACCACTTCATGCATCCATGCTGAATCTGAGTCATTTCCTCATGCAGATTTATGAGGACACCTATCAGCAAGAATAGTCAGAGCTGAACATAATTTTCCCGAGCGCGGTCAAGGCTTTCCGCGCCTCGATGAATTCAGGAGATAAATCCAATGACAACCATTTTGCGCATACATCCTGCGATTGGCATTTCCCGCGTTGGTAATTCGGAAGAGTATGTCATCGCGCCGGAAACTTCCGCTGGTATGCCGCCAATTAACGGCGCAGACGTATCGGGCGGCCTGCCAATCCAGCCGGGCCACGAAACCCAAACAATCACTGATCAGGATCTGCGTGACAGCCAAGGCCGTCTCAAGCCGCATGCTCAGCGTTTCCGCATCTTTGCTTATGCGGACGCACCGACAGGGTATCCTTACACCGGTGAGGTCACGGAAATCTGTGTCGGCAGCACGGTGGATGGAAAAACTGTTGAGAGCATCACGTGGCAAGTTCATATGGCCAACAAAAAGGCCAACAACTGGATAATTCCAGAGAATCCTTCCGACAATACTGACTGGAACAACGGTGTTGGTGGGTTGGCCCATTATGCTAATGGCCAAACACCGAATGTTCGCAATGGTGATTTCGGGAAGGAGACCTACCCAGTCGCACTGAATACCGCCGATTGGGGCACGGGTACGCCGCCCGGCGAAGTCGATATGTCGTCCCCTGACCGCCTTTCGAAACTGGTCATTGATGCGGGCCCAAAAACTATCAATTCGAACACCAATTCCGGGCAACGGATCGGTTTTGACAATGGCCCCTGCTCCTACATTAACAGTGACGGCGTAGTGCAGCCTGTCAATTATCCTCAGCAATGGCCTGCCGACAATTTCGCGACGCTCTACACGCCGAACGACTCTAATCTGGGCTCAATGGGCGGCATGGAAACTGACGATCAAGGTCGGCTTTTGGTGATAGGTTCGCCTGGTTATGCCGCGGGCTGGGATGTTGGGGAAAACAACCCGGGTGGTACTGTGGATCAGCCGCCAAGCTGGACTGAGTCACCTGAAACGCCGTTCGCGCCTCCCGGGCTCGGTGATCCCTTCCCGCTGTGGAGCGATATCGACAATGACGGCTGGCTGGACGATGCCGGTGATGGCCCTGTTACCGCGGTTTTGCATTTTACTGACCAAAGTGTCCAAGTCATCGAAAGTACGGCCTGGTGTGTTTGCGCTGACCCGTCTTACGCTCCTCAGGTCCGCAACGTGGTATCCATCTGGGATGAAGTTTACAATTCTTGGCTGCGTGCGCCGGAATTGGAGCTGGATACCAATATTTTCAACCCTACGACGCAGGAATATAACGCAAATTATACAGCGGGATTTGAGCAGGACGTCTGGACAATATTCCGCGCCGCCCATCTGCAGATGTTTTCAACGGACCTGAATCAAAAAGCGATTGGTGCGCATCAAAGGATCAACGACATCAACCCCAGCGATAATCCAGCCGATTATCTAAATGTTCAGAATTTCATTCGCGATCCCAATACAGGTAATGGCAATGACCTGCAGGTGGGGTCACCGCTGATGCCATTGGCATTGGGCGATACTGGCGCCAGCTTCCTGACTGTCACGCACACGCAGTATTTTTTCCTGAACCAGTGGTATGACAATAAGTACGATAACAGGACTGAAAACCTTACAGCTGGGGAACTGCTGGATAAAAACACGCTCACCAATCTGCTTGGTGGTCGTTTCAGCCCCGGGATTGACCTGACATTTATCGTCAGAGATCCGTATCTTTACGATCAGGATTGGAAAAATTCTGACGTTGGCACTTTTAGAATTGGGGCGAAGACGCTCGACTATTCAGGTGAGCTGTCGACGCCCTTCCTGAGTGTGGGCTATACGCCAAATCGAAATGAGAAAAATCCGGTTGAGCCCGGTGATCTATGCAAGTTTATGGCTCTGCCATGGCACACTGATTACAACTCATGTGCCACTCATTTGCCATCGCCAAACCCAACGCCCGGCAAGGGTGTGAATCCGGCGATTGTCGCTACCAACAACACACTCTTTTGGTCCTGGCCTGCCCAGCGTCCTGTGTCGGTTTACACCTATGAGGACTATGTCAATAACGGCAATGCCTTTTTCGGAGAGCAGCAGTTTTCAGTACGTGGGACCGGAACGGTATGGAATGGGCCAACCGGTGACCCAGAGTACGCCAATGGGCCATCGAGTGTTGGCCGGTACCAGAACCGGCTCGATATCATCACCAACTGGTTTGATATCGGTGTGGTAATGCAAGGGCCGGCAATCACTGGGTTTACTGGTGATAACACAGACCTGTTCCTTGAAGTGGAGAGCAAGTTGACTGGCCCATCTGACTTGTCTCAGCCTTGGCCAATCCAGACCACAGACAAGGTCTATAAGGAGCCAACTTAATTGGGCGCCTTTGCAGACTCAATGTTTGACGTAGCAATCATAGGCGGCGGCGCAGCAGGTAGCGCTGCCGCTCTCACTTTGTTGCAAGCCGAGGGCTGCTCGGTATGCATCGTTGAGAACTCTGATTTCGCCGAACCACGGGTTGGTGAAACCATTCCTCCAGATACCAACCATCTCTTGCTTCAATTGGGCGTGAAACGTGCTTTTGAAACACAGGGGCACCTCCCATGCTACGGGAGCCATTCGCTTTGGGGAAGCAATCAGTTGGGGCACAATGATTTCCTGACCTCTCCTCATGGCAATGGCTGGCACTTGGACCGAAATCGGTTCGACCGCATGCTTCTTGACCAAGTGGCGGCGTCAGGGGCTAGGCTTTTCGCTGAGGAATGCACGGGCGTGCAGTGTTCCGGTGACTTGGTTGACCATATCGAAACCAGCAGCAGGAAAATCCGTGCTCGCCACTATATCGACGCAACAGGCCGCAGTGCGAAAGTGATGCGTGCCTTTGGGGTGAGCCATCGCTTTGACGATAGGCAGGCGGTTATCTGGGCCAAATTCAAAGTGGCAGACAAGTCGCTTGGTAACTCAACATGGCTTGAGGCGACCCGGGACGGATGGTGGTACGCCGCTGAAGTTCCCGGAGGTAACGCGGTTGTTGCGCTCGGCACCGATCCGCGCGTCGCAAAAAGTGGCGGGCTTTATCATCTTCCGAACTGGGCGGCAGCGCTATCGGGCACTTATTTGATCGCACCAAAGCTGGCGCGGGCAAAGCTTCAACTGGACAGTTTTCGGGTGACATCATCGCATTCCTACATCGCTGAACGAGTGGTTGGTGGAAACTGGATCACAGTCGGCGATGCAGCATCAGCCTTTGACCCCTTGTCATCGGCCGGCATCTATAAAGCCCTGCTGACAGGCCAGATGGCTGCCCGATCGATCAGAACTGGGGATTACAAGTCCTATGCAAGAAGGGTTCTTGAAGACTATCAAGCCTATCTGCTGAAACGACAGGAATTGTACGCAGTAGAGACACGGTGGCGGGACAACATTTTCTGGGCAGCGCGGCACAAATTGGCCGGCGAAATTCCGCAGGATAGGAACCAGCCAGTTCATTCGTTGGACAGCACTGCAGCAGACCCAGAGATTGTTCACATGTGAGACAAGAGCGGGCTCAGGTTTGTCGGGCCTGGAAAGTATGGTTCACCACACATTTCATCGGATGATTCCGCCGTGCCTGAAGTGCATCAATCGCATGCTAAAATCGGCATTTTGAACCTGCGAAACAAGCCGATTACGAACAACCGGAGGAGGGCGATAAGGCTTCATCACATTTATAGGTGTTTCTTGGTCTTATCACCATTCCGGCCGTCGCTTACATTGTTGGGATGTTTTTCTGGATTTCAACCCCTTCGACAATTTGCAAAAATGTCACATCGACCAAGGCGAAACCAACTGATTTTATCTATGGGTTTCAGTGGCATAGCCCCAAGTGCCAGCAGATGCAGTCCATTAAGAGTGCCTGGGTACATGAATTATCGTTCACGTGATCACTGCATATTATGAACGGTCGGGTGGTCTGGTTCTCCTCCGGGAGGGCCTGCCCGCCAAGCTTGTGCTGCAACTGCTTTTTTTGGTTTTGTGCGGTCGGTTCCGGGAGCCTAAATCCTTCAACAAATGTCGTTAAATGAGACTCTTCGCAGAATGTTCGCGGGCATGATGGGTTTTGCTACAGTTTCGCGATAAATACGCAAAAACACGACAAATTTCGACAATTTTAGACACGACCTCCGGCCTCAGTCGCGCTAGCAAAATAGGGCTTGGGGGTTCGTAGATTACTGGGCGCAATAGCAGCGCTTCGGTGTTTCTCCAGGCACGACAATTTGATCCGGCCCAACCAGCCGCCCGGTTCACCCTGGTCGGCGATAGGTCGCTGGTACACGTCAGGATGTGCGGAGATTAGTAATGGCGAAGCAGCAAGAAAAATCTAAGAAATTTCACTTCATTTCGGGCCTGCCCCGGTCGGGGTCGACGCTCTTGTCTGCGATCCTGCGCCAGAACCCACGCTTCCATGCGGGCATGACCAGCCCCGTTGGCGGCCTCTATGCAAACCTGATTCGCGCGGTCAGCGCCGGTACGGAGATGGCGCCGATGGTGTCGGTCGAGCAGCGCAAGCGGCTCGCGCGCGGCCTGTTCGACAATTATTATGAAGACCTGCCGAACGACCGCCAGGTGGTGCTTGACACCAACCGCTCGTGGACCGCCAATCTCGCTGCTGTATCGGAGTTATTTCCAGATGCCAAAATGCTGTGCTGCGTGCGCGACGTCGCCTGGATCATGGACAGCATGGAGCGCCAGTACCAGTCGAATGCGTTTGAAAACACGCGCCTGTTTGGCGACGCGGCGCAGCGGAGCAGTGTGTTCACCCGCTGTGAGGCGCTGGCCAGCAGAAACGGCCTTGTGGGCTATGCTTGGTCTGCGCTGCAGGAAGCGCTGTACGGTGAACATGCCGACCGCTTGCTGATCATCGACTATGACCTTTTTGTGCGCCGCCCAGGCGACCTGGTCGCGCTGATCTATGAGTTTCTCGGCGAAGAACCGTTCGAGCATGACTTCGAAAATGTGGTCTATGACGCCCCGGCGTTCGACGAGCAACTCGGTGTTGCTGGGCTGCACAAGGTGCACAAAAAGGTGGCGCCACGCCCGCGCAAAACCATTCTGCCGCCACAATTGTTCGAGCAATACGGCCAGCTGAATTTCTGGCGCGAGTTGAAGGGCAGCCGTGCCAAGATCATCTCCGTTAAGCCAGAGACCGGTTCACCAGCAAACAAAACGTCCCCAAATGAAAAATCTGCCCACACGCCGTCGCCAGCCGTCGGCAAGGCGATGAAGGCCGCTGAATAACGGCCGCCATACAACAGCCCGGAAAACAGACTGACGCCCCGCGTTTAATAAGACAAATCCAGGATACGACCCATGACCACCTATATTGTAACGACAGCCGACGACGAAGCATTTGATAATGATGGCAATGATGCCACCGACGGCAACGGCCTGTCGCTCAGGGAAGCGTTGGGCCTTGCCAATGCTGACAGTGCTGAGGATACCATCACTTTTGATCTCGATCAGGGTACAGCAGGTGCTCAAGGCGGGACGATTGATCTGACGGGAGGTGCCGGGCTAACGATCAGTCAAAATATTACCATCGACGGCGACGTCGACGGAGACGATGTCGCCGACGTCACCATTGACGGGGACGGCTTTGCAGATCGTCTGATTCATATCAATAACGGTGCAGCAGTCACGTTAAATTCATTGACGCTTGCGAATGCAACGGTCAGCGGTTACGGGGCTGCAATTTTGGTGTCAGGTGTGGGCACAGACCTCACTTTGAATGATACCCGCTTAACCGGCAACGAGGCTGCCTATGGCGGCGCTATTGCCGTGAGTGGGACCAGCAATGAGCTGGTGATCAACAACTCCTTGATTGATCAAAATATATCTACCCAGGCAGCTGCGGTCCATTTCAGCTCAAGCGGTTTTTCGTCTCTGAGCATCAACAACAGCACAATAGCATTCAATCGGGGAACTCATGACGTTGGGGGTGTTTGGGCGGTAGATGCAAATGCAGTTTCCATCACCGACTCCACCATTGTCGGCAACTACGGGATATATGGGGCCAACGATGTTAGATTTGGGTCCATTAGCTCGTTACCCACCATTACCGACAGCATTATCGGCAGTAGTCACGATGGAGCCAGCATTGCGTCCAGTGGTAGTATTACGTTCAGTGGTACTAACTTGCTGTCTGAAGCTTTTGGTAGCGTTTCTGATGCTACCGCCCTCTCTGATATCTTCGGCCCCAATTTTGCCGGTTATTGGTCTAATTCCGCTGACCTTCGAATCGTTTCGGGTGAGACCACCCCGGTATTGTTGGTTAGCCCAACAGGTCCAGCTGTGTCCGGTGGTTCGGTCATTGCAGGGGCGGCGCCTGCGAACGTAGCGCCACAGGACATCCTACTCAGCAATCAGTCAGTTGATGAAAACGACAGCGGTGCTGTCATAGGCACTTTGTCTGCGACAGACCCTGAAGGGGACGCCATTACCTTCAGCGTGGTTGGGGACAGCCGGTTTGAAGTCAATGGCACGACGCTGCAGCTCGCCAGTGGACAATCGCTGGATTTTGAAGGGGAAAACGGCAACGTCACGGTCACGGTGCGGGCCACCGATGCGCTCGGCGCCAGTACGGACCAGGATTTCACGATCGGGATTAACGATATCGGTTCTGTTTTAACGGGCGATGACGGAAACAATTCGCTTACCGGAACGGACGAGAATGACACGATTTCCGGCGCGGGTGGCAATGACACGCTGATCGGTAATGATGGCGGTGACAGCATCCGTGGCGGTGACGGCAACGACATTCTTTTTGCAAACGGCGGTAATGACACGCTGCGCGGTGATGACGGCGACGATAGCCTGACCGGCGGCGACGGTATTGACCGTTTGTATGGCGGTGACGGCGATGACACGCTCACCCGTAACGGCGAAGAGGGCGGCTTTCTTAGCGGCGATGCGGGCGACGACTTGCTGATAGGCGGTGACAGCCGCGACTTGCTCTATGGTGGAGAAGACAATGATGTGATCCTCGCTGGCAGCGGTAACGACTCCGTCGTTGGCGGTGCAGGCGATGACAGCCTCATCGGTGGTGACGGTAATGACCGCATCGCGGCGGACGTGGGTGCGGATACGGTTATCGGCGGCGCGGGTAACGATACGCTCATAGGCCAGGCGGATGCTGGCGACGGCCGGGATGTGTTTGTCCTGGATCTGGAATCAAATGATCGCATTGAAAGATTTGATGCGTCTGCGGACGTTATCAGGGTACCGCGTGGTGTTTCCTTTACCGATTTTTCGATTGTGCAGGATACAGATGCCGGTGGCACAGGGTTCATTACTTATGATGTCAGCTACGTGGGCGCTGACGCCGCTTATCAGGGTACCGACCTTGTTATCACGGTCTTGAGCGGCACGGGTGTCCTCACCGAAAGCAATTTCATCAATGAGAATGATCTGCCAACCAGCGCGGATGATACGATTTCCGTCGATGAAGACGGGACCTATAGTTTCGACGGCAGCGAAATTGCCTTTACGGACGCTGACGGCGACCCCTTAAGCCACATTCGGATCGATACTATACCGACAAACGGCGCGCTGGAGCTGGACGGCACAAGCCTCTCCGCCGACGATACCGTGGCGGCAGCCGACCTCGTTGACCTGACCTTCACGCCAGACGCTAACTATAACGGCAACGACAGTTTCACCTTTACCGTGAATGACGGCATCAACGGTGATCTGGGCTTCGCCGAAAGCAGCAATACGATCGCAATTACGGTTAATCCGGTTGATGATCCAGCTATCTTCGACACGACAAACAGCACGTTTTCGGGCGCTGTTTCCGAAACGGCTGATGACAACGAAACACCCTCCGTTTCCGGCACTCTTGCGCTGACGGATATCGATGGTGGCAGCGACAGCATTGTTGGTGTTGCATCCGTCGTCGGCGACAACGGGTTTGGTAGCTTCTCGCTCGACAGCAGTAGCGGCGAATGGATCTACACGCTTGACCAGAGCACGCTCGACGGCCTCGATACAGGCGAGACGGCAACGGACACGACTACCTTCACGACATCAAACGGTGAGCAGCAGCAGGTAACGGTTACCATTAATGGCCTCAGTGAGTCGCAGACCTTTGTGGTGACAACGGCAGGCGATGTGGTCGATGACACGGACGGTGTGCTTTCACTGCGGGAAGCGTTGGTGCTGGCCAATGCGGAAGAACAGCCAGATACCATCACTTTTGACGCCAGCCTTTCAGGTGAGACCATTACGCTGACCGGGGGCCAGCTTGTCATCAGTGAAAATGTCACGATCGACGGCGATTTTGACGGCTCGGGCGACAACAAGGCTGATATTACCATCAGCGGTAACGACAGCAGCAGGATATTCTCCATTAACCCGGCCGGTAACGAAGGCGTAGCCGCAACGCTGGACGCACTGACCCTCACGCAAGGTTTTGCCGACGGCTTTGATCCCGGCGCAAGCGGTGGCGCCGTGCTGGCCTATGCCGGTACCAGTCTCCATATCGCCAACAGCACCATTTCCGACAGCTATTCCAGTTACTTCGGTGGTGCGGTATCCATACTGGGAAGACATGACACTACTGATGCGCTGACCATAACAAACAGTCTGATCATAGGAAACGAGGCAACACGTGGTGGCGGTGTTGTAGCCGCCTACACCAACGACCAAGACAGCCTCTACATCAGCGGCACAACGATCACCCAGAACATCAGTCAATATTACCATGGAGGCGGCGTTACCGTGTATAGCGGTAGCGGCGTTGACGTTGACATCGTAAGCAGCACCATCAGCGGCAATGTCAATACGAACCCGTCCATTCCCGAGGGCGACGGCATCGCCGATGAGCTGTATCTCCCGAACGCAAACATTGCAATTTCCAATAGCATCATTGGTGGCGAAAATACCTCGGCAGCGCCGAACATCTCCATCAATGAGGTTGAAGGCTACTCTGCCGTATTAACAGGTCCTGTAGTGCTCACGGAAGCGACCGTCTACAATAGTACCACTGACGCAGCTGTTGGCATCGGCAGCCTTTTTGATGGTAGCGGCAATGCCATCATTTCAACCGCGGCCAACATTTTTGCACAGATAGGGACGTCTACCCTTACTGGCCGTGATGGAAACTCGGCCGACGTCACCACCGGTGTGCTCACCGACAATGGCGGCGTGGTAGACGCGCCGGTTGTTTTATTTGGGGGTTATGCTGATGACGAAGGCACAAACGGCGGCGTTATTGGCGCCGGGCCTGTCGGGCAGGCAGCGGCGGTCATCGACGGCACGGCGACTGGCACCGCAGGTGAAGATGAAACCGGCACGGTTTCCGGCACCCTGACGATCAGCGACGGCAATGGGGCTGCCGAAGAAAGCTTCACGGCGGAGACGATCAATGGCACCTATGGTGAGCTAACTATCGATGCGGATGGCAACTGGAGCTATGATCTGAATGAAGCCGAGAGCACCGTTCAGGCGCTCAACACCGGCGACACCCTTCAGGATACGCTCACGGTCTCCAGCGCTGACGGCACCACGCAGGATATTATCCTCACGATCAACGGCGCTAACGATGCCGCTAGCTTCGCAGGCGACCTCTCGGGCACGATTGACGAGGATAGCGACACCATCGGCGGCACCGCGACCGCCGCGGATGTGGACAACATCGATAACAGCTTTATTGCGGAAGCAGTCACGGGCACCCATGGCAGCCTAACGATGGCAGCCAACGGCACCTGGACCTATGATTTGGATGAAGCGGACAGTACCGTGCAGGCGCTGAATGCGGGCGATACCCTTGGTGACACTTTTAGTATTCGGTCTGCCGACGGTACGACACAAGACATTGTTATTACGATTAACGGTGCCAACGATGTCGCCAGCTTTGGTGGTGACCTCTCGGGCGCGATCGGTGAAGATGTTGACGCCATCGGTGGCACCGCGACCGCTACGGACGTGGATAACGCGGACAACAGCTTCATTGCGGAAACGCTGAACGGCACCAACGGCACGCTGACCATCGATACCAGCGGTGGCTGGACCTATGACTTGGATGAAGCTGATAGCAGCGTTCAGGGGCTCAACGCCGGTGACACGCTCGGTGACACCTTCAGCGTACAATCTGCGGACGGCACCACGCAGGACGTTGTTATTACGATTAACGGCGCCAATGACGCTGCCAGCTTTGGCGGTGACCTCTCGGGCACGATCGGTGAAGATGGTGACACCCTCGGCGGCACCGCAACCGCCACCGACGTCGATAACACGGATAACGTGTTCGCTGCTGAAACGGTCGCTGGCACCTACGGCAGCCTGACCATCGACGCCGATGGTGCATGGACGTACACGCTTGACGGCACCAACCCATCGGTGCAGGCATTGGATGCGGGCGACACTCTCGCTGATACCGTTGCCATCCAGTCCGAAGACGGCACCACGCAGGATATCATCCTCACCATCAATGGCGTCAATAATGTGCCCGATGCCGTTGCTGACAATGTCACCAGCAGTGAAGAAGGCACGGTCTTCTTTAATGTACTTGCCAATGACAGCGACCCAGAAGGCAGTGACCTGTCGATCGAAAGTATCGATACAAGCGGTGTGAGTGGCGGTGTGGTCACCATGCTCGATGCCTCTACCGGTGCATTCTCTTTCGACCCGGACGGTGCTTTTGACAGCCTGTTTGAAGGGGAGCAGCAAACCGTAAGCTTCAGCTATACGGTGACGGACGGGGAGAGCAGCAGCTCGGCGAATGTGACCATCACAGTCAACGGGGAAGGCACGCTCATCGCCACCATGCAAGACGTTGACGAGAACGAAGAGGGCGCATCGGTAGGACAGCTCACCTCCGCGACCGGTTTCCCGGCTCTTGCCGCAGGGTCCGGTGACGTTTTCACCACCAGCGACAGTCGTTTTGAGGTGTCGGAAGATGGCGTGATCAGCCTTGCTGACGGTGTATCGCTTGACTATGAGACAGAAACGTCGGTCGACTTCACCATCACGCGCACGCGGGGCAGCGACGGCGTCGTTGAAGACATTGATGTGACGGTAACCGTTGACGATGTTGCCGCGGGCAGTGCTCAGGACGGCTATATCGCCAATGCGCTGGTGTTTATCGACACCGACGGTGACGGCGTTTATGATGCAGGCACCGACCCTGCCACAGTCACTGACGAGGGGGGCAATTTTGAGCTGCCGCAGGGCGCCAGCGGCACGCTGATCCTGCAGGGCGGGGTGAACCCCATCACCAATGTTCAAGCCGTCGATATATCGACCGGACTTGATTTCAACGGCACGCTTACCGCACCGTCAGGTTCCACGGTCGTAACGCCAGTGACAACACTCATCCACTCGATTGCAGGGGAGGGTGCCAGCAGTGCGCAAATTGCCTCAGCCGAAACGCAGGTGAGTACGGCGCTCGGGATCGACGATTCCGTGGAGCTGACCACCTTTGATCCAATCAACGCGGCGTTAAACGGCGATGCGAATGGAACCGACGTCCACGCTGCCGGCACCCAGGTCCTGAACACGGTTGTGCTTACAAGTGCGGCTGTTGAGGGGGCCGGTGGCACAGGTGGGGACGCGGCAGCGTTTGATGCCCTGGCTGATACCGTGGAAAACGCGTCAGGCGCCTTGGACTTGGGCGATACAGCGGTTGTTTCATCCGTAATTACCAATGCCGGCACTCAGGCCGGCGCGGATGCGGGCGTTGTAACAACCGCCGCAAACTCAACGGCGGCGATTATTGCTGACACCAATACCGCTGTAGATACGGCGGTTAGCGGTGCGACTGATGCGCTTGATGCGCTGACAGGTGTCACGCAAACCGCGATCGTGGCACAAGGCAATGCCGCGAGCGATCTGGAAACGGCGGTTACGGCGGCGGGTGGGGGCGATACCAGCCAGCTCGCTACTGCCGAGGCCAACTATACCGATGCCAATCTAACAACGGCTGTCAATAACGCAACGGTTGGTACTATTGAACCCGGCAGAGTGTTTACTGGCACAAGCGCGGCTGAGACCCTGACCGGTGCCGGAGGGGATGATACGCTGCGTGGCCTTGGCGGTGACGATACGCTTGATGGCGAAGCCGGCACAGACAGGTTTGTAATTGATGGCAGCTCGTCTGACACCATCCAAAACTTTGACACGTCTAGCGAAGTGATCGACCTGACCGCCACCAACACCTACGGTCTGGATTTCTCCGGCGTTGGTGGTTCACTTGTCACCGGTAGTGGCGTTAGCGAAAGCGGCGGCGATCTGGTGATCACCCTCGGGAACGGGGAAACCCTGACGCTGGATGGCACGGCAGTCAACACCGTCACGTCGGCCAACTTCGAATTTGCGACAAATACTGCGCCGACGGGGGCGAACAATACCCTGACCATCAGTGAGGACATGCCCTATGCGCTGACCGCCGCTGACTTTAGCTATAATGATGCCGACGGCGATGCCCTCTCGGCGGTGCGTATCGACAGCCTGCCGACCGGCATGCTGACACATAACGGCAGCGATGTAACAGTCGGTCAGGAAATCGATATTGTCGATATCACGAGTGGCCTGCTGGTATTCACGCCGGTGGCTGACGCCAGTGGAGCCGGTGTAACCCGCTTTACTTTTTCTGTGAGCGACGGCACGAACTTTGCCGCTGCCGCTTCCGTGGTCACTTTCGACGTGACAAATACCAATGATGTGCCTACATCGTCGGACAATGTGGTTTCGATGGATGAAGGCTCAGCGCGTACCTTCACTGCTGCCGACTTCAATTTTTCTGACATCGATAGCGGAGATATGCTTCAGTCGGTTCGGTTTGATTCGGTGATAGTGTCCAGTGGCACCTTCCAGCTATCCGGTTCGGACGTAAACTCCGGCGACGTGATTGTCGTCGCCGATATTGCCGCCGGAAACCTGGTCTATACACCAGCAGGGGATGCGGTCGGCGATAACTTGTTGGGCGTCACCTTCAGCGTCAGCGACGGCACTGCTTTTGCCGCTGTGCCCAGCACCCTGACGGTGGATGTGAACGAGCAAATCCCGTCCGGCACTTCTGGCTCATCATCTGGTGGATCGCCTGGCGACGGCAGTTCCAATACGCAAATCGTCATCGAAGAGAGCGACAGTGATACTGACAGCAACATCGTTGATGGTTCTGCTCAAGACGATCGCATAAATGTCGGAGGTGGCAATGATATTGTCAACGGCGACGACGGAGCTGATGAGATTGAAGGCGCGTCGGGTGCTGATATCCTGCGTGGCGGCAATGGTAACGATACGCTGGATGGCGGCTCGGGTGCGGATACTCTGCGCGGGGATGCAGGCGATGACCAGATTGCTGGTGGTGAAGGTGACGACGTTGTCTGGGCCGGTCCGGATGACGTGGGCGCTGACACCATTGAAGGCAACGCAGGTGACGACATTGTCGGTGCAGGTGCAGGCGACGATTTGATCGTTGGCGGCGATGCGAACGCCAATGTAACTGCGAGTAACTTTTCTGCAGCAGGTTCCGACACGCTGTTTGGAGGTGCCGGTAACGACATTATCGTGGCTGGTTCTTACAACACTTCTTCAAATACACCGGTCTTGAGCGGCACCGGCAACAATATCATCTGGGCCGGCGCTGGCAACGACACGGTATATGGCGACGGCGAAGATGACATCATGGGCGGCGGCGGCGGAAACGATGTTCTTCAAGGTGGTTCAGGCGCAGACCTGCTCTATGGTGGCAGAGGAACTACCGAAGATAATGACGACATCCTGAGCGGTGATGCCGGTGCCGACCTCGTGTTTGCGAGTGTGGGTGACGATTCTGTCAATGGTGGCGCCGACAACGATGAGCTCTTTGGTGGTAGTGGCAATGACACGGTCGACGGTGGAGAGGGCAATGACGACCTCTTCGGCGGTAACGGTAACGACTTGCTTAGTGGTGGCGCCGGTGGCGACGTGTTTTACTTTGCTGGCAGCCATGGTATTGACACCGTCTCCGACTTTGACGTCGATGAAGACACCTTGTTTCTAGCAAATGCGGTGACTGATTTTACAAGCTTGTCAGATATTGTCGCGGCTGCGAGTGCGAGCGTGGTCAATGGTGTCAACGGTGTGCTGATCAATACCGGAGACGGCAACAGCCTGTTCCTGCAGAATGTTGGACTTGATGACCTTACCGAGAGCAACTTCACATTCTAGTCTACGATTGCATTTCCTGAGGTCAAAGTGTTGGTCGTATGGTCTCAAACGTCCGGTTTTCTGAATAGTGTCGGTTTTGTCAGCTATGTCGCGCTGGTATATGTTCGGCCGCGATAATTTGCGAGATTGGGGCTTTATGAGTTTTAAAATGAGCTTCGTACACTTCGAGACTCACACCAATTGTGCACACAAAATTTCTTCGTAAATTTATTATCTATATATTTCAATAAACTAGGCACCTATCAATCAGGCTCATAACCTCAAGGTCGTAGATTCATATGGAACAAAGCGAAGCCGAAGTGGAATGACGAGGAAAGGGCGATAGCCCTGACGAGGCTAATCCTGCTCCCAAAAGAAAAAAAAGGCTCACAATGGACTCCCGGCCTTAATGTAATGCTAAAGGGCAATAGAAATTGCCAACCTTTCACTAGGGGCCAGGGATATTTGGACTTCAAGTGTGCACTTACCGGCTATTGCTAATTGCAACCAAAAGTCGATTCGATTGGTTCAATGCAAATGTGCTAAAACAGAAACTAATTTCAGACCGTCGTGGCAGAAAACCAGCCTTAAAGAATTCAACATCGAAGCTATTGAAAATCCGAGATAAAAAGCTGGTTGCTGTTTTTTCTCTAGAGAGTGTGTCCGGATTTATACAATTTGTGTGTTGACAACGCGATGGGATATTGGCTGTAGTCAATATACTTTCTGGGGGTGCTGAGTAATGCGACGGGGGCGTCGTACAATCTCCCTAAAATTGCATTATGTGCGCCTTGTTGGCGCGATATTGTATAGGCTGCACACAACGATCAACCTGTTGCTCCGCATCTGTAGCAATCGAGTTGAATTGTGTGAGGCATTCAAAAAGAAATGTGGCCAAGGCTGCTGGTACCAGCCCTGACCACGGTGTCAAAACTACTATGGAGAGTTGACATGGAACGAAATACCACAGTTCCGCCTGCAAGGGAACTGACGAATAACGAAGTGGTTTTAGTAGCAGGTGGATTTAACCTCTCGGGGTTTGAGATTAGCAATGCGCTAGACGCCTCAATCTCGACAAACACTAGTGCTTTTCACCTTGACAATTTACCAGCATCGACGGAAGCCCGGCCTATGCTTGAAAGCGGGCAATTTCTGGAAACCGCAACAGAGTTTGCCGTCAATCCCAATGATGAGATCACCCACGATCTGGCAATAATGCAGTCGATTGCGGAACTCGTTGAACGTGCAGTTGGTCGGTGCTTCCGGCTTGAAAACAACAGCGCTGACTAGAGAGACATACACAGAGTTGGCGCATGGGGCGAAGGGCGGTAAGCATCTCCCCGGCGCGAACAGGCCTTCTTCTTCTGGTACGGAAAAAGGCTTAGTCAAAACTAAACTATGGAGAAAATACATGACCCAAACGGTACGTGAATTAGATACTGAAGAGCTTGCGTTTATAAGCGGGGGCTCCCATGAAATCGAGGATGGCACTGAGCCTGATGTTGGTAGTGGCGGGTCGTCAGGCTCTGGCGGCAGCAGTTCTGGCGGAAGTTCGTCAGGTTCTGGCGGCGGCGGATTCGGCGGCGGATCCTCTGGCAACAACGGAAGCCCGACATTTGGTGGCTCCGGTTCTGGCAGCGATCCAGACCCAATAGTGGATGTTGAGCCACTGCCGTAAGGGAAACAGGCTCAGCAGAGTTTGTTGGGCAAGCAGAATTTGGGTGTGCGGACGGCACGCCTGAATAGCCCCAAAGGGGGGCAAACAAGCCTTCTTCCCCTGGTACGGGATGAAAGCTTGGTCAAAACTAAACTATGGAGAAAACACATGACCGAAATGGTTCGTGAACTGAAAATCGAAGAGCTGACTGCTGTGAGTGGTGGCAGTGGTGAACGCTGTGAAATCGAACAATTCTATGCAGACGCAGGTGTTCCGATTGCCAGCAAAAAAGAACTGGATGCTCTAAATGATGCGCACAATGCTATGTTTGGCCCGATCGTAGATGCCACTGTCGGCGGTGCAGCCGTTGGGGGCGTCACTGGTGGTGCGCCAGGCGCTGCAGGAGGCGCGGCTCTCGGCGCGCTGGGTGCTGCTGCTGTGGGAGTATTCAATGGTATTGTAAGTTTCTTCAGTGGCTCAGGAGACGATGACCGAATAGCGGAAGTAACCGTTGAAGAAATAAGTTAATAAACCCCGCCCGTTAAGGAAATCCTTAGCGGGCTACCTCAGGAAATTTTCGAATGAAATCGTTAGTAGAGAATCGAGTTAAATTCTCAATTTTGCTTTTTTTTGCTCTTACAGCAGTTGATCTATTGAAATACTTGATCAATGAAAATCATCAGATTCAGATTCCTTTGAATTTTGGCTCAGCGTTAGTTGTTTATCTGGTTCTGTTGGCCGCAAGCTCGGTCAGTAAACAAAAGTAAGCCACAGTGATAGCGCTCTATTCTATGAAAACTAGGCCAAGTAGGGTCACAGTCAGGATAGTTGGTTGCACGTCGCGTCTGGGAAATTTTTAGGAAGCAGTCGAATGCAAAAACGTTCAATCAGCATATTTTGGCTTGCCTTCATCGCGACCATCATATTGGGGCTCCTGGCCAAGCTGTTCGCTTTACCCGCTAATGCCAGTCCGCTTCTTACAGACCCACTCGTGTTCAGCGGCGAACTGGAAAACGGTATGCGCTATGCCGTAATGCCCAACGACGGACCACAGAATACGGCATCTGTTCGCTTTTACGTTCGTGTGGGCTCCCTGAACGAAAAAGAGCATGAGCGCGGTTTTGCGCACTTCGTGGAACATATGGCTTTCAATGGGTCTGACGCCTTTCCTGAAGGCGAGCTTGTCAAAGCGCTGCAGAATGCCGGGCTGGCGTTTGGGGCGCACGCGAACGCAACTACTGACTTTGAAAAAACGTTGTATAGGCTTGAACTCCCCAATGTGGAAGATGCAACGATTGATCTGGCTTTCACTGCGCTGCGCGAAACGGCAAGCAATCTGAGCTTCACGGAATCGGCTATCAACAGCGAACGCGGTGTACTGGTGTCTGAGCTGGAGGCCCGCAACGGCAAGGGGCTTCAGGTTTTCCGGGAACGCCTGAAATTCTGGGATGCAAGCAGCCGCGCCAACGAGCGCTTTGCCATTGGCCTTAAAGAAACCATCATGGGCGCGAGCCGGGATGACCTAGTTTCGTTCTACAGTGCTTTCTACCGCCCCGAAAATGCTTTCCTGGTGTTTGTAGGGGATGTTGAAGTTGAGACGATCGAAGAAAAGATTGGTACCCTGTTCGGAGACTGGCAAAACAGCACGCCTGTCAGGAACCTCGACTATATGAAAGAGCGCCTGCCGCTCGCCGCCAAGCCAAAAGACCATGTTGTCTTTGGTCTGGATGGCATCAATACAGTCCTTTGGATGACGGTAGCTGAACCCTATCAGCGAGTGCCGGATTCCGCCGAGAAGCGCGCTTTGTTGATCAAGCGCAGCATGGCCAACGCCATATTGGCGCAACGGTTGGACAAAATAACCAGGCAAAGTGATGCGCCAATACAAAGTTTGAGAGTAAGCCATTCGAGGTTGTTTCAGGATGCCATGCTCGCAAACCTTCAGGTGAACACCTCTGATGAACGATTGTTCGAAGCCGCTGCCCGGATGGAACAGGAAATGCGGCGTGTCTTGGTCCATGGTTTCACCGAAGACGAAGTTGCAGAGCAGAAAGCAAACTTCAGATTGTCGTTCCAGTACCAGGTCGACACGGCTGACAAACGTCCCAACGCGCGGCTTGCCGACGCCTTGGTATCATCATTCCATGACGGTTCCATTTTTGTGCACCCGGAAGACCAGCTGGAGATTTATGCCGACATGGAAGATGGCTTGACAGTTGCGGGCCTGAACGAGGTGTTCGCGCGCATGTGGGCAGGTCAAAAACGCTTCTTTGCGACAACCAGTGCCACCATGGAAGATGGCCCGGCAAAACTTTCTGCGTCCGTGGAGGCTTCAAAAAAAGTCGCGGTTGCTGCCCCTGAAACAAATCTGGTTAAAGAATTCGCTTATGCTGACTTCGGCGCACCTGGCGAAGTAGCATGGCGTGAAGAAAACGAAGACTTTGAATTCACCAAGGTGCGGTTTTCAAACAATTTAATGGTGACTTTGAAACCAACCACATGGGAAGACAATACGGTTCGCATGTTGCTGCGACTTGGTGGCGGCATTGCCGAGTTGCCAATAGAGTTTGCCGGGATCCAAAACCTGATGAATGTTGGTTTTGTTAACGGTGGCATTGGCCAACATGAAGTAACTGACCTTCCTCGCCTGATGGCTGGGCGAAC
Source organism: uncultured Kordiimonas sp. (assembly GCA_947500295.1). Classification (GTDB taxonomy): domain Bacteria; phylum Pseudomonadota; class Alphaproteobacteria; order Sphingomonadales; family Kordiimonadaceae; genus Kordiimonas. Next base: position 21,624 of record CANMRM010000003.1, read on the forward strand.
GGCCAGCATCCGACTGCAAACGAGCAATTCCGCTTTTATCATGCCCGCCGCTGTTATCCCGCAGGACATGTTGTTGCAGTTTAAGTTGTGGGCGGCATACCTGAACGATCCCGCATTCCGTGTTAGCGCCCATGGGCAATATGTTCGCTCCATCGAGAGCTATTTCCAGTCATACAAATCGTCGCCTGCTGGCGTGGCGAATGCTCGAGTGGCAGATTATTTATATGAAGACCCACGTCTGCGCCTGCCGTCGCTTGAGACGTTAAAGGCATTCAATATGAGCGACTTGCGAACGGTGATGATGGATACCGTCCGCCAAGGCGCGCTGGAGCTAACGGTGGTCGGAGACTTTGACATCGAAGAAACACTGGCCGCTTTGAGCCAAACATTGGGTGCATTGCCACAGCGGCGAGAACAGCCGCGGATCGATCCGGCAATCAGAAAAACAGTTTTTCCTGCCGAAACCCAAAATGTTGAACTGCGCCACGAGGGAGGCGTGGACCAGGCTCGCCTTTATCTATATTGGCCAACTGTGGGCCGGGGCGAACACCAGCTAGATGCAGAGCTACTTTTGTTGAAAGATCTGCTCCAGGTTATGGTGACAGAGGCGCTTCGGGAAGACGCCAGCCTTGCCTACACACCTTCCGTTTCGAAATTTGCTTCGCACATTTTTGACAATTTCGGTTTCATCTCAATCTCTACTGATATTGGTCCGGCAGAGATTGAACAGGCAAAGGTGATATTCCTGGAAACGATTGAGCGAATTGTAAGGGGTGATATTGATCTGACGCTTGTTGAGCGCGCCCGAAAACCGCTGCTTGAACGCTTGCGCAATGAACGGAAGAACAACGGACGCTTGCTGTCGAACCTACAACTTGCGCAGAGTTATCCTAGCTATGTGGCCTACTATGCTGGGCTCCCTAAAACGATTAAGATGATAAAATTGGCAGATTTGATTGCCGTAGCCAAGACGTATTTAGCGGAGCTACCGCGCATAACTGTGCAAGTCACGCATGCCAACACTGGTATGGTTAAGCAATAGCGGTGAGCGGTGTCTGGTCTTAACGACATACTGTTTGGAAAGCGTAAGCTTCCCATTTTGCACCAATCCGAAGCTGCGGAATGCGGTCTTGCGTGCCTTGCAATGGTTGTGGCCTATCACGGATACCGGACCGACCTTTCGGCATTGCGAGGACGATTCCAGGTCTCGCTTAAAGGGGCTACTCTTCAAAACCTGATGGCAGTTGCAGACCAGATTGGTATGGCCGCGCGCCCTTTGCGCGCGGAACTTGAAGCGCTAAACACGATCCAAACTCCCGCTGTGTTGCATTGGAATATGAACCATTTTGTGGTGCTGGCGAAAGCAACCAAGAAACACGCCATCATTCATGATCCAGCACGCGGGCGTTTGAAGCTGCCACTTTCAGATGTTTCCAAACATTTCACTGGCGTTGCACTGGAGCTCAGGCCCACGCCAGCGTTTGAACCGAAAGAAGATGTTAAGCCCGTAAAACTAACCGATTTCTGGAGCAAGATTTCCGGCCTGAAACGAAGCATGGTCCAGGCCTTTCTCTTGTCAGCGTTTCTGCAAGTTTTTGCGCTTGTCACACCGCTGTACCAGCAAATGGTTGTCGACGATGCAATCACCAAACAAGACACGGATTTCCTTGTGGTCCTGGCTATTGGCTTTGGCTTCATGGGGGTGATGAATATCGCGGTCACCTATCTTCGATCCTACGTGATGCTGTATTTCTCCTCAGCTCTTAACTTTCAAATGACGGTTAATCTCTTCCGTCATCTACTGCGCCTCCCGGTCGAGTTTTTTGAACGCCGCCATATCGGCGATATCACCTCTCGTTTTGGTTCCCTCGCCCCTGTTGGCCAACTGTTCACGTCCGGGCTGATCGCTATTGTGCTGGACGGCTTCATGGCTATTGGCACGCTTGCCATGGCCTTCATCTATAGTTGGCAACTGACCCTTGTTGTGCTTGCCTTTCTGGTGGTGGGCTTCGTCACAGAGATGATTGTGTTCCCAATAAGGAAGCGAAAGAACGAAGAAATTCTCCATTTAGGTGCAAAGGAAAACTCGAACTTTCTTGAAACAATACGGGCAGCCCGCACCATCAAGGTTTTCGGTCAGGAAACCGCTCGAGAAGGTGTGTGGCAGAACCTGAAGGTTGAGACCCTGAACGCCAATGTGGGCCTTTCCAAGTTTAATATTAACCTTGGCAACTTTACTGCGCTGATAGGGCTGGCGCAGTCGATCCTCATACTCTATTTGGGTGCCTTGCAGGTTATTAACGGCAGTATGACGCTTGGTATGCTGTTCGCGTATCAGGCTTATTCCAGCCAGTTCTCTGGTCGGATATCTGCCCTTGTCAGCCAGTTCGTTTCTTTCCGGATGCTGGGACTACATCTGTCACGGCTTGCTGACATTGTTCACACCGAACCGGAAGTAAAACCGGGTGCTGACGGTGTGCACAAAGCACAGGTTAAACTGAAAGGTGAAATCGATCTCAGGAACTTGGGCTTTCGTTACGGTGAACAAGAGCCCCTTGTCCTTAATGGGGTCAACCTGCATATTCGGCCTGGCGAGATGATTGCCATAACCGGTCCATCTGGCGGCGGCAAATCCACCCTTCTGAAAGTCATGCTGGGGCTTCTGGAGCCCCAAAACGGTGAAATCAGGATAGATAAGCAACCCTTATCCACACTCGGGCCCCAGGCATACCGATCGGGTATTGGCGTAGTGATGCAGGACGACCAGCTGCTTTCTGGCTCCATCTCGGACAACATCAGTTTCTTTGATCCTAATCTTGACATGGGAAAAGTGGAACTGTGTGCCCGCGCGGCACGCGTGCATCAGGATATTTTAAGAAACCCTATGGGCTACAATAGCCTTATTGGTGATATGGGCACCACGCTTTCAGGTGGCCAGAAACAGCGCATATTAATTGCCCGCGCCTTGTACCGCCAGCCCCGTGTGCTGTTTTTGGATGAAGGCACCGCTAATCTGGATGAAAAAACCGAGCAGCACGTCACCCATGTGATTGAGCGCTTGCCGATAACCCGCATCATTATTGCTCATCGGCCTGCATTAATTGAAGCAGCAGACCGGGTATTTGTGATGGTTGAGGGGCAATTGCATGAAGTTCCTCGACAACGGTTTTTGGAGGCTGCGGAATGAACAGTTTATTCCGCAAAGAAGCACTGGATCATCAGCGTGCCCGGTTGTGGGGTGATGTCATTATCGTGCAACCCACAAGCTTTCATGTGATTGCCTTCGCTTTCCTCATCATTTTCGCGCTTGCCGCTGTGTTTCTCGCTTCGCAATCGTATGCGCGAAAAGAAACTGTTCAGGGATACTTAACACCAACAGGTGGATTAGCTAATGTCTATGCCACCTATGGCGGTACCGTTGATGCCATTCATGTTGGGCCGGGTGACGAAGTGTTAAAGGGGCAGGCGCTTGCCAGCATCAAACTGGAACGCCGCCAAACCTCAGGCGCTTCCAGCACTGAATTCGCGCAGCAATCTTTGCGCCGGGAACTGAATGATATCAAAGCGCGCCTGGAAGGTGCTGATGCACGATTGAGTACAGAACTTTCGGGCTTGAACAGCCGTCTCTCGGCTAAAAATAGTGAACTGCAGTCTGCTCTAGAGGAAACAATTATCCTCGAGGGCCGAACGGAGTTGGCGCGCAAACAGCACGATGCTGCGGTCGATCTTGCGGAACAAGGTTATGCTACGCAAAGAACTGTGGATGCACGCCACGAAGCCATACTTAGTCTAAAACAGCAGCAAACAGCGCTTTCGCGGCAAATCTCTAGTCTACGGTCGGAGATAAGCCAAGCAGAGAATTCAATAGAACTTGTTCCTCTCAGGTATGATGAAGAAAAGGCGAGCTTGCGACAAAGAAGAGAAGGACTAGAACGTCAGCTTTCCGAACAGGCGTTAGCAAGCGGCTATTCACTTAACGCGCCAATTGACGGCTATGTAACCGCTGTTCTGAAATCTGTGGGTGCCGCAACACAGGCCAACTCGCCTGTGGTGGTGATCCGTCCATTGGACTCCGAACTGATTGCCAAACTTCTGGTGCCGAGCCGCGCAGCTGGACTTTTGCAGGTCGGGCAGAGTGCTAAAATACAATATGACGCCTTCCCATATCAGCGGTTTGGTGTGTTTGGCGGAACCATCAATTCTGTTGCGGAAACAATTGTGGCGCCAGGCGAGATGCAAGTGCCAGTTCCAATGCAGGAGGCTTTCTATGTGGTTGATGTTAATCTGAACCAAAGTGCCATTGATGTTGCCGGTCAATCTATTGCCCTCAAGCCTGGCATGCTGTTGACAGCAGGGGTTATGCTTGAGGAACGATCTTTGGTGGAATGGATTTTTGATCCCATTTTGGCAATGAAGGGCAAGTTGTAGATGGTTGTTTCAAGAGGGGCAGGAACTGGAGATAGGCACTGAATGGGCCTTAAAATGAGTTTCGTGATTTAGATTTTATCACATTCTCTATCACATTGTTTTTTTGAGAAATTTTTTAATCAATAATATCAATGAGTTAACAACTAATCAATCAAGCTCATAACCTGAAGGTCGCAGGTTCATATGGAGCGAAGCGGAATGACAAGGAACCCGATTGGGTGACGAGACTAATCCTGCTCCCACAACCAATTTAGTGGACTCGCCTTCGGGTGGGTCTTTTTTTTGGGAATTTTCGGCAGGTCTATCAAGCGTTAATCTCCCTCCCGCTACCAACAAGAAAACCCTGGTCTTCCAGACCGTTTTTTTATGTTGTCTGCTGGGTCACGGATTTTATCTGCCGTTCGGACCAAGGAGCAAAGCGACGAAGGGCAACGTGAGGGGCAAGCCCCGATACGGTAAATCCTGCTCACAAAGTCAGCTTTAGGGGTCGACCAGATGGTGGAGGGTCCATTCCTTGTTTCAATTGAACATTATGAAAGCAATCGATGATTGCGTTCCTAAATCCATGTGGATTGCGGATAGGCCAACGGTGCATCGATCTGTGAGAGCTTACTCGTTGTCGATGCGCATATTCCGCAAAACCCACCTGATGTGGCTGGTGAACATGATAACGGCCGAATGGGCGTCTCCGGACAGGATCGTTTCATGAATGAGCCGGTAGTTAAGGATATATTGGTCCCAATGATTGCCGGGTACCAATTCAGCCAATAACAATGTGTAGAAGCGTATGTACGGTCGACGATAGAAAAATTCTACGAAGCCGTTGCCGGAAATCTCGTTCAAAATGATATGGTAGGTATAAAGCGCGTTGACGAAATCGCTGGCGTTCCGGCGCGCAAAAGCGTCTTCAATCTTTTCGAATTGCTCAATAATGGTGGCGTGCAGGGCCGGATCTCTCATTTTTGACGTCGCCAGCCTCACGCCCAAAACGCACATGGCTTCGGTGAACTCCAGGAAGTCTATGCGCTCGTCAACACTAAGGCGCCTGATCCGGGCGCCCTTGTTGGCGATAAGTTCGACAACACCCTCGCCGGCAAGCATGTGTAGTGCCTCGCGTACGGGAGCCCGACTGACATTGTATTCTTCCGCCACATCCGCAGCTATCAGCCGTTGACCCTGCACGTAGCGGCCGTGCATCACACCGTCAATGATTGCGTCCACTACAAAGTCAACCAGCGATGCAGCTGTCTGCGGCGGCGTTTCATTTTGTTGCTTGTCTTCAGGTTTTTCAGTCATGAGTACTGCTTAACTCAAACGTTGAAGATGGCCAAGGGAAAGTTGTAAAGATAGCAGCTTGTTTTTGAATAAAAAATTGTATACAAAAATGCATGAAAGGAATTTTTCATGCCTGAAACCCCCATGAATGACCAACTGGTCAAGCAGCTACAGCAGATAGTTGGCTCGGAAAATGTCTTGTTGAAAGAGGACGACCGGACATTCTTTTCAACAGACCTGAGCTGGAGGCCAACAGAAGTGGCTGCGGCTGTCATTCAACCAAAAACAATCGATCAGCTTGCTGACTCTGTTGGCGCTGCAACGCGCAGCGGTGTCGCAGTCGTCCCAAGGGGCGGGGGCATGTCTTATACCAGCGGCTATACACCGGAAAAACCAGATAGCATCCTGATCGATATGCGTCAGATGAACCGCGTGTTGGAGGTAAACACCGATGACATGTATGTCATCGTTGAAACAGGTTGCACGTGGAAAGACCTGCATGAAGCCCTCGCGCCGCACGGCGTTCAGACGCCTTATTGGGGCCCCCTTTCCGGCGCCTATGCGACTGTTGGCGGCGCTTTGTCCCAAAACAGCCTGTTTCATGGTTCTGGCACAGGCGGTACAGCAGCCGAGACGGTGGTGGGGCTGAAGGTTGTATTGGCCGATGGATCCATTATGACAACGGGGTCCTGGGCTCATAAAAATTCCAACCCGTTCTGGCGCCATTTCGGGCCGGACGTAACCGGCCTGTTCACCGCCGACACGGGCGCAATGGGCGTAAAGGCGGTTGCGTCGCTGAGGCTGATGAAAACACCTCAACACACCGGGTATCTGTCCTACAAGTTCGACACCCTCGAAGCGATGCTCAGTGCCCAGGTCAAGATTGCCCGCATGGGTATCAGTTCTGAGTGCTATGGATTTGACCCATACTATAATGGCGGGTTTGAAAAGCAGGGAATCACTTTTGAGGAAGGTCTTTCCGTGGTCGGAAAAATTGCCCGTAAAGGTGGGCTGAAAGGGCTCAAGCAAGCCGCTAAAGTCGCGATGGGCGGAAAGCGCATATTGAAAAACGTGCCTTACTCCCTGCACATGACGCTCGATGGTCACACCGAGCGCGTCGCCGCTGAACACACAGACATTGCAGCGGACATCTGTGCATCAGAAGGTGGCCTGGAGATGGCCAACTCGATCCCGACGGTGTTTCGCGGTGCTCCGTTTGGCGGTGTGCGCACGATATTGCTCGGTTCAGATGGCGAGATATGGATTCCGGTTCATGGTTACTTCCCACTTTCTCGAGCAATTTCTGCGGCACAAGCGACAGAAAAATTCCTCGAAGAACGCCGACCCCTGATGGACAAGTGGGGCATCAAAACATCTTATCTGACGTGTTTTTCCGGCCCTGAGTTTGTGATTGAGCCAAGTTTCTATTGGCATGACGAATTGGGCGAATTCCGGCTTTCGCTGATTGAGCCTGAGTTCGCAGAAAAATGGAAGTCCATCCCGGCCGACCTTGAAAAGCGCAAAGTTGCGCTTCAGCTGCGAGACGAATTGCGTGACCTCTTTGACGAGCTTGGCGGCCTGCATCTGCAGATCGGCAAATACTATCCATACAAAGATATTATGAACAATGAAGCCCTGCCGCGCGTGATGGAAGGCGTGAAGTCGGCGCTTGATCCTGGCCGCTTGATGAATCCGGGTGCACTTGGCCTCCGTTGAAACAGAAAGGAAACCTGACATGGATAAGATAAATTGGGGGAAGTTTGCCGTTTATCACTCTGACGATGGAGATCTTGAGGATCAGCCGGATCTTGAATTTCCCTTTGTTGAGGGGTCTCGATTTCGTGCGGTCAATACAGGCATTGACGAGCCAGCTGTGCAGATCAATCTGGAAGACTTTTACAAAGGCAAGGATATACCCTGGACACTGTCACATGACGAGGTTCATTTTGTCCTCTCCGGTGAATGCGAGGTCGAATACCATTTGCCACCCCTGATGATTGAAACCGGCAAGGTGACGGTGAAAGCTGGTTCAACTTATTATATGCCGCGCGGCTGTCGTGTTGTCTGGCGCGTGGTGTCAGACGAGCCTTTCCGGCATTTGTGCGTGTGCTTTCCCAACCCCGGATATCCAATTCCGGTGGCGCGAAGCCAGCAAAAGGCAGCTGGCGCTCCGGACGGTTAACTTGACCTCCACCAACAGGATCATCATGGCCCGCAGACCAGTTGGGGTGCCGCAAGCAGGGGATTTTCGGATCGAACGGACCCAACTGCCTCAACTGACTGCCGGGGACGTTTTGGTGGAGCTGTTGTGGATTTCGCTCGATCCGTACATTCGTCTTCGGATGGCTGGTCGTCATCTTGTTGGCAATTTATCGCCAGGCGATGCAATCAACAGTGAAATGGTAGGCAGGGTTGTTGAAACGGCTGCCCCGTCTATTCAAATCAATGACCTGGTTATTGGTTTTTCTGATTGGCAATCCCATGCGGTTCTTCGGGCGGACGATTTGAAGACACTGCCATCCTCCGACTACCCTTTGTCATATTATTTGGGTGTTTTGGGGATGCCGGGTCTTACAGCATATGCAGGCATTGAGGCGTTGCTGCAGCCTACGGCCGATGACGTCGTGGTTGTCTCGGCGGCAGCTGGTCCGGTTGGGTCGTCTGTTGGGCAACTGGCGAAAGCGCGCGGTGCCAAAGTGATCGGAATCGCTGGCGGCGAGGAAAAGTGCCGCTGGGTTGTTGAGCGGGCGGGCTTCGACCACTGTATTGATTATCGTCAGCAAGACATTCGGTCTCGCCTTAGCGAGATATGCCCTGCGGGGCCCAGCCAATATTTTGACAATGTAGGCGGCGACTTACTCAAGCTGATGCTTGAATGCATGCGGCCCTATGGCAAAATAGCATTGTGCGGCGTGATTTCGGATTACAATGAGGCCGATCCTGCCTCGGGGCCGGCGCCGCTGGAGATTATCACCGCCCGTGCTACCATTATGGGCCTCGTGGTATATGATTTTGAGCATCTGCAAGATCAGGCGCGCGCGGCAATAAGCGGTCTCATTAACACTCATTCATTTGCCGTGCGAGAAGATATTGCAGAAGGCCTCGAAAATGCGCCCCTGGCTTTTGCAAGACTGATGAGAGGCGAGAACCAGGGCAAAGCACTGGTTCGCCTGTGCTCATAGGCACTGCTATCCCGGCGATGCATCCAGAACCTGGCTGAGCAACGGGCTCATGTGGACATTGAGCGCAACCCATTTAGAGGTGTGCTTGTCCCAGGCGCAGACCACCGTGCAAAAACCTGGGCGTTGCCTAAACCCGCTGTCACGGGGTTTGCCCCTGTCATTGTAGGACCCTGCCACCAGGCCCAGTCCGCCTTTGGCCATGAACTTCAATGGCTGTGGGCACCACTGGCGCTTGTCCCAAAGGCCATCCCTGTGGAAAGCCAAATGGTCGGCAAATCCATCTTTATCGAGCGGAAAAGGGACGTCGTCGCAAACGAACGTTCCATCATCCGAGCAAAAATCCAGCAGCTGCTGTGTGTTGTCGTTTTCAGGGTCGAGAAAAACCGCAAAGCCGGCGCGAAAGTCTCTTTCCAAGGTAGCTTGGTTCATCACAATTCTCCTTATGCCGGTGACTGGTTGACGACATGCCCGATGATGGGGCCTTGGTGCCAGCTGGCTAGCTTCCACTGGCCGCTGCTGAGAAACCAACCCTGACTGAACATCATTGGCCTGATCCGATAACCGGAGCCGGTTGGCTTGCCGCGAAAGGTGGAGAAGCCCACGACCGAGCCAGCATCTCCGGCGCAGGCAATCTTAAGATCGCGCGGCTTCCATGCAAAACCTTCCCAGTTGTCGGGGCCATGGAAGGAGATGTGATCCTGAAATGCGGCTTTGTCGCCAGCAAAAGGCAAATCCTCATCCAAGATGACGGCATCTTCAATCATGCATCCATAGAAGCTCTCCAGGTCACCAGTTGCCAACGCGTTTTCCAGTGCCGCAAAGGCTTCTCTTAAGCTCTCCGTAGAAGCTTTCATGCAGTTTCTCCTTTATTTTGGTTGCTCAATGGAGCATATCACAGCTAATATTGTATGCAATATTGCTTGTCTATTTAACAAAGAAAGGGTGATGGGATGGCAGTTGTGAAATGTGGATACGCTGATATTGGCGCCGGGCAGATACATTATCGATATCTGGGGGGCGAAGGGACGCCGCTCGTGTATTTCCATCAGACAGCAAGCTCCAGCAAAATGTGGTTAAAGGTATTTAGCCGCCTTTCAGACTTGGGCCCTCAGTACGCTTTTGATACGCCCGGGTTTGGGGGGAGTTTTGACGCCGAGGGAAACCCCAGCATGACAGACTATGCTGAATGGATGGCGGAGGCACTCGCGGCGTGTGGAATAAACAGAGCCCATGTTGTTGGACACCACACTGGCGCTTGTATTGGGACCGAGTTGGTGGCTCGCCACCCAGAGATTGCTGAAAGTGTAACTCTGATTGGGCCGGTACCGCTTACCACAGAAGAGCGGCATGAATTTTCGCTGCACTTTGGCACGCCGTTTACGCCGACCGTGTCGGGCAGCTACCTGATGGATAACTGGCACTATCTGGATCGGTTGGGCGCCCATCACGATGTTGAACTTTTCCACCGAGAAATGTGGGACATGATGCGGGCCTGGCAGGGGCGGGTGAAGAGCTATGCTGCTGTGTGGGAGCAGGACTTCACGAGCATGTATAAAAAACTGCCTGAACCCTTGTTGATAATGTGTGCCGCTGACGATGTTCTGTACCCGTTTTTTGACCGGGCGAAGGAGCTGCGGCCGGATGCGACAGCTGTTGTACCTGCTGGCGCAAACTTCGAACCGGACCTCGACCCGGATACAGTAGCAGACAGTATACGCTCCTTGATTTCTTAGCATGCAATCATTCTCTATGTCGGGCCGATGTCGTTTGGCCGTGGGAAAGTGCCGCGCTTTCTCACGGTCTTTAACTTCTGGGCTCCAGGATGTTTCGATTAAGTACCGACTGGGTTGCCTGGTCATACAAACTGGTCAGGCGTTCAAATGCATGTGCTGCCGAGGCGAGGGCTGTTTCGAAATTATTGATCTCACCCACCAGCTCGACCAAAAGCTCTTGGCGCAACTCTGCGTAGGCATCAGTCGCCTTTAGGCCCTCATCGGTCAATTCATAGCCAGCTTCGCGCTTGGAATTGCCTACGACTCGGTTAACCAAAGCGAACTGTTCAAGCTTTTTTAGCGAATATTGTATACTAGAAACGTCGTTTCTGTTCAGAAACAGTAGCAATTCCGATAGATTTTGGGCCCCATCCCGCATCCGAATGGAGTGCAAAAGGCAAATATCCTGATAGCTGAGCGAGTAACCGGACACGGTTTTGTTCAGAAATACGCTCCAGCGGGAAAATGCCTCCATTGTCCTGATCATGGCGAGCTCTGCGCGTGTCAAGGTCGCAGCGTGTTGTCCGGTTGTCATGTATCGGTCGTCTGTCATAGGTTATCTACCTGTAAATAAACAATTAATTTGCAAGCCACATTCTGCTGAATGATGCGTGTCACTACATCATTCAGCTGGCATATCAGCCAAAATATTTAAAACACAGCTAAATTAGCTGTATTAAACTTATCATTGGCTATCTTTTTTGGCCATATCTTTAATAGTTGACATGGATCAACTTACCCTATCGTATAGCATACGAAGTTGTATACAATATTAACACAAAGAACACTTCACAAACTGGGGAACCAGACACCTGCAGGGCGGTCGAAAGCACCGTGTTGACCGTTATCGGCGCAATGACCGCTGTTCCAGGTTTCTGCTGCGTGTCAAGCATTGGGAGAACACGATGAGCCATTCAAAACTGATCTCTAGGGCGTCAGTTACTGCGATTTTAGCCGTACTCGCATCACCGGCCTATGCTCAGGCAACACAGAGCAGTGACGAGGAAGAAGTCTTTCTCGAAGAAGTGATCGTTACTGCCTTGCGCCGCAACCAGACGTTTCAAGACGTGCCGGCAGCAGTCAGCGTCTTTGATGCGGCAACGATTGAAAGAGCCGGTATTACGCGCGCGGATGATTTCGTGGCCCTCATTCCAAATGCGGCTCTCATAAATACCAATACGGAAGGTGAGGCTTTTCTTGTTCTTCGCGGGATGGCGCCGGCACGTAACGCAGAGACCTCCACTGCTATTGTCATTGATGGTGTTTTGGCGACCGGCCCAAACGAGCTCAACCAGGAATTTTTTGACATACAGTCAATCGAGGTGCTGAAAGGGCCTCAGGGCGCGCTTTATGGCAGAAATGCTGTAGGTGGTGCGGTGGTCATCCGGACGGCTGAGCCTACAAACGAAGTTGATGGAGACGTCCGGATCGGCTTCGGTGAAGAAGGGCGGGTGCTTGCGCAGGGGTCTGCCAGTCTTCCCTTGATTGAGGACAAGCTATTTGCGCGCATTAGCGTTCAACACCACCAGCGTGGTGGCAAACTCGAAAACATATTCACCGGTGAGGAACGGGACCGCTTTCGTAGGCAAAACTTCCGCGGTCGCCTGATATACCGGGCTTCTGAAAACCTGGATATTGACCTGAGAGCCTATGGCGGCCTTGTTCGGGACACTGGTGGTATTGCCGCCGTTGCAGACATCCGACCGGAAGGGCTGGACGTGAATGCGCGCCTTCCCGATTTCCAGAATAACATTCCAAGTTTCAATGATCAGGACAGGTATGGATTTGCCCTGAAAGTTGACTATCAGTTCGAAGGCGCCGAGCTAACCTCGACAAGCGCTTACAACTTTACAGAGGACCGCTATGGTCAGGATAATTTTCCTTATCTGTTTGGGGATACGGCAGCCGAAGGCGGAGGTGGCCTGACACAATATGTGCTGTTCAACTACGAAACCCTCAGCCAGGAACTCCGCCTCTCATCCACAACAGACGGCCCGTTCAGCTACATTGCCGGTGTCTATGCCGCGCGCATTTATAATGACCGACTGACCAATCTCGCAACAGACACAGACGGCATTTTGCTGGATGGTCGGCAGCCAAATCTCGGCGATGTCAACACCACGTTCGCGTTCAGGGACGATGAAACCAGACGAACCAACCTGGCCGCCTTCCTGAACCTGTCCTACGACGTCACTGACAAACTGTCTGTCACGGCGGCGGTTCGCTACGATGATGAGGAAGCCACAGTGGAAGACCTGGCGCCTGAGCCCTTTACCACCACACCGGGTGCGGAAAGAGAGGGCAGCTACTCCGCATGGCAACCAAAGTTTTCTGCCAACTATGCTTTCACTGATGATTTCAGTGTGTATGCGAACTGGGGTCGTTCTTTCAAAGCCGGAGGATTTAATCCAACGGGTGCGGGAGATCTCGTAAGAGAATTCAACCCTGCCTCCACGGTTGTGGACGAATACGGCGAAGAAACCTCGTCAAGTTTTGACGCGGGTTTCAAGGCACGCATGATGGACGGCAAGCTGCAGCTCAACGGTGCTGGCTTCTATACGCGCGGCAAGAACTTTCAGGTTTTTGAGTTCTTCCCAGGGCCGAGCCTGCAGGCGATCGCACAGGTTGAGCGTGTCCGAATTCAGGGTTTTGAAGTCGAAGCAACGCTGCGGCCCACTGACAATCTGATGCTGTCAGCCAATTATGGCTATACGGACGCGACCATTCGCGAACTGGCATCAGACCCAAGTCTCGAGGGGAACCGCACGCCCTACGTCCCCAAAGATACATTTGTGGCGACAGGCCAGTATGAATTCCCGGTCAACGATGATTACTCCGTTGTGACACGCATAGACTATAATCGTATCGGAAAGACGGTATTCAATATTGCAAACACACCAGGTACGGAACGTGATCCAGTCAATCTCGTAAACCTCCGTGTCGCTCTCGAAACGGATCAATGGACCCTCGCTTTCTGGGCTAAAAACCTGTTTGGCGAATTCTATCAGTCAGAACCGGTCATCTTGTTCCCGACGGTTGCTGCAACGTTCCGCGGCGCACCCAGCTACTGGGGTGCTGACTTCAGTTACCGTTTTTAGAGACCACCGAATATGTAGGTTTCGCTATCTTGCCAGTTTGGCCTGAAAGCGCAGCAATTGAGCTTGATAGCGAAACCACTAAACAAGGAGATTTGATATGCCGATAGGATTGGCACCAACCCCTCGCTCTACGTTTGAGGCGCACACAATTGACCATGAGGCCATGGATAAAGCGCCGCTACTTGATTTGCCGTTCAACCCTGGTGTTCAGGTTCGTGGCTATAGCGCTATCAATCAGCCGAACTGCCAGATCATCATTGAGGACTTTATGCCGGGTGATGAGTTTTCCTGGACCTTTACCCACGACGAGATGCAGTACGCCCTGTCGGGCGAGATGGAACTCGAAGTGGCACTCCCCCCTCTTTATCAGGAAGTGATAAAAACCCGGATCACCCCTGGCACACTTTTCACTTATCCAGTGGGTGCGCGGAAGACGGTGAAAGTCGTCTCTGATGTTCCGTTCCGGCATATCTGTTTTTGTCCTCCCAGCCCCAACTACCCGTTCCCAACACTGGAAGACCTTAAAGGTTAGAGCCAGCAATCGTGCAAGGAGACGTCAAAATGCCAAGCCCCCAGGTGCCGCCACTGCCCCGAGACCAGTTGCCTGAAGACCTTAAACCGCTTTTCGATACAAGTGAGGAGCGAACGGGTGACGCGACCATCGTCAGTGTCATGGCTCAGCAGCCGGATATTTTGCGATGGTATTTTGGCGAGTTCTACGACGGCCTTTTTTACAACCAGCATAAGGGTATGCGAGTCGATGTGCGGACAAAGGAGCTGCTACGCCTGAAACTTTCCAAGCAGCATGGGTGTCAATTTTGCAATCGTTTCAACACGGTAGAAGCAAAAGAAGCGGGCATTACCGATGCCATGATTGATGCAATTTTTGATGTCTCCTCATCTGAATTCAGCGAAAAGGACCGAGCAGTGCTGATGCTGGCGGAAGAGATGATGTTGCAGAATATGGAGGGCCAGCTTTCGGCCGGTTTGTATCAGCGTCTTCGCGCACATTATGACGAAGGTCAGATCATCGAAATTGGATTTATTGCGGCCGTTCTCACAGGGGTTGCCAAATGGATATTCACCTTCGACATGGTGAATCGGGAAGAAACATGCCCGATCGGTCCCCCGAAAGCCGCTGAGTAAAGCCAAAAGTAGTCACCCCCCACCCCTAGAGGTCAGAAGTCAATACAGGAGTAAGTTTTATGGAAGCAGAAATGGACCTGAAAAACCAGTATCAACACTCGGTTTTGCCCACAACCACATCGGATGAGTTCGCCCGTCAGGAATTTGTCAAAAGCTTCAAGTTTCATCTTGCATCGCAGGTGTCTCCTGGAAACCGCCTAGCATACGAGAAGCGGGCGTCCGGCAATGCGAAAGACTACAAAGATATCCGGCGCGAAATGGAAAATGACGACTATTTCCGCTTCTGGAGCGCGCTGCAGCGCAACAGCCAGGAGATGATGTGGAAGTCAACACAGGTTCCGGTAGAGCGGGAACTCGATCATATTGTCGCAAAAAGCAAGGGTGCGGAGCAGGGGCTGGGCTCCCTGACGCTGGATACTTCGCTTGAAATTCCGCGCTATCATCAACTGGTGGATATCCACTGCATGCCCGGCGGCTATCACAGTGAATTCAGGCAGGATGATATTGCCAATGGTGCTCTCTATGACAGGGCTGTTTATCTCTACGCAATGGGTCGCATGGGGCCTCTCAATTCTGATATTGGCGACACAACCATTGCCTATCTCAAAGAAAACTTCTCGGACCTGAAGCCCAAGCGTATTCTTGACATGGGCTGCACGGTTGGCCACTCGACATTACCCTACTGCGACGCTTATCCCGAGGCCGAAATCTATGGCATCGATGTTGGCGCACCGGTCCTGAGGTATGCACACGCGCGCGCTGAAAGTTTGGGCAAGGCTGTTCACTTCAGCCAGCAAAATGCCGAGAGCACGAACTTCGAGGATGGATCGTTTGATTTGATCGTCAGTCACATTCTTGTGCACGAAACCAGCCACAAAGCCATCCGCAACATCATGCGCGAGGCGCACAGGCTGTTGTCGCCAGGCGGCGTCGTGATCCACGCGGAAACCCCTCCCTACAAAGACCTGGATGCCTTTGATGCCTTCATGCTGGACTGGGACACGCGTAACAATAATGAGCCTTTCTGGGGTGCGAGCCATGAAATCGACCCGCAAGCGATAGCCAAGGAAACAGGCTTTGACCCCGGCAAGGCTTTTGAAGGTATGCAATTAAGCGCCTTCGATGCCGCCGAAGCCAAGCGAACCAAAGTTTTCCAGGGTGGAGACTTTGCTGGTGGCGGCATGTGGTATGTGTGGGGCGCTCAAAAATAGGTTCGCCACTTAAGCAGTCTCCTCGGGTGGCGCACTCCTTCCTCTATGCGTCACCCACCTTCATTTCCCCAAAAGGATCGGACAATGACAATTTTACAAAAAAAAGCACGGGGTCGTCGCCCGGAGTATTTTGAAGACCCGGCTGTCGACAAGCTTATGGCCATCACCATGGCACTGGCTGGAGAAGTAGCGGTCATGCGCGACAGGCTCGACACCATTGAGCGCCTCTCGGAAGCCGGTGAAAAAATCTCTCCAGGCGCTGTGGATGCTTATCAGCCAGACCCAGATGTGCGCGCAGCGCGTGACGCCTGGCGGGAGGACTATCTGGACAATGTCCTGAGGATCGTCCACCAGGAACTTGAAGGCATGCAACGCGATAGCGACAGCAAGGCCTATGAGGAAAATGTCGAGGACGTGGAGAAGAAATAGTTTCGTCTCAGTCTTTTTGAACTAACACGCAGGCAGACAATGCAGGGGCGTGTCAAGGAACCATTTTTCCCTGCTGGGCGGGTGGATCTACGGTTGCGATGGTTTCTGGTTTGTTGGTAGAGGTCGCAGCTTCAATTTTCCAGCCATCATTTGTTTTGCGATAAATTGTGGTCCAGGCAAATTCCGTCCGTTCTTCGAGTGCGTCGCCGGCTTCGTTTTTGAATCGAATCAAAACTTCCTTGTGAACAATTTTATAGGCTAGCGTGAAGTCGTCGGAGAATCTCACGATTGGCGGCGTGATGTCATCCCATTTTAGAAACTCAACGGAATCGTAATACCGTTTTCTCCTTGCTATGAATTCGGACACTGACTGATGCCGAATGTTACCCCTGCTGATGGCGATATAGGCGTCAGATATGAGGTTCGCCGATGCAGTACTGTCCTTGTCGAAATGGATTGACCTTTGAGCATTGTGGAGGGCCAGTATTTCCGTCATCGCCGCTTGTTCTTGTGTTGCCCTATCAGCTTGCAACCCGCAGGCGGTGAGCAAAAGCGGCCAGCTGATCACGACGACCAAGTTGAACAAAGCTCGGATGCGCCGGGCACCCGAGAGAATTGACGGCGACATGATGCGGCAGGATAGCACCAACAGAGGCAGTTTAATCATGGGGCCTGATGATACCTCATGTATCGGGTTTGTCGCAATGGCAACTCAACTGGTGACAGGCCGTCCCCAGTTTTGTCACGCTTGCCTTAGTACCTATAAGAAGTAAGCGGGGGAGAATAAATTCAACTGAACTGCATGACACCGTCTTCAACGCGCTCGAATTTCAGGTGCAGCAAGTCGGCGACATAGTTGTGATGGATGCGCCAGGGCTGTTTTGTACCCTGTTTGGGGATCAGATCGAGCGAACGCTGAATATAACCTGATGACAGGTCCAAAATGGGCCCAGAATCAGGCATGTCTTCATCGAGCTGCGGGACGCAGACCGAGTATCCATGCTTCTCCATATGATTAAGCAATCGGCACACATAATTTGACGTCAGGTCAGCTTTCAGCGTCCAGGATGCATTGGTGTAGCCGACGGTCCATGCAAAATTGGGCACATTGCTGAGTGTGAAGCCTTTGTAATTGGTGGTCTCGCCAATCGCTATCGGTTTTTCGTCAACAACCAGATCCATGCCACCCAGAGACTGCAACTGGAGCCCGGTGGCTGGCACGATAATGTCTGCCTCCAGCTCCTTGCCGGACGTCAGTGCAATGCCTGTCTTGGTAAAGTGATCGATGTGGTCGGTCACAACACTCGCCCGTTTTTCCCGCAGTACATCAAACAGGTCCGCATCAGGAACCGCACACAATCGCTGGTCCCAGGGATTATAGTTCGGTGTGAAATGCGTTTTGACGTCGAAGTCCGGCCCCAGTTCTTCCTTCACCAGTTTGATAAGCCGCTGCTTGATCGCTGCGGGATACCGCCGTGACAGGCTGAAAAAAGCCATGGTCAGCAAAACGTTTTTGACCCGTACAATCTTGTAGGCCAGCCACGCAGGCAGGAATTTTCGCAGGCCATTGGCCATGCCGTCGCTTTGTGGTCGAGACGCAACATACGAGGGAGAGCGCTGCAACATCGTCACGTGGGCCGCACTTTCCGCCATCGCGGGGACAATGGTTACGGCGGTTGCACCACTGCCGATTACCACGACTTTCTTGCCGGTATGGTCGAGCTCAGAAGGCCAGTGCTGCGGGTGCGCAATCTCGCCTTCGTAATCTTCATATCCTTTGAATTCGGGTAAATAACCCTTTTCATAGTTGTAGTAACCACTGCACATGAAAAGATAATTGCAGCTTAGGGTTTCTTCCTCGCCGCTTTTTCCGTCCCTGATCGTCAATGTCCAGCTTGCCCTGGATGTGGACCATTCGGCTTTGCTGACACGTTTGCCAAAGCGGATTTTGCCAGCGAGGTCATGTTCGGCAACCGTTTCAGACAGATACTTCAGGATGCTGTCGCCATCCGCGATAGCGGCGCCCTCTTTCCAGGGTTTGAATGAGTAACCCAGCGTATACATATCGCTATCGGAGCGTATGCCGGGGTACCGAAACAGATCCCAGGTCCCGCCTATGTTTTCGCGCGCTTCAAGAATGGCGAAGCTTCTGTTCGGAGACTTTTTTTGCAAGTGACATGCAGCGCCAATACCGGAAATGCCTGCCCCTACAATAATCACATCAACATGTGTGTCCTGATCGCTCACGTTCTTGCGCTCCGTCCGTGTGTGGTATCAATGCCCTTTGGTCAGGCGTATTGAGTTTATTATCAATTAGACTGTTGTGCGCCAAAGTAAAGCGATCTTGAAAGTGTACATGTAATATAATAACATTTTATTGGAGCGGGCGAGGCTCATTGAATTCATCATCGCCTGAATTTGATCGGGGCAGGAGGCAAGACTATGAAACCACCAAACATCGGGCTGGCTATACTAACAGGACTTTTTTTGATGGCTCCTTCTGCCGAAAGCCAAGAAGTGTCAGCGCCTGACGATGGTATTGTCCGATCTGAAGCGGCTTCTTTCAGTGTGGAGACTATAGCTGAAGGGTTTTCAGTACCGTGGGCAATCAGCTTCCTGCCAGACGGTGATGCGCTGCTGGGCGAACGTGAAGAGGGGCGCCTGTGGCGGGTCAACCTTGCATCTGGCGCAAAAACAGAAATTTCCGGGTTGCCCGAAATGTTGCGGAGCGGGTCGGTCAGTTCAGGCCTCTTTGATGTGCGTGTTCACCCGGAGTTTGAACAAAACGGATGGATTTACATTGCCTACGGTATTGGTACAGAAGATGCCAACGGTCTTGGTGTTGACCGCATACGCCTCAATGGCAACAGGGTGACAGAGCGCGAAAACTTGTTTAACAGCCAGCCACTCATTTCGGGCAAATGGCATTTTGGAGGTCGGCTGGGATTGTCAGATGGCTACCTTTTCATCACGACAGGGGATGGGTATGACCATATGGTCCTGGCGCAGGAGCTAACTGCGCATGCAGGCAAGATATTGCGGCTTCATGAAGACGGCCGCGTCCCTGCCGATAACCCGTTTGCCGGTCGTCCTGACGTGTTGCCTGAAATCTGGTCATATGGTGTTCGCAACCCACAGGGGCTCGCGATCCATCCGGAAACAGGAGAGCCATGGCTCAATGAACACGGCCCCCAAGGTGGTGATGAAGTGAATATCGCACGCGCTGGGATGAACTATGGCTGGCCTGTCATCACGTATGGGGAAGAATATGGCGGTGGCCCGATCGGAGATGGCATCACGCGTAAAGAAGGCCTGGAACAGCCCCGCTATTATTGGGTGCCCTCCATCGCACCCAGCGGTGCGTCCTTTTACAGCGGCGATGCTTTCCCAAACTGGCGCGGCAACCTGTTTGGTGGTGCATTGGCGCTCACGCACATCAATCGACTTGTTGTGGAAGGCGACAGAGTTATGCATGAAGAGCGTCTCCTCGGCGATCAGGGGTGGCGGGTTCGTTTTGTTGAACCGGGGCCTGATGGTTACCTTTATTTTGCTGTCGATGATGGCATGTTGATGAGGCTCGTGCCTGCCGACTAATGTGTCGGCTTGGTTGCGCGCCGCCACGGGCGGGTTTTCCTGACAATCCATGCTGATCAAGGTCATTTCTCTTCCCGGTTCGCTCGTTTAAAGCGGGTCAGGGAGGAGACTTGCAATGATAACTGCCTGGAAGACTGCCTTGTGCGCTCTTTTCTTCATGATGGTGTTGGTGCCCGGGGGCGGCACCGCTCATGCGGATGATCCACGTGACGTTTATTTTGAGCTTGTGACAGGGTCATTTACCTCTGGTGCGCAAGCAAAGCGTGACAGGCGTTACGACGATGTGATTTGGCATATCGCCGAAGTGCCTGCCTTGAGAGACGATACCGTCCGCTGGACCTATGTCGAACAATGGGAGGCCGGCAGTGATGCACCGTATCGCCAGCGTCTGCAGAGTTACCGCCTGTCAGAGGACGGCAGCATTATTGTTCGCTCCTACCGTTTGCCTGATGCCGCCGCATATGTTGAGGCGTGGAAATCGCCAGACAGGTTTGCTGGAGTTGATACCAGAGAGCTGACCGCTGCAGGCGGTTGCGATGTCGTGCTTGCCCGCACGGGCGAAAAGCGATTTGAAGGCTCGACCAGTGGACAGCAATGCAAAACCACCTGGCGCGGGGCTGCATTTGTCATATCACACTCACTGGTCACGGAATACAGAATGGTCAATTGGGACCGGGGTTTTGCCAGTGATGGCGCACAGGTATGGGGCCCTGGGCAGGGCGGTTATGAATTCCGGCGGCTTTCGCAGAAAACGGTCTGCGCTTCCCCTGTGTATATGGTGGTGTACGGCGATATATATGACCGCGCCAAGTTTGGCGCGTATGCACGGGCGATTGGTGAATCAGGTCTCTATCCAAAAACCCAGGGATACTACGCTGCCATAACACCGACACTGGATGTTTTTGAAGGAGAACCGGGCGCAAACCATGGAATGGTGCTGGTAGAATTTCCCTGCCTGCAGGCGGCAAAAGACTTTTGGTTCTCCGATGAGTATGAAGCCATAAAACCACTGCGGGAAGGCATATCGGATTTTACCGTAACTGTTGTGCCATCGCTGCCCAAGCCGGATTATATTCGCCGCTAAGTACGTGTTGCCTGGCGCGCGAGATACAGCGCGCCCTCAAGTGCATCACCGTCTGCGACAGTCAGGCCAGCGACAACCTGTGACGGCATGAACTCCTGAATTGCCTCCGACAGACCGCCTACGAGGGCAACCTTTTGGATGCCTTTGCTGTTCAGGCCCTTAACCAGTTTTGCGATCGCCTGGCCGGCATCACGCTTTATCGCAGTGGCATCAGCACCGCCATCTGCAAGCACAAAGGGAGCGAGTGCGGCAAAATCCGTTGCTGTGGCGGTGGAGAGCCACTTGTCCGCCCCACCTTTTTCTTCCAGCGTGTCACGTATACTGGTGGTCAGCGAGGAAAAAGCCTGTAACCCATCCATGGCATTCAGTGCTGCGTGGACGGCGCACAGGCCAAGGTAAGCGCCGCTGCCCTCATCAGAAGCGGGAAAGCCATGGCCGCCTACGCGAAAGTGTTTGCCGTCGCTCAGCCCGTAGCCAATTGAGCCGGTACCAACAATGACGATGCCGCCATTTTTGCCGCTATGAGCGCCCAGGCATGCTATGTGCGCATCAGATGTAACCAGCGCATCGGCTGCGCCTTGCTGAACAAGTTCATCGCGAAGGCTGTCCGTTGCGTGGGGCCGCTCGCTACCAGCAACGCCGACACAAATCGTAATCCTGCGCCAGTCGGCACTGTTCATGCCTGCAGAGTGCAGTGCTTTTTGTGACGTTGCCATAATGCTGTCAGCTGCCTGTTGGGTGCCAAGACGCAACGTTGCCGGCCCACCGGTTGCTTCGGAGAGCATTTCGCCAACTGGCGTTTGCAACCGCACCCGGCACGATGTTCCACCGGCGTCTACGCTCAGAAGAAGCTCACTCACACTGACAACTCCCCTTGGGTTTCCGGTGCTGGTACTGCTGCACATGTCAGGAATGCCGCTAGCGTGCCGAGGCACAGTTGCCAGGAGAAAGCGAGTGACTTCCAGTTGTCAGGCAAACCGACCATGTCCACCACATAACTTTGTTGCATAAGCGTAACCAGAAAACCCACGATCAGAGCGGCTACGACGCTACTGGTCGAGCCACGATTTGTGAATACGACTGTGAAATAGACACCGAGTAAACCGGAATATGCGAACACCATGACCGACAGGGCAAAATCCAACAACGCCATATCGGTGTATCGTTGCCAGTAAAAGCACAGGACGGACATCAGAAACAGCCCTAGTCCCACAAGGCCCATACTGACTTGTCCGGCTTTCACATAGTGGCGCTCGTCCGGCGAAGATCGCCGTTCACGCCAGGGCCTGTAAAAGTCCTGCACAATCACAGACGACATGGAATTCAGTCCAGAATTGATGGTGGACACCGCGGCTGCAATTACGCCAACCGTTACAAGACCTCTCATGCCCGCCGGCAGTTCGTTAAGGATGTAGTGCATAAAGATGGTGATGCGTTCGCCGTTAAAACTGCTGCTTAACTCTGCAGCCACTTGGCTTCCCATCAGATCAGGGCGATCATAAAAGATATGCAGAAGCTGACCGATAGAAACGAAAAGCCACACCACTGGAATTGCAACAATAACAGAAACATAAAGTGCGCGGGTTCCCTCCTTTGCGTTTTCACACGTAAGCAGGCGCTGGCTGGTGTCCTGATCCAGCCCAAAGTTGCCGATGTTGAGTAAAACGAGGCCTGTCAGGATCGAAATCATGGCAAAAGGTGCTGAAAAATCGAAATCTGTATTGAAAAGCTGCAGTTTGTTTTGCCCGTCTGGCGCATGCCGCAACGCTGAAATAATTTCGTTCGGGTTGGCCGGGATTTCCACCCAAAGGAAATAGAGCACGGTACAGGCGGCAAAGATATAGATGGCGAATTGCGCCAGGTCGCTCCAGAGAACCGAGCGGATGCCTCCCATGAAGGTTACGAAAAACCCCACTGCCATCATAATGAAGGCCGCGCTGACAATACTGTCGGCGTTGATGTTGCCATAGAGGATCATGGAAACGGCAATAGCCGCCATGTAGAGGCGGGAGCCACTTGCCAGCAGACGGCCGACCAGATACATGCCACCGGCTGATTTCATTGCAGTGACACCGTACCGGTCGCCCAGCAATTCATAAACGGTGCTTGCTTTCATCGCGTAAAAACGCGGCACGAGCGTCTTGGCAACAAACAGCGCAGCGAGGATGGCTCCTATATTTGTTGCCACATAGCTATAGTCACCGCGATAGCCTTGGTCAGGTCCGCCTAGGAAGGTGGCTGCGGACTGACTGGTCGCCAGAACGGAAATGGCCGCCACCCAGAAAGACATCTTGTTGCCACCGAGAAAATAATCCTGCGTGTCTTCGGCTTTTTGCCTGCTCAAAAACCAGCCCAACGCCCCGAGTAGTACGAAATAGGCACCAATGATGGACCAGTCGAGACCGGTAAATCCGCTATTCATGCCAATCTATGACCTCTTCAAGAGAGTATTGTGGGTTCTATTGAATATTTTCGGCATAATTTCTCCTCCCCCGAGGGACTGGCGCAACTTTTTCATATTTGATGACAAATGGCCAGAAGGGCTGACGCTGGGGGTCGGTTTTTCTCGCAATGTTTTCTTTTTGGCAAGTCTTTGCTCCGGCAGCGATTTTGTGGATAATTGCGACCAGACACCTAGGCGGTGAATCAAGCTGCGATTGGACAGGCAATGACTGAAGATGTGAGCGAACGCTACGCGGACCTTGATAAATGGTCTGCGGGTGATGCCGTGACGGCGATGTATGAAGGACAGCTTGCCGCTCTGGCTTCAATCCAGCCGGCACTCGGTGCCATCGCTGCCGCTGCGGAAGCGGCAGCCGACACGCTTGGCGATACCGGTCGGCTTGTGTACGTGGGTTCTGGCACATCTGGCCGGCTTGCAGTACAGGACGGTGCTGAGCTGGCACCAACGTTCAACTGGCCCCAGGAAAGGGTTGTGTTCTGCATGGCGGGGGGCATGTCAGCCCTGACCCGGAGTGTCGAGGGAGCTGAAGACTCTGCCGATGATGCCATGACGGTCATTGACCGGCACAATGTGGGGAAAAAGGACGTTGTGATAGCGGTTGCGGCCAGTGGCCGTACACCGTTTACTTTGGGTGCCTTGCGGGAGGCCAGACGGCGCGGCGCCCTGACCATAGGGATTGGGATGAATGCCGCCACGCCTATCCTTAAGGAAGCGGACCATGCGATTTTGGCAGTTACCGGCAGCGAATTGGTTGCGGGTTCAACCCGCATGAAAGCGGGGACAGCACAAAAAGTTATTCTCAACATGATATCCACGGCGATCATGGCGCGGCTTGGCCGTGTTTATGGTGGGTACATGGTTGATATGGTGGTCTCTAATCAAAAGCTTGCTGCACGCGCGGTCAAAATTGTTGGTGATATTGCAGGCTGCAGTGCTGATACAGCTCGCGCTGCACTTGCAGCATCCGACAACAACATCAAAGAAGCTGTGTTGATCAGTCTTGGGCACAATCACGCTTCGAGTAGTGCCATGCTGGCCGAGCGCGGCGGCAATCTGAGGCTGGTGCTGCAGGACCTTGCCGCAACCGACACATAGAAAGGCGCACTGGAACAATGACGGATATAGTTGATGCATTGCGACAAATTCTTGGTGACAGTGCAGTTTTGACCGGCGAGGATGTTGTGGCACGTGCCACGAGTTATTGGGACTCTTCCCCAATGCGGGCAAAAGCGATCGTGCGTCCGGCAACCACGCAGCAAGTGTCGGACGTACTGAACGTCTGCCATGAAGCGGGCCAGCATGTCGTAACACACGGCGGCCTGACGGGATGTGTGCAGGGATCGCATTCCAATGATCAGGACATCGTGTTATCGCTGGAGCGAATGACCTCGGTCGAGGAAATCGACACGATATCACACACACTTACCGTTCAGGCGGGCGCTGTTCTTGAAACGGTCCAGAACGAGGTGGCCTCAGCGGGCATGTTCCTGCCCCTTGACCTGGGTGCTCGAGGGTCTTGCACCGTAGGGGGCAATGTTGCCACCAACGCTGGTGGCATAAACGTCATTCGGTATGGCATGGCACGCGCACTGGTGCTTGGCCTTGAGGCAGTATTGCCTGACGGTACCATCCTGTCTTCCATGAATAAAATGCTCAAAAATAACGCGGGGTTTGACCTGAAACAGCTGTTTATCGGCACCGAAGGTGCCCTCGGCGTGGTTACCCGCGTGATTTTCCGGTTGCAGCCGCAACCAACAACAAGGAATACCGCGCTGGCTGCCTTACCGGATTTTGAAGCGATTCCATTGCTGCTCAATCATCTCAAAAGTACCATCGGGGCAAGCCTTTCCGCCTTTGAAGTGATGTGGGGCAACTATTTTCGGGCGGTGACTGAACCGGGCTGGCACAAAGCGCCGATGAGCCGGGATCATTCCCACTATATCCTGTTTGAATGCGATGGCAGCGACCCGGCGCGTGATAATGACCGCTTTATGGAAGTGGTTGAGCAGGCGTTCGAGAAAGGCATCATACAGGATGCTGTGTTGCCAAAATCGGAAGCTGAACGCCGGTCAATTTGGTCCATTCGCGACGATTTTGAAGCTATTGTCTCGGTCAAGCCTGTGTTTCTTTATGACGTCAGCCTGCCTATTTCTTCCATGAAAGCTTATGTCGCAGACGTGGAGGCTAAGCTTGAGGCCCTGTTGCCAACCGCGCGGCTGTTCACGCTTGGCCATATCGGTGACGGTAACCTGCACTTCTTCGTGCAGGGACATACTGACGATCCTGCCGCGCGGGAATTGTCAGATCGGTCGGTTTATGAACCACTTGCAGCCTATTCTGGTTCGGTTTCCGCTGAACATGGGATTGGCATTGAGAAAAAAGGATGGCTTGCCCAGTCACGCAGCGCGGAGGAAATTGCAGTCATGCGCCAGCTGAAGCACCTTTTTGACCCCAACGGTCTCTTGAATGCAGGAGTGGTTGTTGACCAGTAGGACAGAGTTGACGCTGGACAGTGTTCTGATCAATGGGGCTGTCGAACGCGGCAAAACGATAACCATCGAGCATGGTGTCATCACCGGGATCAATGATGCAGCAGGCCCTGCCGACTTTGAGGGTTTGCTGGTACCCGGTTTTTTTGACACTCAGGTCAATGGCGGTGGCGGGGTTCTGTTTAATGACCGCCCAAGCGTTGAAACGATTGAAACCATTGGTGCCGCCCACCGACAGTTTGGCACCACGAGTTTTCTTCCGACGCTCATCAGCGACGACCTGGACAAGGTTGCCAAAGCGATAAAAGCCGTGGATGCCGCTATTGTGGCGGGGGTGCCTGGTGTTGAAGGCATTCATCTTGAAGGGCCGTTTCTGAACACTGCCAAAAAAGGCATTCATGACGCCAGCAAGTTTCGGCATTTGTCTGCCGCAGATGTGGTGCTTCTGGGCTCTCTGAAGCATGGCAAAACTCTGGTAACCCTCGCCCCTGAGTTGGTCGAGCCCGACTTGATTCATGAAATGGTTGATGCAGGTATTGTACTGTCCGCTGGCCATACAAGCGCCACTTATGAGCAAATGAAAGAAGCCGTCGACGAAGGGGTCACGGGTTTCACACATCTCTTCAACGCCATGTCAGGCTTTGAAAGCAGGGCCCCCGGGGTTGTGGGCGTCGCGTTTGACAGCCATGAGACCTTCGCTGGTTTTATTTCAGACGGCCATCATGTGCACCCAGCATCCTTGCGGCACGCGATGCGCACGCTGGGCCCCGACAGATCTATGCTGGTAACTGATGCAATGCCGACTGTGGGCAGTGAAAAGAAGGAGTTTTATCTGGGTGGTGAACGGATTACCGCAGAAGATGGCCGTTGCCGAAACGCCGCTGGTGTGCTCGCCGGTTCCGACCTCGACATGATGTCTGCGGTTCGGTTCACTAAGGATACACTGGGGTTTGCGCTTCACGAAGCGGTGGAAATGGCGAGCCGTACACCGGCCCGTTTTATGGGCCTTCAGCAGAAGATCGGGACCATCGCCGTCGGTACCCGGGCCGACTTTGTGCTTTTGGACAACACGTTGGAAATCCAGTCCGTCTGGGCAGCGGGTGTTTCTATCTAGATCCACGGCGTAGGATCTGCTTGACGATGGTCTAGGTCAGCTTATCTGACGTATCACAAATAGTTGCGCACGCTTGGTCTTGCACTCAATGCGTTTTATCGCTTTGATAAAGACGGGTGGACCCTGTCCGTGCCATTGGCACAGACGGGCAAAGAACAGGCCGCGATACCATACGCGGGGGCAATAAACCAAAGGGACTCAGTGATGAATAAAGGCTTGATTGTCTTAACGACGCTTATCGCTTTTGCGTCTGGCGCTGCACATGCGGATGCCATCAAGCAAACCAAGGGCAATTTTGACGACAAATTCCGGCAGCTTGATGAAGTGTTGCCAACCGCGAACGTTTACCGCAACGCAGCTGGAGAGCCGGGCCACCAATACTGGCAACAGAAGGTTGACTATGAAATCAAGGCTGCGCTCGACGAGAATAATCGCCGTATCACTGCCTCTCAAACGGTTCGGTACCAGAACAACTCACCCGACACGCTGAAGTACCTGTGGCTACAGCTTGACCAGAACAAATTCCGGCGGGACTCGATGGCGGAACGCACAACCGCGTTTGCTGGCATTGGGCGCCGGGGGCCGGCCACGCGTGCGGCAAATGGTGGTACACCGGCAAAGTTGAGTTTCTCGGAATTGCGTCGCCAGCAGTTTATGGAAGATCACGATCTTGGTTACGTGATCAGCAACGTGGTTGACGGTCGAGGTAACGCCCTTCAGTTCGTGATTGTTGGCACCAACATGCGGATCGACCTGGCGTCTCCTCTCGCCTCTGGGCAAAGCACGGAATTCAGCCTCGATTTTGTCTTTAACATGGTTGATGAAAACACTGTTTCGGCGCGCGGTGGCTATGAGCATTTCCCCGATGATGCGCGTGAAGGCGGCAACGACATCTTCCTGCTCGCACAGTGGTTCCCGCGTTTGCACGCATACACCGACTATGAAGCCTGGACAAACAAGGAGTTTCTTGGCCGCGGCGAGTTCACACTCGAGTTTGGCAATTATGAAGTCGAGATGACGGTTCCGGCTGATCACATCGTTTCGTCTACAGGTGAGTTGCAAAACGCCAGTCAGGTTCTGACGCGTGAGCAACGCGCACGCCTTCAGGAAGCCCGCACGGCCGAGCGGCCCGTCTTTATCGTGACGGCGGAGGAAGCGCTTGAAAACGAGCGTGAGGGAACCGACGAGGTAAAAACCTGGCGGTTTGAGGCAGAAAATGTTCGTGATTTTGCCTGGGCATCATCGCGCAAATTCATGTGGGATGCCAAAGGCTACAATCAGGGTGGCAATGTACAGCCGTTTGTTATGGCTATGTCCTTCTATCCGAAAGAGGGCGGCGACCTGTGGAAGAAATATTCAACGGAAGCTGTCGTACACACGATGGAGGTCTACTCCCGCTTCTCCTTTGATTATCCGTACCCCGTGTCCCAGTCCGTGAACGGTCCTGTGGGTGGCATGGAATACCCGATGATCACTTTCAATGGTCCGCGCACCACGCTCAATGACGATGGCAGCCGTACCTACAGTCAGGCAGAAAAGCGTTTTCTGATTGGCGTTGTAATCCATGAAGTTGGCCACAACTACTTTCCGATGATCGTGAATTCCGACGAGCGTCAATGGACCTGGATGGACGAGGGTCTTAATAGCTACCTGGACGGTGTTGCCGGCCGGGAGTGGGACCCTGATATCCCTTGGGGTGTCGAGCCACGTGATATTGTTGACTATATGAAATCGGCGCGTCAGGTCCCGATCATGACCCAGTCGGACAGCATATGGCGCATTGGGCCAAACGCCTACACCAAACCCGCCGCCGCACTCAATATCCTGCGGGAAACAATCCTCGGACGCGAACTGTTCGACTTCGCCTTCAAGGAATATGCCACCCGCTGGCGTTTCAAGCGACCAACACCATCAGACTTTTTCCGCACGATGGAAGAAGCGTCAGGCGTGGACCTTGACTGGTTCTGGCGCGGCTGGTTCTACACAACCGACCATGTGGATATATCGCTAGATCATGTCTACAAATTGCGTCTCGACACGGAAGATCCGGATATCGACTATCCGCGCATGAGGCAGGAAGAGGCAGACAAGCCGGTTTCTCTTTTTGTTGAGCGAAACAAGGCGGAAGGCCGCAAGCTCTGGATCGAACTGAACCCGGATGTCAGCGACTTCTATGACGAAAATGATCGTTTCACGGTCACGAATAAAGAGCGCAACACCTACCAGAGCTTCCTGTCCGGCTTGAAAGGCTGGGAGCGTGAGGTGCTGGAACGCGCCGTCCGGGAAGACAAGAACTATTATGTTCTCGATTTTTCGAACAAGGGCGGCCTTGTGATGCCGATCATCCTGCAAATGACGTTTGCGGACGGCAGCACGGAA
Organism: uncultured Kordiimonas sp.; assembly: GCA_947500295.1. Lineage (GTDB taxonomy): Bacteria > Pseudomonadota > Alphaproteobacteria > Sphingomonadales > Kordiimonadaceae > Kordiimonas. The sequence goes on from CANMRM010000003.1 coordinate 51,289, forward strand.
GACTTGCACATTCCTGCAGAAGTCTGGCGCCGTACACCGGATGCCGTGAAAAAGCTGATTGTCACGGACAAAGAGCTGACACAGGTTGTTGTTGACCCTTACTGGGAAACGGCAGACGTGGATATTGAGAACAACTTCTATCCTCGCCGGATCATCCCAAGCCGGGTTGAAGCCTTCAAGGACCCGCAGGGCACCGGACTGGTGCGCCGCGATATCATGCAGGACAGCAAAACCGAGTTGAAGTCGCCTGATGATGAGGGTGACGATAACTGATGGCTGCATCGGTGTTCAGAGTTTGCGGATTGTTGATTGCTATTTGGGCGGGGGCTTTTGCGGCCCCCGCTTTTGCACATCAGCAAAAGGCGGCGATTACAAAGGTGCTGTTTAATCCGCGCACCGGCAACATAGAAGTAATGCACCGTTTCTATCTTCATGATGCGGAACATGCCGTGCGGCAGATTTTTGGCCGGGACGCCGACATCCTGTCTTCCCGAGAAACGCAAAGCCTGTTCGCCGACTATGTCAGCGAACGCTTCGCCATGACGGATGATGGCGTGACACCCCTTCCCCTGAGCGCAGTGGGGTTTGAGATCGAGCGCCAGTTTTTCTGGGTTTATCAGGAAACACCGGTCAAGACCGAGATGAACGAACTCACATTTCGCCACGATGCCCTGCGCGACCTGTGGCCAAGCCAAATCAATACCATCAACATTGAAGGTGTTGGTGATGTGAAAACCGCTACATTCGATGGCACCATTGAGGTCCAGACGGTTGTTCTCAAGCAATAGACGATCCGGGACGCTTGGGTTGTCGTATAGTTAGCAGGCAATGAGGACCTATCATGATTAAACGCAGAGACCTGTTGGTCGGCGGTGCGGCGATGGCAACCGCCGGTATGGCGGCTTCCGCTGGCGGGGCGGTTGCGCAGACACAGACATCAACCGGCAAGCCGCCTTTTGTGCTGGTCCATGGGACCTGGCATGGCGGATGGGTTTGGCGGGACGTCAAAGCCCGTCTTGAGGCTGCCGGGCACAAGGTATTCACGCCCACCTGCACCGGATGCGGCGAGCGCGAGCACCTGACTTCGCCCGACGTCGGGCTCGACATTCACATCACCGACATTGCAAACGTGCTGCGCTTCAACGAACTGGAGGATGTGATCCTCGTTGGTCACAGCTATAGCGGCCTGACGATCACCGGTGCCGCCGACCGGGAAAAAGACCGCATCCGGCGTATCGTCTTTTTTGATGCGCTGGTGCCCCGAGACGGCGTCATGAGTGCCGTCACCCGGGATGCCGGCACGGGCGAATACCCTGATTGGTGGAAAGCACGCGAAGAAAAATTCGTAGATGGCTATCAGATGAAGCTCTGGGACGAGTATCCCGTCGAGATGCTGGTACCTGAGACGGAAACAGACCACATCGCGCGCCTGAAAAAACTCATCACCACCCATCCTGCACGCCAGTGGACGGATGAATTGGTGCTTGAAAATGGTGGCTGGGAAGGTCTGAACCCGGCTTTCATCCATTGCATTGGGCAAAAATACCGAATGTCTTCACCCCGTATGGTGGGACCGGCAAAGGGCCCGGGCTGGACCTATATATAGGCATCGATGCGCCCCGAAACGCCATGATGACGCATCCTGACATGGCGACAGAAACGCTTCTGTCGCTCGCCTAGCGCCGCCCGAACAGTTTTTCGATATCCGCGAGCTTCAGTTCCACATAGGTGGGGCGGCCATGGTTGCACTGGCCCGAGTGTGGTGTCTCTTCCATTTCCCTGAGCAGGGCATTCATTTCTTCAACCGTAAGCCTGCGACCCGCGCGCACGCTGCCATGACAGGCCATCGTGCCGCACACATCTTCAAGCTTTTCCTTCAGCGACAGCGCTTCATCCAGTTCAGTAATTTCGTCCGCAAGGTCGCGCACCAGACCTTTCACATCCAGCTTACCGAGCATGGCGGGCACTTCGCGCACCATCACGGCACCTTCACCGAAGGGCTCAATAATCAGGCCAAGGCTTGCCAGTTCCTCTGCCCGCGCAACCAACCGCTCGGCAGGCGCTTCTTCAAGCTCGACCACCTCAGGCAACAGAAGGGCCTGCCGGGCAACGCCTGTCGCCGCAATCTGCTTTTTCATGCGCTCATAGACGAGCCGCTCGTGGGCTGCGTGCTGGTCAACAATCACGAGGCCATCTGCCGTCTGGCTGACAATGTAGGTTGCGTGCACCTGACCTCGCGCTGTGCCCAGCGGATAATCCTGAGCTTCGGGCCGGGCGGCTGTTTCGTCGATCGGGCGCGCACTTGGTGCTGCCATATCGCCGCGGGTCTCGAACCCCATTTGCTCACCTTCGCCAAACCCAACAGGTCCGGTGTGATTGTCATGGGGTTGGTCGGGTGCATAAATTTGGTTTACGACACTCTGGAAACCTTCGGGCAGCGCAGGCCTACCTTCCTGTGAGCGGGTCCATGGCATCGCGGCCGCACCCGCTCGGGGTTGCATGGCACCGAGGGCTGCATCCGCCACGGTTGTTGATGCCCTGTGACCGGCGGCAGAAAGCGCGTGGCGCAGGGACGAGACAATCAGTCCCCGCACCAGCCCGGCGTCCTTGAAACGCACTTCCGCTTTCGCCGGGTGTACGTTCACATCAACAAAGCTGGCAGGCACATCCAGAAACAGTGCGAGGGACGGGTGACGGTCGCGTGCGAGATAGTCCTGATAGGCGCCGCGTACTGCGCCTGTGAGCAATCGGTCTTTCACCGGTCGACCGTTCACAAACAGATACTGTTGCATGGCATTACCCCGACTGTAGGTCGGCAGGCCAGCGTATCCGGTCAGCTTCAGGCCTTCCCGCTCGGCATCAATCTCAAGGGCGTTTTCCCGGAAATCCTTGCCGAGGATCGCCCCCAGTCGTTCAAGCCGCGCGTCACCCATCAAGCTGGCAGCATGGGGTGCGCGAAACGTCGTTCGGTCTCCGTCCGAGAGTGTGAAGGCGACCTCCGGGTGCGCCATCGCCAGCCTCTTCATCATATCTGAAGCCTGGCCATACTCGGTGCGGTTGGTCTTCAGGAACTTCAGTCGCGCTGGCGTGGCGTAAAACAGGTCCCGTACTTCGATAACGGTGCCTTCTGAAAGGGCGGCTGGGGTCACATCTGACTTATGCCCCGCGTCAACACTGACCATCCAGGCTTCGTCCGACCCATAGGCGCGGGATGTAACCGACAAGCGAGAAACCGCGCCAATAGAGGCCAGTGCTTCGCCGCGAAACCCGAGAGAGCCGATATTGACAAGGTCTTCGTCAGTGAGCTTTGAGGTTGCGTGGCGCTCAACAGCCAGTGACAGCTCGTCAGGGCTCATGCCGCAGCCGTCATCTTTGACCTGTATGAGGGCTCGTCCACCTTCACGCATTACCACATCAACCCGTGTGGCACCGGCGTCAATGGCGTTTTCAACCAGTTCTTTCACTGCGCTCGCGGGCCGCTCGACCACTTCACCAGCGGCGATCCGGTTGATGGTGCGCTCGGAAAGAAGCCGTATGATACCAGCGTTGGTGGGCAGCTCATTTCTTTCGGGATGAATCATGGGCGGAACCCTAACAGGACTGCAGGCAAGTTGGAAGCCGAACGCGCAACGAAAAGCCGCAAAAATACATGTCGCATCCGGTTCGGTGGATGCTCCGTAAACAGGTCATGTCTGGTGCTTCTATGTTGCCGGTGGTGCCGTTCGACAATGCGAGGCAGATGAGAATGAAGATGCGCAAGAAGGCTGATTTGCCGAGCAAGGTTTGCGCGATGTGCGGCCTGCCATTCAAGTGGCGAAAGAAGTGGTCGCGGGATTGGGAGAGGGTGAAATTCTGTTCCGAGCGGTGCCGTCGCGCCGGTAAAAACAAAGCGAATGTTAGTCCAGCGTCTTGAGGAAGGCGTCGGCTGTGGCCAGGTAGTCAGCCTTTTTGTCCTCGGACATCCTGTTCCATGTGCGATAGACGTTTCCCAGTCTGCCGTTGCTGCCGAGCTTATTTTTGTGACGATCAAGAAAATGCCAGTATAGCGAGTTGAAAGGGCAGGCCTCGTCCCCGGTTTTTTTCTTCACGTCAAACCGGCAGTTTTCGCAATAGTCAGACATCTTTGAAATGTAATTGCCGCCAGATACGTATGGCTTGGACCCCAATAGGCCGCCATCGGCAAACTGGCTCATGCCAATTGTATTCGGCAATTCGGCCCATTCAAACGCATCGGCGTAAACGGCCAGATACCACTCATGCACCTGGCGTGGCTCTATGCCAGTCAGAAGCGCGAAATTGCCGGTGATCATCAACCGCTGTATATGATGAGCATATGCCTCTTCTTTCGTTTGGCTGATTGCTTCCCTCAGGCAGGTAAGTTCGGTCTTGCCTGTCCAGTAGAAAGCAGGCAGGTCCCGGTCAGTACTAAAGAAATTGCTGGATTCGTATTCTGGCATTTTCAGCCAGTAGATGCCGCGCACATACTCCCGCCAGCCTATGATTTGTCGAATAAAGCCTTCAACTGAGTTGAGCGGGGCGTCGCCAGCCCGGTATGCCTGTTCTGCCCGCCTGCATATGTCCAGCGGATCCAGAAGTCCAATGTTCAGATATAGGGAAATCACGGCGTGATAGAGGAATTTTTCACCGACAAGCATGGCATCCTGATAAGCGCCAAAATCCTTGAGAGCGGTTTTGATGAAATGGTCCAGTGCCTGCTCCGCGCCATCCGAAGTGACGGCAAACCAGAAGGGCTCCAAGTCTCCAAAGTTATTTGAAAACCTGTTGTCCACCAGTCTGAGGACCGCTTTTGTGATGCCGTCCGGTACCACCCGGAGCGGGGAGGGCATGAACAAATCGCCTCGGGCTGGTTTACGGTTTTCAGTGTCATAATTCCACTTGCCGCCTTCAGGCCTGTCGCCGTCCATCAACAAACCGGTTTTCCGGCGCATTTCTCGGTAGAAATACTCCATGCGCAGACTTTTCCGGCCCTCCGACCATTGAGCAAACTCTTCTATCGTTGCGATAAAGCGGTCGTCTGTGAGCAGTGTTAGCGGGACGGACGATTTGGTGCCCCAGTTTTCAAGGGCTGTTTTGACCCGCCATTCTCCGGGCTGCGTCACGAACACGCAGCCTGGCTGCAGGGCGCTGACGGCTCTTGAGAGTTCATCCGAAAGTGAGCCGGTGTTGTCTTTGTCATCAAGCTTTACGTAGCGAACGGTATAGCCTGCCGCTTCCAGTTCAGCTGCGAAGTGACGCATCGCCGAAAAGATGAAGGCGATCTTCTTTTTGTGGTGGGGAACGTATGTTGCTTCATCCGTGACCTCCGCGAGCATGATCACGTCCTGCGCAGGGTCGGCGTTTTTCAGGCTACTGATGCCTGAGCTCAGTTGATCCCCGAGTATCAGGATGAGGCGGCGGGTCATGCGTGTGTGTGCAACGCCTGAAGTACAATATCCCAAACTTCAGCATTCAGGCCAAGACCCATGTGAGATACGGATACTTCGATATGCTCGACGTTCAGGCTTGTGTGGTCCAGCGATGCCTGCCATCCCACTACCCCGTCCTGTTTGCTGTAGATCGCCGTCACCGGCTGTTCCAGCGGCCGTGTCTGGCGTTTGGCGACTTCTTCCTCGACCCAGTCGACATCTATGCCGCGGGCGCGAAACAGCGGAGCGACGCTTGTGTATTTTGGCCCGCCAACCACCGGGGAGCCCATTGTTACAATCGTTGAAACATGCTTGGGCAGATCGCGCGCTACTTCCCGCGCGATGTAGCCGCCCAGGCTCCAGCCAACGAGAGCGACGGGCGCGCCAACTTCCTCGGCGCGCTGCCGCACGCGCTCGGTAACCAGGTCACATAGCGCGGGCACTTCAGCTTCGCCTTTGTGCGGGCGACTGCGGTCAACGTCCCACCGGTCAGATAACTCATCCAGATCTGAGATGATTCCGCGGCCACCGGTATTGATACCTAGCCCCCAACCTTCGACGCTGTAGCCGTGCTTGCGGAGGAAGTAGCGCATGGGTGCCGTAGACAGGTCATTGGCGCCAAAACCAGGCAGAACCATCACATGTGCATTGGTTTTGTCCGATGGTTTGATCTGGCTGGCTTTCAAAAGTGCCGCCGGAGCGCCGATCATGTCAACGGCGACGAGTGCTTCCCGCAATAGGTTAAAGCGAGACGGGGGTTTTGGCTTTGGTTGCATTGGTGCGGCCACTTGTTGTTGCACGGCATCATACGAAACTAGAGTGCCATTGGTTCAGGCCAAATAATTCATCATAAGCGGCCACAGCTTTTGATAGCGCCAATTATATTAAACCTTTTGGTTGACAATTGCCTTTTCCTCGATATATTTAACCACATGGTTGAATATACATCAGATCAGTTAGACACTGTTTTCCACGCGCTGGCCGACCCGACCCGCCGTGGAATGCTTGCCGCCCTAAGCGATGGTCCCAGCACCATCGGCGACCTCGCCGAACCTTATGATATGTCGCTGGCGGCTGCGTCAAAGCACGTCAAAAAGCTTGAAGCCGCCGGGCTAATCGAGCGGGAGGTGATGGGGCGTGTGCACCATTGCCGCCTGACGCCAGGCCGGCTGAAAGCAGCCAGTGAGTGGCTGCAAACATACGAACGCTTCTGGAACGCACGTCTTGATGCACTGGAAGCGGCCCTCAGGGCTGACGAGGAAGGCCTGCCGGAACCCGCCAATGACAAAAGAGGAATAGACCATGCAAACGATGAATGAGCAGTATGGAAAACTGGTGGCGCCTGCCACCGTCGTGATCGAGCGGCTACTGCCGGGCCCGATCGAGAAGGTCTGGGCGTATCTGACAGAATCCGAGCTCAGAAAAACCTGGCTAGCAGCCGGGGACATGGATTTGCGCGTTGGCGGTGCCGTCGAGCTTGTATTTGATCATGAGTTGCTATCCGAAGTGAAAGAAGAAACCCCTGAAAAATACAAGGATGTGTGCGATAGCGGCGCTAAGATGCATGGCCATATTCTGGAAGTTGATGCGCCAAACCTGCTTTCCTATACCTGGAGCGAGGGCGAAGACGGACAATCAGAGGTCACGTTTGAGTTGGCGGAAATGGGTGACAAGGTGAAGCTGACGCTGACGCAGCGGAAACTCTTTAATGAAGAGACGCTGGTTGGCGTTGCTGCGGGATGGCATGCGCATGTGGCAATCATGATCGATGTACTTGAAGGCAGGCCGTCGCGACCCTTCTGGTCAACCCATATGCCGCTCGAAGAAAAATACCGCGAGCTTTTGCTCAGCTAGCAGCTGGAAGGCACAAAAACAAAAAGCACCCTTTCGGGTGCTTTTTTTTGGCGAAACCTGATGATTTTCTAGCTGCTGCCGTCATCGCCGGTGCTGACACGATCAACTTCCACATTGTCAGGACGCAATTGGCGCTCTTCCATATCGAGAATGTCGGCAAGAATGATGGACTTCTTCACAACGTCCAGATCCTGTTGGCCCACGTTTGATCGCACGTCTGGTTCCGCGGTTCCAACAAGAGACAATAACAATTGTTCTCCGCCACTTTTTGGCGGCAGCGGTTTGTATTCCTTGCCGGGGAAAAGCGCTTCAAAAGCCCGTCGACCCGGGTCCATTTCCTGCGCCTTGGGCTCGCCCGGGCGAGGTGGCTTCAACTCCGCCTCGGGCGGAATGACCAGTGGTGGCCGGTTTACAACCGAAAACTCATCGGGCGAGTTTTTGCCGCTGCCACAGGCGGTCAGCGCCACACTTGACAGCAACAATACGGACAGCTGTCTGATTTTCATGAATTATCTCCTTGTCGGCCAGGGTCATCCTGACCAGCCTTTGAGGCATTTTTAGGGCTTTTGCCGCCATCCCGCAAGCCATCAATCAACAGCATGACAACGCCAACAGTAATGGCGCTGTCAGCGACGTTAAAAACATAGAAGTTATAGTCCCAGGCGTGCAGGTGAATGAAGTCGACAACAGCGCCGTGAACAAACCTGTCAATCAGGTTGCCCAGCGCGCCACTGAGGATCAAAACGAGCGCTGCCGCTTCAAAGCCACGGCACGAGCGTCTGAGCCAGATCACCAGCCAGACACTGATGGCGACGGTCATCACAATAATGCCCCAGCGGCCGAGCGCATCTCCAAGCGGCAGACCCATAGAAATGCCCTTGTTCCAGACCATCGTCAGGTTGAAAAAGGGTAATATCTCCACGGACCCTTTGGCTGGCAGGTCAAATATTGTGAGGATCCACCATTTGGAAAGCTGGTCGATCGCCATCAAACCCAGGATGGCGATCAGGCCTTTCTTGAAAAAAGAACCAGCAATCCGTGTGGTGTCGGACATCAATCGCGACCCGCCGCGTCGTGGGCTGCGACAGCATCTGTGCAGCGGTTGCACAGATCGCCATTTGCCGTGACTTCTTTTGAAACCACCCAGCAGCGGTCACACTTGTCACCGTCGGCAACCGACGCAACAACAGCTGCTCCACTTGTGCCTTCAAGTGTAAAGGCACCAGCAGGCGCGTTGCCTTCGTGCAAATTCGCTGAAGATGTGATGCCCACTTCGGCCCAATCCAGGTCGTTGATGTCTGAGGCGGAGTCGACATAAATGTCCACATGCGCCTGCAGGCTGGAGCCAATGGTCTTTTCGCGGCGCATTAATTCAAGTGCTGCAGTGACGACACTGCGGATTTTCCGCACCTTCGCCCACTTTGCAGCAAGGTCTTCATCGCGCCAATCTGTCGGTGTTTCTGGCCAGACCTGACGGTGCACGCTCGGTGTATCCGCGCCAAAACGCGCCTGCCAAACTTCTTCCGAAGTGAAAGAGAGAATAGGCGCCAGCCACAATACAAGCCGATTGAAGACTGCGTCCAGGACTGTGCGGACAGCGCGGCGGCGCACGTCGTCAGGCCGGTCACAATAGAGTGCGTCCTTGCGGATATCGAAATAGAAGGCCGAAAGCTCGATGATGCAGAACTGGTACAGCTCCCGGAACACGGGATTGAAATCATATTCTGCTGCTCGCTCATGCAGGAAGGCATCAAGTTCCGAGAGGCGATGCATCATAAAGCGGTCCAGCTCCGGCATGTCTTTCGGGCTCAGTTTTTCCTCTTCGGAAAATCCGTGCAGGTTGCCGAGCATATAACGCATCGTGTTGCGGATTTTCCGGTAGGCATCCACCTGGCCTTTGATGATCTCGTCCGAGATCCTCACGTCTTCTTTATAGTCAACAGCCGCCACCCACAGGCGCAAAATATCAGCACCATACTGATCAACAATCTTCTGCGGCGAGACGGTATTGCCAAGCGACTTGGACATCTTCCTGCCTTCACCGTCGAGCGCAAAGCCATGAGTCATGACGTCTTTGTAGGGCGCGCGGCCCCGGGTGCCGCAGGCTTCCAGAAGGCTGGACTGGAACCAGCCCCTGTGCTGGTCAGACCCTTCCATGTAAAGATCTGCAGGCCATGTCAGCTCCTCACGCTCCTCCAGAACAAAGGCATGGGTGCAGCCGCTGTCGAACCAGACGTCAAGGATGTCATGAATTTGTTCATAGTCATTTGCGTCATATGTGTTGCCAAGAAGGTCCTGCGCCGGCACAGCAACCCAGGCGTCCGCTCCGCCATCCCGCACTGCTTTAATGATACGACGGTTCACATCTTCGTCGACCAGATAATCACCGGTTTTCTTGTCGACAAACACGGTGATCGGGACGCCCCAGGCACGCTGCCGAGAAATGACCCAGTCGGGCCGGTCGGCGACCATGGCGCTGATGCGGTTTTTGCTAACCGCCGGATACCAGTTGGTGTCGTCGATGGCCTTCATCGCCGTGTCGCGCAGGCCGTTTTTCTCCATGGAGATAAACCATTGCGGCGTGTTGCGGAAAATGAGTGGCGCCTTCGAGCGCCAGCTGTGTGGATAGCTGTGCGTGAGCGTGCCTTTGGCCATCAGTGAGCAAACACCATCAAGCAGGCCGCAGATTTCATCTGCGACCTTATAGACATGGCGCCCAGCAACCAGCGCAACGTCTTCATAATAACAACCGGCTTCATTGACGGTGTATGGCACAGGCAAACCAAACTGCACGTGACCCACCTGATAATCGTCATCGCCGTGACCGGGAGCCGTATGTACAAATCCGGTACCTGCCTCGGTTGTAACGTGCTCACCGGGCAACATGGGCACGTCAAAATCGTAGAAGCCTTCTGCGTCGGCGTGGCCGCGCCAGGGGTGCGCAAGGATGCTGCCTTCAAATGCAGCGCCTTTCAAATGCTCAACCACATCATGACCAGTGATGCCTGCGCGGGCTGCAAAATCACCCATAAGGGCTTCTGCAATCATGAGTTCGTCGCCGACTTTCGCCAGACCTTCATCTTCAACAGCGGTTACACGCACTCGCACATAATCAATATCGGGGCCATAACACACGGCCCGGTTTGCCGGGATGGTCCAGGGGGTCGTGGTCCAGATGACAACCCGAGCGCCTTTAAGCGCATCACTGTCGGTGGACACAACTTCGAAAGCCACATCAATCTGCGTACTGGTGTGGTCATGATACTCAACCTCGGCTTCCGCCAGGGCAGTTTTTTCAACCGGTGACCACATCACAGGTTTGGAGCCACGGTAAAGCGAACCATCACCAGCGAATTTCAATAGCTCTTCCACGATCTTCGCTTCGGCATCGAAGCTCATGGTCGTGTAGGGATTGTCCCAGTCACCAAAGATGCCCAACCGCTTGAATTGTTCGCGCTGCACATTGATCCAGTGATCGGCAAACTCGCGGCACTCGCGGCGAAATTCGACCGGATCAACGTCATCTTTATTTTTCTTTTTCTTGCGGTACTTTTCTTCGATCTTCCATTCGATCGGCAGGCCGTGGCAATCCCAGCCCGGAATAAAAGGCGCGTCCTTGCCCTGCATCTGCTGGGATTTGACAATGATGTCCTTCAGAGTTTTCTGCATGGCGTGACCAAAGTGAATGTCGCCGTTCGCATAAGGAGGCCCGTCATGCAGTACAAATTTTTCCTTGCCGACGCTGTCGGAGCGCAAGGTCCGGTAAATATCTTCTTTTTGCCACTTGGCCAGAAATTCAGGTTCCCGTTTCGGCAAGCCCGCTCGCATGGGAAAGTCGGTTTGCGGCAGAAATACAGTGTCTCGGTAATCGCGTTTGTCTTGGTTGTCAGCAGACATGGAATGTCGTCTCGTTATCTTGGGCGCCCGGTTGGTTGTCGCGCCTCAGTGTGTCATCAATGAATGGAATAAGGAAACTCCCGGTCGCCTCTAGAGCGCCGGGCCAGTAATTCGTATTGGCAGGCTTGATCCTGCGCACGCCCAGCGGCGCGAAAAATGTGCACACGTCAACATGGCTGCGACTTTTATCAGTGAAGCCGGAGAGTGTCGAGCCCAAACCTCACGCATTGATGCAGCAGCATCCCGCGCCACTCAGCTTTTGATGCCGAACATCGCTTTGCGTTGTTGCTCGATGCCGACAAGCTTGCTTTGTTCCTTGCGTCGCTCCGCATGGGGCCAGGGTGCTTTTGCGGGTCTTCTGCGGTCAGGGCCATTGTAGGCGCTGGTTTGAACGATCGGCTTCATTTCAGCGAGTGTGCTTGTCACGGCCTTAATCAGGCTCTGGCCTGTGAGCGGCATTGCGACAATTTTGGAGGCGCCCGCATCGCGTGCCTTTAAAACAGATTCCTGATCCGGCCCATGAATGCCGAGGATGATGGGGGAGACGGATACAGCAACACTCGTGAGGCGCAGAAAACGACAAAAGTCGTACCCACCCAGTTCCGGGAAGCGATCGTCAATAACGATCATGTTGAAGTTCATTTCCTTGAGGATCGCCAAAGCATCATAGTTGCTGTCAACGGCGATGGCGCGGCCGATGCCGTTAGAGCGCAAAATCGGCTTGAAAGCTTCTGCTGCCTGGCTGTTTGACAGAGCCAGTAATACTGACAGTTTTGAGAAAATTTCTGAAGACATAGTACTAAACGCGACCCCCATCGCCTACACAGTGCACCGCCTTATTTTTCTGAAGCGATGGCCTTGAGAAATTTGAACCAAATTTCTTTATACAGATAAACACTTAATAGAGGTTTAAGCCCTAAATCCAGCGCTTTTCACGGCGTAGAGGGCACACAAACGATGAAAGCCCCTCCGGATCAATTATCTTTCTTGGCTGCTCTGGCAAGGCGTCGCCGCCTTGACAAAAGGTTGAGTGTCTCGACACCCAGTGAAAATGCCATAGCGAAGTAGATGTAGCCTTTCGGTACATGAAAACCGAGACCTTCTGCCACCAGAAACACGCCAATCAACATGATAAAGGACAGTGCCAATATTTTGAGTGTCGGAAAACGCTGGATGATGCCGGCAATGAATCCGGAAGAAAAAATCATCACCAACATAGCAACGGTCATTGCCGCAACAATCACCTCGATCACCTTGGTGAGGCCGACCGCTGTCATCACGCTGTCAAACGAGAACACGATATCAATAAGGACGACTTGCGCCACCACAGCGGCAAACGTGCCACTGTATGTCTTCATGGTTTCCTTGTAGTCGCCGGTGACTTCATCGTGGATGCTGTTGGTGCCCTTGTAGAGCAGGAAACCACCACCAACCAGCATGAGGATGTCTTTTCCGGATAGCTGGTGCCCCAAAATTTCGAACCAGGGCTCTTGAAGGCTGATGATCCATGCGACGCCAAACAGCAGTGCAATGCGCATGACCAGTGCAAGGGTCAGCCCGAGAATGCGCGCTTTTTCCCGTTGACCATCAGGCAGGTGTTGCACCATCAGCGCGACAAACACGACGTTATCGATGCCCAGAATGATCTCGAGCGCAGCAAGCGAGAGAAAGCTGATCCATATATTGTAGTCGAGAAGAAGTTCCATGCGGGCCTCAGAAATAGGCTGGTCAGTTTCTAGCCACTTATCACTCTGGTGGTAGAATGCCAGCGTTTATTTGTTCCTGGAGGACGGCGTCCTGTTCATTGTCTGGATACCCGGCAAGATATTTTTGCAGAATCTCCCGGTATCGGCCGCTCGTCACGAGATTCCTAAATCCTTTGTTGAAGGTATTTTTGAGTGCCTCTCCCTCTGCATTTCGAGTGAAAAGAACGTGTTGCGTATTTGCAATCCCGCTTGGAACCTGAATGCTGTACACTGGAGGCCACGGTCGCTGTTGTTCCCCCGCCTCTGCGGCTTTCAGTGCATTGAGGTAGTGAATTGCCGTCATTCTCGGCATGTAAACAATGTTGGTGCGCTCGGCTCTGATCAGCTCCATACAAAAGCGCGGATGCCCGGGAGAAACACGTTGCAGTAAACCCTGGTCGATCAAAGCGATCAGCTCGTCCGCGACTTTCCAGCCGACCGGCACGCATAATATTGGTTTTGTCCCGTCGGCGCGCGGCTCTGCCAGCTGCTCCCAGTTCTCGATATCTTCATATGTGGTGAGCAATTGATTTGAGATGCTGAATACAGGCAGGGAAAGATGGAATTCATTCTCCCTTTCTTTGCTGTAGGCCCATGAATAGGATGCTTCTATTTCGCCAATGGAAACTGCGCGATAGGATCGACGCCAGGGTACCAAAGTGTAGCTGGGCGTGATCCCGGCCCGCTCGAAGCTTTCTTTAACGATCACGCTCAACACGCCGTCGGCGGGTTGGCTGTCGCTGATGTAGGGTGGAAAATCCAGGAATGTCGCCACCGTTGGGGCAGCTGGAATCAAATTTCCCGGCGAGTGCTCAGGCTGTGCGCCAGCAGACGGACATAACAGATACAGAAAAACCAGCCACAAAACTTTCACCGACGACCCCCAAAGTCAAATTGCTGGGCAGATCGTTTCGCGACCAATCATAAATTGCAAGGGAAAATCTGAGTGTAAACAACCGACGCCGACTCGTCCAAGTCTAGCGGGCCCGAACATGTGGCTTCGGAAACAACTCGAGATAGCGTTGCAGCATGGGCGCTTCGAGCCGGTCCGCGCTGTTTTCCGGTTCTGCCAACACAATCTTGGCAATGCGACTGTCGGTCCTGATTTGAGCGGTCAGGGCCTCAATGCCATCAAATTTCTGCTCTTCCCGAAGGAATGCCACAAGCTGGACACGTAGATGTTTGTTGTAGAGGTCTCCCTCGAAGTCGAACAGATGTACCTCCAGCAGCACGTCCCGCTTGTCGAACGTCGGGCGCTTGCCGATATTGGCCACGCCGTTGAAGGTTTGACCCTCGTTTTCGACACTGACGCGTACGGCATAGACGCCAAGTTTTGGTTGCAGGCTTTCACCGAGTTCGATGTTGGCGGTTGGAAAACCAATTGTGCGGCCACGCTTGTCGCCTTCACTCACACGACCATTGATGCTCCACCAGTGCCCCAGCAGGGCCGCAGCTTTGCGCGCCTCGCCGTTCTGCAAGGCTTTGCGTACAAGGGTGGATGAATATACATCGCCCGCATAACCTTCAAGACCGACCGTCACAGGCTGAATGACGGACAGGCCAAAGCCTTCCATATCTCCCATCCAGCCAAGCACGTCAGTGCCACCGCCGCGCGCCTTGCCGAATCGGTAGTCATAGCCGACACAGACATGCAGGGCGCCGACCGCTTTTACCAGTATGTCATTGACAAAGTCCTGAGCAGCGAGGCCTGCGAGCTGTTTGTCAAACGGTAAAACTAGCAGCTGATCAACGCCAAAGGCCTCCAGCAGCTGGGCGCGTTCCCGAAAGGGTGTTAGCCGGAAAGCGGGTGCATTGGGCGCAAAAAAACTCACGGGGTGTGGCTCTGTGACGATAACCGTCAGGTTAACGCCCATGTCGCGGGCGAGGCGACCAGCCTCGCCGATGACCACCTGATGGCCACGGTGAAAACCGTCAAAGTTGCCAAGCGCAACGACGGCACCGCGGTCTTCTTCAGTGTATTCGTCTGGATGGCGAAATACGCGCACCGATCAGGCATCCCTTTCTGGATGTGGCTTCTGTCAGGCGACAGAGTGCATGTTTCCGGCTGGATACACCAATCAACCTGCTTGCCTCAACACTTAATCTGTTACGACTGCGTATCAATCATTGGATATCAAGTTGTAAATACTGTATTTTCAGCTCATGAAATAATTGAATGTTAGTCACTATTCAATTAACCAATTCTTCATTAGATCGGGTCTAGTGTCCGGTTCTGGGGGCGAGCAGACGAGGCTGATGCGAGCCTTTCTGCTGGTCTGAAGTGCAACTGATAAGTCTGAGGTATTATTATGGCCGTTGATATGGGTATGCCGATCCTGATCGTCGACGACTACAAAACAATGTTGAGAATTGTGCGCAATCTTCTCAAGCAGCTTGGTTTCAATAATGTGGATGAAGCTACAGATGGAGCACAGGCGCTCGAGAAATCTCGTGCAAAGCAATATGGGCTCATTATTTCTGACTGGAATATGGAACCCATGACCGGATACGAATTCCTGAAGGAAGTCCGGGCCGACAACCAGCTGAAAGATACACCTTTCATCATGGTGACGGCGGAGTCGAAGACAGACAATGTGATTGCAGCGAAAAAAGCCGGTGTAAACAACTACATTGTCAAGCCGTTCAATGCAGCGACACTGAAAACCAAACTGGTGGCTGTTGTCGGAGAGTTCTGATGGTTGATAGCGGTCTTTCCAAACAGATCGAACTTCTGGTCGACAATCTGCGCAAGCAGAACACAGCATCGATGTCACTGACTGAGGTGGCGTCTGTGACCGAGGTGCTGATAGGCACCATGAATGTGTTTTACAAGTCGATCGATACGTCGATCTACCGGGAATGCCGCGCGTTAAGCGACTATATCACCAATGCCCGCAAGGAAATTGCATCCTTGCAGCCGGTTGACCTTGAAAGTGCCCGCATTCCTCGGGCAGGCCTGGAGCTGGACGCCATTGTTCAGCAGACGGAAGAGGCGACCAATACGATCATGGAAGCTGCCGAGGAAATCATGGGGGCCGATACATCGAACCCCGAAGCCTATCAGGCGACCACTCAGGACGCCGTGATGCGCATCTTCGAGGCGTGTTCTTTTCAGGATATTACCGGACAGCGGATTTCCAAGGTGGTGCAGACTTTGTCGCACATTGAGGAACGAGTGCTTGAACTTCGAAACCTGATGGGTGTGACCGACGAAGACATTCAGGAAGCTATGGAAGGCACCGAACCGGAAGGCGACGCAGCCTTGCTTTCGGGCCCGGCTCTGGATGGTGAAGGCATAGACCAGAGCCAGGTGGACAACTTGATGGGTGGAGAAGCTGCGGCTTCAGCGCCTGCACCGGCGCCCGCACCGGCTCCAGCCCCTGCTGCGCAGCCAGCAGCAGCTCCCGCACCGGCTCCAGCACCAGCACCTGCGCCGCCACCGGCGCCCAAACCTGAAGCGCCGAAGGCCGTCAGTCCTGCGGAGCTTGATGCCATGTTCGATGAAGATTTCGACCCGGTTGCAGAGCTTGAAGACAAAAAGCAGGCTGAAGCGGACGAGAAAAAAGCCGAAGAAGACAAGAAAAAGGCGGCTGAGGAGGCAAAACCGGCAGAAAAAGGACCTGAAAAGGAAGTTGACCTGCCGGCGGGCGAAGAAGTCAGCCAGGATGATATCGACGCTTTGTTTGGTTGATCCGATTCCGTAACCATTTGTCCAATGCTTTCCGGAAAATTCAGAGACGGATGAATCCAGGTTTTTGTGCGGCAGTCCTATTTGTCGGATGAGCAGCCGGTGAACGGCACCGTCAAATAAAAATTTCCGGTCGCTCAATTCGGGCGCCCCTCTTTTCCGAAAACTCAAAAGTCTTGCTGCGTCGGTGGTGAAAACACCCCTGTCTTCGAAATAGTCAGCGTTCAGGGGCTGGGGCGGCGAGAATGTTGTTTGTTACCAAATCAGGCTCTTGCACATGGTTGTTGGCACCGGTTTGCCTTCTCCGAACACTTTGTGGAAGTCAGCTTTCAAAAGCTGCTGGTCCTTCAGGTGGGCAATAGCGTGCGGCCATTCTTCACGGTGAATACCACCCGCAATAAAAAGGCTGCCAAACCCTGCGGCGTTGGCGCCGGCAACATCGGTTTGCAGGCTATCTCCTACCATCAGGATCCGGTCACCAGGCGTGGCGGTATCAAGCCCGCGTTCAACCACGCAGGTTCTTAGCGATTCGGGCGTTGGTTTGCCAAACCATTCAACCGGGCCGCCCATATCGTGATAAAAGTCTGCGAGCGTGCCGGCGCAGATGAATAATTTGTCGCCCACATGCACCACCCGGTCCGGGTTTGCACACAAAAGCGGCACCTGTTTTTCGCATGCGCCGACCAGCCGGTCCCGGTGCATTGCCACGTCCCGGTGCTCAAGCCCGGTGGCCAGAATAACCTCAGCATCATTTGGGTCACTGACTTCCTCAACCTTCAGGCCTTCGACCGTGTTTCGGTCCCCGTCTGGCCCCAGATGGTAGAGTTTTGCGCCTTCGAACCGGTCACGGACAGCGTCTCGTGCCAATCCGCCTGATGTCACGATATAGTCCGTCAGTGTCTCGGGCATGCCCATGCCCATCAGCTGATCCCGCACGTGATACCTCGGTCTCGGCGCATTTGAGAGAAACACGCTGGCAACACCGGTATCCCGCAGGCGGCTGATCGCATCCACAGCGCGATCGTTGACGGAAACGCCGTTGTGCATGACACCCCACAAATCACAGATGACCAGATCAAGCACCGGAGCAAGTTCCGCCAATCCACCAACATGCCGCACAGCGTTCGGGCCGTCGCTTGCGACGGCAGGGTCGTTTGACACGATCATGGAACTGTTTGCGCTCTCTGTTTTAGAGGTCGGTGTCGATTTCTTCCGCCGACAGGGGTTCACCAAAGAGGTACCCTTGAGCGAGCTCAATCTGATTGTCAAGCGCCTCGATTACCATCTCTTCGCCTTCGATCTTGCTGGCGATAAGTTGCATGCCGCGGCGGCGCAGGTAACTTTTCTGTTCCTCAATCTCGCCGGGCTCGGGGTGCATTTCCAGAATGTCTGTAAGGTCGGCCTTGATATATTTGAAATTGCGTTTTTCCAGTTCGGCAAAATCCTGATCAAAATCGTTGACCATATCCATCGAGAAGGCAAAGCCCTTGCGACCCAGTGTATTCAGGCGGTCAACAGCTTCGTCCTCAAGGGTTAAATAATCTTCCTGAGAAATTTCGAACACCATGCGTTCGGCAAACTCCACGTTCGATGCCATGAAGTCGATGAACTGCGGCAGGAATTCTTTGTCTGCGATTGAGTAGCGCGACATGTTCAGGAAAAAACGTACATCCGGACGCCGCCTGCCCAGTTTGCGCACCAGCTGGATGAGCCTGAACAGCAACAGATTGTCGATCGTGCCAATCAAGCCGCGGGTTTCCGCGACTTTCATATATTGGCGTGGCAAAACCACCCGGCCTTCCTCGTCCCGCACACGCGAGAAGCACTCGAAATGCGCGGTTTTGCGGGCAGGCAGCGAAACGATAGGCTGCAGATACAAGTCAACCCGGTTTTCCGACAAGGAATTCTTGATAACCGACAGCAGCTGGTCTTCGCGTTTGATCAGCCGGATTGGCGCTCTTTTCTTGACCGCTGCGGCACGGCGCTGCGCATGTGTCTGCAAGCGCTGGGGCTGAGTGCCGGGTTTCGGTTCTGCTTTCGCAGTTGGTTTTGCCGGAACTTGTTTTGCCGGACCTTGTTTTGCCGGACCTTGTTTTGCCAGAGCGGGTGGCGGCATTTCCGCTTCAGGCGGCTCTTGCCCTATCTCTGTTACGGTTTCTTCGGCCTTTTTCTTGTCGGGTTGCTGCGTGTCAGCGTCATCCTCTGACGGATCGTCTGTAACCTTAAGCTCTTCTTCGCGCTCTGCTTCGTCGAGGGCTCTGGCAATATCTTCCTCGCTTGCCATGTCGTTTTCGTCCTCATCAACGATAACAAGTGCAGCTTCCTCTGGTGCAAGTCCCAGCTCTTCAATCTCTTCGGCGGTCATTTGCTCGCCGTCGTCGGCTGCCGCTGCGCTCGGCTTGGCGCTTTTTGCCGGGGTTTTCTTGCCTTTCGACTCTTTCTGCATCACCTGGATCAGGAACTCCTGCAGCATCTTCAATTCGGAAACGAGCTTTTTGTCTTTGGCATCACCCTTCTCGTTCTGCTCCTCAACCGCCTCCTGCAGTCCTTCAACGTCCTTGCGCAGTTTCAGCGCCAGTTTCTCAATCTCTTCAATGCGATGCATATCGATCGGATCGATTTCGTCACCACTTTGGCTGAAAAACGAGAGCTGCACCTGCCAGGCCCCAATGAAGACAAGCACACCAATAATTTGCGCAGTTGCGGCTGTCACGCCAAGGAATGGCAGCAGGACGGCCGCCGCTACGCCAAAAACGGCATAGGAGAGGAGCAGCAGAAGCTGGGTCACCTTGTTCATAACACTTACGTTCCTTCTTGGTCGCTGGGCATCAGTTTTCCCCTGCAACAGTCAGGCCAGTCGCTTAATGCTCTGGAATTTTTGCCCCATGCGTTTCCACGCGGTGGCATGCTGGCATATTGGAAGCCTAAGGTTAAGACATTTGTCGTGACGTTTTTTCGGGAGGAAGATACATTATCTTGCCTTATTGGCATTCTAGTCTTGAGCAAGTATCAAAGAGCTTAGGGGTCGCCGCGAAGATCGCGCCGAACGGAGAGAAAAGATGAAAAAACTGTTTTTTGGCCTGCTGATTCTGGTTTTGCTGGTGGGTGTTGTTGGCTACACGCAAATGAACACACTGGTGAAAACAGGCGTTGAAACAGCAGGGCCCGAAGCGCTTTCTGTGCCTGTGACTGTGGGAAGTGTTTCCATATCGCCCTTGTCAGGCCGCTTGCAGGTCAAGGACTTCGCGGTTGGCCAACCGGATGGCTTTGGCGAAGGTTCGATGGTGCAGTTGGGTGCGCTTGATCTGAAGGTGGATACGAACACCATCCTGGACGACCATATCATTGTCGACGAAATCATCATCGACAAACCCATGTTCGATGCCCGGGTGATAGGCAGTCAGTCAAACTTTCAGGCATTGCAGGAGAAGCTGATGGCAGGCGCTGGTCCCAGCGAAATTGATGGTCAGCCAATCACACTGACTATCCGGCGCCTGGCTGTTAGAAACCCGCAGATATCTGTTCAGAAAGAGGGCGGCCTTCTGCAAGTTGACGAAGACGTTAATCTGGCAGACTTCACACTCACCGATCTCGGTACCGACGAGCAAGGTTTGGCGCCCAGAGAAATTGCACGCCACATCATGGATACGCTTCAGCCACAGATCACCAGGGCTCTCGTGGCGGCTGGTGCAGGCGATACATTGAAAGGTATTGCCAAGAATGCACGCGGCGAGCTGGAGAAACAGGCGGGCAGTCTTTTGAATAAGCTCAGAAGTAAACGCAAAAGCGAAGATGACTCGAATAACTGATTGATTTATGGACGCTTCGGTCCAATATTCTGTTCATCGTCAACGGAGATACCTATGAACCTCGACCAAATTACAGAAGAAATGCGCGGCCGCGTTGGAGCGCACTCACCCATTTCCGCCATCATCAAGTTTGATTTTGGCGACGACGGCGTTGTGCGGATTGACGGCAAGTCTTCTCCGACCGTTATCGACAATGAAGACAGCGAAGCGGATTGTACCGTGAAGGTTACGATAGAAAACTTCCTCAAGGTGGCGTCTGGCGACCTGAATCCGCAGATGGCCTTCATGACCGGAAAAATCCGGGTTGAAGGTGACATGAGCCTTGCATTGCAACTGGGATCCATTCTCGGTTAGTCACCAGGACACATGTCATGCTGGACCGCTTTCGCTCATTGATTATTGGCCTGAGCCTGATTGTTATAGTCGGGCTGCTGGCCGTTTATTTCATCGTGCAGCTGGGCGGCGGCGAAGACATTTTTGGCGGCCGGGAAGGGTCCTTGCCGCCGGTTGAATTCACTTCACTAGACTATTCGCCGGACGACGTTGGCTATCTGATGTGTCCGCCGGAAGCCTGTGGCAGCGCGGTTGCTGACAGTGTGTCTCCCGTTTTTCCGGTAGATGCCGGGCAACTCAGGCAGCTGCTGGCAGATTTCGCTGACAGTAATCCGACGATAGAAACGTTTCGTTTTAATCTGCCGGATAATCAGTTTGATTTTACGGAGCGCCTGCCAGGTCAAACGTTTCCCGCTGTAGTGACCATCAAGGTTATTGAGGTGGACGCCTACAATTCAACGATTGCGGTCTATAGTCGGCAGCCCGTGGGGCGCAGTGCAAAACCAGACCATGGTGACCGCGTAACCCGGTGGCTCAGAGTGCTGCTGACCGCGACTGGCGCGCCGCAAACCTAGTCCCTGAATCGCGCATAAACACCTGCAATATGAAAGCCGGCTAGCTGGAAAACCCGCACGCAACATGCGGGCCTTCCATCCTGTTTTTATTTGCAGCAACAGCAATTGCAAGCCGCGCTGCATTTACAGTCTGGCTTACAATTGCAATCGCATTTCTCACAGGTCTTGCAGTTACAGCACTCTTTGTTTTCATCATTCATGTTTATTTCCTTCTCTTGTGAATTTGATTCTTCAAGCCTACAATCTGTAGTGACTACAGATTCAAGAGAAAAATATGAGATATTCGATAGGAAGACTTAGTACCGAAACCGGCGTGAATATTGAGACGATCCGCTACTATGAGCGCATCGGTCTTTTGCTTGAACCATTCAGAAGCGAAGGCGGGCACCGTATTTACGATGAGCAGCATCAGGCGCGACTTTTGTTTGTAAGGCGTTGCCGCGACCTGGGCTTTCCGATTGAGGATATACGCGACCTGCTTTCGCTTGCGGACGAAGGCAAACCATGTGGAAGCATGCGTCCTGCTCTCAATGCCCAGTTGTCGCTAGTCCGCGCAAAAGTTGACGCGCTTAAGGCAATGGAGTCGGCCTTGAATACCATTCTGGAGAGCTGCTCTGATTGTGCAGCACCGGAGTGCAGTTTGCCGGATGCTCTGTACGGTTGCGCGCAGAGTAGCTGTGCCTGCTCGGGGACATGCGATCTTCAGGTGTCGGAGAGTGGATCGGCGCTGCCTTGAAACAGTGAATTATGAGGCCTGTCAGGCTGAAGTGTCTTCTGAGTGTGTCAGGGAAATTGAAGGTTGGGCATCGGAACCGGCTGCAGCAAGCTTGGTGAAGCCGATGGTTTCCCGAACCGCTTCCTGACTTTGTGCGTAACTTAGCGTGGCCTGATCCAGTGTGGACCGGTCAATAAAGTCAGACTGTTCTTCCTGTGTCCGTGTTTCAGCCAGAATGAGTTGTACCGAACTGGAAAGCCTGCCGTTGCCGGGCTCTAATGATATTGGGGCAGCAGGTTCTTCGCCTCCCTGACGGGCGACAGTAAATGCCTGGGTGAAGGATTGGCTGGTTGGTGCAACAGCCGAGACAGGCCTGAGCGCACCCACACGCGGTGAGCCGCTGGCGCCACCAGGACGCGAAACTGTATTTCCACCCGCGACCGATCCGGACGCGACGGTTACATCTGCCATAATGGCACCCACTAATTACCCAGTTTCAGTATAAACGCCGACAGGTAAAAAACCAGTTAAAGTCGGATAACAGCACTTCAAACTGGTGTGAATTGGCTCGGACAGCGGCGTTTTGCTGAGGTTTCGCACGATTCCGTTCTGGAATGCTGGGTTTGCTTGTGCTATCGCTCGCCGTCGAACAGGGTGTGGGGTGCACCAATGTCGGCATCTGGGGATTTGTGCCGATCGCTCCCGACACCGCCGAAACAGATAAAGAACGAGACACAAGCTGTTATGGATACCAATACGCTCGCAATTTACATTCACGAACTGCGCAATCAGTGCCTGCACACAGAAGCAGCCTTCAATCTTTTTAACCAGGCAATGAACAACCGCGCCGGACCTGGCGTCTTGTTTGCCAGTCAGATGGTGCTGATGCCGTCGAGCCAGATTGCTGCCCTGCTGTGGCCGACACGGGCACGTTCCAGGGGCCGCGGTGAAGCGATCCGCAAGGTTTTGCAGTTGCCGGAGAAGCATCCGTTGAATGACCGTCGTCTTGCCGAGCTTTGGGAGCGGACAGACCAGAAAACGGAAGAATGGGTGACCACAACCAAGGGCAAACAGGTTGTGTTCGATTATGTTGGTGATTTGGCGCAGCTCGGTGATGGCAACACACCGGAAGAGTGCCTGTACCGGGCGTACAGCACCCAAACGCGCATTTTTTATTATCAGGGTGTCGGTTACAATTTCCAGGCTATTGCCGATGCGATCTCCGACGTTGCGGGACGGGTGAATGCCGTGTACCGCCAATTGTTCCCGGATCTCGCCAAGCAGGAAGACGAGGAGCGTGCGAAGGCGCAGGCGGCACAGCAAGCGGCTGCTCAACAGGCTACAGCGCAGCCAGCAGCGGCGAACGATGCGCCGGCGCCGGAAGCAGCTGAAGCACCTGCTGAGAAACCTGCGGCAAAAAAAGCCCCGGCCAAAAAGGCTGCAGCCAAGAAAGCCCCGGCAAAAAAAGCGGCTCCGAAAAAAGCAGCCGCCAAGAAGACCGCCGCGAAGAAAGACTGATCAGCCGCATTGAGTAATGGCCCGGCGCGTTCATTTGCCATTTATGTCAAATTGCGTAAAATGTGCCGGGTAATCCTCGGTATTTGGGTTTGTAGTTGAGTGAGACGATCATCATGAGAAAAATTTCTGTCCTTTTTGTCGGTTTGGCTGCGATGACCAGCGTGTCAGCGCACGCTAAGGATTGTGGTCAGCCACCTGTTGACATGCCATTTGTTCCAGGCGGGGAGCAGGCATCTGCGGATGATATCCGGGTTGCCCGGGATCTTGTGCTCGCCTACTCGAATGAGGTTGATGCATTCATTAACTGCATGGAACAACGCACGCCGCTGATCGCGCCATACATGACCAAAGACCAGATTACGCGCCGTCAGGAAGACCTGAATGACCTGCACAATGATCGACGTGATTTGCAGATCAAGTTGAACGAAGCCATCCGGGCTTACCGCCGGGCACAGCAAAGCAGTTGACCTGAAAAAAAGCTGTTGATGTTTCGAGGGGCCATGCGGCCCCTTTTTCTTTGTTGCCCGCGCAAGGAGATAAAAAGTGGACCGACCAGTCCATAAAATTTGACTTGGGGGCCGCAGCGCCCCATCTTCTTTGTCGAGGAGAGGACCCAAAGTCCATTTCGGGAGAGATTTATCATGTTGGCGCAGCGCGCGATTTACGAAGAAGAACATCACATTTTCCGCGATGCGGTGCGGAAGTTCTTTCAGGCCGAAGCCACACCTTACGGTGAAGAGTGGAGCAAAGCGGGGCAGGTGCCGCGGGAGTTCTGGAACAAACTGGGTGATGCCGGGCTGCTGTGCCCGCAGATGCCGGAAGAGTACGGCGGGGTTGGCGGTGACTATCGCTTCAACTGCATCATTAACGAAGAGCAGGTTTATAACCGGGCAGGCGGTGCCGGCATTGCGGTGCATTCAGATATTGTTGCGCCTTATCTTCAGGACTATGGGTCCGACGACCTGAAGGAGCGGATCCTGCCGAAGATGGCAACGGGCGAAATGGTTGGCGCGATCGCCATGACCGAGCCCGGGACGGGCAGTGACCTTCAGGGCATCAAAACCACGGCGAAACTTGATGGCAACCACTATGTGGTCAACGGCTCCAAGACCTTTATCTCGAACGGCCAGAACTGCGACTTCGTGATTGTTGCCTGCAAGACTGACCCGGATGCGGGCGCACGCGGCGTCAGCCTGATTGTGGTTGAGGCGGACAGGGAAGGTTTCAGGCGGGGGCGCAACCTCGACAAGATCGGCCAGCACTCATCAGACACGTCCGAGCTGTTTTTCGACGAAGTGCGCGTGCCGGCCACCAACATGATCGGCCAGGAAAATGCAGGGTTCATCTATCTGATGCAGCAGTTGCCGCAAGAGCGCTTGTCGATCGGATTTATCGCCATGTCCGGCGCGCAGCGGGCGTTCGACATCACGTTAAAATATGTGAATGAGCGGGAAGCCTTCGGCAAGCCGATCATGAAGTTTCAGAATACGCGCTTCAAGATGGCGGAAATGAAAACCGAGCTTGAAGTGGGTTGGGCGTTTGTCGATCAGTGCCTGGCAAAACACATCAAGGGCGAGCTTGATGCTGCCGGCGGCGCTATGTCCAAGTTGTGGACCACGGAAATGCAGGGCCGGGTTGTTGATACGTGTGTGCAACTGCACGGCGGATACGGGTTCATGTCCGAGTATGAAATCGCCCATCATTACACCGACAGCCGGGTGCAACGCATCTATGGTGGCACATCGGAAATTATGAAGGAGCTGATTGGCCGCACTCTTTAGAAGAGCTGACGGGCTTTCTGAAAGCTTTAGACAAGAGGCGGCCGTTCAGAGCCGCCTCTTTTTGTTTTTGGTGTAATTACCTGTTTGTGCGCCAGGCCATCCACCATAGTCGACCACCCAGAAAAACCGATGCAGCAATCAGCCCGGCCGTCAGGCCATACCAGATGCCAACGGCGCCAAGCGGTGTCCGGAGCCCGAGAAACAGAGCCACCGGAAACCCAATCAGCCAATAGCTGATACCGCTCAGATACATCGGCCACTGCACGTCCTTGAGACCGCGCAGCAACTGGTTCGCAGCCACCTGAGCCGCATCGAACACCATGAAGATGCCGGCAATCGGCAGGAACAAAAGCACCAGCTCGATGACCGCAGCATTTGCCGGGTCATCGGGTTCCAGATAAAACGCTGCAACATTCATCGGGAACAAGGCGATGGCAAGTGCGAGTGCAACCACCGACAGAGTGGCAGCCACGAGCGTAACGGACGCAGACCGCTTGATGGCAGCCGTGTTTTCAGCACCCTTGGCAAGGCCGATACGAACCGCCCCCGCCATCGAAAGACCCCACGGCAGCATAAAGGCGAGCGCCACCACATTGATTGAAATCTGGTACGCGGCCACTTCCATGATGCCAATCAACCCCATCATGATGACGGCTGTATTGAACAGCATGCCTTCAAAAATGGTGGTGAGGCTGATCGGCCAGCCAAGCGCAACAACCTCACGCAGACGCTGCCAGTCCGATTTCCAAAACCGATGAAACAGGTCGAAGGTTTTGGCGCGTTTGTCGAGCGTAATGTACGCCACGAACAGGAAAAAGCCGGTCGTATACGACAATGAGGATGCAATACCCGCACCCACAAGTTCCAGCCGGGGAAAGCCAAACGTGCCAAAAATCAGCAGATAGTTCAGCCCCGCATTCAGGAGTGTTGTCACCGCCGCAAGCAAAAGCGGTATTTTGGTCTTCTCAAGCGCCGCCAGAAAGTTCCGGAGTGCCATGGTTGCAAGTGCAAACGGCCAGCCGAACGCCAGCGCCAGAACATAGTCCGCCGCTTTACTTGAAACCGTGGGATCCTGGCCAAGAGCCAAGGCAACCGGTTCGGTGAGCGCCAACGCCAACAGCACAACAGGAAACATGAGAAAAATCGCCCACAGTGCCATGCGGACAGACCGCCGCACATCCCGGGTGTCATTCTGGTTGGCACCAAGCGCCTGACTGACGAGCGGCGAGACCGCCATTACTGGCCCTGAGCCCACCATCCAGAGGGCGAAGTAAATCACCGTGCCAATCGACGCGGCCGCAAGGTCTTCAGGCGAAATACGACCGATCATCAACACATCGATGGTATAAACGGCAAAAGCGATCAACTGCGTCAGTGCCATGGGCACACCAAGCGATAGCAAAACACGGGTTTCGCCCTGCCAGCTTTTGGGGAGCTCTATTTTTTGAATAGTATTTTCTGAGGCTAAAACAGCCATAATATCAATTCCGTATCGGGAGTTCAGAAAACGCTACGGAAAGGAAATGATCATATCCGAGCGCTGAAGAAAGCTCGGATGGAAAGAAGAGAAGCGGTTAGGTCTGATCACTATCACCCGAGCATAGACGCACTGCTGTTACTGAGCGGCAAGCGCCGGTCACAAGCAGGGTTCTATATGTCGAGCAGACTATCATGGGTTCTCTCTTTTTTTTCTGGCGCAACCGATAAGAAAAATACAGGCTTGCGTCAATCTCCATTGTTTCCGAAAGCTGCCGGCCTGCGAAAAGAAGCCGTTTTTGTTGCAAAAGAGCAACTGCTCGGCTTAACTGAAACCTCATTCAAATACGGACATTAGGTGCCGGAACATTCTGTGTCAGACCCCAAATTAACCGCTGTCATCTGTTTCGCCAACGAAGGCGACGAAGTCGGGCATACGGTGCGCGGTATTCGCGAAACCTGCCAGGAAGCCGTTGATGTCTTGCTGATCAATGACGCGTCGGATGACGGGCGCGACTATGAAGCCGTCGCTGACCAATATGGCTGTCGTTATCTTGAGAACGAGGCACGGATAGGCCCGGCCCACAGCCGCCACAAAGGGCTGACCTGGGCAAAAACCGAGAATGTTATTTTCCTCGATGCGCACATGAGATTTTACGAGGCCGGCTGGCACGACGTTGTAAATCAGGCAATCGAGCAGGATCCGGACGCATTATATTGCACGCGGAGCAAACCGTTGAAGCCAGGGGGTGCACCAAGTGGGGCGCCGATGGGCATGGGCGCAAGCATTGAAATGGAGGCGCCTAAATTTGAAGACTGGCTTAAGGCCGAATGGAATGTTCGCCCGCGCGGCGAGGGCGCGACCATTTATGTGCCGTGCGTGCTGGGTGGCTGCTATGCCGTGCGCCGCGATTTCATGCTCAATTATGATGGGTACAGGGGCTTGCACCGCTATGGTGGGGAAGAACCCCTGATCAGCATCAAGGCCTGGCTCTCGGGCGGCAGCTGTCAGGTTATCAATGATGTGGTGATTGGGCATATCTATCGGGGCGGCAAACCGGCGCCCTGGAAGGACACGATCCGGTATTTTCATTTCAACAAGTTGGCTACGGCCCGTATCGTTATGGAGGATGCTGGCTTCCAGCATGCAGGTGATATGCTGGCCGCCGTGCCGAATGCGCAATTGGTACGTGATGTCTATAAAAGCAGGCAAACGTTTGTTGATACGGCGCGCAAGGGGTTCCTGCGTGTTCAGCAGCGGCCACTGGAATATTTCCTGCGACTCAATGCGGCCTTTCGGCGCGGTGAATTGATCACGCCGTAGCCTGAAACCCCAGCGCAAACGTACGTTGACGGCAGACGATTGCAGGGCGCTCTTGCCCGTGCTACAGGACTGCCTAGATCAACTCCCGAGGGCAGGGCACATGGCACGCAAGCGAGTGACACTGAAAGCAACACTGAAACGCGGCGAATTCTACTGGGTGACCGAGGTCGACGCCGAAAGTGAAGAAGAAGCAGTTGTGGCAGCCGAAAACCTGTTTCTCTCTGAAATGGACCGTATTGATGAATGGGAATTCACAGACTTTGATGTCTCCTGATACCTCGCCTGGTCAAATCAGGTTGCTGTTCCAGATCAGATAAACCGAGCCCCACAAAACCACGACAATGTTTGTAAAAGCGCCCACTGCGCGCAGGGGATGAGGTTTTTTGTCCTCACGGATCAGCCCGATGCCATGGAAAAGGCGGGCAAGTGCATAGGCGCCTGCAAGGCCTGCAAGCATGCCGTATCCGGCCCCCGCGTATTCCATGCCTGCAATCAGCAATACAGCAATGGGCGCCCATTCTGCCAGATTTCCGTGTGCCCTGATGGCGCGCATCAGCCGTGGGTCCTCGCCCGGACCAAGCAGGGTATTGGTGCGCGCGCGCATTACACCCACATAAATTCCAAAAGTGAGATACAGGAGGCCCAGCAAGGCAACCAGAGTGAGTGTAATCGGCATAAGTTTGCTCCATTTTGATGCAGTTAGTCACCCAACGCACGAAAGCGGAGAGTGGTTCGCAAAAAATGGAGAAGTTTTTTATCTGCCCGTTTGCGGCGCGCACACCGTGTCTTCAATGGAGACCCAGCGCTCCATTGCGTCCAGTGACGACGCAAGGCGGTTTTCGTGGATGGCACGCTGACTGAAAAACCAAAAGCGGTCCAGATAGTCTGCTGGTTCGATAATTTCCTCGATCATCAGTTCGGTTCGGCAGGTGTCCAGCACGTCAAGCGTCATGGTAACCCAGCGCGTGTCAATGTCTGAGGATTGGATCATACCCAGCACTCGACCCGACAGCATGTCGCGTGTGCGCTCGACCGATTGCCATCGCCTCAAACCCCGCTGCCAGAATAAAAGTCTGGTGGCACCGGCTTCCGTCGTTGGCCCGGTCAGTTCAACCAGGTCGATCATCTCCGCCTGCCATTTGTCACGTTCTTCATCGGTCGACATCAATGACCAGATTGTTTCGGCACTTGCAGCAATAACGCGTCTGTCACTGACTTCAAATGCAGTGTCGATCACCAGCACCGCGCGCAGCACGACACCAAACGCAATTGCCGCAACAAAGGCCGCAACGCATTTGTGATAGATATTCCAGTCGCGGAAGCGATCCTTCATGGCAAAACCCTGTGTGATTTTTCCGGGTCACGGCATCAAATCATATGGTCTCAAGCCTTGACCATGATCCAAATCCCGACCAGTCTGTGGTGGGGACAAGACCATCGGGAGAGACCTTATGACCATCACACTGATCTCAGCAAGTTTTTTGGGCCTGCTATTAGTTTATCTATCTTACAATGTATCGAAAAACCGGCTGCGGGCGAAAGTCGATTTGGGCACAGGTGACGATGCCGGGCTGCTGGCAGCCAGCCGTGCGCAAGGTAATCTGATCGAGTATGGTCCTATGGGACTCATTTTGGTCGGGCTCTTGGAATACTCGCGTGTCAGCTGGTATTTGGTAATGGGAGTTGCTGTGGCGCTGGTTGTTGGTCGCTACATGCACGGCCTGACACTTGGTAAGTTTGAAGGTAAAAATCCATTTCGTTTTTATGGCACGTTGTTGACGTGGCTTTCCATTCTCGTGGCAAGTATTGCTGGCCTGTTGAAAGGGTACGGTGTGCTTTAACGCAGGATTATGAACCCAAGGTGCCTCACGAGCATCTTGATAAGACCCGCCCAGTCTGGGACGGGTCTTTTTTTTAAATTGTTGCGAAGGGAAAGCCAACCAGGCGCCGTACAATTATCGGGGAACGAGTGCAGGTGTGGTTTTAAGGGAGCCATACCAATATGAGGATTGGATTTTTCCTATGCGATTTTTGAACAGTGGCAAGCGCCTTGCCAAGGCAGCGGCATGTCTGTCTGCCCTTGTGCTTGGTGCTTGCAACGGTGGTGAAGACTCAGGCACGGCAACCACAACAGGCGGAACAACAACAGTGGCAGCCACGACTAACAGCGCACCGACAGTCAACAACTCGGTACCCGACCAAATAGCAACAGTTGGAATTTCACTCACATTCGATGCGTCACAGGGAGACACAACTTTCTCTGATGCCGATGGTGACCTTCTGACCTATGAAATCAGCTTTGATATTTCAGGAACCGGTCTCTCGGGGAACGCTGGTGTCGTGACAGGCGTGCCCACGGTGGCTACGACCGTTGTTGCCACCATCACGGCGGACGATGGAAACGGCGGCAGCGCATCCGACAGTTTTCTGATTACCATCGCGGCTGCATCCGCAGACCAGCCCAATTTGCCAGTCGCCTTGTTCAATTATGCCAATCAGGACTTGCCAGACCATTACACGCAACCGAATGCTGCGCTGGGCAATGTGGTGCGTACAGACAATACACCCGGCAATAATCCGATCACGGATGAGGGTGCGACGCTTGGCCGTGTTCTGTTCTACGACAAAAAACTTTCGGCTAACGACACTGTGGCTTGCGCGTCCTGTCATATTCAGGCCAACGGGTTTGGAGACCCGGCTGTCCTGAGCGTTGGATTTGATGGCGGCGAAACCGGACGGCATTCCATGAGGCTTGGAAATGCACGCTATTATGACCGGGGTCGTTTTTTCTGGGACGAACGGGCGGAAACGCTGGAGGATCAGGTGTTGCAACCAATCCAGGATGCCGTCGAAATGGGCATGACCTTGACCCAGCTTGAAGCGAAGCTGATGGATGTGGATTATTACGGACCCCTGTTCGAGGATGCCTTTGGCGATGATACAGTAACGTCGGATCGTATTTCCCTGGCTCTGGCGCAATTCGTGCGCTCGCTCACGACCTATCAGTCACGGTTCGATGAAGCCTATATCGCCGCCGACGGTGATCCAGATGATTTTGATCTGGTCTTCAACGCTTCTGAGATGAGGGGCATGGGCATTTTTCGCGGGCGCGGGCGCTGTGACCAGTGCCACAGCACAAGCGCGCATGTCAGTGACGACGTGCACAACAATGGCCTTGATGTTGGCACAGCGGGTGACCAGGGTGCAGGAGACCAGGAGTTCAAGTCGCCTTCGTTGCGGAACGTGGAAGTGGGCGGGCCCTTTATGCACGATGGCCGGTTTGAAACGCTGGATGAAGTTGTCGACTTCTACAGCGATGACGTCCAGGCTAACCCGAATTTGTCGAATCGGCTCAGAAACCAGAATGGCACGCCGCGACGCCTTAATTTGAATAATGGCGAAAAAGAGGATTTGATTGCGTTTCTGGAAACCTTGACCGACCAGACGTTTTTAACCGATGAGAAATTCTCGGATCCCTTTACCAACTAGAACCGTCCTCGCCTTGCAGTTCTCAGCCCAAGTGCGAGAACTGCAAGGGGGACTAGAACCCAAATCAGTTCGGACAGTATGACCTGCAGGCCTCGCTCGGTAAAAAACCTGACCCCGATTGGTGAGACTTCAAGCGGTTGCCAGGGCATGAAATAGCGTGTGCTGTCTACCGGCCAGAACCAGGCAACGCCGAGACCACCATTGGTCAGGCTGTCCAGCAGCGGATGGGAAAGCGTCGAGCCAAAAACCAGCCAGAAAGCCGCGGGGGCCGTACTGTTCAACTGGCGGGCACCAGCTGCTGCCATCACGCCAACCAAGCACGCAAATGCGATTGAATGGGTAAATCCCCGGTGCCCGAACGGGTCTGAATAAGAGACACCAAAATAAAAAGACACGACATCGGCGTCAGGCAGGATTGTTGCCAGGGCAGCAAGCCAAAGAAGGCGGTTTGAAACAACCTCTCTTCCCAGCACCGTGCGCGCCGCAACCGGCACCAGTGCATGTGTAAATATTGTCGCCATTGAAACCGTCCCGTTGAGCGGCACAACCCTAGTTGCTGCTCCTGCTGTGCACAAGCGGGCTAAAGGGGGCGGATGGTTGACGTCGACCTGCTCAGGTTACATAAGGTCGCCAGCCATTTTGTCCGCTGGAGCCCAAAGGTGATCGCTGAAGATCTTTCATCGCCATTCGTTTTGCTTGATGACAGCCGAAGCCCTTCGGATGCGGGCCGGTCGCTTCTGTTTCAATCACCGGACCGGGTTATCTGTGCCCGTACCATTGATGAGGTGCCGCTGTCACTTGCCCGGATCGATCAGGCTGTGGCCGACGGGTTTCATGTTGCTGGATGGATCGCCTATGAAGCATCTGCGGCATTTGAAGACCGCATCGCAAAGGCCATCAGATATTGGCCGAAGGAACCCCTCATATATATGCTGGTCACCCGCGACTGCAGGGAGATGAGCCCTGACGAAGTGCACCAGTGGGTTGAAAGTCATGCCGGCAATGCCAGTGCCGCACACCTTGTATTCGGAGCCAACGGCGATTCAAAAGCCTGCTACCGCCAGAGTGTGGACCAGATTCAAAACTATATTCTGGCGGGGGACATTTATCAGGCCAATTACACTTTCCCGCGCGCGTGCAGGGTCTCCGGCCGTACGATCGATCTCTATCGGGCCCTGAGGCAAGCGCAGCCCGTTGAGTTTGGCGCCTTCATTCATACCGACGATCATACCATTCTGTCTTTTTCGCCTGAGCTTTTTGTTCGGCGGGTTGATGATCGGCTGGAAGCGCGCCCGATGAAAGGAACAGCGGCCCGGTGTGACAACATCGTTGAAGACCGGGAGGCAGCGATCGCTCTTTCTGCCGATGCCAAGTCCCGCGCGGAAAATCTGATGATCGTTGACTTGATTCGCAATGACCTCAGCCGCGTTGCGGTCAGGGGATCGGTTTCAGTGAGCGACCTTTTCACAATCGAGAGCTATCCAACCCTGCATCAAATGACATCGGGCATCGAGGCGGGTTGCCAGCCGGACCTCAAACCCTCCGAATTGCTGGAAGCGCTGTTTCCCTGTGGCTCCGTAACCGGTGCTCCCAAGATCAGGTCGATGGAGATCATCGCTGATATGGAGCGTTCAGCGCGCGGTGTTTATTGCGGGGCGATTGGTCATTTCAGTCCGGCAGTGGAAGGTGCCCCAGCGCGCTGGTCGTTGAATGTTCCGATAAGGACTTTTGTTTTCGATGCCGAAGGTGACGGGCGGCTGGCCGTTGGCAGTGGTATTGTGGCGGATAGCCAGGTGGCGGCGGAGTATGATGAGTGCCTGCTGAAAGCTGCTTTTGCGCAGAGTGTTGCCAGACCGCCCTTTGTTCTCATTGAGACCATGCGGATGGTGGATGGCAAGATTCCCTGGCTGGATGCGCACCTGGAACGACTGCTGGGAAGTGCCGCGTATTTCGGCATTCCTGCGCATCGGCAATCATTGCTGGATGCTGTGGCCGACGTTATGGGAGCTGGCGGCCCGTTTCGGGTTCGGATGACGCTTGATGAACAGAGCGCAGTGAGCGCCGAACGCGACCCTCTTGAGATAGTGAATTCCGGAGAATTGAGTGTGGCCGTCTCGTCAACCCGGCTGAACTCGCAGGATATGTGGCTGCGCCATAAAACCAGCAATCGCTCACTATATGATCGGGCGACCGAGGTGGCCCGGGCATCCGGATTGGCGGACATCCTGTTCCTGAACGAACGCGGCGAAGTGGCAGAAGGTGCCATCAGCTCCGTTTTTCTGGAAACGGAGGACGGGTGGGTTACACCGTCGCTGGACAGTGGTGTTCTGCCGGGTGTGCTGCGTGCGCAGCTGCTGGCGGACCCCGAGCGTTCCATCAAGGAAAAACCTGTAACGCTGGACGACCTGTATCAGGCCAAGACAATCCATATCGGGAATGCATTAAGAGGCCTGCGGCAGGTCACTCTTCGTGAGGGGTTCATTGATATCTCTGTCTGAGCATGCCTGGATTCAGGTCCGGAGTCGGGCGATTCGATGACAGCGGTTGTCTTTTTGACGGCTTAGCCTTCGCTAAATCATCCGTTAATCTTTTATTCGGAACTCATCGATAAAATAATGTGGTGAATGGAGCGGTGGCAGCGTTCCACGTGTTTAGACAAAGAGTGATGTATGAGTTCGAGTCCTGCTTTTGATCCAACTATCAATATGAGTTCCACGTCTGGTGTTTCTGATCAAACCAGAGCATTGGCTCGGCGGCTTGCCGGGCACATGGGACTTGATGGAGCAATCCAGATCAGCTCCGAAAACCAATGGCATGGCGTCGTTTCGGTCTTGCTTGAGATGAAGAACGGCGCGGCAAAAGACGCCAGCTGAGCTTCCCATATCGATCAATCTTAATCCTGCATAATGATTCTCCGTGCGTGCCGGTTTTGTGCCGTGCGCACAGCATGAATTTCTTTGACAATGAACATCATTTAGTTATATTATTACATAATCTGGATTGTTATGGGTACCTGCCGTCCCAAGCAATTCGTGCAATTCACATGGGAGAAAATAAGAAAAGTAAAATTTTTGCTTGGAATCGAGCAAGATTCTTGGATGATAGGTTCCGAGCTGGGTCAGCGGCTTTTGTCAGTATGCACCATCAGGTGCGTGATGACGCAAAACAGATTGCCCGACGACTGTTTGAAAACAGTTGATCAAAGGGCGGCGAAAGCCAGGCAAAGCAATTTGTCAGTGACCCGGACAATTGGGAGAGGTACGGGAAAACCATTATTTGGGCATGTATTCAAACCAGGCTGAAGTTTGGTCGGGTTGTGGATGTGTGTTGATCGCCACCCAATTCATTAGGGGTAAAGGTTCGGAGTAAGGAACACTCTCCAGATCTTTATAAGGTTAAAACAGCCGTAGAGGCATTCAGGTAACTGGAGACCAAAATGGCATTATTAAACCCATGTGGGCAGAAAATGGATAAGGCTAAAGTGAAACGGATAGCTGTCTCAACAGCGGCGGTCGCCTCGATCCTTCTTGGGGCTACTGTGGCAAATGCACAAGATCAGCGCCTCAAATCGATCGTAGACGAGGTGAATGAAGCCAATAAACTCGCGATACAATCGCAGCAAACAATTGACG
Source organism: uncultured Kordiimonas sp. (assembly GCA_947500295.1). Classification (GTDB taxonomy): domain Bacteria; phylum Pseudomonadota; class Alphaproteobacteria; order Sphingomonadales; family Kordiimonadaceae; genus Kordiimonas. The sequence continues at coordinate 86,551 of CANMRM010000003.1, forward strand.
GCGTTGCCGACGCAACCCAGAGACTGTTTGGCGATTATCGGGGCGTCCTCAAAACAAACGCGGGTCTGGAAGCTTACAACGCCCAGCAAAACCGCGTCATCACGAAACAGTTGGAAGAGATCGAAAAGATCAAAACTTCCATTGGTCAGATTGATGAAATCAAACGGCAAATCACGCCATTGATGCTCGACATGATCAACAACCTCGAAGACTTTATCAATGCGGATGTGCCGTTCTTGCTTGAAGAGCGTCTTGACCGTATCCAGAGTCTTCGTGATGCGATGGATGATCCGAACGTCAGTGACCCTGAGCGGTTCCGTATCGTTCTTGAGGCCTACAAAACGGAAGTTCAGTATGGCCGAACCTTCTTTGCTTATGAAGGCGCTCTCGATGATGGCCGCACGGTCAACTTCGTACGTCTGGGCCGTGTCGGCTTTTACTACCAGACAAAAGACACCACCGAAACTCGGGCCTGGGATGGTTCGCAGTGGGTGGACGTTTCTGGTGAGTTCACGACACCGGTTCGCCAGCTGATCCGCATGGCTCAGCGCCGGACCCAGTCTGACGTAACTGTTCTGCCAATTTCAGCGCCGGGGAATTAAGATGAAGAAGATTATCACATCCGCCGCCCTGCTGGCATTGGGGCTTACAGCAACCGTTTCTGCTCAGGATGCAGACATGGGTTCGCTTCTGAACAAGGTGCGCGAAGGTCGTGTATCTGAATCCGCTGAGCATAAAGCACGTGAGGCCGAGTTCCTTGCACGCCGTGACCAGCAAGAGCAATTGCTCGCACAGGCGCGTCAGCGTCAGCAGGTACTGGAGCGCGAAAGTGCGCGCCTTGAAGGTGTCCGCCGCGACAATGAAGAGGAAATCACCCGCCAGCTGGAAATCCAGCGCGAGCGTCTCGGTCAGCTTTCTGAGCTGTTCGGTGTGCTGCAGCAGGCTGCCGGTGATGCCCGCTCAATCATTTCGAGCTCGCATGTATCGATTGATAACGAAGGTCGCATGGCTGAAATCGATACACTGGTATCAAAAGCTGCCGAGTCTTCTGAGCTGCCAACACTTGCGGAAATCCGCGCATGGCCAGCACAGATGATGATCGAAATGATGGGTTCTGGCGAAGTGAAGAAATTCACGCACAATGTTCGCATGAACGATGGCACGCTGACACCGATGGAAATCGTGCGCGTTGGTGACTTTGGTCTGGTTGGTGACGGCAAATTTCTTCAGCTCACCTCTTCAGGTGAAGTTGCTGAACTGCAGCGTCAGCCCTCCGGGCGTTTCACAAGCACCATCGCACCGTTTCAGGCGGCTTCAAATGGTCTGTTGGGACTTGGAATCGATCCAACCCGCGGTCAGCTCCTGAACCTGGAGATCGACAAGCCGACTTATAAAGAACGGCTCGACCAGGGTGGACCGATCGGATACTTCACTCTGTCTTTGGGTGTTGTAGGTGTCCTTCTGGCGATTTTCCAGTGGATCTATCTCTTCATGGTTGGTCAGAAAGTGAAAAAGCAGGTCAAGTCTGAAGTTGCAGACGTGAACAACCCGCTTGGTCGCGTGTTGGCCGTTTATGACCAGAACCGCAATGTGGACGTTGAAACGCTTGAGCTGAAGCTTGATGAAGCGATCCTGAAGGAAACGCCGGCACTTGAGCGCTTCCTGACGATCGTGAAGTTGATCTCTGCTGTTGCGCCGCTGTTCGGTCTTCTCGGTACTGTTGTCGGCATGATCGAAACTTTCCAGGCCATCACGCTGTTTGGTACCGGTGACCCATCCCAGATGGCAGGCGGTATTTCTGCAGCTCTGATGACAACGGTGGAAGGTCTGTTGGTTGCTATTCCGACCTTGATGCTTCACAGCTTCGTGTCCGGTGCCTCTAAAGGCGTTGTTCATGTTCTGGAAGAGCAGTCGGCTGGCATCATTGCGGTCCATGCCGAGAAAGAGCACGCGAATGCTTGAGGCCTTTGACGCGATCAGGGCGTTCATGGAACAGGGTGGTGACGTCCTGTTCCTGATCCTCGCGGTCACGTTTGTTATGTGGGTTCTGATCATCGAACGCATCTGGTTCTACTCGCTTGAATTTAAAAAGCACCGGAACCGGGTTGTGGGCGCATGGGAAGCCAGAGCAGAACGGAAATCATGGTATGCGCATAAAATCCGCACGGCCATGATCTCCGAGGTCAGTCACGAACTGTTTCAGGGCGTGAATTTGATCAAGACGCTCGTTGCTCTCTGTCCGCTGATTGGTCTGCTTGGCACAGTGACAGGCATGATTGACGTGTTTGATGTAATGGGCAGCCAGGGTAGTTCGAATGCCCGCGCCATGGCGGCGGGTGTTTCGAAGGCCACGATCCCGACAATGGCGGGTATGGTGGCAGCGCTTTCGGGCGTATTCCTGAGCACATACATTGAGCGGAAAGCCAAACGCGAGGCAGAGCGTCTCGAAGACAGCCTGACAATGGATCACTAGGCGAAGGTGGAGATTTAACACATGCGTAAATTCTCAAAAGGCGAGGACGAAGCTGAAGTCAACATGACCCCGATGCTCGACATCGTGTTCATCATGCTGATCTTCTTCATCGTGACTGCGTCCTTCGTGAAGGAATCCGGCATCGAGATCAATAAACCTGAGGACGACAATACTCAGAATGATCCGCCGCCACCAGACGATGAAACCCGCGCGATTGCCTTCATTGTTGATGAAAACAATCGCATCACGCATGACTTCCTGCGTGTGGATATCTCGTCGGTGTCTTCGATCATCAAAAAGGAAAGCGTCGAGCGCCCGAAGGCCCCAGTGGTCATTCAGGCGGCCGAAGGCTCCCATCTGGGCCTGTCCATCCGTATCTATGATGCGGCTCGCGATGTTGGTATCGCGCAGGAACAGATTGTGATGACGCCAAAAAAATAGCCGGTATCGGGGCACTCCGCCCCGGTATCCAATTCCTGCGGCGGCATGGCCGGATGCAGGTAACCAGTTAGGGGCTAGGCACCCGGTGTTTCGGGTGAAGTGGAGAATAGAATGCGTAACCATTCGCAACAGGAAGACGATACTGAGATCAACATGACCCCGATGCTCGACATCGTGTTCATTATGCTGATCTTTTTTATCGTGACAGCGGTTTTCGTTAAGGAAGCTGGTGTCAACGTGTTTAAGCCGACAGCTGAGACCGCCGTGCTGCAGAGGCAGGTCAGTATTCTTATCGCTGTGACGGCCGATGATGAAATCTACATCAACCGCGAAGCAACCAAGATTGAGGCTCTTCGCACCGCAGTGGAAAAGCTGCATGCGGAAAACCCGAAAGGGTCGGTGGCGATCCAGGGTGACGAGGAAGCCGACGCGGTTCTTGTGATGAAAGTTTATGACGCTATCCGCGACGCTGGTGTCGAGACGATAGCTATAGCAACGGAGACCAACTGATGATTGTCCGTTTTGCCACTGCATTAGCTGCCTCGTCCGGAGTTACCTTCGGCCTGTTTCTCGTGATGAATTTCCTTGTCGCGGGTGATGGCGAAGTAAATCTGGACGATAATCAGCGTGCCCGGTTTGTGGATGTGGTTCAAGACATCGACGAACAGCCACCACAGCGTATGGAGCGCGAAGTTGAAAAGCCGCCGGAAGTGGAAGCACCGCCTCCGGAAATTGATACACCTCAGCTGGACATCAAGGGTCCCGACAAGCTTAATCTGTCAATTGGCCGGGCCAACACCGGTGCTGGTGTTGACCTTGGCAGCATCGACCTTGGCCCAAGTTCTGACGGTGATTATCTGCCGCTTGTTCGTGTGCAGCCGCAGTACCCTCGTCGTGCACAGGAGCGCGGTATCGAAGGCTACGCCATTGTTGAACTGACAGTGGCCGAGGATGGAACTGTTCCACCTGAGTCTATTCTGGTCATTGAGGCGGAGCCAAAGGGATACTTTGAACGTGCAGCCATCAAGGCAGCCCAGAAGTTCAAGTACAAGCCGAAGGTTGTAAACGGTAAAGGTCAGAAAGTGACCGGCGTTCGCTACCGCTTTAGTTTCAACCTGGCAGAATAGAACAGTCAAAAGAAAGGTATGAGCATGGTTAAGTTTATTAGATCCATACCGATGGCCCTGGCGGCCGCAGCAATCCTTGCTGTAACGCCCGTCCCAGAGGGATCACCGCTGTCGGCGGTAGCAGCCGCTCAGGACGCGCCGAAGAAGAAGCAGAAAACCCGCAAGGTGCCTGCCATGAGCCTGGAAGTGCACAAACAGGTGCAGAAGGCTCAGGAAGCGATGGACCTGAGCGATATTCCGGCTGCTGAGGAGTATCTGGAAAAGGCCTACGGCAAGCGTAATATCAATGATTACGAGAAGGCCGTTGTGTGGCAGATGCGTGCCATGATCGCCTTCGAGAAGGAAAATACCCGCGACACGATCAAAGCTTACGAGATGATTTTGACGTTCAAGGAAAGCATTCCGGAGGCTCTTGAGCTTCAGATCATGTTCGGGCTTGGCCAGCTCTACTTCAGCGAAGAAAACTATGAGAAGGCGCTGGAGTATGTGCAGCGGTGGGAACGCACTGTGGACCCGACCCTTATCGGTGTCAGCCAGCTTACCTTTATCGGCCAGTTGCATTATCAGTTGACCAATTTCCAGAATGCTCTCGACTATATGTACCGGGCTATTGCTCAGGCCGAGTCCATCGATACCATCGAAGTAAAGGAAAATTGGTACAATCTGGCACTGTCAGCGCACTGGGAATTGAACCAGTATGACAAAGTGCGTGATGTGCTGGAAATCCTGCTCATTCGGTGGCCGAACCCGACATACTGGACACAGCTTGCCGGCATCTATCAGGAACTTGGTGAAGAAGAGACATCTTTCTCGCTGACGGAAGCCGCTTACAAGCAGGGCTTTCTTGATGAAAAGCCTCAACAGCTTATCAATGTTGCGCAAATCCAGCTCGCGCGGGAAGCCCCGATCAAATGTGCCTGGATCATGAAACGTGCGCTTGAAGAAAGCCTTGTTGAAGACGATGCAGACAACCAGCGCTTGCTTGGCCAGTGTTATCTGGCTGCCAGCGAGTACAGGAAAGCGCTTGAGCCACTGTCCGTGGCAGCGGCTGAGGAAAGCGACGGCGACTTGTGGTTGCAGATCGGTCAGGTGCAAATGCAGGTTGACAGATTGGCGGATGCTGAAAAGTCTTTCGCGAAAATGCAAACGGCATTTGAGGACGATGAAGAGAATAGCTCCAAGAATGCTGCCAAGCTTCTCGCCGGTGTTATGATGCATGGTCAGGTATTGACCGAGCTGAAGCGTTTTGATGAAGCCAAGCGGGCCTTCTCCAAGGCATCCCGTCTGGCCAAGTCACAACGTGACCGCCGTCAGGTAACGCAATGGCGGAGCTACCTTAATGCCGAAGAGGCGCGGGAGCAGATGCTGACGGGTCGCTAGGCGACAGCATTTTCAATGGGTATTGAAACGGCGCTTTCGGGCGCCGTTTTTTGTATCCGTGGCTCGGTTGGCAAAAGCTGGTTTTCTTGTTGCCGGGGGCATCGTAAGATCAGGCATGGTTTATGTGGCATTATGTTCGTTTGTTATTGCGCTCGGCGTTCTCTTCATGATGCGCGATGAGTTGACGACCGGGTATTTCCGTTGGCAGGATCATCTGGTGACGACACCGCTCCTGTATGGTGCCGCTGCCCTTGTTCTTGTGTTTGATGCCTTATTGCCCGCAGGAACAGGTATTTGGTCATATCTTCTCTATGTGTTGCGCGCCTTTCTTGCCTGTTTGCTGTTTGTTGTTGTGTGGGGTGGTACATTGACCGCAGGGGCGATGCTGATCCGCCTGCTTTCTCACCGTTCTGCTCCCTGATCACATCTTTAGCTGTTAAGCCTCAAATAAAATGCAACAGTATAACTTTACATTAAACTAATGATCCAGTATTGTTACTATATAACAATACTGGAGATTGGCTATGAAATCGTCAAGAGTTTATGCAGCGGGCCCGCTCGCCGGCATTGCCACCGGAGCACTTTTTTACGCCATGCAGGGCCTTGTTTCCGATAACGGTGAACTGCAGTTGGACAGCCCACAGGTGTTTCCACTGGTCGACTATGTGCAGGAACCTGAAAAACCACTTGTTCCTGAAGACAAATGGGATGTTAAAAAGCCTGAAGTTGTCGAGATCGAAGAGACAAGGGTCATTGTTGACCCTGTATTTGGGGACCCGGAAGGCATCCCCATTGCACCGCCGCAGCGCCCTCAAATTGGAGGGGGAGACCTTGAGCGTATAGACCTTGGTATTCATTCGGAAGGCGACTATATGCCGCTTGTTCTGGTACAGCCGACCTATCCGCGCCGCGCCCAGGATCGCGGTATCGAGGGGTACGTGGTGGTTGAATTAACCGTCGCCCCTGACGGGTCTGTACCGGCGGACTCCATATTCGTGGTTGCGGCTGAACCCAAAGGCTACTTTGAGCGAGAGGCCCTCAAAACCGCGGCTAAATTCAAATACAAGCCGAAGGTGGTTGATGGTATCGCGCAGGCGACGACAGGCGTTCGTTACCAGTTTACGTTTGAAATGCAGGATTAGGGCAATGAAACCAAAGCTGAAGAAGGCCAATGTTGCTCATGCAGACATGACGCCGATGCTTGACGTCGTATTTATTCTGCTCATCTTTTTTGTGGTTACGGCGAGCTTTATTCATGAAAAGGGATTGCTCCCCCGTAGAGCCGAAGGCCCGCCCGTCCCGCCGGTTGAACTGGCACCCAATCTAACCTTCGAGTTATTGCATGACTACCGTATTCGTCACGCAGGAAGACTAATAGATGTCTGGTCGGCGCAGGCCTTGATCAAGCGATTTCATGTCGAGCATACAGATCGGCCAATTTCGATCCGGTTGCTGGAGGGGGCTAAACATGGAACCCTCGTTCGCATGATCGATGTTGCGCGACAGTCAGGCGTTCCTGCCCGGCAGATAGTTGTGCTGTAAAAAAAGCGAGCCAGGGCCCGCTTTTTCGAATTGCTTTGTAGAAGCGCCTATTCCGCGTCAACAGCGCGGTAGATCTGGTCTCTCAGTTCATTCCTGAGCGGGTAGATGCCTGACGGCAGAATATTGGTCATGAAAATGGCAACCATCTCTTCACTTGGATCAATCCAGAAGATGGTATTGGCCATGCCGCCCCAGAAATATTCACCGACATTTGTTTTGCCGCCCTGTTTTTCAACATCGTGTACAACGGCGAACCCAAGTCCAAAACCCAGACCCTGTTTCCCGCCGGCAATGCCGTTCAGGTTTTCCGGCAGGTGGTCGCGGCGCATCATGGCAACCGTGTCCGGCTTAAGCAGGCGAACACCATCAAGCTCACCACCATTTGCTACCATCTGGGCAAATTTCCAATAGTCGAGCGTCGTGGACACGAGCCCGCCACCACCAGACTCAGACTTGGGCTGCACGGTGAAATCACCAAAGAAATCACCGCGATAGGCGACAAGCTGTTTCTCTTCTTCGCTGGGAGCATAAATTTCGACAAAGCGGTCCAGCTGGTCGGGGCGAACAAAAAAGCCCGTATCAGTCATGCCAAGCGGGGCGAAAATTCGTTGCTCGAAAAACTCGCCAAGCGACTGGTCCGAGAGCACCTCAATCAACCGGCCCTGTACGTCAACAGACAGGGAATATACCCACGCCTGTCCGGGCTGATACAAAAGTGGCAGGCCGCCAAGAATTTTGGTCTGGTCTGCCAGTGTCAGTTCCGGGTTGAAAACGCCGGCTTTGATGTAAAGCTGGTCCACAGGTGTGTTACCAAAAACACCATAAGTGAGGCCTGATGTATGGGTGAGCAAATCACGCACCGTCATCTCGCGCTCGACCGGTACGGTCCTCAGCGAACCGTCTTCGTTAGCACCTGCAAACACACGCTGGTTTGCAAACTCGGGCAGGTATTTTGAAACCGGATCATCCAGTTTAAACTTGCCTTCTTCCCACAGCATCATCAGGCCAACGCCAGTGATGGGCTTGGTCATTGAATAAATCCGGAACACAGCATCTTTCGACATTTCTGTGCCGGCTTCCTTGTTGATGTGCCCGTAGGTTTCGAAATGAGCGATCTTGCCTTTTTTGGCAACGAGCGTAGTTGCACCGACAAGCCTGCCGTTTTCGACATAAGCGGCAATATGTTGTTTCAGTCTTTCGAGGCCCTCGCCGGAAAGACCAACCTCAGTCGGCGCGGCATAGTCGGTTGCCAAAGCCATCGGCGTGACGGCTGTTGCCATGCCTGTTACCAGCATAGATGCCGCGATTAGATATTTTTTGAACATAGAAACTCTCCCACGCTGTCATGTAGCGCGCGCCAGCCTATCGTCAACGCGCAAACGGTACAAAAGAAAAGCTGTTTCCTGCGTCCGAATATGGTCAGGACCTTGCAAAACCCGGTCTGAATGTTCGCTGAACAAAGACGCGTGCTGTTGTATCGAAAGCGTGTTGCGGTTTGTGGCCACGCCGCCTATTTTCGAAGGCCATCAGCCTGAACGGAGATAACGCATGACCGCAGCAAGTACAGCCCTTCTGGATGCCTACAAGCAAAACGGAGACGGCCTGGGCGTTGCCAACCCCGCAACCGGTGCGCATCTTGCGACGGTGAAAGATTACAGCCTTGATGAGGTAACGGCTTGCATCGAGGCCGCGAGCCAGGCCATGCCAGCATGGGCAAAACGTACCGCAAAAGAGCGGGCAGGCATTTTACAGCGCTGGTTCGCCCTGGTCATGAAGCATCAGGAAGAGCTTGCCCATCTTGTCACGGCCGAATGCGGCAAGCCGCTCGCTGAAGCGCGGGGCGAGGTCGCATACGGGGCGTCGTTCATTGAATGGTTCGCCGAAGAGGGCAAGCGTGCCTACGGCGAGGTAATCCCGACCCACAATCCGGGCGCCCGCATCGTTGTTGTCAAACAGCCTGTTGGCGTCGTGTCTGCGATCACACCCTGGAACTTTCCGGTTGCCATGATCACACGAAAAGCAGCGCCTGCGCTTGCCGCAGGCTGCCCGATGATCGTCAAGCCTGCTGAAGCAACGCCGCTGTCAGCACTGGCCCTTGAAGCGTTGGCATATGAAGCGGGTGTCCCTGAAGGCGTATTCAAAGTTGTTACCACGCGGGAGCCAGCCGAGGTTGGCAGGGTGTTGACCACTCACCCGGCGGTGCGGAAAATTTCATTCACCGGGTCAACGGCTGTCGGCAAGATTTTAATGCGGCAGGCGGCTGACACAGTTAAGCGTGCAAGCATGGAGCTTGGCGGCAACGCACCTTTCATCGTATTCGATGATGCGGATCTGGATGCCGCGGTTGCAGGCGCGATGGCGTCGAAGTATCGAAATGCCGGGCAAACCTGTGTGTGCGCCAACCGCTTTTACGTGCAGGCTGGTGTTTATGACGCCTTCATCGAAAAATTCTCAGAGAAAGTTGCGGCATTGAAGGTGGGTGACGGCGCGCAGGACGGTACAGACGTCGGGCCGCTTATCAATTCAGCGGCGCTTGAGAAAGTGACCAGTCTTGTCAAAGGGGCGATGGATGCAGGTGCGCGGGCTGTGGTTGGCGGTAAAGCAGCTGACTTCGGTGGTAACTATTACACGCCGACTGTGCTCGCGGACACCACACCAGACATGGCGATTTCAAACGCAGAGATTTTTGGACCTGTCGCGCCCGTTTTTAAATTCCATGATGAAGAGGATGTGATCCGTATGGCGAACGACACGCCTTATGGGCTGGCTGCGTACTTCTATGCCCGGGATCTGGGGCGTGTGTGGCGTGTTGCGGAAGCTTTGGAGTATGGCATGGTTGGTATCAACGAAGGTATTCTTTCAACAGAGGTGGCCCCTTTCGGCGGTGTGAAAGAAAGTGGTATCGGGCGTGAGGGTGCTCGTCAGGGCCTCGATGAGTACCTTGAAGTCAAATATATGCTGATGGGTGGCCTTTAGCGTCGCCCGGGTCCTGCGTAACGCCTTTTTCCAAGCCACCAGCGCAGTATGTCTTCTTCAACCCGGTAAAGCGGGCTGGTGCCTGCAGCTGCTTTTGCAGGATTGTCTGCACTGCCGGTGATGATGGTTGCGATACCGTCGCCGGTTTCAGGATCATACAAGGCATGGCTTAAAACGCCGTAGGCTTCGCCGAGGTGTCCGACAAGCAGTTTTGGCCTGTCGCCCATGCCCCACTCAGGCAGAGAAACCCTGTGGACCGACAGGCCGTAGCTTGTCATCAAACCCTCTGTCGGGCCGCCCGGCTCGTCTTCGCCTGTTGTATTGCCGTTGCGAGTGTGCAGGTCGTAGGCCCATACGGGAGTAAGCATAGTTTCCACGGAGTTGGCCGTGAGAATATTCCGGCCTTTGTGGCGACCGGTATTTGCCAGCATTTGCAAGATCACAATCAAATCGTCGGCGCTGGCACGCAGCCCGCCTTGCGGTGAAAAAAGGGTGCCATTGCTGCCGAGCTCATAGGCCTTTTCAACACGTGCGACTGCTTCAGGATCATCAGTTTGCATGCCGTAAAAGCACAAGGGGATGCCGGCATCCACCTGCGCGCGCCAGGCCCCTGCCGGGTGCCAAACGCCATCAGCATCACGTTTGCGAAACGCGGCAGCCCGCAAATCATCCTCAATGTCACATGGGTTGTAGCTTGCGTTCAGTCCCATGGGGGCAAGTACATTGGTTTTCATATACCGGTCGAAACGCTGGCCGCTCGCAATCTCGATCAAGCTGCCGAGTAGGCCGAAGTTCAGATTCGAATAGTTGAAATATTGTCCCGGTGCTTTGCCTGCACCGGCCGCAAAGTGTGCGCCGTCTTCGTATGCTTTTGTGCCGGTTGAGAAAAAGTCACGGATATTTTCTCCGACCGGCAGCCAGTAACGACTACCGTCCCGGAGGGAAGATGTGTGGGCAAGCAATTGCCTTGCGGTGATCGGCCTTTCAGGGAAATGCGGGTTGCGCAAGCGCCAGCCAAGAACGTCAGATACATCAGCATCGAGATCAAGTTTTCCTTGCTCGACGAGCTGCATGAAACCAATGGCAAGCACCAGCTTTGATATGGACGCGATACGTATCTTGTGGGCGCTGGAAAGTGGCACCTGGCCGTCGTCTTTGATCTGTGCGAACCCATAGGCATAGCTGACTGATTTTTCGCCCTGTTGCATCAGACTAACCTGCAAGCCACTCAGGGCCGCTGTATCGGATTGCCCGGCTGCAATCGCAGCAAGACTGTCGTCGGCTTGCGCAGAGGGCATTGTTCCAGCCATGACCAAAAAAACCGCGGACAGTGTCGCTTTCACGCTCATGCGCCAAACTCCGTTCTTAATTTTTTTAGTAGGTCAGCACTGTGCAGGGTGTGTTGACTTTCGGTTTCAACGATTGACAGGACCAGCCGTTTTCGAAGCGCTTCGATATCGTACCCCTTGCAGAGCTGTTCTTTGCCAGCTGCGTCACACAGGAAATCAACCAACCTGTTGGCGGCATGAATACGGCCCCAGATATAGTCGTTTTCCCGGGCTTTCCTGCTGAAAAAGGCACCGAAATTATAGAGCTTTTCACCCATGAGGGGGCTCTCGCCGTCATCATGCAGATTGCCACAATCAAGCGGGCTGATGCGGTCAACTCTGATTTCGTCGATCTCCAGCAAATCATTGTGGGCAGTCATTGGCAGGGTGAGGATGTCGTAAAAGGCAAACCCGACATAGGCGCGAAACAATTCAAGCTTCAGCGCTTCGTCATCAATTTCATTGATTTCCTGCGCGATCTGCCTGTCTTGCTCGAAATCCAGATCTTCAAGTGCCATCAGGCTGCCGATGCTTTCCATGGTTCCGGCAGTTGAATCATCGAAGGCAATTTTGCCATAAAACTCAGGCTGCCAGCGTTTGCGGTAATTTGCGATGCTGTCATAGATATGGGATTTCAATCTTGAAAAGCTTGCCTGAACCGGTCCGCCGCGGTGATTTTGCAGGTAGCGATTGAGGCGCTTGATCATGAACCTTAGTCGCCGAACCCGGAAATCCACATCATATGTCCTGAAGAAAGGAATTACAGACCGGCAAGTGGGGTCAGTGCTCTCCAGATATTCCAATTCTCTGGCCCAATCCGACAGGGCCGCGATAGAAGTAATGTCTCTCGATTTGATGGCGTCGGCGGCATTCTTCTTGGAGAGGAACTCGCTCAGGCGTTCCACCAGTTGTATTGCCTTGGCTTCAACGTAACTGCCGTAGGCAAAGCCTGCTTCCTGGTGGGCTTGCTCGTGCGCTCGCTCGCGCCAACTCGCCAGCATGGCAGTTGAGACCTGTTTCCCGCTTTCCAGCGTGATGATCCGGTCAACAAGCGTCGCAACTTCTGTATCGATGCGCCGCATAACGGCTTCAAATCGCCGGGCTTCCCGGTTTTGTTGTTCGATATCCTTGAGGTCGTCAAGGATTGGTTCGTCGCGGGGGATGGCGGCCAAAGACGACAAGATGGTACGGAAGAATCCCGGCTGGTCTTTTTTTCCGCCGCTGATCTCATTGCCAGACGTTTCGTCTGGGCGTGGGTCGACAAAAATGACCCGCCGATCAACCTCCCGGTGCGCTGGTTTGTCGACAATCGCATCAATGGCGCTGGCGAAGGGTTTGTTGTTGGTGACGCCGCCATCAATGAAGCACATGGCTTCAATTTCTGCGGGTTTTTCCCTCAAGTGCCCAAAATTCTTTTCCATGAAAACATTCTGATGAGGCCAATCGAGGCTTTCTTCCGCAAGATATGTTTTCAGGTCCGACAGACGCATTGGTGGAAAGGCGCCGGGAAAGCTCGATGTTGCGCGTGCCGCAAATCCGAGCCCGGCAATATTGTTATCTCCAAAATCGGTTTCTCGCGGTGCATTCCTGCCCTGACGGTGGCTAAATTCGAGCGTGACCTTGTGTTGTTGCTCGTCGATGCGCACCGGGTCGTGCATGGCAACCGACTGCCGCTGACCATAGAAATTCGTCAGGCTGACAAAAAGGTCGAGCTGGTGTCCCCTGGGTAGCAGGCTTTTGCCTCGCTCCGCTTGTCCCATGTTGCGATTGGCGTCAATCATCCACTTCAGCATGCGCCTGCCAGAAAAAGGAGGCTCGAACCAGCGGGATCGCAGGAAACGAGACAGCTTACGGCGTGCTTCAGCGTGAGGCTTCTCTCCTTTCCAGATGCGGTCGCCAAACAGCCAGATGAGCGGATACATGTATATCTTGCTCCAGCGTTCCGCGAGCGTTTCGTCTTCCATCAGCTCTTCAACGTCCCCAAGCTTGGTCCACATGTCCCGAAGCGGGTCGAAATCAAGGTCAAAAGCCAGCGCCCGGGCAAGGAAGATGCCATTGATGCCGCCAGCGGACGCACCGGAGATCACATCAACAACAACACGCATATCAATGGTGCTGCCAACCGCTCGCAGGAGATCAAAATATGCTGTTTCGGTATCCGTTGTGTAGGCAAGAGGACCGGCACATTCGGCATAGGAAAGACTTGTGTCCGCCTTCTGTTCGGCTGACAGCGCGTGATATACTTTGGAGGCGCGCACGAGCTTTAACACCTCGTGCGAAACACCGTTCATATATACAGCCAGTGACGCGCCGCCAAAACATACGAGCGCAAGACGAACCTCGAGTTCCCGCATCCCCTGTTGCCTTTCTGGTGGATACTGCTTGCTTTCGTCGTCATTTTGCAGCGAACGGCTTCAATTCGGAAGCGATTAGTGAATGCTATCAGCCAGATATGTCTGTGGGAGACAGGATAAGGAGCCTTTGTTGGCCCTGCACGCGGTCGTCAAGAACGTTCAAGCCCTGGGGCGGGTCAAAGGTTTCGTCACTTGCCAATTCGCATACCAGGGTGGACTGATCACCCAGCCAGCCTTGCGCCAGCAGGCGTTTGATCGTCGGGTCGAGCAGGTTTTTCCGATAAGGCGGGTCCATAAAGACAAAATCGTACGGCGCTTCTGCCTTGGGTACTGTTGTTGCGGACATAGCAAGGACTTTGCAACAGTCTGCGGCTCCGAGTGTTTCAATATTGGCACGCAGGGCCTTCAGGGAAGGGCGGGCCTGCTCGACAAAAGTAGCGGCGGAGGCCCCGCGGGAAAGGGCCTCGAGCCCGAGAGCGCCGGTGCCAGCAAACAAGTCTGCGACCCGGGCACCTTCAAACGCCGGGTATCGGGCGTGAGAAAGCATGGAAAACAGGCGCTCGCGCATGCGATCAGTGGTTGGCCGCACATCCCTGCCGGAGGGAACCGATAGTCGGCGTCCCTTTAGTCGTCCTGCGATGATGCGTGTCAAGGCTTCGGGCCTCTTCTGGTCGGCTTGCTTCGGTTTGCGGTGCGGCCACCACTATTGCCTTTTCGGTCTTGTTGTGACCGCCGCGTCTTCGGTTGTTGCTCGGCACCTGGAGGTCCTTTGCGCCTGCGGGACGCTCCCGGTTTTTTACCGGTTTCTTTTTTTGCCTTGGCCCATTTTGACGGGTCGCGCTTTTTCTGGGGTGCCGCAACGGAAGTCGGCGCTTCGCCAAAAAAGTCGCTCAGCACATCGTGGAGCTGCTTGTCGTTTACCTGCGCAACTGTACCGATTGGCAGAGTTCCGAGCGAAAACGGACCATAATGCGTGCGGATCAGTCGATTAACCGTTAGGCCGAGATGTTCCATCACGCGGCGCACTTCCCGGTTTTTACCTTCGCGGATAGCGACTGTCAGCCAACTGTTCGCTGCGGATTTTTGCGCCGTTTCGTTGTCGGCTGATTTTTTTGGCCTGCTCTCGAGTCTGGCGTCCACTTCGCCGTAGTGCACACCGTCAATCGTTATGCCGTCTTTAAGGCGTGCCAGCGCCTTCTCATCAACCCGGCCGTAGGCCCGCACCCGGTACCGGCGGATGAGCGCGTTGGACGGCAGCTCCATCCAGCGTGCTAGCGCGCCATCGTTTGTCAGGAGAAGCAAACCCTCTGTATTCATGTCCAGACGGCCGACGGAAATGACCCGGCCCATGTGCGCCGGTAGTTTTTCAAAAACTGTTTTCCGGCCTTCCGGGTCTTTGTGGGTGGTAAGGGTGCCTCTCGACTTGTGCATCCGCCAAAGCTTGGTTTCCGCGGCTTGTTCAACCACTTCCCCGTCGACACGGATGCCTTTCAGGCTGGTTACAAGCACCGCAGGGGTCTGGAGCGTTTTACCATTGAGGGAAATCCGGCCGTCTTCGATCATGCGCTCCACATCGCGGCGCGATCCCACGCCGGCGCGTGCCAGTGCTTTTGCAATGCGTTCGCCGCGGTCTTCGGCAGGTGGCGTATTTTCATCGTTGCTCATGCGGCGCACCATAGGCGCAGCAAGGTAGCGAGACAAGTTAATAGCGATGCTGGTCTTGACGGCAAAGGGTTTCTCATGGATAGGTTGGGAGGGGTTTGTCACAGATAGGTACAGGTAGTGATTGACGATTTCCCCTTCATGCGCCAGGCTCTTCAGGAAGCCCGGTTTGCTTCTGCACGCGGCGAGGTGCCTATTGGCGCGGTTATTGTCGGCCCGAAAGGGCGCATTGTTGCAGCGGCCGGCAATGACATTGTGGGCCCTAAAGACCCGACCGGTCATGCCGAACTGATTGCCATCCGAAAAGCTGCAGACATCCTTCAGTCCGAACGATTGGAAGGCTGCGACATGTATGTAACGCTGGAGCCATGCGCCATGTGCGCGCAGGCGATTGCGTTTGCCCGAATCCGGCGGCTTTATTTTGGAGCGGAAGACCCGAAAGGGGGCGGTGTTACCGTGGGTGCACGCATATTTGAGCAGACTACCACTCACCACAAACCCGAAATCTATGGCGGTATTCTGGAAAATGAAGCCGCTCAATTGCTTAGAGACTTTTTTGCCGAACGACGCTAAGCTCTTGCCATGGAAGAGGGAATTCTAGAGCAGGCAACGGTCTATTTGCTGAACAGCTGGGCCTGGATACAGACCAATTTTCTGGAACCGGAACGGCTGATTGAACTCGCTATAATTGGTGTGGCGATCCTGTCCTCCAATTTCGCCTGCAAATGGATTCACAAAGGAATTCTGCGCGCCGTTGGCGAACATCCGCTTGTCCAGAAAGCTGATCGACGGTTTCTGCATCCTGTACTGACGGCGGCAATCTCAATTCTTTTAATTTTTACCGCCCGGCTCCTGCTCGAGCCGCTGATGGCAACCTATCTCCTCAACATTGCGGTCAGCCTCCTGACTGCCTGGCTCGTGATCCGCCTTGCGGTTGGTCTGCTGGCAAACCGGGAACTTGCTCGCCTTATCGCTGGTGGTGCGTGGACGCTTGCTGCTCTTAACATCATGGGGCTGCTTGATCCCATTACAACCGTGCTCGGCGAAGCTCAGCTGTCGCTTGGAGATGTGGAAATCAGCGTTCTTGATATCCTGACAGGGATCATCAGTTTTGCCTTCCTGATGTGGATGGCCTTTGCTCTGTCGTCGCTGCTCGAAAAACGCCTGCAGAATGTGGACAGTGTGCCGCCCAGTATTCGTGCATTGATGACCAAGTTTGGCAAAATCCTGCTTGTTTCCATCGCGTTTCTCATTTCACTCAATGCGACGGGTATCGACCTAACAGCGCTCGCAGTCTTTGGTGGTGCGCTCGGTGTTGGTATCGGTTTTGGCCTGCAGAAGGTCGTTGGTAATTTTATATCCGGTATTATCCTGCTCGTGGACCGCTCCATTAAACCCGGAGATGTGATTGAAACAGGTGGCACCTATGGCACCATCAACCGCCTTGCCGCTCGTTACACGTCTGTAATAACGCGCGACGGCACCGAGTTCCTGATACCGAACGAAGACATGATCACGCAACCGGTGACCAACTGGTCGCATACGCACCGATTGGTCCGGCGTAAAATTCCGGTTCAGGTTGCCTATGAAAGTGATGTCAAGAAAGCGATGGCATTGATGGTGACCGCGGCGGCAGAACAATCGCGCGTTTTGAAAGTTCCGGAGCCCAGAACTCTGATGAAAGGTTTTGGCGAAAGTGGCGTTGACCTTGAGTTGCGGATGTGGATCGACGACCCGCAGCACGGCGTTTCCAATATTGCCAGTGATGTGATGATCCGCATTTGGGACCTGTTCCATGAGAACGATATCGAGTTTCCGTATCCACAAAGGGTTGTTCATGTCAAAAATGAAGGACATCAAACGACAAAAGGATTGAGTGAGGAGTAGTTAACTTACCTAAAGGGGAGAGGGGTATGTCTATTGGTAAATACTTGCTGCATGTTGTGATCGCCTATGTGATTTATGCAGTCCTGTATATTTTGCTCACCATGGTGGTGTTTGGGGACCTGTTTATGGCCAACGCAGATTTGATGCGATCGCCTGAAGACCCGGTTGCCATGTATGCCTACATTGGGCACTTCCTGCAAACGTGTGTGGTTGTGGCGCTGTTCAATATGGCTGTCGGCAGTGATGATGTTGGCAAAGGTGTGCGTTTCGGCCTGTTGATGGGTGGCTACCTGGCGGCAACCGACATGGCCATGTATTTCGGCATGAAGTTTTCGACCGCACCGCTTGCAATTTCTATCGTGATCCATCTGGTAGTTGGTGCAATCATCGGCTTCACACTCGCGAAGCTAAATGGCATGGGCAAGTCATCTGATGAGGCGGCAGCCTGATCAGTCGTCCATAAAATCGAAGTATGCCTCAACAAGGCGTTTGGCGACGGGACCTGGAGTGCCGTCGCCAATTTTTTGACCATCCAGTTCGACGATTGGCATGGCACAGCTTGTGGAGCTTGTCAGGAACATTTCCTGTGCCGATAGAGCCTCATTAACGCTGAAACTTTCTTCCTCTACCTGAATCTGAAGTTTTTTGGCGATGGACTTCACGCGGGCACGGGTAATGCCGGCCAGAATATTGTCCTCGGTTGAGCGGGTCTTCAGCACGCCATTATGGGTCACGATCCACATGTTGGTGCTGCTGCCTTCCGTGACATAACCATCGTTGTCGACGAGTACCGCCTCGAAGCCACCCGCTTCACGGGCAGCCTGTTTGGCCAGAATGTTGGGCAAGAGTGATGTGCTTTTCACGTCGCAGCGGCCCCACCGGATGTCGGGCTGCGTCGAAACTGCGATGCCGCCTGTTGCTCGCGCTCGAACACCGGCCAGGTTCAGCCGCCGACATGTGGCGACAAAGGATGGTATGCTGAACTCAGGGAACGCATGGTCGCGCACAGCTTCGCCGCGGGTGACCTGCAGGTATAGAAAACCATCTGATATGCGAT
Source organism: uncultured Kordiimonas sp. (assembly GCA_947500295.1). GTDB lineage: Bacteria > Pseudomonadota > Alphaproteobacteria > Sphingomonadales > Kordiimonadaceae > Kordiimonas. Next base: position 104,778 of record CANMRM010000003.1, read on the forward strand.
TTCGGCGGATCAGTTCCCTGAGCACAATCCGCATGGGGCCGCGCGCCATGGGTGCATCCATTTTAAGCTCGCGCATGGACCGCCATAACCTGTCCAGGTGCGGCTCAAGGTCAATCATCTGTTTGCGGCGCACGGTAATGCCTTCGTAAACTCCGTCTGCAAACTGAAAACCCCGGTCGTTGATATGGACAAACGCATCTGCTGTCGGCACGTAGCTACCATTGACGTAGGCAATCCGAGACATGTGAGATCCTCTATTCTTGCTTTGGTTCAGTTTGAGCCGGGGGCTCGAACGGGTCGATGAATACCATTAGCAACAAGCAGGGCAAGACGATGGCAAAAACGGCAAGCGTCAAAGTCCACAATCCAACTGTAATGAAGGGTGCAACAAGAGCTGTGCAACCTGACGCGATCAGGGTGACAAAAAAGATCAAAAGCGCAGAGGCCCGGTCGTCGTCCCCCTCGGCTGCGGAAAGTGCGCGCACAAACCCGGGTCCGCCGCGCACGCCAAGTCCGGCATTCAGTATCCAGAATAGAAATTTGAGCTTCGTTGGATCGTTGTCACCCCAAACTGAATAGGCGAGCAGAATACTGCTGCCTGCAACAGCAACCAAAGTGCCTGCCATTATCACCGGTTCGACGCCGAACCGCGCCACAAGGTGCCCGGCAATATTGGCGGACACAATGAAGACCGAAACGCCGACAATCTGCATAAGGATAAAATCATCGATGGTTCCGCCCATGGTTTGCACAATTACGGCTGGGGCAGAAAACACAAAGGTTAACAAGCCGCCGAGCACTAGCGCATGACCGAGCGAATAGCGCAGATACTTTGCGTTCCCGAGCAGCTTTTTATAACTACCGGCACTGTCCACCTGTTTGGTGCCGATACTGGGGAGCAGCCCCGGACGCACAACAATCACGATTATAAGAACAGAGGTAAGAGCGGCCGTGAGAGTGAATGACGCCTCCCAGCCGTAGTAGCTGAAGAGCCAGGCACCAAGGATGGGGGCTAGGCCCGGCGTCAGGCTTTCAATGCTTCCCATGGCGGCGATTGCCCGGATTGCGCCCAGTTCCGAAAACAGGTTTCGGATCAGACCTGGCGCCAGCACGGCAGGACCGCTTGCCGCTGCTCCCTGCAGAAACCGTGTGATGTTCAGGACTTCGATGGATGTGGCCAGCGCTCCTACAGCTGAAAAAATCGCAAACAACACCAGCGACAGGATGAAGAGCCGCCGCCGGCCGATAAAGGCTGCCAGGCTGCCAAACGTCAGGAGGCCGACAGCACTTCCGGCAACATAAAGTGCGAGCACAAGCTGCGAAGCAGGAATACTGGTATCAAACACATCCGGCAGGGACGGAACTGCAGGCAAAACGAGGTCCATTCCTGACAGGCCCAATACGGTTCCACTGATGATGACGATGCAAGCCAGCAGTGCGGTCAGCCGGGTGGGCCGCGACGACGTTGCATATGCTTTTTCCTGTGTCATTTTGTGTGCTCATTCTTCAAATCAGAGAACGCAAGCAGTATCTCAAAGAAAGAGCCGTTGGAAGCGGAGAGTTGCGAGATAGCCAGGAGTTGTCCTCAGTTCAGGCACCCGTAAACTCTTCAGCGTTGCCTTTGGCCTGTTGAAACAGCCACCAGGCAAACCAAAGTCTGACGCCAACCTGCAGCGGTCCATAAATCCAGCTGTACCATCCTTGCACAAGCGGGTTCGCGGCGGAAAGTCCGGCATAATAGGACGCAAATGCTACCAGACTCATCACGCCAATCAGGCAATTGATGGCGCCAATAGGCCGGGCTTGGCCGCTTTCCTGCATTAATGCGGCTCCCAGAAAAATTGATCCGGCACCAAAGCAAAACACGACCACAAAATATTGGCTGTCACTGATGCCATTGAGCCCGGTAATAAGAGTGCGCCACAATTCCCTGTCTTCTGCAGCCGCGGCCAAGTAGGCGGGGCGCCATATCTGGTTCAAGGCGTCAATCAAATAGGCCTGTTGGCTCATTTCCGTGATCGCCCAGGTGGCAAGGTAAAACAGTGCAATTGATACCAGAGCAGGTGACCGTTTTATCACAAAGTATCCTGCTGATAATGCCGCGATAAAGGCAAATTGCGGATGAAAAAATAGCACCCACTTTTTGTAAAGGTGCAGTAGGTTTGAATGCAATTCCTGCGTTGCGTCAAACCCGTCAGGCACGGTTGCATTGGGGCCATACATCAATGTTGCTGTTGTAATCGCCGACAGGAAAGCTGCCCAAGCACCAACTTTCAGGAATGTACTGTTGGTTTTCACCGTATGTCTCCCCACACCAGACTCATCATCCAGACCTCAATGGATTGGCCATAAGGAAAGCTGGGTCACCGTGCAATCAAGATGAGACTACAGGAGCCGTCAATAGGATCAGGTGTTTAGAGGCTGAAGCAGGCATAAAGGCTCAGGCTTTTGTATATTCCTCCGCGTTGCCCTTGGCCTGTTTTTCAACAATGCAGTCATGAAATTTGAGCACCAGCTCTGACACAGCCGCTGGTGCTTCAATTTGCGGGAAATGGCCAATGCCCGGTAGGCGGGCAAGCTTGGCTTTCGGGACCAGTTTGGCAAATCCGTCCGCCGCATGACCACCGGAAACCGGGTCGTCGATGCCATTGATCATCATCATCGGCAGTTTTGCGTCCCGGATCGCGCCGACCCATCGTTCGGCGTGCTGCCGGCGTTCTGCCATATATCGAATGCGCCGGGCCATGGCGCCGCGGCCATTCACACCGGTGATCACAGGCCACATTTCGTCCAGTTGCCTGCCTTCAGGGCGGGTGTTCGGTCCAAACACTTCTGCCAGCCCGTTAAGCATTTTACCCTTGGGGGCGATGCGCGCGAACAATGGGCCAAACGGACCCGCGAGAAGTTGCTGAGCAGGGCGCGGTCGGTGGAGGTCCGGTATCAATCCGCCATTGAGCAGGATCACGCTCTTGATCCTGAACGAGAGCGTGCTTTCATTGTGGCGTGCGATCAGTTCCTGGGCGACTGTGTCACCAAGATCGTGAGCGAGAATATGCGCGTCCGCCAGATTGCGGTGCGCCATCAGCGCTTCGATCATGTCCGCTTGCTGGATCACAGAACAAGGTTTTTTGCCGGCATTGAGGGACAGGCCGTAATCAAGCAGATCCGGCAACAGCATGTGGAAACGATTGACCAGGTTTTTCGAAATCCAGCACCAGTCCCAGGATGCCGTCGGAAACCCGTGAATCATCAACAACGGTTCCCCAGTGCCGCCGCGCTGGTAGAACACGTGATGGTCGCCCCATTCAAAATACTTGCCGCACTGGCTCCATTTCTCAAAGGAAATGGGGGCTGGTTCCAACATAGGTTTGTCCGCTCATTTTTATGCTGACGATCTCAACGTTTTTTGATCGACGTGCGACGGTAGAAATCCGGGTGTTTTTTCGAAACCCACTTCAGGAACTTCTGAATGTCCTCATTCGCCTGCAAGGCATCGATCGAATTGTAAGTGCGCGCCAGCTCTTTTTCGTTAAATAGGGCGTGTACCTTCCTGTGGCAAATCGCATGCAGCGGAACTGTGTGGGTGCCGCCCTGTGACTTGGGAACAAGGTGATGTTTTTCCGTGCGTTTTCCAAGTGGCCGCCTGCAAAGGGCGCAGCAATTTTCATGGCAGGATTCAGAGGATTCTACTGATTTTTGCTTTCGAGTGCTTCGTATGTCGCGAAATCTTGTCATTGAACACTTGCGAGGGCGGGCTCCGTCGAATAACCAATGAGGCAGGAATGTTAGACACGCTGGATAAATCCAGAAAGAGGAAATCGTGCCAAAATCCTATATTACGCACCTTGAATGCAGTTTAACCGGCAAAAGGGATTATGCAGCTGGCGCCGTTCACAACCTGTCAGAAGCGGGCCGTCCGTTGCTCTCGCGGTACAACCTTGAAAGCCTGAAATCCGACGTCAGCAAAGAAGAGGTCTGGGCACGGCCGGGCGGATTTTGGAAGTGGCGCGAATTGTTGCCAGTGCAGGAGGACCGGAATGTGCTCTCGCTGGGTGAAGTCGAAACACCGCTCACGCGCCTGGACAAAGCAGCAGCGATTTTTGGACACAAGGGCGAGTTGATCGTGAAGGACGAGGGCCACTTGCCGACCGCCAGCTTCAAGGCGCGCGGTCTCAGTGTAGCTGTTTCGATGGCAAAAGAACTCGGCCTTACGCGTCTTGCGATGCCTACGAACGGCAACGCGGGTGCTGCGCTGGCGGCTTACGCTGGCCGAGCCGACCTCGAGACGTTCATTTTTTGCCCCGATGACACACCGCACATCAATGTGGAAGAAGCGGCGCTACTGGGGGCAAAAATATGGCGGGTAAATGGCTATATTGACGATTGCGGTCACATCGTCGCCGATGGCATCGAGAAGATGGGCTGGTTCAATCTCTCCACACTCAAAGAGCCATATCGACTTGAAGGCAAAAAGACCATGGCCTTCGAATTTGCCGCCCAGTTTGGATGGGAATTGCCAGACGTGGTTTTTTTCCCGACAGGAGGTGGCACCGCGCTTATTGCCATGTGGAAAGCCTTTGACGAAATGGAGGCACTTGGGTGGATCGGGTCGAAACGGCCCAAGATGGTTGCTGTACAGGCGGCAGGATGTGCACCGCTTGCAAAGGCTTTTGAAGAGGGTGAGCGGTTTGCTACACGCTGGGAAAACGCCTATACGAGAGCTGCTGGTATTAGGGTGCCTCAGGCCGTTGGTGATTTTCTGGTTCTGGATGCTCTGCGTGCGTCCGGTGGCAAAGGCATCGCCATTGAAGAAGACGAAATATTCGATGCTCAGGCTGCGGTTGGTTCGTCGGAAGGCTATATGGTCTGCCCGGAAGCGGCAGCGTGTTTCGTTGCCTTGCAGCGCGGTGTGAATGATGGCTGGGTTGCGCCGACCGACAAAGTTCTGATCATCAACAGCGGCAACGGACTTAAGTATGACATGCCAGACAGTGCTGGTACGCTGGACGTGTCCCAACCCATAGATTTTGACGGACTGCTCTGAGCCAACTCCCCTTTGTTTTGCGTGCGGCGAAATGATCGTTACGCGGCCTTGTGTGTCGTGCTGCGACCCGTTAGGCTCGCCTTCACATTTTAGGGGCGGGGTATTGGGCGTATTCCTGCCAGCGTTTGGGAAGGGACACGTCATGCATAAAAATATACGCGATATCGCTCTGGCAATTGCTTTGCTGCCACTTGTGGCTTTTTCAAAAGTGGCAGCTGAGCCACTGGACTATTTTCTGGTAAATGGCGTTTCCTATGATCAGACGGTACTAAAGCCTACAGAGGTGTTTGGTCATGACATTGGTGACCAGCCTGCCAGGCATGACCTGATGGTGTCCTATATTCGTCAACTGGCTGAAAACAGCCCGCGCATGATGGTCGAGACCATCGGGTTTAGTCACGAAAACCGCCCGATATTGTTTGTAACAGTTAGTTCCCCGGAAAACCTGGCGCGCATTGAAGAGATCAAGGCGCAGCATCTGTTGCGTACCGACCCGGAGCGTGCAGACGAAGCCTCCGATGATTTGCCGGTGGTTACATGGGTGAACTATGGTGTGCACGGCGCGGAGGCAAGCGGCATGGAAGCGGCAGCGCCAACACTGTACCACCTTGCGGCTGCGCAAGACGATGCGACGCGTACCCAGCTTGAGAATAGCGTGATTCTGATCACAGCGGTTTTCAACCCGGACGGTCATTCCCGGCGTATCAGCTGGATCAGTCAATACGGGTCAGACGTGCGGGCAACCGACCCCGCGCATGAAATTCACAATCAATATTGGCCGGGCGGTCGCACCAATCACTATTGGTTCGACCTCAATCGCCAGTGGTTGCTGCAAACTCAACCCGAAAGCCGCGCCTGGCTTGCGAAATGGCACGAATGGCGCCCTCAGGTTTCGGCCGACATGCATGAAATGGGGCCGAACAGCACCTATTATTTCCATCCCGGCGTTCCAACACGCAAGTACCCGCTTGTGCCAGACCGGGCGCGCGAACTGCTTGTTGAAATTGCAGGTTACCATCAGGCCTTCATGGACAGCGAAGGCAAGCTGTATTTCTCGGAGGAAGGCTTCGACAATTATTACATCGGCAAAGGGTCTACATATCCGCAGGTCAATGGTTCGCTCGGCATCCTTTTCGAGGCAGGCGCCCAGATGGGCATCGCCCGCGAAAGCGACCAGGGGATCAAGACATTTGCCAACAATATTCGAAATCATTTCCGGACAAGCCTGACAACCATTGAGGGCGCTGCTGCGATGCGGCAGAAACTTCATGATTTCCAGCGGGATTTTTACGCAGAAGCAGAAGACCTGGCGCGGGCTGACAGGGTGAAAGCGTACGTGTTTCGCGCGCCCGAAGACACGGTGCGCCTGAATATGTTCCTGGACCTGCTTGCACGCCACCGGGTGGAAGCGCACCGGGTTTCAGGCAGTGTGCGCGCAGGCGGAAAAACCTATGGTGAAGAAAGCTACATCGTCAGCCTGAACCAGTCGCAGTACCGTATGGCTAAGGCCATGTTCAATCGGATCACCGAATTCCCAGACAAGGTTTTCTATGATGTATCGGGCTGGACTCTGCCGCTTGCCTACGGTCTTGAGTATGACGAAGTCACCGGCAATCCGTCGAACAGGCTGGGTGCTCGGGCGCAAGCTTCGTTTGCACCAGGGCCTGCGCCTGATGAGACGCCCTATGCCTACGTGTTTCGCTGGTCAGACTATTATGCGCCGCGCGCTGTAAATGAGCTGTTGCAGGCAGGTGTGATGGCACGGGTGTCCAAAGAGCCGATCCGCGTGCAGACAACGCGGGGCGTTGTGGCGTTTGAGCGCGGTGCAATCATTGTGCAAAGGGAGCTGCAGACGGTATCGCAGGCGGAAATTCATGCAATGATGCAACGTTTTGCCGCGCGCGATGGCCTGACCATTCATGCCGCCACATCCGGGCACACACTGGACGCTGGCGCCGACCTTGGTGGCCGTAATTCGGTATCTGACCTGCAAGCGCCGAAAATTCTTCTGGTTACCGGGCCGGGCGTCACATCCTATGACGCTGGTGAGGTTTGGCACCAGTTAGACCATCGCATGAATATACCCGTGACGCTGGTTCGCAAAGAACGCCTCGGTGGTGTTGACCTCACTGGTTACAGCCACGTCATTCTGGTGGGCGGTAACCGTGCACGTCTGAACAACAGCATGACTGAAAAAGTCGAGGCCTGGGTGCGCGCGGGCGGCACCTTTGTCGCACACCGACAAGGCGCTAACTGGGCGGCGAAAAACCTGTTTGCCAAAAAGGAAAAGAAGAAAGACGAGAAGAAGGCACTGACAGAGCGTCTTGCATACGCTGACAAAGGTCAGAAAGATGCAGAGCATGTCATTGGCGGCGCTTTGTTCGAGAGCGATGTGGATATCACGCACCCAATGGGCTTCGGTTACGTCAGGCGGCTTGTCGCCACTAACAGAAACACCAGTATCGTATTGCCTGTTCCTGAAGACCCCTATGCGCAAGTTGCAGTTTACACCGAGCAACCCCTGTTGTCGGGCTACGCTTCGCCGAAACGAATCGGGGAAATCAGCGGTACACCAATGATTACCGCGGAGCGCCACGGGCGCGGCGCGGTCGTACTGTTCGCAGACAATCCAAACTTTCGCGCCACCTATCTGGGAGCAGAAAAACTATTCCTGAATGCTTTGTTTTTCTCCACTGCATTTGATCGTTCCCGAGCGGATGAGGACGCGGAAGAACAGGCGGTCGAGGAGTAAGTTGCCTCAGTTCTCCGCTCAGTTCTCAACTGGCTCGGCCCGGACAAGGCCGGGCAAGCGGAGGATTGTGTCGAATGTGCCGTCAGCAAGAGCTTCATTAAAAGCAGCCTTCAAGGCCTCAACTTTGTCAGCATGGCGTTTGTGCACCAGATGATAGAAGGCCATTTTGGCCCAAGGGTGAATGCGGAGAGCTGCCGGGTTGTCCAAAAAGCTGGCGCGCAGGAAGTTGGCGCGAACACCGTCGGTTGCAAACACCTCAAACCGGCCTCTTTCCAAAAGATCGCGAATGGGCATTGCAGCCGGGATTTCCACCGTTTCCGCCCCGAGTGAAGGAAGGTTCTGTTCAATCCATCGAAAGCCGGCTTGATACCCCACTCTTCGGCCCGCCACGTCAGCCGGGCTGCCATCAAAATCTGAGTTTGCCAGCGAGACAAAAACAGCTTCAAGGCGAAACAGCGGGGCCGGGATAGGCAATAAATCAGGATTGAATTTTTCCGTGTACCCCTCAACCCGCACCCAGTCCCCATCAAGGGTTCCTGCCTTGAGCATTTGCTCAATGCGCTTGGGCGACAAGGGGACCGACTGAGCGCAAAATCCAGCGCGCTCATAGACGCCTTTAATCACCCCGTCGAACAAAGAGTAAAATTGCGCGAGGCTTTCATCTGCGCCCAGCTTTAAGCAACTTTGGGTTTCATTGCCTTGTGTAGCCGATGAAGCGAGTGATATCGACGACGCCGATACAAGTATCAGCACACACCGGATCAGGTTTTTGATGTTTCCTCGCGAAGCCATTCCACGAAATCTTGTACTCGCTCATTCTTAATTTTCTCTTTAGGGTAGACAATATAATGCGCGAAATCGATAGGCACTGCTTCACCAAAAGGTTTGATCAGGCGACCGGCCTTGACATCCTCTTCTGCGATTGCTGACCGGGCAAGCGCTATGCCGCGTCCTGCAACAGCAGCTTCGATTGCCAGTGCATTGGTGTTGAAATGCAATGCAGGCACACCCTCTGGTGGTGAAACGCCAGCAGCCTTCAACCACATTGCCCAGTTGGGCGCGCTTTCATCTTCAACCGTGCTGTCGTCATGAATGAGTGTGTGGCTCAGCACGGCACACGGCGTTGCGGCCTCGCCGTCGAACATGCCCGGCGCACAAACCGGAAAAATCGTTTCGCGCAGCAGTTCCTCGGAACAGAGCCCATCATAGTTGCCGAGCCCGTACCGGATGGCGATGTCCATGTCTTCCGATTTGAAGTCCGTGACCTGCATGGTGGCGCTGATCTTGACGATTGCATCGGGCCTGCGCTCATAATAGCTGGCAAGCCGAGGCACCAGCCACTTGCTGGCAAATGAAGGTGACACGCTGACGCGCAGGACATTGGACGTAATCGAATCAGTTATGATGTCGACAGCCTCTTCCAGTTTTTCGAAACCTTCCTTCAGCGGGGCAAGAGACAGTTGCGCGGCATCGGTTAACACCAGGGACCGGTTGGTCCGGCGGAACAGGTCGACGCCGAGAAAATCCTCCAGGGATCTTATTTGCTGACTTATTGCCGCAGGCGTTACCGACAGATCGTCCGCCGCTTGTTTAAAACTCATGTGCCGGGCCGCCGCATCAAACGCCCGAAGTGCATTCAAGGGAAGAAGAGACCGTTTCATAAGGCCAACGCCTTTCAAATCATCAGAGACAAAGCGAAATATAGGTTAGAAAATCTAACGAGCCCATCCTAGATGGTGTCTGTCCAAACTCAAAACAATAGAGATATGAATTTTCTGTGAGTGTGGTCATTCATTTGCGAATGACACCGGCCCTTTATCAGTTTGATGACAGGATCTTGTTGTTTTCAGAGACGGTCAGGTGAATACCACATTCGGTTTTGCTCTGGCCCCGCCAGCGTCCTGCACGCTCGCTCTCACCTTCTTCAATCCGGTCGGTGCAGGGCATGCAGCCGATCGAAGCGAAGCCCTCATTGACTAGCGGATGCCGGGGCAGGCCATGTTGTTCTCTATAATCAACAACGTCGTCTTTGGTCCAGAAAGCCAGAGGGTTTACCTTCACGCGCCCATCAGATGCTTCGAAATGCGGCAGCAGGGAACGTACACCGCCCTGGAAGCGCTTGCGGCCTGAGGCCCAGCCTTCAAATCCTTGCAGTGCCTGCGAAAGCGGTACGACCTTGCGGATATAACAACATGCGTTGGTGTCACTGGCCCACAATGCGCCTTTGGGATCCTTGGCGTTCAGATCATTTACGTCCGGCGTCAAGGTGCGAACATCGTTGAGGTCCAGCTCTCCAATAAGCTGGTCCCGGTATCTTTTGGTTTCCCCAAACAGTTTTCCTGTATCCAGGAACAACACAGGAATGTCTTTGGAAACCTCCGAGGCGATGTGCAGAAGCACTGCTGACTCCGCACCAAAGGATGAAACCAGTGCAAACCGCCGCCCAAAATATTTGAGTGCGCCATCAATGACATCATGCGGTGATGCACTCGCGTAGCGCGCGTCCAGATAGTCGACCGCCGACAATGTGTCGAAATAGCTGACGTTTTCTATGGCGGCAACCGCGGTCACGATGCTTTCCTTTGCCCCTCGGCTGAATGTCGGGTATGAGCGACCGAAACCTGGCCTCCAAAGTCTGACTGATAGAAGGCGGGGAAACGTTCCAGCGCAGCTTCAAACGCTGCCTTGCGTTCGCCAGAGGCTTCAACTGTGTCGAACCCGGCGCGCAGCAAAAAGAGCGCCTGATCAGGAATCACAGGCCCAACCGCCCGAATTTCACCCTTGAAGCCAAAATCCTTACGCAACCGCACCGCGAGCGAGAAGCCGCGCCCGTCGCCAAAGGCGGGAAATTCAATTACGGCAAAATCGATCTTGCCAACGATATCACCGAGTGCATCGAACGGCGTCTCCGTACCAATGATCGCACCAACGCTGCCTGCTGTTGCGAACAAGTCCGCATTTTCTTCAATAAGCTGGGCAACCGGTACAGCGATTGTTTCGCCTTCGCCCGGCTTCGCCTCGTCAGCGAGTGCCGTATAGTCGATGGGCTGAATACCTGTGAGATTAATGAGAGCCATATACCGCCTCCTTGAATACGTCCGGCCCAAGCCGCCTGTATGCCGCAAGAAATTCTTCACCGTCTTCCCGCTCTCCGAGATAGACAGCCACAACTTTTTCAACTGCGTCCACGATGCCGTGCTCGTCAAAACCAGGGCCGAGGATCGCTGCTTTAGACGCATCTTCCGCGCCCGAGCCTCCCAGCAACAGCTGATAGTTTTCAGTGCCTTTGCGGTCCACTCCGAGGATGCCAATGTGCCCTGCGTGGTGATGACCACAGGAATTGATGCAGCCCGAGATTTTGATCTTGAGCGGACCAATATCCATCAGTCGCTTGAGGTCGTCAAAGCGCTCGGTAATTGTCTGCGCAATCGGGATGGAGCGCGTGTTGGCGAGCGAGCAATAGTCAAGCCCGGGGCAAGCGATAATGTCTGTCAGCAAGCCTGCGTTCGGCGTGCCTAGACCAGCCGCATCAAGCTTTGCCCATAGTGCGGGCAGGTCTTTGCGTGCGACGTGTGGCAAAATGAGGTTCTGCTCATGGCTAACGCGGATTTCACTCTGACTGAACGCGTCAGCAAGGTCTGCAACCAGATCCATCTGTTCATCGGACGCATCACCCGGAATGCCACCATGTGGCTTCAGGGAAATAGTCGCATTCACATAACCCGGTACCTTGTGCCTGCCGGTATTGTTGGCAAGCCAGGACTTGAAAATGAAGTTTTTGGCTGCGAGATCATCCACCTCTGCAACTTCATCCGAAAGGACAGCAAGCGGCGGTGGTGCAAAGAATGATTTGATGCGTGCTACTTCTTCGTCCGGCACATCAATGGGGATATGGCGAATTTTTTCCCATTCCTCTTCAACCTGACGGGTGTATTCCTCGACGCCCATCGCCTCGACCAAAATTTTGATTCGGGCTTTGTATTTGTTGTCACGTCTGCCTTGTTCGTTGTAGACCCGCAACATCGCCTCAAGATAGCTGAGCAGATCTTTAACGGGCAGGAAATCACGCATGGTTTTTGCAATAACTGGTGTGCGCCCCATGCCACCACCGGCAAGAACTTCAAAACCGATCTCGCCTTCTTTGTTTTCTTTCACCACGAGGCCGATATCGTGCCACTTAACCGCAGCGCGATCTTCTTGCGCACCTGTGATGGCGATCTTGAACTTGCGCGGCAGGAAAGAAAACTCGGGGTGGAAAGAGGACCATTGACGAATTAGCTCTGCATAGGGCCGCGGATCAGCCACTTCGTCGGCCGTCGCTCCTGCGAACTGATCAGTCGTCACGTTGCGGATACAATTGCCGGATGTCTGGATGGCGTGCATTTCCACATCCGCCAGTTCCTGAAGGATGTCCGGTGTTTCCGAAAGCTTGGGCCAGTTATATTGGATGTTCTGACGGGTTGTGAAATGGCCATACCCCTTGTCATAGCGCCGCGCGACATGGGCGAGCTTGCGCATCTGGACCGATGACAAGGTGCCATACGGAATGGCCACACGCAGCATATAGGCGTGCAACTGAAGATACAGGCCGTTCATCAAGCGAAGTGGGCGGAATTCTTCTTCCGTCAATTCGCCAGTCATGCGGCGATCGACCTGATCGCGGAATTCGGCGACACGGGCATTTACCAGCGCATGGTCAAAAGTATCGTACGCGTACATCTGTTACTGCTCCCAATTTGGAGAAACTTGGTAGCCAAGGTCGGCGCGCACACTTGGCCCCCTGGACTGCATTGCAAACTTGATATGGGCAGGTGCCAGGGCTTTACCGCTCTCGTCCGCAGCCACGGCAGTGACACTGACCACCTGATTGGCGACCTCTGCGGCCTGAGCAACAGACATGAGGTTTTCCAGTTCATCGTCACTGTTTGCCACGGCAGCGTCAGCAACCTGCTTTGACCATTCGCCGGCCGCTGTCAGGAACACGGCGCGGCCGTCGTCGAGCCGGTTTGCGAGTATGAGTTGAGGTCCTGTTACTTTCTTAGCCATTTTTCTCTCCGTTAAACGGCTTGCGCCTGAAGAAGCGGTAGGTATTTGTCGATATTCAGATCGCGGGCATTTCTAACCACGTCGCCAATCAAAAGAAGGGCAGGGCTCTTGACCGCGTTTTGCTTCACAAGTTCGGGCAAGGTTTCGATGGTGCCGTAGAACCGGCGTTCGCTGGCGCGCGTGCCGTTTTCAACCACCGCAACGGGTGTGGAACCCTTGACGCCTTCGCCGATCAGTCCTGCCGAGATTTTCGGTGCGCCGCGCACACCCATGTAGACGGCCAGCGTCTGGCCTTCTCCTGCGAGCCGCGCCCAGTCCTTGAACGCGCCGTCCTTCAGGTGACCTGTCACCAGGGTCAGGCTGGAGCTATACTCTCGGTCCGTCATCGGAATTTGCGTTGAAGCGGCAATGCCCTGGAAGGCGCTGATGCCCGGTACCACCTCTACATGAATGTCGTTGGCGCGCAGAGCATCCAGCTCTTCGCTGGCGCGCGCGAACAGCATTGGGTCGCCGCCTTTCAGGCGTACAACCCTTTTGCCCTTCAGGGCTTCTTCAACAAGAATTTTGTTAATGCCATCCTGCCCGACGCCGTGCTCGCCTTCGCGTTTGCCGACAAACACAAGGTCTGCATCGCGGCGGGCAAGCGCCAGCACGTCACGGCTCACGAGCCGGTCATAAACGATCACGTCTGCCTGCTGAAGGGCGCGGTGGGCCTTGATGGTCAACAGGTCCGGGTCGCCGGGGCCTGCGCCCACTAGCTGAACCTGGCCGGTTGTTGCGCCGACGCGGTGGTTTTTCGCTGCCTCAATGACAAGCTTTTCCACCTCGTTCTGCTCCATGTCGGCATACAGGCCAGCATTGTCATACAGCCGATCCCAGAAAAGACGACGCCGCGTCGCGTCCGGGATGAGGGATTTAATTTTGCCGCGCATGTTGCCGGCGGCTTCCGCCAGCACGCCGAGCGAAGGCGGCAGAATGCGCTCGAGGCTACTTCTCAGGCGGCGCACAAACACCGGCGCAGACCCGCCGGAGGAAAAGGCCACCTGAAGGGGGCCACGGGTAAATTGCGCCGGTGTGATGAAATTGCTTTTGGCAGGCTTGTCGATAACATTGACCGGCATCCTGCGGGCGCTCGCTAGCCGGAGGACACGCTCTTCGGTGATGTCGTCCTCAACCCCGATATACACAAGTGTTTTGCCAACCAGGTCGTCCTCGGCAAAGGGGCGGTCATGGATTGCCAGTGTCTCAACGCCAGTAAGGTCCGGACTGAGGCCCGCTGCTGCTGCCGCACCAAGGCTGCCGGGACCAACAACGGTGATCCGCACGCCGGTGCTCATAAACAAAGCAAGCTTTGCCATAGCGGCAGACGTTGCTCCCACAAGCAAGAGATGATGCTTTTCTGCGGTCAGGTAAACCGGAATGTTTGTCATGGCCCTGTCTCCTTCAGTCCTCCCTGCCGTTACTCGCAAGGAGGCCGTCCAACACTGCTAGAAATAGGTTGTGGAACCAATTCCTACAAACGAGAAGAAATTACCGCATAAAGTAGAAAAATTTTCTTCAATAAGGCGCACAAAAGCGTGAATTCGAAAAATTTTGTCGAATAATTGAAAAAAATAGGGTTTCAGAGCCAACAAGGCTCACATAATAGAATATTCTTCGCTCTATTTCGGCCATGCTGGAAGGCCGCTTCAAGATTCCTCTTGACGTGGGAGATATTCCTCCCTAAATGTAACCTAAAGGTATCAGTATGGGTATTATAAATACCAAAATGTGAACTAGTTGGATGAGGCTGATTGTGACAGACAAGAAAGAGACGCTAGCCCAGTTTTATGAACGCCTGCAGCAGCGCGTTGCCCTGTGTGTAATGATGATGTCGGTTGCTTACGGATTCGGTACAGCCCAGTATTTTGTTCCGGCGGTTGCGGGCCAGCTGGATACCCTGCAGACAATTGTTGCTGTTGCAGCTGCGCTGTTGGTATTGCCACTTACTATTCAGGCCACTTTGAAAAGAACACGAAATCGCAAAGCCTGCAAAGAACCCGAAGGCTTTATCGCTGAAGCGGCCCGAAAGGCAGGTTTCGGCGCATGGACAGCGACCTTCATTGCACTGGTTTTCCTGTCCGCCGTGACACGCCGAACCCTCGTCGACGTGCCGGCGGAGACAATTGTCCAGATGGTTCTATCTGTCTCGCTGGCAGCATTTGCCATCGCGTTCTTTTGGTTAAGCCGGGACGTCGTGGATGACGAAGATGAATTTGCGGATGAGGCAGACCAATGAGCGGGGAGCTGAATAATCGCATACGTGTCTTTCGAGCCGAGCACCGCATGAGCCAGGGTGAATTGGCGGATGAGATTGGCGTCTCAAGAAAGACCATCAGCACAATCGAGGTAGGGCGCTTTGTACCGTCTACGGTGATTGCCCTGAAGATTGCCCGGTATTTCGATGCGCCGGTGGAAGAGATTTTTTCACTGGCTGATTAATAGGCCCGTCAGCGAGGGCATAACCCCGCAGGCCGATTTAAGGCCGGGTCACGACAGCAACCAAAATCCAACAAAGAGAGAGAGGATATAACTATGTCGACAAAAAACGCAGGAAGAAAAAATATCATCAATGCTCTGGTCTGGGCCGCAGCCATTTTGGTGTCCAGCTATCTGATCAAAGACACCAAGGATGCATCCATCATGCTCTTTATTATGATTGCCGGGTTTTTCGCTACCAATTCACTGATTGCGCAAGGGCAGGGCTTTCGCGAGGAGTGCAGGTGCTTACTCAATAAACTTCGCGGCTAGTTTTCCATGTCCGGTCGCTTTGTCACCTGATGCCGCGATATGGATTTCACGCAAAAAAAGCCGCCTTATCGGGCGGCTTTTTCTTATTGAACTGCGTAATCTATTTTATTCGGCGATAGCCTTCAGGAGAATATACCAGTGCGCCAGATTGTCATAGAAAGTCTGTTGCAGGATGCGCTCGTTCAGTCCATGGGCAAAGGTGTCGTTGGCTTTGCTGTAGCCGCCATTAACGCCGTAGCTCGGGATGCCCGCCGCGCGGAAATGCATGCCGTCCGTGCCGCCTGACGACATGTAAGGAACGATTTCCAGCCCCGGAAACTTGTTATCCACGGCTTTCTGAAGGGCTGCCAAAACATCGTCCCGAAGGGGCGACGGGTCGGTCTCGGTTGGATTAGAAATCATATTGAACTGAACGCCGTCATTGCTTACGACCTGTTTCAGTGTTGCTTCTGTTGCCGCTACGCCTTCGCCCGGAAAAATGCGGCAGTTGACTGTTGCGGTCGCGGATTGGGGCAGCGCATTTTCGGCATGGCCGCCTCTCAGCATCGTGGCAACGCAGGTTGTGCCCGTTGTGCCCACATAGCCAGGGTCCTTGCGCAGCGCTGCGATAGCGGTTTTGCTGGTGGGATCAGCTGCAAAAGCACGCATGGCGTTACCCAGCTCGCCGGGCGTGCGTTCTCCGGTGAAATCAAAAAAGCGACGCGTAAGCTCGTTGGCGCGCACAGGAAACTTGAAGTTTCTGATTTTGAGGAGCGCATCCGCGAGCTCGTAAATCGCGTTGTCATCACGCGGCCGGCTTGAGTGACCGCCGGGGTTTGTGACCGTCAGCTCCCACGTTGCATATGTTTTTTCAGCCGCCTGCATGTTGTAGCTTGAGGGCCTGCCACCGTCCGGCGGCAGCAAGGCGCCGCCTGAATCAGCATTCAAAACAAATTCACTGTTGGTGAGCGCCAAATGCTCCTGCACGAGCGCACGGGTGGTGAGCATGCCGGTCTCTTCATCGCCCGAGAAAGCGATAATCAGGTCACGAGCTGGTACCCAGCCTTCAGATTTCAGGCGCAGAAAATTTGTTGCGACAGCAGTCATGCCAAGCTTGTCATCGGCGGAGCCACGGCCAAAGAAATAGCCGTCTTCCGCGATCAGGGTAAAGGGGTCGCGCTCCCAGTCGTCAGGATTGGCTTCCACCACGTCCATGTGTGCGGAGATGCTGACGGGCCTTTTGCCAGATGAGCCATCACCGCGATAGCGCACGATCAGCCCGGCGGCGTTGCCGATTTCGAACAGGAAGATGTCTTCCTCGGCAAAACCGCCGTTCCTGAACTCATCGGCAAGGAACCGCGCCAGTTCTGGCGTTTCACCATGATTGGCTGTTGATTTAATACCGATGGATGTGCGGTAGATATCAAGTGCCTTGGCACCAAAAGGCATGCCCGGGTGGGCGTCTTCGGCCATTGCGGACATGCTGGTTGCTGCGGCAAGCGCTGCCGCTACAAGTGTTTTTCTGATCATCAGTTACTCCCCGTCGCTGAGTTTCTTGAGCGCATAAACTGCCTGCAGGGCATCTGTATAGGCGCGCTGTTTGAGGTTTGCGGCGGCGGAATGGCCACCTTCTGTGTTTTCATAGTAGATAACGGGTTTACCAAACTCCATCAAACGTGCCGTCATCTTGCGCGCGTGCCCGGGGTGCACCCTGTCGTCCTTGGTTGACGTGTAGATGAACATCTCGGGGTAATCCGTATCCGGACTGACATTTTGATAGGGCGAATAGGCGCGTATGAAGTCACGTTCTTCCGGCACATCCGGGTCTCCATATTCACCGACCCATGATGCCCCCGCGAGCAATGTGTGGTAGCGCATCATGTCCAGAAGCGGCACCGCGCAAATAACGGCGTTGAAGAGGTCCGGGCGTTGGGTCGCCATTACGCCAACCAGGAGGCCGCCATTGGACCCGCCCCGAATGCCCAGGTTTTGGGGTGACGTCAGGCCGGACGAGACAAGGTGTTCCGCAACCGCAATGAAGTCATCATAGGCTCGTTGGCGGTTCTCTTTTAAGGCAGCCTGATGCCAGCTTGGACCATATTCGCCGCCGCCCCGAATGTTGGCGATAACGTAGGCGCCGCCATTTTCAATCCACAGCTTCCCAAAACCCTGCAGATATGTCGGTGTCAGGGAAATCTCGAACCCGCCGTAGCCATAGAGCATGGTCGGCGTGCTGCCGTTCATCTCAGTGTCTGCTTTGCGGATCACGAAATAGGGCACCTGTGTGCCATCCGCGCTGACGGCAAATTTCTGCTCTGTTATCAGTCCCTCCGCTGCAAATCGGGCGGGCAGCGATTGAACGGCTTCCGGCTCGATGCCGCGCTCGACGGCATAGAGTGTGTCAGGCTGCAGGAAGCTTTCATAGTTGAAAAACGCCGCGTCCCACCAGTCGTCAACGCTGACGATATTCAGGGAGCCGTTTTCAGGGAGATCAACAGTCGTTACCTTCCAGCCTTCGTTTGAGGGTTCGGCGGTCAGCAATTTGCCTGTTACATCTTCAAGTACACTGATGAACAGACGATTTTTGCCGAGATCAACGGCATCGATGGATCCGTTATCTGCGGGTGCGTAAATGACTTTGAGGTTTGCACCTGTGGAGCCGCCAATTGCATCTGCGATATTTACGGAGACAAGCGCCCCGGCAGACAGGTCCCGGTCGCCCACGCGCCAGTCCTTTCGCAGTTGAATGATTACGTCAT
Organism: uncultured Kordiimonas sp.; assembly: GCA_947500295.1. GTDB lineage: Bacteria > Pseudomonadota > Alphaproteobacteria > Sphingomonadales > Kordiimonadaceae > Kordiimonas. The sequence goes on from CANMRM010000003.1 coordinate 123,148, forward strand.
TACCAAAGATGCCCTTGAAATCGATGGCAAGCGGCAGGTCCAGCTGATCCATTTCTTCGTTTTCGACATCATAGATGTGAATTTTCTGTGTGAAGAAATCCGGGGACTGGATCACGCCTACATAAGTGCCATCCGGCCGGTGGCTGGCAAACGGGAAGCTGCCAACATCAGTGACGTCGCCTTCATGCACAAGCCTTTCAGAGCTGAGAGGGTATCCCCGGCGCCAGACCTTGGTTCGGTTGGCATAGCCTGATTCAGTCATTGAACCTTCGCCAAAATCAGTACCGATCAGGACCGTGTCAGCATCGATCCAAACCACTTCCTGCTTGGCTTCTTCGGTAACAAAACCGCCGGGCGCCCAGCGTTTCATTACGGCATCAAACTCGCGGGTAACGATGGCATCGCCGCCACCGCGTGAGAGCTCAACAAGGCAGCGTCCAAAATCCGGTGGCAGGCACTTGCGACCCTTGAGGACCCAGTTTTCACCCTCTTCCTCGGCGACTGCGTCAAGGTCCATGAGGTTGACCCAGCGGGGATTGCCCGACTTGTAGGAGCGGAGGCTGGCTCGTCGCCACAAGCCACGAACGTTTTTTTCATCCTGCCAGAAATTATGAACCGATCCGCCCAATAGCCGGCCATAGGCGATTTTATCCTGCGCGTTATAGTCTCTGAGTGCGCTCTCTTTCAGGGCTTCAAAGCGCTCATCAGCCTCCAGAATACCGAGCGAATGTTTGTTGCGTTCTTCAACCCACTCCAGCGCCTGTTCGCCTTCGACTTCCTCAAGCCAGATGTAAGGATCTTCGTCCTGCGCGCCCGCTGCGCCCACTATTGCTGCACTCATAACCAGTCCTGCCAATATTTGCTTCATCGTCTTCTCCTCCGAGCCATAGTTGGTTCGACAGGTTAAAAATTGTCCTTGCGCTTCCTGACTTCGGCAAAAACCGCTGTGATGGGAGCGCCGATCAGGCCTACTGTCTCCTGGATGTGGTCGCTCATGGGGCGCATGAAGGGGTTGGTCGCTTTCTCGATGCCGATACTGGTCGGCACGGTCGGGATGCCGTCCGCGCGCAACCGTTCCACTTCAGCCATGCGGGCTTTAAGGTCCGGGTTTTCAGGGTCAACTGTCAGCGCAAACCTGCCGTTAGCCATAGTGTACTCATGGGCGCAGTAAACCGCCGTGTCGTCCGGCAAAGACATGAGTTTTGTCAGGCTGGACCACATCTCGTCAGGTGTGCCTTCAAACAAACGCCCGCAGCCCATGGCAAACAGCGTGTCGCCGCAGAAAAGCACTTTTTCGCCGGCGAAATGATAGGCGATGTGACCGCTGGTATGTCCAGGTACAAAAATCACGTCCGCCGCAATGTCCCCCAGGTGCACCTGATCACCTTCGCCTACGGCTATGTCAATGCCGGGAATGCGGTCACGGTCTGCGGCAGGGCCAATTATTGTAAGGCCGTAGCGTTCCTTGAGTGCGAGATTGGCACCCGTATGGTCCCAGTGGTGATGGGTGTTGAAAATGTGTGTGGGGGTCCAGCCCCGCGCATTTAGCGCCGCGACAGTATCTTCCTCAATGGCGGGGTCCACAATGGCCGTTTCGCCAGAAGTGGGATCATGAATCAGAAAAAGATAATTGTCGCTCAGTACGGGGATTTGCGCAATTTCAAGCCTGCTGTTGTTCATGAATGTCACCCACACCCGGTTTTTGTCAGCTTACGGAATGGTCACTATAGCGGGCAACCAAAGCCTGATCGAGTCTCAATCAGGTGCATCCTGTAAGTGCTTGCTTTTGCCTTCAATTCCCGAGATTTTGAACGAGTTTATTTGACCGCTGAAAATTGACCTTGGCATCGGAACCCGTGGCCAGCTGCCAGCCTGTTTTCTGGCTGAATAGTCCGGAAAAAGGTTTGAATTCACAGTTCTCACGAGAAGCCATGTACGCGGTCAGCAATGCAACTTGGTCGGCATAAAACAGCTTCATCTTCCTGTTCCGGCAATAGTCGATCTGATCTGCGAGGGTGTTGGCGGTGCGCCAGGCAAACCTCAGATTGCTGGGCGTATTGGAGATAGCGAGCGAGCCGGCGGCGATGGCTTCCCACAGAAGGCGTGCAGAGGTCCATTTGTTGCTGACAAGGCGACTTGCAAGCCCGATCGCGGTGTCGCCGTCCTGCCAGATGTCGGCAATTGAGCGCTGGATAACGCCGTCAACATCACTGATTACAAGTTTGCCGTAGCGTTTCAGGTAACGCGGCATAAAGAGATACCGGGCGGCAGCACAGTAGCCGTGAAACAGGTTATTCTCTTTAAGGAACTCCGCGCATCGGTCCTCTGTGGAATTGATTTTGACATTGGCTGCAACCTCCAGCGCCTCGCGCTTTTTGTCGTGGATATGGAAGTCAACACAATGTAAATGAACAAGGCCTCCCGGGTTCCAATGCCCGAAGGATTTGAGAAAAATCTCGGCATATTGCTCGAAATAAACTTCATCCAGCGAGATCAGCAGCGTACCCCGGCCATCCGTCGGATGATTGATTTGGTCTGTGAGGCGTTCGGCAAAAACAGCTGCAGCTTTGCCGGGTCGGTCCAACGGTGTTGAAGTGTCGGCAAACAACTCAAGGCGCTCGAATAGAACGATGAGTTTGCCGGGCAGGCGTTGTGCCTGCGCGATAAGGTCCACAGCTCCGTCTATATCGCCGCGCAGGGACGCGATGAGGCTGCGGTAAAATGCGATATTCTTGGTATCCTCACCCAGGCAGTCAGCACAGGACTGCACGATTGAATCGAACGCCTGAATGTCATCAGGATCAATTTTGTTGCGGTCAAATTTCTTGAGGAGCAGACGGTAGTTCGCAAGTATCAGCCAGTCGCATGCAATGTGCGATTGCCAGGTGCCTTTTGAAAAGCAGACGATCGCTGCTTCGGCTGCGGATTTAAGGGCCGCCCACCTTGGCAATGCGCGAAAAATGTTACCAAGTTCAAAAAGAACGGTCGGTTCAGTGCATGCCGCAACTTTTTTTTTCGCTGTTTCAGCCAGTGGCTCGATGTCCACAGCCTTGCCACCCGAGAGGCGCATTGCAACACCTGCATATGTGGTTTGGGTCGCAAGATCTTCGGGATGCGCTGCATTGATCTTATTGAGCAGTTCAATGGTGCTGGCCTTGACTTTGGGTTCAATCGAGTGTTCCCACCGGAAATAGGGTATCCGTTGAACATGAGGGCCGTCTTGTTCTGCCTCTATCTCATGCAATGCTGACAGCAGTTCAATTGCCGCCTTTTTCGTTGGCTCTGACCCAAGGAAAGCACTGAATATTTGATTGGAATTGGTCACCTGCCGGTTCCGTTGTTTTTTTGGACAGCGCTACGTCGTCGAATCTGTTTCTATTCCTGGAACAGCCTAATTGATCAGCGTATCCAGATATGGCTGGTATACAAGGGCTGAAAGGCCAACGCCGGATATTTTGTTGCCGGCTTTGAGGGCAGATGTCTGTACGCCAATGATACGCCAGTCATCCCCGGACTTTTGCAAAATCGGGCCACCGGAGTCGCCGCTGAGCGCGATACAGGTTGTGAACAGAATGCGTCCCTCGTTTGCCGTTGTGATAATTTTACAATTCTCCTCAAGCGATAAGACATGCTTTCGGTCTCCGGGATATCCTGCGGTGGTCACGCCGGCTTCGATCTCCAGTTTTCGCGGACCGGGCCGGGGCAACCCTGCGGATGGCGGGCGGTCAAACCATCCATCGGGGACGTTGAGGTAGCCGAGGTCTTCGCCGAGCGCGCTTTCGAGGGTTAAGAGTGCCCAGTCATGAGCAACATTGGCGCGGCTTGCGCCGTCACTGCCGCGATAGCCGTCTCCGACGATATAGGACTTTACCTTGGAATGACCCTGATGTTCGCCTTTGGAGTAACCGGCCACAAAATGCACGATGCCCGGTACCACCATTTTCTGGTCACGGGCGGAATATAGACAGTGAGCGGCAGTGAGCACGACATCAACGGCAACCAGTGTGCCGCTGCAATGAGCGCGACCACCTATGTTCACCCGCCCGATCGCCTGCCAGGGAGTGCTGCTGCTGTCAACGGCCCGCCGGTGAAAGCTGGTCACGCTGTTTTCAGGCCGTGCGTGGGCAGGCAGGTCTTTGCGAATGGCATCCTGAGCTGCAGTCGCTGTCGTCAGCGTAACAGTGGTCCCGATAGCAAACACCAATGCGAACAGCTTTATCTTCATGTATTTTTTTCCATCACTCTGCACGGGACAATAGGGCAGCGCATACCCATTTGTCATCCCCGCTATTGTTGAAGGGTAAGGACGAAGACAGGGGCGGTAAAAAAAACAGGCCACCGAAGTGGCCTGAAGTGCTTTATTAAGAGGATCGTAAATCCAACCCAAAGGGTCGGGGTCCCTTCGCTGTCGTGTCGCAAGTTCAAATTTCGTTATAGAGTAACAACGACCACTGGCCACGCCACACCCCTGCGTCGAGATGAGCGGTAGTTGCGGTGAAATGTTATCTAGTAACTATATTGTGAATTGAGGCGGAATAGATGCCGCCCGAAAAGGCCATGGTGGGTGACATTGTCAGGGTGTCGTTCGAGGTATCTGGAGGTTGAAGCCAACGTGCGCAGCTTCCCGGGTCAGCTGGTCTTGAGCTTCACAACGCCATCTTCGATAGCATCCGGTCCCACAGGAATTTCCCGGAAGAAGCAGCTAGCATGCCCAACATGACAGCATTTCCCGCCTTTCTGATCCACAACCAACAACAGGCTGTCCTGGTCGCAGTCCACACGGAATTCTTTCACAATCTGAAACTCGCCAGATGTTGCACCTTTGTGCCAAAGCTCACCGCGCGAGCGGCTGAAATAGTGAGCTTCACTGGTTTCAATGGTTTTCTGGATGGCTTCAGCATTCATCCAGGCCTGCATGAGAGCGCTGCCTGTATTGGCACAGATGGTAAATACCGGGATAAGTCCTCGGTCATCAAACTTTGGTGCAAACCCGTTGCCGGTTTCCACGGCCTGACGGTCTGAACGTTCTGCAAACTGGATTTTGGTCATGTTTGATACCTCAGGTAAAGGCGAGTTTTAGTCGACGGGCTCAGGATGGGTCAACCGCTTCAACCGCAGCAACAAATAGATCAGCAGGCCCGCGAACACCAGAGCAACAATGCCATTGGCAATGAAACCGGCACTTGGTCCGGATTGCTGAAATGGCTGCGGCAATGGCCCTCTCAGTAGGTCGTGATATCCAATCAGGACAATGTCCAATGAAATATGTACGAAGATCATGGGAATAATCGAGTTGGCGAGAGATGTCAGTGCGCCGTACCACAAGGCAGAAATAAAAAAGGGTACAGCTAGCGCTATGCCGAGTTCCCGATTGAAATGCATGACGGTGAATACCAGGGCAGACAATATTACGGCAGGTACCGCGCCGTGACGGCGCTCGACCGGAGACTGTAGATAACCGCGAATACCTGCCTCTTCACAAATGCCGGCTACGATGGAGGCCATAATTACGCTGACCCATAATGTCCACCAGGGGATATCAAGTCCCTTGGGGGTGAAGCTCAGGGCGTCTGGTGGCAGGTCAATCAGTCTCAACGAAAGAAAATGCAGCGATAGCGTGAACCCCAAGCCAGCCACAGCGGTGGCAATTACGAGACTTCGCAAAGCTGGTTTTAGTGGGTTGGCCCGAAGGCAGCCGCGGCGGAAATTCTGTGTCGAACGGGGCCACCATGCCCCACCGAAGTAACGAAAATACGCCCACAGGAAGATGGCTGTCAGGGGCGTTGACCACGGGATGGACGGGCTTGTCAGAACGTTGACCCTAGCCAATATTTGCCATGCAAAGACGCCGACCGTCATAACGGCAAAGCCCATAACAGGGGCCCAGACCACTGTTGGAATATATTTGAAAACCCTGATGAAGACCCCATCTGCGGAAGGCTCCGCCTGATGGTTTTTTGCCTGTGTCATTATACTATCCTCTCGACGTTGTCGTGAGCGCCCGCCGCTGGCGAATGATCTTTATTTTTTATTGACCTTAAAGCGCTGGTCACAAGGATAGCGTATGCCGACCGGTGGCACAAATACCCACCAGGTAATAAAAAGGCGACGCACCGTGGGTACGCCGCCGTTCAATAAAGTTCAGATAAGAGCTGTCAGCCGCGGATCAGATCCCAGAACCGACGCTCCTGATCTGCTTCTTTGAAAACACCGCGGAATTGCCGCGTAATCGTGTAAACACCATCATGTTTCACACCGCGGCAGGTCATGCACTGGTGTGTGGCGTCCACCACAACAGCCACCCCTTTGGGGTCAAGGTGCTCTTCAAGCGCGTCAGCGATCTGCGCTGTCATCGTTTCCTGTGTTTGCAGCCGGTTGGCGTAGGCTTCAACGACGCGGGCCAGTTTGGAAATGCCAACCACGCTGCCGTTGGGCATATAGGCCACATGGGCTGTGCCCTGGACCGGCACCATATGGTGCTCGCAGTGGCTTTCCACCTTGATGCCCCGCAGAACAACCATGTCGTCATAGCCTGCGACTTCCTCGAACGTGCGCGACAGAATGTCAGCCACGTCCTTTTTGTAGCCATTAAAAAATTCTTCGTAAGCTTTCACAACACGCTTTGGTGTGTCGATAAGGCCTTCTCTCGTGGGGTCATCGCCCGCCCACCTAATGAGGGTACGAACCGCGGCTTCTGCCTCGGCCCGGGTGGGGCTTTCAGCGGCGTCCTGCGGGATTACCTTCAGTTCAGGGCCGTTGTCGGCCCTTTCAAGTACGGCATCCATAAGGATATTTCCTTTCAAATTTGGCCCGGGCCTGTTTGCCCGAACGGTATGGTATCTGCCGCCGACGATACAATTCGGGGAGCTGATCCCCAGCGGCGACAAACGCTGTTGATATGGGAAGCTTAAGGGATTAATCAAGCAAACTTCAAGGGTTTGCCCGGTTTGGCCCCATTGGCGTGTCCAAATATCAATTACGGTAAATGATTGATGCTGGATCAGGAAAAGGCTTGTATAAATCTGTTATGAGCGAACTTTACAACACTGAAATTCTGCGGTTAACCACACAGATTCCGCATCAGGAACGCTTATCGGCCCCTGACGTGACAGCGACGAAAACCAGCCGGATATGCGGCAGTCGTATTACAGCGGATGCCCGGCTTCAAAACAGTGTGATCACGTCCTTTGGCCAGGAAGTCAAAGCCTGTGCGCTTGGCCAGGCCGCCGCCGCAATTGTCGGCGAACAGGTGATCGGATTGTCTGAAACTGAACTTGAAGACATCTCGGCGCGGTTTCGGCACATGATCAAAACCGGTGCCGGTACGTTTCCCGAGAAATGGCAAAAACTCAGTCTTCTGGCGGCGGTGAAAGACCACCCGGGCCGGCATGGCAGTGTTATGCTTCCATTTGAAGTGCTGGAGCAGATTTTTCTCGACGCTCGTGCCGACGAATCGGCAGCGTGATGCGTGCCAGCGATCACGAAAAAACGCTAGCTGCTGAAATCTGGTCGCTTTTCCATGCCCAGCAGTACGACAAGGCCAGAGCCAAACTCGATTCCGCCCTGAGGGACAGTGATCATCCAAGGTTTCGGCGAATTGATGCGCGGTTTCTTGTTTTTGAAGGGTGCGAGCGGCAGGCCGCCGACCTTTTGAAGGACATCGTTGAGGATGTTTGGCAACCCGGTTCCTGGGAGCTTGCGCTCGCAGGCAACGGTGCCGGCCGGGCGAAAAAGCTGGACGATGCCAGTATTCTGTTTTTCCCCATTCGCAAGTGTGGCTCCACCAGTGTGCTCAACGTTCTCAAGCAGGTGGCCGGGGAAGAAATGCGCGGTGAGGACATCCATCAGGAAGATCACCGCAATATTCCGATCCGTTTCTCCGACCTCAAAACAGAGTATGCCAACTATTTTTCCTGCGCGCTGGTCCGCGGGCCAGCAGCGAGGCTCAGGTCATACTTCCGCGGAAACATAGTAGCGCGAGACCAGCTTGCGGGTCACCATGAAGGTGCGGCGGAGTTTTATGGCCTGCCGACGCGGCCCGAGTGGGATTTTTTCCTGCACAACCTGACCCGGTATAGGCAGGTGTTTGTTACAGCCCGCAATCACACTGAGCCAGTCAGCCATTTTCTCGGCACAGACCCCAATGTGTTCAGCTGGATAGGTGGTATGGCGAATTTGCCCGAACTGGTCAGCCTTATTGGCGCGCGCTCGGGCCTTAATTTGCCTGTTCTCAACGAAATGACAACGCCGGGAAAACCGGCACAACAAAATCAAACACTGACCGACAAGCTTGCTGAATTCTATGCGGACGACTTGCGGTACTATGGCCAGTATTTCTAGCCTAGATATACTGGCTGGCCCATGCCGACAGCACGCGAGCGACATACTGACCGTCAGCTGCGTTTTTCATCAGCAGGTGATCGGCCTTGTCGAGCGAGACAAAGCTTTTTGGATGTTTGGCCGCTTCATAAATTTTGCGGGCATGATCAAGAGCTACCGTTTCGTCGATCGGCGAATGCATCACGAGCAGCGGCTTTTTTAGTTTGGCGATATGGTCAGCTACATTCTGGCTTCTTGCATCCTCGATAAACTGTTTTTTCATCTTGAACGGGCGGCCCGCCAGCATCACTTCGGCTTCGCCGTCTGACTCTATCGCATCAATATCATTTTTAAACTGTTTCAGTACGTTTTCGCTGTCAAAGGGCGCGCCGATGGTCGCGACAGCGCGCACTTCCGGGACCATGCCTGCTGCGACAAGTGTTGCCGCCCCGCCGAGACTATGCCCGATCATGATCGTGGGCGCCGCCATCGAACCGCGCATATAGTCCGCCGCCGCTATCAGATCTTCCACGTTGGAAGAAAAATTCGTATTGGCGAAGTCACCGTTCGACAAACCAAGCCCGGTGAAATCAAACCGGAACAGGCCGATGCCGTCAGCTGCCAGCGCCCGCGCGATACGATTGATGGCATTGAGGTCTTTGCCGCAGGTAAAACAATGCGCAAATAATGCAAAAGCCCGCGGGTTTTCATCCGGGCCATCGTATCTTGCCGCAAGGTCATGGCCCTGCGATCCGCTAAATTCGACTTTTTCAGATTTCATGGTGCTGGTTCGCTTCCAAAGAGGGTCCGCTGCCAAAGGGTTCGCTCTATTCTGGCCTTCACAATCGGTTTGCGCAAGCAATGCGTTCATTCAATTTCAGGCTGGTTTTGACCGCTGTCAAAGAAAGACAACCACAGAGGGATATTCTTGTGCTGCCAGATATTGAACTCGGGAGAGAAGACCATGCAAAAGCATATCCTCATTGTACAGGGTCACCCACACAGTGGCGGCAGGCATCTGTGCCATGCGCTTGCAGATTCTTATGAGTTTGGTGCACGGGAAGCGGGTTTTAAAGTCGACACGCTTGACGTCGGGGCACTCGATTTCCCCATTCTTCGCAGCGGTGAAGAATGGACAAGTGAAGATGCACCGGAAGGCCTCAAGGATGCACAGCAGCAAATACTCAACGCAGACCATCTGGTATTCATATATCCGTTGTGGCTGGGGACCATGCCGGCCTTGCTGAAAGCCTTTCTGGAGCAGGCTGTGCGGCCCGGCATGATCAAGGGCGACAAAGCCGGCCTTGCTCATATGCGTACACTGCTGAAAGGAAAGTCAGCCCGCATCATAGTAACCATGGGCATGCCCGCGCTTGCCTATCGCCTGTTTTTCCGGATGCACAGCGTGAAAACGCTTCAGCGCAATATCCTGGGGTTTGTGGGCGTCGGTCCAGTTTTCACAACCCTGATAGGCCTGGTGGACAAGATGAAACCTGCGCGCGCCGACAAGTTGATGGACCAGATGAAACAGCTTGGCCGGTCGGCCCGGTAGCTGGTTTGACAGTCACAAGCCTCTCGCGAGAGCGTGAAGCTTAGTTATTGGAGAAAATATCCGGCAAATGATCTAAAGTGGCCGCCTTGAAGTGAAAACAGGGAGGGGCAACATGGATATGGGCCAAATTTCCGACATTGTCGTCGGGCTTCTGGAAGTTCTTTCGTTTCTGTTTATTTTTGCGATCGGTATCGGCATTTTTTGGGTGCTGGTGCTGTATGTGCACGATAAGCGGCAAACAGAAAGCACGCTGAGGCGCAACTATCCTGTTATTGCTCGTTTTCGCTATCTTTTTGAGCATTTAGGTGAATTTTTCCGGCAGTATTTTTTCGCGCTGGACCGCGAAGAAATGCCGTTTAACCGGGCGGAACGCTCCTGGGTGTACCGAGCTGCCAAAAATGTAGACTCGACGGTGGCGTTTGGCTCCACCCGCGACCTGCGCCCCACCGGCACGGTGTATTTCGTCAACTGTCCGTTTCCAACACTCGAAGAGCAGGCGAAAGACCCTTGTGACGTTACCATCGGGCCCTATTGCCGCCACCCCTACACGACCGATTCCATTTTCAATATCTCCGGCATGAGTTACGGCGCCATATCAATCCCGGCGGTGCGGGCCTTGTCAGCAGGTGCAAAGAAAGCAGGTATCTGGATGAATACCGGCGAAGGTGGCCTGTCGCCCTATCACCTTGAAGGCGGGGCCGACATTGTTTTCCAGGTTGGTACCGGCAAGTTTGGTGTGCGCAAGCCCGAAGGAGGTTTCGACGAGCAGAAACTGAAGGATGTGGCAAGCCATGACGTTGTAAAAATGTTTGAGCTCAAGCTGAGCCAGGGGGCTAAGCCTGGCAAGGGGGGTATCCTGCCGGGTGCAAAAGTCACCGAGGAAATTGCCCGTATCCGCGGCCTTGAGGTCGGGCAGGACGCAATAAGCCCCAACCGACACCCTGAGGTGGACAGCATTGATGACCTTCTGGACATGATCCAGTATGTGCGGGAGGTCACAGGCAAGCCCGTTGGTTTCAAGGCTGTGATCGGTGCCTATGGTTTCTTTGAAAACCTCTGCAAGCTCATCAATGAGCGAGGCATTGAAAGCGCCCCTGATTTCATCACGATCGACAGTGCCGATGGCGGCACGGGTGCGGCACCAATGAGTCTTATCGACAATATGGGTATGCCGGTGCGTGAAAGCCTGCCTCTCGTGGTAGATATCCTGAAAGCCTATGGCCTGCGCGACCGGGTGAAAGTATGTGCCAGCGGCAAGATGATCAATCCTTCAGAGGTCGCTTGGGCTTTTTGCGCTGGCGCGGATTTTGTCAATTCGGCCCGTGGGTTCATGTTTGCACTTGGCTGCATTCAGGCACTGCAGTGCAACAAAAACACGTGCCCGACAGGTATCACCACGCATGACCCCAAGCTCCAGTTTGGCCTGGACCCGGCCAACAAATCCGAGCGTGTGGCATCCTACGCTAAAAATATGAAAAAAGAGGTGGGTATTATCGCCCACAGCTGCGGTGTGCCTGAGCCGCGCCTGCTTAAGCGCTATCACGCGCGTATTGTGCTCGACAACGGCAGAAGCGTCTCGATGGATGAGCTGTTCCCGGAACCGGAAACCGTTGCTGCTGCCGAGTAGCGCAGAGTTGAATTCGCTGCTAGTGTGCCCCGAACTCTGGTCAGGGGAGACATGATATGTCCTACGAAACACTCTACAGCGCCATCAATCTGGCTGTGATGCCGGCTTGGCTGTTGCTGGCGTTATTGCCAAAATCCGACATCACCAAAAAGCTGGTGCACAGCGGTATCTATCCGGTTTTGTTTGGCGCATTTTATCTGGTGTTGTGGGTGCGCGCGCTTGCGTTTGGCGAAAACGCAGAAGGTGGTGGTTTCGCGACGCTTGAAACAATCATGATCGCATTTTCACACCCAAACGTCACGCTGATGGGCTGGGCGCATTATCTGGTATTCGACCTGTTTGTCGGCGCCTGGATCGGGCGCGATGCTGTGGCGCGCGGCGTGAATCATTTTCTGGTTATCCCCTGCCTTGCATTTGCCTTCCTGGCCGGGCCGATCGGGCTCTTGCTCTATTTGCTCATTCGCCAGTTCACCGGCAAGTGCAATGCGCTGACCCTTGAGGAAAGAGCAGGCTAGCCGCTGAGCGCAGCACCCATTTCCCGGATGCGGTCAATTTTTCTGTTGAAGGGTGCCCAGTCGTCATTGTCGGCGATGGGTGCCCACAAGGCCTCGACTTCGTCGATCAGCAGCGTCTCGGGCCCGTCCCCGAGGAAATAGCTGGTGTTAAGCGCCTGCGGGTTTGTTGGCTCATAAACTTTGAGTATATCAAAAAGCTCTTTGTAGCTCTCCTTGCCGTACCGGTGCGCTTCTGGCCCCGCCATTGCGCGTTCGGCGCTCGCAGACCCGCCGTACCAGTCGAAAAAGAAACGCTCGTAGGGGAAGTTTTCCTTCGCCAGAAACTCGTTCACTTTGGTCAGCAGCTCATCGTCCGGAATATCGCCTTTGGCTTTCACACCCAGCCGCGCCAGCAGCTTGTCGCGGATTGCATCCATATAGATGCGCGGGAAGTTGCCGAGCACGCGCTTGAGTTCGTTTTCCTCGCATATGTCCGCGAGCGCGCCGCCTAACTGGTACACGTTCCAGTGCAATGCGTCGGGCTGGCGGCCAAAAGCATAGAGGCCGGTTTCGTCAAAATAGGCTGCGGTAAACGCCAGGTCCATCGTCGGTAGAAAGCGCCAGGGGCCAAAATCAAACACTTCGCCAGTGATATTGATATTGTCCGTGTTCAGGACACCGTGGACAAAACCGGTGGCCATAATCTCTCCGGCCTGGACCGCGACCTTTTCACTGACAAGCCCCAGTAGCTCGAGCGCACGGTCCTGCGCGCTGCCGCTTGGCGTTTTGCCGTAATAATGCTTCAGGCAATAATCGACGAGTGCTTCCAGCCGTTCCTTGTCGGAATAAAAAGCATGGCGCTGGAAAGTGCCGATCCGGATGTGTCCGTGGTTCAGTCGCACCATGACCGCAGAGCGTGTAGGCGAGGGCTCGTCGCCCCGGTGCAGGCTCTCGCCTGTTTCGATGATCGAGAATGTTTTGGACGTGTTGACGCCGAGGGCTTCCAGCATTTCGGTCGCCATGATTTCGCGCACGCCGCCTTTCAGCGTCAGCCGTCCATCGCCGGACCGGCTGTAGGGCGTGGTGCCGCTGCCTTTGGTGCCAAGGTCCATCAGTCGGCCCTGTTCGTCCGTCATCTGGGCGAACAGGAACCCGCGCCCGTCGCCGATTTCCGGGTTATAGTGGCGAAACTGGTGGCCGTGATAGCGCTGCGCCAGCGGTTCCGTCAGGGTGCCGGGCAAGGGTTCGAACCGGCCAAAGTGCCGGATCCATTCCTCGTCGGTGAGCCTGTCTAGACCAATGGTTTTGGCGGCTCGGTCATTACGGTAACGGATAATGGTCTCCGGGAAGTCCGCTGCCTTTACAGCGTCCGCGAAACCATCCCCCAGCTCCAGGAACGTTGTTGCCGGTTGATAGCTTTTCCCAAGATACATACAGGACTCAGTTCTTCATATTCTTCAGTTTTGTTAAGGCCTTGGTGCTGACCCAATAGATTTCCGATGGGTGACCTGGCCCAACAACGGTATAGAACATATAGTTTCCGTCTGGCGTAATTGTAGCTGCGGTTTCGTATATTGGCGAGTTTATTGGTGCACCAACATTAATTGGATCGCCATATCCGTCTCCTGAACGGAAACTGATATAGATGTCGGTCTGCCCCAATCCGCCCGGGCGGCGAGACTGGAACAGCATATAGCTTCTGTCAGGACTGAAGTAAGGATCCCATTCAAAGTCGGGCGTGTTAAAAGGAGCGGGCAGATGCTCAATGTCCCAGCCGTCTGGGCCCTCAGTAGCGCGGTAAAAATCACCCTCGCCGAAACTGTCTTCAAGTGTTGCCCCGAAATAAAGAATTCCCGGTTCCGGTGAGGCGGGGTACCAGAAGCCTTCATTCGTTTCGCGGTGGATCATCAGTTCTGGTTCCGACCATTCGCCAGACTGCTGTCGTTCGGCCCGCCATATTCGACCATTCATTGGTTCAGTGCCCGGTGGGCGGGTGGTGACAAAATAGACCATTTTATTGTCACGGGTGATAAAAGGCTCGCCATTGTGTCCTTCGCCCGAAAAGCTGGCTGTTTCTGGTTCGGTCCACCCTGTTTCAGTGCGATACATCACCTTGATGGTTTTGCTGTTGTCATCCGCAAAGTAAAATTCCTTTCCATCTGGCGAAAAGATCGGATTGCGGAATGCAAAGTCCGATGAAATAACCGTTTCAAATGGAAAGCGCTCTGGTGTTTCGCCCGGTGGTTTCACACCGAAAAAATCAAAATCCTGCGCGTTACCTGCCTGCAAAAACGCGACGCCCAACAGTAGCATCAAGCTTGTGTGGATAAGCTTCATTGTGACCTCCCTCCAAGTACGGACTAAAGGTAAGGCTTGCCGTCAGGAATCGTCAATAATGATATTACATAACTGAACTAAAGTCCGGGCCAGCCCCAAGTGACATGATTTTCCAGTTCAGGGCGCGGGCGTTCGGTTGGCTGTTTTTCCGGTTTGTCGCCAAAAAACAGGAAGCCTGCAATGCGCTCTGCTTCAGCCATCTGCAGGGCGGCCCGAACACTTGGGCTGTAGCTGCCCCAGCCGGTGAGCCACTGTGCAGCATGCCCCAGCGCCGTGGCGGCGATCAGCATGTTCTGGCAGGCGGCACCTGTGGAGAGCTGTTGTTCCCAGTGCGGGATCGCGGGATGTTCCCTGGGGCTGAAAATTGCGACCACAAGCACGGAGCCTTGTGTCGAGTAACCTTTCATCTTCTCGGCGATTTTTTCGCTTGTTTCCTGTTCTTTAATGAGGGCATCGCATATTGCGTCGCCGAGTTTCCCGCGGTCTTCACCTTCCAGTACGACAAACCGCCAAGGTGCAAGTTTGCCGTGATCCGGAACCCGCATGCCGGCACGCAAAATCTTCTCGAGCGTCGCGCGGTCGGGGCCCGGCCCTTCCATGTCCTTCGCTTTTACTGACCTGCGGTTCATCAGAAGGTCGAAGGTCGCAGGGTTCGGAGTGTTGAAGGGGACGTCGGGCATGTGGTTCACTTTCGAAGACAGGTCTACAATTTTGTCGAATTGACTTAGGCTATAATATAACGCAATCACATTTTATTGTGTTTCATATCGGCCTATGACATGGCTATAGCATATCGCCAAGATGGGCTCGAACCGGGTGGGAGAAAAGGCATGAAAGCAAATATTTTTGGCGTGAGCCTCTTGATCGCAGCAGTTGGAGGTGGCGCAAACGCGTTATCACCTGTTGGCGTGGCTGAAGATGCGGCAGTTGATCCGGCTACCGGTATCAGCCTGCCAGATGGGTTTAAAGCAACTGTTTTTGCAGATGATGTCGGACAGGCGCGGCACATTGTGGCCGCACCCAATGGTTGGGTTTATGTGGCTTTGCGCCGGTCGGTGCGGGGCATGGGTGCTGTTGCCCTTTATGACCCGGATGGAGACGGTCGTTCCACCGAACGTCAGTATTTTGCAGAAGGTCTGCAAGGGTCTGGTGTGGGTGTGCATGATGGCCATCTTTATTATTCAACGGACACCGCCGTTATGCGCTGGCCACTGCCGGAAAGTGGCGCACCCACGGGTGATGCCACCATTATCGCGGAAGGTTTTGTACCGGAAACGCAGCACGCTTCCAAAAATTTCACCTTTGACGGCGATGGCAACCTTTATGTAAATGTCGGTGCACCCTCAAACGCCTGCATGCGGGAAATGCGCAAGAAGGGCTCGCCCGGTATGCGGCCATGCCCGATCCTTGAAAAATACGCGGGCATCTGGCGCTTCGATGCCGACACACCAAACCAGGATCAGATGTCGGACGGTCACCTCTATTCAACCGGTATCAGGAACGGCCTTGCCCTGGCGTGGAACACCCATGCTGACGCGCTCTATATGGCACAGCACGGACGCGACCAGTTTGCGAGCTTTTTCCCTGAAATGTTCTCCAATGAGCAGAGTGCAGAACTGCCATCGGAAGAATTTCACCGTCTTGATGATGGCTCCGATGTTGGCTGGCCATATAGCTATTATGACCACATCAAGGGCGAGCGTATGGTGATGCCCGAATACGGCGGCGACGGCCAGACCGTGTCAAACGAAGGACAAGACCCACTGGTGGGTTTCCCGGGCCACTGGGCGCCGAACGGGATGATGTTCCTGAAAAGCGACGCAGTGCCAGCGGATTACAGAAAAGGTGCCTTTATCGCCTTCCATGGCTCATGGAACCGTGCACCGCTGCCGCAGCAGGGTTACCGGGTGGTTTATTTGCCGATGGACGACGACGGCAACGTATCCGGTGACTGGGTCACATTTGCCAACGGTTTTGCCGGCCCGGAACCTGTAATGAACCCACGGAATGCAGTGCACCGCCCGATGGGCCTTGCTGAAGGGCCGGACGGCGCTATTTATATATCAAGCCTGATGTCGGGCGGGCGTGTTTGGAAGGTAACGTATGAAGGCGAATAGACTTTTCTTGATGGTGGCATTGGTGGCGACGTGCTTTCCCGCCACCGCCCAGGACACCGATGCCAAGCGCCTTTATGAAGAGAATTGCGGCGTCTGCCACCAGTATGACGGCGGCGGCGTACCGATGCTGCAGCCTGAGCTGATAGGCCGCCCGCGTGCCAATGGCCCCAAGGGTGGTGTCATCGAAGTTATCCTGCAGGGCAGCACCGCACTTGCACCCACCGAAAGCGACTATGGCAACGAAATGCCGTCGTTCGCTCACCTTTCAGACCTAGAGATTGCATTGATCGCCAGTTATGTACGCACCCATTTTGAAAACAACGGCGGTCCTGTCACTGCTGACGACGTCAAGTCTCGTCGCTAGCGCGCAAGACGCTCTAACAGACATTGAAGAAGTAACAGTCACGGGCGACCGCCTGGCGGTACGCAGCGTCGGCCAGCAGGTTGTCGATGTGGATGTTGCAGAACAGGCTACCTTCAGGCTCGACAGCGTGCTTGGCAGTGTGCCGGGTGTTGGCTTGTTTCGGCGCGCCAACAGCTTTACAGCGCATCCCACGACGCAGGGCCTGACCATCCGCGGTGTCGGTGCAAACGCAGCCGGACGTACGCTGGTGACACTTGATGGTATTCCGCAAAACGACCCTTTTGGTGGCTGGATCTATTGGTCTGGCTATCAGGGGTCTACCATTTCGACCGCACGCGTGCGCCGTGGTGGTTCACCCGGTGCATTTGGCGCGCAGGCACTTGCTGGGGCCGTGGACCTGCAAACCGAACCCCGCAACGCAGTTTCAGGTTTTTATGGCTCTGATGACACGATTTCCGTGAATGGCAGCGCGGTTTTTTATGCGCCGCACGGCGATTTCGCTGTTGAGGGCGGCTATTTTGAAACGGACGGCGACTTTTTGCTGCGCGAAGCTGATCGTGGCGCAGTGGACGTGCGTGCCGCCAGCGAAGCCTATTCCTTCGCAGGCTCGTACATACACCGCTTTTCCGCTGATACGTCGCTGACAGCGCGTGCGCGGTTTTACGGCGAGGAACGTGTCAACGGCCTGTCGCTTGCGGTTAATGAAACCGATGGTTACGAGACGTCATTGCGCCTGCTGCATGAACCGGCGGACGGTACCAAGTATGAAGTCTCAGCCTATTACCGTGAGCGCGATTTTGCCAACGTGTTTGCTTCGGCCCGCGATGAGCGTACCACGGAACGTGCGGTGCTTGACCAGTTTGACGTGCCGGGCTGGGGTGCCGGATTTTTGGCGCGTGTGCAGGTTGACGGCTTTGAGTTTGGGCTGGATGGCCGCCGCATGAGCGGCGAAACCAACGAGCGCTTCCGCAACCTTGGTGCCGGTTTCACGCGGCAGCGGCGGGCTGGCGGTGACCAGTGGATTTTGGGCGCTTACGGCGAGTATGCCGCCAGCGGTGACTGGGGCGAGCTTTCGGCGACTTTCCGGCTGGATCGCTGGCGCACATATGGCGGCGAGCGTGTGGAAACGAGCCTTGAAGATGGCTCGACAGTTCGGGACGATGTGGTGCCCAACCGCAGCGACTGGATTGGCTCAGGCCGTATTGGGTATGAGCGCAGCCTGACAGGTGCAATCAAGCTGCGAACAGCCGCTTTCAAAAGCTGGCGCCTGCCAACCCTCAACGAGTTTTACCGGCCGTTCCGTGTCGTAAACGATATCACGGAAGCCAACCCGAACCTGCAGCCGGAAACGCTGTATGGCGTCGAGTTTGGTTTTGACTATCAGCCTCTCAATACTGTCAGCGCCAGCATCACTTATTACCGGAACTGGTTCCATGACGCGGTCGGCAATGTGACCGTGGGCTTTGGCCCCGGCTTTTTCCCGCTGGGTGGTTTTGTGCCCGCTGGTGGTGTCTTGCGCCAGCGCGCCAACGTTGACCGCACCACCATCGATGGTGTCGAGCTCGCAGGTCGTATTGAACTGGATGGCAGCCTCATCCTGGAAGGTCAGTATCTTTATGCGCGGTCGCGCATCACCCGGTTTAACGCCAACCCGGACCTTGTTGGTAACCGACCTGTCCAGACACCGCGCCACAGCGCAACTGCGAGCATAACGCAAAATATGACGCGTGGTTTCTGGCGGCTGGAGGCCCGCTATGCGGGCGCACAGTTTGACGATGACCTGAATACGCGCAGGCTGGATGATATTTTCACCATCAATGCCGGAGCCGCTTTTGAAATCCGTGACAGTATGAGCCTGACGGCGAATGTGGAAAACCTGTTTGACGCCAAAGTGGTGTCAGCCGTTACATCAGGTGGGTTGGAGACAATTGCGCAGCGCCGCTTTATTCGTGTTGGTATTCGGGCAGGCTTTTAAGAGACCAAGGCTTGCCAACCGCGAGCTTCCGCGATAAACCAAATTCACAACAAAAAAATACACAACGACACATAAGAGGATACCACCCATGAAAGCATTTCACGTCACCCTTGTATCTGCCGCATCTCTGATGCTGGGCGCATGTTCGGTTAACATCTCAGATGATGGTGTCAGCCGCCACAATAGCGGGTATGACTATGACCGGGTAACGGTCACGTTGCCAGACGGCGACCGCGACAGCTTCAGCTGCCCGCAAGGTACATCAAGCTTCGTCATTAACCGCAAGGACGAAGGTCTGGGCATGGCTTATGGCTGCCGTACCAACGGCGCACCCATGCCAACGTTCGGCGACGGCGAGTAGCCCCAAAGGTTTGACCACAGCGAAAAGCCGGGTTTAGCCCGGCTTTTTTTGTGAAATGGTGATTGGTTAGGGGGCTAGGACCTCAAGGCTCAGGGTTGCCGATCTGTTCGTGGAGTTGGGTCCCGCCCCCTAGCTTGTTTCGGCGCCTATTTGGCAAAACGCCGCTGTTGTTTTTTGGACTTCAACCGTGAGGGTTTCGTAGGAAAATAAAGCAGTTCAGCGCTTCTCCGTTCCTCCGAGGGGGCCGAAGGTCGAGTCCTACGCTTTTTCATGACTGTCTCCTCGCCACTTCGTCAGGCACCGTCTGACATGCCAATCATGCAACTCTTCAATCAATTGGTCTCGAACCTGCTTGATGGTCCTGGCTGACGGCCGCCCTAGACCGGAAGTTTGAATGGGGACAGGGCTGAGGCCCCTCCACACTGCTCTTTTGTCCATTCTACTCTCCTTTCTGCCATGCAGTGGGACAGCTGGTTACCCAGCTCATGATTCGATTGGACCACAGCATATAAATTTGATAAAGCGAATATGTTAAATATTTTATATTGATAAAAAGAATAGATAGATGGACATTAACCAGATCCGTACATTCCTTGCTGTGGTGCAAACCGGCAGCTTTGTTGGCGCAGCAGAGACGGTGCATGTAACCCAGTCAACCGTAAGTGTGCGTATGCGTACATTGGAAGACGAGCTGGGCGTGGCGCTTTTTGGCCGTGGAAAAAAAGGGGCGGTGCTGACAGCAGCAGGCCAAAAATTCCTGCGCACAGCAAGCGCAATGGCGCAATTGTGGGAACAGGCAAAGCTGGACGCCGGTATCGTTGAGCAGTCTGCGGTGAGTCTGCGGATCGGGGCACAGGTCAGCTTGTGGCAAGGCTACCTCACTCACTGGCTTGGCTGGATGGAGGACACCATGCCCGACGCTATGATCAGCGCCAGCATGGCAGACCCGCTGACCCTTTCGGCGCAATTGACCGACGGGGCGCTGGACGCGGCGGTCATGTACCGTCCGCAATATCGGCCCGGCTTTCGTGCGGTTCAGATTTTTTCTGAAGAAGTCATTCTTGTCAGCAGCCTCGCTCCCGGTGATGACCCGTTTGGCAAGCGCTATGTGCTCACATACTGGGGGCCAGATTTCCAGGAGGACCACGCGCTAAATTTTCCTAGCCAGAAAACGCCGCGCCTGTCGGTGGACCTGGGAACCATCGCTATCGATTATTTGCTGGAACGGCCGGCGGCAGCATATTTCCCGCGTCGGATTGCGTCACCTTATTTGAAGACAGGTCAGTTAAGGTGTGTGGATACCGCGCCGGGGTTTCTTTACCCCGCTTATGTTGTGCTTCCGGAGTCGCTGGAACCCAGCCTTAGCCAGACCGTGCTCAATGGCCTGAATGAAGTGGCGCAGACATGCGGGATTATTCCGTGAAGTGTCTCCAGACCGGGTGATTCATCTATCATTTTAATCAATAGTTATAATGCAATAAATTCAATTTAATTAAGTTTCTCATGCCCCATCTAAAAGTCTCCACAGCTCGGGAGACATCCATGAATAGAGTATCAATTGGTGCTTTCGCCTTTTTGTTTGGCCTCGGAACTGCAGTTGCTTTGGCGGCTGACGGCGTGTCTGTCACGAACCGTGACAGCCAGGCCCATATTATTGTTTTTGAGGACCAGGACGAAAACCTAAGCGAGATTACGGTTGAGCCGGGCGCAAGGGTTGAAAATCCATGCGTTGAAGGCTGTTTTTTATGGCTTAAGGAAGCCGAAGATTTTCAATTCGTCGACAAGGGCGTTAGCGCTGCGTTTTTTATTCGGGGCGGTCAGCTTGTCACGTCGGACACCCAGGCTGGCGAATAACTTCAAATCCATCGAAAGCCAATAGAAAACGGTACTTTGAACATTGCCAATACGATAAAAATCCGGGCGATTGCCCGGCTTCTTATCGGCGCATTTCACTTTCAATCGGTGGGCAGCGCGAAGGCGACAACATTGTCGCCGCGACGTGTGCCAACACGGGAATGCCCGCCCGCCGCAATCACAACATATTGTCGGCCGTCATATTCATACGTCATCGGCGTCGCTTGGCCGCCAGCCGGTAACCGACCTTTCCAGAGCTCCCTGCCGGTTGCCACGTCAAGGGCCCGCAAGTAATCGTCCATCGCGGCGCCGATGAAAATCAGGCCTGACGCCGTGACAATGGGCCCGCCAAAATTAGGCGTGCCAAGCTCGAGCACAAGCCCGCCCGGTGCTAGGTCTTCTGTTGTGCCAAGCGTTTGCCGCCAGACAATCTCACCCGTGTCGAGGTTAATGCCGGCAATCACGCCCCAGGGCGGGGCCGTGCAGGGCAGGCCGAGCGGAGAAAGAAGTTCCGCGCGCCGCATTTCATAGGGCCCGCCTTCCATCGGCGCAAACTCGGCTCCGTCTTCAATTGCATCAAGGGGTTGAGCCGCTTGAGAGCGTTCATAGAGTTTAATGAAGCTACCCATGTTGCTCATATTGATCACCAGCAGATTGCGCGTGGGATCAAAGGCCGCGCTGCCCCAGTTGGCTCCCCCGCCGGAGAAAGGGTAAGCAAACGTGCCCTCCAGC
Organism: uncultured Kordiimonas sp.; assembly: GCA_947500295.1. Classification (GTDB taxonomy): domain Bacteria; phylum Pseudomonadota; class Alphaproteobacteria; order Sphingomonadales; family Kordiimonadaceae; genus Kordiimonas. Next base: position 144,880 of record CANMRM010000003.1, read on the forward strand.
GATGGCGGCGTATAAAGCCCCTCCTGTCGCAAGGATGCGATTTGGTTGCTGCAGGCCATCTTGTCCCAGAGGGTGATGCCAAAGGCGTCGTCCGGGTCCGCTCTGTTAGGCACAATAGGCGGTGTTGCCGTGGGAAATGGCTGAGTTGGTGAAAGCACCTCACCTGCAACGCCGCCTTGCGGCACCGCGCGTTCTTCAATGGGCAGGAAAGGTTCGCCGGTGTCCCGGTCGAGCACAAACACCAGCCCCGTTTTTGTCACCTGTGCAACCACATCATGCGCAACGCCACCGCGCCACACTTCATAAAGTCCGGGCTGCGCTGGCACGTCATAGTCCCACACATCATGGTGAACGGTCTGAAAGTGCCATTTCACAGTACCTGTGTGCGCATCCAGTGCTACAACCGAATTGGCGTAGCGGTTGTCGCCGACCCGGTTGCCGCCATAGTAATCCGGGCTCGGGCTCGAAGTGGGCAGGAAAACCATTTGCCGTTCTTCGTCAACTGACATGGTGGACCAGACATTGGCATGGCCAGTTGTGTCGGCGGACGCGCCTGCCCAGCTTGTACGCGCAGGGTCTGCCGGGTCGCGCGGGATCGGATCAAAGCTCCATTTTGGTTCGCCGGTCCGCACATCAAACGCATACACGGTGCCAAGCGGCGCTCTTGTTCGCAGGTTGTCTCCAATAGCCGTGCCCGTAACGACGGTGTCGCCCACAATTGCCGGCGCCGATGTGATCTGAAACTCGCCTGGCCAACGAAGTGCGATGTCGGCTTCGATTTTGACTTGCCCGTTTGCACCAAAGCCCGGGCAGGGCAGGCCGGTGCTGGTGTCCAGAGCAATGAGCCGCGAATCCACCGTGCCGACAAACACCCGCGATGTGCATGCGGGGGCAGTGCCTGCTGTCTCGTCCTGCCTGTCTTCCTGCCAGTGGGAAACACCGCGGCAAGTAAACTGGTTCGCCGGTCTGCCGTCTGTCGGTATCTTCGGGTCAAATCGCCAGATCTCGTCCCCGGTTGCCGGATTGAGCGCAATGACATCCTGAAACTGGGTACAGAAAATCAGCTTGTCGTCGACCAGAATCGGTGTGGCTTGAAATGCCGCTCGGCCTGCCGCATTTTCTCTTCCACCAAAGGCCCCGGTTTTGTGGACCCATGCAACTTCAAGATCACGCACATTCTCGGGGGTGATCTGTTTGGCTCCCGAAAAGCGGGTCCCTTTTTTGTTACCACCATAGGCAGGCCAACCAGCCCCCATGGCGTGCTTGCCAGGGCGAACCACGTTCGCCTGACCGTCAATGGTCAGATCGTCCGCCAGTCCCAGCATGGACCAGATAACAGAGCCTCCGAGCAAGCTGACAGCAAGGAAAAGTCCCGCGACGAGCAGTATGACCTTAACTGGCCTGATTTTCATGACGTGCCCCCCGCGGTTGCTGTTGCCCTGCCAACCATTGGCTCTAGTTTCATTTACCACGACAATAAGAGGCAGGCACGATGTCAGTATATATTATTTCACAACTCACCATCCATAACCGGGAAGAATACAACAGGTATGTGGATGGATTCATGGACGTATTCACGCAATATGACGGTAAAATGCTGAGCGTGGATGAAGACCCGAAGGTGCTTCTGGGGGAGTGGAATGCAACGCGCTCCGTGCTGATCGAGTTCCCGGACGAAGGCGCTGCGATGGCATGGATGAATTCCGACGCTTACAAGAAAATAGCCAGGCACCGTGACGCCGGTGCCAGCATTAATTCTATCCTTGTCGAGAGCATTTAGGTGCAGCTTCGTCACTCTGCGGATTTATCAACACATTTGATGGCCGGTTAATTCTCACGTGGTCCCGACAGGGCTTGCAATTCCCTTTGTGCCGTCTGGTTGTCTGGTTTGATGGCAAGGGCACGCTCGAAGGCAGTTGCGGCTTGGTTCTGTTCGCCCGCCGCTTTTAAACCCAATCCAAGGCTGATCCATGCATTCGCGCTGCCCGGATAGCTTTTTGTGTTCAAACGAAAATGAACCAAGGCTTTCTCAAGGTCAGGACGCTTGAGGTAACTCATAAGATTATGCCCCATGAAGTTGATCGCGCCCTCGTTCGGGTGGATGGTTGTGCCAAGGCGTGTTGACAAGGCCTCATATTGCGCGCCTATCACTTCAGGCCTTGTATAGAGGGTTTCAAGTGTGGGTTTATGCCCGTTAAATACATGCTTTAGGCCGTCCATAAAGGCGGTCAGCTGCAGGGTGTGGTGATTGTCACCACTGTAGGATTTGTGCGCCCAATGTAGCCCGACTGGGTTGGCGGCGTTCAGTATGTCGGCAACGTTGGTGAGGTCTCCGGCGGTTGGGAAATGCTGAACGGGGTATGGTTCGCTTTGCGTCGCCAGGTATAGCGCTTTGTTTTCGAACGTGCGGGTACCGAAGGTATCGGCTGCTCTTTTGTAGATGACAAAGTCGTCCCACCACTGACTGGGGTCAATGGCGATGTAGGCGCCGAACATTTCCGGTCTTGTAAACAGGCTGTGCAGGACGGGCAAACCATTGAAGGAATACCCCGCCAACAGGCGATAGCCGCTTGTGGCATAAGTAGCTTCAATGTGGGGAATCAGGTCTTTTTTCAGAAAATCGAGAAAGCGGTCGCCGCCACCGCTTGCGCCATAACCTTCGTCTTTCAGGCCTTCATAACCGATAAGGGACCGGGTGGGACTGGCATCCCGAACCCGCTGGCCGTCGTTTGAAACGCCGATGATAATCATCTCGGGAATATGAGGGCTGACATCCGCCGCCAGTTGGCGCGCCGCGGTAGCGAAAGGCGCGAAATACCAATTGCCATCCAGGATGTAGACGACAGGGTAATTGCGATAGTCTTTTGACCAGCTGTAGCTCTCGGGCAGGGCGACAAAGTAGCTTCGTTCTTCATTCAGCACCTCCGACTGGATAGTATGTTCGGTGCCGATGGTCACGGGTTCCTGTGCCTGAATGCTGACCACGGGAAGCAGTATCAGGGCAAGCAGAACGGTCAGCCGGGCAGGCATGCGGTTGAGCACGAAAACACCTCCTTCATTGGGAAGCGCGCACTATAAAAGCCAGGCGTTTGGGCGCAAGACCCAAAAATGCCGCATGGGATTCCATGATTAGCTCAGTTTCTGCTATTTGCTGGCGGTGCCAGCCATTTCCTGCAATTTGAGCGCGGTTCGCAGGTTGCGGGCTGTTTTTTCCACCGGCAGGAATTTGTCGACTTTCGCCACCAGTTTGGACCTTCCAACACCGTCCGGTGCATGCAGGTAAAAAACCTTGTCGGTCAGCTCAAATTGTTCGCTGGGTGCCTTCAGCTCCTGAAGAGCTGGCAGGTCAGGCGCCATTGCAGGTTCAAACAGGAAGAACAGTTGCACACATTTGGCATCGCCGTCCGGATAGGGGTTTGTGGCAATCGCCGCCACCAGATCACCCTCGCTCATCGCGAGGACAGCGGGGCGGAATCCGAAGCGTTCTTCGATAGCTTCTTCCAGGCGGGAAGAGACAGTGATGGCGTCTGGGAGATCAGAGCGGAAAACACAGTTCCCGCTCTGGATATAGGTTTGCACATCCTGAAAGCCGAGGCCATCGCACAATGCCTTCAACTCTTTCATCGGCAGGATATTGTTCCCGCCGACGTTTATACCGCGCAGTAGTACGACCCAGGTGTGCATGCAGGCAGTTTAGTCCAATGCCAGCTGAGGGCAAACAAGGAACTTTTCACCGGTTTTCTTTGCATAGTAACGAGCCACTACGTCGGCTTTCAGTGCATCTGCCAGCGAAATATCATCGGTATAGTGACTGGCAAAAGTCGTCGTAAGCTCATCCGCAACACGCTTGCGCAAGCGACCTGCCACTTCGTTACCGACGCGCGCGAGGAAGTTCGGCAAGAGCCAGCCACCAACGCCCCAGGCCATACCATAACCGCGTGTAAGCGTGGTTGGCGATGTGTCGAGCCCGCCATAGAGATAGACCTGCTTGTGTTTCACCGAACCATAGATGCTGTATGCCCCGGGTGTGCGTGCAGCGGCGCCTTCCATAGCGGTCAGGATGTTGGAAGCGAGCATGCCGCCGCCAGTTGCGTCAAATGCCAGCGTGGCGCCAGTGGCGTGGACGGCGTCGATCAGATCCGGCATGAAGCTGTCGCTGGAACTGTTCACCACATATTTGGCACCCATGTCCTTCAGAAGTTTTGCCTGCTCTTCCTTGCGGACAATGTTCACCAGTTCAACACCGTCAGCCTGACAGATACGGTTGAGCATCTGGCCGAGGTTTGATGCAGCTGCTGTGTGTACAAGCGCAGTGTGGCCTTCAAGTTTCATGGTCTCGATCATGGAAAGCGCGGTGAGCGGGTTAACAAACGAAGACGCGCCGTCGCGCGCCGTGTTGCCTTCATGCAGCGGCAGGCACATCTGGGATTCCACTATGCAGTATTCGGCATACATGGCACCGCTCATCACGGCCACTGTTTTGCCAACAAGGCTTTGTGCATAGGCATCGTCACCAGCGGCGACAACAGTGCCTGCGCCTTCGTTGCCAACCGGCAGCGATTGCCCAATGCGTGCCTTCATCACCCGCATGCCCTGCTCGGGTACCGGTGCGGTCAGCACAGTGTCTTTGCCTGCACCAGACGAGGCTGCTGCCGCCATATTGGCCCAACCGAACATCACACCTTGGTCGGACGGGTTTATGGGCGCAGCCTCAACGCGCACAATGACCTGCGTCGCGTTTGGCGTGGGCATTTCTTTTTCAATCAGCTCCATGCGGAGCTCGCCGTCTTCGGAGACGGTGGAGACCATTTTCAAATTAGTGGCTGGCAAGGACATGTTGACCCCTTTGCATTCATGAATTTCCGGGCGGTGCATCCGCGCATGTTGGCGTTCGAATGCACCAAATATTGTTTCGATGGGTGATGTAGGTCTGCTGGCGCAAAAGGCGAACCCTATTGCATTCTGGCTTTTTGGGTGGTGTTGGAATGGCTGATTTCAATGCGCCATAGGATTATCCAATCAAAAACACGTCCTAATTTCAATTTAAACGTATGGCGTGTGACACTATCTAAAAGGCTCCCCGCTCAAGGAGACACAGTATGACATTCATGAAAACGGCCGCTTTTGCGGTTTTTACCTTCGTTGGCTCGGTGGCCATAAGTGCAACGTCATTGGCCACGATTTCCGTGACCAATAACGATGGAAAAGCACATGTGCTTGTGGTTGAGGACGCCCAGGAGAATATCACCGAGATGCCGATTGCTGTGGGCCAAACGATCGAAAACCTGTGCCAGGAAGGCTGCTTCCTTTGGTTGAAGGAAATCGACGAAGCGCAATATGTCGCTCAAGGTTCAACGGCGAGCATGACCATCCGCGACGGCAAGATTGCCTCTTCTCAGGCAGAATGACCCCCGGTAACGGGTTGCAACAAGTGGCTGCTGCAGATGTGGCAGTCGCTGCTGCCAAAGCCGGCAAGGGCCATCTTGTATTGGTGTGAGGCCAGGAGTGTCTCGCCAAGCTTGCATTCATTGCCCCCTGCGACCGCCAGTGCTTCGACAGATGCGGCACATGTCGTGAGCTGATCGACATGCCAGTGAATTTTTTTGCTGCATCTGAAATGGCGCCTCAGGCGCGCTTTCATACCCCCCGGGCCGTTGGCGCTGCCAACATAGAGATAAGTGCCGGGGGCCAGTACACTTACATCATTTTGCGGTAACCGAATGGACAGTGGACCCGCGGTTTCAATCAGCAATACATAGGCGCCTGCAGCGGCGGACATGCCTTCGAGCCCGACGGGGTCGACCCGTACGGCGCAAACCCCTTCCATTGTGAGTATGTCAACTATGGATTGACTATGTGTCATGCGGCGCTTCTTCGGTTCTCTCTTGCTCAATGTGTTGTCGTCGTTGCCAGCAGGCCCAATAGATCGCACAATTCACCACAAGAACAAATATGCCAATCAGGATGAAACCTGAGCGAGGAAAAGTGCCGAACAGTGTTTCGGGATACACAAGCGGCAGGATGTATTCTTCGATGAAGCTGGTGTGATAACCCTCCGCCGCGCCGCGCGCCCGCCACTGGTTTTCCAGATAGGTCAGCGGGCAGATCCACCCAAACACGCTGATGCCACTGCCCCACAGGAACGCGGGCACATGCGCCCACGCAAGTCGCGGCCAGCGAAGAACCATGAGCCCACCAAGCACAACAAAAATGATGAAGCCGAAGTGCACCACTACGGCGAGGTCTGCCAAAAACCGGTAAAGCATTGCCTTTTCCTGTTCGCCGCAAAGGTACCAGTTTGTGGTGCCCTTGTCGCTGTCCGGAACAGTGTGGCAGATGTACCCTCTACATCAATCTGGATTTTCCCCGCTGTAGGTAACAGCCATGAACCGGTGCCAGCTCGCCTCTCGTTTGACCCAGTCTTCCACGTGCAGGCCGCCATCGCCGGCAAAGACATAAGTGGACCGCCCGAGTTCGGTTTCCTCGCTGCCCCAGTTGACGCTGAGTTCCATTCCGTTCCATGTGCCCGCAAGGGGGTGCACGCTGCCTTGGCTGTCTTCCCAGTAACCGGTTACGCGGCCATCCGGCTCTATGCGGTAAAGCCCGCGACCCGCAAACATCTGGTTGCCGGTTCCTGCGTGCCGAATGCTGTAGTCTTGCACCCGGTGACTTTTGTGTTTGCCCGGCTGCCAGACGGAGCGGCAAATGGCCGGCGTGCCCCATGCGTCGCAGGGTGCTTCATGTGTTGCTACGGGAATGGAGGGGCTGTCCTGCGCAGTTGTTTCTGTAACAAACAGCACAATAAATCCACAGTATGAAACTGCGCGTTGAAAAAATGACATTTTTTACCTCCGTGTTCCCAACAAATAGCATTGTAGCCCCGGAACAAGCCTCGCCTGAAGGCTGCGTTCAATGCTGTGACGAATGGGCAGGGTATAAATTGACAATGGCGTGTACCGAGACCGGGCAGGAGCAGGTCATCCCTGTAGCGATTGTGCCGTGCGCGGAGATGGCCTTGATCGCATTGCTCTGCTCAGCTTTCTTTTTGGTCTCATGAGGGCCTGTCAACAAAGACTGCCAGACGTTAGTTGGCTTCGTTCAACACGCTCCTTGGGTCAGAGAGACGGAGCTCGCGGGAATCGTCGATAAATTGGTCCAACAGGAATTTATGCCCGGAACCGAAGATCACAAGTATCCTGTCCCCGGGTTCAGCGATGTGACTGATGTTGGCGAATATATGCAGGTTTCTACTCCACCAGTTTCCCATTTCGTTTGCGCCCAGCAGGTTGGATTTGTCACCAATCTGCGCCAATGTCAGATAAACATTGTGAGCCTTGGCAACATCATCACCGTTTTCGTGCAGCAGTCGCTCACGGACCGTCACACTGGCTGCATTCATTTTGGCATCCTGCTCCGACATTCTTTCTCTCAAGCCGGCCAGATATTCCAGAATGTCGGTTTGCCCTGTCTGATTGCCCAGTTCAAACAATCCGCCGATATCCATGCCGCCATTTCTGAAATCAACGGCGTAGATTTTTGCGTGGCCAAGTCTCGCAGCCAATCGCATGCCGATCTGCTGACGTTCGCTTACGCCTAGCTCGTGCCTGCCATCGCGATAAGCCGCATATATTTCGTTGAAGGCGTCTTCCTCATCCGGATGCACCTCAAGGGCTATCTTTGTTGGCTCAAACGCGGCCAACCGATCCACGACATCGATAATCTCGCTTTGCCGTTTAGGGGACAGGTAGTTATCTACCTCGGGATTCACATGGTCAAAACCGCCGCCAGTGAAATGATGCGTTCCGAGAACCATAATCTCGGGCTGTTCATCCATCTGTGAAGTCGCCGGTTGCCCGTGCTCATCGAAGCCGGCCAGTGCAAACGACAGGCAGGTCACTAACCAAAGTTTCATTGAACGATCCCCCCAATGGTCCCCAACCACGAATATCTAACCCGTTCCTTCGCGCTTTGTCTAGGCGGGCCGGAGACCTAGTTGGCCTCGATGGTTTCCCCAAGTTCCTGCGCCTTCAACTGCGCGGCAACATGCGCGGAGATGGCCTGAAACGCGGCAATCTGCTCCCCTTTTTTGCGTGGCTCGTTGGGGTCGGTGAACTTTCGGTCAGCTGAGGTTTTGGCGACAATCACACCTGTTGTCGGATCGATGTAGATATATTGGTAATAAATGCCTGCAGCATAAAAATCGCCATGCGGCTCTTCCGGTATCCACCATTGATAGCCATAGCCAAAGGGGTTTGAAGAACTTTCTGACCCTGGCATCAGGTGAGGCGCGTCCGGGGTGATGGAGGCCGTGACCCACTCCGCAGGCACGATGCGCGTGCCGTTCAGTTCACCCATATTCAGGTACAGGCGGCCCACGCGCGCCATGTCACGCAGCGCCATATTAAAACCCCCCATTGCCATTTCCATGCCGACGCCGTCCGTGAGCCACTTGCCGTCAAACTCGGCGCCCATCGGCTGCCAGATTTTTTCCTCGACATAATTCGAGAGCGTGCGGCCGGTTTGCTTGACCAGGAGCATGCCCAGCACATGGGTGTCGACACTGACATAGTTGTTGTAGGTGCCGGGGGGCCACTGGCGCTCCAGCCCGGTCGCAAAACTATTGAGCGAGCCACCTGTTGCGATCGTCAGGCCCATCTGGTTCACATCTGAAAACGGGTCGTTATAGTCTTCGTTGAAATACACACCCGACGACATCTGCAAAATGTCCTTGATGCGCACGTCTTCATAGCCGGAGCCATTCAACTCCGGCAGATATTTGGTGATCGGGTCCTCTATACTGTCGAAAACGCCTTCACTCAGTGCAATACCAAGCGCTGCAGACACGACCGATTTGGACACCGAAAACATGATGTGCCGGTCGCTTGCCTGCTCCCCCTGAAAATACTCCTCACTGATGATGGTGTCATCAACAGCAACCATGAAGCCGGTGGTATAAGTGCGTGCCAGCAGGTCCTCAAGAGAGCGGGTTTCACCCTCGTAAACATAGGTTTCGGGCAGGCTGATATCATCGCGGCGCCTGAACGTCAGCGGTTCAGCCGATGCCTTCAGGTCATAGGTGGGAAAAGTATTGTGCGCAGATCGGAAATTTGCCGTCACCAACTCGGGGTTGGAGAACTCCTGAAACGGCTTGATTTTTTCATAGTAACTATAGCCCCAATAACCGCCTGCAACGACGAGTACCAGCACCACAAAGCCGGCAATTTTTCCTCTGCTCACTTGACTGTCTCCCCTCTTGGCTCCCTCCCGCCAGCATATTTGCCGGTGGTGGCCGTGACAATGCCGATGTCCGTTTGTGAACAATTCCCTGTTCGAAATCGGACAATGTCGTCCACTAAGGAAAGAATGTATGCCGTAATACCTTGTTTTCAAATGCCATTTCAGGCTGACCGATTGGCACGGTTTCTGCTACATCTGTAGAACGACAGGAAATCAGAGGAACAAAAATGTTTGGCCACTATATAAAATCGGCCCTGCGGTCGCTGCGGCGCGACAGGCAATTTGGCGTTATCAATATATTGGGTCTTTCGGTGGCGCTGACGGCGGCAATCCTGATCCTGCTCTTTATCCGGGACGAGCTTTCGTATGATGACTGGGGACCAGAGACACCGAACCTGTACCGGCTGGAAGGATCCCTTTTCAATCAGGATGGCACGACCGAACACACCGCCGTTTCACCGGGTCGAATGAGAGACCCGCTGGCCAATGATTTTTCGAGCGATATCCGTGCGATCAGCCGGCTATACAATGAAGGCCACTTGTTCAAGCGCGAGAACGAAGCTTTCATTGATACGGTCAGCTATGTCGACCCCGGCTTTTTTGAAATTTTTGATTTGCCGCTTGTCACCGGCACCAGGGAAGCGGTGTTCGCAGACAACAGCTCTATTCTTCTAACGGAAGAAATGGCGATCAAATATTTTGGCGATAGCGATCCGGTTGGCCAGATTCTGGACCCTGATGACACTGACTATTCTTTCCGTGTTGTGGGTGTCTTGAAAGACTTGCCCGAGCACACGCATCTGGACTTCGATTTCGTCGCCATGTTTGACCCGGCCCGGTACGTCGACCGCCCCTGGGTCGCGACTTACTGGCAGTCCCACAATGTTTACACCTACATGAAACTGTCGCCGACGAGCGACGCGGCACAGATTGAAAGGGAGCTGCCTGCATTTATAGATCGCAATGTGGTTGCCGCTGAAACTCCCGGCATTGTCGAGCCGCTGAGCACACGTTTGAAGATGCGCCTGATGCCCGTGAGCGATATTCACCTGAAGTCCATCGTGCGTTTTCAGATGAAGCAGGGCGGGGACATGCGGCTTGTGGTCAGTTTTGGCATTATTGCGGGCCTGATCATTTTCATCGCCTGCGTGAACTTTGTGAACCTCTCGACAGCTCGCGCGAGCTTGCGCACTCGCGAAATCGCCTTGCGCAAGGTTGTAGGGGCACAGCGCAGGCAGCTTGTCGCGCAGTTCCTGCTGGAAACCAGCCTGGCGGTTGGCTTGGCGCTTTTGCTGGCACTTGTTCTGGTGGAAGTGACCTTGCCCTGGTTCAGTGATTTTATCTCTAAAATCCTGTCGCTTAATCTGATGAATGACCCTGTTGCCATTTTGATGGTGGCCGGACTTTTGGTTGTAGTCGGTCTTGGTGCGGGATTGCACCCTGCCTTTCACATCACGCGTGTTCGCCCCGCGCGGGTTTTGCACTCCAGTGGTGCTGCAAACCTGCAGGGTGGCAAGTTGCGCGCCGGGCTTGTGATGCTGCAGTTTGCTATTTCGATCGGCTTGATGATCGTGACATTTGTGGTGAAAACCCAGACCGACTATGCCCGGGACAAAGACCTTGGCTTCGATATAGAGAACAGATTGCGGCTCAGCTATATGAGCTACAAGGATGTGGAGCCAGTGGCTGAAACACTGCGCGAGGAAATTGCCCGGCTGCCGGGCGTGGCAGATGTGGCCTTCTCGAACCGGCCGCTGCCATTGGGTGGGCGCTGGGGCTTCAGTTTCCAGAAGGACGGCGACCCGTCTCAGGCCACCTACAACCTTGAAGACGTGCCAGTTGATTATGAATCGCTTGATTTTATCAATGCCAAACTGATCGCCGGTCGCATGTTTGACCGCAACAGGGCGCTCGACAAAACACATGCATCGGCTGGCGACACGGGCGTGACCGAAGTGCCGACAATCATCAACAGGTATGCTGTTGGGTATCTTGGTTATGCAAGCCCCGAAGAGGCAGTTGGCGAAAGCTTTTCCTACACGGAAGTAGGCGAGAAAAAACGCCTGACTATTATCGGTGTTGTTGAGGATATGCACATGCGCAGCCTGCGGGACCAGATGGAGCCCCTGCAATTCAGCATCCCCGACCAGGCGCCGACCACGCTGAATATCCGTGTAGCTGGTGCACAGGCAGAAGAAACCAGGCGCGCAATTGAACTGGTCTGGAAACGCCATGTGCCTGATTTCCCGGTCAACCTGACATCTTTTGAAGAGAATTTTGGCCAGTTTTATGCTGCTGACCGCCAGCGCGGCGAAATATTCGGCGTCTTTGCGATGTTTGCGGTGTTTGTCTCGTCGATCGGGTTGTTCAGTCAGGCAGCCTATACAGCCCAGCGCCGGTCGAAGGAAATTGGCATCAGGAAGCTGATGGGCGCCAGCACCTTCGCCGTTGTGCGGTTGATGGTGTGGCAATTTTCAAAGCCGGTGTTGGTGGCCAATCTCATTGCGTGGCCGACAGCATGGCTGATCACGCAGGACTGGCTCTCCGGGTTCGCTTATCGCATTGACCTGACACCGGTGCCGTTCGTTGTGGCCAGCACGCTTGCCTTTGCGATTGCGGCAGTGACGATTGTGTATCACGCTTTTCGGGCGTCCAATACCAACCCGGCGGTTATTCTGAAACACGAATAACAGGTGGAGATGCCTGAAAAAGGAGAGTGTTGGCGGCCCCGGCCGCTCATCAGGCCGCGGCGTTCATCTTAATGATGTCGCGGTAGCCGCTCGCGATTTCCATCTCTTTGCCAAACCCTTTGGCGAGCATGATTTTGTGCACTTCGGCCAAGCGCCAGCAGGGCACAAAAGGCACCATATGGTGCTCGATATGGTAATTGACCCAGTAGGGCGCAAACGTCATGCGTTCAAAGACGTTCGCGAGGGTTGTACGACTGTTTTTCAGAGGGTCTTCAATGTCCGGCACGGCCGCATGCTCGGCGATGTTGCGGATGCGCAGGAAAAACTGCTGCGTTGTCATCATCGGCAGGAGCCACATCAAAAGGAACAGGTCCAAGCGCCCCGCCAGCGCGAAGCCCGCAATAAAGAGGGCATAAAAAGCAACTGTCACACCGTAAAACTCTTTTAGCCGCGCCCAGCGGCCTTCCGGCTCTCCCCAGAGAAAGCGAAAGATGCCGACCTGCGTGCGCACAAAAACAACACCTGTAAAGTCGCGCAATATCTTGCGTGCCATGCTGGATTTTGTCACCGGGAACGGCGTGTAGAGATAGTTTTCCGGGTCCTTGTCGGTGCGGGTGAACCGGTGGTGCGCCATGTGGCGGATGCGATAGTTCTTCATTGAAATCAGCATCGGTGATGCCGCCAGCCACTGGCCGAGAAACTCATTGAGCTTGCGATTGCGAAACATCATGCCGTGGCTTGCTTCATGCTGCAGAATAGCCAGTCCGAGTTGTCGGCTGCCGATGACTGTGACGCCCAGAAGGAAAGTGATTACATTGGGGAAAATGGCAAAAAGCACCATCGCACCCGCAATCACGCCCCAGCAATGTAGAAGCATCCACCAGCCCATCAGGTCAGAGCGCTGACGCAGACGATGCTGCTCTTCGCTCGTCAGAATGTCAGACGGTTTGATACTGTTCCACTGGGTGGACATTGTATTCCTCAAAGTTGTGCCAAAAGTTGGCTTTTAGCGATCATATTCTACCATAAAACTGGGGCAAACGCGATTTGCGGCAAGTTTTTGCTCTGCCTGACGATGGTTTTTGCAGGCAAGCCTCATTAATCACACTGTTTTCGCACTTTTTTGACCCTGAAAATCTTCCCTGAGCCCTCAAGCTCATGATACCGTGCGTCTATGTACTGGATTCGACGTGTATTGTTTTTTTTCGGGGTCCTGCTTTCCGCAAGCTCGACCGCCATTGGCTTATATCCGGGGAACGCTCAGGCAGACGGCCCCGCTCCCTACAACGGTAAGCTCCTCAAGCAGCTGACGGATTCCCCGAAAGTCGCTGCGGTTACCTTGTCATCGTATGGCCACTATATCGCTGGATTGGTGCGCGACGCAGATGGCGGTTCAAGGGTTGCAGTATGGCGAACGTTTTCGCCTCTGGAGGCCGCCGATTTCCTACCGTACCGGCGGCCGGAAGTGAACTGGATCGCCTGGGTCGGCGAGGGTCGGTTGCTCCTGTCGCTCAAGGAATACGGGCTTGTCCTCTATGATGCGCATATCGGTCGGCTGCGCCCCCTGATTGAAAACGGTGGTCCCCGGCCATTTGAGCTCGCCCCTGTGCTCCTCAGCGCCCTGCCTGATGATCCGCGCAACATCCTGATGCAGTGGGAAGACCCGGCGGTGCCCGGATATCCGGCAGTTTACCGTGTGAACGCGATTACCGGCACTTCAGAGAAGGTTATGGGAGCCTGGCGTCCCATCATCCGCTGGTGGGCCAGCCCTTCAGGCGAGGTGACGCTCGGTGAAGGTTTCAGGGGTCGCCGCCAGCTTATGTTTGCCCGCCGCGCTGACGGCTGGGAGCAAATCACGGACAATGACTATTTCCGGGAAGCGCCGATTTCGGTTGTCGCGATGGAACCGGGTGGTGCCACCGCTGCAGTGATCAGCGGCCATGACGGCGACACGCGGGCGTTGTGGCGGATGGATGCACGTACGGGCGACTTCCTGCGCCGTCTGGCACATCAGGAAAACTTCGACATAAATGCCGCAATCGTTGACCCCATGAACAACATGGTTGTAGGCGCAACCTATGTTGAAGACGAGCGGGAACAACTGATCTGGCAACCTGCTTTCGAAAACGAACTGACGGAAGTGGCCCGAACGCTGGGCGCGCGCAAGGTCGAGCTGGTGTCGAAAAGTCGGGATGGTCGCGTCACGCTGTTCCGGGTGCGGGAAAACTGGCGGCCCAATCGGTATTTCCTCATGGAAGAAGGCGACAGGCCGATTGTGGAAGTCGCACCCGACATGGCTGCGGACCAGCTGCCCAGGCCACAAAAACGCGGCGTTCGCATCGCGCTACAGGGAAAGCGCAAGAAGGGGCTGGGTGCCATGCACGCCTTGCTCTCCACACCGGAAGAGGGCTCGAACGGCAAGGCCGTAGTGTTGGTGCATGGCGGGCCGGTGCGCCGGGTCGCCAACAGCTTCAGCCCGATTGTCAGCTGGCTGACTGCCAACGGCTACACAGTACTGCAGCCCAACTTCCGCGGCTCGAGCGGGTTTGGGGAACCCTGGCGGCGCGCCGGGTATGCCCGTTGGGGCACAGACATGCAGGATGATGTGCGCACAGCAGCTCAGTGGATGCTGGATGCCGGTTTTGCCGACAAAGGCAGCATGTGTGTGATGGGCGGCTCTTATGGCGGGTATGCGGCCCTCTGGTCTGCAATCAAGGACGATGACCTGTTCGAGTGCGCTGTCAGCCTCAACGGTGTGACGTCAGTGGCGCACCTCGTCAAATATCTGGAAACCCGGCGCTTTCACCTGCTGAGCGTACCGCGTATCAAAGGGTCTTTGTCGCTGCGCACGCTTCAGCGCCGCTCACCGCTTAACCGGGCGGACCTTGTGCGCCTGCCGGTTCTCCTGTTGCATGCCACCCGTGATGCCAACGTACCGTTTGAGCAGGGTGTTCAAATGGCCAAGGCGCTGCGTGCCTTCAGAAAAGACCATGAGTGGATCGTGCTGAAAGGATCCGAACATCAGCTCCGGCGCGCTGAGGATCGACGCGTCTATTTTGATGCCGCCGCGCGCTTTCTTGCCAAACATATCGGCGCTGGTCGCCGGTAACGTCCGCGATACGGTGCGTCCCTGCCTCCGCGAAAAACTGGCAATTGGTTGCCAAATATGTTTTGAAGGGAGCGGGAGAGATCCAGTTGGCGCAGACAAGCAACCGCTGGATCATGAAGAAGGGATGAGGGCGCAGGCTGTATCGAGCGCCCCGATAGTAATTTCAAGAGGTGGATATGACAGACACGGTTGTCTCGACCGAGGGATCCCAGCAGAGGGAATTTCTCGGCCATCCCATTGGGCTGGCAATTTGTTTTCTAACCGAAATGTGGGAGCGTTTTTCCTTTTATGGCATGCGCGCACTTCTGGTGCTTTATCTCACGAAGCATTTTCTTTTTAACGCGGGCGAAGCGAACCTTATCTACGGTGCCTATCTCGGCATGACCTATCTGCTGCCGATTCTCGGCGGCTATTTTGCCGACCGGTACCTGGGCAGCCGCAAAGCCGTTGTTTACGGTGGCCTGTTACTGGTGCTGGGGCATATAAGCCTTGCTTTCGAAGGGCCGACGGCCCAGCTCATAAACGGCGAGGTTGTGCGCAACGAGAGCTACCTGAGCATATTCTATCTGTCGCTGGCGCTGATCATCACGGGCGTTGGCTTCCTGAAAGCAAACATCTCGACTGTCGTTGGTGCGCTTTATGGCCCCAATGACCCGCGCCGGGATGGCGGCTTTACCATCTTCTATATGGGGATCAATGTCGGCTCGTTTGTTGCCACCATCGTTGTTGCGGGTGTCGGTGAAATCTATGGCTGGGGCTATGGTTTTGGTCTTGCCGGTATTGGCATGCTGATCGGGCTCGCCACCTTCCTGTGGGGGCAGCACCTTCTTGAAGGCCGTGCTGACCCGCCAAATGAGGAAGAGCTCAAGGAGAAGGTGTTCGCTGGTTTCAACAAGGAACATACCATCTATATTATTGGTATCGCCCTTGTGGGCCTGATGTGGTTCATGCTGCAGTTCCAGGAACTGGTTGGCTACATGCTTGATGGCACCGGTATCGCCATGATCGCGATATTGCTGGGCTACGGTTACACCAAATGTACGGTCGAAGAGCGCGAGCGCATTCTTGTTGTCGTCATCCTGCTGGTGTTCATGACCATCTTCTGGATGCTCTTTGAGCAACAGGGCGCGTCCCTGACGCTGATTGCGGATCAGCAGATCGACCGGGATGTGATGGGTGTTACCGTGACCGCAGGTCAGGTGCAAACCCTGAACCCCTTCTTCATTGTGGTGCTGGCACCGGTGTTCGCTTCCATGTGGACACGGATGGGGCTTGCGGGCATTGAGCCGTCAACACCGGCCAAGTTCGCGCTGTCGCTTGTGCTGATTGGTGCCGGGTATCTGATTTTTGCCTGGGGCATGACGCTCGATGACGGCACGGACAAAAGCTTCATCTGGATGGTGCAGATTTACTTCTTCCTGACAGCAGCAGAACTGTGCATCAGCCCGGTTGGTCTGTCGATGGTCACCAAGCTGTCACCGGCGCGTATTGTCGGCATGACGATGGGGGCGTTTTTCCTCTTTATCGCCATCGGCAACTACAAGGCTGGCTGGCTGTCATCGCTGATGGGCGTTGGCGGACACAGCAGCGGCGGTGCACTGGATATGGCAAAGACAAATGACCTGTTTATAACGGCAGGCGCGGTTTCTGTTGGCATGGGCATTCTGTTGCTGCTGCTGACACCATGGCTGCGCAAGAAGATGCACGGTGTGCATTAACGGCTTGTCAGTGAACGCGGTTTTGTGTTCTAATTGATTTTAAGTTGCAATGGCCTTCGGGCATGCACGGCGTTCATATGCTGAACGCATTTGGTCGAGGGGCGGGGATGAGATTTCACCCCCGCCTTTTTTTAACTGAAGTTCTGATCGTGCCATGTTGGTTTCCACGAAACATAAGTTTGCATTTCTTTCCAACAGGAAGTGTGCGTCCTCATCACTAATCGAATCACTTGGGCCTTATTGTGACATCACAATGGGCAGAGACCACCGATTGCGGCACTTGAGTTTTGGTGATTACCAGAAACACGTCCTGCCACTTTTGGTCGAAAAAGTTGGCGGTGAAGCACGAGATTATCAGGTCTTCTGCCTGTTTCGTGAGCCCGTCGACTGGCTATTCAGCTGGTACCGTTTTCGCACTAGGGAAGAAATATCTCCGACGGTGACACCAAATCACTGGGAATACACCGGCAACATCAGTTGGTCCGAGTTTCTCGATGAATGTCTCAAGGAGAGGCCAGCGGCCTTTGCCGATTTGCCGCCCCAACATCATTTTGTACAAGGCATGGATGGCACTTCTGATGGCCTGACCATATTTCCGTACGAAGAGTTCGATCGGTTTTTGGAGGCCATCTCGGCGCGGATAGGTGAACCTGTTGACGTGGTCAACTGGAACGTTTCCCCTAAATTGCAGGACGGGCCCACCAAAGCTGACTATCGCCGGTGCCGCAAGGCACTTGCCGCTGACTATCAGATTTATGATGCCATCCGGAAGAACCCTGAAGCCCCTGGTTTTGTCGGTAAGGTTGTTTCCAAAATCAAAAAGACTATCCCAACCCAGACATAGGCTATTAAACAATAGTGGACCATCTGATGAGGCCGTTCAGTTGAGCGACAAGACGAACGTCTCATTGTTAGGGGGGCGTACTACAACCAAGTTGAATCCTAGTCTAGGGTCATAGGAATGTGCAAGCTGCTTCAATGTGCTTGCAGATTTCAATTCAACTCCATTTGTCCCGAACAAGAAATCACCCTGTTTTATTCCCAATTTGTCGAGATTTTCAAAATCTCCGGCGCCGAGAACTTCAAGTCCCTGGCCTCGTTCGTCATCACTGAAGGATGTTAGATTCACATCTCTAAAGATTTTTTCGACCTCGTTGGGCGAAGAAAATACACCATTTTTGTACCGTTTAGGCATTTCAGCTTCCTGTAGTTCGTCGGACGAAATCAGTTTGTTGTGTATGACGTTTTCGAAATGCACAAAGGAAATGGTGGAGCCCGTATCTATGCCGATTTTATCAGGGTAAACTGCTTTAAGCAGTATTTGGGGTGCTAGTTCTTCGCCGTTTTTAACAACCTTCTGAGTAGACTCATCTATCGAAACAATAGCGGTCCCTGCGGTTCCCTGAAAAACTCTCGTGCCATAGAGCTTGATTTCTGCAGCTTTGCTTTTCTGCTGGTGTGTGTGTTGTGGGGGCGGTGAAGAGTGCCTGAAAAACGGGTCGAAAGACGTCAGCGCGATCAAGTCAGGTTTATGTTCGGCGAATGCACGGTTTTGATAAACTGAAGTTGGGTCGATCTCTTTTTGTGCTGGTTCAGCCAAGGAAATCAAGCTCGCAATTTCATTCACAAGGGCTGCCGCCATTGCAACCTCAACGGCCCATCTGAAAGGTCGCCATTCGTTTAAAAATTTGCCGGGCTTGAGTAACCCTAATTGCCGCCTTGTTGCGTTGAACACCTATGATCTCCAATGACGATATACGCTCGCGAAATTTTGCGACAGTAGACCATATACAAGTATAGAGGGAAAAAATAGAGCCGAGTGAAGATCGGCCTTACCAAATACCCACGACACTGGTTCTTAGTGTTTTCAATAATGCATCCTGAAAAATTAATTCGTGTGTTTTGCTTTGGATCGACACGAGGCAATGGTCCGGGACTTCAGATTATCCAATTGAATTATCGGGTAGAAATCAAAAAATAGCCCATAATATATTGATTAAAAAGGATATAATAATTGACGTTGTTCTATGGGTGTTTGGAACCGCTATTCATCCAGCAGAATCTGTCCGCAGGTGGCGAAATGCCTGTGACGTTAGGCCGGGCAGTTTATTAAGCACCAACATACCTCTTCAATCTTTAATATGTAACAAACACACAATTGCCTTTATGTACACGCAATGGTATAGTGTTAATAGCACGATATCTAATTGGGGAAACTGCCATGTATAGCAAATTGATCAAAGCTTTATCTATTGCAGCCGGCTTATTCGCGCTTTCTGCAACCGCGATAGCCTCAAATATGTCGAATGTCCTGGTTGACGCAAACGCGACTGCCGAGACGCGGTTATTATATCTAAATCTGAAAAACATGAGCGCGGCACGCATGTTTTTTGGACACCAGCTGACCAACATGGAAGGGCTGACCTTCTCCGGCCCCGATGGAACCAAATCTGACGTCAAATCGGCGGTGGGCAAGTTTCCGGCGATGTATGGTTGGGACATTCACGGCGGGACATCATCACACATACCCCAAAATGTTACCCTCACGAAGAGCTACATGCTGGCGGCACACGCAAGAAATGGAATCAACACAATGCACTGGCGCGTTCCAAACCCGGTAACCGGAGGTGGCCACAACGATACGGGCGGCAATGCCGTCCAGGCGGTGTTGGCGGGCGGCGCCGCATATAATAACTATATCGCAGAACTCGACGATATAGCTGACCTTGCGAACGATGTTGGAATACCGATCCTGTTTCGACCGCTTCATGAGAACACCCACAGCGGTTTTTGGTGGGGGGCAAACCACTGTACGCCTTCAGAATACATCGCACTGTGGCAGTTGACCGTCCAATATTTGAGGGATACCCGTGGCGTTCACAACCTTCTTTATGTCTACTCACCGCATGCCAACCAAACACACTTTCTCACAGATGGAAGGTATCCGGGCGACAGCTATGTGGATATTGTCGGCGCCAGCCTATATCAATTGGGGGACTTTAAGAGCCGCCTCCTCGCGGTCGCCAAAGAAACCGTAAATTTTGCCGAAGCCAGAGGTAAAATTGCTGCCTTCGCTGAAGTGGGGCCAACTCAAGGCTTTAGTGACCCAGCCGCGAGAGACGACTTTTACACCTACATACTGTTGGACACGATTAAGAACGATGCCACGGCCTCCAAGATCGCCTACGCACATGTTTGGCGTAATGGCGGCAGCAACCATTTTTGGGTACCTGTTGCCGGAGATGCGGCCCACAGTGATTTCGTGAGCTTTTTCAATGACAAAGTCACGCTTTTTGAGACACCTGTACCCGATATGTACGCTCCTGCCACTACATCTCCGCGCGGCCGGCCTTATTGCACCGCGTCGGGAACTGACCCCGATGGCGATGGTTGGGGGTGGGACCATAATAACTCCTGTATTGTCCAAGGCGGGCCGCAAGATCACCATACCGGCCATGCGTTAACCAATAGCAATGGCAGCTGGGACTATTGTAGTGCTGCTGCTGTTGACCCCCAAGGAGACGGTTGGGGATGGGAAAACGGTGCAAGCTGCATTATCCCGGGCGCACCAGCTGACCCTCAGGCCAACTGGTAGTCCAAACTTCTAAACACTCACAGCGCCAACGACTCTCTTGAGCGCTGTGAGTGCAAAAAAAAGCTCGGTAACCAAATGAATAGGCCTGTTTTTCTTTATTATAGGCACGCCGAAAACCAAAAAACCACCCAGGCAAAGAGTACTGCGTTCGAGGCGGTTTTCTAATTTTCATAAACTATAGTTGATCAACTGACGGGTGACAGGCGCCAAGGGGCTTGTTAGGCTCTGCGCCTGTCTCTTTTCCTCGTGCGCTGGAATTATTCAGGGGCTGTTTGGGGTCAAGTTGGGGGCAGCAAGAGGGAGTCTCAAATGAATAAACGCAAGGTTTTTGCGCCGCACACACGCGGGCGCACCGAAAGCTGGCTGAAAACAGCTGCAACCACAGTTGCCGCTGTTGCATTGCTGGCGGCCTGCACGCCGGGAGACGGTGAGCAAGGCGAGTATGTCGAGATTGACCGGGATCCGTTCCCGTCAAGCTATACACCGCTGCCAAGCGGGGCAACGCTGATAACCGGCGCCACCATCCTTGATGGTATGGGCGGCATGATCGAGGGTGGCTCGATCCTGATGGAAGGTGGCAAGGTTGTCGCCGTCGGCACCGATGTGAGCGCCCCGGACGGCGCAACGGTGATAGACGCAGCAGGCCGCTGGGTCACACCGGGTATCATCGACGTGCACAGCCATCTGGGTGTCTATCCGAGCCCGGGTGTGCAGGCGCATTCTGACGGCAACGAAGTGGGGGACCCTGTAACGGCTGATGCCTGGGCGGAGCATGCCCTCTGGCCGCAGGATCCCGGTTTTATCCGCGCAGCAGCGGGCGGCATCACGTCCCTGCAACTGCTGCCAGGATCAGCAAACCTGGTTGGCGGCCGCTCGGTCACTATTAAAAACGTGCCAGGTCGAGTGGCACAGGACATGAAGTTCCCGGGTGCGCCTTACGGTATGAAAATGGCGTGCGGCGAGAACCCGAAACGTGTTTACGGCGGCGGCAACAACAGCCCCGAATATCGCCCAAGCACCCGGATGGGTAATGTGGCGGGTTACCGGCAGGCCTGGGCTGATGCACAGGACTACCAGCGCCGCTGGGACAAATATGAGCGTGATTACAAGGCGGGCAAAGACGTCTTGCCGCCCAGTCGCGACCTGAACCTTGATACGCTCGCCGGTGTATTGCGCGGCGATATTCGTGTGCATATGCACTGTTACCGGGCCGATGACATGGGCCAGATGCTGGATGTGATGAAGGAGTTCAACTATCAGATCGCGTCGTTCCAGCACGCCGTCGAAAGCTACAAGATCGCGGACAAGCTGGCAGAAGACAATGTCTGCTCGGCCATGTGGGCCGATTGGTACGGTTTCAAGATGGAAGCCTACGATGGCATCCGTGAAAACATTCCGTTTGTCCACAAGGCAGGGGCTTGCGCGATTGTGCACTCTGACAGCTCGTCCGGTATCCAGCGCCTGAATCAGGAAGCGGCAAAAGCGCTTGCTGACGGACGCAAGGCAGGCGTTGATATTTCCAAGGCCGACGCCTGGACATGGCTGTCGCTCAATCCGGCACGGTCGCTGGGTGTCGCTGACAAAACCGGTTCACTTGAACCCGGCAAGGACGCGGATGTTGTGTTGTGGTCTGGCGATCCTTTCAGTGTCTACTCGAAAGCAGACCTGACATTTGTGGATGGTGCCGTGATCTTTGACAGGGCCAATCCCGACAACAATCCGGTCATGGACTTCGAGCTCGGCCAACCTGGTGAAGGAGACGTGAAATGAGAAAGCTGATTTCCATTGCAGCCTTCGCTGCAACAACCTTTGCCGCGGCGGCTTTCACAGCTCCTTTGTCGGCGGAAGATATCGCCATCACGGGTGGCCGCGCCTTTACAAACGGTGGCTCGGGTGAAGTTGAAAATGCAACCATTCTCGTGTCTGGCGGCAAAATCACGTCTGTTACATCTGGCGGTGCGGTACCGGATGGGTACCGGGTCATTGATGCATCCGGCAAATGGGTGACAGCTGGCTTCATGGCCTCTGACACCACGCTTGGCCTTTCCGAGGTCAGCCTGTCAGGTGGTATTGTCGATTCGTCCGCACCAAAAGAGAAAAACATGATTGGGGTGAGCGTCACTCCGGCATACAATCCGGCCTCCACTTTCATTGCCAATACCCGCATTGAAGGTGTCACCCGCGCCATGACCCGCATGACCAACAGCGGCGACATGTGGCTCGGCCTTGGTGCTGTTGTCAAAATGACCGACAGTGACGCTGTCGCGCGTGAAAAAGCCTTTTTGGTGATCGACCTTGATGAAGGGTCAGCAACCGAAGTGGGTGGCAGCCGCGCTGTGCTGTGGCACAAGCTCAATGAGAAGTTCCAGGCCGCAAAGGACAAGATGGACAAAGCGGCAGACAATGGCGACGACAAGAAGGATGCCAAGCGGCCATCCGCCGAAGATGTGACCATGAAGGCTGTGCTGTCCGGGGATATACCGGTGTATGCTATCGTCAACCGCAAGGCTGACATCGAGCAGCTGATCGCCTTCCAGAACCGTTTTGGCATCCGTGTGATCCTGAGCGGTGCGGGCGAAGCCTGGATGGTGGCAGACATGCTGGCGGCTGCGGGTATCCCGGTTGTGCTTGACCCAAGCGCCAACCTGCCCAGCAACTTCGACCTGCTGGCGCGTACCAGTGCTGCTGCTGGTCGGTTGCATGCCGCCGGTGTGAAGGTTGCCTTCATCCCGCCGGGCACGCAAAACGCACGGCTGGTTGTCCAGAATGCGGGGATCGCTGTTTCCATGGGCATGCCATGGGACGCTGCGATGGATGCGCTGACAACCAATCCGGCGGAAATCTTTGGTGTCAGCGACAGCTACGGCAGGCTTGCAGCGGGCATGGACGCGGACGTGGTTGTCTGGGACGGTGACCCGCTCGAGGTTATGTCGAGTCCCGATGCCGTGTTGATTGCGGGAGACGACATCCCGCTTGTGTCGCGGCAGACCAAACTCAGGGACCGTTATCAGGATCTTGACCGGTCACCGGGGTTTGACCGCTAGGTCAACCAGTTGGAAAAAGCAGATGAAGCCGGGGTTTGCCCCGGCTTTTCCTTAAAGGGGAAGAACCATGAAACGCCTTTTCGCGGGTTTTGTCGTTGTGGCACTGGTACTGGCGACAGGTGTGAGGGCAGACACTGCCGCACTGTCTGAGATTCTGGATGAAGCTTTTGCAGGCGCTGGCTATTCCGTTCACGTGATTGAAGGGGATGTGGGCTACAGCGCGGTGAAAGGGGACGCCGTGCCGGGGCAGGTTGCGGTGACGCCAGCGCATGTGTTCCGCCTTGCCAGCATCACAAAAAGCTATACGGCAGCCACTGTATTGCGGCTGGTGGAGGAAGGCGAGCTTTCCCTGTCGCAACCCCTTTCGGAACTTGTCCGTGCGTCATTTGACACGCTTTTGCGCAGCGACGGCTATAACACCGACGCCATAACGCTGAAGCATTTGCTCAGCCACACAGCCGGATTGTTTGACCATGCGCAAAGCCCCAATTTCATAAATGGCATCTTAGAGGCGCCGGAGACGGTCTGGACACGAGCCGAGCACCTGCAGGCGGCGGTGGAATGGGGGGACCCTGTGGGCGCACCGGGTGAGAAGTTTTTCTATTCAGACACCGGTTATGTGCTGCTTGGGCACATCATCGAGCGCACGACCGGCAAGCGGCTTGCAATTGCCGTGCGGGACCTGCTCAGGCTCGACCGACACGGCTTGACAGAAACCGTATGGGAACGAGGTGATGCCGTGCCGATGCCGCATCAGTTGCGGGCGCACCAGTTTATGGCAGGCCGGGACACCTATGGCTGGGATCCGTCCATAGATCTTTTCGGTGGTGGCGGCCTTGTTGCGACACCGCGCGACGTGGCGCGCTATTATCACCTGCTGATGGCAGGCCTGATTTTTGACAAGCCGGAAACACTGGCGCTGATGCTGTCGGCCGAGGGATTGCCGCAAGACAGCCCTTACCGGCTCGGTGTTTTTGAGCGGGACATTGGCGGCAGCCCTGTTTTTGAGCATGGCGGCTTTTGGGGCACCAGCGTGTTTCATGACCCTGCGACGGGCATAACCGTGGCGGGTGCCGCACTCAAACAGGCAGACTACCGAAAGCTCGTGGCGGCCATCACCGGCTTTTTGGAAAAGAAACGCAACTAAGCGGCAGTTGAACCGGCTGCAGCCGTACCGAGGTCAAAACTGAAACAGCACCGACAGGGTCAGGTCCAGTTCACCTTCCACGTCAATGTTGGTGTTGGCGTCGCCGAAATCGGCGGCAAGCGAGCCAGCTGCCGCGCGGATGTGCAGGCCACTAGCAAATGCTTTCTCGATCCCTATACCATAGCGCACCATCCCCTGATTGTCGTTTTGGGTGCCGACGCCCAGTGGCCCAGTGATCGTGACGTCGAAGTCACGCGAAGTTTCCAGGCCGTAAGCATAAAAAAGCCAGTCGCGATTTGCGCCAAATGCGTAACCCAATGTAAGGCCATAGGCCGACTGGCTGCTGTTTTCATAGGATATCTGCAGGTTGTCGGTTGGAGAGTTGAAATTCAGGTCACCGTCCGTGATGCCGATCTGGCCTTCAATGCCAACCACAAGCCCGCTTTTGAACTGGTATCGCCACCCCAGCAAACCGCTTGCGGTTAGGCGTTTGTTTTCCGTCAGGATATCCTGCCCGTTTACAAGTGCGCCACCAAAAATATTCTGGTTGCCAACTTCTGCACCCAAATAGGGACCGTGGAACAATCGCACATCATTGTCCTGTGCTACCACCGCCGGTGAAAGTGCACATAATACGGCGCCTGCGCCTAGAAGTTGCCGTATCTGGTTTCTTGTGCGGTGCGTTTTTTTATTCATGTCTGTTCTATCCTCAAATCGATTGGTAAGGCGCAGGCTTGCGCGAGCGTCTGCGATTTGTTGACATCCGGGAATACCCGCCGAATAGTCAGTTTGGGATAAACGACCAGCTGATGGGCTGAGCGACAGGGATCAGGGGATCAGTGACAAACAGCAAAAAACCGTTTTTTGATCTTTCTGCCATAACTTTGCCGGAAGTGTTGGGCTGGCTCTTCATTATTGCGCTTTTTTGGTCGCTGAGCGCCTATAATATATTTGTGGACTATGAACGGCGGCTCATCAATGTGCACATGTTCCGCCTTGTCACAAACGAAACGACCAGTGGCTTTTCTGCCTTGGTACTGGTTCTCTTTGTCCGGGCAATGCTCGACAGGTTTCCCCTGCTTAAAATCAACTTCGCTGTCGTGGTTGCGCATTTTGCCGGATCAATCATTTTTTCGGTATCCCATGTCGTCCTCATGGGTTTGATGCGGGAACTTGTGTTCTGGATAGGCGGGCAGGATTACAGGCATGCCTCTCTTGATCAACCTGGCGGACTTTTGAATATCCTGACCTATGAATACGCAAAAGACCTGCCGACCTATGCCGCTTTTGCGGCAATAATGCTGATCTACCGATATTTTGGAAAATCGGGCACGGGTGTCTTTCCGCCGGATGAAGAAAAAGTGCTGCTAAACAAGATTCTGGTTAAAAAAGGCAAAAGTGATCGCGCACTTGACCTCGGAGAGGTCGACTGGTTCCAGGCGGCTTCAAACTATGTGCGTGTTTTCGCCGGAAGCGAAGAATATCTGGTGCGCGGGACCCTTGCTGATCTTGAAAACCGGCTGTCGGGCCAGCCGTTTCTGCGTGTACATCGCAGCTTCGTTGCCAATCTTGACAAGGTGAAACAGATAACGCCGCTCGAAGGGGGCGGCCACCGACTGGAACTCACTGGCGGTGCGCATATTCCGGTGGGACGGCGATATAAGGATGCGCTCTACGCACGTATCAAGCACTAGAGCCCGCCGGTAACGTCTAGAATAGCGCCGGTGGCATACCCGGCGTCATCTGACGCCAGCCACAGGATAGCGTTGGCGATATCCTCCACCGAGCCAACGCGCCCAAGCGGTGCCGTCCGGGCAACCATTGCCGGCCTGTCGGGGTTGCCGTCCCGTGCGTGCACGTCGGTATCTACTGTGCCGCTCCTGACGGCGTTGACCCGAATGCCTTGCGGTCCCAACTCTTTCGAAAGCCCAATGGTCAGACTGTCGACCGCGCCTTTGCTGGCGGCATAATGGACGTATTCCCCCGGACTGCCGAGGCGGGCCGCCATCGATGAAACATTGATAATTACGCCGCCTGCGCCGCCTTCCAGTGTGCTCATCCGCCGCGCCGCCGCTTGGGCACAATAAACCGAGCCAAAAACATTGACCGCAAACGTGCGTTCAAGCGCGTCAGCGGTGAGGCCGACAATGTCTGTGCGCTGGCCAACGATGCCTGCGTTGTTCACCAGCAGGCTGACCGGGCCAAAGGCCTCGTCGCAGGTCTCGAACAGGCGGCGCACCTCACTTTCCTGCGACACGTCGGCGCGAACCGCAAGCGCATCACTTCCTGCTTGCCTGCAGGCGGCGGCAACTTGGCTGGCCGCCGTTTCGTCTGACTGGTAGGCAAAGCAGACCCGGTAACCGGCACGCGCGGCCAGAACCACTGTTGCAGCACCAATGCCGCGGCTGCCGCCTGTTATGATGGCGATTTTTGACACGCGTGTTTTGTCCCGCTAAAGCGCCAGCAGCGCCCGCACGGCGATCGTAATCAATACGACCGAGCCGGTTGCGAACAGCAGGAAACGCAGCATGACTTTGTTGAATGTCGCCTGCACAACGGAGTGCAACACCCGTATGCCAACATAAGCCCAAGCGAACATGACTGTTGTGCTGTCGGTGATGCCGGCAAGATGGCAATAAACAACAAGCGCATAAAAGATCGTTGGTTGCTCATGCAGGTGATTATAGTTGTCAGCGATGCGGCGCACTTCGGACGGCAGAGCATTCAGCGAACCGGGATGCTGGGCGTCCTGCGCTTCAATCTGGGCCTTGGTCATGGCGGGAATGCGGGTCGCATACATCCAGCCCCACATCACCAGCGTCCAGGTCACCAGCATCAGCATCGGTGTCAGGATTGTGTCCATTGGTCTCTCCCCTTTTTGTGGTTTGGTTATTTCCGGAGCTTGCGCCAGGCACTGATGCGGAACATCAGCGCCGTCAGGCCGATAACCGCAATCACGCCGCCCGATGGCAGGTTGCCAGGCAGTTCGCCAAGCGAGCGGGCGACAAAAATGAGCCAGATATAATAACTGCCAATCTTGTGCAGTCGTTTCCAGTTTTTTGCGCCCAGCTTGCGCACAGACGCGTTGTTGGAGGTCAGCGCCATCAGCCCCAGAAATACATAGGCAAGTCCGCCGCCCGAAAGTTCGCCCACCGTGCGCGTCGCGTCAGTGAGGGCAAGGTTCGAGAGCACCAGCCCGGCATGCACAAAATGCACAAGCGCGAAGGAAAGCCCGATGTAGCGCCGGTTTTTCATCGCCCACCGGCCATAGCTGCCCGGGAACAAAATCTGGATGCTGGAAGCCGTGAAAGCCATAATGAACAGGGCAAAAGCAAGCCATGCGGTTGGTTTCATCACATGCGGCAACATGGCAAGCATGCCACCCTGAATTTCATAGGACATCGCCAGAAAAGCAACCAGAAGCACAGCAACCGTTCGGATAATGGCGGGCCCCTGATTCAGATTCCAAAAATTCCCAGTGGTCATGATTGCTTCCCCGTCGTCGCTGGATGGCGACCCTGCGCTTGCCTTCCCGCGAATTTGTAGGGATAGTTTCACAAGACCAGTCAATTATCCAGAAGGATGTGATGCGGCAACATGACCATTGAGTTGAAACCCATACCAGACGAGGACCTGGAAGCCTTTCATCGCATGATGGCTGACCCCAGCCTTTCCATCAACACAGGCTCCGTCCCGACCGGCGTAGACATGGAGTGGTCACGCGTCCGGCTCGAGACCAGGCGGCTGGAAGAACGGGCTGGAAAGCGTGTGGACCGGGGCATCTATGAGGGCGATACGCTTGTTGGTACCGCCGGCTGGTTCTACAACGAAGACGACAATATGGAAATTGGCTATGCGATCCACAAGGATCATCGGGGCAAGGGGTTTGCCACTGGTGCCGCCGGGCTGGTGCTTGAGCTGCTGCGTGCCGATGGCTTCAAGGACCCCGTTTATGCCCAGTATTTCAAAGACAATGAAGCGTCTGGCCGTGTATTGGAAAAACTGGGCTTTGAACGTGTCGGCTCTGTCGAGAGCATATCCGCGGCGCGCGGTGGCAGTTCACCCGCATGGGTCATGCGAATAGATCAACTATAGCAGGCAGGTGTCATGTTCCGTCCGGTCCATCCGGGCGGGTGAGCACAAAGGTGGCAGCGCCCGTGAGCACAACGGCCTGAATGATTAGCACTGTTGTTGAAGCCCCCAGCAAAAATGAGAAGGCAAAGGTAAGCGCCATCACGGACGCCGCGGCTATTTTTGTGCGCCGGTCGATACTGCCATCCCGCTGCCAGTTGCGGATGAGGGTGCCGAACCGCGGGTGATTAAGAAGCCAGGCTTCAAGCCGCGGCGAACTGCGCGCAAAAGCAAAGGCCGCTAACAGCAAAAATGGTGTCGTGGGCAGGATGGGCAAAAAAACGCCTGCGAAAGCAAGTGCAAGTGTCAGAAGACCAAAAACCATCCAGAGAAAGCGTACAGGCATATCCGGTTGCATAGCAGCCGCCCCGGGGCATGGCCAGCGCTATTTGGCTGCACTGTCCCTGTACCGCCTGTCGACCGCCTTAATGTGTGACAGTACGTATTTGATGTCGCTTTCATCACTGTTTTCGACAGGCAGTTCTAGAATGCCGACATCACGGTAACCGCGGCCAAAATGCCTCAGGTCCCGCCGGTAGTAGCGGACGCGCCGTTCCTCGATCTGGCTTTGCCAGGAGAGGGCGCACAACCCCGCCGAAAACGGGGTTGCTTTCTTGATGTCCATACCTTTAAGGGACCGTCCGACCAGTTCTTCGACGCCGCCGCCGGCAAGGCGCACCTGGGCCGTTCGGTCCGGCATGCAGACCACGAGGCCGAGGTCATGTGAAAAACGGGCCATTTCGCGAAAAAGCAGGCGAGATTTCTCTGGCGGATGCCCGTCATGCACCAGCCCCAGCCACCAATCGAACACCGCAGTTGCTTCCGTGCAGCGAAGCACCCCGCGGAAGATATCAAGGCTCTGTCGGCTTGGCATCTCGCCCAAAAAGGACGGGCCGACATAATATTCCTTGATGGCGGGGTCTTCGTCCCCGTGCTGAATATAGTCCAGCCTGACGATCTGCATGACCAAAAACCAACCATATGTATTCAAAATGCAACTTTGACGGCTTTTGGGGCAGAGTCAATATAATCTCACGGGCCAGCCCGCAGTGGCCCGGCGTTGGAAATCAGGAATGGACCGCTTTCTTGATGGCGGCGCCCAGCGCCTCGAACGTTTCCGCCCGCGGGTTGGTCGCACGCCAGATCAGCCCAATCATCCGGGTTGGGATTGTGTCAGCAAAGGTGGCAATATCAACGGCAAGGTTGCCTGTAATGCCGGCCTCTACCGCCATGCCGGGCAACAGGGTCATGCCATGACCAGACGCGACCATCGGCAGGATCGTTGAAAGACTGGTGTTGGCAAGCTCGCGCCCGGCGCGCCGCCCTACAAGCTGGCAGGCCTCAAGGGCGTGGTCGCGCAGGCAATGTCCTTCATCCAGTAGCAACAGTTTGTCTTCGTCCAGTTGATCGGTTGTGATTTCCGCGCCCGGGGCTTCGCCCTTGGGATACGCAGCGACAAAGGGGTCTGCGAACAGGGGCATTTCATGCACGTTGCCGCATTCAAACGGTAGGGCATAGAGCACCACATCCAGATCACCTGTCTTTAACAGGTCACAAAGTTCCGCTGACTTGTCCTCCCTCAGGTGCAGGACAAGGTCGGGCAGCTCTTCACCGACAATCGGCATGATTTTGGGCAGAAGATAGGGTGCAATAGTCGGGATGACCCCCATGCGGATTGTCCCGCTCAGGGGGTTTCGGGCGGCTTCGGCCATGTCAGTGAGGTCATCCACTTCATTGAGAATACCCTGTGCGCGCCGCACCACTTCGTTGCCGAGCGCTGTGAACATCACCGAACGCTTGGTCCTTTCCACCAGTTGTGCGCCCAAGAGGTTTTCGAGCTCCTGAATGCCTGCGGATAAAGTGGACTGCGTCACATGGCAGGCGTCAGCGGCTTTGCCGAAATGGTCTGTTTTATGGAGCGCTACAAGATAGCGCAGCTGCTTGAGGGTGGGAGGAAAACTCATCGATCTGTCCGATAAAAAAGTCAGATAATACCTACCTGATCGATAATAGGCATCGAAGTGGAAAAGGGCAATTCAATTTCACCTGATCGTCATTTTGCTGCGATTCGTCGCAAATCAGGCAAAATTCGCAGGCTTGCCCGATTCTGGTCACAATTGCTGTTTTCTATGCCAGCGGTCGGCATTTCATATGCCGGGCGACCAGTGGACCTTCGGGCGATACCGCTGGATTGGGGGAAGGCGGGGCCAGCCATTATCCTGAATTGTTGTGAGTTGCGGCTCAAAAAAAATGGCCGGGTAAAAACCCGGCCCGAGTCACGACAGCGAGGATAGTGTGATCACAAGGAGTGATCACAACAGGAGTGGGCACAACAGAGTCGCGCCCTCTCGCACCTCCTAAAAAACCAAATATTGAGTGTTTGGTCAATGATTCTCTGAAAAGATTCCGAGAAATCGGAACATTTTTGTCATTTTTGGTCATTCCTGACCACAAATAGCATCACCATGTTCGATGCGAGCGGGTGCGGTCTCAGTCATACTTGGCAGTATTGAGAGGACAAGGCAGGCACACCTGATTCGCCCAGGCGTTTCAGAGATTTTCAGCGAGCAGTCTTTTTTTAACCCGTGTCCGGTACCTTCGGCTGACGGGGTGTCGGTCTCCGCTTTCGCAAACCAGCTCCATCTGGGTATCATTGTGGCCAATCTCGGTAACTCGAGCCATGTTGACCGTATGAGAACGATGGCATCGCACAAACCCGGACGGCAGGCCATCGACAAACTTCTTCATGGTGCAGCGATGGACGAGCACATCGCCGTTCACCTTGATGCAGACATAGTCTTTACCCGACACCACGGACTCGATCGTGTCCACATCCAGCAACTTGGTTGTCAGGCCGTCCTTGATGGCTATGCGGCGCGGCTCTGGTGCTTTCCTGTGGTTGCCTGACCGGTCACCCTCAATGGCAGCGAGGTCATCAGGGGCAAAGGTTTCCAGGGCGTCAACAATCCTTTTGTTTTGTACCATTGTCTGGCGGGCATTAATGCGGTCCGCCAGCCGCAAGAGGGTCGTAACAAACTGCTCGTCCTTGATGGGTTTAAGCAGATAGTCGACTGCATTTACCTGAAATGCCTCGATGGCAAATTCGTCGTAAGCGGTGACAAACACAATATTCTGGGGGCCCAGAGCGCACAACTGCCGCGCGGTGTCGATGCCATTGACCTCCGGCATTTCAATGTCCAGAAAAATGATATCGGGCTGGAGTGTTGTTGCCAGTGCCACAGCATCAGGCCCGTTTGCCGCTTCCGCGCAAACCCGAAAGGCGTTTCGGCCTTCAAGCCGCAGCTTTATGGCATCACGGGCGAGTGCTTCATCATCCACAATCAATACATTAAGTGTCTTCAAGTGTATGCCTCCACTGCAAAGGAACAGTCAGGCACGTGCTGAAGACATGCTCCCTGGAAGAAACCGAAAGGTGAGCCAGCCCACCGTAAAAGGTTTCCAATCTGTCTCTGGTATTGGACAGGCCGATCCCAAAGCCCGGTGTGCTTGATTTGCGCAGATCATTCTCGAACAGGATGCAGAGTTCATCGCCGTCCACCATCACCGAAACCTTCAGGTAGCCTCCGGCGCGAGTGTTGATGGCGCCGTGCTTGATGGCATTTTCCACCAGCGGCAGCAAAATGCCGTTGGGCAACAATGTGTCGGGTAGCGGGTTGGGCAGGTCCCATTCTACGGCCAGTCGCTCACCGGCTCTGACCTTTTCAATGTCCAGATAGTTTTCCACGCGCTCGATTTCAGTGTCGAGGGGCACGGCGGCTGTGGGTTCCTGCTCAAGCGTCTGGCGTAGATAGTCACTCAGTTTTTCAATCATCAGGCGTGCGCGCTGCACATCATCTTTCAGTAACAATGTATCCACGCCGCTCAGGACATTGAAAAGGAAATGGGGGTTCACCTGATATTGAAGCAGCAGAAGTTTTGCCGCCTGAGCCTGCGCTTTCACTGCTGCAACCTGCAGTCGCTGCTGATTGTAACTCGCATAGTAATGCAACGCCCAGAATACGCCCGCCCACACCAGCATCTGCGTGGCGGACGTGCGGCCCCAGTGCAGATAACCCCAGAACAGAAAATCTCCGTTGCCGCTTTCGATGACATGAAACTCAATGGCGTTGTAACTGATGCGCCACATCAAGGCAGCAAGCACTGTGAGCACAAGCGCCCCCGACATCTGTCTGGCGAAAGGCCAGTTGTACATGCGAGTAAAATAAGCGCCAAGTGCTGAGGAAAAGAGAAAACCCAGAACCGAATATGTTGTCAGCCGGTCCCATCCCGGCGGTGTGCCTTCAAAGCCGAGCCAGCTAAGGCGGGAGATGATCGCCACAGCCGTCCACACGATGACCTGGATGCCCAGGAAAAATTTAACATTTACTTTCAGCATGACAGCTTTTTAAGCGACCCGCGCCAGTGCGCCAAAGAAGAAAAGGGCCGAACGTCTCATAAATGGGACCAACGGTCGTATTCGGGCTGGTCAACAAACTGGATTTCCCGCACCCCGCAGAACAGCGTTTATGATGGAAAGAGGTGTTCATGCGGCGGCTAATTGTTATCCTGCTTATCTATATTTTTGTGCCTTCTGCGACAGCGCAGCATGTGGAATATTTTGGCGACTTTCCGTTTTGGGAATCCCCGGTACAGATGTTCAAAGGGCAAAACCATTTATCGCGGGCGCAGGCGAAAGAGCGCCAGCACGTGCGTGCCGAATTTGACCAGCACGGTCGCCTGATAGATGTGCAGATGCGGTTGGGTGACAATCTGAAAGAGCCCGCAGCCTTTTTCAGGAGCCTGCATTTTCACGTGGAACACACGCGGGTTGCCTATGAGGGAAATCAAGCAGTTCAACGGTTTTTCAATCGTTTTGGCACCCGCGTTACCGTCTGGGGCAGCGTCTGGGAAAAGGTTTATACATTCGACACACATGGGCGGCCGGTGCGTATGGACTTTCTGGGTCGCGGCGGCGAGCCCGTGGAAAACAGCTGGGGGTCCGCTTACTTTATATGGCAGCACAAGCCCGATGGCAGTGTCATCGAGGAGCGCTATTCGCTTGCGGGCAAGTTGATGCCGCATCGGGCGGGTTTTGAATTCAGGCGTATTCGCATGACCTTCGCGCCAGATGGCCATCTGGCCCTGATGCAGAACATCGATGAGGACGGAAAACTGATCGAGTCGCAATCAGGCGCAGCGCAGTATAGGTATTTTTATGACACAGCGGGCATGTTCCTGCGCTGGGAAGTGTATGACGCATCAGGCCAGCCAGCTCTTGGCCCGACGGGCACCGCCGGCGAGCAATATAAAAACGGCGCCAACGGCTTTCAGGAGATTGCCTTCTTCAATCAAGCGGGAGACCGGTCCCTGCACGGGTCCGGTGCAGCGTATTGGCGTGGCCGGTACGACCGGTTTGGCAACATTGTCGAGCTTGCCTTCTATGGGGTAAACGACGAGCCGGTGCTTGGCCGTTCTGGTTTTCACAAGCACCTTTTTGGCTGGAGCGCGGATGGGCTGCATCTGATGCAGCGGGACTATGTGGGCCTGGACGGTTCTGCAGCCAACGTCACAGATGGATTTAGCCGTGCGCTTTATGTGCGTGACAGCCGGGGCCTGCTGAAAGAAACCCGCTTTTTCGATGCCAGCGGTCAGCCCGTTATCAATACTTATGAAAAGGCAGCGACCCTTCGGTATGAGTATGATGCGGGCGGCGTCCGTACAGCAACCAGCAAACTGGACCCGTCCGGGGCGCCCATGCCGCCAGACGGGTCCTGATACGGGTTACTGGTTTTTCATTACAAAGTCGTCGACGACCTTGCAGGCCGCAGGCCCAAGAAGCACCACAAACAGAGTGGGCAGAATGAATAGGATAAGTGGCACCGTCAGTGTTGCGGGCAGACGCGCCGCTTTTTCCTCGGCCTGCATCAGGCGTTCGTTGCGAAATTCTGCCGACAATACCCGCAGGCTTGTCGCCAGCGGCGTGCCATACCGTTCGCTCTGGATGAGTGTTGTTACCACACCCCTAAGGGCCGGAAGATCGACCCGCTCTGAGAGGTTTACCAGTGCCTGCCGTCGCTCGGGCAGAAAACCAAGCTCAATCGCGGCGAGAGAAAACTCATCGGAGAGTTCAGGTGTCGCACGCGCCAGTTCTTTTGCGACGCGGTTGAGGGCACTGTCCAGCGTTAGCCCGGCTTCCGCGCATACCACCAATAGATCAAGCGCATCCGGTAGCCCCTTTCGGATCGCATCGGTGCGTTTCTGTTTGGCGTTGGTGACATAGAGGTCCGGCATTTTGAGGCCTAAAAACACAAGTGCAACTGCCATCATCGGGTGGAAAGTTTCGTATTTCGCAAACACGCCCATGCCGTAGAACAGGATGATGCCAACAAGACCCATAACCAGCGGCAAAGCGAGCCGGGCGACCTGGTAAATCACCAGCGCGTCCTTTGAACGAAAACCGGCTTGCTGCAACTGGAGCGTCAATTTTTTGGTTTGCTCGGTTTGCAGCAGTTTGAATTTTTCCGCGATGGCGCGGAGCTGGCTGACGCCGTCTGCTTTCTTGATATGTGACGTGCGCTTGCTGGTGCGTACCAGCCCGGCTTTGAGCGCGTCGCGCCTGTCCTGAAGGGTCTTCACCCGGCCCGCCATCGGTTTTTTAACCAGCGCTGCCTGATAAACGGCCAGCAACACCATGAAGGCGACAACGCCTGCGAAGATCGACAACAGGTCGATGGTGGGAATGCCAAGAATTTCTTCGGTACCGCCCATGTCTACACCTCAAACCTGATCATTTTCGCCATCACCAGCATGCCAATGCCCATCCAGACCAGGCCGCCAATACCGGCAACTATCGCCTTTGGGTGCGTGAAGAGAATGATGCCATAATCATAGTTCAGCAGCATGATCAGGCCGAGCATGATGAACGGCAGCACGCCGACGATCCATGCGCTTGCCTTGGCTTCGGAAGACATGGCGCGAATCTTGAGCTTCATGGCCTGTCGCTGCCGCAGGATACCCGAGAGGTTTTCGAGCGTTTCACCGAGGTTGCCGCCCGTTTCGCGCTGCACCACAAGGGAGATGACGAAGAATTTGAAATCCGGTGTGTCCAGCCGGTCAGCGGTCTCCCACAAAACCTCTTCAAGCTGCTTGCCAAGACGCATACCATCCGTGATTTTGCGGAACTCTGTACCGGTTGGCGCGCTCAGCTCCTGCCCGACGTTGGCAATGCATTCATTGACCGGCAGGCCGGATTTCAGCCCCCGCACCATCAGGTCAATTGCTTCCGGAAACTGTTTGGTAAAGCGTTCAATACGCTTGCTCGTGCGCCTGCCGACATAGACATGCGGCAAGCCAAAGCCTGCAATTACCCCCAGCGCCATAGACATCAGCGGCGGAAATCCCGCAAGAGAGAGAAACACCAGGATACTGGCGGCAATCGCGCCGCATATTGTTGCATAGCGGCCCAGTTCAATCTCCATCCCGGCTTTAGCGAGCCGAATCTGGAGCTGGTCCTGCCGCGGCAACAGGGCCGACAATTGTGCCGCCAGCCCGGTTTCCTGCTGGTTGATGCGAATGGAGGCGGTTTGTGCAGTCTGTGGGCGGGCGTCCGTGAAGCGGTTCTTGAAGGTCTCCAGCCTTTCCCGCACCTGCTTCTGGCCTTTGCCGAGCAACCTGCCCAGAACGAACAACACGATAAACAACACCGTGACCATCAGGCCAGCGGCGAGCAATATGACAGTGATGTTTGTATCTTGCATGGGCTTATCCGTTCATTGCATCCATGAGCGCGCGCTCAAGACCAAAATATTCAGCGTTTGTCAGGAAATGCGGGCGCACACCTGTTGAATTAAAGTTGCCAATCAGGCGCCCGCCTTCATCTTCACCCGTGAACTCGTACCGGAACAGGTCCTGAGTGGTGATCACATCGCCTTCCATACCGACGACCTCGGTCACATGGGTCGTGCGGCGGCCACCATCCCGCATGCGCTGCACCTGGACGATGAGGTCAAGCGAAGCGGAAATTTGTTCGCGAATTGCTTTTGGCGGCAGGTTAAGGCCGGCCATGTTCACCATGTTTTCGAGCCGGGTGAGGGCTTCGCGCGGGCGGTTTGCGTGGATGGTGCCCATTGAGCCGTCGTGCCCGGTGTTCATGGCCTGCAGCATGTCAATTGCCTCGCCGCCCCGGATCTCCCCGAGAATGATGCGGTCCGGGCGCATCCTCAGTGCGTTTTTCACCAGGTCACGCATGTCAACTTCGCCTTTGCCTTCAAGGTTGGGTGGGCGGGTCTCAAGTCGCACGACATGCGGTTGCTGCAGTTGCAGCTCAGCGGCGTCTTCGATGGTGACTACGCGCTCCCCCTGATCGATCATGCGTGACAGGGCATTGAGCATGGTGGTTTTACCGGAGCCTGTGCCACCGGATATCAGGATATTCAGCCGGCAGGCCCCTGCGATTTTGAGCACCTTGGCGAGCGGCGGCGAGATACTGCCGAAATCCAGCATCTTGTCGAGGGTGATTTTGTCCTTGGTAAACTTCCGGATCGAGATAGAGGCACCGTCGATCGCAAGTGGGGGCGCAATTACATTGACCCGGCTGCCATCTGCCAGGCGAGCGTCACAAATGGGAGAGCTTTCGTCCACCCGGCGTCCGACCGCTGTCACGATGCGCTGCGCGACATTCATCAAATGCTGGTTATCGCGGAAGGCAACATCGGTGAGGCGAAGCTTGCCTTTCTGCTCGACATACACCTGCTGCGGTCCGTTGATCATGATGTCCGAGATAGACTCGTCGGCGAGCAGCGGCTCCAGCGGGCCAAGGCCCAGCATGTCATCAAGGAGAAGGGTAACCAGATCCCGTTGTTCTGTGAGGTTCAGGTTGATTTTTTCCTGCACCAACAGCTCGCCGACTACCTCGCCCACTTGCTCGGTAAGCTCGGGACGAGGCAGCTCGGCGGCAGCCACAGGGTCTATATGCTCCATCAGGAGCGTTTGAACTTTCGTCTTGGCGTCCAGCAGCGCTTTTCTTTTGTCCTGTTTGCCGTCTTTGTTTTTGCTACCTGCCTCGGGTTGGCCTGTGTCCCCGATCGGGCCGATCGAGCTTTCTGCTTCGTTCAACAGGTATGTCGCGACATCCTTTGTTTCTTTGTCGCTGAGCGTCAGGCCGTCTGCTTCTGCGAGGTCTGTGACGACCAGCAGCAATTTGTTGGTAACCTCGCCTTTGGTGGACATCCGTAACTCGTCGGCGGTGAAGCATTTCGGCAGCGCCTGTTCGCCAAGGCCGGCCACCCGATCAACCGGGGTTGCATCACCCGGCTCCGGTGGGTTGGCCACCTGAAGCGGGGCGGGATGATCGTTTGCGGGTTCTTGAGCTACTTTCTGAACACACGGTGTCGAGGGTGTCGCCGGGGCATTCGCCCCGCGCCCGAAACCAGCCGCCGTAGCCCGACGCCCTGCCTTTTTTTTCCTCCCGAAAGCCTGGGGTTTCATGGTGCCGTCCTCGCGTTACGCGCTTTTTTTGAACAGTTTTGCAAACCAGCCGCTACCGGCGTCCGCGTCTTCGTCCACGGCAGTTATGGCTGCCAGTACGTCCCGGTATGCAGCGGCAAGTTTGCTGCCTGCGGCGTCTTCGACCACCGGTTTGCTGCGCTGGGCCGCCGCCGTCAGGGTTTTGCCGTCACTCGGGATTGTCACATCCGTCTCGTGTTCAATCGAATTCTCAAAGTCCTTCTGCTCAACTTCCTGTGCGTTTGCCGCCGTTTTGCTGGCCACAACATGCACGCTTGCAGACGGTGCCACCTGTTTGATGTGGGCAATCATGCGAATGCAGTCGCGCGCTGCAGTCAGGGAATAGTCCGTGACCAAGACAATATCCTTGGCCGCTGACAGCAGATCCGAATGCGCACCGAGCATCTGGCGAGGCACATCAACGACAACATTCTTGAAGTTGTCAGAAAGCGACCCGATGAGATGCTGTAATGACCCGCCTGCGGGTTCTTGCAGGGAGCCAACCGGCGCCTCGGACCCCAGTATTGCGAGATGCTCATGGGGCTTCACTACAGCTCGCTCCAGAAACAGGCCATCCACGCGGTCCGGGTTTTCAAGCGCGTCTGAAAGACCCCGACCGGGCTCCAGGTCAAATTGCATGGCGGATGTGCCAAAATAGAGGTCGAGATCCAGAAGAACTGTCTTCTCCTGTTTGTCTGCCATCAACCACGCGATGTTGGATACCAGCGTGCTGGTACCAACACCGCCCCGCATGCCAACAAACACCACTCGCTCCCCGGGGGTTGTGTCTTCGGGGTCGTCTTCTGCCTCGGGCGCCAGCATCGCATCCTGTGCGCTGACAACGGCCTCTCGCAACGCGTCTGCTGACAAGGGTTTCACCAGATAGTCATGCACGCCGGCATTCAAAAGATCTCTATAGAGCGTGACGTCATTGATGCTGCCAACCGCCAGGACCACCGTGCCCGCCTCGCAGACGTCCGCCAGCGATTGCATATCTGCGCGCGGGTCGGTGCACTCCGAAAGGTCGACAATCATAAACTCGGGGCAGGGCATGCCGCCAAGCATGCGCACGCCCGCCGCAATGCCACCTGCATATACCATGTCGGCGGACCACCCTTGTTCCACCACAATTGGGTGCAGGATCTGGCTCGACATCTCGTCGCAGATGAAAGCGGCAAACGGGGGGCGTACTGCCCCGGTGGGCGCTTCTTCAAGAATTGATGCGACTGCATTCATGAGCTTTTCCCTTCCTTAGTTGTCACCGCCGGAACTGCCACGCGACTGGCGGGCAATTTCGTCGGATGTAGGGGGCACGGCCATGCCGGCGAGCCCGTCCAGTGACATGGTGATGGTTGGCCCCGTGGATTGTGGCGTCGGGGAATAAAGGGCGCCAACTGCAGAGGCGGTTGAGTTGCCGCCGCTTTGTCCGGCGATCAGGTCACGCGGGTTTGCGACCATCAGGCCGAGGTTTGCCATCGTGGCACAGCCATAGTGTGCGGAGGCATTGTTCTTCTGATTTGAGGACGTTTCATGCCGCCAGACGCCGCAGTTAGGCGGCACAACAATATGGCGCTCGACATAAAGGGTTAGGGTGCCATCTGCGGGGGCCGGGCCCAGCGTGCTGACACCGCCGTATGTCAAACCGGACTTGCGGATATGAGCCGCGATTTCCTCTATGCGCGTTTGCTCTACATCCGGCGCGTCCAGCAATACAACGTCTGCATGACCCGCACCCACACTGCGCAAAAACAGATTTATTCCTGCCAGCGTATAGGAAGACGGTGTTGATGTACCGTCATCTTCGGCTTTTACAGTAAAGGGCAATCGCACCATCTTTACTTCATTGCGAATAACATTTTCAGATATAGCGGGTTCTGTAACCGACCCATGCTGACATGCGGTCAGGGCGAGGCCCGTAGCCGCAGCAAGGGAAAATGTTCTGAGGATCGAAGTTAGGTTTTTCATGGGTCCTGTCCTTTCCCTAGTCAAGCTTGAAGCCAGCGCGCTGTTTCAGGGACGGGCCAGCCCGCCTGTCCTGGTTTTCGAGTGTGCCGGGGTTGGTTTCCGCCCAGCGTTTCTCACCAAAAAAGCGCTGCATGTCGGCCGGTGCCCGGTAGCCATCTGTAGGCAATGCCATCTGGCGGTCGCCAACCGGGCGTACGATGTATGGGGTGATCACGATGAGAAGCTCGGTTTCCTCGCGCCGGAATTCTTCGGACCGGAAAAGCGCCCCAATGATTGGAATGTCGCCGAGACCGGGAAACTTGTTTGCGTCCTGCACCACATTGTTTTCGATGAGACCCGCGATGGCGAAGGATTGGCCGCTGCCAAGTTCCACCGTTGTTTCCGCGCGGCGCGTGCTGATGGACGGCACGCTGATGCCTTCAACCCGGATCGCACCGGCTGTTGACAGATCGCTGACCTCCGGGCGTACGTGCATGGATATGCGGCCTGTGCTCATCACCGTGGGGGTAAAGTCGAGTTTAACGCCAAACTCGCGGTATTCGATACCGAGGCCGTCACGGCTCGGGATAGGGATCGGAAACTCGCCGCCTGCCAGAAAGTTTGCACTTTGGCCGGTTAGCGCGGTGAGGTTTGGTTCAGCAAGAACCTTGATGAAACCTTCCTGGTCAAGCGCATCAATCGCGTAATTAAGGTCCAGCCCGCCGGTGAATATCTCACCGAACAGTGAGTTGCCGACGTCAGGACGATTGAAAACCTCGATCGGTAGCTGTGTAACCGGGTCTGCAATGATGTTTGACACATCCCGCCCATTTGCGATGCCGAAGCCGATGTTTGAGCCTGTGTAAAAACCTTCCCAGTTTACACCGAGCTGCTTGAGCACCGTGCGGCTGACCTCCGCAATGCGGACGCGCAGGTTTACCTGGGTTGGCTGCAAAACGTTGACGCTGTTCATCACTTTGTCGGTTGAAAGAACGGTGCGTGCCAACCGCTCCGCCATCGCGGCTTCTGCAGGAGACCCCACATTGCCCTCGATGACCACAAGCTGGCCCATCATGATTGCTTTGATAGGGGCACCAGGCAGAAGCCGGTCATAGGCGTTCCTGAGTGCCGACAAGTTGCGGGTAACAGCGATATTGGATGAAAAAATCGTCTGGTCATCCTTGTCGAGCGCATAGAAGCTGGTTTCGCCCTGTGCCTGCCCGAAAATATAGATCACCCGGTTGGATTTGACCTGCACGTCCGCGATGTCCGGGTTCGCGATAAAGACTTCGGCAGCAGGCCGGTCAAGCCGGATAAGAGTGCCTTTGTTAACCTCAATGGAGAGGGAGCCTTCGCTCGGGGCCAAAACCCGGGCGCCGTGTTTTTCCGTGAGCGACGATGCTTGCGCAACGATGGAGGCTGACGTCGCCAGGCACGCGATGATGGCCAATCTAACCAGTTGTTTTATCATTGGTCATCTCCTTGCGCGGACGCCGGGCCACGTACAGTGCGCCCCGTTTCAATGGTCGAGATTTTGTTGCCACGGCTGACGCGAACGGTGCTGGTTGCGCTATCTTCGTCCATTGCTGGCAGAAACCGGCTGACTTCATGCCCGAGTGTGTGGCTTACGGTTCGGCTGATGGGTGGGCTGTCCGGATTTGCGGCAACTGTGTATGTGCCGTCATTCATCAAGCTCCGCAGCGCGAGCGAAAGCGTGCCCAGCTTTTCAAGCATGGCAACCTTCTCCGCCATTTTCGGGGTCACTTCGATGGTTGCGGTTTTGGCGACCTGAATTTTTTCACCCTGTGCGGCGCTGCGCTGGTCGACTGCCAGGACGCGTACATTCTGGAAAACCGTTTCCGCGGCCGTGTATTTTTCCGACCGGGAAATTTCGATTGTGTGAGAGAGGATGACATCCACGCGGTCGCCCGGGAAAACAAACCCGCCAACGCTTGCCACTGGAGACAGTTTAACCGTCACAGCGCGCATGCCGGGCGACAGAACAGCCGCCAGGAACCCTCGTTCACCCTGGGCAACAACAGCTGACGCGGTCATGGGTTCACCGCGGTTGAGAGGCGATCGGACCACTTTGCCCTCGACTTCATTGAGCTTGTTTTTTCCGCCCTGAAAATAAGCGTCATTGAGGCCTGCTTCGGGCCAGGGCTGCCATGCCACATGTTCTGCGGTCAGGATGGTGCCAACCGGCAGCTCCTTGGCGGCCACAAGTATTTTTGCGGTGGGTGCGGGCGCACTGACAACCTGTGCCTGATTTGCCTGTTGCTGAACGTCAGCAAGGAAGGAGCGCGTGAAGAAAACCACGCCAACCACGCCGACAAGGGCAACAGCAATTAGGATAAGACTTCTGGGGTTCATGTCTTGTCTCCTGATAAAATTTGCGGGCGACGCACCGGCAGAACCGATTTCGCCTTAAGCTCGGTCAGGCAGACGAAACCGCGATCTTTTGAAAACAA
Source organism: uncultured Kordiimonas sp. (assembly GCA_947500295.1). Classification (GTDB taxonomy): domain Bacteria; phylum Pseudomonadota; class Alphaproteobacteria; order Sphingomonadales; family Kordiimonadaceae; genus Kordiimonas. Next base: position 187,470 of record CANMRM010000003.1, read on the forward strand.
ACCCACCACCCCGCGGCCATGATCGCGACGCCGTAAGGCACCTTGATGGTACGAAGAGTAAACGTGGACTGCTCGTGTGTGGACTGCGTTATGGCGTGCACCAGTGTGCCGAGAGCGACAAAGCCGCCTGTGATGGCCACCAACAGAACAAAAGATGCGCTGAGTGATGGACCTGCGATAAGGGCAACGGCTGCCATCAATTTAACGTCGCCGCCACCCATCAGGCCTAGTGCGAAAAGCACGAGGCAAAAACTGAAAACCAGAAAACCCGATATCAATGGCCACGCAAGCGCGGTTGTTGGTTCCAGGCCGGTCAGTATCTGCCATCCCGCAAGAGCCAGAAACAGGCAAGCGATTCCAAGCGGCTGAGCGTTCGGGATGCGCCGGTCTTTCAAATCGGTTACTGCTGCCCAGAAGAGGATAGCGGTCACCAAAGAATATATGCCTGGTTCGACCATCTCGGTCATGAGTTCCACCTGAGTCCGGGGCGGTTCGCAGCTGCTGCCACAGCTTTTGTTGCCAATCGCCCGTTTTCAAAAGAATAGCCGCCGGAAGCTGTTGGGCCCCCGGCGGCTGTCTGAGGTTAAGTCCGGTTAGGGAGCGATGGCTTATGCGCCGCCGCCACCCGCATCACCGCCTGCATCACCACCTGCGTCGCCGCCACCACCAGCTGCGGGTGCGTTGGCATCGAGCGTGTCGGAAACACCAGTGAACATGCCGTCGAGCGAGTCACCAAGGCCACCGAGGGCAGTGATTAGAGCGATTGCGACGAGGGCAGCGATCAAACCGTATTCAATAGCGGTTGCGCCTTCTTCGTCGCGGCGGATTTTATTCATAAACTTGAGCATTTCTTTTCTCCAGCTGCCAAGATTGGATGCACAAGCAGTAGCGCTGGAGGAGTGAACAAAAAGTTAATTCAAAGCTCAAAAACAATAATTAAAACAATAACTTAACATAAATTTTTTTGAAGATTTATATATAATTTTAGCTAAATCGAGAAGCCATTCAGCGGCCTTTGTTTTTCGGCGTCACTAAAGTTTTAGCGAATTTGATTCTGTTGCTGATTTTGGTGTGCATGCTCAAAAAAAAATTTGAACAAAAGCAGATTTCGCATGTCCGGGAGCCGAAAAATTTAAACCCAGGACCGAATGATAAGACTCACCCACCCAATTCGCCCAAACGTGTCTTCATGATTCGGCATGTCTGGCACTAATGCAGACCGGCGTTCTCATCACCGAAGCAAACTCATGCAGCAAAAATGATGACGGCGCCTTGAAGCGAAGGGGGTAAGCTCCAGGGCGCCGTCCGTTTACCTCCCCTTCTACGTTCGTGCCTCAAAGAAGCGGGGGAGATCTCTGTATTTCAATATCGTCGAACTGGCGACAGACGCTTTCGTCAGAAGATGACGTCCGCGACTGCCAGGTCGTCTTCGGTCAGGCCAACAAGGAAAATGCTGTCGCTCGAAGTGGTTTCGATCAGGACACCGGCCTGCCCATCGATCACCGTGTTGAAGGAGAAAAACAGCAGGTCGCCCATATTGTCGATATCATCAACATACTCCAGCACCAGCGTGTCTTCGAAGATGTTGAAGTCATCAATGGTGTCGTCGCCGTGGCCATCAGCAAAATAGAAGAAGTCCTCGCCTGTACCACCGATCAGGGCATCGTCGCCTGTGCCACCAAAAATATCATCGTCACCAGAATCGCCCCACAGCGTGTCGTTGCCGGAGCCACCAAAAAGTGCGTCAGCGCCGCCGCCGCCAGAAGCATTGTCATTGCCGGAACCGCCGAATACCGTGTCGTTACCCGGCCCTGCAATGATCACATCGTTGCCGCTGCCTGCTCCAACCAGGTCATCACCCTCGTCGCCGAAGATGGCATCTGATCCTGTGCCACCCCAAATGTCGTCATCGCCGCTACCGGCAAAAACAACATCGTGTCCAGAGCCGCCGAACAAGGAGTCGAAACCGGCCCCGCCATCGACAGTGTCGTTGCCGGAACCACCATAGATTATGTCATCCCCCAGCAAGCCGGAAACGTCGTCATCCCCTGTGCCGCCACCAAGAATATCGTTGAAAAAGCCGCCCTGGATCAGGTCGTTGCCGGATCCACCCCAGATGACATTTTCTGCCGCTGCTCCCGGGATCGCAATGGCAAAAGCTGGGCCGTCGGTTTCACCAAAATCGAAAAGGCCGTTATCGTCTACAAGGCTGTCGTCCCACCCGGCGCCAATGATTGTATCATTGCCGGCGCCGCCCATCAGCGTGTCACGGCCGTCAAAAGCCGGGCTGTCAGGAACGACGGGCGCAAAGAAGTTGAGGTCGCCGTACCAGTCGATATGAATAATATCGCCGTCGTCAAACCCGCCGCCAATTATGAAGTCATCGCCGTCGCCGCCAATCAGGAAATCGTCGCCGCCGCCGCCGACCAGAAAATCATCGCCGCCGCCTGCATGATAGAAGCTGTCGCTCCCAGAGCCATCAAAAACTTCCCTGCCATCCACTATGTTTACAAAAGTCATAAAATCCTCGACCGTAACTCGGTTTTTAACCGTTTTTTCCCCTCACTGTGACTGCATTAGGGCACAGCAATAATGAACCCAAAATGAACAGTGACAGGTCACCGCAGATGAGCAGCGAAAACATGGTACGCAAAGGATTTTAGGCGCAGTATTCCGGGTTATGAGGAGAGGCGGATGTCGGCCCTATTCTGCTGCATCAACGGCCTGCAGAGCACCGATTCGCGGACGGAAGAAGCTTTGTTTGCGCAGCATCTGCGCGGGAATGAACTGAAAAATGACGGGCTCGTATGCGTAAAATATTTCGGTCGCCAATATGGTTTCATCGTCGCGCATGGTCAGACCGTCTGGCAGATTGGGGGCTTCTCCCTCGATGCCAAAGTCGCTGGCCATCCCGAGTGTGCCACCGCCCGACCGCTGCCAATATATGCTGGCGGGATCGTCTTCTGTCTGGCTGATGGCGCTGACGATAACAATGGCATCGTCACCCATTTGAAAAGGGGCCATGATTTGCGGTGCCGCATTAAAGACATCCGCCAGAACATCTTCGGATATTTCTTCGTCACGGGTCACCAGATCGGCGATGGAAACAACCGAATGCTGAAGCTTCAGGTTTATCAACAGGTAATTGCCGACTTCGACAATGCCCATGAGAAACGTGATGAAAAGTGGTAGCGCAAAGGCAAGCTCGGCAAGGATTGCACCATGCTCGTCTTGTTTCAGCCGCCTGAGCAGAGGCACCATAGTATTTCTAGAACGGCTCATTGCGGACCGCCACTGTTGCCTGGATGTTGAGCGCGCGATGTGCCCAGTCCATAAAGCCGGTGAGGCTGTTGGCTTCATAATTGACCCGGTAGAGAACAATGTCCCCAGCTCCGCCAAGGCCGGCAATGGCCATGTCATCGTCCCAGTTGCCGTTGCCGTTGACGTCAGAGTAGTCTTCTCCTTCGTCCCACTCGCCGTTGTCGTTATCGTCGGTGAAGGGTTCCGGTTCGCCGATGTCGCCGAACTGCTCATAGACCAGGGTTTCAATTTCAACCGTGTCCATGTCGACCATGCCGAAGGTTTGTTCTTCGATGATGTCACGCACCTGGTCTTCGCGGGTCACCCCATCCTCTGCGCCGCCCGTGATGCCAAAACGCGAAGCATGCAGAACGGCATTTTCAACGGAAGCAGAGACAAAATAAAAATTGGCGATTTCAAACACACCGATCATGGCGGTCAGAAGAATGGGCAGGCCAAGTGCCGCCTCCACAAGGGCTCCGCCCGTGTCGTCGCCAAATATCCGGGCGGCAAACTGCCTTGTGCGTCGCACCATCATTTCGACAGCCTCAGGTTGGAGAGCTGCCGGCCAATGGTGTCGAAGGCCGTCTCAAGTGAAGAGGCTGTTGGCGCATGAAAATAGAAGGCCGGGTTTGTCGCGCAATTTTCGAACGCGGTTTTCACGTCGTCATCCGGCGTTGTGCCAAAGGTGATGGAATAGATGATAATGCCGTCTTGTTTGATGTTGGCACATATCCGGTCAAACCTGTCGTCAAGATCATCACGGGCATCGTCAATGCTGCCGTGCCCCATGTCTGCGATGCGGCCGTACGCTGTGTAGTCGGAGCCGCCCGGAATGAGGTAGGGTTCAATGAACTCGTTTTTGCCGTCGGTCAGCACAACAATCACTTTGTCCATGAAGGGTGTGTCATGGTCCATCGGCAGAGCAGGGTCACTCCCCGCCCAAAGTCCGCGCCAGCGTGGACTGACAACCCGCCAACCCCAGGCGAGACCCATCGGCGTGGCCGTGCCGCCAAAGGACCATGGTGCCATATCGTCTATTGCGTCGATCACTGTTGTTTTTTCCGCGACAAGCGGTGTGATTTGCTCGCCGCAACCCCTGTTGGGGCTCAGGGCATCATAACGGTCGTTTTCCTCGACAATGGTGATTTCATCATCATCCGTTTCGTCAAACCAGTTGTTGTCTGTCTGGCCCCATTGCCAACCGGCGCTGGGGTCATAGTACCAGCCTTCATAGTCGGTATCCTGCCAATAGTAGGGCTCAAAACCCTGCACAGCAGGAGGGTCATCGGTTTCGTCCAGCCCGTCATCTCGCGCGGCAATGCAGCCCATCCACTCGGTGTCCGGGAACCCCGAATCCACGAGGGTCTGGCCGTCGGCTGTGAGCCAGCTGTCGTGGGCGCTACCGACATTGACGTGCGTGATATAGGGGACAACTCCGACCCACAGGTTGGTATTGGTTTCCTCATCCCCGTAAACCGTGTTGATCAGGTTGGTGGCGGCTTCTTTCATGGTGTCGATCTTGCCGCTGTGGCGCATGGAACCCGTGTTGTCCATAACGAGGACAAGCTCCATGCCACGCGTTTCCCGCGAAATTTCAGTACTGGCGGACACGGTTATTTCGCCGAAGCCAAAAAGGCTCATGAATGTGGCGTCCACCGTGGCTTCCGCCGTCAACGTGATCAGTTCATTGTCATCGCTGATGTCAATATTCATATCGGTTGATGCTGCCAGATTGGCGACGGCGCCGATGTTGGCGTCGAAAAACTCACGCGCATCCGATTCCATGGTGTCAACTTCCATCGCATGGCCGGCAGCAAGACCGGCGCTGTCGAGCGACTTCTGTAAAACGTCTTTCACATAAAACATGCGCGCGCCGTCAATCGACAGGCCTGCTGCGCCCGTTAAGACCAACATGCTGCCTGCGACGGCTGGCACAAGACTGCCGCGCTCGTCCTTCCACAAGTGATGGATAAGATGCGAAATTCTATTGCCTGACTGTGACTGCCTGAACATTTGCCTACCTGTCCCTTGAACCACAAGAGCGACTCTATGCGCACAATCCAAAAGACAAGTAAATGAATGCAGACAATTCGATTTATAATTTAAGTAATATAAATCAATGACTTGTAAAACGTTACGGTTACGAAACGTTGATTTAGCCACACATTTCTGTATGTTTTGCAGCGACAAGTAACAACGGCTTGAGATGTATTTGATCACATGTGACAGTTTTTGTTCTTGAAACCCGTTGGCCAAGATGGCAAACGATGGTTGTGGGTCGAAAGAACCTGATTGCGGGGATGGAAGGCAGGACCTGGACGTGAGTGAGGAAAAACTGCCGTCGCCCGATCTGTTGGCTGCGGCCAAAGAAAGGCGACGCGAAGCGCCTGAAGACGCAATTTTCAGCTATTTTTCGGCTTCTGACAATGTTCAGATGCGCTTTGCCCGTTTTCCGGCGAGCAAGGTTGTTGAAACCAAGGGCACAATCATTTTTCTGCCCGGTCGAACGGAATTTATCGAAAAATTCTTTGAAGACGTGCATGTCTGGAATGGCTTGGGTTTTGCCTGCGCGGCAATGGATCTGCGCGGTCAGGGTATGTCGCATCGTGTTCATCCGAACCGTGACAAGCATTATGTGGACACGTTCGACCAGCACATCGACGATGTGCAGCAGTTTTTTGAGCAGGCGCTGATCAACAAAATGCCCCGGCCATTTATTTTGATGGGCCATTCTGCCGGAAGCCATGTCATCCTCAGGTATTTGCATGATCACCCCCGGGAAGCTGATGCTGCCATATTGATCGCGCCGATGGTCCGTATTGCGGCCGGCGGTATTCCGCGCCCGATCACTATGGGGTTAGCCCGTCTGATGACGCTCCTGGGCCTTGGAAGCGCCTATGTGCCTGGGCATACCGCCTTCAAGGAAGGCAGATGGGGCTGGCGCCGCAAACTGACCCATGATGACGATCGTTTTGAAGACGAAGATTATTTTGTCACCAACTTTGACCGTCGGCTTGCGGTTGGCGGCGCGACCTACAAATGGCTGCTGGAGGCGATGCGCTCGTGCGACACTCTAAACGCACCTGGGTATGCAGAAGCGATCTCCAATCCGGTTTTGATTGTCCAGGCGGGCGAAGATCAGATTGTTGACAATAAAGCACAGAGCGAACTGGCCGCGCTGCTTCCTCATGGACGATTGGCTCCGATCGACGGAGCGATGCATGAGATTTTGAAAGAATCTGATGACATTCGGGCCAAGACATGGAACGCCATCGGGGAATTCATTGATTTGCGCAGGGGACCTGACTTTTCGGTACTTTGACGCTCAGATTAGCTTTCAGTAAAGCCCAGGCTGTCCAGAGCGGTTTCCGCAATTGACCATAGTGCGTCGGCGTCCCGAACATCCCGACCCATGACATTGATGCCAATCAATAGAGCGAGCAGTGAGCCGCCAACCATGGTCGGGTCCAGATGCGCCGGAACAAACCCGGCATGCTGGCCTGCTTTTGCGATCCGGTTAAACTGTTGTCGTTTTGTGTCGACAAAAGCCTGCACGCCTTGCGGAGGCGGATTGTCTTCAGATGCCTGCACATAACAATTAATGACCATGCAGCCGCGTGCAGCGGGGTCTGCTGCGAGCTTCTCGCATATGCACCGAAAAAATTCACGCAGATCTGAGATTGGACAGCAGTCGCTGGTCACATCAGCCTTCAGGTCGATGCCATCACTCTGGTATCGTTCAAGCGCTTCGTCGAAGACACGCTCGCGGCTATGGAAGCTATTGTAGAAACTTGACCGGGTAATCGACATGGCAGAAGCCAGATCGGAAACCGATGTCGGCTCAAAGCCCTTCGCCCAGAAAATATTCATGGCGGTTTCAATAGCATCACCTCTATTGAACTTGGTAGGGCGTCCCAACGGTTTTTTCCTCTTATAGGTTTGTCGTGCGCTTGTGTGCGTGAAAAACGCAGCAACACTATGGCAACTTCCGGCAATCCTGCAATAAATTACCTGCTATCGCGAATCGATTGGAACATTGCCAACAGGTCGGATGCGAGTGCTGTGTCCCCAACGGCAAGCAGGCTGCCGCTTTCCCCTGGGGCATCACCGTGCCAACAGGTGGCTGATCCTCCGGCACCCCGGATTATCGGAATAAGCGCCATCATGTCGTAGGACTGCAGGCCGGTCTCCATAACCACGTCCATAAAGCCGCTCGACAAGATCGCATAAGCATAACAGTCCATGCCGTATCGGACGAGACGACTGCGTTTCAAAACCTCGTCAAAAATCTGCCGGTCGTCACTGTTGAACAGGTCAGGATCCGTTGTTGAAATGGTTGCCTGCTCGATGCTGTTACAGCGCCGGGTGTGGATGGGGTTGCCGTTCAGGCTGGCACCGCTTGTCCAGCCGACATACCGTTCCCCCAAATAGGGTTGGTCAATCACACCAACAACCGGCACCCCCTCGAACTTGAGGCCAATCAGGGTTCCCCAGGTCGGCAGGCCGGAAATGAAAGCACGCGTTCCGTCGATAGGGTCCAAAACCCATTCAAAAGGGCTGTCTGTTGCCTTGGTGCCGAACTCTTCGCCGACTATCGCGTGATCGGGATAGTGCGTCTCGATCACGGCGCGGATCGCTTCTTCTGCTCCGCGGTCAGCGAGTGTTACGGGGTCAAAGCCTGTGTCCCCCAGTTTGTTGTCCACGTCCATTGACTGCCTGAAGTGCTTCAGGGTGACGTCTGCGGCGGCATCGGCGAGACGGGATGCGAACCGGGAAAGTTCTTGAGTTTGATCGTTGGTCAGGGGCATGGCGCAGCAACTATCCGGCAATTTGAAAAAGGGGCGAATGACATCTTGCAAAAGCCCATGTGTTAGACCACAAATTGGCGGCTTAGATCAATGGAGTGGTCATGCAAAAGCTGGATTTTCTTGTTGTCGGGGCCGGGATTGCCGGTGCAGGTATTGCCTATCGCCTTGTCGGGCAAGGCGCGGTGATGCTTGTTGATATGGAAGAGCAGGCTGGATTTCATACAACCGGCCGTTCGGCGGCATTTTTTGCAGAAACTTATGGCGGCGAAATGCTGCAACCGCTGACCACGGCTTCCAAGGATTTTCTGCACAGTCCCCCTGTTGGTTTTTGTGAAGCACCGCTGATTACCGATTTGGGGGCGATTCATGTATTTGACGCCGGGCAAAAAGAACGGGCACTGGCCTTGTTCGCACGCGACCAAAAGGTCTTGCCTCACATCGAACTTTTGGATGCTGACGCTCTTCAGGAAGCCACTCCCCAGCTGAAGACCGGGCGTTTTGCAGGCGGGATTAAAGATGGGGACTGCGGGAACCTTGATGTTGCTGCCCTGCACCAGGGGTACTTGCGGGCGGCAAAAAAAATGGGGCTGGAAGTCAAATTGGGGGCTCCGTTAGAAAAAGCGACATTCGTGGATGGTGTTTGGCGCGTACAGATCGGGCGGGAAGAAGTTGAGGCTCGGGTCATTGTCAATTGTGCCGGTTGCTGGGGCGACGTCATTGCCGAGCGCTGCGGTGTGCTGCCCATTGGCCTGGAGCCCCTGCGCCGTACGCTGGTGACCATTCCCAACCCGGACGGATTGCCTTTTGACAAGAGCCTGCCCGTGATCATCGATTTTGACGAAGCCTTTTATTTCAAGCCTGAGGGTGCCGGGTATCTGGTGTCTCCGGCGGATGAAACGCCAAGCGTCCCGTGCGACAGCCAGCCGGAACTGGAGGATGTTGCTGTCGCGGTTGACCACTTTGAGAGAGCAACCAACTCCAGCGTCAGCCGCATCGAGGCCAAATGGTCCGGATTGCGCACTTTTGCCCCGGACCGGGCACCGGTTATCGGTTTTGACGCCGACAACCCGGGCTTTTTCTGGAATGTGGGACAGGGGGGGTATGGCATTCAGACATCGCCTGCCTGGTCCCGGTACGCGGCTGGATTATTGCTCGACAAGGGTATGCCTGACGATCTGGCCCGCTTGGGTGTGGACCGGGCCTGGTATGATCCCGCCCGGTTCCGTCGCTGAAGACTGCCCTCGATGCCAGTTTTGTCTCAGTCGTGCGCGTGTCGTCCGCCGTGCCGGCGCTTGCCGAACAAAAAGACCAGCAGAACTGCGCCCACAGTAGCGGAGATTAACTCACCCATAAGGCCGGTTGGGCCGAGCCCTGCAAGACCAAACAGAAAATCGCCGATAACTCCGCCCAGAACACCGAGAATGATGTTGCCGATCGCGCCGTAGCCTTCACCGCGGAGGATATGCCCCGCCAAATAACCGGCCCCTGCGCCTATCAAAATAGTCCAGATCATGATGTGTCTCCTTCAAGCTCGTTGCGTCTCAGTAACGACCGTAGCGTCGGCCATAATCAAGCTCGCGGCGGAGCTCTTCGTTGCGGTACTGGCTAAGGCTGTAGATAGCCCACATGGCCGCAACGGGCCATCCGATGATCGTCAGCCACAACAGGGCACAAAACAAGCCCTGAAACGGACGGTTGATCGTGAAGAAAACAATGGGTGGTAAGAAAATCGCCATCAACAGGCGCATGTGGTCCTCCTGTTACCTCGCTGTTAAGTCTTTTTTTATCGTTTGTTATTTAAAACACATAAGTATCGTGTTGCCCGATTCAAGGTGCGACCGGGGTTCGAAATATCAATTGGGGCTTAATTGAAGCTGTTAAATGCATCGCGTGCCAGCCCGCTGGGCTGATCAAACGCAGGGGTTTTGCTGGTCCGGTGCAAATTTGTAACGTGTGTGGAACAATTGCATGATCGCTTTTCTTCGGAATTTCAAAGTTAATGTGCGCATCTGGATGCTGACGATTCTGTCGCTTCTCGGCACTGTTTTTATTGTCTGGCAGTACAGCTCGCTGGTGCAGGAGCTTAATGAGGGCATCGTGTCGGCCGCCGAGGCCGAATCGCACCAGTTCACGGTCTATGTCTATACTGGCGTTTTGTTTGTGGTCGTGCTGGGTCTGTCCATTTCCATCATTTCGAGTGTGATGGGGCCGTTGCGACGGCTTCAAATGGAGCTCACCGCTCTTTCTGAAGGGAAATACGATCAGCCGGTAACGGATATGGATCATGGTGATGGTATTGCCGCGATGGCGCGTGCCGCAGAATTTTTGCGGCAAAACTCGCTCGAAACCGAGCGCCTCAGAAGCGAAGCAGAAGAAGCACGCCAAGCGAGGGAAGAGCATGAACGCCTTCTTGCGGAGCAGGAACGCGAAGCAGAACAGGCGCGTATCGCAGAAGAAAACGCCCAGTCTGAGAAGTCAGCAAAAGAGCGTCAGAAAATGCAGGAAGAACTCGCAGGTTCTTTCGAGCATGAAATTTCAGGTGTTATTCAGTCGCTGTCGGGCTCTGTTGCGGAGCTGCAAATGGCGTCTGACACAATGTCCGAAGCGATCGAGCAGACAGGCTTCGAGGTCAACGCGGCGGCATCGGCGACGGACGCGACGAGCCAGGATATGATCTCGGTTGCCGAGGCAACTGAAGGCCTGACTGGTGCCATTGGCGAGATTAGAACGCAGGTGGAGTCGGCAAATGACACCACCATGAACGCCATGGAGGTTGCAAAAGAAGCCGAGACCCGGGTCGGGTCACTTGCGACCGCATCAGACCGTATTGCCGAGGTGATAACCCTGATTAACGAGATTGCGGAACAAACCAATCTATTGGCTCTGAATGCCACGATCGAAGCTGCGCGAGCCGGTGACGCAGGCAAAGGGTTTGCTGTGGTGGCCAGTGAAGTGAAATCGCTTGCCAACCAGACGGCGAAAGCCACGCAGGAAATTGAAGACCAGGTCAATGCCATGCAAGCGGCTACGAATGACACTGTAAGCTCGGTCAACTCGATCCGGGATGCAATCAGTCAGGTTAGTGAAATCTCGGGCATGATCGCCGCTGCCGTGGTGGAGCAGGAGGCATCCACCGGTGAAATCAGCCGCAGTGTTCAGAACGCCAGCCAGGGCACGGCTAACCTTGGCCAGAATGTGGGCCGCGTGCAGGAAATGGCTCAGCGCAGTTCAGGTGCATCAACGGTTGTTGGTGAAGCGGCTGGTGGTCTGGCGGAGCAAGCTGGCGTACTGGAGCAGGCAGTAACCAATTTCCTCACGCGTGTTCGGGCGTGACACCTGAAACCGGATTGGAGAAAAAGCCGCCCTGTGGGGCGGTTTTTTATGACTTGAACGGGCCTATTCGGCAAATGCCGCGATATGTTCCTGGTACCAGCGCGGAAACCCGTAATCCCTGGCAGCTTTGCTCATCAGGTTGATGTAGGTGCTTTTGGGGGCGCCGGTTGTTTCCTCTGCGCCGATGTAAACCATAGCGGGAACCAGTTTTCCTCCGCGGGTTTGGACCATCACTGCCTCTGGCAAGTAGGAGTTTTCAGTCATTTTAGCAGCATGGGTGTCGTAAAGCTGGTTCAATTCCTTATGGGTCAGATTGGCCAGAATGCCGTAGACAACACCATCACCGTTGTCGACAAGGTTTGCATGTGGGGCGATGACCAGCTCGTAGCCACTGATCATTGCAGGTGCAAACGCTCGTTTGGGAATTCCGGCTTTTTCAAGCATCGGAAGACTCATGAACGAGCCATATAAAAAAACCTGTACCTTGCGGGCGCGCATACCGTCCCCTTCTGGAGTCATTTTTTAGTTTTCTACCCACCGAACCTCCCTTCTTAAGGAAAGATCGTTATTAAATCGTAACCAAAGGTCGAGATACCGCAGCACACAGTATGCACCTTGCCAAACCTGAGCCCTTTCTGAAGCACATTTTGACGGAAACAGGTCGCGCAGTGGACGGTGTCGGAACCCCCTGCCTCAATCCAGCGGGGCACCGGCCTTTTCCTTGAAAGTGAAGGCGGTCAGGAAAGATACCAGAGCGAAAACAAGCAGATAATAGGCCGGGGCTATCGGGTCATTTGTTGACCTGATCAACCAGGCAGCAATCATCGGCGTGGTGCCCCCAAATATGCCTACGGCCAGATTGTAGGAAACGGCAGTGCCGGTGCAGCGCACGTTGCGCGGCAATTGCTCCACATTGGCTGCAGCAATCGGGCCGCTGAAAATCCCTACAAGAACGGCGAGGATTGCCTCGCCGGCAAAAATGCTCGCAGGATTGGTGGAATGCATCAGCATGAAGCAGGGCACCGCACCCAGCAGCACACCGCCCATGCCTACCAGTAAAACCGGTTTGCGCCCAATACGATCAGAGAGTTTGGCGGCCAGCGGCATTACGACGAGCATCAACACCATAGCGGCGGTATTGAGGTCGAAGGCTATTTCGCCAGCGAGCTGATCGATCTCCTTCATGTAGGTAACCGAATAAACGAACACCAGATAGAATGCGACGCCGGAACCCGCGTTCAGCCCGATGATGCGCGCGAGCGACCCCAAATGGTCGCGGACCAGCAATGTAACCGGTGCAGTGCCTTCTTTGGGAGGCTCATGGTCTTTCAGGCCGCGGCGCAGCCACAAGCCCATAACCGCAATGCTGCCGCCCATCAGAAACGGAATGCGCCAGCCCCAATCTGATATCTGTTCCGGTGTCAGCAAATTGGTGAATATGGCACCAACGCCCGAACCCACAAGAATGCCGGCAACGGCGCCCCATGTGCTCCAGCTTGTCAGGAAACCGCGCGATTTTGCTGGTGCATGCTCGGCCAGAAACACAGAGGAGCTGGTGTATTCACCGCCAACAGACAGGCCCTGGATGATGCGCAACAGCACAACCAGTATCGGGGCTGCAATGCCGATATGTTCGTGAGAGGGCAACAGCCCCAGTATCATGGTTGGCAGGGCCATCATGAAAATGGAAATCATCAGTACTTGCGGTCTGCCAACCACATCGCCGAGCCGCCCGAGCAGCATGCCACCGAGGGGTCGGGCCAAAAATCCGGCGGCAAAGGCACCAAATGCAGCAATCACCGAAATACTGGGGTCTTCTGATGGAAAAAATTTTTGGCCGATAACGATGGCAAAATAGCCGTAGATCGCAAAATCATACCATTCCATCACGTTGCCAACGATGCCGCTGGCAATCACTTTACCCTTTTTGGCTGAAACGTCTTGCGCATCGGTCATTGATAGTCCCCCAATTTCTTTCACCCACAACCGCGGTATCACAAAAGCGCGCTGGTGTCTTGAGGGTAGGCGGCCTTCTTGCCCAGATCGGTGTTTTGGATCCGGACTTGCAACAAGTTTGTCGCCAAACCTTAAAACCTGTCGCAGTTTGTGCGAACATTATGACAAGAAACAGGTCCGCCTAATCCTTGGCCATCGGATTGGCTGGCCGAATCGCACTATTTGAGGTGAAATGTCAAAATGCAGGACCGTACTTCGTCAATGGGTCAGGTTCAGCAAGAATGCTGACCCTGTTAACCCGAGACGTGAACAGCGAAAGATAAAACGATGAAGACCTTTGCCCTTCTCCTTAACCATGCCCCCGACCGTTATGTTGGTCTGTCTGAGGACGATTATATGACGATTATTCAGGACTATGTCGCCTGGACCGAAAAACTCACCGCCGAAGGCGTCTATGTTGGCGGCGAAAAGCTGGCTGATGGCCCCGGCAGGGTTTTGACCAAGTCAGACGCAGGTGTTGAGGTTCATGACACGCCGCTGGCTGAGCTTGCCGAAGTTCTGGGTGGCTTTATGATGATCAAGGCTACTGACTATGATGCGGCGGTTGAGATCGCCAGGACCTGCCCGCACATGGTGCACAACAACGGTCTGGAAATTAGAGAAATCCAGCAAGTTGACTAGAGGACGTTGGCCCTGATGACCAGATCACCATCTGATCCTTTAAGCGACCAGGTTGTCCGTCACCAGCTTGAACGGCTGGCGCGCCGCGAGCGTGGCCGGTTGGTGGCGGACCTCGTGAGCAAGCTTGGCTCCGCCCGCCTGCAGATGGCCGAGGACGTGGTGCAGGATGCCATCATTGCCGCAATGGCAACCTGGCCTTACAAGGGCATGCCCGACAATCCGGGCGGTTGGCTCAACCGGGTTGCACGCAACAAGGCATACGACCGTCTCCGGCGTGAAGGTCGCGAAGTATGCCTGCCGGACGAAGACCGGGCACCCGGTGGGGCACGGTCTGCTGATGAAAATGATGGCGAACATGGCCGATTTTTTGGTGCGCAGGTCGAAGACCCGGAATTGAAACTCATGTTTCTGTGCTGTCATCCGGAAATCGGCACAGAAGATCAACTCATGCTGACGCTAAAGGTTGTCAGTGGGTTTACCGCAAGGGATATTGCCGCTGTTTTCCTGAAAAAAGAAGCAGCCGTCGGACAGCGGCTGGCGCGGGCCAAGCGTAAACTGCGTGCTATCGATACCAGTTTGACGGATGGGCCGAGCCGGTTTGAAGTTCGCAAGCGACTGCCCACCGTATTGAAGGTCATTTACCTGATGTTCAGTCTTGGTTACGCGCCGCGACGGGGTGACAGCCTGATCTTGAGAGATGTTGCTGAAGAGGCGCTTCGGTTGTCGGGGGCGGTGGCGGAAGGCAAGGAAACCCGGCTGCCTGCGGCGGACGCGCTGGTCGCCTTGTTGTCGTTCCAGGCTTCAAGGTTCGACGCACGAGTAGACTCCGAAGGCAACATGGTGCTTTTGCGGGATCAAAATCGGTCTTTGTGGAACAGGCAACTGATCGACAACGGCTTTGCCCACCTGCGCATGGCACAAAAGGGTGATGAGCTGACCCGCTATCATCTGGAGGCGGCTATTGCTGCCGGTCACGCGGCAGCGCCTGATTTTGCACATACGAACTGGGATCAGATGCTGAGAGTATACAGCAACCTGGAAACCATGACACAGTCGCCAATTGTCGCGATCAACGCCTGTGTCGCCGAGGCGTTTTCAGGAGCGCCCGAAGAGGCCTTTCTCAAGCTGGAAGTTCTGGCTCAGCACGAACAGTTGCAGTCCTTTGCGCCATATCATACGGCCCGGGGCGAAGTGCTGCGCATGCTCAAGCGCCCCGCCGATGCAGCCAAGAGTTTCAAGGAAGCCCTGGAATGTGATGCTTCATCCCCCGTGGTAAAGCATTTGCGCGACCGGCTTGCTACTTGTGTTTAGCTGGCAAGTTTCCGTAAAAAAATTTTAGTGGTGGTCTGTCAAATTTATCGATAAAGTTGTTTTGTTCTGGTTGGGGCATCGGCTCGTACGCGAGCGCCAGGAGTATATGTAAACAGGTAGCGGTGCACCCATGACAGAACAGCAACAGTCTTCTTCCGACCAGCATGTATTGATTGAGCCCGAGCCCGGCGCGTCAAAAGATACAGCAGCAACGCGCCGTGAGCTGCTTAGGCTTGGTGCGGCAGGCTTGCCGATGGTTATGACCCTTAACGGATCGGCTGCGTCTGCCACAGTGTCCCAGTTGCAGTGTTTTTTCAGATTGCCGGCAAGGGTTCGCATCATGGTGAATGCCAACGGTAACGCCTGGGCCAGTACCCGTCTTAATGTGCGTTTCAGCAGGCGACGCAATGCCTTCCGCAAGGATGACCTGGACGACTTTTTGGCGGCGCCCGACACTATTCAGTTCAGCGGTGGTGTTGATTTTCAGTATAGGCCAAACGCCTGTACCACTCAGCCTACGGGCAACTGGGTTGATTGCGGTTGGAACAAGTTTTCGATCAGCAACAACGCCAAGATAACCCCGGCTGATTATCTGACGAACAACAATACCTGGAGTTTTAGCGGCAACAAAGGCCTGTATGTGGATTTGTCGTTGCAGTATGCTAGCCAGTCCAGCACCGGCGGTGGCTGGCCGGGCATTTCCTGTGTTGTTTCCATTCTCAATTATATTGGCCAGAACTAACCGTCAGTGACGACGGCGATGCCTTTCTGCAACTCAGTGAGCTTGTCGCGCATGGCTTGCTGCTTGCCAGCGAACCTGTCGTGAAACGGCAGTTCCGCAGACTGGGCAAAACCACCCCCGATGAAACCGATATTCATCCCCCAATGCCTCTCGGCGTGCTTCAGGCACAGGAAATGCGCTGCCTGGTCGGCATAGAACATGGGTCTTTGTGAGTAGGCGTTGCGCGCAAACAGTTTGCTCAAATACTGGGCAATGAGCCGGGCAAACCGCAGGCTGGCCGTGGTCGATTGGATCGAGACATAGCCACCGGATACGTTGCCCCAGGGCAGGCGCCAGTAGCCTGTATTCTTTTTCCATATCCAGCTGGAAACAAGCGTGTCCTGATCGCCAAAGTCGGTAAGCCCGGCAACCGGTTTGGTGAGCCAGCCATCGATATCCGTGATCGTTACACTCGCGTAGGCTTCAAGATAGTCAGGCAAATAGATATAGCGGGTGTTGACGCACACACCGCCTTTTAGCTGGGGGCGATCGACCATCAGCTGATTGGTTTCAAAGCTGTGGTTGACACGTACGCCGCATGTCTCCTCAATCTCCCTGAGCTTAGCAAGCGTATCCGACTGGTCTGCAGGGAAGTTGATCAGGTGAAAATGAATGAGCGCACCAGGGCTGCAGGTGCCAACGATGCTGGCATAAAGGGCAGCATACCGATCGAAATAGGAAGGCTCCGCGGAAACGAGAATGCCATGCTCCCCAGTGGGGGCGTGTTTGTAATAAAAGTGCATGGTGCTGCGTGTGCGGTACCACCCAATATCATTCGTCTGGTCTTCGTCCCTGAGTGAATTGACAGGTAGCAGGGTTTGTACCTGCTGGAAGACAGGACTTCGGAAGCCGGTTGCCGTCACCGCCTGCTGATAGAGTTCGAGCGCCTCGTCAAACGCTCCCGTCAGCGCCAGCATGTTGGCGCGGTATGTGAGGGCCGCAATGCTGCCGCGTGCCAGCACTCGTGCGACGGAGGCATCTTCCGCAAGCGCCGCCAGGCGGTCAATAAGCGGTTTTGGGTTGTCCACATAGTGCGACATATAGGGCCGGTAGATGCTGAAAAAAAGCGTATCGAGCAGCAGGTCATCTGTGATGAGATCGAACTCGGTGTTTCCGGTGATGCCATCGTGGGCAAGCAAGCGGGCAGCGAGTGCCTCAACCACTTTCCAGCGTCGCTCATGGACGCCAAGCATCATGAGTTCCAGCTGCAAACTGGGGCCCAGTGTTTTGCTTGCTTCTATCAGGTCGGCCGGTGCCTTGAACAGGGCACCGGCACCTGTGTCTTCATCCTCGGCGCGGCGCACAGCAAGCGCGACCTGAAGCACGGCGTTAGCAAGGCTGGTTTCAGTATTCTCAGGAACGGTGCGGGGCAGTGCGTCCCGATAGGCAGGGTCGTCCTCGCTCAAATGCCGCCAGCGCATCCATGGCCATTCGGAGCCTTCGGCAAACGTTAGCTCAAAGGCGTGCAAGGCAGCGAGGACGCTGTTGGCCTCGCCGGTTGCAAAGGCATTGGAAACGGCGCGTTTGGCGTCGGCCGGTGTTTGATTGTGTGCTGGCGTGGCGCTGGGCATTCGCTTTTGTTCACCTGTTCCCGGATCCGCGTCAATCTGCCCGAGCGACCGTTAATGTCAAGCCCAGCGTCAGTGAGGTATCAGGTTCATATGAGAGACCGGTGTCTTTTCCTGTCAGGGTGTCCCGCTTTCGGCCAGGTCCATCTGATAGGTCATGCGTGCGAAATCGACAGAAAATGATCGGGCTCTTGCCAGAATGTCCGAGCCGATGATCCCGATATCACCGCCCGGATAGTCAAGCTGTTCGCCCGCTATTTTGAAATCCTTGAGAGGGATGAGTTCGCCGCCAATGCCGAGCACAGCCGATGGCAGGATATAGTTCCTTGTGTTCTTGGTGCCGCCCACACCCGTGCGGGTGTCATCTTGCGCCAAGAGGGTGTTTTGATCTTGCTGGCTCAGCAGGCTTTTAAACAGCGGAGATCCCGAGCTTCTTGAGGCACCGGAATCGAAAAATGCCGGGAAAGCGGCCTGTTGATACGTTACCTCGAGCCCCAGCCCGCCATCATGCCAGTAAAGCGGCACGGAAGTGCCGCTTTCCATCATGGCCGCATCACCCAGCAACAGGCGGGTCGCGCCGTCCTGCCATGCCATGCGCCGGGCTGCGGTGAACAGGGGCAAGCCAATGATGCCATCCACAAAATACTGCCCGTCCGCAAACGTCAGTTGCTCATCGGGCAGAACGAGGAACAACACGTTTTCGAAGGTCATACCACCTATGTTGACGTCGTTTGATACCGCAAGACGACCGGAAACATTATCGGTGGTTGTGCCTACCGTGACTTCACCATCGAGAAACCGCATCCGGGATTTTTCGGCCACAGACTGCGCAACGACTGATATCTCGGCCCCTGTATCGACAATCATCGGATTGGAGACACCCGCAATCTGGACAGGTGCCCGTCGCAGTTTTGCAAGATCCTGCTCCAGAGCAACACTGGCCCCGGCAGTGCCGCCGCGCTCAATGGGTGGTACAGAAGCTGCGAGCTCAGCAAGGACGGCTTGATCATTGAGGTCGCTATCCGCCGGACCCATCGAGAACGCCTGTGCCTGCCTGAGGGCCATGGCGGCCTTTTTGTATTGGGTTACGGCCATGTACCTGTCGCCCAGCTGACCGTAGGCAAATGCTTTTGCCTCAGGTGCAGCATCCGGGTGGGCTTCAATCCACTGTTCGAGGCTCAGGGGGGCTGCGGCCACGGGCAGGCTGCGGCTTTTGAGAAAAGCCGCCGACAAGGCATGCTCTACCCTGTCATGAGCGGGATGGTTCAAGAGCCGTTTGAGGGTTATGGGGTTTTCATTCATGCGCGCTGATTGAAGGGTCAGTGAGCCACGCTCTGTCGCACTATCGTCGGCGTTGGCTGGTACCATGCTGGCAAAGGCAAGCAGCGCCGCTGCGACAAAAGGCCTGTGTTTCATTTGCAAGTGCACTCCCCCATATGACAGGCGCTTTTCTGCGTGTGTTGCTTCGGCGCCTTCCTTATTTGCATATGGTCGCGCAATCCGGTTTCACAAGGGAGGGGTGTTTCATCCCGTATCAAGGTCAGTCACTGACCTGGACGCATCAGCATATGTTTCACGTCCCCGTGCTGCCGGTGATCCGCAACTATTTCAAGCTTGGGTAGGGTGTGATTTGACCACTCCGATCATGGCGGATAGCATTATCCCTTCTCGGGAGGAGACTGCCATGAAAGTCTTGGTTGCTGCGCTTTTTCTGATCCTTGCACCATTTTCCGCTTCAGCGGCCACCGATGATGCTGCCAGACAGGCGGTGGAGCGCTTGCTGGGCCATCTGGGCGGTGCGCCACAATGGGCAGAAGCCCGCGGGGCCTACATTTATGAGGTGCATGTCAGCCGGTGGGCGCGTCTACCCTACACCCATCAGGTCTGGATAGATTTTGAGCGTCCGCGTGTGCTGGTGCGGGTCGAAAACCAGGACTTGCGGCAATTGCGCGCCATGAACCTGTCAGACGGCTGGTGGATACAGGAAAGCTCGATCGAGCCTTATTCGGCCGACTTTATGGCGGATGAACTGAAGCGCTGGCTGGCGTCTGCCTACCGGGTGCTGCATTTGGCCGCCAAGGGCGACAGCCGCCTGGCCTACAACCTGCAAGATGATGGTGTTCTCGAATTTTCACTTGAGGGTACGGCTGTGCTCAGGATGAAGCTGGACAGCGAGGGCAGGCCGGTTTCCTACGCTCGTTTCAATAATGACTTCGGGTCGGAAACGATGCTGGGCTCGCTTGAAGCCTATGGGGGTGTGTCACTTTGGAAGCTGGTGCGCACGCCGGACTCAAGCCTTGTTTCACATAATCTGCGGTTTCGTCTGCTACCCGACGGGCCACAAATCTCGTTCGACCCACCGGCTGATCTTAATAACATTGAGCGATAGAAAGCGCACGGCGAAGCAAAGCTGCTTCCCGTTCATGCGCGACATCCAGAAACCCGCACCTGAGGTGTCAGGAAAATTCGCAGGTGTCTTAGCTGAAGAACTTGGTCAGTGCGGCAAAAATGCCGTCGGTTGCAACCACTTCACCAACATAATCTGTTTCGCGGCGACGGCGCGCTGCCTCGGCTTTTTTTACGCCATAAGCCAAACGTGGTTTTGCTTGCTGTTGCATGGGTGATCCCCTTCGCTTGTCGTGTTGTCAGCCGGGTTTTCCCGGTCTGCCGTTTTTATAATTGTTGTCCACCTTATTTGGTGAACACTTCAGAAAATACAAGATACCAAAAAATAAGTCATGAATAAGGCGACGTGGAGAGCCTGAAACACGACAAACCGTGACGTTTTGGAGCAAGATCGCCTTCAAATTTTCACGTTTTCGTCACACAGCCATGAAGGTTTTAATTTCGCGTTGCGGTTGTCTCTCATCTAGTTATAGTACTTGATACGTTTTGAGTGAGTACGCAAAAACGATGTATTTTATCAATTGGGGGTTTCCATGATTTTTGACGGTACAGCCGGGCCAGATTCTATAACTGGTACACAGGAAGATGATGTAATCAATAGCTTTTTTGGCGAAGACACTGTTTTTGGTGGCGCTGGGGACGATCTCATAAACGGTGGTGAAAACAACGATATCCTGTTTGGCGAAGATGGCGCTGATACCGTGCGCGGTGCGGACGGCGACGATCTGGTCTCAGGAGGCCTTGGAGACGATCAGGTCGACGGCGGCACCGGCAACGATACGCTAACAGGCGGTGAGGGCCGTGATACGCTAACTGGCGGAGATGGTGACGATGAGCTGTTCGGCGGTGAAGGCAATGATTTTGTGCTTGGTGGATCCGGCAATGACACGCTTGACCTTGGCGCCAGCACGAGTGGTGGTCCGGGCCTTGATCAGGCGAACGGCGGTGCGGGCAATGATCTGTTGATAGGCGGAGTTGGCGGGCCAACCCTGCTGACAGGCGCTGCCGGTAACGATACACTTGATGGCAGCCTCGGCAGCAGCGATGAGGCGGACTATTTTGAAGTAGGGTTGGGTTTTGGCGGCGGTTCCGTTCAAGCCCCTGGCGACGTGACAGGCGTGCATGTGGACCTTGCTGCCGGCGTGGCTTTCGATGACGGCGAAGGCGGCACCGATGTCCTGATTGGCATCGAAAATCTAAGGGGTTCGTTCTTCAACGATACGCTCGTGGGTGACGCCGGCAACAACGGTATTTTTGCGGGCGAGGGCGACGACTTTGTTAACGCCGGCGCCGGCGCCGATTTTATTGGCGGAGATGGTGGCAATGACACACTCATTGGTGGCGGCGGCAGTGACTTTTTCTTTGGCGGTGCTGGCGCAGATGTGTTTGTGATCCAGAATTTCGACACTGATTTTGTTAACATTGGTGACTTTAGCGCTGTGGATGGTGACGTTCTGGACCTGAGCCAGACAACCCTTGGCCTGACCGACCTGGCCGCACTACAGGCGAATGTGGTTGCGCGTGACGGCGGATTGGATATCCCGGCGTCTGGTGGCAATCTCGGCATATCTGGCCTTACGGTCGATCAGCTTGCGGCACTGGATGCGAGCGGCCAGATCATTTACGGCCAGCCTTCTCCCGCTTTGCTGTTGATTGGCACTCCAGGTGATGACGAACTGTTTGGTGGTGCCGGTGATGACACAATTCAGGGCCTTGGCGGCGAAGACAGTCTGTTTGGTGGTGCAGGTGACGACAACATCTCTGGCGGAGAGGGTGATGACTTCCTCGTGGGGGGTGCCGGCAACGATACGCTTGACCTCGGGTCACCTGGTACGTCAGGTCGAACGTTTGACCAGGCGCGCGGCGGCACGGGTGATGACCTGCTTATAGGCGGTACGGCCAACGGCACCTTGCTGACTGGCGGCGCGGGCAATGATACGCTTGATGGCAGCCTCGGCAGCAGCGATGAGGCGGACTATTTTGATGTTGGCCGTGGTGTGGATGGGGGCCCGGTTCAAGCTCCCGGCGACATGACAGGTGTGCATGTGGACCTTGGCGCTGGAGTGGCTTTCGATGACGGCGAAGGTGGCACCGATGTCCTTATCGGCATCGAAAACCTGCGGGGTTCGTTTTTCAACGATACGCTCGTGGGTGATGCAGGCAACAACGGTATTTTTGCGGGCGAGGGAGATGACTTTGTTAACGCCGGCGCCGGCGCCGATTTTATTGGCGGAGATGGTGGCAATGACACACTCATTGGTGGCGGCGGCAGTGACTTTTTCTTTGGCGGTGCTGGCGCAGATGTGTTTGTGATCCAGAATTTCGACACTGATTTTGTTAACATTGGTGACTTCAGCGCTGTGGACGGCGACGTTCTGGACCTCAGCCAGACAACGCTCGGCCTGACCGACCTCGCCGCTTTACAAGCGAATGTGGTTGCGCGTGACGGCGGATTAGATATTCCAGCCACCAACGGCAATTTGGGCATATCGGGCCTGACGGTCGATCAGCTTGCGGCGTTGGACGCGAGCGGCCAGATCATATACGGCCAGCCTGTTCCCTCCTTGCTGCTCGTTGGCACGCCCGGCAATGACGAACTGTTCGGCGGTGCTGGTGATGACACCATTCAGGGCCTTAGCGGCGAAGACAGCCTGTTTGGTGGTGACGGCGCTGACACTATTTCAGGTGGCGATGGGAGCGACCTGCTCAACGGCGGTGCAGGAAGTGACACGCTTGATGGTGGTAGCGGAGCAGACAGCCTGTTTGGCGGGGCTGGAGACGACAAAATCTCTGGCGGGAGCGATAATGACTTCCTAGTTGGCGGGGCGGGCAATGACACGCTTGATCTTGGCGAGAGCACAAGTGACGGGTTCACCCTGGACCAAGCGCGCGGTGGGGCAGGCAACGATTTGCTGGTCGGCGGTGCCGGTGGCCCAACCTTGCTAACCGGAGGCGCTGGAGATGACACGCTTGATGGTAGTCTCGGTTTCCGTGATGAAGCTGACTATATTGATGTTGGTTTTGGTGTTGATGGTGGCCCGGTCCAGGCACCGGATGATGTCACGGGTGTGCATGTAGACCTTTCAGCCGGTTTGGCTTTTGATGACGGCGAAGGCGGCACGGATGTACTTATCGGTATTGAAGACGTGAACGGTTCAACGTTCAACGACATCCTTGTGGGTGACGGCGGGAACAATTTCATCAATGGCGGTCGAGGTGACGACACCCTTGATGGTGGTCTTGGTCTAAACAATCTGTCCGGTGGAGATGGTAACGATGTCTTGATTGCGAGCGGCGATCAGGATTCGTTGACTGGCAGTGCAGGCGCCGACACGTTTGTTGTAACCAGCGACGCGAATGTTCGCACCATCATCTTTGATCTGAATGCAGGTGAAGGTGATATTCTTGATCTGAGTTCAAACCTCTTTGGGGCGTTTGACCTGCAGTCGCTGCAGCAATTTGTCAGCGAGATATCTGCTGGTGTTCGGATCGACTTCGGCGATCAGTTGATTGGCTTGGTCGGCCTGACGGTTGAGGACCTGACCACGCTTGATGCAAATGGCCAGATTATTTACGGCGATACTGTGCCCGGTATTGATATCAATGGCGGCAATGGCAGCGACGACCTTGTCGGTGGTGTTGGCAATGACACTCTCTCTGGTGGCAACGGTGCAGACACGCTTTCTGGTGGTTTCGGC
The DNA here is from genome assembly GCA_947500295.1 of uncultured Kordiimonas sp. Taxonomy (GTDB): domain Bacteria; phylum Pseudomonadota; class Alphaproteobacteria; order Sphingomonadales; family Kordiimonadaceae; genus Kordiimonas. Next base: position 211,315 of record CANMRM010000003.1, read on the forward strand.
TCCGATGACCTGAGTGGCGGCAACGCCAATGACGTCCTTGATGGCGGTGCAGGTGCTGACACCCTGACAGGAGGCAATGGCAATGACAATCTGTCTGGGGGCAATGGGGTAGACATCCTGGCTGGCGGCAACGGCAACGACACGCTTGCTGCCGGTGATGGTGCTGATGACCTGAGCGGCGGCAATGGACGCGACAGCCTGGATGGAGGTGCCGGGGATGACACGCTTGCTAGCGGCAATGGCAACGATACACTAACGGCGGGCGATGGGGTCGATATTCTCGACAGCGGCAACGGCAATGATTTCCTTGACGGCGGTGCCGGAGATGACCAGCTCTTGGCAGGCAACGGCAACGATACCCTGACCGGTGGCGCTGGCGACGACGTATTGGAAGGCGGCAATGGCTCAGACACATTTATCTTTGCATCCGGCTCGGGTGACGATGTAATCACAGATTACAATGGTCGAAATGATGTGTTGGACTTCTCGGACGCGTCAGCCGGATTTGTTGATGCAGACGCTGTGCGAGCTGCCTCCAGCGAGCAGGTTGTCGATGGCACAAGTGGCGTTCTTGTTGATCTTGGGGACGGTGATAGTTTGTTCCTGCAAGGTGCAAGCTTGGCGGACCTGGATCGTGCAGATTTCATCCTGTAGCGCGGGTGACACAATATAGAAAAGGCCGGGCAGATTATCCTGCTCGGCCTTTTTGCATTTATCAGGGCACCCCGGCAGTTATTCTGCAGCCTTGGCTGCCTTTTTGCGCTCGTGAGGCAGCAGGTGGCGCTTGCGCAGGCGAATGCTCTCCGGCGTAACTTCCACCAGTTCATCGTCATTGATGTAGGCCAGTGCTTCCTCCAGCGGCAGTACCTTGGGCGTCGTCAGCTTCACCGCTTCGTCCTTGCCCGCCGCACGGATGTTGGTTAGCTGCTTTGCTTTCTGCACATTCACGTCCAGATCGTTATCACGGCTGTTTTCGCCGATGATCATGCCTTCATAGGTGTCATCACCGCCGTTGATCATGATGATACCGCGTTCCTGCAGGTTAAACAGCGCATAGGTCACGGCTTTGCCACCGCCTGTTGCTACCAGCACGCCGCGCTGGCGGCCGCGGATCGGACCTTTGTAGGCATCATAACGGTCATAGGCACGGGCCATAATGCCGGTGCCGCGGGTGTCGGTCAGGAATTCGCCGTGATACCCGATAAGCCCGCGTGCGGGCGCATCAAACGTCAGGCGCACCTTGCCGCCACCAGATGGTGTCATGCCAGTCAGCTCGGCTTTGCGCTGGGTCATCTTTTCAACCACTACGCCCTGATAGGCTTCATCCACGTCGACCTGCACGGTTTCGTATGGTTCCAGCCGCTTGCAGTTTTCATCCATTTTATACAGAACGCGTGGGCGCGAAATCGCCAGTTCGAAGCCTTCGCGGCGCATGGTTTCAATAAGAACACCAAGTTGCAGCTCGCCCCGGCCTGCCACTTCGAACGCGTCTTTGGCGTCTGTTTCCGAAATTTTGATCGCCACATTGCCTTCGCTTTCGCGCATCAGGCGGTCGCGGATCACGCGGCTTGTGACATGCTTGCCCTCGCGGCCTGCCAGCGGGCTGTCGTTCACCATGAAGGTCATGGCCAGCGTGGGTGGATCAACAGGGATAGAGTGCAGTGCTTCGTTGACCTCGGGGATCGCCAGCGTGTCGGCAACCGTGGCTGTGGATAGGCCTGCGATTGCGACAATGTCGCCTGCTTGCGCCTCTTCAACCGGCACGCGCTCCAGCCCGCGGAAAGACAAAAGCTTGGAGATGCGTCCAGCCTCGATCACTTTGCTGTCACGGCTCAGGGCATGAATAGCATCACCCACTCGTACGCGGCCGGTTTCGATACGGCCCGTCAGGATGCGACCGAGGAAATTGTCCCGGTCCAGCATGGAAACCAGCATGGAAAAAGGTTTTTCAGCGTTGCCGTCAGTAACCACTTTGGGGGCCGGAACGTGTTCCAGTACTTTTTCAAACAGCGGGTGCAGGTTTTCGCGCGGGCCTTCAAGGCTGTCGTCGCACCAGCCGTCGCGGCCGGAAGCATAGAGGATTGGGAAATCAAGCTGGTCATCGTTTGCGTCAAGGTTCACGAACAGGTCGAAGACTGCATCTGTCGCCTTGTCCGGGTCGCCGTCCGGTTTATCAACCTTGTTGACCACCACAATCGGCTTCAGGCCAAGCGCCAGCGCCTTCATGGTGACGAACTTGGTTTGCGGCATCGGCCCTTCGGCGGCATCTACGAGCAGTACAACACCATCTACCATCGACAGGATCCGTTCAACCTCGCCACCAAAATCGGCGTGGCCCGGGGTGTCCACGATGTTAACGCGCGTGTCTTTCCAGAGAACGCTGGTGCATTTCGCCAGAATGGTGATGCCACGCTCGCGCTCCAGGTCGCCGCTGTCCATTGCGCGTTCTTCAACGCGCTGGTTGTCGCGCACTGTGCCCGACTGTTTGAACAGATTGTCGACGAGCGTCGTTTTGCCGTGGTCAACGTGGGCGATGATCGCAATATTGCGAATGTCTTTGCTCATGCCAAATTCCTGAAGGCTTGCATCTATAGAGACCCGGATTGCCGGGTTCATCAAAACTTAAAAAGAGGCCCGATTGCAGCACTCGCCGCAGGCCCCTTCTCCCATACGTGCGCGCCTTATAGGCGCAGCTGTCGGATGTGGCAAGCTATATTGCTGGCAGGCCTTCAGAGCTAAACCGGGCCACATTTCCCTTAGAGGTCGCATTGACACGCAGGGCGCCGATGAACTGGTCGGCCACAGTTGGCCAGTCGTAATGTTTGGCAAACTGGCTGCAATCTGCCCGGTTCCGGGTCAGGGCAATGTCAATCGCCCGGTTGAGGTCGTGATCCAGAGCCGCAACAGGTTTGCTCCAGTTATCAAACGGGCCGTACCCATCAGCGCCGACCACATCCAGCGGACCCTGAACGGGATAAGCGGCCACCGGTGTGCCAGCGGCAAGAGCCTCGATCATCACCAGACCAAAAGTATCGGTCTTTGACGGGAATACGAAAACATCGGCGGCGGCATAGAGTGCAGCCAGTTCTTCACCAAATTTTGCCCCCAGAAACTGCACACTGGGGTATTTGGCTCGCAGCTTTCCAAGCGCAGGGCCGTCCCCAACAACCAGTTTCGTGCCGGGTACGGACGTTGCCAGAAAGGCTTCGATGTTTTTTTCCACCGCCACCCGGCCGACATAGAGCTGCAGCGGTTTTGGCAACGCATCCAGCGCAGGCACGCAGGGTGATTGCTCACGCGGCTTGAAAAGCGCTGTGTCGACGCCGCGGGTCCAGGGCACGATGTTGGTGAACCCTTGAGCTTTCAGTTGCTGGCGTATTGTTTCGGTCGCAACAAGGACGCCTGCGCTTGCTGCATGAAACCGTCGAAACATCGGGTAAAACCAGCTGGCGGGGAACGGGCTGCGCGCCGCGATATACTCGGGAAAGGCGGTATGGTAGGCGGTTGTGAATGCCATTTTATTGCGTATGCACCAACGCCGGGCGGCCCATCCGAGTGGACCTTCGGTGGCGATGTGAACGGCATCCAGCTTCAGGCTTCCCAGGAGCTTCGCACTGCGCAGCCCCGCATTCAGGCTGAGCCTGATTTCCGGGTAGGTTGGGCACGGCAGCGTGCGAAACAGCCGGGGTGTCAGCATCGAAACAAGATGCCCCTTGTTCTCAAGTTGCTGGCGCAGGTTATCCAGCGTTCGGACAACGCCGTTTACCTGCGGATGCCATGCATCCGTAACGATGCAGATGTTCAGTTGGCTGCTAGGGGGGAATGCACCGTCCATGACTATTCTGCTGCAATTGGTATGGGAGCGGCAGGCTGCGCCTTTCGTTTCTTCCGGCGCTTTTTGCTCGATTTATTGTTGTTTCCGGGCCGTGCTGCAACAATGTCTGCCCAATGGAGGATGTGAAACTCACCCTGCGCGTCTTCCACAAGTGCCGTGCAGCTCTCGACCCAGTCACCATCATTCATGTATTCGATGCCATCAAACACATGCTTTTCGGCGTGGTGGATATGGCCGCAAATGACGCCGTCCACGCCGCGGCGCTTGGCTTCTGCGGCGACGGCTTCCTCGAATTTGCCAATGTATTCGACAGCGTTTTTGACTTTGTGTTTCAGATAGGCAGAGAGTGACCAATAATCGTAGCCCAGCATCCGTCGCATGCCGTTTACGAACGTGTTGAGACGCAACAGGAACGAATAGGCCCGATCCCCAACATGGGCCAGCCACTTTGCGTATTTGACCACACCGTCGAACTGATCGCCGTGCAGTACCCAATAGCGTTTGCCGCTGGCACCTTCAAAAACGAGCTCCGGTTCCAGGGAAACGCCAGCAAGGTCATTGCCCTCAAAGCCGCGCAGGCCTTCATCATGGTTGCCCGGCACATACACAACTTTCACACCGTGTTTGGCCATTTTGAGCACACGGCGGACCACGTCATTGTGCATGGTGTCCCAATACCAGTTGCGCTGTATTTGCCAGCCATCAATGATGTCACCAACCAGATACAGCTGTTCACAGCGAATGGTTTTGAGAAAGTCGAGCAACAGGTCAACGCGGGCGGCTTTGGTGCCCAGGTGGGTGTCCGATATGAAAACGCTTCGGTAGGTGTGATGAAGGCTTTCGCGTTTTTTTCCGGCTTCGTCATGAGCCTCTTGATCACCGGTCATGGCTGACATGTCGGTATCGACCACAGGTGTGGCAGACCCCAGCGGGTCGTTTCTGTCACGCAAGAATGAGGGAAGCATAGAAGGGGTACCGTTCATTTGGAATATGGTTTGCGATTATTTTTGCTTCCGCCATTAGTTTAGGCATTGGCCGTTTTGTTCGCTGCAACCGACTTCCATGTGTTGCCTGTCCCTTAGCCTGAAAGCGCCTGCGCTTGCCGAATGCCCAAGCTGTTCTCTTTGGTTGGGTTGCACAATCGATATGATGTGTGACAGCTGAGTTGCGGTGGGGTGAAGTTTTTTTGAAACAATCGCTTAGGGCGATTCGCACAACTTTTAGGCGGCACTGCTAACTTGTATTTGCGGGCCGGGCAAAAACCACGTCAAAATATTCACGATTGATATGCTGAAATTATCAATATATTTCAAAACAGTAGATGATAATGACACTGTGCTCACTACTTCGTTATAGAGAGCTGCCCTTGGCAAACCCCTGAAGGGCATTTATCTTAGTAAGTGACGAGTGTTGCTCGTCAATGCCCTCCGTGGGCGTTTCCTCCCTGAGCCTGGGCCACGCGAAAGCGTGGCCTTTTTTTTTGAATGCCCGTCATGAGTTTTTGAATTTTGCAACTGCTTCCCCTGATCAGGCTGTCCCGGTAGACTAACCGACCAACCAACAGGTCGGCCTGTATCCTCTTCATTTCATTATTATAGTTGCCTTTTATCAGTGGATTGCAGTTTCTCGTCGTTTCAGCCTCGGTGATCCTCGACTTAAGATTCATGGCCTTCCGGACCTGTTGGACCTGCCACATAGGGCCAGTTCATCAGTCTCCTGAAAAAAAACCGTCGTGTCAGCCCGTAAAACCCTGACCGGAAGCTGCTGATAATTGCGGTGTGTACCCGAGTCGTTCGAACAAGCTTCACGCACAAGGCAACCAGCCCGAGTAGAGTTCAAGTCAACGGTGCATGAAAATGGTATAAAAACAACTTTTGACTGCATAATTTTAGTCAAGGTTTAACCGTGTTCCTATTTAGAAAATTTTAGGACTTTGCGGATAATTATCAGCCTTCAGCATGTCGCCGAGGAAATCGACATTAGAGAAAGGTACGTGGAGTACCGAGGGATACCAACTCTAACAGTGGATTGAATTTAAGGGAAAAATTTCAGAATCCGACTAGTGCACTGTGTGCCGGGCTCTAGAGCTTTGCGTTGTAAAATCTGGTTTTTGACCAGTGACGCAAGCGAAAGCGGGCATAGATGATCAGAGTGTAATTGGGGGTCGAGGCATCTGAACCATTCGAAAACTGCACCAAAGCGGGCTCCTGGAAGCAACCTTAGGTAACAGGTGTAGTGCAATGAATGATTATCTCAAGAATATTAACATCCCCACCAAACTGTACGGCGGTTTTGGTGTTGTTTTGCTTTTACTCGTTATTGTCGGCGCAACCGCGTCTTTCGTCATTAGCGGCGGCAGTGATGACTTCAAACGCTATCGCGCAATCGCCTTGCAAACCAATCAGGCTGGCCGTGTACAAGCTAATTTACTGGAAGCCCGCCTTGCGGTGAAAAATTTCATCATCAATGGAAGCGACCAGAACATCGCGACGGTGAAGGAGCGCGCCGGCCGTACGCTGGAGATGGCTCAGCAATTGTCCGGTATGACTGTGGATCCGGAAAAGTCCAGAATTCTGGCAGAGATGGTAGGCCAGCTCGAAAACTATCTGACAGCCTTCGACGAGGTGACCGAACTTCAGGCGCGCCGCAATGACCTCGTTTTCAGTACGCTTGACACGGTCGGGCCGCAGATCGAGCGCAAACTCACTGAAATCATGCAGAGCGCGTATGACGACAGCGATGCAGTTGCGGCCTTTCGCGCGGGCACAGTCCAGCGCAGTTTGCTGCTGATGCGCCTGTACGCAACGAAGTTCCTCGTCAACAACGACCGGGAATCCTACCAGCGTGTGTTGGCTGAGTCAGAGGAGATGAAAGCAAACCATGCAGAGATGCTGGCCGAGCTGCAAAACCCCACGCGGCGGCAGCTGGCTGAGGACGTAGTGGCGCTGCACGAAGTCTACGAGCGTGCCTTCAGCGACGTAAATCGCACAATCGGTACCCGTAATGACATTATCGCCAACACGCTCGATACTATTGGTCCGAAGGTTGCAGCGGATATCGAAACCCTGAAGCTTGGCATCAAAGCCGAGCAAGACACGCTTGGTCCGCGGGCGCAGGCCAATGCCGAGCGTGGAACCATTGTCACTATATTGGCGTCACTCTTCGGAGTGTTCATTGGCTTCGCCGCCGCGTGGTTGATCAGCACGGTACTTTCCCGGCCCATTCTCGCAATCACATCCGCGATGAAACAGCTCGCGGATGGCGACAAAACGGTCGACATTCCCGGGCAGGACCACGGTGACGAAATCGGTGACATGGCCAGCGCGGTTGATGTGTTTAAAGACAATATGATTCGTGCAGAAGAACTGGCCGAGAAAGAAGAGGCGGAGCGTAAAGCCCGTCAGGAACAGGAAGTCAAGCTGGCGGCAGAGGAGGCTGAGCGTCAGGCGCAACGTGCCCGCGAAGCCGAAGAGAGCGCCGAACGCGCGCGCCAGATCGAGGAACTGACTGCCAGCTTTGACGCCAGTGTTGGTGAACTGCTGACTGCCGTGTCCTCGAGTTCAACCGAGATGGAAGCAACCGCCAGCTCGATGGCGGGTATAGCCGATGGCACCAGCCAGCGTGCCTCAAATGTGGCAAGCGCCGCGGAGAAAGCGTCCTCAAGCGTGCAAACCGTGGCGGCAGCAACAGAAGAGTTGTCTTGTGCGATAGCCGAAATTGACCGGCAGGTCGCCGACTCTGCAAAGATTGCCCAGGAGGCCGTTTCGCAAGCCGACGTGACGAACAAACAGATAGATGGTTTGTCAGAGGCGGCTCAAAAAATCGGAGAAGTGGTCGATCTGATTTCGGACATTGCCGAGCAGACCAATCTGCTGGCGCTCAATGCGACGATCGAGTCCGCGCGTGCTGGTGAAGCCGGAAGAGGTTTTGCGGTTGTTGCGAGTGAAGTGAAAAGCCTTGCAGGTCAGACTGCCAAGGCAACCGATGATATTGCAGGGCATATTCAAAAGATCCAGCTTGAGACCGAAAATTCTGTCAAAGCGATCGAGTCAATTGGCCGGGTTATTAACGATATCAACCAAAACTCCGCTGCGATTGCGAGCTCGGTGGAGCAACAGGGCGCTGCCACTCGGGAAATTGCCCAAAACGTTCAGGAAGTCTCGCTCAGCACTCAGGATGTGACGGAAAACATCGAGCAGGTAACAATGGCGGTTGCGGAAACTCATACCGCTGCCGGTCAGGTTACAGGTGTTGCCGGCGACCTCAATGTCAAGTCAGACGGACTGCAGCGTGAGGTGGAGAAATTCCTGCAAGCGGTTCGCGCTGCCTGATATGGCCTGCGCAAAACAAATATGCCCGTGCCTGTTTCGGGCGCGGGCTGGTTAACTAGCAAAAACTTTACTAAAAGTTAGGCAAATTTCCCCAATACTTTTGCTGGAACACGCATGACTGGTGGGTACCATACTTTGAAAGGATTCGTCGCAGTGGTTCAAAACTGTTTTAAAAAGCTTGTCGCAATGACGGGAATGTCTGTTGCTCTCTGCGCGGTTTCTGGCGTGGGTGCTGTTGCAAGCGAGGGCGACTGGTCGCTGGATGTCAGTGGTGCGCACCGGGTGATGTACGAGTATCTCGACAACCCCTTCAGGCAGAACCGTCAAAATGACGAAGCTATAGTATCACTGCGCAATGCCTTGACCGTAAAAGCCCACAGCCGGAACTGGGAATTTGGTCTGGAGCTGCATGATGCACGGGCCTACGGCGCCGACGATCTTCGCAACCTGACACCTGGCATCGTCAACGCTGCAGAGCCATTGCAGTACTATATTCGCTACCGGCAGAAAAACGCCTTTGCAGGCGGCGGTGAATTTGGGTTTCAGGCCGGGCGCTTCACATGGCCACTTGGCAGTGGGCGGGTTATTGGCCGTAATGGCTATCGCAATACGATATTCAGTTTCCTTGGCGCGCGTACTCACGTCGCGTCGGAAAACGGGAACCGCCTTGATGCTTTCTGGATGATGCCGGTTCAGATCAGGCCAAACGGGCTGCAGGACCTTGACGACAACAAGGTCAAGCATGACCGGTTTAGTGATGACCTTTGGCTTGGTGGTGTGTTTGGTGAAAGCCCGACGCTTATCCCCGGCGTGACAACGCGTGGTTATGCCATCTGGCTCGAGGAAGAAGACACGCCAGGCAAGCGGGAAAGCCTGGACCGGAGCCTTTTCACACTTGGTGCCCAGTTGCAGAAGAAACGCGCTGCCGGTGTATGGGACTTTGACATGGAAGGCGCGATCCAGCGCGGCGATCGCAGGGCAACAGCCAATCCTCTGGATATCACTGACCTAGATGTCCGCGCCGGTTTTCTGCATGCCGAAGTTGGTTACAGCCTGCCAGAAGGTGGCCTGAACCTGGCCGCGACTTATGATTTTGCGTCTGGCGACGATGACTCGACGGATGACAGGTCGGGCCTGTTCGACCCGCTGTTGGGGCCAATCCGGGGTGATCTTGGCCCAACCGGTCTCTTCACACTTGTCCACCGCAACAACCTGTCGGCGCCCGGTGCGCGGCTGCTGTACAAGCCCGGTAACACCTGGGACCTGATGCTTCACTGGCAGGCGGTCTGGCTTGATTCAGCAACCGACGCTTTTGGCAGGATCGGCGTGCAGGACCCAACGGGCGCTGCGGGCACGTTCGCCGGACACCAAATCCAGATGCGGACACGCGTGCCTCTTCTGGACAATAAAGCGCGCCTTGAAGTGGGTGCTGTGGCGTTCCGGAACGGGGAGTTCTTCGAAAACGCACCCAACGCTTCAGGGGCGGGCAATCCCTTCTTCACATATGTTTCGCTGGAGTTTTTCTTTTAAAAGGGATGTCTACTCGGCGGCTTTCGCCGGAACAACGGCGGGCAGGTCGCCATAAAAAGACATGACGGTTTCGCTGACGGAAAGCATTTTTTCGCGTACTTCATCAAACTGCGGCAGTTTTTCCACGCGGGTTTCGTCCATATAGAGTGCGCGATTAATCTCGATTTGCAGCGCGTGGCAATTGTTGCTCGGTTGCCCATAGTGCCGCGTAGCAAAGCCGCCAGCATAGGGAATGTTGCGCCGTACGCGCAGGCCTGCTTCCAGAAACAATCGCTCAACCAAACCAGTTAATTCACGAGAGCAGCTGGTGCCCCAGCAATCACCCAGTACGATATCGGGCTGTGACTTCCGGCGGCGGCCAAGCTCGGGCCCTGAGGGCATGGAATGACAATCAACCAGAACCGCTGAGCCAAAGTCTCTGTGTCGCGTGTGCAGCAATTCAGAGAGCTTTGCATGATAGGGGGTATAAACCGTTTCCAGGCGTTTGAAGGCCTCCCGGATCGGAATCCGGTCGCCGTATATGGGCATGCCTTCTCCGATAACGCGCGGTATGACACCCAGTCCCGCTTTGACGCGGTTGTTGAGGTCCACTTCATAAGCGCCGATTTCGCCGGAAAACATGCCGGGCTCAAGCTCGTTGGATGCCCGGTTAAGGTCTACGTAGGCGCGTGCATGGGTCGCCACCAACTGCGTCGCCCCCTTCAGCGCGATGCCGTCAAACAGATCATCAACAAAAGCGTCTTCCGACAAACGCATTGAATGGTCATCAAGAGTGCATTGGCTTTTGAACCCGTCAGGGTAGTGCCTGCCACTGTGGGGCACGGCAAACAGAAACGGACTGGCCACCGAACGTGGCTCGCGCACCAGATAGGCGGGCGGCACAGGCGTTGTCGGCGGCGTTGGCTCACTGCATTCCATAAAATCACGCTAGCTGGTTTTTTTGTCAGTGTCACCCGCGATTGTTGCAACAGAATGGCGGCGTCGGTTGCCGCCTGTAAAAAGCGGTGGCCAGAGCCCAAAATTCGGTGAGTTGAAGCCTTGTGAGTTACGGAATGTGTTATGCTATAGCCTACGGAAACTTTCAGGGGAGAAGGGGGATGTCCACACACATCGACCGTCGCACGTTTTTGTCCTATGGGTTTGCAGCAGGAGCGCTAACGTTTGCGGCCCCTTTGTCCTCATTGTCGCAGGTGCGGGCACAGGACGAGTACGATGACAGCCTGACACCCCTTGTCGAAATTCGAGCCGATAATAGTGCCACCTTCTATAGTCCTTCCCCGGACATGGGGCAGGGCGTTGATACGTCGCTCGCCATGATGTTTGCGGAAGAACTGGACCTGGATTTCGAGACGCTTGACACGCAACCGCTACGCTATTCCATCATGCGCGGCGAGGATGGCAATATTGCCTTCAGGGCTGTGCCGCAGGGAGCTGGCGGCTCCACAAGTACACCGCGCAACTGGACACTGCTGCGCCGCGCCGCCGCAACAGCGCGCCAACTCATTCTGCAGGCAGCGTCCGAACGGATGGGCGTGCCCATTGACCAGCTGCGTACTGAACGCTCGGCTGTATATGCATCTGGCCGCGATGCGGTTTCCTATGGCTCGCTCGTTGAGGCGGCAGCACGCCAAACCCTCCCGGAGGGGTTTGAGCCAACCTACAAAACACGGGCCGAGCGCACGCTTTTAGGCACAGCGCAGAAACAGAAGGTGGCAAAGGATATTGTCACCGGCAAACCGCTTTACGGCATGGACATGGCCTATGAGGGCGCGAAAGTCGCCATGGTGGCGCACTGCCCCTACCTTGATGGTTATGTTGAAAGTGTGGACGATGCTGCTGCGCGCGCTGTGGACGGCGTGCGGAACATCATTGTGCTCGACCGACCCGACCCGGAGGGCAATTACACATACTTGGCCGCAGGTGTTGCTGTGGTCGCCGACACCTATTGGGCCGCAAAAATGGCGCGTGACCGGCTGAACATCATCTGGAACCGTGGTCCCTGGGACGATGAAAGCAGCGAAAGCCTTGATGCCCAGTGCGAGGCACTTCTGAAAACCGAGGGTCAGATCGTGCGCCAGGACGGCGATTTTGACGCGGCTACAGCGGCGGCTGCAACCAAGGTAACGCGGACGTATAAGCTGCCACTGGTCTCGCATGCGCAGCTTGAGCCGCAGAATTGCATTGCTGATGTGCGCGATGATGGGGCAACCGTCATCGGACCATTCCAGAGCCCGTCGGGTGCTTCGCGCATGACAGCGCGCATCACGGGGCTTGACCGCCTGGATGTGGATGTGCGCTACACTCGCCTTGGCGGCGGGTTTGGACGCCGTCTTAGCAGTGACCATGTGGCCGAGGCTGTCACGATTTCGAAGGAGGCGGGCGTCCCCGTTCGCTTGATGTGGACACGCGAAGACGACCTTGCACATGATTTTTACCGGCCAATGGCGCATCATGAAATGCACGCAGCCTTTGACGATGACGGTAACCTGATCGCCTGGGCCCACCGCTATGCCGGAACACCCAAATACTATCGGCGCGATAATGAAACGCCGGAGACCTATTACAGAGCGGACCTATATGTAGATGATTTCCCGGCGGGTCGGGTTGATAATCTGAAATTGGAGTATCTCATCGCCCGTTCCGGTATGCCACAAGGCAGCTGGCGCGCCCCTGCGCACACGGCAAACGCGTTCGTGGTACAGAGCTTTCTCGACGAAATTGCTGGTGAGCTGGGCGAAGACCCGCTTGAACTGCGGCTGCGGCTTCTGGGCGTCGATGAGGAGCTGGAGTATGGCCAGCATGGAGGCCCAGTGTTTAGCACCACGCGCCTCAAAAATGTGCTTCAGCAAGCCGCCCGGCTTGCGGACTGGGGCCGGAGCATGCCGGACGGTCGGGCGCAGGGTATAGCAGGGCACTTCACGTTTGGTGGTTACTGTGCGCTCGTCGCCGATGTGACGCTGCTTGACGGCGACCGGTTCCGTGTGGACCGCGTGTCTGGGGCCATTGATGTGGGCACGGTTATCAACCGGGCAGGTGTTCTGGCGCAGATGGAAGGCGGCATCAACGATGGGCTGTCAACCGCACTGGGGCAGAAAATCCAGGTGCGCGGCGGTGAAGTTATCAACGATAATTTCGACAGGTACATCATGATGCGAATGGTGGACTCGGTCCCTGAAATCAATGTGCATATCGTGGACAGTGAGGCAGACCCGTCCGGCATGGGAGAGATGTCGCTGCCGCCGATGGCGCCCGCCGTTGCCAACGCTGTGGTGCGGGCAGGCGGCAGGCGCATGCGCGCCCAGCCGTTTTTCCCGATGAGCGCCTAAGGGGTCAGCTGTACATTCGCACTATTTTCCGCTTGCGCGGGCCGGGCGGGCGTTTTATACAGCGGCCTGCAGCGCGGTTCGCGCCTGCACCCATGCAAATGGTCCGGTCGGTTAGCTCAGTTGGTAGAGCGCATCGTTGACATCGATGAGGTCGTTGGTTCGAACCCAATACCGACCACCATTTGACTTCCAACCTTCCGATATAAATCTGTGTGCTGCGGCAGTTTATGGCGACGTTGTGAATTCATACTCATACTCGACAGAGTCATGAAGTGTGCCGCGCCATTCCCAGTTTTGCCTAATAGTACGGATTTGCCGGAAACCGTTTTTTTCCAGCACTTTGCCGCTTGCAATATTGCTGGCTGTAACTTGCGCCTGAATAGCGCGCATGTGCCCGAGAACCGAAGGTATGTGGTTGAGCACGGCTTTTATTGCCTCCGACCCAAAGCCCCTGTTCTGATGATCTTCCGCGACAAAATATCCAAGTTCACCAACGGGTTCCATGATGTTTTCAAGGCTGACAAGCCCGCAGATGTTGTCTTCAGTCAAAATTACCCAGCTCATGGTATTTTCATCCATCGCCTCGCGTGCCCACCGCAGGAAATAGGCATGGTCCGGTGATGCGCGCTGATAATCTTCGATGCTGTTTGGGTTTTTCGATACCTCATAAAGGGCAGGAAAATGCTCTGTGCCCAGGGCCTCAAGCAACAAGCGTTCTGTTTTGATGCTGTGGATGCGGTGCGACATGGCAGGTTATAGTTCAAAGGCAGGGAATTTTTTGGCCGGTTTTTGTGCGCCCCATCACGACCGACGTGCGAAACCGCCGCACGTTTGAATCGTCAAAGAACAGCCTGTGCGTCAATTCTTCAAAGTCCGCCATGTTGCGGGCCGTGCAAACGAGGATGAAATCGGCTTCCCCTGTCACATAATAGCATTGCTGGACCTGTGGTTCCGACCGGGCGCGCTTTCGGAAATCCTCCAGCTGGTGCAGGGCCTCCCTTTCCAATTCCACCATCACAATAAACGACATGGCGTTGCCGGTCTTGTCCGGATTTACCACAGCCACTTCCCGTTCAATGAAACCCGTATCACGCAGCTTTTTCAGCCGCCGCTGTACCGACGGCACCGAGAGGCCACATTTGTCAGCAAGCACATCCAGTCCGACCCTGCAGTTGTCCTGCATGGCATCCAGAAGTTCACGGTCCGCCTTATCCAGTTCTGTCATGATGATCCAATTTATTGAATAAATGCATGTATACGAAAAAAATAGTCAGAATTATACGTAATATCAAGAATATGAATCTTAAAATGCTGCTATCTTGATGTAATGACAAAAGTTGATGATTTGACATTCATCCCGGATCACGCTCGTGCGCTGGCCTATTTCCGGCGTCAGCCGGGTTACATTGTCTCGCCTTTGGTGGAGGTTTTGTTGCCTTTGGGGGACGAAGTGCTCGTGAAGAGTGAAACCGCCCGCATGGGGCTTGGTGCCTTCAAGGCACTTGGGGGGCCTTATGCTGTGTTCAGGATATTGACGGCTCGCTGGCGGGAAGAGGGCAGCGGATTGTCGACCAAGTGCCAGGGTTCCGATATCGACTCTGGTGCCGATTTCCAGTCTTTTGCTGCGCGCCAGACATTTGTGGCCGCCAGCGCCGGGAACCACGGAATTGGTGTCGCTGCAGGTGCCAGGGCCCACGGTGCCAATGCCCGGATTTATCTTGCCCGGACCGTCCCGGACAATTTCAAACGGCGGCTTGAAAAGCACGGTGCAACGGTGGTGCGTTCCGGCGCAACCTATGAAGACAGTGTGGCGGCTGCTGCTGCAGATGCGGCACAGACCGGTGCCACCCTTCTGGCCGATGGCACCTGGCAGGGTTATACTGAAATCCCGAAAATCGTGATGGAAGGCTATACGGTAATCGCCGAAGAGTTGAGGGCATCTTTTGAAGCAACCAGTAAGTGGCCAAGCCATGTTTTTTTGCAGGCGGGCGTTGGGGGTTTTGCTGCCGCAATGGCACATATGATCCGAGCTAATTGGGCCATGCAACCGGAGCTGATTGTCGTTGAACCCGAAGCAGCTGCCTGCCTGCAGGCGAGCCATCTGGCCGGTAAATCCGTCCAGGCGGATGGGCCCTCATCTGCCATGGGGCGGCTGGACTGCAAAGTGCCTTCCATCGTCGCCCTGCACGTGCTGGAGCGCTGCGGTGTTGTCTACGAAACCCTGAGCGAAGACGAAGGGTTGGCTGCAGCGGAAACTGTTCTGCGTCTTGGTATCCCGACTACCCCGTCAGGTGCTGCCGGCTATGGCGGCATGCAAAAATGGCTGCAAAGAAACAAGCGCCCGGCTGATTTCCTTCCGCTGGTGGTCATAACCGAAGGCGCCGACACGAACGACAGGATACACACATGAAGACGACTGTTTCACTGGATAGCGAAACCTTGTTGTCCCGCCTCGCGCTTTTGGGCGAAATCGGGCGCGATGAACAGGGAAGGCTAACCCGCCTGGCTGCAACAGACGCGGACAAAGGCGCCCGTGACCAGCTTGTTGACTGGTTCGGCGCAGCAGGGCTGGAAATCCATGTCGATCGAATTGGCAACATTTTTGGTGTGTGGGTGTCCGCGAGCGACAAAGCGCCCTTAATGATGGGCAGTCATATCGACAGCGTCGTGAACGCTGGTATTTATGACGGTTGCTACGGTGTGCTGTCTGCTCTGTCGGTGATTGAGGCAATGCAGCAGGCCAGAGTGAGGCCTGACAGGTCGCTGGTCATCGGTGTTTTTACCAACGAAGAAGGTGCAAGATTTGCACCCGACATGATGGGGTCCCTGGTGTATGCGGGTGGCCTTGATGTCGAGCAGGCACTTCTGGCGAGCGACGCAAACGGCGTTACCCTCGGCGACGAATTGTCCCGCATCGGGTATGCCGGTGAAATGGCACCTGGTGCCATCAGGCCGTCTGCTTTCCTGGAGTTGCACATCGAGCAAGGCCCGGTGCTGGAGCATGAAGCCTGCACGATTGGCGCGGTTGCGGACCTGCAGGGGATTTCCTGGCAGAAAGTCAGGATCAGTGGAGTTGCCAACCATGCGGGCACAACGCCTACGCAACTGCGGGCAGATGCGGGTCTGGCCGCCGCCAGGGTTGTCGTCTTCCTGCGGGAGCTGGTTGCAGGCTCAAACAGCGTCGCCACTGTGGGGTGCATCCGGTTCGCGCCCGATGTGATCAATGTGGTGCCTGCCTGCGCAGAGTTCACCGTGGACTTGCGCGACCCTGATGAGACAATACTGCAATCGCGGGAGATTGCTCTGGCTGAATTCCTGAAAAGCCTTGAAGACTCTGAAGGCCTGACTGTCGAGACGGAGAGGCTCGCCCGATCCCAACCGGTCAGGTTTGATGAACGCCTGGTACAACAAATCGAACAGAGCGCAAGCGCCCGGTCCCTGTCTTGCCGCAGGATGACATCTGGCGCGGGCCACGATGCGCAGATGATGGCCCGCATCTGCCCGGCGGCAATGATCTTTGTCCCCAGCAAAGGTGGCATCAGCCACAACCCGCGTGAACATACCGAGGAGGCCGCTTTGATCGCCGGTGCGCACGTTTTACTCGATACCGTTTGCCACATTGCCGGGGTATGCGCCAGCCTGTGACCAAACCGGATAAAGCAGTGTGAGTGAGCCATTGTCATAATGTGCCCACAAATCCATGTACCTGAACCGCGGGACATGACAACGTTGTCAGGAATGCCTATCTAACGGGCCTGGCCGAAAAAGGGGCCGGTGACATGCCTTCAGTTGCTCAGTGTTTCGAGCGGGCAGAACTACCGTAAATTGTTGCACACCCCAGCAGGGGTCTACGAGAGGCGCTCGCTTTTTCGGCCAGACCCCCATTGCCCGGTTGTAGCGAAATAAGGAAGTGGCATGATGGCACATCAAACTGAAAACAAGGCATTGGCGGTTTTTGCCGACGGTGAACCCCTGAGTGTGGCGGCACCAGACTCTGGCACGCTTTGTCACCAACAGCTGCTCGACAGCTATGAAGCCGCACTGGATGCAGGCGCCCGCCGTATTCTCGTGGACAAACGCCAGATGGTTACGTCGTGGGACAGCAGTGTGTGCAAAGAGACAGTGAAGGCTGTGGGCAGGATATTTGGTCATCATCAGGCGAAGCTCGCCGTTGTCATCGACCAGCGTGATCATATTGAAAAAGCAACCTGCCTGGGCATCATGCAGCACGGTGCAAAAGTATTGTCGACCTATGACATGGAAGAGGCGAAAAGCTGGCTCGCGGGTGAAATTTTCTAGGCGGCGGTAATTGCCAGGGGTTGGTTGGCTTGCACCATACGGATGCCCGCTATTCGACCAGCCCAAGCGCGAGTGCCCTCAAGGCTGCTGTTACCCGGCTTGAAACACCGAGCTTGCCAAAAATACGCCTGAGGTATGTGTCAACCGTGTAGCTGGAAATGCCAAGAATATCCGCAATCACGCTGTTGCTTTTTCCGCGCACAACCCAGGTTAAAATCTCGGCTTCCCGTGCTGACAGGGAAATCTCTTTGCGCCCTTTTTCGCGTAAAAGAGTGCAATAGCGTTGGTGAGCCAGCTGTGCTGCATTTTGCAGACGGGCCACTTCGAAGGTTGTGACAATCTTGTGGTTCTTGCCAAATCCAACGCCGGCATACCCATTGCGGCCATGCGGCCCAAAAAGCGGGATTGCGAGACCATCGCCCAGGTCTGCTTCACGAAGCATGTCCATATAGCGCTGCTCATCTTTCGTCAGTTTCGGGTCGCCGTCCAGCTCGGACCACCAGAATGGTTGACTGTGAATGGCGGCATACTTGGGTATCGGGTCAATTTTGTAGAGCTTCTCCTCGACATATTTTTTGACCCAATCTTCCGGATAGCCCTGGGTCGCCACCGTAACGGAGCCGCCGTGATCGCTCGCGCCAACCGGCGGTATATGGTGATAGCTCGACATGGTTGCGCCGTGAGCCGTGAAATAGTCGGTGCACAGCTGGGCCAGTTTCTCGAAGTCCGTCTCGATGTTCACTGCCTGCACGAAAACGGCCTGAACGAACGTATCGTCCTGCTCGCCTTTGGGGCTGGAAACATTGGTGTCGACCATGTTGGTATCATGGAAGATTTGGCAAAAAATTCAAGCAGTTCAGCGATAGGGTTTTTCACTAATATTGATAGTCGATGCGGCTATTTCATTGGATGCACAAAAGAAAAGACACCGGCGAAACTCTGCCGGTGCCTCCCCTGCCTGATGACGCTGTGACTAGAAAATGAAGTCACTCGCGTCCAGGGTATCGGTTATGCCGTCCAGCATGACACTGCCGTCAGTCCAGGCGACCGTTGTGCTGCCAGCGCTCTGCGTGATTGTCAGGTCAGAGAAACTGAGGCCTAGAGCTGACAGATCAAGCAGGTCCTCGTTGGCGTCGTAACCGCGGATTGTGTTGCTGCCGGCGTTTGCTCCGAACACGAACGTATCTGCCCCCGTTCCGCCGTTCATGACGTCATCTCCGGTCCCGCCGGTAAGGACATCATTGCCTGAGCCGCCGAACAAAGTATCGTTGCCGTCATCGCCGTCGATACTGTCGTTACCTGCGCCGCCGAAGATTGTGTCGGCTCCTGTACCACCGCTCACATCGTCATTGTCGCCACCAGCGAACAACAGGTCATTGCCTTCGCCGCCGTTAACATCGTCGTTTCCTGCACCGCCAAAGACAGTGTCCGAACCCTTGCCCGCATTAACGACTTCGTCGCCAGTTTTACCTGAAAAGACCACGTCGTCGCCGTCCTGAGCATTGATGGTGTCATCACCGTCACCGCCGCCGATAACATCTGAGCTGCCACCGCCAACAACAAAGTCGTTGCCGTCACCTGCCCATATTGCGTCGCCGTCGTCATTGCTGTCGTTACCAAATGTATCATCCGCATCGACTTCGCCGTCGCCATCATCGGACCAGGTTGAGGCAACAATCCGGTCATCGCCGTCACCGCCAAACAGGGTGTCCGCGCCGTCACCGTTGCCTTCGCTGTCGCCACCGATCAGGACATCGTTGCCTTTGCCCCCAGCGACAACATCATTGCCTTTGCCGCCTGTTATAAAGTCATTTCCCTCATCGTCACTGCCAGCCCAGATCACATCGTCATCGTCGCCGCCGTCGATTGTATCATCACCGTCACCACCGATCAGAATGTCTGCGCCGTCACCACCGTTGATGTCGTCGTTGTCTTTGCTGCCGCGTACGACATCATCTTCGTTCTTTAGTTCTTCGATAAGGTCTCTGATATCTTCGGCGAGCTCTTCCAGCTCTTCTTCATCAAGGCCGCCGGCAGCGCCAGATTCGACTGCGCTGATCAGGGCTTCAGCCTGCGCGGTAACGTCTTCAGCGGTTGCTTCGTCGTCCTCGCCGTCTTCGCCGTCTTCGTCGTCCTCGCCGTCTTCGTCGTCCTCGCCGTCTTCGTCCTCTTCGTCGTCCTCGCCGTCTTCGTCGTCTTCGTCCTCTTCAGTTTCCATCAGAATCTCTTCGACTTCCTCGATGGCTTCCTGGATATCTTCCAGTTCTTCAGACGTTGTGTCGTCATCGATCAAACCAAGCAGCTCGTTGAGCAGAGCAACAAGGTCTTCGCTTGTGGTTGCTGCGGCGTTGGGGGTTTCACTATTAGACATTGGTATCGTTCCTTCTTTGGTGGTCCATCATCTTCTGGCCGTTCAATGCCGCCCACACGTCCGCAGGCGCCTGTTGTCACCCCGCTAACGGACAGCGCCTGAAAATTATTCCCAGTGTTTCATTTTTTTGTCGTGAGAGCCGGATCAGTGGTCCAATGGATGAAGAAGGCACAAAAAAAACCGGCCAAGGCCGGCTGTTGAGAAACTGTATAAACTGTTGCGGAGTAGCGCGCGCACTCAACGTCAGTCAGGCTGCCAGCCTTTGCTGATCAAAAGGCCTTCATCAGCACTGCTGAGAGCATCATCTTTCATCAATGAAACGATGGTCTGGTCAATCAGTGCGCTCCCGGCGGAGCCTGCTGGAATGAATTCTGTTCCGCTCGCCGGGGCAGGGCCTGAACTGGCAACCGTTGCTTTGACAAGCCAGTTATTGCCCGTTCGGCAGGCAATGCTGCGGCTATGACTTGAGGCCATAGATACCTGCAGTTCTCGGCAATATTCACCGTCTGTGGATTCGAACGACATCAAGGCCGTGGCGCTTCCGGCACTGCTTTCAAGATTTACCCTTTGAAGACTGGGTGTTGTCTCCAGCACATCATACAAAGGGCTAGCGGGATTGATGAGCCCCGCGATTTGAAGAGTTGCGATTTCGCCGCCAGACCTTTCTGTACCGCCAAACTGCCAACCGGTGCCAACACCGATTAACAGGGCCACGGAAGCAGCGACTGCATGCCCCCATGACAGGGACTCTGTCACAGAAACCCAGCGACTGCGCGGCGTCAGCTCAACCACATTGTTGTTGCCCTCGGTTTCCTGCTGAGCACTGGTCTGTTCATTGTTGAACTGTTTGATGAGATCAAGAGTGTCCGTTCTGATCGGTTTTTCGTCGGCAGCTGCAAACTGGCGCGAAAGCCACGCATCGGAAGCACGCAAGGTTTCCAGTCGCGCTGCCAGTGTCTGGTCGGTCGCGACCTCGTCGGTAATCCGGTCCATCTCCTCCGACGACAGCTCGCCGTCCAGGTAGGCTGACAATTTTTCGTCTGTTAGGGTCATGTCGAAAAATTCCCGTCGCTGTCAGGTGAAGGTATTAGTCCGCTGAGTTTGGCGCGGGCTCTGGCCAGCCGGCTCATAACGGTGCCAATGGGCACATCCAGCCGTTCCGACACTTCTTTATAAGAATATCCTTCAATCACAACCAATACCAAAATTTCTCTATGGTCTTCCTGGAGCGCTTGTAGCGCCTCGTTTAATTCCTTCAGCCTGATCCGGTTCTGGGCGTGCTGCTCGCCGTCTGCCCAGGGTTCGTTTTTCATCTCATGCGGGTCAACGGCTGGTCCTCGAACCTTTCGATGGCGCCATTCATCGAACCACAGGTTTTTGCATATTCTGAACATCCATCTGTCCAGGTCGGTACCCTCGGTGAACTGGTCCGCTTTAGACAGAGCTTTTTCGACGGTGGAATGCAGCAAGTCCTCTGCGTCCGGCAGTGAGCCGGTCAGCGACAGCGCATATCGGCGCAGCCGCGGTAATAAGGTCACGAGTTCATCACGCCACGCTTGTGTTGCGACAGGACTGCGCATGTTTGCCGTCATCTCCCAAACGTTCGGGGTGTCGAATTTATTCCGAAAAAACTGCCCGCTTAAGTCTGCTGCGGTGGCCCCGCTATCTATTGAACAGATATTTTGCCCTGACATCAATATGTTAAGTATTCGTTATATTTGTTTTTGTTACGCTGCCGTGATTTTTTCCCGATTCTATTGGGCGTGTCGTTTTTTCCGGAATAAAGTGAGACTATAGGTCGTTGAGCAGGTGACGCGCCTTTGTGCTCCTTTGGAGCGAGACTTGGGGACCACTAGATGCGACATGGATGATTATGCCTGTTACTCCAGATAAAATTGATCCCAGGCTGCGCCTGATCGCGAGCGCCGGCGTCGTAGGCTTGCTGGTGGCTGTCGCAGATCCGGTACCTGTCCATGCGTTCCGTCTACGGCACAGTGGCGACATTCTTGAAAGTGCCGAAGTATATCATGTAGGGCATCTTGCCGCTGTCGCTAAGCAGCCCGAAGACGAGACCGAAGACGAAGCCGAGGAAGAAGCCGAGGAAGAAGCCGAGGAAGAAGCCGAGGAAGAAGCCGAGGAAGAAGCTGAGGAAGAGGCAGAAGCAGAAGCCGAGGAGGAAGCGGAAGCAGAGGCTGAGGAAGAAGCGGAAGCAGAGGCTGAGGAAGAAGCGGAAGCAGAAGCTGAGGAAGAGGCAGAAGCGGAGGCTGAGGAAGAAGCGGAAGCAGAGGCTGAGGAAGAAGCGGAAGCAGAGGCTGAGGAAGAAGCGGAAGCAGAGGCTGAGGAGGAAGCGGAAGCAGAGGCTGAGGAAGAAGCAGAAGCGGAAGCCGAGGAAGAGGCGGAAGCAGAGGCCGAGGAAGAAGCAGAAGCGGAAGCCGAGGACGAAGCGGAACGAGAAGCTGAGGAGGAAGCGGAAGACGCCTACGATGATGAGCTTGATGACGTTGAAGACGACATTGAGGAAGATTTTGAGGATGATGCCGAAGACGAAGCAGATGAAGAAATCGAAGATGATGCTGACGAAGAGATTGAGGACTTGGATGATGATCTCGCAGAAGATGCTTCGGACGCTGAATTTGAAGACAGCTTGAGCCGCGACGAAGATCGTGAGTTTGATGCTGACGAGAGCGAGGACGACGACCGGGAAGATGACGATGAGTTGGGCGACGATGTGCGTGCTGGCCGCGGAGCAACACCTGCGACAGAGCGAGAGCTTGAGCGCGCCGTCAACAGGGAACGCCTTTCGCGTCTGCAGCTCATTCAAGAGCGTGACTATATTGAAGCCATCGATGAAATTGGCGACGTAATAATTCCGGATGAAATCCTGATTCTGGTCGACGTGGAAGACGAAATTGAACTGGAACCCGAAACCTATATTGATGAAGACCGCGTCTATCTCGCCGGGCTCGATATGGTCCTTGTGCGCGCCCGCGTCGGCGACCCGGGTACCCTGACAGAGCAGTTGCGTGACCTGGACAACCGGCTGGTATCGGGTGTGGCAGATGTCAATCATGTGTTTAGGCCCGAGCAACAACAGTTGCCGGAGGAGCCGATTGCCCAGACGCCGGCAAGCCTGGCCGCAGACCTCGGCGTAGCAGGTGCGTTCTCCGCAAAAGAGGTTCGCCTCGGCCTCATTGACACAGGGCTCGATAATGAGCATGCCGCGCTGTCCGGCCGCACTATCCATACAGCGGACTTTGCCGGATTTGATGAAAAACGCCCACTTGCCCACGGGACCGCTGTCGCCTCCATTCTTGTCGGGAGGGACGGCAACGGGTTTTCCGGGCTTGCGCCTGATGCGGTGTTGTTTGCTGCTAGCGTTTTTGTTGAACCAGAACCGGGCAGGCAGGTGGCAACAACACAAAGTTTGATTTTGGCAATCGACTGGATGGTTCGCCAGGAGGTGCCGGTTGTAAACATGAGCCTGAGTGGCCCGGCGAACGATTTGCTTGAGCTTGCGATCTCACGCGCAGCCAGTCGCGGCAGTTATATTGTGGCGGCGGTTGGCAACGCCGGACCGGCGGCCAAACCACTTTTCCCGGCCGCCTATGACACGGTTGTAGCGGTTACAGCGGTGGACAACCGCTCTCGCGTGTTTTTACGCGCAAACCGCGGAAGCCATGTTGATTTTTCAGCGCCTGGTGTAGATGTGCCAGCAGCCCGGGCCGGCGGCGGCTACGGCGCCAAAACAGGCACCTCCATCGCCGCGCCGTTTGTCACGGCCATCCTTGCACACATGCAGGATGACGCTGGCGTGCCGATGCAGGAAACGCTGGCGAGGTTGCGCGCCCAGGCACAGGACCTTGGGGCGCCAGGATTTGATGAAACCTATGGCTACGGCCTCATCAGGGTTTCCAGGCAAGAATAGGGGGATCTGGCCATGAAACACACATATAAGAATGGCTGCCGCGGCAGCAAGAAATGGATGACTGTCCTGATGGTGGCTGGCCTGTTGCTTCCTGCCGCTGCGGGTCGGGCACAGGAAGAGGAGGCAAGTCCTGCTGACCCGGGCCCCGAAGAACTGCCCCTGTCACTTTATGTTGAGGTTGGCGGCGAGTACGACAACAACATCACCATCGACGACACGGACAACAATTCCGCCCAGGGTGATGCCAAGTTGCGGTTCCGGGCCCGTGTCGGTCTTGATGTTTATGACCAGAACGACACCAGCCTCACGGCGCGCTACAGTTTTTTCCAGAGCCTGCATGAAGACCTGACAGACTTTGACCTGCAGATTCACGGCTTTTCAGTACGCGGCAAAACCAAAGTCGGGCGGGCCAACTTGGGCACCACCTACAGGTACGACAATATCTCACTTGCGGGCTCCAAATTTCAGGATGTGCACACCATTCGCCCGGATATCGGCCTTTTGATTGCCCGGAAAACCTACCTGACCGCCTTCTATGAATTCAGGACCCAGAGCTTTGATGACCCCTTGCTTCAGGAACGGAACGCGGACAGGCACAGTTTGTCGAGCAAGGTGTATTTTCTGTTGGGGAGCGGGCGCAATATCACGGCGGGTTACACGGTTTCCCGCCACAACGCCCAAAATGACGCCTTCACATTCTGGGGCCACACAGCCGATACCAGCCTGAAGCTGCCGCTCGACAGCACGGACCGGCCCAATGTTTTCCGCCTGCGGTACCGGTACCGGCAGCGGGATTTTTCGGCGGTCACACCGTCAATTGGTGCCGTGCGCAAGGACAAACGGCATACGGTGCGGGCCATATTTGAGGTGCCGCTCGGCAAGTCACTGGAAGCACGCGCTGAGTACCGCTACGTCCATGCCGACTCGAATTTGCCGGTTGTGGATTTCGAAAGCCATACCGTGCGCGGGTCTATCGGCTGGACCTTCTAGGCCGATAGATATCACATTGTTATTGTTGGATAGTTTATAAAAATTGGAAGATGTTCCCGCCTGAGCGGTGTGCCTGAAATCCTGCCACAACTTAAAAGCGTTATATAATCTAAAGTAATCTTTTGCGAGTATTTTAGATAAATTATACACGTATTAAGTGTTGCTTAACTTTTGCTGCCCTAAAGTTTTCCTACTTTGTTGCACGATTGGATTTGGTGCACGATTGGGGGTCGACCTACTTCATTCCTTGTTGAACAGGTTGACATAAAATAGCCGGCAAAAGCCGGCAACTTATGGCGGCGTGCTGTGGTTGTAACGCCGTTCGCGACCAAACAGGAAATGGAATGTCCGGCGCGCCATCTGGAAATACTCAAACCTCCAGCAAAGTTCCTGAAGCGAACGAGCAAGCGCCTGTAAAACAAAAAATTCACCTCGCCGCCGCCATAGCCAAACCTATCCCACCAAATCTATTCGCTGCAAACGGCCTGCCTCGGCACCGGGCTGGTTCGCACTTCCTAAAAAAAAGCCCGCCCGGATTTCCGTTCCACAAACGGAGATGGTCGCCAGAAATATACTAGACTTTACAACAACCGGGTGCCCCGCCTGGGCATCCAAAGCACGAAACTGGGGAACAATGATGAAAATACAGCCGACAGACGAAGAAATCCGATTTTCAAAAAATGAAATTATCGTCTCGAAGACCGATCTGAAGGGGCGCATTGAATATGTGAATGATGTGTTTTGCCGTGTGTCCGAGATGTCGACGGCGGAGGTTGTCGGCCAACCGCACAGCATCATCCGCCATCCGGACATGCCGCGCACCGTTTTTCAGCTTTTGTGGGACACAATCCAGAAAGGTGAAGAGATTTTCGCCTATGTCAAAAACATGTCAGCCACCGGGAAATACTATTGGGTCATCGCCCATGTCACCCCGACGCGAGACCAGTATGGCGAAATCACCGGTTTTCACTCCAACCGCCGCGTGCCCAGCCAGCGGGGCCTCGACGACATTGAGCCCCTTTATAAGGAGCTCAGGAAAATGGAAGGCGCGGAAGGCAACCGCAAGGACGGCCTGGCAAATGCCAGCCGCTATCTTCAGGACAAGTTTGCAAAGCTCGGCAAAACATATGAGCAGTTCATCTGGTCGACGGGAGAATAATCATGTTTGGCACACCAACAAACAAAGCAGAACTTCAGCAACGTATCATCGTGATAGAGCGGGAACTTGCGGCAGAACGCGAGCGGGCTGACAAGTATGCAAATGCGTTTGACGCACTTGCTTCCGCCGCCGAACGGCTTAAGGACGGGGACCTGGAGGCCCGGATCGTCGGGTGGGACCAGCATGGTGACCTGTCGCCCACACTCTCTAACGTCAATCGCACGCTGGACCTGACAGATGCCTTCATCCGGGAGGCAACGGCTTCACTGCAAGCCGCGGCTGACGGCCGCTACCACCGCAAATTCCTGACCGATGGGTGTGTTGGCGCCTTTCATGCCGGTGCTGTCATGATCAACGAAACCTGTGAACGCATGGGCGAATTGGAAGCAAAGCAAGCCAGAAACCGGGAACGCATCGCCAACAGTTTTGAAACCAGCGTAATGGATATTGTCGACGCGCTCACGAGCGCTACCGGCAAGATTGGCGGCACGGCCGAGCAGCTCGCCGCGTATTCGCACGAAAACCAGTCTTTGGCACAAACCGTTGCCGCGGCAGCTGAGCAGGCGACTGCCAATGTTCAAACGGTGGCATCGGCAGCAGAGGAGCTCTCGTCTTCCGTGGAGGAGATTGCCCGGCAGGTCAGCACGTCATCGGAAAAAACCGCCGAAGCCTCCGGTGAAGCCGAAAGCGCGTCCCAGACCATACAGGAGCTCAAGCAGTCAAGCGACACGATCGGCAAGGTCATTAACCTGATCAACGAGATCGCGGAACAGACCAACCTGTTGGCGCTTAACGCAACTATCGAGGCGGCCCGCGCGGGCGATGCCGGCAGGGGATTTGCCGTAGTGGCAAGTGAGGTGAAGTCACTGGCGCAGCAAACCGCAAAAGCCACAGGTGACATCGGATCCCAGGTTCAAGCCATCCAGAATGATACCGATGTATCCGTTGCAGTGGTTGGCGGCATTGCCGGGTCCATCTCTTCGCTACACGAGATTGCAACCGCGATCGCATCCGCAACGGAAGAACAGTCCGCCGCAACGATGGAAATCAGTCGAAACGTGCAGGAAGCATCGGAAGGCACACAGCAGGTCTCTGCAAACATAAGCAAAGTCAGTGAAACAGCGCTGGATACAAGCACCAGAGCCAAGGAGCTGGGCGAAGCAGCGCAGGACATGAACGAGATTGTGCAAAAACTCAGAACCCAGTCAGAGAAGTTCCTGCAAGACGTGCGGGCGGGGTAATGACAATCTAGTCCGTTGACCTGACGTCTCTTCTGAATTCTAATGGGCGTGCATTGAATGCCTTCTGGCAATAGGGGAGAGAGTGTCATTCGTTGGATTGGCGCACTGTGTCTAATGGCGACAAGCCTCGCTGTACAAGCTGATGGCTCTGAAGAGCCTGTCACAATATCAGCGGGCAAAATTCCGTATGTTTTCGATTCCGACCATCCTGGTGCCTACAACCGGATTCTGGATCTGATGGCGCGTGACCTGGACCGGCCGCTGAGCGTTCAGTTCTTTCCGCTGACGCAGGCGATGCAAAATATGAAACAGCCTGAGTTCGATTGCTTCGCCATGGCACTCAAGCACTCGCCCAACTGGACGCGGTTCGGCATGGACCCCAACGACTATACCTTTGTCGGGCCGATTGCATGGCTGGAAGTCAAAGCCTTTGTCCGGACAGAGGACGCAGACGTCGACCCTGATACCTTGCACACGCGCAGGCTTGTTGCCGATTCGACGATTGTAAACCTTCGCCCCACCTTCGATGAGCGATGGGGAAACGCAGAAATAACCGGCGTAGAAAGTTACATGGGTGCGCTGGAGGCCTTGGTTTCCGGCCAGTCGGACGTCGCTATCACCTATGATGTGGATGTTCAGGCCCTGAGTGACGACCATCCTCTTGCGGGAAAATTCGTCGATACAGGAGTGATCGTTTCCGAGCAGCAGGACGGTATGATGTGCAAGAGCAGCATAGAACTCCTGCCGGTCATTTTGGAGCTGCAGGCTGGCCTTGATCGGATATCGGAAGACGGCACACTGAACAGGTTGCTGGCTCAACCGGAGTAACTCAACCCGTCATCCTACCGCCAGGACATGTGGCGCTGGTGCCAGGGTGGCTGGTTTCGCTTCTTTCCCCGCGACCGATACGTGATCACCATGCGGCTCTATGTGAATTGCCGGATTGTTATGTATAGTCGCGTCTATGGGGCGAGGTCATCGGTCGTTGTCGGCAATCTGCAACAACCGGCAAGGGGGATATTATGACACGGTACATGCAGCGGCTTTTTTTCGGTTTGTTGGTTACAGGCATGCTCACGGGTTCTGCGTGGGCTCAGTGGACCAACCGCTACCCGAAAGTGGATGGTTTTGGTCACCATGTTTATCTGGAAGGACATGAATTCCCGAGCCTGACCTCCGGCCCCATCGACCCGGCGCCGTCCCCGGACGGCACGCAGGTCGCTTATGCTGACAGCGGTTTTATCTGGCTGCTTGATGTGGCCACGGGCATCGCTACCCGTGAAACGGCAGGCAGGGATGTCGACAGCCGCCCGCGCTGGTCGCCTGATGGCAGCGCTCTTGTGTTTATCCGGGACAACGGGGCGGACACCAGTGTCATCCTGCGGGACCTTGGCACGGGGGCGGAAACCGTGATCAACACCCCGACAATAGAGCTGGACCCGGTTTTTTCAGCGGATGGGCAGTCCATTTATTACACGTCCGGTGTGGGCGGCACGCTCAACATCTGGCGGCACTTTCTGGCAACAGGGCAAGCTGAGCAAATAACAGACCTGCAGGGCGTTGAGCGCAACGCCCGCCTGCTCGCAGATGGTAGCGGGATGGTGTATGTACATCTCGCAGGGTTTTCGGAAAAACACCTGCGTTTCCGTTCCTTCACGCAGGGCACGGATGTGGCCCTTTATTCGACCGGCATTTCTGCGCATCTGATGGCGGACGTACACCCTGGCGAGCACACGCTGGTTGTATCCCTGCCGGAAGGAGATGACTACCGACTGCATACAATGGACGTGTATCAGCCAACTTTCACCAGCGCGCTGACGCCCACCGCGCATTATGCCCTGACACCGGCATGGAGCAGGGACGGCAGCGCCATCTATTTTGCCGAGCCGGATGAAAACCAGCAGTTTCATCTGAAGCGCACAAGTGCGTTTGGGGGCGACGTGGAAGAGGTGACGATAGCCCAGAAGAATTGGGGTGAGGACCGCCATTCTGTGACCGTCCGAACAGTCAAAAACGGCAAGCCAAGCCCGGCACGCTTGTCTGTGCTCGATGCGCGCGGCCATCCGGTTGTGCCGTCTGACGGTCCGGTTTATTTCGACGGCGAAAGCGGCGTCAATTATTTCTACTCAGGCGGCTCGATAGAGCTTGATGTACCCATTGGCGCGCTGACCATCACGGCTACCAATGGCATCATGAGTAAGGCAGAGCCGCAGCTGATTGACCTGCGGCCGGGCGCTGCCACACAAATTGAATTGTCCATCTCGGACGTCTGGGATGCGGCAGGCGCGGGGTACGCGTCGGCAGATTATCATTTTCACCTGAACTATGATGGACCGTTCCGCATGGTGCCCAATGACCTGAAACCCATGCTGGATGGTGAAAACCTGACGGTTGGCGCGTCGTTGCTGGCAAACCTGCACACGCGGCTTATGGACCGGCCTTTCCTTGCTGGCCGGGTGACAACAGACCGGGGCAACATCGCCCACATGGGGCAGGAGGTTCGCTCCCACCTGCATGGCCATATTGGACTGACAAATGTCGATGCAGAATACCGGCCGTGGCACTGGGGGCCGCGCTCGATATACCCGCGCCTCGCAGATGTGGATCGGTCAAACGGTGAGGTGCTCGAGTTTGCGCGAGAGCACGGCGCACTCGCGACCTATGTTCATCCGGTGGCCACCAATGTGGACCCGTTTGAACCGGCAAACCTTTCGGGTATTCCGCTTGAGTTTGTTTCTGACGCGATTTTGACGGACGGGCTGGCGCTTGAGATCATTTGTGCCTGGACCGATGAGCTGGGCACGTCGGAGCTCTGGTACAGGCTCTTGAACATTGGCCGGCCGGTGATCGCGGTTGCAGGTACCGACAGTTTTGCCGACTTCCACCGCACGCCGGCCATGGGGTCCGCGCGCGTTTACGCTCACATAGGAGATCAGCGACCGACATGGGACGGGGTGCTCGGCAAAGTGCGGGCGGGCGAGAGCTTTGTCAGCAACGCACCGGCGCTGCTGTTTGCGATTGATGAGGGTGTGGCGCCCGGCGGGGTTGTCTCCCCCGGTGAGCACCGCTGGTCGATAAACCTCACTTCTGCTGTTGCGACCGACACCGTTGAGGTTGTGGTGAACGGCGATGTGGTCTGGTCAGACGACGGCGTGGTTGCGGGCGAAAGCAAAACCTACGGAGGCACCATCAACTTGCCGGAGGGTGGCTGGATTGCGGCGCGTGCGCATGGCGGCCAGATGACATGGCCGGGCATGGACAGCTACGCTTTTGCCCACAGCTCGCCGGTCTGGATCAACCGCATCGGCAGCACAGACCCTGCGGCGGAAGCCGCCGCCAAGGCGGACCTGCGTCGTGCATTGACCCACATGGCCAACCGCACTGACGGCGCTTACGGTGAAGAGGATATGGCGACGATGAAGGCCCGCATTCAGGCCGCGATGGACGCCATCGCAGATTGAAGGGTTTTCGCAGGCACCAAGAGGTTGGTACTCTAGCACTCGGTGAATGAATTTAGTGCGCCGGAAATGTTTCGTTTTGGCAGACGCTGTCTTCAGCGTTTTTTTGTTGGAGTTCATAGATGGCAAACAAGTTTAGAAACAGGCTCTGCGCTTCCCGCCTCGCATGTCTATGCATTTTGTCTTGTTGTATTGCCGCATGCTCACCGACCCATATTGCCCATGAAGTTTATACTGAAGGATACAATTGGGACACTCAAGCAAGGCCAATCGATTGTGGAAGTTATAGAGTGGACATAAAAGACACTCTTATTGAAATGCACTCAGAAATTTTAGGCTTTCTGGAAGAGCAAGGTATCCTTGACGGTTATGAGGGTGTTTTGGACTTTGATATACCTACCTCGATCGGACACAAGACCTACGGCCGCCATGAATTTGTTCAAGTTTTGTACGCGGATTTTTTGGAGGACGCTCCAACGGTTATAATTGAAGGCGGGGTCGCAGTCACAATAGATCTATGCAAAAAACAGCCGATATATGCAGGATTGTTCAGATGGTAATATGCCTAGCACAAAGCCTGCACCAGTAAAAAAATGGTCAATCAAGCCATCTGAGCTTTTCGAGCGGATAGCCCAGATACCATTTTGTGCGCTCCATGATCATGCGGGTTTTGATGGTTTTGACGCCGAGCGCCGGGTCGCCGCTGATCTGGTCACATAGGGCGTTTAGCGCCTGCACGTTTGGGCAGCATGTGAAGCTGATATAGTCCGTGCCGTCATTCAG
This sequence comes from uncultured Kordiimonas sp., assembly GCA_947500295.1. Classification (GTDB taxonomy): domain Bacteria; phylum Pseudomonadota; class Alphaproteobacteria; order Sphingomonadales; family Kordiimonadaceae; genus Kordiimonas. The sequence goes on from CANMRM010000003.1 coordinate 242,563, forward strand.
GCGCAGGCAGTCCATAAATTCTGGAATTTCGTCGATGGCAGCCTCAAACGCTTTGCGGTGCTTTGCGCTGTTGTGCTCCAGTGTGAACTCCACATAGGCCAGTACATGCTCGCAGATGCGGTCCAGGTCCATTTCCGTGTGGAAATTGAAGAAGTAACCGGCTTCCTTCAGCGCCTTTGTGCGCTGGAAACAGGCGCTTGGCGACAGGCCAACCTGTTCCGCCAGTTCCTGATTGGAAAGATCGGCGTTCAAATGGATCGTCGCCAGTATCTTTTTGTTGATCGCATCCAGCTTTATTTTTGGATTGTCGCCGCTCACGCCTGCTCTCCCCTCAATCTCGCAAAATATCCTACGGAATAGTCGCTTGACTTCAAAAGCCTATTTTGCGCCAGCTGTGGCATGGTGAAAAAGAGAGACAGGGAAGGGGCATAGCGCCATGAGCCATTCAAGCGAATTTTCAGCGGCACCCATCACGGATGATCAGCTTGTGGCCTGGCCGCGCGTTGCATCCATTGCCGTGATGGTGGCCTTTGCGCTGCCGGTGTTTGTTGCCGGGCTCGAAATGTACCATTCCCTGACGGTGGTGGATTTTCTGACCGCCCTGTTGGTTGGCTCCGTAATTCTTACCGTCATTGGTGCGACAATGGGCTCGATCGGCGCACGCACCCGGCTCAGCAGCTACCTGCTGGTGCGCATTGCGTTTGGGGACAGGGGCGCCGCCTTTGTGAACCTGGCGTTCGCGGTGTCGCTCATTGGCTGGTTCGGGGTCAATATCGATTTGTTTTCGGGCGCGGTCACGCGGCTTGCCAGTGACTTGTGGAACGTTACGCTGCCAGCCTGGCCGATCGAGATTGCCGCAGGCGTGCTGATGACTACCACAACCGTGTTTGGTTTTCGCGCGATCAATATGCTGGCAAGCGTTTTGTCGCCCATCCTGGCGATTGTGACGGCTCTGTTGTTGTTCGGTTCATTTGAAGACCACACGCCCGCCGCGCTGATGGCGATTGAAAAAGCCGCGACGCTGACCGTAAGCGACGGCGTTTCTGCTGTTGTGGGTGGCATCATTGTCGGGGCAATCATCCTGCCGGACATCACCCGGTTTGTGCGGCACTGGAAAGGGGCGATCCAGGTCGCTTTCTGGGCCTATATGGTAGTAGAGCTCATTGTGTTTGCCGCGGCGGGTATTGCAGGCGCCGCCTCCGGCAAAACCGACATTCTGGATGTGATGCTGCATTTCGGGCTTGGTGTTGGCGCGTTTGCGATTGTGATTGCCGGCAGCTGGGTTTTGAACTCGCTTAATCTTTACAGCACCGTCCTCAGCGTGGAAGCAACCTTCCCGAAGCTGAAAGGCACACTTGTCACCGCAGTGCTCGGGGCGTTTGGCGTGGGTGCCGCTTTTTTGAACATTCTTGACAGTTTTCTCACTTTTTTGGGCTTTCTTGCCGTCATTTTTGTGCCGGTCGCGGGCGTGATTATCACGGACTATCTGTGGGTGCGCCGCTCGGCCTACACCGCGGAGACGCTTAACGCCAACCAGCAACTTTCCTGGCGTGCGTTCGTAAGCTGGTCTGCTGGCGCTGCTGTTGCCGCGCTCATCAATAACGGCACCATCGGGTCGGTTCTGGGGGTGGGTGTTCTGGACTCGATTATTCTGTCGGCGCTTCTTTATGGGGTGCTTACTTTTTCCGCGAAGGAGGCATAAGCCATGCGCATCGGCATTGACGTTGGGGGTACGCACACGGATGCGGTTTTGCTCGACGGCAGCGACGTTGTGGCGTCAACCAAGGCACTGACGTCGGCTGACGTGCTGACCGGGATCACAAACGCGCTTGATACCGTAATCGCCGACGTGCCGCAGGCGGACATCGAAGCCGTCATGATCGGCACGACCCAGTTCACCAACGCAGTTGTCGAGCGCCGCGAACTATCGCCTGTGGCGGCAATCCGTGTGGGTCTGCCCTCGGGCACCGGCCTGCCACCGATGGTCGACTGGCCGGATGATATCGCGGATGCGCTTGGCCGACACAGCTATATGGTCAAGGGTGGCTCCCTCTATGATGGCTGGCCGCTGGCGTCGATGGACGATGACCAGATTGATGCCGCCATTGCCGACATTGCGTCAAAGGGGCTGAAAAACGTGGCGGTTTCCGCCGTCTTTTCTCCGATGAATGCCGCGCCGGAGCGTGCGGTGGCGGACAGGGTGCGCGCCGCCATTCCGGATGCGCGCATCACATGCTCCCATACCATGGGGCGGCTTGGATTGATGGAGCGCGAGAACGCGGCGCTCCTCAATGCGTCCTTGCTCGCGTTTGCCGACAGGGTCGTGAGCGCCTTCATGGAGGCGATCCGGGCACGCGGGCTCACCTGTCCAATGTATGTCAGCCAAAATGACGGCACGCTGATGAATGCGGACTTTGTGCGCCAGTTCCCGGCGCTTACTTTCTCTTCCGGGCCCACCAATTCGCTGAGGGGCGCCTGCAAACTGACGGGCCTGACGGACGCTATCGTTGTGGATATTGGTGGCACCACCTCGGACATCGGTGTGCTGGAAGGGGGCTTCCCGCGCGAGAGTAATGTGGTGATCTCTGTGGGAGGGGTGCGCACCAACTTCCGCATGCCTGACATTATGGCCGTTGGCCTTGGCGGCGGCAGCATTGTGGCCGCTGACGGTAAAACCATTGGGCCGCGCTCGGTCGGCCACCGGCTTGTGACAGAAGGCATGGTGTTCGGCGGTGATACACTCACACCGACCGATCTGGTTGTTGCGGGCGGGCATGCCGAAATTGGCGACAAGAGCCGCCTTTCAGGCCTCAGCGCAGATGTGGTTGCGGCGGGCAATGCCACCATTCACCAGATGCTCGATGACGCCATCGACATGATGAAACCAAACGCTGACCCTGTGCCCGTTATCCTCGTGGGTGGCGGTGCTGTGCTGGTGTCGGGCGACCTGAAAGCCGCAAGCGTCCTGCACCGGCCGGAAAACGCCGGCGTCGCAAACGCCATCGGCGCGGCCATCGCACAAATCGGCGGTGAGAGTGAACGGCTGGTGTCCTACAGCACGCTGCCGCGTGATGCCGCGATAGAAAAAGTGAAGGCGGAGGCTATCGAGCGCGCAATTGACGCGGGCGCGGACCCCGGCACCATCCGCGTTGCTGACATTGAAGAAACCGCAATTCCCTACATGGATGAAGGCAACACCCGCGTGCGGGTGAAAGTAATCGGCGACATTGCTGCCCTCGCAAAGAAGGAGGCCAACTGATGCAAGTCCGCGCAGAAGACCTTTCAGACCTTTCGCTCGGTGCCGTTTTCCTGGCAACAGGCGGTGGCGGCGATCCTTACGTACCCGAAATGATTTGCCGGGAAGCGCTCAAAAAACACGGGCCCGTTGACCTGGTTGCGCCAGACGACCTGCCGGACGACGCTTATGTCGTGTCCATCGGTGGTGTGGGTGCCCCCACCGTCAGTCTGGAGATGCTACCCTCTGTGGATGAAGCCACGCGCACGCTTGAAGCGTTTGAGGCTCATGTGGGCCGCAAGATTGATGCGGTTGTGTCGTTCGAGATTGGCGGCGGCAATTCGCTCATCCCGATCATGGCGGCCGCGGGGCGCGGCGTGCCCGTCGTGGACGGAGACGGCATGGGCCGCGCGCTGCCGGAGGCGCAGATGATGACCTATGCGATCGCAGGCGTGTGCCCGTCACCGGCCGTTGCCTACGATTACGCTGGTAACGTCACAACCTTCACCACGCCCGACACACCAACCTACGAGCGGCATATCCGCAGTCTTGCCATGGCGTCAGGTGGCATGATCACCACCGCCGAGCATCCGATGACGGGCGCCGAGCTGAAGCCCGCCATCATCCCCGGCACAGTCGGTTTTTCGGTCACGCTCGGGCGGGCATTGCGCGAAAACCGGGGCAGGGCCGACCAGTTGCTGCCAGTGCTGAAGGATGTGTTTGCCAGCTCCGTTTACGGCGAATGCAGGCTCCTTTACTGCGGCAAGGTTTCGGACAAGGCAACGCGCATCATCGGTGGGTATGACATCGGCGAAGCTACGCTGACACCATTTTCGGACGAAGGCGACGCACTGACGATCAACATCAAGAACGAATATCTGGTTGCCCGGCTCAATGGCCGGGTGGTGGCCACCGTGCCGGACCTGATTGTGATCGTGGACTATGAAACCGGGACCCCCATCAACGCGGAGCGCCTGCGCTATGGCCAGCGGGTTGCTGTGTTTGCGGTGGGCTGCCCCGACTTTTTCCGCACCGAGCGCGCGCTTGAGGCCGTCGCGCCTGCCGCTTTCGGCTTTGACATACCCTACGTACCGCTGGAGCAGATTGAGGTTTAGCAGGGCTGATGATCCCCTAAAGGTGGCCTTGTAAGGGCAGTGATTGGTTGTTACATAAGTCTTGCTTGATTTTACATCACCTCAAGCCTCGGAGATTTTATGCTGGAGATTGCGGGGAACCGCTAGTTCCCTTGTTGAGGGAGCTACTGACCACAGGACAGCGCCGCTTTTCGCGGGCGTTGCCCTTTTTTGTACCCGCAAAAACCCGGAAGAACCGCCCTTCACAAAAAATATTGTGTGCAAACGGTGCACAGTGGGCCATCGGTTTCCGGAAGGCATTTGAAAGCTTCAAGCAATGAAACGTGACTATTCACAGTTTTTATCATCTAAAAAAACCAAACCAGAAACCGGGCAACGCCCCGGGGCTGCCCTTTCCATGTTAGACCAGCTTGGCTGGAACCGGCATTTCGCCGAACAGATTGACCCCGCCGCGCTTCAGGAAACCCCGCCTGTGCGGGTCACGGAAGTGCATCGCGGTGGACTGCGTGTTGTGGGTGAGGAGATCAATGAGCTGATCCCGCCGCGCGCCGACGCAACGGTTGGCGACTGGCTTTCGTTTGACATGGCAAGCCCGAAAGACAGCAAGCTCCTTGAGCGCAAAAGCCTGTTCAAGCGCCGCGCCCCCGGTACGGACAGGCAACTGCAGTTGATCGCAGCAAACATCGACACGGTGTTCGTTGTTTCTTCCTGCAATCATGATTTCAACATCGCGCGGCTGGAGCGATACATCGCACTGGCGTTTGAAGCCGGGGTTGACCCGGTGATCGTTCTAACCAAAAGCGACCTGAGCGATGACCCCGCGGCTTTCGAGAAGGAGGCCTGGGCCCTGTCTGACGGCATGGCAGGCGGTGTGCCGGTGCTGACGCTGGATGCGCGCGGGCAGGAGCCGAAAGACAAACTCGCTGAATGGTGCAAACCAGGCCAGACGCTGGCGTTCATGGGCTCATCGGGTGTTGGCAAGTCAACGCTCGTCAATGCGCTCTCGGGCGGCAAGAAAGCCGAAACACAGGCCATCCGTGAGGATGACAGCAAGGGACGACACACGACCACGAGCCGGCAGCTCCATATTCTGCCAACCGGTTATGTGCTGCTGGACACACCGGGCATGCGTGAACTGCAGATGACCGGCGCTGCGGCCGGTATCGCAGATGTGTTTGCCGACCTGCAAAGCCTGTCGCATGCATGCAAATTCAAGGACTGTCAGCACGAAACCGAACCCGGCTGCGCTGTACTTGCGGCAGTGGAAGATGGCAGCGTTGCGCCCGAGCGCCTGAAACGCTGGCGCAAGCTGGTGCTTGAGGAACGGTATAATTCATCGACACTTGCCGAGCGTCGCTCCAGGGACAAAGCCTTCGGCAAAATTGTCCGCGAAGCGGTGAAAATGAAAAAACGCTAACGGCGCGGGGCGGTGATCACGGCCGCCCCGCGTTTTGCCGCCCCAATGATGCCGGTCCAAGGAAGCCGTCCAGACAATTTTCTGCCCGAAAAAGAACAAGACCTCTTACCCGCCTGTCTTATTTCCTCTATAGAGTTACAAACGAAACTAATTTGGGGATAGACATGTCTGCTATCGTACACCTCGCCATTCCGGCTGGCGATCTGGAAACCACCGTTAAGTTTTATACCGATGTTTTCGGCTGTACCCTTGGCAACCGTGAAGAGGGGCGCTGGGTCGATGTGAATTTCTGGGGAAATGAGCTGACCCTGCACCAAAGCGAGGAGCAATTGCCCGCCGTTCGTCATGATGTTGATATGGGCGCGGTGCTGGTGCCGCACTTTGGTGTGCACCTGACGCAGGAAGATTTTGATGCTCTCAAGGAGCGTATCGCTGCGGCGGGGCTTGAATATATCGACGAGCCCTATCGCCGGTTCAAGGGTGACAAATACGAGCAGGAAACCTTCTTTATCGCCGACCCCAATAGCAACATCCTTGAGATCAAGACGATGAAGAACCCCGAGGTATTGTTTCCGGACCCGTAAAGCCCGTTATCGCCATTTGCCCGCACTTTTGATACTGTGGACTGCGATGAAACGGGTGAGGAGATGGGTCATGCTCAAGCGATTTCTTGTTGGGGGCGCTATCGGGGTTTTTGCGACTTCCATGACAGCCAACGGTCAGGCTTTGCCAGAGGGCACGGGCAAACAGCTGGTTGAAGGCGTCTGCACGGCCTGCCACAGCGAACGAAACATCCTGCGCAGCTCCGGTTACACCCAGGCTGGCTGGAAGGAGCTGATGGCCACCATGGTGGACCTGTCGGCTGACCCGGCAAGCGAAACTGAACTTGCCCGCTATCTGGCTGACCATGTCCCGCCGAATGAAAACCGGGCCGCAAAGCTGATGCCCGGAGACACCCGTATTGAGTTCAGGGAGTGGGTTGTGCCGACGCTCGGGCAACGCTCACGTGACCCCGTGGAAGCCCCCGATGGTAGCATCTGGTGGGCAGGCCAGTGGGGCAACCTGATTGGCCGGATTGACCCCGCCACCGGCGCGATGCACGAATTTCCGCTACCTGAAAGTGCCATGCCGCACAGTGTCACGCCCGACGCGGCGGGCAATATCTGGTACACCGGCAACAAGAACGGCACCATGGGCAAGCTGGACCCGGCAACTGGCGAGATCACCGAGTATAAAATGCCGGACCCCCAGGCCCGGGACCCGCACACCGCCGTGTTTGATGCAGACGGCATTCTCTGGTTCACGCTGCAGCAGAGCAATATGATTGGCCGTCTGGACCCCGCAACCGGGGACATCAGACTTGTCGGGATGCCAACACCAAGGTCCCGGCCGTATGGCATCAAGGTAGCGGCGGATGGTCACCTTTGGGTGGCATGCAACGGCAGCAACTGCCTCGTGCGGGTAAACCCGGAGACCATGGCGCTGACAGAGGTCAAACTGCCTATCCCTGAAACAACGGTGCGCCGGCTCGATATCGCACCAGATGGTGTCATCTGGTATGTGAATTCTTCACAAGGCCGTCTCGGCCGGTATGACCCCGCATCGGGTGAAATAAAGGAATGGCCGTCCCCGAGCGGGCCTAGGTCCCACCCCTATGCGCTTGTCTACGCGGGCGGGGCGGTTTGGTACAACGAGTCAGGCGTGCGGCCTGACCCGCTGGTGCGGTTTGACCCTGTTTCAGAAACATTCCAGAGCTGGCCGGTGCCCACTGGTGGTGTGTATGCCGGGATCATCAGGCATATGCGCACGGCGCGGGATGGCAGTTTGCTCATTCATCAAAGCAGCACCAACCGGATCATCAAGGTCAGCATTCAGCCATAGGGTGAACCGCTGGCAGTGCGCATATATTTTTTGCCGTGTCCGTTTTCGGCTTGAAATCGAAAACCGTCTGAGCTGTGGTGCCAGCATGAGGTGGGGCTAGAGCGAGGGGGATGCGGATGCCAACTTTTCCGATGCAGGACAGGCTGACAAAGACAAAAACGCTGTGGTTTCTGTTTTGGGCCACACTGGCAATGACGGCTGCCTTCGGGCTGATCATGCAGATATGGCAGTTCGAAATCATCGACGAAATGTCCGAACCAGACCAAATCCGCGCGCATGTGGCCGCGTTTACCGCAACCCAAAAAACGGTACATGCCTGGATGACGGCCACGCTGGATGTGGCCTATCCGCTTGCCTATGGCGGCTTTTTCATCGGCATGGCGCTGCGTTTTTTTGACCGGGCCGGGTTTTGGCTTGCTTTGCCGAGTGCACTGGTAATCCCCGTGGATTTGGCAGAAGGCTATGTGCAGGTAATGCTGCTGACAGGAGATGACAGCCTGCTGCACTATAAGCAAATCCTGACGCCCTTGAAGCTGGGTCTCTTTATCCCGGGGCTCATCATTTCGCTTGTGGGTGCCGGGATTGCCATTGCACGCAGACGGCGCTCATGACCAATGCCCACACCGAAGAAATACTGGCGGAAACACTGACATATGAAGATATCGAACAAACAAGCGCGGCGGCTGTGGCTATCGGGGCAGGGGCTTGCCAGCAATCCGACGGGGTCGCTGGATGTGCAGGCGATGATCCGGTCGCTCGGGTTTGTGCAGCTTGATACCATCCGCAACGTCACGCGTGCGCACCATCATATCCTGTGGTCCCGGAATCAGAATTACCGGGAGCCGATGCTTGGCAAACTGCTCAGGGACGAGCGCGCGATCTTCGAGCATTTCACACACGATGCCTCGGTTTTGCCGATGGAGTTTTACCCCTATTGGCGGCGACAGTTTGGCCGCATGGGGCACAGTGCCGCCAAATGGTTTGCAAAAGGCGTGACCGAAGCCGACGTCACGCTGGTGCGTGAACGTATCCGCACGGACGGCGCGCTGTGCACCAGGGATTTTGACACCAAAATTGAAGGCGAAAAAGAAATGTGGTCCCGGCCGCCGCACAAGAGGGCGCTTGATATGCTATGGTATGCGGGCGAGTTAACGACCTGCCACCGGGAAAACTTCATCAAGTTTTATGACCTGCCCGAGCGGGTGATCCCGGCGGAACATTATGAAGCAGAAGTGCCGGACGCCGATCAGATTCACTGGCTGTGCGAAAATGCGCTGGACCGGCTGTCGTTTGGGTCGGCGGGTGATGTCCAGCGTTTCTGGGATGCGGTGAGCGCCGCAGAGGTTAGGCGCTGGCTGGAGGGGCAGCAGAAAAGCCTTGTGCCTGTGGAGCTTCAGGGCGCTGATGGCGGCTGGACGCCCGCACTTGCACCCATGGACATTGAAGCCCGGCTGGAGGCAGCGCCGAAGGCAACCAGCCGCCTGCGCATCATCAACCCGTTTGACCCCGCCGTGCGGGACCGGAACCGGCTGATGCGCCTGTTTGGTTTTGATTACCGAAACGAAATGTTTGTGCCCGCCAAAGACCGGATCTGGGGATATTATGTCTATCCGCTGCTGGAAGGGGACCGGTTTGTTGGCCGAACCGAGATCAAGGCGGACCGCGCCAAGGGCGTGATGACCGTGCACAAACTGTGGCGGGAGCAAAGCGTGCAATGGACCAAAGCGCGGGCGGACAAGTTTGAGGCGGAACTGGCGCGTTTTGCCCGCATGGCCGGCTTGAAAACTGTCAGCTGGCTGTGCCCTCCTCAACCCGAATAGCGCGGTTCGTTCCGTCTAAGGGCTGATGAAGGTGTCGATACGGTCTTCTACTGTCTTGAGGATCAGGGCGCGCCAGTCCCTGACGCCGGCGTGGGCGGCAACGGCATGGCGGGTGAGCCCTACAAAGCCGTGCAACAAAGCCCAGAACCCCAGCGCGGTTTCCTGAATGGTTTGTTTGTCAGCGTCCGCGGGGTGCAGCCGGGCTGCATAGACCAGCAGCTTTTTATAGGCCTCGCGCGCACGGTCCTTTGCCTCGGTCGATGGTGCGTAATCGGGGTCGCTCTCGCCGAAAAAAAGCCGGTAATGCGCTACGTGGCGTTCAGCAAAATCCAGATAGGCGCTCGTTGCTTTCATCAGGGCTTTTTTGGGGTCTGGCTCCGGTGTGCCTGCCTCCATTGCCGTTGAGACCATGTTGGCGGCTTCAATGAAGAGCGCATCCAGTATGCCCTGCTTGCCCTTGAAATGGCTGTAGATGCCAATGGTGGACAGGTTGGCGCGCGCTGCGATAGCGCGCACGCTCAGGGCCTTTGCACCGCCTTCCAGAAACAGGGCGGAAGCCGCCGCGAGGATTTTGCTTTTCGTATCGCTCATAGCTGATCTTCTAACACGGACTTGACATTTATAACAGTGTTATATATTTCTTTCCCTCAGGCATAACACTGTTATATCCAGCAATCATATTGCTGTCGTAATTTCATGAGACCAAACCAGCGAACCGACAACGGCCAATCGATAAAAGGCGGAGAGAAAAATGGCACACCATACTCTGGAAGCAGACTATCTGATCATTGGCACGGGAGCCGTGGGCATGGCGTTTGCCGATGTCATTCTGGCAGAAACCGATGCTTCTATCATCATGGTTGACCGGCATCACAAACCTGGCGGTCACTGGAATGATGCCTACAGTTTTGTCACCCTGCACCAGCCATCCGCTTTTTACGGTGTCAGCTCCAAGGAGCTCGGTACCGGCCTCAAGGATGAAGTGGGCCTCAACAAGGGGCTGATGGAGCTCGCCTCCGGCGCGGAAGTGAGCGCCTATTTTGACCAGATCATGAAACACACATTCCTGCCATCCGGCCGGGTGCAGTATTTCCCCATGTGTGACTATGAAGGCGAAGGCCGGTTCAGGGGCATCACGTCCGGCGACACCTATGAAGTGAAAGTGAACAAAAAGACAGTGGATGCGACATACTTCAAAACGTCTGTTCCATCGACCCACACGCCGAGCTATACGATTGCCGAGGGCGTACGGCGCCACCCCCTCAATGACCTGCCCGGCATTACGGATGTGCCGTCGGCCTATGTTGTTGTCGGTGGCGGCAAAACCGGCATTGATGCCTGTTTGTGGCTGCTCGAAAACGGCGTGAACCCGGATCTGATCAAATGGATCATGCCGCGTGACGGCTGGCTGATCCCGCGGGAGAACACGCAACCCGCCGACGAATTTTTCACAGCAACCATCGGCGCACAGGCCAGGCAGATGGAAGCGATTGCGGGCGCGAGTTCGATCAATAACCTGTTTGAGCGGCTTGAAGGCGCAGGCGTTTTATGCCGCATCGACGAGACCGTCTGGCCGGAGATGTATCACGGCGCGACCATCAGCAAACAGGAGCTCGAAAGCCTGCGGCGTATCAAAACCATTATTCGCATGGGCCGCGTGAAACACATCGAGCAGGATGAAATCACCTTCGAGAAGGGCACATTGCCCACCGACAAAGATGCGCTCTATATCGATTGTTCGGCCCGTGCAGTGCCGGTGACCGAAACCTTCCCGGTCTTTGACGGCGACCTCATCACCATCCAGACCGTGCGCACAATCCAGCCCGTGTTTTCCGGCGCGTTCATCGCACATGTGGAAACGGCTTACGATGACGAGCGCACGAAAAACGACCTGTGTACGGTTGTGCCGCTGCCAAACAATGCAACAGACTGGATCATTGTGACCGCCGGTTTGATGATGAACCAGATGCGCTGGTCGCAGGATAAGGAGTTGCGCGCCTGGATCGCAAACAACCGGCTGGATGGTTTCACCCGCATGGTGCAGAACGCCGATACGAACGATCCCGCTAAGATGGCGATCCTGATGGCTATGAAGGAAAATGCCATGCCCGCCATGATGAAGCTGCAGCAATTCATTGGTGAACTGACGGCAGAAGCCGCTTAACCGCACACAGGCTGCGCATAAACAATTGCAGCGATCCGCCGCAGGGTTGCTGCTGCGCTTGCACTCGCTCCGATCGCCGATTAGTCTTCAGCGCAGATAGGCAAATCGGGGTAGTCTTGTGCTTTCAAATTATTCGAATCTGGCGGGTCTTTCCGTCCGTTTTTTCCGTGTTGTTATTGCCGTGCTGGCATTGACGACAGTGGCGCTACACATAGCGCGCGCCAGTGAAGAGGAGGGGTTCGACAGCCCTTACCAGCCGTCTGCCGATGTGATGGCAGAGGTGGATCAGACGCTTGCGGCAGCCCGCGACAGCGGCAAGCTTGCGCTCATCGTCATGGGGGCCACCTGGTGCCACGACAGCCGCGGCCTGGTGAAACGCTTCAGGGACGCCGGTGTCGGTGATGTGATCGAGCATAATTACGAAGTCCTCTATGTGGATGTGGGGCACCTTGATGCCGCGCGCGACGTGAACCGGCGCTTTGGCATGCCGTCCATTTACGCCACACCGACCGTGATGATTGTCGACCCTGAGACCGAAGAGCTGAAAAACGCGCGTACGATGCACCTGTGGCGCAACGCTGACAGCATCAGCTACAGCGACACACGCGCCTATTTTGCCCGGGAAGCCGTAACGGCACGACAGCCCGCGCCTGAACCCGGCATGATCCTGAAAGGCTACTTTGAAAGCATTGACGCTTTTGAAGAGCGCGAGGCCGGCCGCCTGATTGAAGGCTACAACCGCATTGGCCCACAGCTGGCGATGGGGTCGGGCAACTATCCGGATGGCTTTGAGGCCCTGTGGGGCGAAGTGCGTGGCTTCCGCTACAAGCTGACAGATGATTTGCTGGCGCTGAGGGCGCAGGCAGAAGAGCTGGCAGCTGAAGGTATCCGGGAGCCGCTTGTGTTCCCGAGCTATCCCGCGTTGAGCTGGGAAACAGAGTAGCACCGGTTTTTGCCCGCACACCTGGGAGAGGTGAGCGGGCAACCGAGCGTCAGGGTGCCTTGTGGGGCATACCTTCGCCGGTATCGAGGTAGGCTTGCAGGCTCTCGCCGAAAAAATGGTCCCATCCGGCCTCGCAGATGTCGTAGCACAGGAGACCGGGCATCAAGCCGACGTGCTCAATACGGATCGTGGTTTTGCCGTCCTTCTCTCCGATATGCCAAGTGACTTTCGTGTCGAGCCATTCGGTTTCGATTTCCTCCGGCTGGCCTTCGTGTTTGTGCAGTGCGTCGACACATTTCATTTCCACATAAAAGTCAGGTACCAGCTTGACGGCTTCAAACGTCCAGTAAGATACACCCGGCGGAAAGCTGAATTTTGCTTTGTCCCCCGGATATTGGAATGTGCCCTGCGGTTTGGTCCACCAGTGCTCGAACCCGGTTGTCAGGGCTGCATAGGCCGCCTCTGCCGAGGCGTTTGTTGATATGGTTTTTGAATAACTGCTCATATGCCTGTTCTCTCCCTTTTACATGAGCCTACCAGTGACGCGGCAGGGTTTTTTCATAGCCGGGCAGGGCGCCAATGCGGGCTTTCCATGCTTTGATCCGCGGATAAAGGGACCCCATGTCCGAAAAACCAAGAGCCTTCATAATCTCGTGTTTTGTGTCTATCGCCCGCCCGAGAATTCTTACCTCCGGATAAGCAACTGCGTCAGCGGCGCTTGGTGCACTGCCGACGAGGAACAGGCCATTTTCCAGCAAGCCTTCAAGGAAGGTGAGCTCCCGGTGCATGCTTTCTGCTGCGGTATTGAGCGTATCGCGCTCCTGTGTGCCATCGTCTGGCAGTGGTTTGCCTTCAACAAGGATCGGGAACAGGAGGCTGTTGGCGGCGTCCCTGAGATAGTCGCAACACTCCAGCGTGGTTTGCCAGACGGCTGCTGCTTCTTGCTTGGTGCTGCCGAACAGGGGCTTTTCCGGGTATGTGCGGTCAAGCCAGGCAAGGGCACCAACAGAGTCGCGAACAAGAATGTCGTCATGTTCTAGCACCGGCACGGTGCCGCGCGGATTGAGCTTTAGAAACTCTGGTGCTTTATGCTCGCCTTTCGAAGCTTCAAGGTAGCGAATGTCATACTCGAGCCCTTTGAAGGCCAGCCCCAGCAGCACCCGCCAACCCCGCGGCGCGCCCGAGACAGTATGTATGGTTATGGTCATCGATTTTGTCCTCACTGTTGTCGAGAGGTCAAAAATATTGTTTTGGTATAATTTCACAAGAAGGCAGAAATTTCGTATATAGTACTAAAAACCATACTATTGTGCGAATTCAATGGGTTGTGTGCGGAGGGTTTGAATGAATATGCAGGAATGGGTACAGGAACCGGAGGAATGGAATTGCCCGATGCCGGATGTTGCCCGCCTGATTGGCGGCAAATGGAAGCTGATTATCCTGCAAATTCTGATCTTCCGGGGCACCAAACGGTTCAGCGAGCTCAAGCGCGGGATTGAAGGTGTAACGCAAACGATGCTCACCCAACAGCTGAGAGCGCTGGAAAGAGACGGCCTTGTGACAAGAAAGATCTACCCGGAGGTGCCGCCTCGGGTCGAATACACCGCAACGCAGCGTGCGCTTGACCTGACCGATATGTTCCACGCCATGCATGCCTGGTGGGTTAAGGGCGAAGAAGAAACACAGCACAGAAATTAACTTTCGCGGCGAAAAGGCAGTTGACGCTGATCAGGGAGCGTCCGGGCCAGACACGATTGGCGGGGTCACGGCCAGCTCAATGGTTTGCCCGAGGTCCAGCGCTTGAAATTCCATCATGCCGAGGCCTTCCCGCAACTTTGCCGCGGCAAGCCGCCGAACGGGGTCCATTGGTTCTTCTGCCGTCAGCGGGAAAGTGCCCCAATGCATGCCAATGCTGCGGGCGGCACCGATATCCTGATGGATCATGACGGCTTCGTCTGGATCGACATGGTAGGTCTGCATAAATGAGCGAGGGTCATAAGCGCCGATCGGGATAAGCGCCAGGTCAACAGGCCCGCTTTTTCTGCCAATTTCCTTAAAGAGGATCGGGTTGTAGCCGGTGTCTCCGGCAAACCACAGAGACCGGTCACCCATCTGCACCCGCCAGCTCGCCCAAAGAGTTTCGCGCCGGTCGAAAAGACCGCGCGCTGACCAGTGCTGCGAAGGCTGAGCTTCAACGCGGATGGCTTCGCCGGTCAGGGCTGGGTCAACTGTTTGCCACCAGTCCAGCTCCTGTACACGGTCCGCTTTGATGCCCTGGTCAAGAAACCAGTCTGCAACGCCCAGCGGCACAAGATAGAGGGGCCGGTTTCCCAACAGTTTTACTGCCGTGTCGTCGAGGTGGTCGTAATGGTTGTGGCTGATCACTACATAATCGATGGGCGGCAGCAGGCTATAGTCAACCACGTGGGGCGTATAGCGCTTTGGTCCCGCCCAGCTTGTCGGGGCTGCCCGGTTGCTGAAGATCGGGTCAGTGAGGAGATTGATCCCCTGATACTGCACCAGAAACGTTGAGTGCCCCAGCCAGCTCACCTGCATTTTGTCTGCGGATGGGTTCTCTACCCGGTCAAGCTCAAGCATTTGAAAGGGAACCTGGCTGGCCGTTTTTTCATGGTCTGCCCAGGGCTCATCGCCAAACATGCGCATCCACAGGAACGAAAAGAATGTTTTGCTGGGGTCTTCGATATAGAGGTTTTTGAAGCCGCGGGTTGTGTGATGCTCGGGCGCGCCATCAAGGGCTTGCTCGGTAGGCGTAAAGCTGCAGGACGCCACCAGCGCCATGGCAAGCAGAACAATAACAGATTTGCGCGCAGTCACTTTATTCACAGCACCAAGACCAGAACCAGTTACTTTTTACGCCCAATCGTCCGCATCAGATTTGTCGGCTCAACCCTTTGGTGTCAACCACTCTTGTAGACTTTGCTCAAAATGGCGTTGTTACGATAAAGCGAATGGTGTTGCCAAAATCGCGGGTTTGCAGTTCCCTGCTGGTGAAGGTGCCGCCGCGGTCGGGGTCAAAAAAGAACCTGTCCCTGTCAAATTTGTTGCCAGTGAAACGGTTCCATTCGAGCCGCATTTTGACACCGAACCAGCGAATCGTTTCCACGTAGGCGTTGAAACGGTATGGCCCTTCGAAGTCGAGCCGCTCGGAAACGAAAAAGTTGGGTTCTTCGAAGCCGCCGTCCATTTCTATGCCCCAGGAAAAGCGCTGGGCCACAAGATCCTGCCGGAACTCAAAGCTGATGAATTGCTTGGTTATGTCGCTCAGGCGTCGGTTACGGCCTATGATATTGTCGAACAGACTGGATTCGCGCAGTCGGTAACCGGCTTCAAGGCGTCCGCCGGGGATAGCAAAGTCAAGCGGCAGGATGAGGTCGGCCTCTATGCCGTAAAACTTTGCTGACCCGGCGTTGCCGAGACCAAAGCCGCCAGAAGGCAAGCGGATTTGTTCAAGCACATCATTGCGCCACTCATGAAACAGGCTCACAACGATTGAGCCTTGCCGGTTGAAACGCCAGTCGACGGAGCCTTCGACCCGCCAAGTCTGGTCCGGGCTGAGGTCAGGATTGCCGGCCAGAACACGGTCATCCGTTACATCATTGGATGCGGCAAAATCTTCGAAGTCCAGCTGGCCAACGGTGCGGCTGGTGCGAAGTTGCATCTGCAGATTGTCACGCACGTTGTAGGTAAAGTTGAGCATGGGCTTCAGGAACTTGAAGGTTTGCTCATTGCCGGCATCGCCGCTGACTTTGATCCGGGAAATTTCCCACGTCAGGCCACCATCGACGGTGAGTTTGTCGTTGGCGTTCCAGACAAGGTTGGTAAAGGCTTCTGCCCGTATCTCGTTGACTTTGACGTTGGCGGACGGAACATCCAGTTCAATGACGCCGTTCTCGTCCTCTTCAAACAGGTCAAACGAGCTCTTGAGCTGGTTGTAGGCGACTTCGCCGCCAAACTCAGGCTTGAGCGCAGAGCCGCCAACCTTGCCGTAGGTTGCCCGGAAGATAGATTCGATCCGATCCTGCGTCTGGCTGAAGTTGCTGAGGAAGGTACGGTTGCCGATGGGCTCTTCCTCGGTAAACTCGCTGGTGAAGTCGCGCCAGCTCATCTCGGTGAAACCAAGCAGTCGTGTTTTCCAGTTGTTGGTGCCGGTTTTGGTCCAGTCTGCCCCCAGCGAAAATTCTGTATAGGGGCGGTCGACATCGATGAAGATGCGGCCGTCCGGGTTGTTGTCAGGCAGACGACCTTCAAATCCGTCGCGTGTTGAAAGTGCTTTGAAGGTTTCTGTGCCGAACACCGTATTAAGAACAAGACGACCGCCAAACAGGTCTTTGCCGGCTTCACCGTTGTACCAGAGCCACTTGAAGTTTTCCGGGCGTTCCTCTTCCGCGCTGTCGGTCAGGGCGCCGTCTGCATCAAAACGGCGGAAGGATATGTCGCGGGGTTGGCGCCTGAGGGCTAAGTCGAGCTTCGAGCTGGTTTCCCACCCGTCGATGGTGGTGGAATAAGATGTTTCCGTTTGCGGACGGATGGATCCGTCATTTTTTCGCACCAGCCGCACTATCGAAGTGCCGGTGCTGGCGCCTGGAATTCGAACCACGTTCGCAACGACGGTCTGGCCGGCTGCGTCGCTCGCGCCGACACCGCCCCGGATCACCTCCACGCGCTCAACCTGCGCGGCCGGGATGCGCTGCAAGACGTTCTCGAGGCTGTTTTTCGAGCCGGGTCGGGCACCGTCGATCAGGACGTTACCTGCCGTGCCGCCAAAGCCGCGTGCATCGCTGCCGCCGTCAAAGTTGAAGCCGGGCAGGCGCTGAACCATCTCAAAAGCGTTTTGCGGTGCAAACTGGTCGAAAAACGAGGCGACATAGACGGTTGTGCCGCTATCTGACTGCTCGGTTTCGGTGACTTCTGCTTCCTGCTGCGCGGTCGCGGTCGCTGGAACCATCGTCAAAACCGCGACTGCGGAAAGCGTGCCAACCAGCGCATATTTCCCTGCGGCTGCTGATCTTCGTATCGGCGTAAAATTTCGGGTGAGGGACAAGCACAGACCGTTTCCCCCTTCGGTCGAATCTCTAAACTGCTGTCGCATATGCCTACCAGACTTTATTCCCTCAATCTCTTGTAACTGGTTGAGGGTTAACGTTGACTGACCACGCCGGATTATCCCGACCACCCGGGCTCGTCCATAAAGAGCGAGGGGCGTTGCGTCAATCGCTTGTTAGTTAATGTTATAAAATTACATCACCCGCTATTTGGCAGCTTTGGGTTTATTTGCGCCAGTTATTCGACGAGCCGTGCAACTCACAAGATGAAACGTTCTACATGTGTAAAAATAAGAATGATCACACTTGCGTGAGCAACCGTGTTTTTTTTGCCGCCCGTTTCACATTGGCTTGATTTTGGACATTTTTGTACAAAAAAACCTCACAAAGTATTAAGCCATGCCCATATGAAATTTAACGTCAGTGAAGCACACAGGGCCTGGCAAAAAACTGCCCCCTAGTTGTTTAGCTGATCAGCACAATGGTGAAGGAAAGAAACAGATTGCTGCGAGCAAGAAGGTCATGTGACCCCATTGCCTCTTGCATCCCTGTTCGGAGTTCCGGCAGGGGGTGGATACCGCGTTCCAAAACGCGTGGTTGTTCTGAGTAAAGCCGCTTGCTGGCGCAGCATCCTTCTTTCCATCATCTCCTCTGTCGCAACACAAGGCTGGTGCGGGCAGAGGCAGGGCCGGAGCTCTTTCATCCAATCAGGGCTTTTCCGGTTCCAGGTTTCCGTGCATTCCCGTTCCCCCCAGGTTTCCGGGGGTGTACGGAAACCGCTTACCTCTTTTTTTTCAAAGTCAACAGGTCCGATAATGACGAGCGCAGGGTAGCTAACGCGACTAGTATCTGTTGTCGAAACCAAAAGGGGCAACGGACATGAACGCTACATCTCATATGGATGGCAGAAGTTGGTTGATGCTGTTGGCCGTCTCGGTCATATGGGCCGGATCATTCCTGTTGACCGAAATTGCGTTGCGCGATGTGCCGCCGCTGTCGATCATGACAGCGCGTGTCGCCATCGGTGCTCTGGGGCTTTATCTCATGCTGCGGTTGGCTGGTGTACGGTTTCCGTCTGTAAGTGACTCTTCACCCTTTGTACTTCTGGGTGCTTTTCTGGTCCTAGGGCTTACGAACAATGTGGTGCCCTTCTCCCTGATTATTTGGGGGCAGACACACCTTAGTGCATCGTTGGCGTCCATTCTCAATGCGACGATGCCGCTTTTTACCATCTTTCTGGCTCATTTTTTTACTACCGATGAAAAGCTGACCTTCAACAAGTTGCTTGGCATCTTGATAGGTCTCGCAGGTGTCGGGTTGATCGTTGGTCACGAAGGCATCGATTTCACTCAGGGAACAACGCTCGGGAAATTTGCTGTCCTGGGGGCCGCTTGTTCTTATGCGGTTGCCGCGCTCATTGCCCGCCGACTCGCCCGGCTGCAATTTGCGCCACTGTTTGTGGCTTTCGGTCAGTCTGCCGCGGCAGCGCTGATTGCCCTACCGCTGTCTCTCCATGTCGATACACCCTGGCAACTTTCGGTGACACCAGCGAGCTGGGCGGCTCTGGTGGCGCTAGGACTTGTGTGTTCCTCGATTGCCTATGCGCTTTATTTTCGCCTGATTGATGTTGCAGGCGCGACCAATGCATCGCTGGTAACGCTCCTTATTCCACCCTTCGCTATTGTGTCTGGTGTTGCCCTGCTGGGTGACCGCCTCTCACTGATTCAGGTTGGCGGCATGGTCTTGATTTTGTTGGCGCTTTTGGTCACGGATGGTCGCCTGTTTTCAGGCGCTCGCAGGCTGGGTTCGTGACTCTTTGCATAATGATGTGTCAATCTGACCAGTTTTGAAATTTTTGTTAAGCCTGTTGACAGACCGTGAAATCATTGTATGAATCTGCGCCTGCTGGACACGGGTTGAAACGCTTCGTGGCTGGCGAAGACAAGTTTTGGAAAAGAATGATGACCACTCTTTGGACATATAAACCACACGGCTCGACCGCAGCGCAGCTATTTATGCGCGGCGTCAATGCCATTTGTGTTGTCCGGGGAGAAGGGGCTCGATCATACTGATCAAATAATCTGAAAATCAGATTTTCCATTCCCCTCCCGGACCCAAGTCCCGGAGGTTTTTTTGTGTTTAACCGCCACTTGCGTGGCACCACGACCGGCAAAAGAGAAAGGCAAAGCCATGAGACAGACTGCGCTTGATAGCCCTTACGACCGAAACCAGATGCAAACCCTGTTTGCGATGCTGACGGACGTGCGCGTGCAGACACCTGTGGCCAAACCAAAAGCCAAGCCAGCGAAGGGGCGCAAGCCCATGCTTGCATTGTGGTGGCAAAAACTGGTGGCGCACCGGCGTGCGCATTCAGTGGGTGGCAAAGTGCCTTCTTGCGGGAACGGGATACAGAACTCCCGGCAGCTGGATCTGCTGCAACTGAACCCCCGGCATTCGAACCCCCAGAGCGCGGCGTCTCCCCTTTTGCCGCGCAAGCCCGCCCGCTGGCGGGCACCTGTCTCTGATGGCAGCGCAGAGTTTTTTGCGCTTCTTGACGAGATGGGTGCCCGCCATCAGGCGGCAGCCCGGCGGGACCATCTGATCACGGCGCTTGAGGCCTCGATTAGCAATCGGCGCCTTGAGAGGTAGGAGGCAGGTAGCCAGGAAACAAAAATCCCGGTCACGCAGCGACGACCCGCCTCTTTAGCCGGGCGGGATATGGGAGCAGAAAACAGGGTGCAATCCGGCAAATGGCGCAGACAAACGACGTTGGCTCTTTGTTAGCTCCGGGGAGCACACGCACCGTTCAATTTGACGCCAGATGGTGGTGAGCGCTCTGTTTTCTGTCATAAAAAGGCCCTATATGATACAGTAGGAAACGAGCCGAAAGCGGGTCCAACAAAAGCTTTCAGCACAGGAAAGAAACATGTCAGCGGTAGTTTACCTCCCCGGCGCAGCGCCAGGGATCGACAGATTTGAAGAGTTCAAGGCGGCATTGCCGTTGCGTGTTGTCCGCGCGCGGCGGGGATTCGGCGGTTTCATCACCTTTGATCTTGGAGGCGAAAAAGGCCGCGATGCCATAACGCAGGAACCACAGTATGATTGGCACCTGTGGATCTATATGTGCGATTGGGACCTTTATAAGGCCGACAGCCGGATTCTATGGCGCCGCGAAAGCGACAATGCGCTCGCAGGGGCCGTGCTTGAGATGCTGAACGGCGAAATGCTCACGGACATCGAGTATGACGACACGGACGATTGTTTTGTCTTCAGGTTCTCCGGTGGGTTCCGGCTGCACCTGGATCCGGATTTCTTCGACTATGACGGTGACGACGATCTCTTTATGTTGTTCCGCTTCGGCGAACGTGATGCGCTGAACTACAGCCCGCGCAAACGCTTTTACCGCGCCGCCTGATCTCACCCAAACAAAGCCGGGGAGCTGCTTCCCGGCTTGCTGGCTATAACTGGCTTTGCAAATTGAGGAGGCTGATGGCCGCCTTTTTGGCATCCTGTGCCGGGTCGGTGGTGTGGCCCAGGTGGGCGGTCACGATTGCGCCCTCCTTCAGCAGAAGAAGCTGGCGTGCGAGCAGCCCGGGTTTAGAGAAACCGCCGCGTGTGGCCAGCTCAGTGAAATGCTGCTCGAGAAGTCTTTTGTGATCTGCCGATTGCATATGAATTGGGTTGCTGGGTTCCTGATATTCGGAAGACGCCTTAACAAACATGCAGCCTTTGAAGCCCTGTTCTTCGAACCATTCGCCAAGCGCATCGAACATGGCGATAAGTTGTTCTTTCGGGGACTGACCCAGCTCTTCCATGCGCCGGTAGAGCCAGTTCCTGAAGCGCTCATCGCGCAGGCGCAAAACAGCCAGAATAAGATCTTCCTTGGTTCGGAAGTGTTTATACATTGAGGTTTTGGAGATTCCTGTCTCCGCCACCAACATGTCCATGCCTGTCGCATGAAAGCCATTTCTATAAAAGGCATCCAGCGCTTTTTGAACCAGTTCGTCTCGCTTGGTTGGTCTCATAACTCGTACTTTCTTTACTAATCAGTAAATAGTCAATCGCGTTATATTTCTCAATACACAAAAAAATTATCCATAATTATCAGATAGATATTAATTTCTTGGGTGTGCCCTTCCTAGATAGTACGATTTTTTTCTTGACTAAATGTACCGATCTGTTCACTTTGGCGCATACAAAGTGTACCGATCAGTAACCCTTAAGCGAGAAACCCGACTAAACAGATGGAGACCCCCCATGAAACTGCGTTCACAACTTTTTGGAAGAAGCTCTCTTGGCGCTGCTACTGTTGCTTCCCTCATCGCGCTAGCCGTCACACACTCTGTGGTCAGCATCACAGCTGCCGCAGATGAAAGCGGTATTCCCGATCCGGGGTTTACCATCGAGGTGGGCCGAACCGCCCTTGTCGTGACCGATCCGCAAAATGATTTCCTGAGCCCGGATGGTGTTACTTGGGGTGTTGTTGGCAAAAACGTGGAAGCTAACGGTACCGTTGAACATATTGACCAGCTTTTTGCCGCAGCGAAGAGCACGGACATGCCGGTCTTCATCTCACCACATTATTATTACCCGCATGATCATGAGTGGAAGTTTGAAGGTGCGCTTGAGTTGCTTATGCACCAAATCGGCATGTTTGACCGCCCAAGCGCGCTGTCGACCGAAGGTTTCGAAGGCTCCGGCGCTGACTGGCTGGAACAATACAAGAAATATATCAATGATGGGGAAACCGTCGTCACAAGCCCGCACAAGGTATTTGGCCCCGAAAGCAACGACCTGGTGCTGCAACTGCGTAAACAGGGCATAGATAAAGTGATCCTGGCTGGCATGTCCGCCAACCTGTGCACAGAAAGTCACATGCGTGCCCTTATTGAAGAGGGCTTTGAGGTCATGGTCGTAACGGATGCGACGGCCGCCGCGCAGGTGCCGGGTTATGACGGGTACCAAGCCGCCAGCATCAACTACCGCATGATTGCAAGCCATGTTGCAGACACAGAAAAAACGGTCGCTTCCATAAAAGCGGCTGCAGGTCGGTAAGCGACCCCCGAGCGCCGCATCAACGTGCCGGCGCACAGATCTCTGGCCACCTCTCCCCCCTTCAGGTGGCCAGAGACATCTTCCCAAAGTCTCCGGCTGGCAAAGGCCAAATGAAAAATGAAAGATACCTGAAATGAGCAGACCCCCGCTTCCCCCATTTACGAGAAACAGCGCCATCCAGAAGGTGCGTGCCGCCGAAGACGCCTGGAATGGCCAAAATCCGGAAAAAATTGCGCAGGCCTATGCTGTTGACAGCCGCTGGCGCAATCGTTCCGAATTTCTGAAGGGCCGTGAAGAGATTACTGCATTCCTGACCCGTAAATGGGTCCGTGAACGGGACTATCGTCTCATTAAAGAGCTTTGGGCTTTCACGGGCAACCGGATCGCCGTGCGATTTGCCTATGAGTGGCATGACACAGCGGGTCAGTGGTTCAGGTCTTACGGCAACGAAAACTGGGAATTTGATGACGATGGTTTGATGCGTTTGCGGATCGCCAGTATCAATGATTTGCCGATTGAAGCCGACGAGAGGAAGTTTCACTGGCCAGATGGTCCCCGTCCCAAAGACCACCCCGGTCTTTCGGATCTGAACCTCTAGTAATTCACCGGACCAGCCCCCATTTGCACCCTCCAAAGGTTGCGGCGTCAATGGCGGTGGGCGGCCCATATGCCATTGCTCACCGGCTGATCACACACTCGTTAACCATGCTTTACTCGCATTTTCCCACCCACTTCACACATAGTCAGTGGGCAAGGGAAAAAGCCCGAAAGCTGTTTTAAGTAT
Source organism: uncultured Kordiimonas sp. (assembly GCA_947500295.1). Lineage (GTDB taxonomy): Bacteria > Pseudomonadota > Alphaproteobacteria > Sphingomonadales > Kordiimonadaceae > Kordiimonas. Next base: position 266,019 of record CANMRM010000003.1, read on the forward strand.
CCGATTTGAATGTCGCGACTTTTTTGAGAGACGCAAAAATATTTATAGCGAGGGCACCATGAAAGCCATTTTGAAACCATTTGTTGTGATGCTCGGCATCATCATAGGCACTGCTGCTGCGGATGCAGTATATGCCGCAGACATTATTGCTGAGGGCGGGTTCACCAACATTGCCATGAAAACCAAGGGTACCTGGACGCTTGAGACCCGCGAAGACGGTGTTTACGCCGTGTTGTCAGAAGATTTCAAGGCGCGCAAGGCACCGGACCTGAAGATTTTCCTGCACACGTCTGCAGCAAACCAGGTGGATGACGACAATGCCGCAAGCGGCCTGTTTGTCGCAGAACTGAAGAGCCACAAGGGCGCGCAGGAGTACAAGCTGCCGGACGGAATTGATCTGGCGAGCTTCAAATCCTTCGTGATCCACTGCGAACGATATTCGAAATTCTGGGCGGCTGGCAGTATCAGCTAGGCGCACCTCTGAAGATAGAGAAAACCATATCCCCCTGGCCCTGTTCCCCCTCCCTCATACCCGCAGGGCCAACAAAAGGCTGCCTCCCCAGGCAGCCTTTTTTCTTTTGACTGGTTTCATATATATACGCAGTAGTGGAACACCGGGCTCAAGAGGGGAATTATGTGCCAGTAGAAACTTTGATTGCATTTGCAGGGGCTTCCATCGTGCTGGCGTTTGCGCCGGGCCCTGACAATATTTTTGTACTCACGCAGTCTGCCATGAACGGTGCCCGCGCCGGTGTTGCCGTCACGTTTGGGCTGGCGACCGGTCTCTTGTTCCATACCGCGGCAGTTGTGCTCGGGCTGGCAGCTCTTATTCAGGTGTCGCCAGTTGCCTTCACTGCGCTCAAGCTCGTCGGCGCTGCTTATCTTCTGTATCTGGCCTGGGGCGCTTTCCGGGCGAAGCCTGAGGCGCTTGGCGGTGCAAACGCCGGCTTGTCCCTGACTGAATACTACAGGCGCGGCATCATCATGAATGCCACCAACCCCAAGGTCTCGATCTTTTTTCTCGCGTTTTTGCCGCAATTTGTTGACCCGGCAGCTGGCGCTGCGACCTTACAGATGCTGTTGCTGGCGCTGGTGTTTTTCATTGTAACACTGGTGGTTTTTTCAGGCGTGGCACTGGCATCAGGCTGGCTGGGGCAAGCACTGGCGCGTTCACCAAAAGCACAAACGATTGTCAACCGGGTGGCCGGGTTTGTATTTGTGGCGCTGGCAGCGCGCCTACTGGTGACGGAACGATGACACGGGAAACAGCGAAGTTATGTTCTGGCAGAGGGGCAGGGCGATGATGAGGATGATGCAGATCTCGGGCCTTGCCGTGTTTTGCCTTGTGTTGGTTGCAGGCCCCGGACGCGCTGTTGCCGCGGATGTGGATACAAGCCTGCTGCCTGTTTGTGCGGCGATCGCGCGGGGTGACGATGATCCATCTCACGCACGTGCCCTGAAGGCACACCCGGTGATGGCCAAACTCACGGTGGGGTTTGGCGCTGATTTCGAGCCGGACACGGACCTGATGGGGTCTGCGCCGCAGATGCTGGAGACCATCGCTTATGTGGAGCAAAACCTTGATGACCTGCTGGAAGGTGCGTACGCGCCGACGGTGCTGTTGCCGCCGCATGCCATTCCGGACACTCTCAAGATACATTTCCTGTGCGGTAGCCCCTCGGACGGCTACGGCTTTGTTGTTGACGGCGAAAAACAGCTTTTCATTGATGTTGGCAATATTTCAGCCGACTTCATGCCACACCTGATGAAGCATGAGTTTTGGCATGTGGGGTTCAAGCATGCGTTTCCTGATCAATTCAAACAGGAATTTTATGCAGATGACCCGCTTCGGCGCGTTGCTTATCAGATGGTGAACGAGGGTGTCGGGCATTATTATTCGATGCGTCGACGGTTGGTGCCTCAAAACACCTATTCCGACTGGCCCGAGCGCACGGCTGCCATCTTCAGCCTGTTGCACGAAAAACTGCCTGAGGTTACGACGGTAGATGATGCGGAAGAACTGAACCGCCTTATCTATCGCTCGCATGCAGGCGTGCCATTTTGGAAGAAATGGGCAGCGGTGCCAGGAGCAATTGTAACCTACCGGCTGATTGCATCCGACGGGGAAGCAGAGGTGGCTCAGCTTATTGCACAAGGCCCGTGCGCATTCCTGAGCCGGTACGAGCAATTGTCGGACCCTGACGGGGAAAACCGACTGCCAGCAGGATTGATCGATGCAACATGCGCAGCCGCCGACAGGCAGCCATAAAAAAATGTGATCCGATTTTAAGGAACGTGCGTAACAACACATAAGGGACTGTAAGAAGCACACGCGTGGTACGAATTCCGCACCCCCAAGCTTGATAGTCAGCGCGTGAGAAACCACCATCTTACCCCAATTCCCCTTCGGTGGTTTGCTTACAGTCCCTTCAGTTCATAGTACCCAGCCGGTCATCCCCCCGATCGGCGAGAAACAGAGTAAGACTTCAGTCGCTTTCCTCCGGCTGAAGTCTTATTTTTTTAGGGTGTGGTGCTAGTGGGGTTTTGTTCCGCTGCGATGGTCAGTGGTGTGGTCAACAGCCTGTCAAGGTCGCCGGATGCTCTCAGGATCGCCAGTTGTTCGTTAACATGCTGAATGAATTTGATGCTGCGGGGGTTGCGTTTGCATACCACTGCATCGGTCACTTCTTCGATTACAAGGCCGGGATCAAATGCCGGCTTTGAGATGCCGGGGTTGCGCCGCATAAAAAGCGCAAGGTCGTAATCCATGACCATGGCAATATCTACACGCTTTTGAAGCAACACATTGACGGCTTGCCGAACGTCTACGGAGTCTATGGCAGCAACCGGCTCCTTCAGATGCACTCGGCTGACACGATCATAGCCGCCGATCGCGAGGTCGACGACAAGTGTGCGACCATACACCTCTTCAAGAGAAGAAATTACCGGTTCGCCGGGGCGCGTGACAAGCCGGATCCGCACTATGTTAATTGGATCAGATATAATGATATCTGACCTTTGCAGGCCCCGGTCTTCAAAAACGCCCTCCTGATAGTCGCCAATAAGATAGCAGTCTGGTGTGCCGTTGAAGAACCGCCGCTCCGCGCGCCGGATAGGCAGAAAGTCGATATCAATGTTGTATGCGTATGTCTGCCGCATGTGATCAAAAACGGCGTTGTATGGCCCGCGTATTTCATCATCGAACAGCCACGGAACCTTAAAGCCGACAACTGAGATCGACTCTTCTGTGTCGGAGTTGCTCAAAGCGGCTGCAGGAAAGTGCAGAAACAGTAAAAAAGAGAAAAGCGCTATAGGTAGCGGCATGATGTGTGGCTCCGGTTGTCGGATTTAACCACCACGCCTGAGGGCGATAGCGGACCTCTTCCCCCGGGTCAGCTCATCACTAAACCATAGTCTATAGACTGCGAAAGTAAACAACAAGCTAACAGGGCGCAGGGCGCCAATGGCTTGATGGTTTTGCCCGGTACGGCTGTCTTTTCGGAGCAGTGCGGAGTGCTGACCGGCCGTCCGCCCTGTCTGTTGGCGGCGGGCGTAGAGAGAATGTCGAAAGTGGTGCGACAAATTTAGCAAATCCTGTTACATTTTACATTGTATTAGAACTAGAATTCTGATTCTAATACTAACTCAAATGACGCCAGGGACAAAGCTCGAAGAATTTCTTCGGGACGCGGCGTCTGGGTTCTGGGCTTGTCACGGAGGGGTTTATGACAGCAACAGGTGTTGGCGCTGCCGCACGATCAATGGATTCAACTGAAACTGAGGGAACAGCCTGGGTATTTCAGGAGTCGGTGGCAAAGCCGGTTCAGGCGCGGTCGGAGCAATCGTTTCGCCGGTTTCTGGACGCGGCGGAGTATCTGCTGGAAGATCGATCATGGACTGCCTTGAAGGTGCAGGACGTCGTCGCGGTTGCCCGTGGTTCCGTCGGGTCCTTTTACAACCGGTTTGAGGACAAGCTGGCGCTGCTGCGTTGCCTTGAGACAAGGTTGAGCAATGACTTTGAAACTGCGGCTCTGGCGCTGATCAGGGAATACAACAGAAACGAGGAGCTGCTCGCTGATGCCGATGGCGTTATTATCAGCTTGTTCATGCGGTTCTGTGGGCAGCGTGCCGGGGTCATTCGTGCGCTGGACCTGGTGCGGCGGATGGACCTGTTGGCCGGAGGACAGGTGCTTGCCACAACCGGTGGAGCGGCGCCAGCGGACACCAAGCCTTCGTCGGTGGCAGCCTCTGTCACCGGGGCCGGAACAAGCTTTGACGGCGTGCTTCAACAGTTGGCCGAAGCTCTGGCGGACAATCCTGCCTGCTTTGATGCCGCGCCGAAGACCGATATCGAGCGCGCGCTTCTGGAAACTTTCTGGCTTGTACGCGAGCACCTTCTTTACGGCAGTCCGCCAGCGGAGTTGAAGGACCTTCATCGCACGTTGCGTCAACTTTTTCAGGCGAGACTTTTTCCTGCATCCGCAGGCGGCGACTGATTTCCGCGTCAAGACGCAGGACGCCGACTGGGTCACGAACATCCAGCAGAGCTGCGCGCGCTGTAACCAGCGCACGCAGGTCATGGTGATCCTGCTCTCCAGCCAGATTGCCATCTGAGCTAGGTGGGGGGGAGAGCCGTGCCGCAAGTCGCCAATGTTGCCGGTGCCGTCGCCGTCTGATCTGCTGTTGTGCCTGTTCAATGGTACGCCGAACAGTCACCGCATGGTGCAGCTTGGGTCAGGCCCGAAGGGCGGGGAGGGGCGGGCCTGATTTTGGTCAGGCAGCGCAACGAACGCTCCGGCATTTGCGGGGGTTGTCCGGCTACCCTGGGGGCTGGGTATCGGTCCGCAACAATACAACTTTTCGGCCACTGGATGGCTCTCCCTTTGTTTTGCATCCGGCTTGCAGCCAGTTGCGCCCGCTTCGGCTTTTGCGCGCGAAGCTTTGGGGTGCTGTCGTGTTGAGTAGCCATGGCCAGGTAGGCTTTTTGAAAGCCAAACCGGCCGCGCGCCCGGGCATATCGTTCCGGGGCGGGGGCTTTGCGGGGACTGCTGAAGATTTGCTGTGCCGCGCCAAAACCACTCAATCGATGCCTGAGTATTATTGCGTAAAACGTAATTCGTGTCGATATAAAAATTACGAAATACGTAAAATAGTGATTAACCGTAATTACGAAGATAGTAAAAGTGGTCTTGGGTGTTTGTCTTCGGGCACGCAGTGGCGGTTTCCGTTTAGTGGCGCAGGCAAGACAGGGCAGCGCAGGCAGAGAATATTCGGGCAGAGAAAATTCGGACAGAGAAAATTCTGGCAGATCGGGTCCGACATGCAGCGGTGTCAGGAAGCGGGCGGTGTGAAACGTCGATGGACCCACATAACCACGGCAACGATATCATCGGTGCGGATGATGTGCTGGCCCGCTGCCTGTGCGGCAGGTTTGCCGGGGCTTGTTGTGGCTGACTTGTCAAGCGCTTGTGGCAGCATGGAAAAACGCCAGCTTTCATACAGCGGGTTGTGATTGCGTGGCAGAGGTACAAGCCAGTCCTCTCCATTATCGGCCCGGAAAAACTGGCGGGCAGCAATGCGCCCGCTACCCATGTCAACCAGCAGGATGGCACCCGGCACAATGGGATTGAAATGGATGCGGGGGTCGCCGGCAATCACCAGCGATCCCTGGCGGATTTCCTGCTCTAGGCTGTCATCACCCATGATGTAACAAAAGAGCCCGTCCGGGGCGTCTGCGTCTGGTGGTACGGGAACAGCGGTTATCTTTTCATCATTGTCCAGGGGCAGAACGTCGCCAACGCCGGTAAGCTGGCCGCTGACCATGAGGCTCGGGCCTTCTATATCTATCCCAACAACCTGCCGCTCACCCGCGGCGAGGCTGCTCAAAAGTGACATGGTTGACAGGCCCAGCATCTTGGAAAGCGGCAGAACCTCATCCGACTGAACCTCGCGCATACCCTTCAGAATATCGGTCATGCGCGGCGGCGTAATATCAAGCGCCGCTGCGGCATCCTTCAGCTTGAAGCCTCTCTCTTTTAAAGCGGCTCGTATCCAATTCTGCGCAGGCATGCGGGCACTATTACGAATTTAGTAAAAAAATGCAACATATTTTCTCACGAATTAGACTTGCATAAATTACGAAAAACGAAAATAATTAATGAACCGCTCCCATCACAACCTGAAAACGGGGGCGCTGCAAACGGCCCCTGCCATGGCTGGTTGTTTGCTCCTTGTTCGATTGGGCTGCCGACATGCTGATTGTCGGAGCCACCATACCACTGGAGAGCCTATGGCCGCGTTTCCGGCAATGCCCCTATATACAGACGCTTACCTTGCCGATACCCGGCACCTGACAACAGAGGAGCACGGCGCTTACCTGCTGCTTTTGATGTGTGCCTGGCGCAATGCGGGCTGTGAGCTTGAGGATGACAACAAATCACTCGCCCGCATCACGGGGCTGACCCCGGCCAGATGGCGTCGCCTGCGGTGTCGGCTCGAGACATTTTTTATCGTTGAAGACGGTAGATGGCGGCAGCGTAAGCTGAGCGCCGTGCATGAAGATGTTGCGGCCCGTGTGGCGCGCAACAGGGTTAATGGCGCACGGGGCGGGCGGGCGCTGGCGGCGAAGCGGACGCGGCACCATGATAGTCCGGGCAGCAAACTGGGCACCAAAGTAGATGGCAAAGCTGGTGGCAACGGTGCCGGCAACTCGGTAGCAGCCAAAGCGAAAACCAAACCACTAAAGCAGCAGCATCAGAGCGACGCGGGCGAGGTGAACGCAAAGGCCGAAGTGTCCGTGGATAGTGAATGGAGCACAGCCATTCTGGGCGCTTGCGGCGAAGGCATGGTGATTGACGCGAGCGTGATCCATCTATGGCGCGCTGCCGATGTAGACCTGGCCCGCGATATAGTGCCGACGATCACGGCAATACGCATGCGCGAGCTGTCGCGCACCGGCAAGCCTCCCTTGCGTCTTGGCTATTACCGCGATGCGGTGCTTGAAGCCGCTGCGGCAAATACGAAAGCCATGCGGGCAGGAAAAAAGGCGCGCGCACCGATGTCGGCCGGGCCAAAGAGCCGGTTTGATCCAACAGATCTGGGTCACTGGCGGCGTCTGCTTGGAGACCCCGGCAGCCGGTTTCGCGGTGACTATATGGCACAACACTGGTTTGTGCCCTCCGATCACCCGGAGTTTCAGGCCTGCACGCTTGGCCCCAACCCGCGATTTCAAAGGAACCCCCGTATTCCGGCAGAGATATATCAGGACTATGCACGCCCATGGTACTGGCGCTGAACCTCTGCATCCCGATCCACCACCCATTTTTGCAACCAAAGTAGGTATCCCCCATGACATCTCCGTCCATCAAACCCGACACCCGTTCGAGCACCCCAGGCAAGGACAGCGCCCGCGTTCTCGCCGCCTCGCTCAAGGCCGCCAGCCCCGTCAGTGGCAGGAACCTGGCCGACCGGGATGAGCATTTGTGCGCGCTTGTTGAAAAAATTGAAACACGGCTGGTGGAGGCGACCTGGACGCTCCGCCGCCTGCCAGACCGGGAACGCGGGTTTTTGTCGGTGCGTGGCATGATCTGGCCGGATGCGCCGACGCGCGCTGGTGACTATGGCCCGGAGCCCATGTCAGCGATGCAGGCCCGAAGGTCAGCCAGAATAGACCCAAGGGAAATTGACCGGATGCAGCCGACACTTGATCTGCTGCTACTTCTGCCGGACCTGAGTGACAGAAAGCTTCTGTTCTGGGCGGCCTGGCATCAGGACGGCGAGCAACAGACGCGGTTGCCCTGGTCGAAGGTGCGGCGTTCCACGGCGTCAAACCAGTCCCGCTGGACGCTCAAGCGCCGCTATGAAAATGGCCTGAAATGGCTGGCTAGTATCATTTTGGCACAGGCGTGAGCTGTGTTATGGTCCCTTCAGGGATTCCGGCACATTAGCCGAGGCACGGTGGCAAACCGCCGGCCAGCAAATCAGGGGGGATCTTTGGTTAACGCCGAGGGTTTTGACCGGCTGACGGTTTATTGGCGCAGCTTGCAGGAGAGGGCTGGCGGCGCTGTGCCGTCGCGCGCGCATTTTAATCCTGCGGATGTTGTTCCCATTCTGCCGTTTATTTACCTGCTTGAGAGAAAACGCCCCGACTATATCGAGGTGCGTCTGTGTGGCACAGCGCTCGATGAAATCTCCGGGGTGTCCATCACGGGGCATAACTATCTGGATGTCTGCCCGCCTGAAGACCGTGATCTCTATATGACGGTCACACACCAGACGCTTGCCGTTCCGTGTGCCGTCCGCTTGACGCGTGATGTCACGTTCCTGAACGGGCGCACATACCAGCTGACCAGTCTCGGGTTTCCGCTTGCAGATGCCAACGGGCTGCCGCGCTATTCGGTTGGTATCATGCTTTCAAGCCGCATCTTGCGACGGGAAGACATGTATAACGGTACCGTTCTGCGGTCTGTTTTGAAAAACCTGGAATATCTGGATATTGGATATGGCACGCCGGCGGATCGCCCGGCTGCCGTGGAAGGATCACTGAATGGAAGCTAGTTGCTTCAGCTCAGACAGTTGCCGAAAGACTCCAATACAAGACCCCGCCAATGATACCAAAAAAGCTAACCATTGCAGCCCAGCACGCCACTCCATGACGCGCGCGCGCATTTGCACAGTCCTGCCGCATGTTGATTTTCTCCCTTAATCAATATGCTCAAACTTAAACCCTTGTCGGCCAATCGACAGTAAGCCGCCCCCTCTACGGGTTACGGTGTACCGCCAATTTTAGTAAAACTCCAGCAGAAAGTCTGATTGCCCCTGACCGAGGTTGATCTTTGATGATGGCAGACCGATGACGGAAGACGGAGCAGGCAGAATCGGATTCCTGACCGCAAAGCCAAGATCGCCGCCGTTTTTTACAAAAAAGTTCTTGCGCTGGGCTTCAGTTTGTTGCAGTCTCTATCAAGCCATAGTGACTGAATTAGCTCGCTCTCGGGACGATGTCCTGGAGCGGGCTTTTTCTTTTGTTGAACAGTCGTTTCTGCAGCCTGCATTGAAAATTCGAAGCAGACCGTTTCATTAGTGTTTTAATCACATTAAATTTGTTGTGTAAAGCCGTGACTGGTCGTTAACGCTGATCTTTTAAGTTGGCATTTTAAAAAATTACGAAAATCGAAAAAATAGCTTGCACCCAAATCTATCCTGATGCACCATAGGGACAGATAAAGTGAATACTTTTGCATAGACGCCCCGGCAAACAGCTGCCGCGGCGTTTTTTTGTGGAGAATCGTGTGTCGGGTCAAACTTCCCCGGAAAAGCAGGCAGGGCAGAACAGCGTCGATGCTTCCCCGAGGCAGGAATGCAGGCAGGGTGGAGGACAGGGTAGGAAGCCCGGGCCAAAACCTGACGTGAAATCTGGGGTAAAACCCGAGCTGAAACAAAAGTTTCTTGATGCGCTGGCCGCAGGCGCCAGCGTGCGTTCAGCAACCGCAGCGATCGGCGCCAGGCCGGACGAGCCGTATCACTGGCGGGAAGAGGATGTGGATTTTGCCCTTCGCTGGCGGCATGCCGAAGAGGCAGGCACCGACCTGATTGAAGACGAAGCTTACCGCCGGGCAGTGAAAGGCGTTGAAAAGCCTGTTTATCGTGGCGGCGAAGTGGTGGGCCATGTTGCTGACTATTCAGACACCATGCTGATGTTTTTATTGAAAGCGCGGCGGCCAGAGCGCTACGGCACCAAAGCCGGGGACACTAACCTTGATGCCGAAGCGCTGGCTAAACGGCTTAATTTGAAAGGCGCGCGCGATGCGCTGCACCAGAAGTTCTCTCAGATCACTTCCGGTCGTTAAGCGCTGGGCTTTTTTTGAAAGCCTAACAGACGTTGAAGCCGCGCACCTGTTTTACGATTGGTCTTTCTGGTCACGGCCCAACCAGCGCGCACCACGTGGCGCCTGGACCTACTGGCTTATGTTGGCGGGCAGGGGCTTTGGAAAAACCCGCGCTGGCGCAGAGTGGGTTCGCGGGCTGGCTGAAACCGGCGACGCGAAGCATATAGCGCTTGTTGCGCCCACGCTGCATGACGCACGGGCCGTTATGGTTGAAGGCGAAAGCGGCATCCTGAATATTTCGCCGCCCTGGTTCAAACCGGTGTTCGAACCCTCAAAGCGCATGCTCACATGGCCGAACGGGACAACAGCCACCTTGTTTGGTGCGGAAGAGCCCGAGCGTTTGCGCGGGCCGCAGCATGACGCGGCCTGGTGTGACGAGCTGTGTGCCTGGAAAGCACCAGACGCGACATTTGATATGCTGCAGTTTGGTCTGCGGCTTGGCCGGAACCCGCGTGCGCTCGTGACAACGACACCCAAGCCAATGCCGCTCCTCAAGCGGCTTATCGGCCTGCCCAAGGTGCGCATTAGCCGCGGCACGACCTATGACAATCTACCCAATCTGGCCGCCGGTTTCCGGCGCGACATCATCGCCCGCTACAAGGGCACACGGCTCGGGCGGCAGGAGCTGAACGCAGAAATTCTGGAAGACACACCGGGTGCCTTGTGGTCCCGCAGTCTGATTGAGCAGCACCGAACGGCCGGAATGCCCGAACTGACCCGTATTGTGGTTGCGGTGGACCCGCCCGCCAGCATCGGCGAAAAGGCGGACGAGTGCGGCATTGTTGCAGCGGGCATCACGCCTGACGGCATGGCTGTTGTACTCAGAGATTTGAGCGAACGCGGCCTCAGCCCGCATGGCTGGGCCACAAAAGCTGTTGGGCTTTACCATGAGCTTCAGGCGGACCGGCTGGTCGCCGAAGTGAATATGGGCGGCGCGATGGTGGAAGCCATATTGAGGGAAGTGGACCCGGTGGTTGCTTACCGAGGCGTGCACGCCAGCCGGGCCAAGATAGCGCGCGCTGAACCTGTTGCCGCGCTTTATGAGCAAGGCCGCGTCAAACACCTTGGTGCGTTCGAGCATCTTGAAGACCAGATGTGCAATTTCATTGGCAAGACCACGGCAGCGGGCGAAAGCCCGGACCGTCTGGATGCGCTTGTCTGGGCGCTCACGGACCTGATGCTGGGCCGAAAATCCCTTCCCCAAGTAAGGATACTTTGATGGCGCTATGGACCAGATTATTTGGCGGGCACAGTGAGCCGACTGCAACAACAACCAAGCAGGCGCACCGTCCGGTTTTTGCCCGCGTTGGCCCCGGCAATGCGGTGGCGACACCGCGCCGCTATGACCGGTTGGCGGACGAAGGCTACCGACAAAATGTCATCGCCTACAGGGCGATCAACCTGGTTGCCAAAGCGGTAGCGAGCATTCCCTTGTCGCTGCAACGCGGGGATGACCAAATCAGCGAGCATCCTTTGCTGTCTCTTCTGTCCCGGCCCAACCCGCGCCTGAAAGGCGAAAACTTCCTCTATAATCTTGCGGGTTATTATCTGATCGCGGGCAATGCCTACGCGCTGAAGGTCGGACCGGACACAGGCGCGCCCAAAGAACTGTGGCTCATGCGCCCTGACACCATGCAGGTGATCGAAGGCAAGGACGGCCTGCCGGCAGGTTTTGAGCAACAGGTGGCGGGCAAGAAGCAACGCTTTGAAGCGGCCAGTGTATTGCACCTTAAAAGCTTTAACCCCCTCTCGGACTGGTACGGCATGGCGCCGCTGGAGGCGGCGGCGATGGCTGTGGACGCCCACAATGATGGCAGCCGCTGGAACCTGGCGCTCATTCAAAACGGGGGCACGCCGTCAGGTGTTTTGTATCAGGAAGATGCCGACGCGCCGCTGACCGACACGCAGTTCCGCAAGTTGAAAGAACAAATCGAAACCCAATACACCGGCGCCATCAATGCCGGGCGGCCCTTGTTGTTGGAAGGCGGGTTGAAGTGGGCGGAGATGGGCATGAGCCCCAAGGACATGGACTGGGCATCCGCCAAGAACATGACGGCGCGCGAGATTGCGCTGGCGTTTGGCGTGCCACCCCAGATGATGGGCGTGCCCGATGCGCAGACCTATGCCAATTATGCCGAAGCACGGCAAAGCCTGTGGGAAGATACGGTCATCCCGCTTGCCACGGACATGGCGCAGGAGCTGACAAACTGGCTGGTGCCGGATTTTGAGCAAGGAAATGGGGGCGGTGAGCCGCTGAAGCTTGCGCTTGATCTCGACGACCTGCCGGCGCTTGCGCACAAGCGCGCCGAACGCTTTAACCGTATTGCAGGTGCAAGTTTCCTGAGCGACGACGAAAAACGCACGGCCTTGGGGTTTGGGAAAAAGACCTAGTTGGTGGCTGGCCGGAATTTCCAGGAAAGCCGCAGGCATAGGGGCGTCAGCAACAAAAACAGCGCCCCTGTGAGATCATAAATCAGGAAGGATTTGCTTGGTGCGCCCGCGGGTGCGGAGGCAAGATAGCTCATCTCCAGCCCGTCTCCGGCGGAGAAAGCACCGAGCCCCATAAAGCCAAAAACACCGGACATGACAAGCGCCGTGAAAGCGAGCCAAAAGCCATATTTGGCGGTGTCCGTTTGTGGCTCTGTTGTTTGTTCAGTCATTTTCTGATCCTCGCATAAATCCGGGCGGTTTGCCCGCCTGCTTTTTAACCGACATACAGTCAAAGCCCGCAAAGGACAATGCTCATGCATGACGGCCTCAACAGCGATGAGGGTGCCGAGCGCACCATCATCGACCTGCCTCTGGAAGTGAAAGCAGACGGTGCACCCGGCAGCTTTGAAGGCTACGGCGCTGTGTTTGGCAACACCGACCGGGACGGCGACGTGGTCGAGAAGGGTGCGTTTGGCGAGAGCCTCAAAGTGCGCATGCCCGCGCTTTTGTGGCAGCATAACGCCAAGGAACCCATCGGCCGGTTTGACTTGGTGAAGGAAGACAAAAAGGGCCTCTTTGTCAAAGGCCGGCTGTCGATGTCCGGCAAGGGCAAGGAAGCCTACGATCTATTGAAACTGGGTGCCCTCAATGGCCTGTCGATTGGTTTTGTCACCAAAGAGGCACTGCGCAACCGCGCGACGGGCACCCGCACCATCAAACGCGCCGAGCTGATGGAAGTGTCGCTGGTGACATTTCCGGCCAATGAGCTGGCGCGGGTGAACACGGTGAAAGCCAGCGGCTCGATGTTGTCAGCGGACGGCATAGAGACCCCGCGCGACTTCGAGCGGCTTTTGCGGGAGCATGGCTTTTCCCGCAGCCGCGCCAAGGCGATCACGGCCAAAGGGTTTCGTGGTTTAATTGAGGCGGCTTCACTTGGGGACATGCAACTGCAGCAGGAAATACTTCGTGACCTCGAGGTCAAACGTTCCGGGCTGCTGAGCTTGCTCAGAAGCTTGGGGAGCCGTGGCTCGCGCGGGCCTTTATTGCCTGGTGCGTCTTCTGTTTCAGAAATTGTTGAACGCGTTGTCGGCGCTTACCGAAGCATTCGCGGCACACCCATGCCAATTTACGTGATGCCGGGTCGAACTCAGAAATTCAGTCTGCCGCTACGGTTTGGTTTTCAATCGGGTTCCGAGGTTACGGTGCAGACGCCGGAATCCAGCAATGAGTTTAATTGTGTCATTGACTTTTTTGCCTGGACAGACAGGGGGCCAGTTCCCCGAAATCTCAAGCTTTCTCATAGAACGCCGAATGGAAACTTGGCGGTCGGTGGGCGACAGGCACTGGAGTCGTGGATAAACCGGGAAGTTGAAAAAGCAGGTACAGAGGACAAGCTCGATCAGTTCGATCGGGTTCTGTCGCGCATAAATGACGTCTTCCGCCAGGGTTTGGCGCCTGTTGGTACGATCACGAACAAACGTATTGTGAGTTCACGCAGGGTGTTTATCAGTGCCGAAAGAACAGGCACAACAACTGAGGCTTCACCTTTTTTGATCAGGGCACGATAGCATAGAAAACGTCATTCCAGATCTGGCCAGAAGCGTTTTTTCAGCAGGTCCCAGTGTTTGATTGTGTTGAGGTCGTCGTTCGCCTCGCAGGCGGGCGGCAATCGACCGGGCGTCAGGCTGGCGGCGAAATGCATCAGGCGCTGCAGGCTGTTCTCTCTGGCCATGAAGACCAGGTCGGCTTCGTCAGGTTTGTTCTTGATTTTGGCTGCATAAGCTGCCTGAGGATTGTCCTCGCGAAGGGTGTGAAAACGCGTAATTTCGATGCCGTTCTCAATTGTGAAAATATTCACGTCACTATGGTCGTCAAGCGCTGCTTTCAGCGTTTCCCTGTCTTCCGGTATGAGAAAAACCCTCAGCCCAAGCGCATTGGGCCAGACATCAGATTCGATGCCCTCAAATGTGAAGCAGGTCTCGAAATCCGTACTGTCCTGCAAAGGCAGTACCGGTTCATACCGATATATGGTGTTTGATTGTAAATGATGCCAGACACCTGGCGTTGCAACGAAAGCGGCATTTGTGTCGACAAAACCGTCAATAGCATTGCCGTATCGGTCAAGCGGATCATACCGGGTTTCAGGTGTGTTCAAGGGTTTAGCTATATGGTCAAAGCCAATGGCGGCGGCGACTCCGACGACAAAACCGATCAGAATATTGCGCATGAGTTGGTGTCTCCGGTGTTCTTAAGCTGGTTTGAACAAAAGCAAAACATCATCAGTTAAGGAAATTATTCAGGCCCTCAGCAGGCACAATAGGCGACCACTTCGTAATAAAAAATTGTTACCAGAATGCCCAGAACAATGCCTCTTGTATGACTGCCGAAGTTATATCGTTTGAGATATTTTTCCTTGTCAAATTCCATAGCGCTGCCTTTCGTGACGCATTCGGTGTTTGAGTGAACAAATAAAGAACATCGCCAATAAGCCACAGAGGTTGATGAAATGCAACTGGGTTGGCCCGGAGCCCGTGAAAGCCGAACAGGAGGCATGAATGCCCAATGATGCTGAAACAATTGAAACACCCCGCGATTTCGAGCGCATACTCAGGGACGCAGGCTTTTCCCGCAGCCGCGCCAAGGCGATCACCGCCAAGGGTTTCAGGTCTAGCCGATCACCCGGCGAAACGGTCGAGACCATTGCCGCGGAGATAGGTGGTAAACGTCAGGTTATCGTTGAAATAGTCGGTTCTTCACTTGAGCGCAAAGGGTTTGAGAAGCTTGTTCTGACGGCTCATGTGGGCGGGTTCAAGGTGCCATGGAAGAGATTTCCGAGTTTCACCGCTGCCGGACCGTCCCAGTTCAAACTAAGTTATCCCGCGCATGCGCCCCGTTCGGGTCCGTTCACCTTGGAAGTCCGCTACAAATCCCGTAGCGGTTTTAAAACGGTGAGGAGGCCATCACACGGCATTGCCAATACGCCGTTCCTGATTCCAGCCGGCATCCAGGAAGTTCAGGTCAGGGCCAGGTCTGACGCAGGCTTTTCTCAGCACATATTGCTTTCCCTTTTTTGGTGAGCGACAGGCGGGGAGATATCGGATTTAGTTGGCTCGCTGGTTTGTGTTGAACTCTGTTTTGATATACTCCCAGAGAGGTGCGTGTTCCTCATACCCCATGAAAGACGTAACATCATCCTGCTCATTGCAGGCCACTAGCTCATCGTTGCCGGTAAGTGATTTCAGCATGGTATAGGCATCAAATGCACCATGTTCATAAATGGTGTAAACTAGGTCGGGCATTTGAGGATAAATGACACCCTGCCGAGCCATCATCTCTGCTTTGCTTCCATCAATGATGGAGTTACCGATCTGGTGCTCAAACAGGCTTAATGAAACTTCCGCACCATCAAGGTCCTGCAGGGCAGCACCCAGGCGTTTGCGGGCATTGTCGGTAAATTTGATGTCTACGAGAATGCTGGAAGATCCATCCTCGATGGATAGTTCACTAAGGCAGACCTCTTTGAGGTCATGACGCGTGAGGGTTAATAGTGGCTGGTGCATAGCGACTTTAAAAAAGGGGAAGTCATCCGGCAGGCCGGGCCTTAGCGTCAACTCGTATTCCTTGCTTTCATTGCGCAGTTGCATGAAGCCACCAGCATGAAACATGGGAGCGCCGAAGCGACTGACCGCCTTGGTGTCCTCGCTGTTTGAAAAGGCGACTGGGCTTGCAAAGATAAAAGCTGCAACGACAAACCCTGAAATGGCTCCGATGAATAGTTGACGCATGCTACTTCCTCGTGATCAGTGCGATAAGAACAAATAAAGAACATCGTCAGTAAGCCACAGAGGTTGATGAAATGCAACTGGATTGGCCGGAGCTCGTGAAAGCCAAGACAGGAGAGATGAATGTCCATTGGTACTGAATCATTTGAAACGCCCCGCGATTTCGAGCGCATGCTCAGGGATGCAGGCTTTTCCCGCAGCCGCGCCAAAGCGATCACCGCCAAGGGATTTCGGGCGGCGGGTTTGGAGCATCAGGAAAAGACCCCCGAGCTTGATGATGTCCTTGAAAGCCTCGCCATTAAAAAGAATAGGCTTATGGGCGACATTGAAAGGCCGTGCAGGTGCGGCTGCACAGGTGAAACCAAGCAGCGCTCGGAAGATAGTCATGAGCGGTGCATGTCCCTTCGCCGCGAAATCAGAGGTGCAAACACCTCCCGTTGGAAAGCCCGAAAAGACCTGCATGACTATACGAAGGTGTTTGAAGCTGCAGCCCGCCGGTTTAGTCGCCGATTTGACGGTGAGCAAGGGCTGTCTTTCAGCCTGGATTTTGCCAACTTGGCAAGAAGTATGGTGGGACTTATAAGGCGGGCATCACCCTCGGGCTGGCCGTCTACCGCCGCTGATGTGGTCAGCATTATCCGGAAGTTGAAAAACTATAACGGTAATTTTGCCCGAGAATACGAACGGTTTGCCAGACCATATCTCAGCCGGATTGATCGCCTGAGAGGAACCGTGGACCATTTGGAAGATAATTTTCGCGGCCTCGTGGATGACTATAAACAAAGCTGTAGAGGGCCATTGGCGTCCAGTGACTTCAACCGACCCTCGGACTTGTCGTATTAGGTAGGCGCAAGGTTAGCCCTTAATAAGGACTGTCATTTTCTTCTCGTTGCTGCTCTTCCCAATTCTTCCAGTAGGGGAGTACAACAACCGCCCATCCCGGTAGCCTGGTTGGGTCTATGTCAGGCGTGCAGCCTGTGGGTGGGGCGTCCAGCATGCCTTCTGCCAAATAGCGTTGAAAGCTCAAGAGTTGATCCAGAGGAACCGACAGGATGAAGTCTGGTTCATCAGGCGCATTTTCGACTGCGTCCCGGTATTTCAGTGCTCCGTCGCCGCTGACCCAGAAAGTTTTGATAAGATCAGTTTCCGCCTCGATAACATATCTCTTTTGGTAAACATCTTGCATGAGCGGATGAAAATAGCTGCTGCTACTTTGGGAAAAGCTTGTTGCCAAGGTGTTTCTGGCTTCCTTGCCGAGTGTAATTGCAACATTCATACGCCATGTGTCTAAATCAAAAGATTGAATACAGACCGAGCGATAGTCTTCTTTCTGAAACTCGACTACAGGATCCAGCAGATAAAATCCGAGGCGGTGGTATTTGGGACTGATGCTAAAATCGTCCATGAAGGTGGATTTTACTTCGTAAAAGGTGCCGTAGCTGTTGCCTAACTCGCTGTAGTATTCCGCATCTTCCGGCAACTCTTCAAGAGAAGCAGAAATCGTAGCATTCCAGTCATACAGCCAGTAGAGAGCGGATGTTGGTCCCAACTGAATGTACAAAAACAGCAGGCCGGCAAGAGGGGCAGCCAAAAAGCCGATGACACCGCCTATAAGATACTTTTTCATCAGAACTCTCCATCTCGATTTCGTTCAAAACGCAGAAAGAACAAAAAAAGAACATTCTTGACATATAACCCCAAAAGTTGCGAGGGTGCAACTGCTATGCGTTGAAGGCACAAGAATGGAGGGGTTGATGAAAAAAGGTATTTTTGCTGCGCTACTGGCGATTGGAGTTATGGCAGGCCCGGCGATTGCCGCCAATGACCATGTTTTTGTTGTGTATGAGGGCAACAAGGAGCGGCTGCGCAACCTTGACCTGGAGGCAATGTCGGTCTGTGCCTTGAAATCCCGGGCAGCTGCGATGTTTGGTTTGAGTGTGCGGCGCTTTGACCTGCGGCTCAATGGTCGCAAGCTGGATGACCGCAGAACGCTTGCGGAAGACAATATATACAGCGGCCGGACCATTTCCGTGGTGCCGGTGGGTAGCACGACCCAATGTTGATTGCTGCCTGATAACTACCGTAACGGGCTATTGGCCCATAGGTTTTCAAACCCGGCTTTTGCCGGGTTTTTTTATTGGCTGGCTCTGCCATCCGGTGTGAGGCCGGGGCAGGGGTGGCTTGTGGCCCAACGCGTCTGCGCGAGGCAGGCATTTGGCCTTTTAAAGCGCTGGCTTTTGCCGGCATCCACGTAAAACAGAAAGGACAAATGTCATGGAAATGACTGACCTGAAGGTGGCGATTGATGATTACACTGACGCTGCTGAAACCGGCATCCTGGGCCTGAAGGACCGGCTCGATGCCATCGAGACCAAAATGGCACGGCCAGACTATATTGATGGTTCTCATGCCTTTGATGGCGCTGACGCCGTGGAGCACAAACACGCGTTTCTGGATGGGTTCATCACCAAAGGCGATGACAGCCTGTTGAAAGACCTGGAGGCCAAAGGCCTCTCCACAGCTGTGGGCGGCGACGGCGGTTATGCCGTGCCAACGGTGATTGACAGCGAAATTGAGAAGCAGCTCAGAGACCTGTCGCCGATGCGCTCGATCTGCAAGGTCAAGACGATAGAGACGTCTAACTACAAACGGCTCGTGAACACAGGCGGTACGGCCTCCGGCTGGGTCGGTGAAGCTGACGCTCGCGCTGAGACGGCGACACCGTCGCTTGCAGAGGTTGCGATCACGCCGGGCGAGATTTATGCCAACGCTGCCGCGACGCAGCGCGCGCTTGACGACATGCAGTTTGACGCCGAGGCCTGGCTCACGGAAGAAGTGGCCGAGGAGTTCGCTGTGCAGGAAGGCGCTGCTGTTATTGCTGGTGACGGAGTGAACAAGCCACAAGGCTTTCTGACTGAAGTCAGCATTGGCAAGGTGAAAACCGGTGTGGCTGGTGCGTTTCCGGCTTCGGACCCATCCGACATTCTGGTGGACCTTGTGCATGCACTAGGGCCGCGGTACCGGCAGGGTGCGAAGTTCGTGATGAACAGCGCCACGCTGGCCGAGATCCGGAAAATGAAAGATGCCGACGGCAATTTCATCTGGCGCCCGGGCCTGATTGAAGGTCAGCCCGATATGCTCTTGGGCTATCCGGTGGTGGAAGCCGAAGACATGCCGGACATAGCCACAGACTCGCTTTCGATTGCGTTTGGCAACTTTGAACGCGGCTACACTATCGTGGAGCGCATGGGTACCCGCGTGCTTCGTGACCCCTATACCAGCAAACCCAACGTGCTCTTTTACGCGACCAAGCGCATTGGCGGCGCGGTAGTGAATGCGGACGCGATCAAGCTCCTTGAGTTTGCCGTTTAGGCCAGCCGGTCAAGACACCATCAAATCATTGAAGGCGGGGCGAGCCCCGCTTTTTTTTGTCCTCACACTCACCAAGGGGCTTTCCCATGCTCGCAAACAGGGTTCGTGAATTTACGCTGACGGCTGGTACCGGCGACATTACGCTTGCTGGCGCATTGCCCGGCCACATAGCATTCGCCGATGGCTTCGCAGTGGGTGACAGCGTTACGTATGTTATTGAGGATGGAGATGACTATGAAATCGGCACCGGTACACTGACCGCGGCCGACACACTACAGCGCACGACCGTTGGCGAAACGCTCGTGGGCGGCACGTATGACAAAGCGAACCCGGCACCGATTTCATTATCGGGAAATGCGCGTGTTTATTGCGCGGCGACGGCCGACTTTCTTCTTGATCCCACACTTGAAGCGGACACGATCCTGGAGCAGACGCCGGACGGTGGTGTAACCGTCGATAATGTGCTGCTGAAGGATGGTGGCGGAACATTTATCAACCCTGTCGTTTCGCAGGGTGCGGCCGGGCCATTTGACGCGCATGTTGTCGAGGACACAATGACGGGCACCATTCCGGTGCACTGGCAAAAGCAGGCGACAAGCTATATTTTGC
The DNA here is from genome assembly GCA_947500295.1 of uncultured Kordiimonas sp. Lineage (GTDB taxonomy): Bacteria > Pseudomonadota > Alphaproteobacteria > Sphingomonadales > Kordiimonadaceae > Kordiimonas. The sequence continues at coordinate 286,099 of CANMRM010000003.1, forward strand.
AGGCTGGCGGGGTAGGTAACCTGGCCACCTTTGACCTTTCCAATTTGGCGCTCGATATCGCTGGTGCCTTGCGCGGTCAGGGGCTTGAGCTCACCGGTAGCGTTGGGCAGGTCACGGCGAGCGCCGCGATTGCGCAGCTTGATTTTGATTTTCCTGAGAGCGCGGGTGCTGACCGCGTTTTCCGGCTTGGTCGTTTGACCGATCTCGCGGGTGGCGCGCTGAGCTTGCGACTGTTCAAGGGCGACGGCACTGCGACGTTTGGCGCTGAGCTTACCGGTGATGGTAACATGACGCTCACCGGAGCGGCCTCAATTGCGGACGGGCTCAACATCAACGGCGGCAATAGTCTGCATAGTGCTGACTATGGAAACCTTTTGATCGGCGATCTTGCGGGCGGCAATAGTGGGATCACCATTCAAGCGCCGATCACTGGTCGCAGCGGCATCGCCTTCAGTGATGGTAACACGACAAGTGTGGCCAGCCGTCAGGCGCGCTTCGACTATTCGCATGCGCTTGATCGTTTCGAGTGGCTGACCAGTGACGGCTTGAGGGCGACGCTATCCGGCACACTCCTTGATGTGCAGGTTGATGCCACTTTTGCGGCTGACGTTTTAATTGGTAGTGGCGTCTCGTCGCCTGTTGATGCTCTTCATGTTGCCAGTTCTGCGGGTGGCGGTGACGTACCACGTCTTAGATTTACTAATGACGGCACCGGCCACACGGCAGCAGACGGAGCCATTGTAGGGATTTCAAATACTAGCGATTTTGATATTTTTAACTATGAGTCGAATGGCTCTATTCGACTTGGTGTCGGCAGTGGGATTGGATTGACCATAGACAATACCAACGCCACCTTCTCGGGCGAGATCAACGCCAATGCAGGCTCAAGCGCCTTTTCCGCATCCGGCGCGGCTGGCGTTGCGATGCTGGTTGCCGCACCTGATCAAGTAGCCGCAAATGGTTTGGAATATGGTGCAATCTCTTGGACACCCGCAGGCAGTGGCGCTGGCGCGTCACCTCGCGTTGCGTTCGGTCCTGTACAACAGAGCATTGACAGTGATGTGCTGGGCTTGAATTTCTATGTGCATCCAAGTGCAGTCAACGCGGACCCGATGGAGCTTGCGCTCACTCTAAATGCAAACAAGTCTGCGGTCTTTGCTGGCGATGTTACAGTTCCTAACGGTAGTGCATTTAACGTTGGTGGCGCGACGGATACTCTAATAGGCTCACTTAGGAACAATCTCGGCGTTCTTGAGTTGCTGGCCGATGGAACCAGAGATATTCAGATCGGTGGCAGTACCGGTGGAACTGCTATTGCGATTGATACCAGTGACAGAAGTGTGGACTTCGCCAGCGATATTGTGACCGGTGGTCTAATTCGCGGCGGTGCTGACACCGATACCCTAATCGTGGCGGCGGGCACCTCTACAGGTTTTGGGGGTAATGTACTTTTCTATGGCGCAGCTGACCCTACTGCCGGTGGGGATACCAGTTTCAGAAGTGGCTCAAATCCTTGGCTGTACCACGATGTGAGCTTTTCAACCGCTACACTCAGCGCGGACTTAGATGTAGCGGGGGATATGCTCATTTCGCAGGACGATGGCACAGGCGCACTATTAGACCTTTTCCGTCATGATGTATCAATCACATCCGGCGACATCATTGGGCTGATCAGTGCGACCGGGTATGACCTGAGCACAAAAACAGAAGGCGGCAGAATTGAATTTGAAGCTGCTGCCGATTGGGACGGTGCGACGCCCGGATACTCCGCCACCAACATACTTTTCTATACCCAAAGCAATACTGGCACGGACCAGATCGCGGCTGGCCCTGTTCTATCACTAGAGGCAGATGGGAGGGCAAATTTCCACGGCAATACACTACAGGGTGTGCCATCAGTTATTCGCGGAACATCGGGCAATGAACTGGTGGTGTCCGGTGGGAGCGACTGGAATGCAGGCGGTGGGATAACCTTGTATGGTGAAAACCATTTATCCCAAGCCAACGACATAGAACTTCGTACGGGCATAACAACACGTTTACAGTGGGATTACAGCGCTAACTATTGGGATTGGCATAATCATGATCTCGTAAACGTTGGCAAACTCACGGTCGACGGCGGCGCAAAAATCAGCATTCAAAACCAAGTCGATGGCGGGTCTGGTCAAGGAATTTTTCTTTGGGATACCAGCAATACTGGCTACGGGATTTATATGGCGTCACCGGGCGCGAATAAATCGTTGTCTGATGGCATAGCCTGTACGCCCTTCAGTGGCGGTGCCGGTGTTAGCACCCGCATCAGGGTCAGCGACGTGGCCAATCAAAGTCTAATATTTGAAAACAGTTCCGAGCAATGCCTGATGGAACTGACAGCGAGCACCGGCGACCTATACACGCGAGGCGATATCAATGTCGGCGGCAGCTTCAATCTCGGCACACCTACCGAACTGACGATTTCGGGTGGCGCGATTTCGGTCACAAAAAGCTACCACAAGGTTGATACCGAGGCTGATGCGGCGACCGACGATCTCGTGACAATCAATGGTGGGAACGTTGGTGACAGGATTGTATTGAGCTCAACCTCAAGTGCGAGAGCGATCACCCTCAAAGACATCACCAGCGGGGGTAATTTGCAGATTGCAGGAGATTTCTCGCTAGGCAATCCCGCCGACACAATTGAACTGATCTTTGATGGTTTCAACTGGCTTGAAATCAGCCGCTCGAACAACGGGTAACTGCTCAAAGCCGAGCTTGTCCAGAAGGTATCTTTTCAGGCGCGAACGGTCTTCAGGAAAATCCGTTTTTTATCAGCGCTTCAGCAGCGCTGAACAACCTCTGTGTGCTCAATATGAGGCACAGCATAACTGCCACTAAATGGAGTATGTATCATGGCAAACAAACAGATAAAAACCCCCTCGCTCACTGCCGATCAGGCAAAAACCACCCTGTATTTTCTCCAGCGAGCAAACCTTCAGGGCAGCGAAATGCCTGCCTATGTCGACGTTTTCAATACACTCAGTTCAATTGCCGGAGAGGCTGTGTCAAAGCCGGTTCAGGACAACTCGTGAGATCAACCGCGATGTTGCTCGCGTTAAGACAAGAATAGCCTGAAAGCGGAATTGGTATGCTCGTAGGAACTCAATCTCTTGCTGGCGGCGCAATCGCCGGTCCTCTCCTGCGGGAGCAACGGCTGACTTTGGCGGCCAGGGCTCTTCAGGTCCTGGGATCTTTTCCCACTGCCGAAGTGGCCGCCAGCTCTGGCTATGCGTCCAGCAGAAGGCTGCATATCAACTCCCTAGAGCGCAGACTTTCTGTCAACCGCAGGAACAATGTTTCTGCGCTCGTGCAGCACAATCACCAGCAGGAGGTCCAGCCATGACACCAGGCGAAATAATGCTGTTCAGGTCAGCGGCCAAGGGTATTTTGTGCGGGACACTTCCAAGCCTGAGCAATACCGATCTTACTGCGCATATGTTGAAAGCTTCCGCATCACCTGACATCTCCTCGCATCAAACCCTCGCGGATCTGGGTGCGCATGAGGTTCTCAGCGGCGGCGTTGGCCCCAAGGCTGTTACAGGCCTGCAGGTCCTTGATGGGGTTGGCGAAGAGCTCATTCTAAAAACCGACCCGATTATTTTTGGCGACCCCGTCACAACACCACCTTTTCGGTATTTGGTGCTGGCATATGGTCTGCCGGCTCAGGCACCGAACACCAAGGCGTTGCTTGCATACGCAGACCTGTCAACCGAGGGCGGCGCCCTTGAAGTCGTTAGGGGCGCTCTTGAATTCAACACAGACGCAGGCGGTTGGATCAGGTTGATTTACTGATCACTGCGGCTCAATGCATCCACGAATTGTGACCAACTTCCAGAAACAGGATCAATGATGGTTATTTTCCCCAAGGATCCATCAAGCAATGTCGATTTCAGCTTCGACTGGGCCGATTGGCTGCTTGAAGGCGAGACAATTACCGAGGCCGGCTGGATAATAGTGCCAAATGACTCAGCAGCCCCGACACTGAGCGGCGCCACAGTGACGGGTGACGTTACGGGTGTTTTTGTGGCCGGAGGACGTGTCGGTGCCCGTTATCGATTGACGTGCAATGTTCAAACAAGTGATGGCCGGGTCGCAGACCGCAGCCTGGTGCTGCGCATAATGGAGCAATGAAAATGCGGATCGTGCTTGCAGAAAAGCCTATTGTCGAACCGGTTTTGCTCGCTGAAGCCAGAGAACATCTCCGTATTGACGGGGAGGCCGAGGATACCAAGCTCGCCTCTCTTATTACCAGTGCCCGGGCAATCGTCGAGGCTTGGACTGGATTGGTGCTGATTACGCGGTCAGCTGACATTTATCTGGATCACTGGCACGACCGCAGAAATCAGAATTGTATGTCGAGGCCGACAGTCATTGTTGGAACGACAGCAGAGTTTTCGGCTCTGGAGAATTCGGTTCAGCTGCCGCTTCGACCTGCACAATCCATCACTTCCATAAGCGTGTTGGACGACCAGTCTGTCGAGACCGTCTGGGACGCGGCTCACTATTATTTCCAGGACGGGATGTCGCCCACGTTGTCACTTCGAAGCCAGACTGCCTGGCCTTCACCACAACGGCCGGTTGATGGCATCAGAATCTCCGTGGTTGCCGGTTTCGGAGACAGCTGGAATGACGTGCCTGACGATATCGTGCAGGCACTTCTGAATGTGACAACATTTTTGTATTTCAATCGAGGTGATGAAGCGGCGTCCGTTGGTCATGTTTTGAAGTCAAGCGGTGCTAAAACCCTGCTAAGTCCCTACAGGCTGGTGAGGGTTTGACGATGGCAAAGCTCACGGATCGGCGTCACAGGATCACGCTCATGTCTGAAGCTGTCTCTATTGGAGCAGGCGGGCGGTCGGTCGTGACCACCCCGCTTATTGGCGATGTGTGGGCGGCGGTCTCTGCCCACGGCAGCCATTTGACGATGCGGGGCGGGCGCCAAACAGACCCAACGCAGGTGTCGTTTACGGTTGCCTACGTGCCTGAATATCTGTCCACTAAATCGATCAAATTCAAAAGCCTGCGATATCAGGTCAAGAGCTGGCGCCGGACGCATCACCTTCTGGATGAAATTACGTTCGAAACATCGCAAATCGAAGGGCAAATGGAAGGAGCCGTACCATGACAGCTCTGGCTGGCCACAAATTGCAGGAAGCCGTGTACAGCATGCTGACCCTGTCACAATCCCTTGCGTTGAAGTTTGCGGGAATCTTCGATCAACCTCCGGCTGACGCTGGTTACCCCTACATAGAATTAGGGGATATGTCAGCGAACAGGGCCGCGCTTAAGGATCGCTCCGCCGATGCAATAACATTTGCCGTCACAGTTTGGTCCAATGAGCAAAGCCAGATGCAGGTCAGGGAACTCATGGCTGATGTCGATGCTGTGCTCTCGGGTCAGGTACCGAGCATTGTTGGACTGGATAGCCTTGGCTTGCGGCTGACCAGCGCAAACGTCGTTCGGCAGTTTGCAGATCGGCAGGCACTCTACAAAGGGCAACTGATGTATTCAGCTCAATTGTATGAGCAAACCTGAAGGGCTGGGCTAGGCGGTGATCTCGCCGTCTGAGGCTTTGGGCCGGACCGACATTTCGCGACAGTCTTCACACCGCATACGGCGACGTCCACGTTCCATCAGTCGTTCGAACACAGATCGCTGGAAATAGTGTCCACACTGGTTGCACCGTTCTTTTTTGTGACGAACCACGAACAAAACAAACATGGCCAGAGCACAGCAATAAAGAAGCAGAGCGCTCCAATGGATCGCAGGGCCAGTCATCAGGAATGTCCCAAAAAAGAAAAGTAGAGCACCAAGGATGTAGTCGAACTTGCTCATAGTCTTCCGGTCGTAGTGAAAAGTGACGCATTTTCTACGGTCAAAATTCAAATTCGTCGAGCCCAAAATGAGCAGTCAACATATTGATCTGACCTACCCGGTATTTTGAAGGTTTTGAAGTTAACAAACCGTTAACAACTGTAAAAAACAATTTCTAATTGTGCGGGGTAATCTGCCCAGCCACATCGTCGAATTAATTCATCAACATTCAATCATTAAGGAGAGGCGCATGCCTGTACAAAAAGGGAAAGAATTCTTGCTTCAGGTGGACGATGGGGCGGGCGGCTATGCCACTGTGGGTGGCTTCACCAGCAACAGCTTTACAATCAATGGCAGCCCCATTGATATCACCAGCAAGGATTCGGCGGGCTTCCGGGAGTCACTCGACGGCGGAGCGAATATTTCCATTGAAACCAGTGGTAGTGGCGTTTTTGTCGGGGACCCGGAATTCACATCAGTTCATACGGCTGCTCTTGCAGGTTCTCACCTGGATGCGCGTGTAACTGTACCGGGTTTTATGACCTATACAGGCCCTTTCATTGTTTCTTCTCTGGGGTTTACCGGAGAAACCGAGGGGGCTGTCACTTATGACATCCAGCTCCAGTCAGCTGGTTCAATTACCGCAGCCGTCATCTAAGGTCCGGGGTCTACACATGGCTAAATCCATAAGCGGAGAAACGAGCCTGCAGGTTGGTAAAAGGCGCCAGCGGCTCAGGCTTGATATCGGAACAATGATTGACCTCGAGGACTATTTCTCCATGGGGTTGGTTCCTTTCCTCTCGAAGCGGTTGCCGGAGTTTCGTCTGAAAGACCTGGCCGTTCTATATCTCGCGATGACGGGGAAGGACTTTTCAGACGAGGCGTTGCAGAAGGCGGCAGTCAAAACTCTGGTCAATGCAGGGTTGGCGGAATCCGCGACAGCTGTTTCCCGCTGCCTGGAAATGACGCTCCTGCCAGATAGCAACAAACAGGAACCATCGCCGGGAAAGTCCTAGAAGCCCCATCTGCGGACACTGGTGGCGCCGAAGGGCAGCACGACAACATCGATTGGCAAATTTTGTTGAAGGCTTCTGCGGTTCTCGGATGGCGCGCGGAAGAAGTGTACCCCATGACAATACCTGAACTCCTGATTGCCCTTGACGGCGCGCGGCAGGCCCGCGGTATCGCGGAAAAAGCGCGTCCCATGTCGAAATCAAGACTTCTTGAACTTGTGGAGCAAACCAAATGACTATTGTGGATGCGGCCAACATCGGCGGTCAAACCAGTTTTGGTGGTATGAGCGACCGCCTGACTGCACTGGGCCAGGAGCTGGCCATTGGCGGGCAGGACCTCGCAGCATTGGCCGAGTTGTTTGGTGCGAACCCATCGCTCGAGCCTCTCATGAAGCCCACCCAACTGATTGGCTCGACGCTGTTTGAACTGGGGAAAAAACTGGCCGGCCAGACCGGGGCCGATGAGGCTGCAACCGGCCCTGGCGCATTGGGCACACCAGGCACAACAACCAGCGGGACAGACGAAGCGGATGGACTGGAGAGCCTGCAGCAGCAGATGACTGAGCGTAAGCAGATATATGCCGACTTTTTCAAAGCGGTTACGGCTATGGAAAAAAAGAACGCGGAAGATGCGATGAAGCTTGAGGAAGAAAAAAACCAGGCTGCCATAGAAAGCTTGGGCGCCCTTCTGGGGGAAACAATTCTCGGCAGTAAAAAAATGGCAAAGATCCAGAGAGCTCATGCGCGGTTCAAAGTGATACGCGACGGCGCGGAAGCGATTATGACCGCGACCAAATCCCTGCCGTGGCCGCTTAATTTGCCGGCAATCGCTTTCGCGACAATAATGGGCAAAAAGCAGGAAGCTGTGGTCAACCAGGCGCATGCCGGGCTCGACAGAGTGCCGGCAACGGCGACATATCTTCTCGAAAAAGGCGAGCGGGTGATCGGCAGACGGCTCAATCAGGACCTGAGCAGTTTTCTGACAGCATCCAATGATGCTGTGGCTGGCGGCACTATCGATCGCTCGGTCAGACGCTCCAGTACTTTCAATCCCACTATCAATCTGTCGATTGGTGGTGGTGCCACCGACGATGCAGTGCTGGCAAACCGCGGCGCAGTAGAAACCATGATCCGCGAAATTTATGCGGACTATGCGCTGCAATCACCTTTTGGCGCTTAAGCACGCCCCCGCTACAGCCTCCCATTCCAGGATCAACCGATTATGCCAAGCCCAGCCTTTTCATCGTTGACGGCGATGCCGGCCACGCCGGTACCCGCCGCCATACGCATCAATTCCCGACAGCGCACACGGGTTTCGCAGGCGGAAAGCGGCAGGATACTCAGCGGCACCTATGGCGGGCAGTTTTTTGAAGCATCCCTCGTGTATGCACCAATGAAACGCGATGCTGCGGCTCCGCTCATTGCCTTTCTTCAATCAAGGCGAGGGCGCGACAGTATTTTCAAGGTAGAGCTGACAGGCTTTCGCACATCGGCAGGAGCTGAAGTCGCCAACTTTCTAAACTATGATGACGACACCAAACTGCATCTGATCACGGCCACCTCGCCAACACTGGAAACCTATCCAACGGCAAGAGCCACGGGCGGCGTACACCACACCGACACCGTTTTTATGCGCGCCTCGCTCGCTCGCGATGTGCAGCAGATTTCGCTCGACCGCGACGGACTTATCCGGCTTGAAGTCGATCTTGTGGAAAGGCTCTGACATGCTGACGGTACCTTCGGCGGTCCAGACCGCCCTCAGCGCTGAAACAAACGGGTTTGCCTGGCTGGTGAAACTGGGCGATGACCTGCATTACACCAATCACGCGGTTGATATTTCATATTCGGGCGACGCCTATCAAAGCACGGGTGATCTCCTCAGATTGCCTGCCATCACTCGAGAGCGCCGGATAAAACTGCAGAGCGTCACCATAGAGTTTTCCAATGCAGATGGAATCATGTCCTTCAATCTGCGCCACAAGTTCAATGATGGCACGATGGCGTATGAGCCTTACGACCGCACCGGCGATCCCTGCGAGATTTTTCTGGCTTTCCTGGATGACGCCGGAGCTCTTATCGCCGGTGACGCCATCAGTCTTTACAAGGGTGCTCTTGATACCTGGACCGAGCGCGACAGCGAAGCCAGTTCCACACTTTCCGTCAAAGTTACCAGCCCCTGGTCAAAGCCCAATCTGACGGCCGGGCGTATCACCAGCGATCACAACCAAAAAGACAATTACCCGGGCGATGAGTTTTTCGAATTTGCGCACGAAGAAAAGAACACCATCGGATGGGGAGCGGAGGCCTAATGGGACTGTTGAGTTTCGTCGGTAAGTTGCTTGGATTGCAGAGTACACCCAACCAGAAAATCGAGTTGACAAAGTCCGCAACGGCTGCGGGCCTGCCGATCATTTATGGCCGCCGCAGGGTCGATGCCATCACCGTCCTGAAGCGCGTTTCCAATCAGGCGGCGCCAACAATTGGAAACGGGAGCGCAGCGGTTGTGTCGCGTGGCCCAGACAACCGCCCGGATCCGCTTGATCACAACAACTGGCTGCACCGAATTGATGTTTGGGGGCAGGGACCGATTGAGGCCATAGAACACTTCTGGATTGACGGTGACCTTGATGGTCACAAGCGCTTTAAAAACAACCGACCCTATTTTCGGGCAGCTTCCATGGTGGGCAGCCTTGATCAAACCGCGCTTACAGGCCTGTCGGCCGCTGCGCCGCAATGGGGCGCAAGCCATCGTGGTCAGGGCGTTGCCTACTCATGGACGCGCTTTTTCAATTCCAGCAAATACCCGCAGTATCGTGCGGAACCCGCGCTTAGGGCTCAAATCAAAGGTCTGAAGCTTTATGACCCTCGCCAGGACCCTGCTCATGGTGGGGCCGGCACTCAGGACTTTTCGAACGACGCCAACTGGGCCTTCAGCAACAACCGGGCACTGGTTGTTCTGAATTATCTTATGTCTGCGCATGGGCTGGCTGCGGATGAAGCCGAACTGGACATGCAAAGCTTTATTGGCGCCGCAGATATATGCGACCAACAGGTCAATATTCCCCCGGTGGTGACAAACCAGTCCGGCAGTGCGATCCCGGACTGGTACAACTGGTTCACCGGCGAGCGGATCACTATCGATATTGATGATATCTATCCAACATACCGCCCACTGCAATCAGGTTCTCAACAAAACAGATACGAGGCCGACGCGGTCATTGACCCCAAAGATGATGTCGTTCGAAATCTGGAGCGCCTGCTTGAGGAGTTCGGTTGGTCCCTGAGCTGGTCAAATGGCCGCCACAGGCTGGTCATCGAAGATGGAACCAGCACACCGGTGATGACCATCACCGAAGATGACATCCTCGGGGGCTGGGCTATGGAGCGCGGGAGCCGCTCGCAGCGGTTTAACCGGGTTACTGTTGAGTTCCCCAATGCCAATAAAAACTACGAAGATGATACCGTTTCCTGGCCGGAACGAAATTCGACCGAATTCGCCGCTTTCAAAGCGGAAGATGGCGGCCGGGAACTGCATACGAATGTTTCGCTTTCAACCGTCACAGACTTTTATCGCGCCAAAGCTTATGCCGAATTGCATGTGCGGCGCAGCCGCGTCGGTGAGCGTATCAAAGGGCTCCGGCTGGCGCCGCGTGCCCTGTTGCTGGAACCAGGTGATGTGGTGGCAATGGATTATGCTGCCAAAGGGTTTTCAGCACCGGGCGATATGTTCCTTGTTGAGCGGGTCAGCGTCAGCGGCACGCTGGAAGTGAGTGCAGACCTGGTAAGATATGACACCAGCATCTACGGTGCCGAAACACCCGACAACGAACCATTGGGTCCTAATGACGACAACGAGGACCCCTTCGCTGACCCCAATGCCATTTCAAACCTGAGTGCCGTTGAATATCACACAGGCAAGGCTGATGGGTCCGTTGTTAGCGGCATTTCACTCAGTTGGGATGCGCCCACGTCCGGAGTGCCGGTAGAGCACATCGAAGTTAAATGGCGGGACAAGGCCGACGCGGCGCTTGCCGCCAATGATGATTATGAAGGCACAATTGTGCTGGACGAAGACGCGACGGCCTGTCGTATTCCAAATCTCGTCGATGACAGACAGTACCGCGTCGTGGTCTCTTATGTGACCCGCCTGCGCCAGCGGTCCATCGATGCGATTGTTGACCCGGTTGACCTGACGGCAACCACCATCAGCAAGCTGGACAGTGTCGAAGACGGAGCGACCCGTACCGTGTTCCGTGGGCAGTTCAGCGCCGCGACACTCTATCTGCGCGGGGATGTGGTGACGTCCGACGGCTCGTCTTATGTGTTCATTTCAACCATACCTGCCGTTGGTACCGCGCTTTCCGACCCGCTATACTGGGAGTTGCTGGCGAGCGTTGGTGCAGACGGTGCTGCCGGCACCAACGGCGGCTATTTTGATATCATGTTCAGGCGGTCGGCGGGCCAGCCCGCGACACCTACAGGCGACCAGCCTGCCGGATGGTCAGATGGGCCACCGGTTGCGGATGGCAACCCACTCTGGATGATCAAGGGACTGAAGAGCGCTGACGACCTTTTGATCGGCAGTTGGTCAACCCCGCAGGAGATTGGTGGTTCCGGCCTCGAAATCGAATATTCCATTAATGGCCTCGATGGCTGGCACAGCATTTTTCAGCCCGGCGACCTATATATGCGGCAACGTTTGTCTGGCGGCGGCTGGTCTGCGGCAATGCGCATTGTTGGCGAAAAAGGTGACGCCGGTGCAGACGGCAACGATGGCGTGCAGGGTCCAGGGGGGCCGCAAGGGCCGTCGGGCTCAGATGGTTCGGATGGCTCAGATGGTTCTGACGGCTTCACCATCAGTGCATCACCAACCGCCCTGACGGTTTTGACGACATCCAACGGTGTGCCCAAAAGCGGCGAGTTGCCGGCGACCAGCCAGATACAGCTGTTGCAAGGAAACACGGACCGGACAACAGCCGCCAGCTACAGCCGTACGGCTGTCAATTGCAATGCATCCGTTAGCAGTAATGGCCTTGTGACCGTAAACAGCTTGTCTGCGGACAGCGGATATGTGGACGTAACCGCCAGTTATAACGGCGCAAATGTTAAAATCCGCATCACTTTCGTGAAAGCAAAACAGGGCGACGCGGCCACTTCGATTGAGGTCGGTGCAAACGTTGTCAACAGCTCCAGTTACGGCGTATCGGCCGGCCCCGTTAGCCTTTCTCTAGGGTCTGGCGGGACTGTCGAGATTGATGGCTTCGTGACCTATACAAGCTCCCCGCTAGGGCATTCGCAGACCGTGAAAGTGCAATACAGCACCAACAGCGGCGGCAGTTGGATCGATATTGGTTCAGCCTCCGCGGGCAATCCTTACGATGGGTTTGCTGGAGTTGCCGTTATCAGCCGTTCTCGGGCCGGTCCGTCGACTCCGACAACCTGGCAATTCAGGATGCTGGCCAAAAGCAGTGGTGGAACAATTTTTGAACTTGCCGGGAATTCCAACATGCGGGTGCAGTGGGTATGATCGCAGTTTTCAGCAAAAAAACAGGGGTATTGGAGCAAGTCGTCCATTCGCTTGACGGCGTAGACAAGCGAGGAAAAGCCACTTGCCCCGCACCGGATGGGTGGGAGGAAACACATGAGTGGGACCCCCGCGCCCGGTGCTTTGTCAAAGGCTTGTTTCTACAGGAAAAAGCGACGGCGAAGCGATCCGTAGACCGGAAGGCTGAGGAGCAATATGCAGCCGTTGTCCGCGGGGGTATTATTGGATCCCGGATTGAACCAGCAAAACACGCGGAAGCTGTCAGGTTTCTGTCAGAAGCAAATTCGGTTGAGGACAATTATCCTCTCCTGCGGGCTGAAGTCGGGTTGACTGGGGACACCATCGATGATGTTGCTCGTATCATCGCTTCCAAGCCCAAAAAGGCGCTTGAGCGGATGAAACGTGCTTCGTGCAAAATAGAACCAGCTCGATTGCTTGCGCGCCAAGCAATAGATGCCGCGGATACCAAAAGTGATATCGCCCGGGTTCTCAACTCTTTGACTTTCCCGGACATCTGAGCGCGCCGGCTGCGCCGGAAACAGGAGATTTCCATCCCATGAAAAAACGTTTTTTGTCCGCGAAAGCGGCAGTTGCAGCGGCCATTGGCCGCTTTTTTTATGTCCGGCCTGCGCTCAAGCGGGCAATTCTGGTGCTGATGCTTTTCTTGCCATTCGCGGCGGTCAGCCATCTGGTTGCTGTGCCCGGCATTGCTGTATGTGCTGCAGTTTTTCTTCTGGCCTTTTTTTGGGGGATGGGAGCCGAGCGGGCCGCGCTCGATTGGGATCCTGTTTTCTCGCTGCCCCCTGTGAAAAGCATTGCTTTCTGGCGCTGGCAACCCCTTGAACGCAAGCGATTTAAAGCGGTTTCGCTGGTTTTGGCTTTCAGCACTTCAGTGGTGTTTTTAGCAAAGGCGCTGGCATGACGGCGGCGCACCGGAAACGTGAATACGGGGACGGCACCGCCGCCCTGCCTGATGCCTTTTCAGGGGAGGGTAGCAACACCGCAAACGCCGCCCTTCTGCGCGCAACTCTGGCGTTTGATCGCATTGAGCGACACGAAATTGAATGCAGCAAACGCTGGGCAATCGTGATCAAGCTGATGTTGCTGGTGCTCGCACAGCTCGGTGGCCTCCTCCTCTTTTTATTGTCCGACAAACTGGGATGGTTTTCATGAATATGCACGCCCAAAACGCACACAGCTACAGCATGACGGACTCTGCGCCGGTTGGTGTAGATGTAAGGCAGGCCCTCAGTCCGCACTTTCGCCTCAGTGAGTTCACCAAAAGTCGCACAGCCGACAAGCATCAGCTTTACAATATTCCGCGTGAAGAGGCCGAAGTGGTAAATCTGCGGGCGCTTGCCCTTCATGTTCTGGAGCCGGTGCGTTCGCTGCTGGGCAGCTATGTGATTGTCACATCAGGCTTTCGCTGCGCAACGCTGAACCGGCTCGTAGGAGGGTCTGTCAACAGTCAGCATCTGCTGGGCGAGGCTGCAGATATTGTTGTGCGTGATGTGCCTTGCTTCGAGGCCGCTTGTGCTATTGCCGGCTCCAAAATCCCGTTTGACCAACTGATCTATGAAATCAGGGATCGAGGCGGGGAACGGAGTGAATGGATCCATATTTCGCATCGACGGTTGGGCAACAACCGGCGCGAAGCGTTGACAATCCAGAAATCAGTTGAAAGCAGGTTTGTTCATCGCGGTATTTATGCAGCTCTTCCCGGCAGTGAGGAGGGCAACGATGTTGCGTGATTTTCTGGCCGATTTCCTTGGCAGCTTCCTTTTGGTGACCAGTGCTCTTCTGCTGCTGGATGCATTCCTGCAATGGAGTCCGGCATGAGTATACCCATCATCGGCACGATCCTTGACGCGATAAAAAGTCCGCTCGACAAGTTGATCCCCGATAAAAATGCACGCAGGAAATTCGATCACGAGCTGGAAATGGCGCTTCTGCAGGCAGGGCTCGCCCAGGCTGAAATCAACAAAATGGAGGCCCAGCATCCATCTGTTTTTGTCGCGGGCTGGCGGCCATTCATCGGATGGGTTTGTGGTCTTGCGCTTGCCTGGCATTTCCTTGGGTTCGATATCGCCAACTGGCTGCGGATCGTGTTTTTTCCAGAGACCCCGCCACCTCCGGCCCTTAACGGCACCGAAACACTTGTGACAGTCCTTCTCTCCATGCTCGGGCTTGGCGGGTTGCGGACTGTCGAAAAGCTAAAGGGTGTTGGCAGGGACAGCTGGAAGTGAGGAGGAATGCGGCCCCATTCGTAAGGCCATTCCTGTGGAGGCTTAGCGCCCCCCCAACCAACGCCTAGTTCATGTGTTCCTGAAGAGTGGTGCCTAGTTCCCGCAAGGTAAGGATGTATTGTTTCTCCAGCGTGTATAGGTCTGACGTGACATAGAATTCATCGGCAGATGTAGGCTCAATTTCCCCGGCCTCAACGGATTTGAGGTATCCAAAATATATGTTGGCGGCGGCCGATGCAGCCTCAAACCGTTCCTGCAATATCTGACTGGTGTAAAAGTCTTCCTGATCAAACAGCTCGGCCATAAGCGCGTCGATCGACGATTGCTGCCCTTCCAGGTCTGCCCGAAAGTTCGATATCGCTTCGATAACCTCGTCCGTGTTTTCGGGTTTCAGCAGAGCAGCGTGTATAGCCGGCGTGTAGCGGGAAACATTAAAGGCTATTTCACCAGCCTTTTTTGTGACCTGCCCTTCTGCTGAACTCGATGCCAGTATTTCCTTGAATTCAACAATCGACGCAGGCCCCCGATAGACAAGGTAAGCGATACTCAACGCCAGCAGTACAACAAGCATCGCAATGCGTCTGTTTTTCGTCATGCGCTGATTGCCCCCTGAAAAAACGTCGACCACCCTACCTAAATCAATAGAACAAATAAAGAACAAAATAGAGAATTGCCATGGCTTTCGAGATTTCCGCCAGCGTCGGCGACGGGGGCGCAAACCGGCCTCACGATATCGCAAAGCTGCAGGCTGCCCTCTCGTATTTGCGGTTTGAAAGCAAGAGGCATGTCATAGATGGCCGCATCAATTTCTTTGGGCCTTCAGTCAAAAATTACATCATTGCCAATCCGATCCGGAAGGGCGGGGTCACTAGCTATCCCGACAAAATAGTCCCTAAAGGCCCGATCATCGACGGTTTGCGTAAAGCGCTTAGAGGCAGCACAATTGAAAAGCTTGCTGCCGTCTGGGGAACCGCCATCCTTTATGAGCCTGTGGCAGAAACAGGCGCTCTTCGCTCGTCCAGCGACTTCCTGATCCCTCCCTTCCTGTCGCTTCCACGTGTGTTTCGTTCCGGTAAAATCAACTATGCTGGCCGTATTGACGCGGTGGAGTTCATCCAGCAGCCGGTAACGCATAACAAATTTGATGTTGCCATGTCACTCGGTGGTGTTGGCAGGTTTCTTGATCCCAAAACCCATACGCTTACGCGCACACCACCCGCCGCTTTCAAGGGTTTTATCGAGCAAGAGCTCAAGCATACCGGAAAAGACTGGTCTTATGTTTCCGCCAAATCATCAGGCAGCCATTTTCACCTTCGGTCCCGGGATGTTGTAGAGGTTGGCCAACAAATTCGTGCGTTGGGGCCAGGCAGTGCCAACCAGCGCGTTGTGTGGAACGACTTGAAAACGGCCTATAAAATTCCCGCGCGAGACCGGCTGCTTGAAGTGGTCGGGCGCATTCATGCCGAAGCCTGCGCCAGCGCAGGTGAGCTGGGTGGGCGCGTTATCAACAGACCACTTGCCAGCTATGCGGCAACAATTCTTGAAAAAGGCCTGAACTCCAACATCGTTGCGGGGCAGGAGCGGGCCTGTGCCAGTTGCCGCACTCTGGCTGATACGATTTTGCTCGCTCGGGAGCAGATGACCAACTTGAGAAAGCGCCAAGACCAGCGTTTCCGGTACCTGACGGACTATATTCTTCGAGAATCGGGCGACGCGGAGGTCGAACAAGCCCGGCAGACGTTGAGGTTGGCAGGCTCCAATCTGGTCGAGATACCTGGTTTGGGTGATGTGATTTTTGGTGTTGAGCCAGATTTAGGGCAACAGCTAGATAACAGCAAAAAAGAGCTGCTCGACTTGGTGGTCGAACTCAGGTCAAAGCTGGGTAGGGACAGTGAATACATACGCGCTCTAAGCCGGTTTCTAACCTATGCAGATGCAGCCGTGGCCGTTGCTGCAATAGGAAACCTTACCGGTGCTTTGATCCGGCAGGCTTTTAACAAAGAAAAAGTACAACGGGAAACGCTTCGCGTGCAGCGCCAGATGTACAATCTGCAACTTGAGTATGAAGAGGCAGAATTGAGGGAAAAACGTGCACTGCGAGATCATGACGCGCGCGGCTGTGCAGCCTGGGGTCATCTTCATCGCCGATAAGTACTTCTGAGACATGTGGGTTAAGTGTGCTGCGATCCCCCGCAGCGGGGCAGGATTTTTCTCCATCCAGCCATAATGTCGCCTTTTTTAACTAACCGACTCTGACTGTTGCAAAAATACGCTAAACACCAGATTCTAAAGCCTAAAATTCTATTAATCCCGCATCAGGACGTTTGACGCCCGCTATTGATGCTGATAGCTTACCGGCAATTTAGTATTTTTGCCTGAATTTTGGGGTTATTGTTATGGCTACTTTTATTGGTGATGGAACCAACAACACGCTGTCAGGTGGCGCGGACGCGGATTCGATTTCGGGCCTTGGCGGCGACGACAGTCTTGTTGGTAACGGCGGTGCGGACACCATTCTGGGTGGTGACAATGATGACACTCTGCTTGGTGGTGACGGTAACGATAGGCTCAACACCGGCTCTGGCTGTAACGACGCCGACGGTGGCGCGGGGAACGATGTTATCCTTGGTGGTGCCGGCGGAGACGCGCTGGATGGTGGCACCGGTAATGATACCATTCTCGGCGGTGCCGGGCTCGACACCATAGATGGCGGTGACGGTGCGGACTCCATCCGCGGCTGCGATGACAATGACACCATAATTGGCGGCGCAGGCAACGATACAATCTTTGGCGATGGCGGCATTGACCGCCTGTTTGGCGGCACAGGCGTTGACCGGATCAACGGCGGCGACGGTGCAGACGTTATCAATGGTAATGAAGATAACGACATTCTTATTGGTGGGGCAGGCGCGGATAGCATCCTTGGTGGCGCTGGCGCAGACCAGTTGTTTGGCTGTAATGACAACGATACCCTGCTTGGCGGTGCAGGCAACGATACGATGGGCGGCGATGCTGGCGATGATACATTGTTTGGCGAAGACGGTCGCGACAGTATTAGTGGTGGCGATGACAACGACCAATTATTTGGTAATTCAGACAATGATACGCTCTCTGGCGATGGTGGCCTTGACACCCTGACTGGAGGTGACGGTAACGACTCACTGAATGGTGGGGCCGGAAACGACTCACTTATCGGTGGCAGCGGTAATGACAGCATTGATGGCGGCACCGGTACGGATGTGCTGGTTGTTGGAGGCAATCTGGATAGCGCAAGTGATATCACTTCAGTGAGCGGCGCAGACTTCCGCATCAACGTGGAAGGAACAGACACTGTTTCAAACGTTGAATCGATCCAGTTTGACAATGTTACTTTGTCTGGGACTACAGCCTCCGACATTGGAACGAATGTAGCGATTTCCACGACATCGAATTCTTCCGCCACGGCGACCTTTGGCGACTCAGTATTGGCGTGGGACCCCAATTCCAGTACACCTTTGCAGGCTTCTTACGCGGCCAATGACTGGACCGTAACCCACATCAACGGCACACCGATTTCGGCGAGTGGCGCAACTCAGGCAGTAACCACCGGTACCCTCACTATTTTAGACACCAATGGTGACGGCATGGTGGAAACAATCCGGTTTACCGGTGCTGACAGCTTGCGCAACAACGCAGCCAACCAGGATGAAACCGTTACGGTGACAATTCGAAATGCGGATTCCACCTCTACGACCACCTTTACTCTTGATCTCAGTCTCACGGCGGACACAGCTTTTTCTGCTGATGCCGGTGGCTCCACGCTCACCGGTGACGGGGATGCAGAAACCTTCACGGGCGGTGTAGGTAACGATAGTATTCTTGGTAATGGTGGCAACGACACGGCCGATGGCGGCGGCGGCGTAGACACAATCCGTGGCGGTGATGGCAACGACTCCCTCACAAGCGGAACCGGGACTGCTGGCGATCGCCTGTTCGGTGATGACGGCAATGATACGCTGACAGGTGGTGGCGGTGACGACACCATAGAAGGCGGGGCAAACGACGATACCATTGTTACGGGTGATGCGCTCACAGGTGACATCGTTTCTGCCGGTACCGGAAACGATGTCGTAACGGGCGGTAATGATGACGATACATTGAGCGGCGATGATGGCAACGACAGCTTGACCGGCGGCACCGGTTTGGACAGCCTTCTTGGTAACAATGGCAATGACACGCTCTCCGGCGGCAACGACAACGATACAATTGATGGCGGTGCCGGCGATGACTTGATCACCGGTGGCTTGGGCAACGATAGTATTGTCGGTGGTGCCGATAATGATATTGCTATCTTTGACGGCTCGATTACGGGTGCAGCCAACATTGATTTGGCAGGTGGTAACTTCAACATTCTCATCGAGGGTGATGACACTGTTTCCGGCGTTGAGACATTACGCTTTGACAATGTGACCCTGACATCCACGGCCAATGAAGATATCGGCGTTGATTTCACGCTCAGTGCTGCAGCCGGATCCAATGTTTCAAATACTGTTGCCCAGTTCGTGCTGGAATGGGTCCCAACAGATGCAACTGATCCTCTTACTCAATACAGCAACGACGAATGGACAATCACGAGAGTGAACGGTTCCACCGTTTCTGACGGCTCGGTGGTTTCACTGGATCTGGGTGATATCACTGTAACCAATGCCATCACGGCTGGCGGTGATGCTAACATCGATACAATCAGGTTTGATGCCGACACAGACGAAGGCAACGACCCGAATGTTCAAACACAGGTCGTTCCCATACAGCTTACCAACACAACCACCAACGAGGTGGTTACTGTCAATGTGACTCTGGAAATTCCGAGCGCAACGTCGCTCGATGGTACCAGCGGCAACAACCTCATCAGTGGTGATGAAAGCAATGAGACCATCAACGGACTGGGCGGCAATGACACCTTGAATGGTAATAACGGCGACGACACCATCAATGGTGGTTCGGGTAACGACCAGTTGAATGGTGGTAACCAGGACGATGTACTGAATGGCGATACTTCGTTTGATACCGGTAACGACACCCTGAACGGAAACGATGGTGACGACACATTGTCCGGTGGGCGGGGTAACGATTTGCTGGTCGGCGGTGCCGGAAATGACCAAATAAACGGCGATGTTGGTGATGATATCGCACGTTTCAGCGGTAATATTGATGCAGCAACGGATATTACTACCGTGAGCGGTGCTGATTATCAGGTTGTCGTGGAAGGAACTGATACAGTCGATACTGTTGAGACACTTCAGTTTAATAACGTTACGCTGACTACAGGTGCCTGCCAGGATATTGACTTGGGCCTTGATCTTTATGCTGACGGCGCGACGGCTGGTTCAAATACAGACACCTATGCAGATCGTATTCTGGACTGGGATCCAAGTAACGCTAACCCACTGCAAGCCTACAGTGATGACGATTGGACGATCTCCCATGTCGGAGGCGTAGCGGTTTCTGCGGGAAGTGCCGTTAGTACCGAACATGGTACAATTACCGTCACGGACGCGGATAGCGACGGCAACATTGATACAATTCAGTTTACTGCGGATGGAAATCTCACCAATGCAGCTTCTAATCTGGATGAAACAGTAGAAGTCACTATCGTTAGAGCGAACGACTCGAGTGTTACTGACACGTTGACTCTTAATTTGCGGGTAGTCGCGGACGTTTCATTTACGGCCAATGATGACGGTGGTTTGATTGAAGGCTCCGACGATGCGGAGAACTTTGTCGGTGCTACTGGCGATGACCGGTTCCGCGGCGAGGGAGGAAACGATTCATTCACCGCCGGCGCCGGAAATGATACTGTGGCAGCTGGTAACGGCGATGACATTGCGATCATGGGCCAAGGTAACGACAAGATATTTGCTGGTTCAGATGATACTGGCAATGATATTCTTCGCGGCGATGCAGGTAACGACACACTTTTCGGTGGGGCCGGTAACGACGTTATCGTCGGCGGTGGCGCAAACTCAACCTTGTATGGCGGTGCCTCCGGTGACTCCAGTTCTGAGGATGGAGCCGACATTATATTTGGTGGCGCTGGCAACGATACGCTCGTTGGTGGTGGTTGGAATGATGCTGACAATAATGGCGTTGTAGCGATAGGTGAAGTGACCAACACTGCGTCGGACGGTTTCAACATCATGTATGCCGGCGCTGGCAATGACGATGTGTATGGCTCAGGCAGCAATGAAATACTTGGTGGTGGCGAAGGCAACGACGAAATCTACGGGCTAGGCGGTAATGATACCGTATACTCCGGTAGAGGTGATGCCGCGAATTCGGACGACACCGTATTGGGTGGCGAAGGCAATGATATTGTTTTCGGTGGCGATGGTAACGACAGTATTCAAGGCGAAAATGGCAATGATCAGCTGTTTGGCGGTAATAACAACGATACCTTGAGCGGCGGTGGTGGTTCCGACGAGATATTCGGCGGTGCAGGCAACGACAGCATTACTGGCGGCGCTGCGGCTGACACACTTCGTGGTGGGGCCGGCGATGATACCCTCTCGGGGGGTGCCGGGGATGATACATTGAATGGTGGTAGCGGTAGCGACACATTTATCTTCAGCGCTGACACCGGCAGTAATGACACCATCGTCGACTTTGACGTCAGTACAGACGTGCTGAATGTCAGCACAATACCGACGGCATTTACCAATCTTCAGTCGGTCAAGAACCGCGCTGAAGATACCGAACAAGATGGTGTCGACGGCGTGCTTATCAATTTGGGGGGTGGTTCAACCATCTTCCTGCGTGGCGTTTCGGAAGATGACCTGACACTCGATAACTTTATCGGGGTGAGTTAAAGGCCTAATACTTCTGACAGTAAAAAAACCCCGGTTCCGCCGGGGTTTTTCTTTTGTGGCAAGCCGTTCGTGCTTTCCGCGTACCCCCCTCCTTCTCACAGAGGCACTTTTTGATCGCCTCTTCCCTTCCTGACAAAAACCCCGTTTCTTCACCGGAACTCACCTGCCT
Source organism: uncultured Kordiimonas sp. (assembly GCA_947500295.1). GTDB lineage: Bacteria > Pseudomonadota > Alphaproteobacteria > Sphingomonadales > Kordiimonadaceae > Kordiimonas. Next base: position 307,767 of record CANMRM010000003.1, read on the forward strand.
CGCCAACTTTCCCCATGTGGCTTGAAGTGTTTTGGCTTTATTCATAGGCTTGATCTGATATCAGGATCTATGATGAAGCAAGAAGCCCATATCAAGTTTCGAATTCGGGCTGCAGACCCTGCGCTGGGTCAACAGCACCTTCTGTCTGACAGCGAGCACGACCGCCTGGCCGGTATGCATGAAGGCGCTCGCCCAGCATTTGTGACAGCGCGAACCATGCTGCGCGCTGAACTGGGCGCCTATATGGGGCTTACAGCTGCCGCTGTACCACTTGAGCAGGAAGGTGCAGGGCGCATATCCATCAGTGGCTTCCAACCTGGTGAACCTCCCTTTTTTTCTGTTTCACATACTGGTGCGGCGGAGGCTGGCATTGCGGCGGTTGCAACAACGGATGCAACACCCATCGGTATCGACATACAGCAGGTAGACCATGTAATTGACTGGCGGCGTGTCGCCGAGAGGCGGTTCCCGGAACGGGAATGTTCGTTGCTGGCAGCCATGCCACCAAATGAAGGCCGCCTGTTGTTCTTTACTTTGTGGGCGATCAAGGAAGCGTGCGTCAAACTTGAGGATGGCACCCTGATGCCCTACTTGCGTGGCGTTGAAGTTGAATTTGGAAACGGACAGTTCCGCCTGGTTGCTCCTACGCCGCGTGGCTTGGAAACGGTCTCGATATTCTTTCACTATGTTCCTGAATTTGAATTGGCTGTTGCCTGCGTATCGCGGGATCCCGTGGAGGTTTTTCTGGATTGCAGCATAGAGCCACCCACGCCAAAACCCGACCCCCTCAGCAATACGGCATCCGGACCTTAGAAATTCGCCTGCGATCCAGTCATTTGTTTTCTTGCGCTTTTGGCCGCGCCGCGCTAGCCAAGTTTCTGGGGCCAAGTTTCTGGGCCCAAGTTTTTGGGCTAAGAACTTTTCAGAAGGATGCTTATGGCGCGCAGTATCCCCATCGGGAAAAACATCCACGTAGCGAATGATGCTCCGTTTGTTTTATTCGCAGGCATGAACGTGCTTGAAAGCAGTGATCTCGCTTTCGAGATAGCGGGTGTTTTTAAAGAAATAACCGCTGACATGGGCATTCCCTTTGTCTTTAAGGCGAGCTTCGACAAGGCAAACCGATCGTCGGTTCACTCGTTTCGTGGACCGGGTCTGGACAAGGGCCTGCTGATTCTCTCGGAGATCAAGGAGGAATATGATGTTCCGATCCTGACTGATGTGCATGAACCCCATCAGGCAGCGCCTGCCGCAGACGTCGCAGACGTCATCCAGCTTCCGGCGTTTCTGGCGCGCCAAACTGATCTGGTCGCCGCCATGGCCGCAACAAACGCGGTGGTAAACGTCAAGAAACCTCAGTTTCTGGCACCGCAGGAAATGGCCCACATTCTGAAGAAGTTTGAAGAAAGCGGTAAATCGGATGTGCTGCTGTGTGAGCGGGGCACGAGCTTTGGCTACAATAATCTTGTGGTCGATATGCTTGGCATGGACGTGATGAAACAATTTGGCCCGGTTGTGTTTGATGCGACCCACGCTCTGCAACGACCAGGCGGCAGGTCGGATAGTGCGGATGGCCGTAGAAGTCAGGCAGGTGCGTTGGCGCGCGCCGGGATGGCCCTGGGCTTGGCCGGCCTTTTTCTTGAAGCGCATCCCAACCCCGACGAGGCCTTGTGTGATGGTCCCTGTGCATTGCCCCTGAAAGCAGTGCGCCCGTTTCTGGAGCAAATCCAGGCGATAGACACGCTTGTCAAAGGTTTTGACCCCGTGGTGACGGAGTAATTGGTATGAGTATCAAACTGCTGGCTCTGGATGTGGACGGCGTGATGACTGACGGTACCATCCATTACACAGAGCACGGTGAAGAGATCAAAGCGTTCAACGCTCATGACGGCCTGGGTATCAAATATCTGCAAAAAGCGGGCGTTGATGTTGCTGTTATTTCCGGGCGACAGAGCAAGCCTCTGGCTCGGCGGCTTTCCGACCTGGGTATCCGGCGTGCCCGCTTTAAATGCGTCGATAAAACAGCGGCCCTTTTGGATATCTGCGACGAGCTTGGCATTACCCTTGAGGATTGCGCTTTCATGGGCGACGACTGGATCGACCTTGATGTCATGCGGCGTGTGGCCTACGCAATGGCGCCGGCGAGTGCTGTGGCTGAAGTTAAGGAAATTGCCGATTGGACCTCTGCTAAGATCGGTGGCCATGGCGCGGTTCGGGAAGCCTGTGAGCACCTCGCGGGAAAAATGGGTGTTAGACTTGTGGACCTCGTCAACCCCAAGGAATACCTTTAGGTCATCATGAAGATTGCGATTCCAGCCCGTTTTGCTTCCAGCCGCTTCCCCGGTAAGCCGCTTGCGATGATTGCGGGCACACCCATGATCGAGCGGGTCTGGCGGCAGGCCGTCCAGGCGGTGGAGCAGCCCGACGACGTTATTGTTGCCACGGATGATCAGCGCATTGCAGCCACTGTGCAAGATTTCGGTGGCATCAGTGTCATGACGCGCCCGGATCATGAAAACGGAACCGAAAGATTGGCTGAACTTGTTGATACCCTGGGGTTTGAGGACAGCGAGATTATTGTCAATGTGCAGGGTGACGAACCCCTGATTGACCCCGGCCTGATAAAGCTTGTGGGGAGCAAGCTTGAGGCCCATCCGGATGCTGCGCTGGCTACGGCGGCAGATCAACTGCATGACCCTTCGGCGATTGCCAGTCCCGATATCGTCAAAGTCGTCTCGGACAAGTTTGGTTACGCACATTATTTCTCCCGGTCCCCTTTACCCAACAACCGTGACGGTCAGGACGTGCCTGCAATGCGCCATATCGGCATCTACGCCTACCGCGCCGGGACACTGCGATTCCTGAAAGATGCTGAACCCGCACCCACCGAAATAGCCGAGAAACTGGAGCAGCTTCGGGCACTCTGGCATGGCCTCAAGATTTATGTGGCAACCTATGCCGGCGCGCCTTCCGTCGGTGTTGACACCGAGCAGGATGTTGCCCGCGTTGAAGCCATCCTCGCGGAGCAGCGCTCATGAAAGCTGTAACCAGTTCGCGCGGTATCGCCCGGGACAAGGCGTTGCCGACGTTGCTGGGCTGTCCGGTTTCCCATGGCCTCACTGCCCGCGAAGGCGATGTTGTGATCGGTTGGGGCGAGAAAGAAAATACAGAAAAACCAAGAGCTTACGCGCACAAGAATCGACTGGACTACTGGCGGCTGGAAGACGGGTTTATCGGTTACTTGAGCCACCCGGCTATTGACGACAGGCGTCTTTCCCTCGTCGTGGATGAAAGCGGTATCTACTATGATGCCCATGGTTCAAGTGACCTGGAAAAGCTTCTGAACCGTGACGATTGGATAACAGACGCTTTGTTATCACGTGCACGCCGGGCCATTGATCGAATGGTCAAGTGGCGGATCAGCAAGTATAACCACGGCGCATTTGATCTTTCTGAAGAGCTGGCGGAAAAACTGCAGGCCTATAAAGGACCAAAGGTGCTGGTTGTCGATCAGACATTCGGCGACAAATCGATTGCATGTGGCATGGCGAACGACGGGATGTTCAAGGACATGCTCAACGCCGCACTTGAGGAAAACCCGACAGCACTTGTTGTGGTGAAAGTGCATCCGGACGTTCTTGTTGGCAAGAAACAAGGCCACTTTGATGTGCGGGAAGCTGCGAGCCGCGATAGCGATCGAATTATGTTTGTGGCGGAAAACTGCAATCCGCATGCGTTGATGACCAAGGTTGACCACGTTTACGTGGTGACAAGCCAGATGGGGTTTGAAGGGCTGCTTGCCGGTAAAAAGGTAACCTGCTACGGCGTGCCTTTCTATGCTGGTTGGGGCCTGACCCATGACCGGCAGCTTTGCGAAAACCGGGCTGCGAACCGCACTCTGGAAGAATTGTTCGCTGCCGCTTTTATTCTCTACAGCCGATATATCGACCCCTTTAGCGGCGCGCGTGTTGAGCTTGAGCGCATTCTTGACATTCTGGTTGCAGAGCGGCAACTGCCGCGACCTGCGGGAAAACGTGTCATTGCCGTTGGGTTTTCGCTCTGGAAAAGGGGATTCCTGCCGGAATTTTTTGGCCCCGGTTTCGAGAAAACACTGTTTACAACACCTTGCTCGCTGGAGAGTTTTGAGTATTTGCCGGGCGACATTGTTGTCGTTTGGGGGCGCAAACATGATACCGAGGCCGCGCATGTGCCTGCGCACATCCCAGTATGGCGAATGGAAGACGGATTTCTGCGTTCTGTTGGCCTTGGGGCCGAGCTGAGGCGTCCGTCGTCCCTGGTGATGGACCGGTCGGGCATCTATTATGATGGCGGCGTGCCATCTGATCTTGAGGTATTCCTGAATACGCATGTATTCGACCACGATGATGAGCGGCGTGGTCGCGAACTGCGGGAGAGCATTCTTCAGTCCCGCGTATCCAAATATAATGTTGGCAACCGTCAACCGCTTGACTTCAAGGCACGTGCGAACAGCAAGCCGGTTTTGCTGGTGCCTGGCCAGGTGGAAGGCGACGCGAGCCTGGAGTTTGGCTCCCCTGAAATTTCAACCAACGGGGCGTTGTTGAAGGCGGTGCGACAAGCAGCACCTGATGCCTATATCGTCTTTAAACCTCATCCTGATGTCATCACCGGCAACCGGGCAGGGGCTGTGCCTGCTGACATACTCACGGCCTGCGCAGACGAGATTGTGGTGGATGCAGATATCATCGATTGTCTTGATGCAGTTGACGGTGTTCACACGATGACCAGCCTCACAGGCTTTGAAGCTTTGCTGCGCGGCCTGCCGGTCATGACCTACGGTATGCCGTTTTATGCGGGGTGGGGCCTGACAGATGACCGGATTGACTTGCCGCGGCGAATTGCTGAGCTGAGCCTGGATGCTCTTGTTTATGCTGTGCTCTGCGTTTATGCACGCTACGTAAGCTGGCCAGCAGGCAAAAGCAGCAGCCCTGAGTTTTTGGTGACGCAGCTCGCGGATGTGGGTTCCAGAAAGGCGATTACCAAAACGGGTGTTTTGGGTGTGATTGGCCGATGGGGGCGCAAAGCTGCATACTTGGCAGAAGCGATGAGGCGCTAACGTTTCTGTTGGCTGGTGGTATCCAAGTTCGCATTTGGCGCAGCAATCGATTCTTTTTTGCCATACACCGAGAATTCATTTATCTACTATGCGCCGGAGCGCAAAAGACTTCCAACAGTAAGAATTCTAACAGGCGAGTTTGTCCACAGTGTCGAAATATCACTATGTCATCGGTGAAACCTGCCATAGCAGTCCAAAGACGGTTGTCATCATGGGTGCGCCCCGTGGCGGCACTTCCATGGTTGCAGGCACAGTTCGGGAGCTGGGCATCAATCTTGGGAAGCGGCTGGGCGAAAACCATGAAGACCCAAGATTCCTGACAACGGAGCGCGCCAAGATCCTGAAAGTCATTGGCGAACGGAATGAGCAGAACGATGACTGGGGCTGGAAAATGCCTCACAGCATTGATTATATCGATGAAATTGAGGATGAACTCAGGAACCCGCACTTTATCCTGGTGTGGCGCAATGTTTTGGCGACGGCAATTAGTCAGGTCAATCGGTCCGACACCGACCTCCATAACGCGCTGCAATTCAGCATGGAACGCCAGAGTACAATGGTGGAGAAGGCCGAAAAACTTCAAGGCCCGATCCTGTTTGTCGATTATGACAGGGCGATCTCCAACAAGCAGGATTTTGTCGATGCTGTTTCAAACTATCTGGGCATTGAACTAACGGACGAAATTCGCCAGAACTGCATGCGCTTTATCGACCCTTCTGTCGGCTATCAGCAGGTTTCTTCAACATTTTATGACGTTCAGGACGTGGACGCCGCCGATTACCCGAATGCCATGGAAGCAAAGAAAGTGCTTCGGCAGCTTGAAGCAACCTCAGACAACAAGACCTTCAAAGTGGTTGGTCGTCACCCGGCATTTATTTTTAGAACGGGTAAAAACAGGCCGTTACCTGAAGAATTTGTAGTGCGTTTCGAAAATAAATCCGATACGCCGCAACGCGTTCGTATTCTGTTCGATTTTGACTGGGAGTTTTCCCAGAATCTGGCTCACAAGCCGGTCCTCGGCCCGGGTGTTCATGCCTTCAGGGTGCGGACTAACGGTTTGCTGAAGAGGTGCGCCGTTCTGCCTCCGATCACCGATGGTGAGAGCGATCTTTTTGATGTTGAGCTGCGACAAGTTTAGCTTTCCGGTGTGACTCATTGCATAAGGGACCGATGGTGGCGACCCAAAATGAAAGTACAGTGCGGCTGATCAATAACCTTGGCATGTGGGGCTGGCCTCACTTGCTCAACAGGTTTGGTGAAGATGTATTGTTCATTGCCGACCAGTGTTTTTTTACCGAGTATTATCGCAAGCGTGATCAACTGGCATGCAAGACGGCAACGCCTGGCAAGGATGGCGCTGTTACTGTTGATAGCGGGATCAATACTGTTCTGGTCTTTTTGAAACGGGGTGAACACAGATTGGTCCGCCGGCTGCGACGTCAACACCCGGATTTGGCAATTTATTCTGCCCAATATGATCTTGCACCAAACAGTACAGGCTGGCCGGCAAAGCTGCCGCCTGTGACCATGGAGAAACCTGCGCAGCCAAATGACATCTTTCTACTGCTGTCAACCCCGTGCAGCGATGCCGAATATCTTGGTAACTTGCTTGAAGCGAACGCAATGGGCACACCAAAGAGCTTTTTCGGTCGGCCATTGGTCAATCTTCTGGAGTATGTGGAAGACTTCGAGTTTTACCGCTATCTGGAGGGCGTGGCCCGGGTCAATGGCGGCGACAGCCCTTTGGTTGTACAGCTGCAGACAGATGTTATTCAGGCGCTGCTCACGCAAACTGTGGTCAGCCCCAAACGGCTGTCTCGTTTGATGAATGGGCTAAACTGCAGGGTGATCCATGTCCGCAGGCAGGACAAGCTCAGTCAGAGCGTGCTGATGGACCTGATGCAAAAGAAGCATGCCCGCTCCATCTGGTCGATGTCACCGGCCAAACAAAGAGCGTTGGCTAAAAATGTGAATGTACCTTTGCAGCGGGTTGTGCGCCATTTGCAGGATATCAATACAGGTGAGGAACAGATTGACGCCCTGGCCGCAGATCTGCCGCAGGTCGCCCGTATAGAGCTTGAACAGCTGGTGGAGCAGCCGGAAAAGACCGTGCGCGAACTGGCGAAATTTCTGGACCAACCTGCGCCAGAACATGTCGATATACTGGACTATCATGCCCAGTACCGTGCGCTGGACGGTATTGCAGACAAGCTAAAGCCTGCCATGCGGGAGATAGTAGACAGATTGGGGTTACATATCGTCTAGCTTAACCGCCAGAAACCTCGACACGCTTGCCTGAAGAAATGTTGCCGATGAAATGTGTGGTTGAGATACCCTCAGTCCGCGGCAGGTAAACGACTTCGCATATATTGCTGAATTCATCAAATTTCCCGGCCCAGTCATCGCCCATCACCAACACATCTGCATTGTGCTCCTGGATATAGCGTCCTTTGTCTTCAAGGGAATACTCAACGAAGGTTTCGTCAACGCAAGACAGCGCTTGCAGAATTTCTATTCTGTCTTTGGTGGAATATACAGGTGCCCTGCCTTTTTTGTTGACGTTCAGCTGATCGCTGGAGATACCGACTACCAGATAGTCGCCAAGCGCAGCCGCCCTCTCCAAAAGCCTGACATGGCCTACATGCAGTAGATCATAGGTACCAAATGTAATAATTTTCTTCATTTCAAAACGCTTATAGTTTAAGGCACGCTGTCAACAAGGTCGAACTTGTAACAAAAACATAATGACAATCAAACGAATATTTCGTTTGCAAGCCGCAGCCCAATTTTGCGCCCGTATTCAATCGCCCAGTCGTGGCCGAACTATGGCAACTGACGCAAATTTGCTGTGAGGGAGTTTTAAGTGGCGCAAAGCACGGGTGGTCAATTCAATTCATTCCTCGAAAGTATGCAGGATTTTGTCGACAGGGCTCAGCGGGTTGAACTCACCCGTGTTTACCCTGGTGCACTCATGTCACTTGGGGACTCCATCACGCCTATTTCTGTGCCGGTTTCCGGGCAGCAACGTTCATTTATATTTCGGGTTGAGCGGCCCAAACCCGTTATCCTGAATTTCTCGCTTGTGCATTTTTTTGGATACATCGACGGCAATGATGAGCTTGTTAATGTGTCCGACTATGCCACCTGCAGCCAGAGTTCGATTCATGAAACGCAGCAGCACCCTAAAAAAGGCATATACGGCCCGCAGTTTGCGCTGAACGTCCATACGCTGAAAGAAGAGCGGCCATGGTGGCGCGCGGACTTCCCAACCAGCGTGCAGGTGAAGCATATTTTTTTCTATCACCGTCCGGATATCGCTTCTGAGCGCCTGGCAAGGTTGCAGGTGGTGGCGCTGGGCGAAGATGGCCAGGAGGCTATACTGCACAGCCCTGGCACCCGGATTAAGCGGCATATGCTGGAGCGCCTCGGCGAAGCCGTCAAAGGCCTTGAGGCGTTGGTCGCGACATGCCCTGAAAAGGATCGGCAGGAATATACAGCCCTCGTGTCGGACGCGCTGTCAAATATCGCCAAGGTAGCGTCCGCTGTCCCGATACAGGCAAGCGCTTCAGAGCAGGCTGGACATCAGTCTCCAAAAAGCTTTCTTGGCCGACTATGGCAAAAAATTATTCAGCAACCTGTCGCCGAACAACCCATGCCACAAAATAAAACGCCGCTTAGTGAAGCCCAGGCCGCTGCTCTGGCAGATGCCGCCGACAAACTGATTGCAGCACTGGATATCTCGCTCAATCATGTCGAAGATTTTGGTTTCACATCAGAAACTGGTCTGAAAGTGGATATCGACCCGTGTAAAGCGCGCTATATCCAGTTGAGAACCTACGGCAGCAAAAGCAATGGTTTTGGTGGACTGGAGCTTTTTAGCAAGGCAGCCGGAGGCGAAGCCGTCGCGAGTGTTGAGCGCAAAGACCTTAAGTTTCGCTACTATATTCCAGCCTGGCACCTGCCTGAAACCTATGCACTCAATCTGACCGCGTCGATCGGATCGAGGGTGATTGATCTTGGTGAGCCTGTTTCCTTCGATCACTTCAATCTCTGGAATATCAATCGTGCTCAGGCCGGCACCACTTTGCTTACGCAACTGTCAGTAAGCAATGACCGGGAGAACTGGACGCCTGTTTATGATCACGGCGCCACCTATAAAGGTGTCCTGAAAGCCCGTGTCCTTATCGATATGCTGCTTCGAAACAAATGGTCAACCGAATACGCAAGCCTGCTTGGCAAGCTTTATACCCTGTATCGCAGGCGCCAGCTTTCGAAGCCGCTCGGTAAAGTGGTTGGCCACAATAAAGCATTGATCAAGGCGATTGGTGCAGGTTCTGATGCTGCCATGGCGCAAACAAAACATGCTGTCACGTTAAGATTTACCAAGCACGGCCTCCAGGTGCCAATCAGTGAAATGGATCAGGACAAAATTCTCGAAGACCTTGTTGAGCTTCGCGACAAGCTGCGTGATATCGGCCTGAAGCCGCTCTTGATGTATGGGACGCTATTGGGTGCGATCCGTGAAAAGGACTTCATTCAGCATGATGATGACCTCGATATTGCCATTATCGTTGATGGGCTGGGAAAAGAGGACCTTGTGGCGGAACGTGATCGTGTCGCCGCCTTGTTGGAAGCCAACAATATTCCCTGTACCAGCCGGTTGAAGCAAACACCGCTCATCCATTGCCGGCGTTCGGAAATTACCATCGATATATTCATTCTTGGTCACAAGGGCGGCAAAATTTACTGGCCGCATCGTCGCCTGATGATTGTTGAGGAACCGGCCGACATCTTCCTGCCAACGACAACGATGGAGTTCAAAGGCGAGACATTTGATATCCCGCGTGACCCGGAAGCAGTGTCTGAAGCCAGATACGGAACCGGCTGGCGGGTACCGGAGCCAACGTTTGAGCTCTAGAGCCCATGACGGCGCAGCAATAGAACTTCCGCAATTGATTAAAAAAAAATTCTAAAAAAGAGCCTATTTTCGATCCGAAAAGAAAAATTTGTTTTCTTTGCCGCTTAACCTTGCGCTACACCCGCCCCATCTTTAAAAGCCACATGGTTATTTCGTCTAAGGTTGGCGCGTACACTCAATGACAAAAACACTCACTCATCTGAAGCGGCTTGAGGCCGAAAGCATCCAGATTATGCGCGAGGTTGCGGCGGAAGCCGAAAACCCCGTCATGCTCTATTCCGTAGGCAAAGACAGCGCAGTGATGCTGCATCTTGCCATGAAGGCCTTTTTCCCTTCCAAACCCCCGTTCCCGATCTTGCATGTGGACACAACCTGGAAGTTCCGCGAGATGATCGAGTTTCGCGACAATCTTGCGAAAGACCTTGGGCTCGATCTGATCGTCCACATCAATGAAGAGGGCGTCAAGCAAGGCATTGGTCCTTTCACGCATGGCAGTGCGCTGCATACAGATGTTATGAAAACGCAGGCCCTGAAGGCGGCGCTCGACAAGTACGGCTTTGACGCCGCATTTGGAGGTGCGCGCCGCGACGAGGAAAAATCCCGCGCTAAGGAGCGTGTCTTTTCGTTCCGCTCTGCTCAGCATCGCTGGGATCCCAAGAACCAGCGCCCGGAGCTCTGGAGCCTCTACAATGCGCGCAAGGCCAAGGGCGAGAGCATTCGTGTGTTCCCGCTCTCCAACTGGACCGAGCTCGACATCTGGCAGTATATCCACCTTGAGGATATCCCGATCCCGTCGCTCTATTTGTCGAAAAAACGCCCGGTTGTTGAGCGCGATGGCCAGCTCTTTATGGTTGATGATGAGCGGATGCCGCTGGAGCCCGGCGAAGAGCCGATGATGAAGTCCGTGCGTTTCCGCACGCTCGGCTGTTACCCCCTCACTGGTGCCGTCGAGAGCGAAGCAGACACGCTTGAGGACGTCATACAGGAAATGCTGCTCACCACCAGTTCCGAACGTCAGGGCCGGGTCATTGACCATGACAGCGCCGCGTCCATGGAAAAGAAAAAGCAAGAGGGGTATTTCTGATGGCTCACCAGTCCGACCTCATTGCAGAAGACATCACCGCCTACCTCAAGGCGCAGGAAGAGAAGTCCATGCTCAGGTTTATCACCTGTGGCAGTGTGGATGATGGCAAATCGACGCTCATCGGTCGCCTTCTCTATGACAGCAAGCTCATTTTTGAGGATCAGCTGAACGCGCTCGAGGCAGACAGCAAAAAAATGGGTACGCAGGGCCAGGAAATTGACTTTGCGCTGCTGGTGGATGGCCTGGCGGCCGAGCGGGAACAGGGCATCACCATCGATGTAGCCTACCGCTTTTTCTCCACTGACAAACGCAAGTTCATCGTCGCGGACACACCCGGCCATGAACAGTACACCCGCAATATGGCAACAGGTGCCTCGACTGCTGATGTTGCCATCCTGCTCATTGATGCACGTCGCGGTGTGCTCACCCAAACCCGGCGGCACAGCTTCATCTGCTCGCTTCTGGGCATCAAGCGCATTGTGCTCGCGGTGAACAAGATGGATCTCGTTGACTATTCGCAAGACGTACTCAACGACATCGATGCCGATTATCGTGCTTTCTCGAAAGACCTGGGTTTTGGCGATATTGTTACCATCCCCTTGAGCGCCCTGAAGGGTGATAACATCATCGAAGCGTCAGAGAATACGCCCTGGTACGAGGGGCCGACGCTGATGAACTATCTGGAAACAATCCAGGTTGGTGATGCGCGTCAGGCAGCGGACTTCCGCCTGCCCGTACAATGGGTGAACCGCCCGAACCTGGATTTCCGGGGCTTCTCCGGCACCATCGCCAGCGGCACAATCAAGGTTGGTGACCCGATCAAGGTGCTGCCAAGCGCACAGGAAAGCACTGTCAAATCGATTGTTACCTATGATGGCGACCTGGATGAGGCCGTTGCGGGTGAAGCGATTACGCTCACGCTCAAGGACGAGATCGACATCTCGCGCGGCGACGTGATCGCCGGCAAGGACCATCCGCCAGAGGTGGCTGACCAGTTTGAGGCCAAAATCATCTGGATGCATGATGATGCCATGCTGCCGGGTCGGCCCTATCTTTTCAAAACAGCGAACAAGACCATCCCGGGACTGGTGACCGACCTGAAGCACAAGGTCAATGTCAACACGATGGAGCGGCAGCCTGCAAAAACGCTGGAGCTCAACGAAATCGGTGTGTGCAACATCGGTCTCGACAGCCGCATCGCCTTTGACGCTTATGGTGCCAACCGGGAAACCGGCGCTTTCATCATCATTGATCGCATCACCAACACCACGGTGGGTGTGGGCATGATCGAATTTGCCCTCCGGCGCGCATCCAACATTCACTGGCAGGCGCTTGACGTGGACAAGGTCGCACGCGCTGACATGAAACACCAGCGCCCTGCGGTGTTGTGGTTCACGGGGCTTTCAGGCTCAGGCAAGTCCACAATCGCCAACATTGTCGAGAAACGCCTGTTTGCGCGTGGGCGGCACACCTACATTCTTGATGGTGACAATGTGCGCCACGGTCTCAATCAGGACCTGGGCTTTACGGACGCAGACCGGGTCGAGAACATCCGCCGGGTGGGGGAAGTTGCCAAACTGATGGTCGATAGCGGCCTGATGGTGATGACCAGCTTTATCTCCCCCTTCAGGGCAGAGCGCCGCATGGTGCATGACCTGATGGAAGACGGTGAATTTGTTGAAGTGTATGTGGACACGCCGTTTGACGTGTGCGCCGAGCGCGACCCCAAGGGCTTGTATAAAAAGGCGCTGGCCGGGGAAATCAAGAACTTCACAGGTTATGACAGTCCCTATGAGCCGCCAGAGCGTGCCGATATTCACGTCAGCACCGATGAGCTGACCGCAGACCAGTGTGCAGATGTGATTATCAACTATCTGGAAGAAAACGGCTACCTCAACGCCAATGGCAATGACCGCGACTAGGCGGTTACGGCACAATTGCAAAATTCTCCTAAAAAGGCCGGGATGTTCCCGGCCTTTTTGTTTATTTGACACTAGATCGATCCCGTAATACTCAAGGCCTGTAGAAACATCGTTGGGGGATTATTCATGGACTTTGGTGACGCGGTAAAATCCGGCTTTGTGCGCTATTTTGATTTCGTGGGGCGCTCCAGTCGCTCCGAATACTGGTGGTGGACGCTGTTCGTTTTCATCACAGGCTTGGTGATAGGGGCGATCGAGTTTAGCCTGGGGTTGGGTACAACGTCCGCCTATGGCCCCCTCAGTGGCCTGCTTTCCCTGCTGACCTTCATTCCGGGCCTTGCGGTACTTGTGCGCAGATTGCATGACGTTGACCGCTCCGGCTGGTGGGTTCTTATCATCTTCGTGCCCCTGATCGGGTTTGTACTGCTGATTTACTGGATGGTCATTCACGGCACACATGGCCCCAACAGGTTCGGTGAAGACCCGCTGATGGTCGCGGACGCCTGAGCGCGCCAGTGATCATGAACAGCTTGCGCTAAACGCGTCAAAGGCTGGAATATTCCCGGCCTTTTTTATTGGGGAAAATTCGTTGCAAGTTCTAAAAGGTATCACCCTATTGCTTGTCATAACCGTGATGTGGTGGCTGACATACCCTAAAGCCAGCGAGTTCTTCTATGATGGCGAAGGTGAATACACTGTCGATGGCATTTGGCCGTTTTTGACCTACAAACTCAAAATGCCGAAGTTCAGCCTCAATGAGCGGTACGAGCAAACCTATTATGTTCGCCGGTATGCAACTGATGGGGGCGATCATTTTAGTCTTTGTTTTGAAACGGACGAGTCGTTTGACTATTTGTCAGTCGATGCTCGAGCCAAACTGGAAGTCGTGACATCTGACGGGCGCAAAGTCTTTAGTCTGAACGAACCATTGAATGACCCAGACAGGTTCGCTGACGTTTCGGAGCAAGAATACCGGGTTCTGCAAGTTGATGGGTTTGGGCGTTGGCGCACACATCGAATTGCAAGCCGCGAAGTGCGAGAAGCTGAGTGCTTTTGGGCGTCTTGGACCGAGCTGGATTGGCGTCTTCAGTTCAACTGGTGGGAAAACTATGAACTTCGCGTATCGCTATCTGATGTGGACAAGGAACTGGCTGGCGCACGTGTTCATGTGGAAATAGTCAACGGCTGGAAGTAGTGTTTTTGAGGTGAGATTAGGACTCTAGGCCCGGACTTTTGGGAGTGAATATGTTTCGTTTTCTATTAGTTGGTTCGTTTGTGCTGGCCTCAGTGGCTTCAGCGACTGCTGATGAGCAAGATCAAGAAGTCGCCATCGTTAAGGCAGTCGCAAAATCTAAAGAGTGCGAAGAGGGTGCAGTTGTAAGCGAGCTCCCAGAACCGTTTGACCGCTGGCTCAACCTTACATGCAGCAGCAGTGGCCAGTTAATTCTGGGAAGAACCGTGCGAAGGGGAGAGCAATTCGTTGCGCGGCGGAGTATAGCGCCAATGAACATATTTGAGGAGATGAACCCTCAAACGCGTTCTGACCTAATCGCAGAACACGGTATGCAAGCGGCAAGATTTATGGGGTTTGATGGTGCTCAGATTCCAGAAGAAGAAGCCAGTCAGTTCAAAGTGGTTTTTGATTCTTTGTTTGAGAGCTATCAAGTTACCGACAACGAAGAAGTATGGCTTTTGCATATTGTTGGCCAGACGGAGGAAAGGGTTTCGCAATTGGTTTTGCTGATTCAAGATTCTGCCCTTCGATACGCGATCCATATGCGTGGAAGACCAGAGGATACTGGTGTTTACATGACTATCGATGCTGATGAGTGGAAGGGACGGGCCAATGCGCGCATACAAGAACTTAAGGACATTGCTGAACCGGACAAGGCAGGCCGATGACAAGCTGAAAAGGCTTAGTCAAAAACTATGTTTGTGCTGTCCAACACTCACACACTCGTGACTGTCATGTGTGCACCCGCGCACCCATCTTAGGGGTCAATTGATCGTAACTGGAGGCCCCTAATGACTCTGACTGAAACCCTGACTGAAACCCTGACAGAAACGCTGACAGAAACGCTGGCGAATGCCGTCCAGAATTCTGTCAAACGCATCCCCGCAGAAGTACGCGAAGTGATGCTCAACGCCAACGATGATATCATCAAAACCGGCATTGAGGGCACGGCTCTCAAAACCGGTGACAGGGCCCCTGATTTCACCCTCAAAAACCACAAGGGCGAGGCTGTCACGCTATCCGAGCGGCTTAAGCAAGGTCCTGTGGTCGTCATCTTCTACCGCGGTGGCTGGTGCCCATACTGCAACATGGAGCTCTACGCCTACGAGCAGGAGCTGGAGACGCTGAGATCGCTTGGTGCGAGCCTCATTGCCATCACCCCTGAAACCCCGGACAACAGCCTGACAACTGTTGAGAAAAACGGCCTTTCCTATGATGTGCTGTCGGATACCGGCTTTACTGCGTCTGACGCCTTTGGCCTCACGTTCACCTTCCCGGAGCCCTTGATGAAAGTGTACGAAGGTTTTGGCCTCAATGTACCGGCGGTGAACGGCGACGACGCCTGGCGCCTGCCGATCCCGGCGGCCTATGTCATCGACCAAACGGGCAAGATCATCCTGCATCATGTGGAGGTGGACTATACCAAGCGGCTTGACCCGCTGGACGTGATCGCCGCCTTGAAGAGCTAGGGACGCTTCTTTGGTGTCTGGAGACAGAGAAAGGCCGGGCAATCCCCGGCCTTTTTGATCAACTCGCAGCGTTCCAGTTGGTGTGGTCGTTTATTGGCCACCCTGATGGAGCGTTGCCGTGGGCAAATGCCCGAAGTTTACTTTCTGGCAGGACCAAATTCACAAAAGCGTTAGCTGCTATGTTGCAGCAATAGCGAATGGTATAGCCGTCTTCATCGCAGGTGATCTCAGCGCGACAATGGTCCGGCACCTTGATAATGCTGGGGTTGGGTGGATTTGCCGGATCGGTTGGATTTAGATAAATTCCATCAATGTCGAAACCGTCAAGGTTTCCCTTCACCAGACCGGGTTCATGTTCGCGTTTGAACCTGAAATTGGCATCAATAAATTCCTGGCTGCATCCGTCAAATGATACTTCGCCGCCGAAGAAAGATTTTATACAGAGCCCCATATTTAAAGCACTCCCTTCTCAAACCTACTATATGGTCACTTTTCCGGCGTTACGTCATCGCGCGCTAAAAAAAAGGCCGCGACGATGATGATTGCCAGTAGTGTATATATTGCGGTCAAATTAAGCTCCTTGCCTTACGTGAGTGATGTCCACACAGGTGTTGTGCAATCCTGATCATAAATTTCTTCCACGATGCCACCGTGTGTCAATGTTATCATGCCGAACCCGTTTTTGATCCGGTCAGCGAACTGTACGGGTAGTTTGCTTTTGTCCACGCCCAGGTTCTTGGGTGTAGCAGCCCACCAGTCCGCCGCGCCGGCGTTTTCGGGCTCGCTGAAGCCCCAGGGGGTTGCAACTGGAATGGCGCTGTGGCCGACACAGCGCGCCTTCACCTGGCCCACCAGGTTGAGCTGGTTCCAGATCGGCGCATTGTTGCTGTAGACAGCAGCCAGATGGATATGCCCCCAGTACCAATAATCGGGCGTCAGAGTGCCTGCGCCTGTCACATCGTCCCACAGGCTGCCAAACAGGCCGTCAGCGAAGGTGGTGATGGGGTTGTGATGGCTCATCAGCAGGGTGGTTTTGCTGTTGGTTTCGGCATAGGCGGCAAAATCCTTCAGGAATTTATACTGCGGATCGTCCCCCGGCTTGCCGAGGCCGCCTTTCAGGTAGGTGACTGAATCTGAAAAATAGGCGCTGTCGATGCCACCCAGCAGCCAGTTTTTATACTCAAGCGCAAAATAGGTGGCGCCGCCCTGCGCTGCAAACATGGGCAGATCCAGCGCCTGTTCATACAGGCCGTATGTGCCACCATACATTTCGTGGTTGGAGTTGAGCGTAAAGAAGCGGTCCGCAGGGAAGCCGGGCGTCAGCTGCTGCCAAAGGTCGACCATATTGTCCTTTTCTTCATTCGGGGGAGGGCGGCCTGCGCCCGTTCCTGCGTAATAGGTATCTCCCAGATGGATGATATAGTCCGGGTTCAGTGAATTGGCGGTGCGCAGCACGTCGGCTGCCTGCTGGCCGTCGCCCTCTGGGCTTGCCGGGTAGGTGCCGGTGCCCCAGTCACCGATGATGGCGATTTTTACCTGTCCTGCTGTGCCTGTGTCGCTGCGCGGGCTGAGGGTAATGGGTGAAAATGTGGTGCTGCGAAAATTGGCAGGCCCTTCAATCCAGTTCAGAATGCGGTTCACGATTGTCCAGAGCCAGCCTTTGTCCAGTTGCTCGTATTTGTTGGTGCCGAGCACGGTGCCGTCTGATGTCGCGAGCACAATGTTGGTACCACTTGTCAGGTCAGTGACTGACTGAAGGTCGGCCGGTGTCATCACGGGTGAAGGAACAACCTTCATGGCAAGTGACCAAACATGCGCTAGCACCTTGTGTGACTGGATTGCATCCTCAAATTCCTGCGGAAGGTGGTGCATCCAGTATAAGCAGAACGCCAGATCGTTATCGACCTCTGAAAAATCAATACCGCCTTCGCTTGCGTCTAATGCCTCTGACGCACTGGCCCGCAGCCTTTCTGCTGTTGCACTGTCGTGGGGGGCAATGGCCGCTGCGAGGTCGAGCACGCCCTGATGGTGGCTGGCGATCAGCACCTCCAGCAATTCGGCAATGCGGTTTGCCCACTGCGGCAGGCCTTCAAGTGGACTGCCCGTTTCATTGGCGGCTGCGAGAAAACTCGCTGCAATAGTGTCACGTGTTGTCATTGGTTTCTCCCTCCCCAAAGGCGTATGGTAGTATAGATACACTTATAAGTATAATCCATCACAAGCTGCTTTGGCCCAGCCATTGGCAACCAACCCTTTTTCCGCTACAATAGTCCCGTATCGGGATTAATGTGGGAGAAGGAAAATGGATGTCATCGACGCCATCAGATCGGCGTTCCAGCGCTATTTCGATTTCGAGGGCCGCTCACGGCGGGCGGAGTTCTGGTATTTTATTGCCTTTGGCATTGTGGGTCTTAGCATCCTTCCCTTTTTTGACGGCCTGTTGTTCGACACGTCGCCGCCGCCCGAAGCGGGACCGTGGGCATCGTTCGGTTTCAATGTGCGGCATGGGCCGCTTTCCGTCCTGTTTGTCGCTGTGATGTTCATCCCGTGGCTGTCGGTCAGTGCCCGTCGCCTGCATGATGTCGGCCGCAATGGATGGTGGATACTGTTTGGTTTTGTGCCGCCCATCGGCTGGCTTTTCATGCTTGTCTGGCTCACCCGCGACAGCATCCCCGAAGACAATGAATATGGCCATGACCCCTTGGCGGGGCAGGGCATCACAGGCCACGCCTAGCAGGGTTTCTCCAAAGAACCACGTCATGGGACGGCGCTAGCGTCGGCCTTTTTTGTTGCTATTTTGTTCTCATTAAGGCATGCTTGCCCCATCGCACTGTTGGGTAAAAGACGATGATGACATTTGCGGCCGCTGTGACGTCCGGTTTCATGAATATGTTTGATTTCCGAACGCGGGCCGCCCGGGCAGAATACTGGTGGTTTCAGGTCATTGTCATTGTTGCCTTTTCGCCAGTACTTCTGGATGTGATGTATGAAGGTTTTTTCTACATTGTCGAGCCTGTGCTCTACGCATACACGATGGCCGTTTTCACTGTTCTGTTCTGCTTGATTTCGCTCACCGTTCGCAGGTTTCATGACCTCAATATGTCTGGTTGGTGGTATCTGCTGAACTTCATCCCGTATGCCGGGCATCTCATCATCATTGTCTTTATGCTGATGAAGGGGAATGAAGGCGCCAATCAATATGGACCACCCCCGTCCCCCCATCGTGCTTAAGGCTCTCACCACCGACTTTCGGGGTGACAGGCATGCCCCTTAGTCAGACGTCGGCATGCCCAATTGCGCTATGGCCATCGAAGTTTTTGCGATTTCGAGTTTGAGATTTGTGTGATTTAGAACTGTCCCTCGTAGCATCAGTAGGCTGCTGGGCAAATTCTCAAGTTCAAATGGCCTTGATACCATTCGGGTAAGTGAGTTCGTGGAGAGGTTGTTGAGTTGTGTTTCGATCAAGCTTAGTTCTCGTAATGCGATCCGGTTGCCTTTGGCTGAAAGCTGGTTGCTTGCTATCACCTCATGCAAGCCGCCTCTGTATTCATCCATTGACTTAAGTAGAGAACGAACAGAAACGGCAACCCAACTGTTATAGCCATTCGCGTGGTATCGTCCGTTGTAAAAGTCAGCCCCCCAGATAAGGTCTCTGGTCTTGTTGCGGAAGAAGCTTGTGCAAGTGTTGAGCGGATCATATTGAACATAAACATCTAGCTCATCGTCCACCTGCCCTACGTAGATATGGCGAATAGAAAGGCGGTATCGTAGCGTGGCTGGCGCATCAAGGTTTGCAACATGTTTTCCCAAAACTTGTGTGGATACCTGCTTACCATTCACATAAACAGCTCGAATGTCTGCTTCGAATACCAAATCAATATCGTTTAAAACTTCTGAGGCTGGTTTGAATGCGTAGCTGCAACTCCAAACCGAGGCCGAATGTACAAACAATAGAAGGCTGAAAATTAACTTCATAATGCAATGATATAACATTAAAATAGCAAAGCAAGAACTTTCGTTTAAGAGCTATTTCTGTAGATGTTGAGAACTGGTCTTAAAGACTTTCGGGGTGACAGGCTTTCTGCTTTCCGCTAGGGCTTTTTGCGGGGAGAGCGCGCCTTTGCGCTCACGAGTGTCTGATCGGGGAGCCCATTTATGGCGCAGCAAGAAGACGTCCGTACCAATACGGTCAAGGACGTGGAGCAGCTTGGCACGTTCGCAGCCATTGCCAGCCTGAGTTATGTGTTCTGGATATGCGGCGGCATGGAAATGGTGGAGCGTCTCGCCTACTACGGCGTTTACTCGCTCTCGACCCTTTATGCCACTGATCCCGTCAGTGCAGGCGGGTTGGGCATCACAACCGGCGAAATGGGAACCATCTTATTCTACTGGTTGCTGCTGCAAGGACTGCTGCCGGTATTCACCGGGGGCCTCTCGGACCGCTTCGGCTATAAGGAAACCATCGCGGCCTCAACCGTTTTCAAGATACTCGGGTATTTGATCATGGCCATGTTTCCCAGTTTCTGGGGCTTCTTTATGGGAGCTCTGGTGCTGGCGTTCGGCACAGGAATTTTCAAACCGGGTATTCAGGGGACGATCGCCAAGGCTGCCAATCGCAAAAATAGCGCTGTCGCCTGGGGCATATTTTACCAGACGGTGAACTGGGGTGGCTTTCTTGGGCCTGTGGTTGCCGGATACCTGCGTCAAATGTCATGGAGCTACGTGTTTTTTGCCTGTGCAGCGATCATCTCACTCAATTTTCTGCTGCTTCTCACCTACAAGGAAGTGGACAAGGAGGAGCGGCTCGCACATCGCGCCAAGGTCAAATCCGGCGAGGTGAAAGAGAGCAACCTTATTTTGGACAGCTGGAAAGAGTTCACGCGACCAACTCTGCTTGCCTACATGCTGTTGTTCTCAGGCTGGTGGTTCATGATGTTCCTCTATTGGAATTTGGGGCCCGTTTATTTTCGCGACTGGGTAGACACCAGCGTTCTGGTGCAAACCTTTTGGGGCGATGGCATGCCCGGAGAATTTGCCAAACGTTTTTGGGTGATGGACCTGGAGGGTACGCGCATCATGCCGGAAGGGTTGATCAACATAAATTCTCTGATGATCATGCTGTTCTGTTTTCTTGTCGCGGGCTTCAGTGCCAAGCTTAAGGCCGCAAATTCGATGGCCATTGGTACGATCTTCTCTGCCTCGGCTTTTGTCATTTTTGGTGGGGCGAATTTCGCCTGGCTGATGGTGCTTGCTGTTGTGTTTTTCTCGATCGGCGAAATGCTGGCAAGCCCGAAAAGCCTGGAGTTTCTGGGCAACATCGCTCCCGATGACAAAAAGGCCATGTATCTTGGTTTCTATAACCTGCCTTTTGCGTTTGGCTCCGCCGTTGGGGGCAAGGTCGGGCTCGGGTTCTATGGCGTCTACGCGGCAAAAGACACAGTTGCCCGCGCCGCCCTTCAGGAAAACGGGATGAGTGCAGATCAGATTGCCGCAATTCCAAACGGCGAAGCGTTCGATGCCCTGGTGACATTGACGGGATCAGCGCCCGAGCTTCTGACGGACCAGCTTTATGTGTCTTATGATGTTGGCGCGATATTTTACGCGTTTGCGTTGATCGGCTTTGCTGCCGCGCTCGGGCTCTATCTGTTTGGCCGCTGGACCTACAAGCGCGCCCTGCAACCAGCTGCAGAGTAGCCGGTACCGGCTATGCCTGAAGGAGAAATTGGGTTTGGCCGACGGCATCTTGCTGATGCCTGACAGACTTGTCCTTCGCGGGCATGCGTTTGTCCCTGATGACAATGTGCCCGCTCGCCTTATCGCTGGCTTGCTCTAGAAAGCGCCGGTTGCCTGTGCCAAGGTGACTATGGTTTAGAGTCCAATAAACTGGTGCGCTCATGGTTCTAGCATTTAAAAATTGGTGGCAGCACCGCTGGTTGCGACTTGTCGTGACCGGTATCGGGTTCTGGTTTGCCCTGTTTTTTACATTTGCCATGGCTTCAATGCTGGACCGCTACAATTCCGGGCGCGAGTTTGATCATTGGCAGGTACTGGAACTGTATGCCGTTGGGTTCGGGCACTGGGTATTGTTGACACCGCCTATTCACTATTGGTCCGGAACACCCAGGTTTGTGGACGCATCGTTTGGCGGCAAGCTCTTGCAAAGCATCTTGATGCTGATTGCTTCACTGCTCGTTCTGATAGCCTATTTGCTGCTTGTTGCGGCGCCGGTATATGGCAACCCGTTTAACGAATTCCTTGAAAGCATCCGATACGAGCAATGGCTCTGGGATTTGGTCCTTTATGTGGTCGTCCTCATGTTCGGCTACCAGACGGCTGTTCTGCGACGCACGCGGGAGGCCCGGCTAAGAGCGGCAGAACTTGGCAAGCAGCTTGCGGAACAGCAGGCCAGCCTGAGTGCCAGGGAAGCCGAATATCTTCGAGGGCGGCTCGGCAGTCATTTTGTGATGAATGCCCTTAGCAATCTGGTCGGCCTTATGCGCCTTGGTCAGGTGCGCCGTGCGGAGGAGGCAACCATCCTGCTGAGCGACATACTGCGGAATATGACCGGCGGAGCCGTCGCGGACGAATGTATTCCTGTGCATGAAGAGCTGGATGACGCACAGCAATATCTGAATTTTCAGAAAATCCGGTTTCCGGACCTGGATATTGATTTCCGCATGACGGGCGAGGCGCGAGACGTACCTGTGCCGCGCCAGATTTTGCAGCCCATCCTTGAAAATGTGTTTAAACACGGTCCTCGCGGCGCTGTGAAAATTCAGGTTGTGGCGGAGATACAGGCCGGGCGGCTGCACCTGAAGGTTTGCAATAATATGGACTACGAAGCCGCGGATACTGCCAGCGACGGCGAAGGTATGCAGCTAACGAAGTTGCGGCTCGAATCCGTTTTTGGCGGCGAGTACGCGGTCCACCGCGAGGCAAGTGGTGGATCATATAAGGTTACCCTGTCGATGCCCGACATGCAAAACGGAGGGCAGGCATGATAGTCACGGCGCTTGTGCTGGATGATGAGGCAATTATTGCTGCTGACATCGCGCACCAACTCAATGACAGGGAAGGCTGGCAGGCAACAGCAGTCACCAGCATTGAAGAAGCGCGCCGGATTTTGCAGGAGAACGCGACAGACGTGCTGTTCCTCGACATAGAAATGCCGGGCTGTGACGGCATGACATTCGCTGAAGAGCTGAAAACGAAGCACCCTTCATTGCATGTCGTGTTTTCAACTGCCTATCCGCAGCATGCAGCCAAAGCATTTCGACTGTCGGCTCTGGACTATATCGTAAAGCCTCTGTCACGCAGTGTGCTTGCAGACGCCTGCACGAAGGTTGAAAAGCGCTGTGTCAACAGTGCGCCGGCAGAAGCGGTCCAGAAATATGTGATCAAATCGTTTGGCCGCACAGACCTGGTGCCGATGAGTGACGTTGTTGTCGCGCGAGCAGAGCGCAACTATGTGGCACTGGTTTGCCCCGAGCATGAATACCTGCATCGAAGCACCATCTCGGATGTGGAACGGGACCTGACGCCGCTCGGGTATTTGCGTTGCCATCGGTCGTTTGTTGTCAAGAAAGCTGCAGTCCAGACATTGGTGCGCAAAAACGGCGTATTGGCCTGCCTGCGCCTGCATGATGGGCAGGAAGTCCCGGTGGGTGCAAACTACCGCGCGGGCGTCCAAGCCAGCCTGACCCGCGACTGAAATTTCAGGAAATTCATCGAATTTTGTTGATCCCGCTCAGTGCTGGCTTGGTCACATTTGAGCCCGGCAATCCTTCAAATCCGGTTCAAATCGTCGCTGAATGTCATCCTTCAGTTCCATGAAATGAGGACAAAAATCATGAAAACAGTCATGCGTATCCTGTCTGCAGGAGCGGTTGCAGTTATCGCCCAGTCAGCGGCGGCGTCAGAACCCTTTGATGCCTGCAAGGGCCCGTTTACATTTGTCGAGAGCACATCAACCTATGAGGATTTCGATTTCTGGTTGGGGGAATGGCAGGTGGTGACGACAGAAGGTGGCGAACTGCGTGGATACGATAAAATCAAAATGATCCACGATGGCTGTGTCTTGATGCAGGAATGGCATCAGATGGATGACCTTTTTTCCCTCAACGCGTCGCCGAACCGCCTGCGGGGTACCAGCCTGACCGGCATTGATGCCAAAGGGCGCTGGCGCCAGCTTTGGACTGACAACTCCGGCAGCAACATGTTGTTGACCGGGGGTATGGAAGAAGGCGTTATGACGCTACGCTCCGAATGGATCGAGGTGCCCACCCAAAATGGCGACATGGTCAAGGTGCGTAACCTCTGGTACTGGCACCCACAGGAAGACGGCACCATCCATAACTGGGGCGAGCAGCAGCGCGATTCGGAAACCGGGCAGCGGACCAAATACTTCGACATCACTTATCGCAGAGCAGTTAAGGGAGGCCCCGCCTTCAACCTGAGAGTGCCGAAACCGGCGGAGTAAGCACGACTGACGATACGCGCGCCTGATTTCTGTTGCGCTTCCGGTAATGCGGACTAGCATGGGGACGGGTGTTGATGCGGGACCGTCCGGTGGCGGTTTGCGCCAGCAGGGGTTCAGCGCCGCGTGTCACATGATCCGGTCAAAATTCTGATGTTGCAGGGGCCTTTGGGGCCTTTCTTTGCCGACTTGTCGGTTGCTTTCGCAAATTTGTCGATTGAAACCCACCGTGTTTGTTTCAACAAAGGCGACTGGCATTTTGCACTGGCGGACAAGGTCGTTCGGTTTGAACGATCGCACGACGCCTGGGCTGAGTGGCTGGATGCCTACATCACTGACAATAAAATTACGGCCGTCTGCTGCTATGGTGACAGCCGGTTTTACCACAGGGAAGCACGCAAAGTCTGCGCCGAGCGTGGCCTGCCGGTCTTTTGTCTTGAGGAAGGATATGTCCGTCCGGGGTTTGTTACATTGGAAGAAGGCGGAAATAACGCCAACAGTCGTTTTCCGGAACGCTTCAGGGAAGAGAAGCTATCGGAAGTGGCAACACCCGCAGCGGCACCAATCAATGATGTATTTCGGTTTCAGTTCTGGTTTGCGACGCTTTACTACATCGTAAAGGACTGGCGGGTTTTCGGATTTCGCCGATACCGGCATCATCGAACCGGCAACTGGGCGACGGAGATGCTGGCCTGGGTATTGGCAGGTGTCCGTAAAAACCTGATTACGCGTTGGCGTGAGCGCGGTTTGACAGACAGGTTGGTAGCAAAAAAGCAGCCATTGTTTTTTGTTCCGCTTCAGGTCGCCGTGGATGCCCAGATGGTGTATCATTCGCCTTTCCGCTCGGTGTCGGAGTTCATTGACACGGTCTTGCGTTCGTTTGCGGCTCATGCACCTGAGGGTGCGCATCTGGTGATCAAGCATCACCCGATGGACAGGGGCTTTCATCATTACGGCAAGATGATATCGAGGCTAAGCCGCGGTCTTGGGTGCGAGGATCGGGTCACATATTGTTTTGACGTAGACCTTGGGCAATTGCTGGCAGTGGCAGCCGGGTGCATCACCGTCAACTCTACGGTTGGCCTGCAAGCGCTCGAGCGAAGTGTTCCGACACTGATGCTGGGAAAGAGTATGGTTGCCGATGCGGGCTTAACAAGTTCTGCGCCTCTGGATGAATTCTGGGCAGGTGCTGGCGAGGTGGATGCACCGGCGCTCGACCGCTACAAACGCCTTTTGACCATGCATACCCAGCAGCCCGGCTCTTTTTACCGGAACCGGGACATTGCTGCCGAGGGTTGTGCGAGAGCTATTGGTGCGGCCTTGCGTGATGTGCCTGTAAAAAATGTCTGATCACGCATCCGGCACAGACTGTGGCGGCTTTTGGGCAGTCCGGCCATAAATCTGACAAAGATATCAGTAGTTTATCGGCGTAAGGGCGAGGTTACCGTAAAGTTGACGACAGCTTGTGCTTTCTTTACTGATACATTTATCAAGCTTCGAAGGTTGATAAAGGGAATAATCGTAGCACACTCGACGTTGTCTGTATGGATTCAGCTTTTGCGTGGCTGGCCCATGAACTGTGGTGAACAGACTGATTAACCGGCGGTTCATAATGACGAATAGATAACAACGGTTGTCGGAAAGGCTGTTTTACGCTGAACCAGCATATTTGACTCAAATGTGACAGTCTGGTTGAGAATGTGAAAGGCCTGTGATAGCGTGCCGAAAATTTTTTCGGGAATCGAGGTAGGCGGCAACTGGGGCTGGTATAATCCTTTCGATTTCAGGGTCTTATACCGCTAACTAGGGTAAAATAAAAATCGGGGAATTTTATGAAAAGCTCTACGGATGAAGGCGAAGCGCAGGAAAATGTGCTCGAGTTGCCTAACAGTCTGAAAGCTGATCTGAAGGAAACTCTTACAGATATTGGGCAAAGTTTTCTGAAACAGGGACAGGCGCTGGAGCGTTTGTCACAGACTTACGACGAAGAAAGCTATCGCCGCGCCATCATGCTGGCCCTTCAAACGACCGGACATATTATTGTGATTGGCATGGGCAAGTCGGGCCATGTTGCGCGCAAGATTTCTGCGACGCTTGCTTCTACCGGCACACCAAGCTTTTTCCTGCATCCGGCGGAAGCCTCCCATGGTGACCTGGGTATGGTGACCACTGGTGACACACTGCTGTTGATTTCCTATTCGGGCGAGACACAGGAAATTGTTCAGCTGCTGCCGTCTCTAAAAGCTTTTGGCAATAATATTATTGCCATAACCGGCGCAAAATCCTCGACGATTGGACGAGCTGCTGACGTTGTCCTGGAAATTCCGGTGGCGGAAGAAGTGTGCCCTATCAATCTGGCGCCAACGACATCTATCGTCCAGACAATTGCCATTGGCGACGCGTTGGCGATTTCCCTTATGACCTTGCGCAACTTCCACGCTCAGGATTTCGCACGCTACCACCCTGGCGGCTCGCTTGGCCGCCGGCTGCTGATGAAGGTTCAGGATCTCATGCACACGACGTCGGTACCCGTTGTGTCGCCAGATATGGTTTTGCTTGAGCTTGCCGCCGAGATGGCCGGTGGTCCTGCAGGCATTGCGGTCGTCATTGATGGTGACCAAAAACCTCTGGGGATTGTTACAAAGGGCCAGCTGGGCGTTGCTCTGCGGGTAACCCGGAGAGTGCGAGAAGTAACAGCGCAACAATGTATGAGCAAAGAGTTTTCCATCATTCAGGAAAACGTCATTGTTGATGAAGCAGAAACCATGATGCGGACCGACGAGGTGAAGTTTCTTGTCGCGACCGACGAAAGCGGACGTTTCCGGGGTGTTTACAAACACGATGAGTCCTAACCTAATCGTGTGTCAGCGATATCGTAACTTGCCGTCATCCAGCACAGTTGCTACATCTTCGCCCTCATTTGTTTGAGGGCGTTTTGCTGTCATGAGGGCTCGATCCGCATTTTCTATCCAGCGTGATGTCATCTTTGCGATTTTCATTCGCGAGATGGTCACGCGTTTCTCAAGCTATACGTTGGGAAACATCTGGCTGGTTCTCGAGCCGCTCTTGATGATGACCCTTTTCATGCTTCTTTTTGGCGCCCGGGGCCGCGGGGCGTACGGGTTTGTGGAAGCCCCCGTTTTCATCTTTTCGGCATTCTTGACCTTCCGGCTCCTGTGGACCTACACCATGCGCCAAACTGCCTCTGCCCGAAATGGCGCCAAGGGCCTTCTTGAGTATCGTCAGGTCCGCCTGTTTGATGTTTTCATGACTCGCACCATAATCGAAGGCTGCCTGTTTTTTGTTGTCGGGTTCATTCTGGCGATGGGCCTGGTCTGGCTTGGTTATGACCCCTGGCCAACCGACTTTCTCCTGACGCTATGGTATTGTGTCATTTTGTGGCTGTTTGCCGCCTCTTTTGGCATGCTTGCCTGTCTGGTTGGCAGTTTTGCAAGAGAGATCGAAAAGATGGTCTCGATGCTGACCATGCCCATGATGTTTATCTCCGCCGTGTTTTTTCCGATGTCGGCCGTGCCGAAACACTTTTGGCCGTACCTGACATGGAATCCCCTGATGCATGGAATGGAACTGATCCGGGAAGCCTGGTTTGGCAACTATTCCAGTCCGGTGGCAGACTTTGACTATTTTATGGGCTGGATGCTGGTTTGCTTCGCGTTTTCGCTGGCCACTTATCGACTGACGTGGCGAAGGATCCTGTCGCGATGATCCGCTTTGACAATGTCAGTAAATATTATCCGACCCGGTTTGGTCCAAAATATGTTTTCCGAGACATTAATCTGGTGATCCCTGATGATCGGGACGTTGCAATCGTCGGTGCCAATGGTGCCGGGAAGTCAACACTCATGCGCCTCTTGGGCGGTATCGATTTTCCAAGCAGCGGTAAAATAAAAACAGATCGTTTCATATCATGGCCGCTTGCGCTCTCCAGTGGTTTGCAAGGGTCTCTGACCGGGCGGGAAAATGTTCGCTTTATTTGCCGGATCCATGGCATGGAAGCGGACCGGGACACTGAGGAATATGTTAAGGAATTTTCCGAGCTGGGCGATAATTTCGAGCTACCGGTCGGCGGGTATTCTTCGGGAATGAAGTCCAAGTATTCCTTTGCGGTTTCGATGGGCTTCGACTTTGACACCTACCTGATGGATGAAATCATGTCGGTCGGAGATGCCGGCTTCAGGAAAAAGTGCGAAAGTGCCATCAGCAACAAGCGGGAAAATGCCAATATCATTCTTGTATCCCACAATACGGATCTGCTTCGTCGCCAATGTAATGCCGCAATTTTGCTTGCATATGGCAGAGCGGACTTCTACGAAAGTGTGGATCAAGCGATTTTCCGGTATCAGAATCTATAACGAACGGGCGATTGCGGCGGGAGTTTCATGAAACAAACACTGGTGAAATTCAGGGAAGCGGTTGCTGACCGCATGCGAACCGATGCGACTGGTGGGTACCAGGTCACATTGGGCACCCGCGCCAAGCTTTTATCCTATCGATGGGTGCTGGTGATTTTTGGTTTGTATGTGCTCTACAATCTATTGTGGGTCTCAGATCAATACGTCACAGAAGCCCGCGTATATGTGAAGTCGACGAACGAGGCATCGCCAATTACCACTTCGCTGCCGCTGGTTAACGCCGGGTTTGGCGGCGCGTCTCAGGACGCATTGCTGCTGCAAAACTATATCCGGTCTGCAGACATGCTTGCGGCGATTGATGGCAAGCTGGATCTTCGTGCTCATTTCTCCAGCGGCGAGTGGGATTATTTTTCCCGGATGAGCAGTGCTGTCGCTGAAGAGCATTTTTTGACGTATTTTCGTGACCACCTGCGCGTATCTGTCGAGCAGGAGTCGAACATTATTACCATTCGGGGTCAGGCCTTTACGCCTGATTTTTCACGCGACCTCGTGAATGCTGCGCTGGTGGAGGCTGAGGCCTACATAAACGGCGTCAGCCAGAAAATCGCGCTGCAAGAGATATCTTTTGTAGAAGGTGAGCTGGAACGTGCCCGCGGGGCTGTTGAAGAGAGCCGGGGCGCGATGCTGGCCTTTCAGTCGGAAAACGAACTTCTGGACCCGGCTGCCACCGGCGAGGCAATACAGGCTGTTGTCAATGAGATGGAAGGTGAGCTTGTCAGACTGGAAGCCGAGGAGAAAGTGCTGACAGGCTATTTGCAGTCGGACGCTGCCGAACTCGTTACGGTGCGGGCTCGAATTGACGGCATTAGAAATCAACTGGAGCAGGAGCGGGACAAATTCGCGAGCCAGGGCATGGACTCGATCAACCAGGTGAATGCCAGGTTTGAAGAGCTCAAGCTTTCCTTCGAATTCGCGATGGACATTTACCGCGGGTCTTTGCAAACGTTGGAGCAGGCCAGGGTAGAAAGCTACCGCAAACTGAAGCATCTGGTGGTTGTACAGTCGCCGCAACTGCCGGACGCAGCGCTGGTACCCCGCAAGCTGTACAATATTGTCACGCTGTTTGTTATCCTCAATCTGATTTACGGGATTGTTGCAATGATCATCGCAACAATTCGGGAGCATAGAGATGTTTGAGCGGATTAAGAAATCTGTACAGAACGCGATTAGCGTTATGCTGATTGCCGCCTTTGGGTTTATGCAGCCTGTCTGGGCGCAAACGACGCCAATCGCGCAGGATGCGGAACCGGTCAACCAGTCGGAAGCGACCACCGTACCGGTGGACAGCGCCTTCGGCTCCTGGATTTTTGGTGGCGAATTTGCCAACCAGTCATTTATTGGCTTTAACCCCAGTTACGAAATCTCGGTTGGTGACCAGATTTCGCTTCAGCTTTGGGGTGGCTTTGAATTTACCGGCGACCTTACGGTTGATGCCCAGGGCAATGTGTTCATTCCCAAGGTAGGGCCTGTCGCCGTTCAGGGTGTGAGGAACGAAGACCTGAACACCTATATTTCTGATGCGGTGAAAAAAGTCTTCCTGAAAAATGTCGGTGCCTATGCCAGTCTTGGCGGTGCGGAGCCTGTGAAGGTTTTTGTTACTGGTTTTGTACAGAAAGCAGGGCTGTTTCAGGGGCATTCATCAGATTCAGTACTCTATTTCCTCGATAGCGCAGGGGGCATTGACCCGGAGCGCGGTTCGTTCCTGGATGTGAAAGTTATCCGCGGCGGGCGTGAATATCGTTCCATCAATCTTTATGATTTCATTTTGACCGGCAAGTTGCCGTCGTTCCAGATCGCGGACGGTGACACGATTGTCGTGCGGCCGATCCTGTCGCAGGCAGCGGTGCTGGGCGATGTGCAAAACAGCAACGCTTTTGAATTTCGGGGCAATGAAACCTCTGTCGACAGCCTATTGGCCCTTGCCCGGCCACTGCCACAGGCAACACACGTCCGCATCAGCCGCAACAATATGGCAAAAACGGAAGTAGAATATCTGGAAATTGAGGAGGCGAGGGCCGGAACTGTTCATCCCGGGGATGTGCTCGAAGTTGTTTCAGACAAGTTGCAGGGCACTATCTCGGTCAGGGTCGAGGGAGAGGTTACTGGGGCACAGGAATTTGTGATGCCCTATGGCGCGACGCTTGGGCAACTGCTGTCGCAGGTTGATTTTGGTGTCAACGCGCAACGCGATGCCGTTCAGCTCCTAAGGCACAGTGTGCGCGAGCGACAAAAAGAGACACTTGACGCACAATTGCGGGCGCTTGAAGCCAGCGTCCTGACGGCGCGGTCGAAAACAGCAGCGGAAGCCGACCTCCGCCAGCGCGAAGCAGAGTTAATTCTGCAGTGGGTTGAACGCGCCAGAAACGTCGAGCCAAAAGGCCAAGTGTCGCTTGGCAGTGCGTCGTCTGTCGACGACATTTTGCTGGAGCAGGGTGATATTGTCAGGATACCACGCACCAGCAACCTGATCATGGTGCATGGAGATGTTTTGTTCCCAAGCGCGATGGCCTATCAGGACGGTAGCACCATTGAAGCCTACATTGAACAGGCGGGCGGTTTTACTCAAAGCAGAAGCGCGTCAAACGTGCTGGTGCTTCACCGCGACGGCAGCTTCAAGAAGATATCTAAAAGGCAGTTGCGCAGCCGGGATATTGGGTTATATCCGGGCGACGAGATATTTGTGCTGCCGCGCGTTCAGACAAAGAGCTTCCAGTTGGCGCAGGACATAATCACAATTTTCTATCAGCTTGCCCTGTCGGCTGGTGTGGTCTTGCGGCTTTAGGCCGGAAACCGGCGCGGTGACGCGGCTAAAGCAGGCTTGACCAACATGTATCGAAAGATCAGGAAACTGTACCGCGATCCGATGGCGTTCTTTCTCGATTCGGATAAACCGCCTCTCAGGAAGGTGGGAGAGCGCATGTACCATCGCCGAACCTTCCGATACCGGTCTCTGGGTATTGAGCACAAGGACGTAAAAATCTCGGTTGTCATGACGGCTCACAACACCGGGCACCTCATCGAGGACGCAGCGCTGTCGGTGCTGAATCAAAGCCATGAAAACCTGGAGCTCATTGTTGTGGATGATGCCTCGAACGATGATACCGTTCGGCGACTTCGCGATATCAAAGCCAAAGACCCTCGGCTCAAGGTGTTTTCCTCGCCGACCAATCACGGTACCTATTGGTCAAAAAACTGGGGCATCCGACATGCGTCGGGCGATTATGTTGCGACGCACGATAGCGATGATACATCTCATCCAGATAGATTGATGCTGCAGCTCGGGGCGCTGAAGGCCAACAGGGATGCCGTTGCCTGCACGGCACGTTGGCAACGCGTCAACTCAGCAGGCGAACAGTTGGTAATTGATGGTCGCTCGGAACGTATGGCGGCGATAAGCCTGATGTTTGACCGCAAGCGCGTATTGGAATGTACCGGCTACTATGACAGCGTGCGCATATCGGCGGATACAGAATTTATCACCCGGCTTGAGCATGTTTTCGGAAAGCGAAAGGTTCTGCACCTGCGCAACCACCTCTATACAGGCTTGCTGCGGGACGATTCGTTGACACGCGGTGAAGGGTCCGGGTTTAGTTGGCAAGCCGAAGGCAATAGTTTCCGGCGCGAACTGTCGGGAGACCGGGCAGAATATCACAAGGCGTTTCACGTTTGGCACAACGGCCAGAATGATTCTCGTGATCTGAAGATTGACTTTCCCCTGTCGGCCCGCCCATTTCCGGCCGCTTCCGCCATGACCAAAGGCTGTGACGACAGTGACTTGGCCAAAGTGAAAGAAGTGCTTTAAAGGCTCATGCGGAACAAGAAGCAACATATTCCCGCAGATATCGAGAGTTTCCAGACTAGCTGGATTGCCTTCTCGCAAGCCGCCGCAGCTCTAAACTGGCCCTATGATGCCCACCAGATGACGGCCGATGATGTCCTCGTAGTTGATACCCAGACGCAACAGGCACTTGAGGAAAACAAGCCGCAGGATGGCCCCCGTTTCCTGTCGCCTGAAACTGCAGTTCAGGATGCAGGTCGACCAGATGGCCGGATTTTTGTTCTGATGGCCCACGGCGAGAAAGAGCTGGTTCGTCGGCTTCGTAATGAAAATCCAGACGGAACCATTATTTCAGTGACCTATGGTTCAGCTGTCTCCATCCTCAGTGCGAAAGCGCTGCTCGAAGGATTGAGGTTCTCGTTCCTGTTTGCTGCCCCGGGAAGCGGATCTGACTATGTTGCAGATCTGATGCAGGCAAACCGCATGGCAACAACAATCGATTTATTTGATTCGATAACAGCTGCGTGGATCAATGTTGCGAAGGACTTCAATCCCGTCCGATTTGCGGCGTCAAAAATCCCGGACATTGATGCATCCACCACCAGGGGAAAAGTTTGCGTTCGGTTGCCTATTGACTGCCTGGAAACAATGAGGAAGCGCAGGCAATTCTTGCCAAAGTCGCTCAAGTCATACTCTCTGAAACTGAACGCGCGTTGTATTTACATGGTTCGTCGTTCCAAAGCGGATCAGGCAGCGCTTCTGCGCGTCACAAACGAACACCCGTTAGAGGAAGACCGCGAGCCCCGCAAAGCGGGCCTGAAGTTTGCCAATTCAAAGATGCCCCCCAGTGCAGACCTGTTGCCGATAGCGCTGGACCTCATGGAACTTGAGGTTCGGTTTGAAAAGTTTCTCGGCAATCTTCCGCAACTGCGTGTGCTTACGTATGAGGAAGCGCGAACCAGCCCCGTTGAAGTTCTCAATATGCTGGCTTCGTTCCTCGGGTCCGGATTGTTGCGCAAAGTGAACGTTCTTGACGCAAAACCATATGATTTTGCACCGAAATGGCGTTCACGCATGCGGACACAATTCAAGAAAGATGTTGAAACCTTTTTTGGCCTGGAGATCAATGGCGTTGGATCATATTCCCCGGCACTGCTGCGCGCGTTCAGTGACGCCAAAGACTAGTCAGGCCTGTCGGCTTCAACCCGGATTCTTGAAATGGCAACGCTGACGAAACTGTCTACGCCGACCGCGAGGCGCGACTGGCCCGCAGACTGCAATCTCAGGATAGAGAAAGGCTGAGGTGGTAAAGCGCCAATCTTCCCATGGAACACCCAGCGATTGAAGCCTTTGCGTTTAAGCGTGCCCTCTACCGGCTGATTTTCCATCCAAAACGACAGTGTTTTCAGGTGCCGTCGCCGGCTGAACCCAGCGCCCTCAATCGTGACGGTTCCACCCGCCGTCAGGTCAACGGGGAGCAAGACAGTGCCGATTCGCCCCATCCACCTAAAAGCTGTGCCATCCCGCCGCCGACCAAGGTCGCTCCAGCCGGTTCCGACGAAAGCGTCGGATTCTGCCAGAAGGTCAACGGCACGAGGCGGTTGAACCGCACTGTGCAATCTTGAAAGATGTACGGATCGCGCGGACAGTTCCCGCTCAAATTTTGCGCGCTGGATTCGCAACAATGCGTCGATGTAACGAACGGCCGCTTTCGGAAAGCGAGGCTCCGGTGTTGATGCATCCTGGCTCTCGACAACAGGCGCAGATTGTTCTGGTGTCTCTTTTTCCTTCATAATGGAGACCATTCCAGAAGCAGCCCTTCTTCGGCAAGTGTTTTTGTCAGGTCAATCGGCTCCCCCGAGGGAGCTGGCGAAGCCGTGATTTTGACGGCCACCACGCCATGGTTACCGATCTTGAAAGGCTGGGCCCGGTTGTTGTGGAGAAATACGGTAGTCGTGTTGTCGGTCGCGACCAGAGTATGTGACGTTTGGACGCTCATTGAGAGTGTGCCTGCGGTTCCTGTAAAGCAAACGAGCGTGAGAATTCTTCGTGTGCGGTCAAGTTTGCAGAATATTCCTGCCTCTTCTTCAAAAAGGGAATCGCACCCTGGATCGGCAAATGCGTTTTCAGGCAGACGGAAAAGCCAACTGATAGGCTTTTTTGATGTGACGGCGTGTGCAGCCTGCACTCCGTCGACATTGCATCCAAAAGCGAGAGCGTCCCGTGCCTGGAGAAGGGCAGGCTGAATTGAATTCCAGTCTGCGACTTTTATCCTCGTGTCGGCCATTGAGCTATTGGGATCGCCGAGGATCAGAGGCTCTTCGAAACCAAGCATCTCGGGAATCCTGAGCACGGGTTCTTCCATAAATGCTGCCAGAAACTCTGCCAGTTCGGGTGTCAGGAACTTTGGACAGTGTTCTTTGTCCAGATCCGGAAACTGTTGTGCCAGAATTGCGGGAGCTGGTGCCGACCCTATCAGGGCACGAATGCCGGACATTGACTGTGCAGCCGTCGCCATTGGTGATTTGAAGGACATGTCCGGCGGCAGAATCGACTGTAGAGATCTCATACGTTTTGCTGAAGATGCCGCTTCAAGGACAGTGTTGCACCATTTTTGGGCCTGTTGGTCATTTTGTTCAGAGGTGGAAAAATTACGGTAGCTTTCAGCAAGCGCGCTTCGCAGGTCCGCGTTTTGTGCGAGTGCCTGAACGGCAAGGGCCAATTCAGCCGTTGCCCTATTGTGGCTGACGGGCAGCACGCAGCCTGGCGGTAAATCTGCTGACCAGGCCTGATTTGCACACACAACCGTCTTGCCCATGGCCAATGAAGCCAGTGCAAGGGGGCAGAATGGCAGATCAAACCCGTCCATAATAATGATGACGTCGGACGCTTCCAAAGCAGTTCTTGCCGACTCCGCATGCCGCATGGAGAAGGAAACATTGATCATATCAGCCGGTGCCAGGTGGCTGAGAAGTTCGTTTTGACTGGATGGTTCACGTCCAAAGGCCAGCAATTGAAGTGGATTACCAGCGTCCCATGGCGTCGAGTGTCGTATTGTTGCATCGAATGGGGGTGGTCCAGCGAAAACCGGCGAAAACCCGGCATCTGCAAGCGCTGTACCTTGCAGGCCAGAAAGTGCGACATGCGCGGTGGCTGCGGACAGGCAGGCATCATAACCCGAGATTTCATGGCCAATTTCTTTTGATCGGCGCCGGTGGTGAGTGAGGCTTCGGGCCAGCGTATTACCATCTTGTCCGGCTGTGCCCGCCAGCCAGTTTTCTATTGCTGTGTCCTGGTTAACCGATGTTTCGAAAACCATAAGCGCAATGTCATAAAGGCTGTTGTCGGCTACCACAACGGCACCCGGGTAGTCTTGAAGCATACGGATGGTCGACAAACTCGGAGCACCGTTGCCGGCAACATAGAGGCGTGGCCAAGTGTCAAAAGAGCCATTCTGGATCTGTTCATCAAATGGCCGCATGACCTTCAGCCCCAAGTCGTCCGAGGGCGGCGGCGCGAGCGCATCAATAAGAACAGCAACTTCAATACCGGCGCTGAGGAATGCTCTTGCTGTGGCTTCCGTGAGGCGGGCGCCATTGCACGCTGCAGGGGGAAGTGATCCGACGATGAGCAATGTATCAGGAGATGTCATGATCATGCCTTCGCAATGCTCGGTACTGGCTGTCCGGCTAGCTTGGGAAACAGCTGATGCATGGCCTTGTTTTGGGCCGCCATATATGAAAGCGCAATTTGCTTCGATTGATCTTCGTAGGAAGAGATCTGATCAGGCGAGCCGAGTGTGCGTAAATGGTCGCAGATTGCCCCGGCATCAGCCAGTTGATGATTGGCAGCCCTGCTGTCGATGCCGACCATGGCGTCTTTGGTTGCAACGAGGGCTTTCCCGAACGCCAGTGCCTCAATTGACTTGATCTTCAGCCCTGTCCCGCCGCAATTCGGATTGATGATGACATCCATCGACCGGTAGAACTCACGTGCGTCGTCTACAAAACCGAGTTTTTTTGCAGGTGTATCAACAGCTGCAGCGCTGGCACAAATGGCACCCGCCAGGACAAACTCAAACTTTTCCAACATGTCAGGACGGTTTTGCAGCGCATTATTTAGATCGCGCAGGCTTTGTTGGTTGATGGGATTGTCGCTGGCCATGTAGCCAACACGTATCGGCCTGGTTTTGGAAAGTTGCGCCTTTGGCAGGAAATCCGTGTTGATGAAATGTCCCAGCGTAACGACATCTGCCTGTGTGCGACCGGCGAATTCGCCAGCTTCCTCCGACTGAATTGCGATGACAGTATCGGCACGATTGAAGCCTTTGCTTTCCTCAGCCATTGATGTGGAATACCAGCTGGCGGGCAACCCGTCGGCCATAAGCCTTTTGTGGCGCTCGGCGAAGACATCATGTGTGTCGATATATTTCGGAATACCGGCTGGTACGTCTTCAAGCCATTTGGAGAACCAGACATAGTTGGCAATGCAATATTCGATTCGCCAGGTCCCCAGGATTTTTTGCGTTATCTCCGTAACCTGATCCAGATACCAGTCATCAATCAGGTGATGTTTGGATGCTGGCGGGCGCCGGGTGTGTGCATTGCCATGAGGCAGGACGGTGACATGGTCCCATGCCTCCCGCATTGCCAGCTCTTCTTTTTGCGGCAGGGTCTCAAGCCCGCCATACACAAAATGGATCTTTGCACCCAAGTCCTGCAGCGCTTTGCACACAGTCGTGACCCGTGCGCGGTTTCCGTGATTCTGCGGATGTGACGGAATGGGGCTGGTGACAAGGATGTGCATGACGCTGGGCTGCTGCTTCGATCTAAAAGTCGAACGTTACATCAGGAACACGACATTTGTCGCTAATCACATTCTGTTCTTCATCCGACAACGCAATTTTATAAGGGCCTGTTTGAACCAGGCTTTTTTCCCGCAACTCGGGAGGCAGGGATTTGAGGTAGTTTTCTTTGCTCAGCGATTCTATCGGCGCTCTCAATCCGGGCGAAAACCCCAGCACTTCCTTTTCAGCAAATTCAAGGAAACCTGCACTATTGTCAGCAACTTTCTGGTACTCCACCATTGTCAGCAAAGACCTGTATTTTTCCACCGTTGTGACATAGGAGCTCCAATAGTCGCAAAAATTCTCGAGCATTTCGAAGCGTTCTTTGAACTCCGGGTCGTGATAGCTCTCGTCGCGGTGGTCTGCCATGTGGCGAATCAACGAGCGGAATACAGGGTGAGGATCTCGGTAAACGCAGACGTTGGTTGAATCCGGGAATACTTTCTTGATCAGGTTTATCCAGAACACGTTGCGCGGAGATTTCTCCACTATGGCTTGGCAATCTTGCGGTACGGGGCCTCCGGAAAAGAAGAGATGCAGGAACAACTTCTCATGCATTAACCTGAAACTGGCCGGGGTCACCGGTTCCAGGCCGCCACGTCCGTCATAAACTTCTTTGTTCACAATCTCTATGTTCTGATTGTAGGAAACAACGAGCCGTTCCAAATCTTTGGCGAAAATTCGAAAATAGTCCAGTTCACCTTTCGCATAAACGTTGTTGAACAATCCGAAGATCCGGCCAATGAACGTTGTGCCGCTTTTCGTGTATCCACCTATAAATATCTTTTTGGGTTGCATTCGATTGCTTCCTCTGCGCGCAAGATATCTAGTTGCCTAGCGTTCTACGGAATCGCCAAGCGTCTTCCATCAGTGTTGTAAGGTCCGACCTATCCGGCGACCATTTTAATTCCGATTTTGCCCGCGTCGCATCTGCAACCAACCGGGCAGGGTCACCTGGACGGCGCGTGTCTTCTATCACGGGGAAATCTATGCCCGTCACTTTTTTTGCCGTGTTCATGACATCGCGGACGGAATGGCCTCTGCTGGTTCCAAGGTTGAAGGCATCATAGTATCCCGCTTTGGTCTGGCCGCTGCTGGGATCCTGTCTGTCGAGCAATTGATGCAGTGCCAAGGCATGGGCGTCAGCCAGATCACTCACGTGGATATAGTCGCGGATGCAGGTGCCATCGGGCGTGTCATAGTCGGTGCCAAAAATTTTGACCTCGTTCCGCGCTCCCCGCGCAGCATCCAGCGCCAGTGGAATCAAATGCGTCTCCGGGTCATGTCTTTCCCCGATCCGCCCCTCAGGGTCGCCGCCGGCGGCGTTAAAATACCGTAGGGAAATGGCGTCCAACGCACCTGTTGCAGCTGTGTCCTTCAGCATGCATTCGACCATCCACTTGCTGTGGCCGTATGGGTTGATGGGCTTTTTGGGCAATTCTTCCGACAGCGTTTCGGCCTCTTCATTCTGTCCATAGACCGCAGCGGTTGATGAAAAGACAATACTGCGCACGCCGTTGCGTACCATGGATTCGATTAGGGAAAGGCTGCCGCCGACATTGTTGGCATAAAATGCCATCGGGTCTTTTACGCTCTCTCCAGCCTCGATGGATGCTGCAAAATGAATAACGGCTTTAATTTCATGGTCGGTAATCACACGGTCCAGCAACGCACCGTCACGTATGTCGCCAACGATAAGCTCCCCAAACAGCAAATTCTCTGATGAACCGTTGCTCAGGTTGTCCAGTACAACAAGGTGATGCCCGGCCTCATGAAGCGCTAACACGGTGTGTGATCCGATAAATCCAGCGCCACCTGCTACGAGAATATTCGCCATTGTTGGTCCTGTCCGACTTTTGCATGAAAAGCTTCGTCATCAATGTGTCGAAGACGGGAGCGACCCTAGTCACTGCCCGGCCTCTGTCAACCCATTTGGCCGTATGATGTGAACAATGTATTGATCAAGACCGTTGCAATATGGATTGTTATTGTTTAGGTGCTGCATCAGCCAAATGCGGCATCAGCAAATCGGTCAAAGATTTTCCGTCGGGTATCTCATGCAAATTTTGTTTATGCACAATAATTTTCCGGGCCAGTATCGCCGGATCATGTCCTATCTCAAGCCGAAAAAAAGCGTGCAAATGTACGCCGCGACGCTGGAGACAAATAAACAGGACTTTGGCTTGCGGCGGGTCAACTATAAGCCGCACAGGGAGCCAACCAAAGATATACATCCATCCCTGATATCAGTAGAGCGCGCCGTTTTGATGGGACAGGCTGCATACAAGGCACTGATGCCATCCCAGAAAAATGGTTTCCGGCCCGATATCATCCTCTCCCACTCAGGGTGGGGCGCAAACATGTTTATGAAGGACTTGTTCCCCGACGCTAAACTGCTGACATACTATGAGTGGTACTATTATAGTGTGGGGTCTGATGGCGACTTTTTGATGGATCAGCCTTATGACCCCAACGGGCAAATCCGAATCCGGATGAAAAACACGCCTATCCTGCAGGACCTGGCTGCCATGGACTGGGGACAAAGCCCAACCAAATTCCAGCACAGCAAATTGCCGAAGACATTTCAAGACCGCGTCAGTGTGCTGCACGACGGCGTAGATACGGCCTTTTTCATGCCGGATCCGGCCGCAACTGCAACCATTGGGGACAAAACCTTCACGGCAGATGATGAAGTTATCACCTATGTTGCCCGAGGTATGGAAACCTATCGCGGATTTCCGCAGTTCATGGAAGGTCTTGCCAAGCTTCAGAAACTGAGGCCTAACCTGCATGCCGTTGTGCTGGGCAATGATCGGGTTGCTTATGGGTCAGAGCGGGAGGATGGCAGAACCTATAAAGAATGGGCGCTTCAGGATCTGGGGCTCGACATGTCGCGTGTACATATGCCGGGGCTGCAGACCTTGGAAACTTTCAGGAACCTGATGCAGGTTTCCTCGCTGCACGTATACCTGACCGTGCCATTTGTTTTGTCATGGTCTTTGATGGAGGCCATGAGCACAGGAACGCTGATTCTGGGCTCGGATACGGAACCGGTTCGGGAAATGATAACAGACGGGGAAAATGGCCTGCTGGTCGACTTCTTTGATGTTGAGGCCCAGGTCGAAAAGGTTTGTCATATACTTGACAATAAGGCCGAGTTCGAACCCTTGAGGCAGCAAGCCCGCAGAACCATACTGGATCAGTATGCAAAAAAGGATTTGCTACCCAAATATTGGCGACTGATTAAATCTGTTGCAAATGGGTCACACATCTAGACGGTTTGGCCCAAAAGTGCAGGCTAAAGCAATCAGGTAGTTGAAAAATAACCACTGGGATGGTGTTTTAACGAACGATATGGGCATGGGCGTTATTCTTTTAGCCATTGATGGTTAATTATTACGTTCGTTTGTCAAATTAAGCAGTTGACATTATTGGCACTCTCTCGGTAGTAGAGTGTGAAGGGGGCTGCAAGACCTTGACGTTCGTGCCTCATTATGAATTTGTTGCTCTTTCAGGAGGAAACTATGGCAACTGTTTTTGGATCAATCGGTTCCGATGATATTTTCGGTACTATCGAAGATGATCTGCTGGATGGCGGCGCTGGTGGCGCGGATAACGTGTCTGGCGGTACAGGCAACGACACCGTTCGCGGTGGCGGTGCTGGCTCTACACTTGAAGGTGGTGAAGGTAACGACCTGATCACCGGTGGTACAGCCGACGATATTAATGACGACGGCGCGGCTCTCAATGGTCAGCGTTTGATCGGTGGTGACGGTTACGACACTATCACCGGTACAATTTCAGCTGACACCATGGAAGGTGGCGCAAACGACGACGTTCTGTCTGGTGCCAATGGTGACGACAGCATCGTAGGTGGTGCTGGCAACGACACCATCCTTGGTGGTAACGATACCGATACCCTTGATGGCGGTGCTGGTAACGACTTCATTGGTGGTAACGCCGACGACGACACCATCGAAGGTGGCGCTGGAAGCGACACCATTAACGGTGGTTCCGGCACAAACGTTATTACTGACGCTGGTACCAGCGGAACAGACATTCTCGTTGTTGATGGCGAGATCGACGACATTAACGACCTCCTTACTGGCGGCGGTGCTGGCCTTGCGGGCGGTGAAGGTGATGCAACTGTAAACGGTACGGACGATTTCTCCGGTATCGAAGTTGTTGCTGCCGATAACGTGACAATTGATCTGGACAACGGTGGTGTTGACGGAAATCAGTTGTTTACCTTTAGTCAGGCAATCGACGATGTTGCGGATAGCAGTGCCGACGCGGATGGTGCAATAGACCTTTCCGATAATGTCCTCAATTATGGCGTTACAGGTGGTACAGGTTTACTGGCGACTGCTGCAGGCTATACCATTACTGCCATTAACGGCACTGCGGTTGCGTCCGGCGGTGGTACTGTTGCAGTGGACACAGGTAGCCTTGTTGTAAACGCAGCAAACCAAACGGTTCTTTATACTGCTTCCAGCAGCTTGGCGAACGAAGCAGCCAACGTTACTGAGGCTGTTGAGGTGACGCTTACCAATGGTAGCAGCAGCTTGACTGTCACAGTTAACCTGACAGTGACTGCGGATAACATGTTCACAGCAGCTGCTGGTGGTGAGCGCCTTGAAGGTGATGCCGATAACGAAACACTCACTGGTGCAGCTGGCGATGACCGTTTGATCGGTAACAACGGCGACGACACCATGTCTGGTGGTGCCGGTAACGATACCGTTAATGGCGGCGAAGGTGCGGACGATGCGCAGCTGGGTGCTGGCAATGACTTCTTCTTCTCTGGTGAGGCTACTGCCGGTGGTGATGATGATATTGTGGCTGGTGACGCTGGCGACGATGTGATTTTCGGTGGGCTTGGTAACGATATCCTCATCGGTGACGGCGCATCTGCGACTGCAGGTGGTTCAACCTTTGCTGGAACAACAAGCTCGGCGACCGGTGCTGATAGCCTGTTTGGTGGCTCTGGTAATGACGCTCTCGTGCTTTCCAGCTGGACCGACACCAATGCGAACGGTGCCGTAAATGTTGGAGCCGATGCATTTGGTGATAGCTCACTTGACGGTGCGGGCGTTGCGTTCGGTGGATCCGGAACCGACACGGTTATCGGTGGTGGTGCTGGCGACATTCTTGGTGGCGGTGCTGGTGCTGATACTATTCGGGGCCAGGGCGGTAACGACACCATCTACGGTGGTTCTGATGCCAACGTTGACAACATCGACGGCGGTGCTGGCAACGACGTGGTCTTCGCAGGTGGCGGAAACGAGACCGGTGACCTCGGTGGTGCCGGAAACGACTCTGTCTTCGGTGGTGCCGGCGACGACACGCTGACAACCGGAACAGGCAATGACTCGCTGTACGGTGGTGACGGCAACGACAGCATCACAGCGACAGCTGGTGAAACCTTCCTTCGCGGTGGCGATGGTAACGATGTTGTCACTGGTGGTACCGGTAACGATGACGTTGGTGGTAACGCTGGTAATGATACCCTGGCCGGTGGCGGCGGTAACGATACCCTGTGGGGCGGTGACGGCGACGACACCCTCGATGGTGGTGCCGGTAACGACGCCCTGAACGGTGGTGCTGGTAACGACGACATTACTGCTAG
This sequence comes from uncultured Kordiimonas sp., assembly GCA_947500295.1. Lineage (GTDB taxonomy): Bacteria > Pseudomonadota > Alphaproteobacteria > Sphingomonadales > Kordiimonadaceae > Kordiimonas. The sequence continues at coordinate 350,651 of CANMRM010000003.1, forward strand.
CACTGGTAACGACACGTTGACTGGTGGTGACGGAGCCGACACCTTCCGCTTCGCCAACTCAGCGGGTTCTAACGTTATTACCGACTTCGATGTATCAGCAGACACCCTGAACCTTTCTGGTGTGACGACGCCTGCTGCAATCACTGATGTCTTTGATGTCGCTGATGAAACAACTCAAGGCGGTGTCTCCGGTGTGCTGATTGACCTTGGTGGCGGTAACTCTGTGTTCCTGCAGGGTGTTACACTCGGTGACCTGGCGACAGCCGATATCGATCTATAAGAGATTTACAGTTCCGAAAAAGGAGGCTCCGGCCTCCTTTTTTTTTGCACATTTCAGCCCTAAACTGCTGATGGTGCGGACGATTTGCCTGCAATTGTGGAAGTGACAGAGTCACCGTGGTGTGCTAACAGTTCGCGAAGACGTGTAGGTTTGAGGAATAACTTGCTGCTTCACCCGTTGTTTAGAGTGTAACCGTTGGGGAAAATTGCGAATGTCGCTTTTGACGGAATATGATGAAGAAGAGCGCAAGCTCACCAAAACATTCCGGGCCGCCGGTTTGTACAGTTTTCTGTCAAGCATCTGCATGCTCGGCATGCCCCTGTTTATGTTCATGGTGTATGACGGCATTTTGAAGTCCCGCAGCCTCGAAACGCTCGCGGCTATGTTTGTTTTTGCCCTCACCTTGCTAATTGTTTACGGCATTTTTGACTATGTGCGGCAAATCCTGTTGGCGAAAGCGGGTCTGGAACTTGAGTCTCGCCTCGCTGGACCGATTTTGGCCGGTGAACTGTCGCGACAGTCTGACGCCAACGCACAGAGTGTGCGCGAGCTAACAATGATACGACAGGTCATCGCGTCACCGGCATTTTACGCGCTTTTTGACCTGCCGACCCTGCCTCTATTTTTGCTGCTGATTTTTCTTATTCATCCAGTACTTGGAGCTTTTGTTCTGCTCGGTGCCGTTGCACTACTGGCGATGGGACTGTGGGCGGATCGGTCAACTGTCCAGCTGAACAAAGAGCATATGGACGCCATGATCGCCTCACACAAATCCCTTGAAATGCATGTGGGTGCCCACGAGTTTATTCGCGCGCAGGGATTATACCGTGAGAGTGTTCGCAACTGGGGCGAACACCACACAAGTCAATTGCACCGTTTTCTTTCAAGTTTCGACATTACAGGCAAGTTTAGCGCAGCCTCAAAGTCGGCGCGGCAGATCATCCAGGTGATGATTATCGGCAGCGGTGCGCTGCTCGTTATCTTCGATCAGGCGTCAGCAGGCGTCATTTTTGCCGCGGCTATTATTGGTGGTCGCGCGCTCGGTCCCGTCGAGCAGATCGTCAGCGGATGGCGCCCGCTACGTGGTGCATGGGAAAGCCGCCAACGATTGCGTGCCCGGTTGGCGGAGATGTCACTGCCGGAGGATCGCACCAAGCTTCCACGCCCAAAAGGAAAAATAGACCTGTCCCGGGTGGCCTATGTTCCACGGCCGGGCATGGCGCCGATCCTTCGTGGTGTATCGGCTTCTATCAAGGCGGGCGACAGCCTGGCCATCATTGGACCATCTGGTGCAGGCAAATCCACATTGGCAAAAATTCTGGTTGGCTATCTTGTTCCCAACGCAGGTAAAGTGCTGCTGGATGGGCAAGACCTACATGCCTGGGACCCGATCGCACGGGGCCTGCATATTGGCTATATGCCGCAGCAAGTAACGTTTTTCGATGCCACGGTTCGCGAGAACATTGCCAGGTTACGTAAGGGTGACCCGGAGGAATGGGCTATTGAAGCGGCGGAGCGGGCGGGCGTGCATGACTTTATTCTAAGTTTGCCGCAAGGCTATGATACCATTATCCAGCGGGGACAGTTTGTGCCTTCTGGAGGTCAGGCTCAGCTTCTGGCTCTTGCCCGGGCGTTCTATGCGGACCCAGCCGTCCTTGTGCTCGATGAACCAAACGCTGCGCTGGATAACAGTGGGGAACAGATTCTGCATAGCGCTCTGAACGCTGCGCATGCGGCAGGTATGACAACGATTGTTGTCAGCCAGCGGCCTAGCATACTCTCGATTGTTGACAATGTTATGCTGATGACCGATGGGCTGATCAAGGATTATGGCCCTAAGGAAAAGGTCATGGGCGCCGGGAATGTTTCAGCTGTGAAAAGCGGCGGTAAAGCCGTTTCGGACAAAGCGACCCAGCAAGCCGGGGACAAGCCCAAACCTCAAGCCACTGTTACGGAAAAGCAAAAAGAAGAAATTCAAAAGCAGCTTCAAAAGTCCGTTTCGGCACCACGTGTGAAGGAGAACTAGCATGGCCGAAAATACACCTGCAGTTGCCAATGAAGAGCGGCGGGTCGCGCTCGCTGGTGAACGGTTTTCTCGCGCCGACCTCGGCGATTGGCACGAGCAGTTGGATACCGACCGACGCAAAGTGCTGAAGTTCGCTTCAATTATACTGTTTTTGGTTTTTGGCGTGGGCGGCGTATGGGCGCTAACAGCGCCTTTGGCTGGCGCCGTAATTGCCAGTGGGCGTGTTATCGCGGAAGACCGCAACCGCGTGATACAGCACTTGGAGGGCGGCATTTTGAATGAATTGCTGGTGCGTGAAGGCGACAAAGTGCAGGAGGGGCAGGTGCTTGCCCGTCTGGATGACACACTGTTGCGCGCGCAGCTGGATGCCGATCTGCTGCAGGAGGCCATATTGCGTGTTCAATTGGCGCGCCGCCGCGCTGAAGTGCAGCTATCGGATACTATTGAGTTTCCGACGGATTTTGACCCGCTGATAGAAAACGACCCTCGCCTACGCGAGGGTGTAGAGAGCCAGTTCGAAGAATTTCGCTCTGTTAAAAGCTACATAGAAGCAAAGATTGCCAACTTTCAGAACGGAATTCAAGGCCAGCGAAAAGACATTGAAGGTCAGCAAGAGGCTATGAAGGCTTTTGAGCGCGCTGTTTCCCTGTACCGTGAAGAGTTGGCGGACTTTGAACAGCTGAACGAGCAGGGCTATACACGCAAGATCCAGATAAACGAGCGCAAGCGTCAGATTGCGCAAACTGATGCACGGCTCGCAAATGCCAAGATAGCGATTGAGAAATCACTGACCAATATTGAAAGCCTGCAGAATCAGATTGAACAAGAGCGCCTGGCGTATTTGAAAACGGCAAACGAAACGGTTGTTTCCATACAGCAGAACCTGAATCAGACCCAAAGCCGTATCGATCGTCTCAAGGACATGTTGAGACGGACAGAGATCGTTTCACCCAGCGATGGCCGGGTTTTCCGGATCGCGAAACGCGCGCTTGGGGAAGTCGTGCGGCCGGCGGAGGTCATCATGGAAATCTTTCCAAGTGATGATGCTTTGACCATCGAAGCCATGATCAACATCACTGATATTGAGAAGGTTGAGGAAGGCCAGGACGTGCAGGTGATTTTCCCGTCCAGCCGGGAAAAACGTTTGACACCGCTGCCGGGCCAGCTGATCTATCTGTCTGCGGACGCAGTGATTTCAGAAACCAATCCCACCGGCATGTACATTGGGCACGTACGGCTTGATGCCGATGCAAACCAGGAAGACATGTTGCCGGGCAATTTCGCTGAAGTTTACATTCAAACCGGATCGAGAACGTTTGCCGAGATTGTCACCAAACCCTTCACCGGCTTTTTGTTCCGATCTTTCAAAGGCTAGTCAGGGCGCGCTTTGATGCAACCCAAGATGCTTACCGCGCAAGCGTTCAGGTTATTCTACAGCTCCAATCGGTTGGTGATTGTTACCTGGCGGGTGGCCAAAACCTTGCTGAAGGTTCCGCTGCAACAACTGGATGTGTTGCTGTTGACCCCAGAAGGACACTTGGCTGTTCCAGGCGAACCGGCAGAAGGTGCATCAGAATTGATGTCGGCAATTGGTGCACCACTCGGCGTGCGCGGTATCATAAGTGAACCCGCGAGCCAACCGATTGCGGCGCAGTGGCGAGATTGGTTTTCACAGCAAACAGGGCGTGTAGCACCACAGCTCTTCACTGTGGGCATTAGACCCTCAAAAACGTCCATACTGACAATAGTATCGCAGTGCCTTCTTTTGGACGCCGAAGCAAGTCGAATGTCCGCCGCGAAAACCGAGAGAGACCTCGCCGTTTTAAGACGCGATTTCGAGCGGACACTTATCAACCTGGAAAAAGCCCGCCGCATCGTCAGGGGCGCGGGTTATGATACAAAGTTCACAACCATGTCGGTGCCGGTCGGGGATGGAGTACTAGAGCCTGGGAAGCAAAAGCCCGGTGCTCGAGAGCCTTATGTGGCGGCTTTCCCGCTGCCCGTGGATGCGGCAGGTCTTGTCGGGATCAGTTTGCATTTCTGCATGCCTGACGAAGGCTTGGCTGAAGGAGCTCTCGATGTTTCCCTGTACAGATGTGCGGACCACCAGCTGCTTGGGCAAAAAGAGGTCTCATTCGCCGACCTTGGTAGGGGGTGGGCGTATTTCCAGCTGGAACGCCCCATGCAGCGCTCGTTTGGGGACGCAGAACTCATCATAAGCTGGAATTTTTCTGGTGATGGTGGAGCGCCTTCGCTAAGTCTCTCCAATTCCACACTAAATCAGCGACATGATGGTCAGGTGTTAGTTCATGACCGCTTGCCCGCCATGCAGATTTGGTCCGGATTTTCCCCAGGGGAGCTGGAAGACGACGAAAGTTTTCGCCCGTATCACCGGGAAGCGAAACGCAACGACTTTGCATCCCTGTATCAGTTTTCAAGGCCATTTGGTGCCTCTGTGGCGGAGCCTGAAAGTATCTCTCTGCAGGACACTTCGATCCAAACACATCTGCTGGATGATGTCACCGGCCTTTACTTCAGCTCGCTTGTGCCGGGTAGCGCGCACGCGGTTGATGTATCGTTCGAAACTGTCCACCCGGCAGCACCGCAATGTGTATACCTGGCCGCTATCGGGATTGCTGGCGCCGAGATAACAGCGTCGGACATCGACGAATGTTATGCAAAAGCAGAGAGTGCGGGGCAATTGAGTGGCGTCGACGAAGAAAAACGTATCGTATGGCAGGCGATAGTGGCGCCGTCTGAACAGAATATGCACCTGCGGCTGGATATTCCGGATGCTCTCCGGTCTGACACGCCGTCCTCACTTGTCCTAGCTGTCAGGTCGGCCACAGGAGAGAAGGCTTATGGGTGGTGCCGGTGGAACGAACTCTCTGTCTTTTTGCCCCCTGTCAGGGCTGTGGCCGGACAATTGCCTGCGACTTTTGAACCGGACTATACTCAGCACCGACGTATGCGATCGATAAAGTTCCCTGAGGTTGGGGAGCAGTTGCAGTTTCTCGCAGGTACAAAAGCTTTGCACGAATTGACCGAAACCATGGGTTTTTCGCCGATGATTGTCGGAGAAGACAATGGAAGTCTTCAAACCCATCCACTGCTGGAAGACGTTTCGGCTGCGCTGTATCAGGGGGGCGCCCCTGCCGGCACATTACGGGTCGGGTGTGATGTCGAAACAGCGCATGAACGCGCGCCGGACTTCCGCTACGTTCTGGCTCTGATTCCATCGGGTTCTGATGATAAGTATAAGAAATTCAAAGAGTTTCTTGAAACTTCCCTGCCCAAGGGGTCACGCTCTTCCAGAGGGTTTGTCGAGGCGCAAAACATCCACTTTTGCAGCCGGCAACTAAAGGCGCTTGAGAGCTCGGTTCTGTCGATCGATTTGGATATGCCATTGGAAACCGGATTTGACATCATTGTAGCCGCTCTGCCTGTACAGGACGTTGTCAGTTACGGCTGGTGTCGGTGGATGTCCTTGAATGTAACCAGCTCGATAGACGCGCAGCAGCAATTTTCGCTTACCGAGCGGTCCGGGTAGGCGTTAGATATGTCGCACATAGCGTCATTGGGCATTGTGATACCGGGGTATGGCCACCCACGCTTCCTCGCTGAAGCGGTGCACTCCGCTTGTACTCAGTCCTGCAATCAGCCATATCATGTTGTTGTCGTGGACGATGGTTGCCGGTTTCCCGAAACAGCCGAGGTTGTCGCCAACCTCATGGAAATTTACCCGGGTAAACTGCATTATCTCCGGCACCCCAACACGCGCTTGCCCGGTGCCCGCAATGCCGGAATCCGGTTTCTGTTGAGCCTCGATCCCAACATCGAGGCAATATATCTGCTTGATGCCGATAACCGCATAGAGCCGTACAGTCTGCAGACTTTCAGGGATGTGCTGGGAGAAGACGCCCATATTGGCTGGGCGTACCCGGATATCAGCTTTTTTGGGCAGGTCTGGAATGCCGAAGGTTTTGATACGCGTGAAACAGCACCATGCTACAGTCGGCTTTTGCATCTGGTAGGTAATATATCAGAGGCTGGTTCCATGGTGCGGGTGGAAGCTTTCAAGCGCGGTGTTCTCTATGATGAGACAATGACTTCCGGCTTCGAAGACTGGGAATTCTGGCTCAGTATGATCGATGCAGGTTATGTCGGGCGAGCGGTGCACAATGCGGGTTTTTCCTACCGACGCAGGCCGGAAAGTATGCTGGCGGGCAGCCGCCGCCTGGAAGAATCCCTCATTTCCTACATTAGAGAAAAACACAAATCACTATTTGCACCGCGGCATCTGATGGCGCTCGAGCACGAAGACGCCCCGGCCTACGCCGTAGTTTGCGGTGACGAAGGCAAGGTTTTTCAGTTTTCCGATCCCTTGCTCGATCCAATATCTGAATCGTTATCTGAATTCACCAGACGAGTTGAAAACTGGTATTCAAACACCGCGGCTCTTTTCTTTCCACATGGGTTGTTGTTTCTCACGTCGGAACAGTGGCGGCAACTAAAGGCAAAACCCAGATATCTCAGGTGGTTGTTCTGGCAGTTGAGGAGCAAACGCGAGCAGCTGTTTTCAGTGGCATTTGCAGAAGGTGCCCGCATGACATCGGAGGGCCGGCCCTGGGGAACACCATCCCTTCCGGATAGAATTCTGTATGTGCCATCTTCCAGCCTGAGGTCATTGCTGGACGATCCTAACGAGATAGAAGGTATTTCCGATCTGCCGGCACCTTCAAAGCTTCTGATCGAGACGCCTTCACAATTGATCCGGAATACAGCCGCGGCCGACGCAGATACCATGTTCGCAGAGCTGGTTACACTGGTGCAAAATGCGCGGCCATCCGCGCCCGCACTGCGCCATATGCACCGTCGTTACGCAGGACCAAACCAGTCAGCCATCCGGGCCAACCTGATCGACCCGATTTGTGCATTTGAGGAACAGGTGCCAATCGCCCTTTCACATGAAAACAAGCGGGTTCTGCTGGCAATGGATGCGTCAACGATAGAAAATCCAGCTTCGCTACAAAAAATGGGAAAGCTGGCAACTTCTGTGCTCTCGGCCGGCGGTGAACTAGCGATTGTCCAGGAATATGTGGAAGCTTTTGACGATTCCTGGCTTGATCAGGTTTCCTGGGGAGAGCAGGTAACCGATTTGTTTCCGTTGCAGCAACGGGGGAACCATGAAGAATTCCGCATGTACCTGGGGCGGCGCATAAGCGCACGGTTGCCAATTTCTTCCAAAGCGGATGTTTCCACTATCGGCCGCATGGCTGATACCATAGTCAGTATCGGTGGTGCCGGCACGACAGAAATGCTCGGTGAGATAAGAGGTTTCGGTGTGAAAACGGCGGTTTGGCTGGAATCTGACTTCGAAGAAGCGCTAAAAGGCGAGAGCTTTGCAAAAATGCTGGCTTATGAGCACGCGATTGATTTCATGATCAGCGATGACCCTGAAGTTGTTCAACGGCTCTCAGCCCAAGGTGTGCCACCTGGGAAAATATGTTCCACAGATGTTTTTTGTGCGTCGTCGACAATCCGAATTGACCATGAAAACAGTGAATAAATTAGCTAGTTTAATTGAAAATACTCTCGGCTGTCTCTATAGCAAGAGATTGGGAAACAGGTCCGCTTTTTAGAGGTAGTTACGTGGGTGAAGCATACAAAATTCAATGCCTTGTGCCTGACCTGCCATCTCCGCAGGACATTGGGCCTTTTCTTGAAGAAATGCATTCCGCTCGGTGGTATTCGAATTTTGGTCCTCTAAACAAAAGATTCGAATTCGAGATCGAAAATTTCGTGCCAGTCATTGATGGCGCAAACAAGAACACGGCAGTGTCTTTCTCTTCAGCGACGACAGCGCTGGAGGCAGTGCTCAGCGTGCTCGAACTCGCCGAGGGCGCAAGGGTTTTGGTACCAACTCTGACTTTTCCCGCGACCGCAACGGCGGTACTGAACGCTGGTTTCACGCCGGTATTTTGCGATGTGGACCCTGACCACTGGGATTTATCACCGGCGTTGGCGCGAAAGGCTTTGTCTCAAACGGCCGTGGATGCTGTCATGCCAGTTGCTGTGTATGGCAAGCCCGTGGACGTTCGTGCCTGGGACGAGTTTTCTGCTGAAACAGGCCTGCCGGTTGTGGTTGATGCCGCCGCCGCACTTGGGCAGCAGGTTGCCGGAAAACACGTTCATTTGGCCTTCTCCCTGCATGCGACGAAACCCTTCAGTGTTGGAGAGGGCGGTTTACTACTGACGCCGGATACAGGCGTGGCGGAACGTGCGCGTTCATGGTCAAATTTCGGATTTGCGGGCCCGGGCGGGGTGATTTCCCGGGTTGGTACAAATGCCAAGATGGGCGAATTCTATGCAGCGACCGGCCTTGCCCAGTTGGCGCGGTGGAGCACAATAAAATCGCGCCGTGCGCGGGTGCTCGCGATGTACAAGAGCGCCCTGACAAAACTTGATAACGAAATTCAAACACAGGGTGCTGGTGACGAGTTTATTCCTGCGACATTTGTGATCAATACCGGCGGCAGGGCAAAAATGGTTGCCGATCGCATGGCTGAAAGCGGTATTCATACCCGGTTCTGGTACTTGCCACCATTATATGAGCATCCTGCTTTGGTGTCGCTGGCGGCAGGATTGGACATCGATGCATGTTTTCCAGAAACGGAAAAACTGAAAAACAGCCTGATCGGTTTGCCCTTTCATTCTTTTCTAACCCAAGAGGAAGTTAATTTGGTTTGTTCGTCTCTCGCAGAAGCGTTGTAATTCTATGGTTGAAGTTCCGGCGAAACAAACAGGCGACCCGAAAAAGCCAACCGGCCCTGCTAAAAGTGCCGCGCAGAAAAAGCCCGCTTTCTGGGACAGAATTGTTGCGTTTGAGCGGTTGGTTAGTCAACGCAACTATAGTGACGCTGTGGCGCGGCTAACGGATATCTTAAATACTTTGGAGCGGGGTACTGAAAGTTTCGGAAAGAATGCTATCGACCAAGGTCCGGGTGCCGAGAGCCAGGCCACCATATTTTGCGCGGCGATAACACGTATGCTCAGCGATCCGGACTTTAAGGTAACGGACCAACAGTTTTTTTCTCTGGCTGCGCTGAAGCGTACGTTGGCACAGTCTTTTGAAGTGAGCGGATACCGTGGAACCGATCATCTGGGAATGGCATTTGGCCGCAAGGATGAAAAGGGGCGCACAACTTTTAACCGTCAGGAGCTGGTGAAACTTCTGCTGGGTTTGTCGATTAATGCCTTGTCTCCCCAGCTTGTCGACGTGTTGCTGCGCCAGTCGCCGGATTTTGCGTGGCCGCTCTGTGTTGGATTTCTTTCTGAACAGATTGTCTGGTCTGGCAATGGCCGAAATGCGCGATCCAGAATCTTGGCGGCGAAAGATCATCTGTCAAAAGTGTCTCCCAAATTTCAGATGATCCGCAATTTGGGTCCGGCCTATATGGGGTGTAGCTACGACGAGTCCCGGCACAAGCACGACATCAAAGACGCCATGAATGCGGTTGCGCGCAAGTGGCTCGAGAGTTTGGGTGTTGCAGATGTCAGTTTGCCGGAAAAACGACGGGCAGTGAAACGGCGGCCTACAATTCTGATTATTGCCGAACTATATGACAGCCATCATGCCATGCACCGTTGTTATGGGCCGGCGATCGCCTCGCTGAAGTCTCGTTTCAAAACCATCGTCATGACGCCGAGTGGCAAGATGGATGAAGCACTTTTAGACATGTTTGACAAAGTGGACACAACAGTCTTTGACGCAAAAAACCCCAAGGCTTTCATTGATAAAGCCATATCGTATCGACCGGACATCGTTTATTATCCCAGCGTCGGGATGCGGCTTGTCAGCATAATTTGCTCAAATGTTCGAATGGCGCCGATTCAGATTTTCACGCCGGGGCATCCTGCAACGACGCACTCGGCGCATATGGATTACATGGCGTTGGTGGATGGATATGTCGGCGATCCTGATCTTGTCAGTGAGAAGATCATGACCTGGCCGTCACAGCCGTATTTCCTGATGCGGGAAGACGCTGTTGTCGTTGAGCCTGCGGTCAAACCTGCCTCTCAATCGATCAACGTTGCCGTTCCTGCATGGTCAAGAAAAGTAACACCAGGCTTTCTGAGAGTTTGTGCAGAAATCAGCAAACGCAGCCAGAAGGATGTGACGTTTCACTTTTTCCCCAATGGGACGTCCGCCCTTTATCAGGGCTTTTCTCGACGCGTGGCTTCTATTCTGCCGGCAGTTGTTCATCCTCGCAAAAACTACAACAATTATGTGACGACACTAAACGATTGCGACCTGTATTTGAGCACTTTCCCTTTTGGGTCCACTAACGGTTTGGTGGACGGGCTGCGGCAAGGCCTGCCGATCGTAAACATGAAGGGTGAAGAACCCCATGCGCTGATCGATTCTGATATTTTGCAGGAGTCTATCCAGCCGGGCTGGCTGACTGCTAGCAGTGAAGAAGAGTACATCAAGGCGGCGGTACGACTGATTGATGATGACGAAGAGAGGATTCACATCAGCAATCATATACTTTCAGTGGATGTAGATGAGCATCTATTTGTTCCGGAAGGCCAGCAGGTAAAAGACTTTGTCGAGATTTTTGAAGATATCTACAACAGTCACGAAGCTATCCAGGAGAGCGCTGACAAAGTCTGGAGTCATGAAGCTCGCCATCAACTTAGATCTATCGAGGAGGCCAGGTAATTGCAGGATAAAACTCCAGCAGATCAAGCGAAACCGGTCGATATAGTGTTGTTTGGCAACGGCCAGTGGGCGGAATATTTATTCGAAGCGCTTACGGCTTCCGGGTTGATCAGGGTTTTGGCCTTTACCGTCGACGAACCCTACATTGATGGCGTCACGCTGTTTGGGCTCCCGGTTATTGCCTTTGACCAGATTGAAAATGAAATTCCACCTCATTCCGCAAAGATGTTGGTAGGGGCCGGGTTCCAGCAGAAGAACCGCTTGCGTTCGCGCAAGTATGAAGAGGCGAAAGCCAAGGGGTACGAACTGATCCAGTTTGTTTCACCCTCAGCAATGGTAGCACCAGGTGTTGAGATGGGGGCCAACTGTGTTGTGCATGAAGGAGCAATTCTGCAATCATTCTGCCGTATCGGCGAGGACACTCAAATCCTGAGCGGCGCCAATGTTTCGCATCATTGTGAAATTGGGAACCACTGTTTTCTGGCCGGGAGTGTAGCTCTTGGTGGTGGCTGCAGCGTTGGGGATCACTGTTTTATTGGCATGAACGCGACCATAGGTCACGGCGTCAATATAGTATCGGATGTGATTATTGGTGCCGGGTCTGTTGTACTGCAGGATATTTCGGAGCCCGGAACATACGTTGGTAGCCCCGCTCGCCGCATTGTTCGTCAAAACAGTGAGTAAGCCCCCAGCCTGATAAACTGGACTGTCTATGATAGCGGGTAGCTAAATCTCTTCATCAGGGTCGGGATGGCTTCTTCAACCATCCGTATCTCTTTTCTTGTGAGCGTTTCCCTGTAATTTCCGATGTTTGCCGTGTCGAGTGCCTGTCCTTTCATGGTGTCAGAAATCCAGGGTTTTAGTCGATCAATGGCCTCGACATTCTCGACGCGTTTTGGATGAACCCTAGAGGGCGGGGTACCCGCATCAAAATTTTCGAGACTCAGGCCGGAAAACTGCCGGAGGTCGTTCATGATCATGTCAGGATCGTTGAGAAAAGTTTCGTACTTTACATAGCGGACAGCCTGCCGAAAAGATGGGTTTTCTTTCCCGAATTGCAGGGAAGGCAAGTAAAACGGCGGTATGCTTTCAGCGATTTTTGTAATGTCACCTGAATTGAATAAATGGCTCTCACCCTGTGCCTGCAGTTTTTCTCCCACCTTCAGCATTGATGCCACAATATCCCTTGGATCCCGAACTGCGATTACGAACTTGGCGCCCGGAACGGCTTGCCAAAGACCCGGGAAAAACATGGTCAGGTGCGGTTCCTTTAACACCAGCGAAGTGGCGGGAGCCTGCGTTGCAAGCGTTTCGCGAAGGAAGGAGTTTATGCAGTTGGCTATATAGGCTTCGTTTTTTTCGCGAGTGCCAAAACTGAATACAGTTTCTTCGTCAAAGCGAACGGTCATATGGCGATGCAGCTGCATGAGAATACGCAAGCTACCGCTTTCGCCAAAATAGGGGTTGGTTTCTTCCCCACAGCACATGGCCTGCGCGAGAAGCGTCGTGCCAGACCGCTGTGAGCCTCCGACAAAAATATAACTCATCGCTTGATTCTCTTGTCGTCAAATGAGATCACCTGATAGCAGGCATCCAGTATTGTCGCAATGCTGGCTGCTTGCGGGCTCAAATTGTATGGTAGGGCCCAAACCATTAATGGGGCTTGGAAATTGTCATGAAGCAGGGTGCAGACGGTTATGTTTTTGTCGTCACGTATGGTCGCTCCGGCTCGACACTCCTGCAGACGCTCCTGCAGTCAATTGATGGCTATTTTATCCGCGGCGAAAATGCCAATGCCTTGTGGCCTTTGTTTCAGTCCATTCAGCGCATTGCGCAGGCAAAACAAGACCATGGCTATCGAGAGATCGAGGCCAAGGGGCCTTGGTTCGGCATCAATAAAGTGGATCCGGCTACCTATGCCCGTCATCTTGTGGGCTGTTTCGTTGACGACATAATTCAACCACCGGCTGATGCCCGTGTTGTCGGCTTCAAGGAAATCCGCTTCCATGAAGTGGGTGAAGACTTCCAGGCCTATCTTGATTTTATTGCCGAACAGCTCGCGCCAGCGCGGTTTATTTTCAACAAACGCAACTGGCGAGATGTGGCCAAATCCGGCTGGTGGAAAAACTGTGAAGAGTCGCTCGTTCGGGACATCGTCACAAAAGCAGATGACATGTTCGATGCCTACGCTGACAAGTATCCCGAGCGTTGTTTCGTTGCAAAATATGAAGATTATGTTGGCAAGCCTGATTATTGGCGCGCGCTTTTCGACTTTCTGGGCGAAACCTATGACCCGGTCCGGGTCAATGCGCTTTGCTCGCGCCAATTAAAACACTGACGCTTCATTTTTTAGCGGACTAGCTCGTTTGTTGTTTAGTTCTGCGTCTGCGGCCGGGTTTCAGAAGGTTTCTTTTTCAACGTTGATGACGCCGGCCAGATAGCCTCTGAGCCGGGCCTTGTTGAGTTTCAACCGGGTTTCCATCTCTTCTTTGCCGACATCGTGGTTTTCACCCCACAGTGTATCGGAGCGATTAAGCAGATCGACGGTATCCGACAGGTCTTTCTCGTCCTTGATCAGTTCATAGTTGAAGAAATGTTTGAAAAACGCGCTTTCGATGCGGCTGCGCTCAAACGTCTCCGCCTCATCATAGTCGTGAGAGTGGTAAACGGCGGCTTGCGGCGCGTAAACTTTTTCATAGCCCGCGTTGATAATATCCCAGGCCCATAGCTGATCTTCCCCAAAGGCAACTGTGCGATAAGGAATTTTTTCCCAAACCTCACGCCGGAAACAGCTATTGTTGTCACTGTAAAAATGCAATTTTTGAAGCCAGCCCGTATCTTGTTTTTTCCAGCGCTTTTGGTCGCTGTTTTTGCTGACAGCGATTGGCAGTCGGGCAAAGCCTTCAAAGTGGCTGTTCAAGTCCCGTTTTGTGAAGGCTGATGCTTCAGGCCAGGCGAAATGTTTGCCGAACGCACCGGCAGCGGCCGGGAAGCGCTCAATTGATGTCACCATATTGTATAGCCAGCGTTCGTTAACCGGCATGGCGTCGTGCGTTAAAAAGGCAATAAACTCGCCTGAAGTCAGCTCTGCGCCCAGATTGCGGGTTGCGCCGTGATTGAATTCTGACTTGTCTATTTCGTGAAGTTTCACGTTTTTGTATTTTGTGGCAGTTTCAAGCGTTCCGTCGGTTGAACCACTATCAACAACCAGAACTTCAAATGGCCAGGGAGTGCGCTGGTTCACAACCGCTTCAAGAACCGCCTCGAAGACCCGGCCGGCATTCAATGTGGGGATAACAACGGACACTTTCGGCGCGCCCGATTTCATCGATGCAGGGGGGTGCCCGGTTTCTTCCACTGCTGCAACTTCAGCCAGACGATCCCTGATCGCCTGTTCCACCAGGTCTGCTGACGCCGCCCACGAGAATTGACTCACCCACTCCAAGGCAGCCTTGGCCTGAGAATCGCGGGCGCCCTTGTCGTCAATCAACGACTGAATTGCGTTGGCTATTGCGACAGGATGGGGTTCAGCAAGCGTTACCGTATCAGCCGGGAAAATCGCCCGCGTGCTGTCACCGTCCAGTTCAACTATCGGCAGCCCACACGCCATCATTTCCTGCGGCACGAGGGAATAATTGGTTGCAGAAAAAACCAGTCCTATGTCCGCTTTCTGGAATATGCGGGCTAATTCTTCCTGTGACGCGACACCGTGATCGACAAATTCGAATCCGGCAGAATTGAACTCAAGGGGTGCACCAAAGAAATCAACAGCGAATTCGGTACCGCTCCCGGCCAGTTGCTCAAGAGCCAGAAATGCAAGTTCAACAGCACGCCGAGCTGTGAAGTGACGCGCATAGACGGCAATCCGGGGTTTGCTGTTGAGGTGTTTCTTGGCAGGGGGTTGATATATCCGACGGTCAGCGGCCAGCCAAAAATGACGCGCCCAACGACCATATTCTTCGCTCATCAACTGTGAAAGCCAGGGGCTCGCACACAAACAGTCCAGGTCTTCGCGGTACGTCTGGTCCGCGAGCAGATAGTTTGAGCCCATCGGATGGAAGCTTGGCTCAAAATCCTGCACGAAATAAAAACGCCGATGGAACTTTGAGCAGGCTAAAACGGGATAAACTGTCCAGCAGTCAGTTGCGATTATGGCATCGCCTTCCGCATCCTGCAGCGTTTCATCAACAAAACGAATATCGCCCGTGAAATGCTGAAAGTGGTTTTCCAGCATATGGTAAACGGACTCTTGGGTCTCGTCCTTGCCCGGATTATGAATCCAGAGAGTTTGCTTGTGACCGGCAAGCTCCAGAAAGTGGAGCATGCGAAAAATGGTCATATGACCACCGCCACCCGGCGCAAAAGCAGGTACCACCCAGTGAATCACCATTTGTTTTGGATTGAATCCGGAGTGTGTTGGTGCAAGCGGTTGCTTTTTGAACCGCGTGACGTCCCTCAATGCCTGCGGTACCGGCAGTTTGGTTGTGCCAGCATCTTTTGTTGGCGACGGCGTCGGCTTGTTTAGCCCAAGCTTCAGGCCTTCGCGTATGTAGTGGGCAAGGGGGTTTTCGCCCTGTCTCAAGTGTTCGCTGTTTTGTTGCAGGTAGGTTTTTGTACAGAATGCTGCTGATGGGTTGCAGCCTTCATCTGCGCCGGTGGTGATATAGTGAACCAGCGGGTTCATGTCACCCAAACTGTCTTTGTATTGGTCTCGATACCACTGTGGTTCAAAAAATATGTTGGGGCGCCGGTTTTCCGTCCAGCCAAACTTCACATAGTGAAACAGGGGATCCATGCCTGCGTGCCAAAGGTCGCTATAGTAGGATTTGTACCAACTGGCATCAAAAAGACCTGAGGCATGAATGAGCTTCATCTCGGCCACAAAGTGTGCGTTGCGATTGTTTTCGAGTGCAACAGGCAACGCCAGATGACCCGCATACCGTCCTTTTTTCAAGTGATAGGACAACGGGTCAACATCCAGCGATTTTACCTCGGGATATTCCTGAAAATACAATTTTTGAGAAAAGTCCCGCGATGGGTTCCTGCCCCTGCGCCAGCCTTTGCCGGCATAGTGAACAAGTGCGAGGCTGTCACTCTTTCTCGCGCCGGGAGCGACAGAAAGATAGTAGGCAGGATCAAAAAAGGGGTTCGGCCTGTACCCCGCCTGTTCGCCAACCGTGATGTAATGCTCGACCGGGGACAGCCCTGATTTGGCGGCCTCCGGATACTGGCCAAGATACCACTCCTCCAGCAGCAAACTCCTGACCGTCTCCACGGTTTGGCGTTTGCCTTTGTTTTCTTTAGGCAGAGAAATGATCTTGCTTAGGTTCATCAAGTTTACTCAAATGCTGCAACCACTCAGGAGCCCGAAAGACGCAATTAAGACCGTCAATCAAGGCCTGATCCTATTTATACGTATCACAGCGCAATTAGTATCCCATTGGCGGGTTTATAGTCTTTCTGCAAGCCATGTCTATGGTCGATGGGCTGATTTGCTGGTTTTTACCCATGTCGGATTGGCAAGCAACAGGTGCGGTTTCTGTGATCGTGACCTGAGCTGGCGCGGGAACCACCTGTCATGAAAGGCTCGTTCCGGCCATTTTTCATGGAAGAGCATTCGCTCTTTGAATTCCCGTTGCCTTTTGCCTGCGGCAACGTCGTGGCCGCGACTTTGCGACTCGAGGTGTGAAAATCGGATCAGGGGCGTGTAAACCACCCTTTTGCCGACGTCAGAGACACCCAGGCAAAAATCAATGTCATTGTAGGTGACGGCAAATCGGTCGGCATCAAACCCCTTCAGGTCGTCAAACACAGCTCTGTCGCATGCCAGAAACGCGCCCGTGACAGCTTCACAGGTGCGTGTCAGCTGTTGTCGCTGGCAATAGCCTGGGTCATTCGCGTTCAGATTGACGCCTTCATGGCCGGTCCTGCCGTCTGGCCGAAGGATTACACCGCCATGCTGGACCGTCGTGTCCTCATACAATAGTTTCGCACCCACGGCCCCTACGTCAGGCAGTTGCAGCAAGGATCTGAGTGTCAAATCCCAGCCTTTTTCAGTCGCCAGCGTATCATTGTTGAGAAACAGCAAAAGATCGGCATCCGTCTTTTGCACAGCCTGATTGTTCAGAGCAGCCCAGTTGAAAGGCCGTTGATCGCGAACTATGCGAACGGGCGCTGTTTTCGGGGCATTGCCAGATGCAATCTTGTCAAACCACTCCAAAGTTGACCGGTCACTGCTGTTGTTGTCCACGATGAGGATTTCGGTCCGGTCTTGCATCTCAATGGTTTGCAGCAGGCTCTCAACACATGGCTGCACCAGATCCAGCCGATCCCGGGTTGGAATGACAATGCACAATTTCTTTTCTGGCTGAGGCGCTGGCAGGGTCAGGGGGAGAAGTTGGATGTTCGTTTTAGGGGCGGGCTTGGTTTCCAGGACCTCTTCGATCACCACGAAACCCTCTGTGCCAAACCGGTCCCACTGCGATTGTAACAGGCGCTCTGGTGCCCCCAGATCGCTCAGATCACCTATCCCGGAGGCACGCACCGCAAACGCCGTGGCATAGGCAGGTTGTTGCGCCAGTATCAAAGGGTCAAACTCAGCAACAAATACCGGATTATGAACTGTCTCGTCATCGCCGAGATGGTCATAGCCAAAGCGGATAACCCGGGCCTCCGGGTATTGCTCCGCTGTTGCCGCAATCCATGCCAGGGCTAATGGGTCGAGGGTATCACCTGCATCCAGTGGCAAAATAAAATCAAAACCATCAGCCTCGGCGTGCTCGCCTGCGCCGAACACGTCAAAATTGTCATACGTCAGTTCATCCATGCTCTGGTGCGTGCGTCGAAGAAGGTCTGCTGGGCCGCCGGCGAGGAGAACCGCAATACGGCACTTTGCTTTGAGGCCAGGCGGGAGTGCCGGCCCAAACAGCTTTCGGTAGTCGGTATAGTCTTCAATTGGCAGTTCGGAAAAGCGTTCGTACGCAGGGAGCCGGTGCTCCAGACGCCGCAGTGACGCTTCGAGGGGTGTGTGATCGCCTGTTTTCTGAAGGGATTCCCGAGTTTCTACAAGCTCATGTACCAGCCGCGTCAGTGTTTGCAGTGATTTTAGCGGGCTGGTGACAATTTCTTTTGGGGGGCAGACAAGTGTGCCTGTACTGCTCTCGAAAACCATAAGCAAAGCGTCATGGTTGTCGCTATCCAGTTCCTTGTCCAAATCGAAAGTAAAGCCAACCTTCTGGCTGGTTTCCTTGTCGTCTGTAATTTTGCGATGAATTTCGTCTGCTGTTGTCGAGGCAACAAATGTCCCATCCAAATAAAGATCAAGCGAGAGGGGTTTGTCGGATCCGGGACAAGACGCAAATCCATGGACCGTTGTGCCGTGTGTTTGCTGTACAGAACCAATAAATGATGGTGCTTCGCTGTCCAGTCGGGCCAGCTGCTCGCTCAAATACTGCAAATGATCTGCGCTATGGATTTTGAGGAAAGCTTTTTGCAATCGATCACTGCCTAATGCCCCTGACAGGCATTGGGGCCATCTTTTCTGCAGCTCTCCCGCTGGTTGAACACCAAAGTGTTTTTGCATGCCCGCAAAGATCAACTCACTTTGGCCTTCGCTCAGGTCAAACTGCATGGGTCGTTTGCCCAGCCTGAAAGGCGCCAAAACCGTGCGCGAAAACGGAGGACTATCGAGTGCTCTTTTCATCGCACCAAAAAAAGTGAGTTCCGTGTACAGGTCGATTTCAGCGGGGAAAACCGGCTCCCGACCCAAAAACAACAGATGCAGGAAGCGAGCGTCTGCCTGCGTGCAGCGGGTCCGTTTTTTCTGGAAGCTCTTAAGCATCAAACTTGCGCCGGCCGCTCAGCCGCCGTCCGGGCCGTACTTGAGCACGGATGTCAGATAATCACCGTAGCTGTTCTTGTAGCTGGCGGCCAGATCAGCAAGGGCTTCCGTGGAAATGAAGCCGGAGCGCCAGGCCACTTCTTCAGGGCAGGCTATCTTGACAGCTTGCCGAGCCTCGACAGTTTGAACAAACTGACTGGCCTGCAGCAGGCTATCCACCGTTCCCGTGTCCAGCCAGGCAGTGCCCCGCAGCAGCTTGATGACATTCAGGTCGCCTCTGTTCAGGTACACCTCGTTAACGGTTGTTATCTCCAGTTCACCGCGCGCGGATGGTTTTATCGATTTGGCGATGTCCACCACATCCTTGTCATAGAAATACAATCCGGTAACAGCCAGGTTGCTTTTCGGTTTGGCCGGCTTTTCTTCGATGGAGATCGCGCGGCCATTCTGGTCCATCTCAACCACACCAAAAGCGGTCGGGTCACCGACAGGGTAGGCAAACACATAGGCGCCTTCTGTGACGCTGCCTGCCTGCTGCAGATATTGCGTGAAACCGGCAGCATAATAAATGTTGTCACCCAGAGCCAGCGCTGAAGGTTGGCCGGCAACAAACGATTCACCAATCAGAAAGGCCTGGGCAAGCCCGCCGGGCTCGGGTTGTTCGGCATAATGGAGTTCAATGCCCCACTGTGAGCCGTCTCCCAGCAAATCCCGGTATAGGGGCAGGTGATGCGGGGAACTGATGATCATGATTTCCCTGATGCCAGCCAGCATCAGGGTCGTCAGCGGATAGTATATCATCGGCTTGTCATAAACGGGCAAAAGCTGTTTGGATATCGACTTGGTGATCGGATAAAGCCGAGTGCCGAGCCCGCCTGCGAGAATAATGCCCTTCATACCATACCTCTTGTGGAGTGTTTGTCTGTTCGCGCGCGAATTCGGGCGAGATTAGCCCAGGTCACCCGTTTCCGAAAGCCGTTTGACGCAAGTGGCCGTACTTTCCCGCCAGTCTGGCAGTTCAATACCAAAAGTCTGTTTGATCTTGCTGCAGTCAAGGCGAGAGTTTGCGGGTCGTCTGGCAGGTGTGGGGTATTCGAGTGTTGTGATGGCCTTCACGTCAGGGTGGGGTAGGTCGTACTTGGTCCCTTCGTCGAATATCGCTTCAGCAAACCCGTACCAGCTTGCGTCCCCGGTGCCAGCCAGATGGAAAATGCCGGATTGCCGGTCAGATGGCAACGAACCATCAAGGGTCTGCAATATATCAAGAATGGCATCAGCGATGTCCGGCGCATAGGTCGGGTTGCCAAACTGATCGGCGACGACCGACAGGTTTTGCCGCGTTGCCAGCGAGAGCATGGTCTTGAGAAAGTTTTTGCCATAAGGGCTGTATACCCAGGCTGTTCGCAGGATGATGGCCTGTGGATTTGCTGCCAAAACGGCCTTTTCACCGGCAAGTTTGGACCGGCCATAGGCGCCCGTGGGACTTACCGGGTCGGTTTCAGAATAGCTGTCGGCTTTTACACCGTTAAAAACATAATCTGTGGAAATATGGATGAAAGGCACACCGGCGTCTGACGCCGCGGATGCGAGGTTTGCAGCGCCGTCCGCGTTAATGCGCGTGGCTATGTCTTCTTCGCTTTCCGCCTGGTCTACTGCAGTGTATGCGGCCGCATTGACAATGGCGGTGGGAGCGTTGGCCTTGACGGCTGCCTTAAGGGTCTCAGGCTGCAACAGGTCGAGCTCAGGTCTACCCAGCGCCACCAATGCCAGCTTGCGCCGTGTGGCGGCCTCAGCGAGTGAACGAGCAACTTGCCCTTTATGACCGGCGACCAGGATCATCATGCTCTATTTCTTCAACACGCCTTTGCGTTCCGCCGCGTGTGCGCGCAGGGGCCCCCACCACCATTCATTGTCCAGGTACCATTGGATCGTTTTGCGGATACCGCTTTCAAAGTCTTCCTGAGCGCGCCAGCCCAGTTCGCCTTCAAGCTTGCTGGCGTCGATAGCATACCGCGCGTCGTGGCCGGGGCGGTCTGTAACAAAGGTGATTTGCTCTTTGTAGGGGCTGTTTTTCGGGCGCAGGTCGTCGAGGATCATGCAGATACGCTCTACGACCTCGAGATTGGTGCGCTCGTTTCTGCCACCCACATTATATTTTTCACCGATCCGACCTTCGGTCATGATAGTGAACAGCGCGCGGGCGTGATCATCAACAAATAGCCAGTCCCGAACATTCGATCCATCGCCGTAGACGGGCAGGGGTTCGCCGTCAAGGGCGTTCAAAATCATCAGCGGAATGAGCTTTTCCGGCAGGTGAAACGGGCCGTAATTGTTCGAGCAATTGGAGATCACCACTGGAAAACCGTAGGTTTCAACCCAGGCATTGGCCAGATGGTCCGCTGATGCCTTGGATGCGGAGTAGGGCGAGCTTGGGTCATAGGCCGTTGTTTCATGAAACAAGCCTTCTGCGCCAAGCGACCCGTATACCTCGTCGGTTGATACATGCAGGAACCGGAATGCCTCCTTGCCTTTTTCGTCCAGGGACAGCCAGTGGGTCCTTGCGGCTTCAAGCATATGAAAAGTGCCAACGATGTTGGTCTGGATAAATTCCCCGGCGCCCGTGATTGAACGATCAACATGGCTTTCCGCAGCAAGGTGCATCACGCCGTCGGGCGCGTGTTCCGCAAAAATCCGGTCGAGAGCAGCGCGGTCGCAGATGTCGGCTTTTTCAAAACGATAGTTTGGGCTGTCCTCGACCTCTTTCAGGGTTTCGAGGTTGCCTGCATAGGTCAGTTTGTCAACATTGACAACCGAATGGCCGAGGTCGCGCACCAGGTGGCGGCAGACCGCAGAACCGATGAAACCGGCACCGCCGGTCACGAGAATTTTCATCTAACGGGTTTCCTCGTACAAAAATGGGGATTTAAAGTCGCAAAAACGGGCAAGTTTCTTGTCTTTATCAGATAAAATTAGGTCTTCCGGGGGAAAGGGCCACTCAATCGCAAGGTCAGGGTCATCGAAGGCAAGGCCACTATCGCTTTCCGGTGCGTAAAAACTGGTCACTTTGTAGCAAAATTCGGTATCTGGCTCGAGGGTGCAAAAAGCATGGGCGAACCCCGCCGGCACCCATAGCTGTTTCCAGTTTTCGCCACTAAGCTCAACGCTTGCGTGCTGACCATAGGTCGGCGAGCCGATGCGCAGGTCCACGATTACATCCACAACTCTGCCCTTTGGCACACGTACTAGCTTGCCCTGGGCATGCGGAGGCAGCTGAAAATGCAGACCTCGCAATACACCGGCGTCGCGTGAAAGCGAATGATTGTCCTGGACAAAAGTAACGCCGGGCGCAACTTCTTCAAACGCGCGGGCACTGAATGTTTCCGAGAAAAAACCACGTTCGTCTCCAAATCGTTTCGGAGTCAGAACAAAGGCGCCTGGTAGCGGAAGTTCTTCTATTTCCATCAGCTTCCCTGAAAAATAAGGCTGGTCACGAACACCGCGCCTTTATATTAAATGGCATAGGGAATGAAAAGCACCGATTGGAGGCAGTCGGGCAAAGAGGGAGTTTTATGACAGCAGGTGTGCAATCCGACCTTGCAATAACAGACGCTGTCCGCAGTTTTGATGAGGCATGCGTCGATGCAAAGCTGTCGCTGTTCTCGAAAGGTGTCGACCTTGAAGAGGCCCATTTGCTCGCCTATTACCCCCCTATTCATCGCAACCCTTATCAGCACATGCTTTATGCCGCCGCATTCGAGCAGGGGTTTGCCTGCTTCCCGGTTCGCGACCTGGCAGACGTAGGGTCACCGCCGGTGAATGCCCCACTAGGGGTTCACTATCATTGGGTACACCGGGTTTTTGCCGGCGCGCAAACCAGCAGGGATGCCGAGCGCATGGCGCAGGGTTTTCTCGATCAGGTGGATCAGCAGAAAGACGCCGGGCTCAAAATCATCTGGACGGTGCACAACCTTCTTTCCCACAGCGCGCAGTTTGTGGATGAAGAAATTGAGTTGCGTGCAGGCCTTGGCGATCGCGCAGATTTTGTACACATCATGAACCCGGCAACTGTAGAATTGTGCGCGCGCTACTATGAGCTCAATGCCAGCAAAACATTTCTGGTGCCGCATCCATCCTATTTTGGCGTATACGGCGACTATATTTCAGCCGAGCAGGCGCGCTTTGACCTTGGCATCACACCTGAGGACAAGACTTTGCTGCTGTTTGGGTCTCTCGGCGCGCACAAGGGCACACGTCAGTTCCTCCGGGCACTGGATAGCCTTGAAGCCGAGCTGGGCCACAGACTGCGCGTTCTGATCGCTGGCCAGCCCACAGATGCCGCCTATATGGAGGAAATTTATGCGCTTGCAGCCGACAAGCCAAATGTCTTCCTTTTCGAACGTCACATAGACGACCAGACGGTGCAAACCCTGTTCCGGGCAACGGACGCTGTTGTGTGCCCCTATGAAATTGGCCTGAATTCAGGGGTTGCTGCCACGGCGGCAACATTTGGACGGCCTTGCGTGGTGCCGGATATTCTTGTGCCCGCAATGGCAGGCGCAAGTGCCGGAATTGTCGGGTTCAACCCTATGGACCGGTCGAGCCTTTCAATTGCCATAGCGCGCGCGCTCGAGGCCCGTGGTAACCCGGCAACGGAAACAGCGCTCATTCACTGGGCTGAAATGCACCGGCCACGTGCCATGTCGCGGTCCTTCTTTGAAGCACTGCGCATGCGGTGGTGATGGCCTGTGGCATCTAAAAAATCATCCAGACGCAGCAACCCTCATGCCCGAAAACTTGTCCGGGCCGGCTACAGGCGCTTGCCCAGGTTTCTTCTGGCGCTCGCGAAGCTGTGCCTCGCCAATCCTTTCGTCTATAAGCCTGCGCTGCTGCCGCGCCGAAAGATCACCGTGTTGGGGAGGGTATCACGCGGTGGCCAGCATTGTTTCCGGCTTTCAGTCGCAACCGGAGGCCTCGTTCAGGAGCGTGCCGTTGCGAAGCTCACGATCTCCTGCTTCTCGCTATTTGGTATGAAGTTGTCATCGGTCAACCGTCATGACACGCATCAGCTGTTCGCCGATCCCCTTGATACCATCGAGCCACAACCGATCTATTTTGCCCTTCCAAAGGGAGCGTTCTGGGTCACCGCAACAATAGAGCGGCTGACCGATACGCAGCATGTAGGAATGGTCGGGAGTCTACGGCCCAACACTATTGTGTCCAGCCAGAGAGGTGGGCCTGTCAGCTCGCTGGAGCAGGCCCTGAATTCGAGGGACAGGTTGGCGCTGGAGACGCACCTTGAACAGGCACGCGTTGCCTGTGACCGAAAGACGGCATGCCTTGTTCTTGCACGTTTGGTGTTTCTCGAGCACCGCGAACATGATCAAACCCTGCTTCGCCAAATTAATGACATTCAGCACACGCTTGACCACTTGCCTGCGGCCAGACGTGCAGGCCATGACATGCCAGGTTTTGACTACAAGGAACTGCAGACAGCACCGTGGAAAAATTCGGTGCTACTTTCAAGTTGGCTCAAGAGTGAAATCCTGGGCCTCGATCGCAGCGATTTGCCGGTTGTGTCGGTTGGTGCAGGTCCAAACGAAGTCCTCAGGCTTATGGCGGCTGTTCATGCAGGCAAAATGATCTCGCTTGATGGTACTGGTGATTGGGACACCGGCGATCTGCCCTGGATAAGCAAACGTGATATCGATGCCATTCTCGCGTTGACGCATGAGAGTGCACCCCTATAGTTCATTGAACGATGAACCGGGGGAAGTGAAAGCAGGGTATGCCATGAAACATCAGATAAAACCTGTCATCCTGTCGGGCGGCGCCGGGTCGCGCCTGTGGCCGCTGTCCCGGTCCAAGTATCCCAAGCAGTTTTTGCCAATGCTTGGTAGCAAAAGCCTTTTCACGCAAACGCTGGAGCGCGTATCGGAAGCATATGGTTTTCAACCGGCAATGGTGGTCGCCAACGAGCATCACCGCTTCATCGTCAACGAGCAGGTTGCCGGCGCGGGGCTGGAGCTTGATGCCCTTCTGCTGGAACCGGTTGGGCGCAACACGGCACCTGCATTTGCAGTTGCGGCGCTGAAGGCAGCGGAATCCGAAGCTGATCAGCTGTTGCTTTTCCTGCCATCGGACCATGTGATCCTTGATACGCCGGGTTTTCACAAAGCGGTTGCCCTGGCAGCGGACGCTGCTGACGCTGGTCAATTGTGCTGTTTTGGTATGACGCCGACAAGGCCGGACACCGGTTATGGCTATATTGCCTCAGGGTCCGCACTCGAGGGCGTTGACGGTGCCTTCCATATCGATGGATTTCGGGAAAAACCGGATGAGGCTACTGCCAAGGACTATCTTGCGGCGGGTGACTATAGCTGGAATAGCGGCATGTTCCTCATGAAAGCCTCGGTCTTGCTTCAGGAGTTTGAAAAACTGCAACCCGCCATGCTGGAAGGGTGCCGGAAAGCGCTGGCGTCTGTGGAAGCCGACCTGAACTTCCTGCGGATGGATGAAGCTGTGTTTTCGAAGGTCCCTGCCGATTCAGTTGATTATGCAATCATGGAAAAAACCGACAAGGCGGCCGTTGTCCCGGCAGAGTTTGGCTGGTCGGACGTGGGCAGTTTCTCCGCGCTTGCCGATGTGCAGGCGGCGGATGGCTCCGGCAATGTCACGGTAGGCGATGTACTGCTTGAAGACGCCAAAAACTGCTTCGTTTCCAGCGAAAACAAGCTTGTTACGCTGCTGGGCGTAGAAGACCTGATTGTGGTTTCCACGGATGATGCCGTCCTCGTCGCGCCCAAGGAGCGCGATCAGGATATTAAAAAGATTGTAGACAGGTTGAAGCGCTCGGACAGGATCGAGGCGGATTTCCACACCACCGTTTACCGGCCCTGGGGCAATTATCGGGGCGTCGCCGAAGGGGATCGGTATCAGGTAAAGGAAATTGAGGTGTATCCCGGCAAGCGCCTTTCGCTGCAAAAACACCATCACCGGGCCGAACACTGGGTGATCGTTGAAGGCTCGGCGATCGTCACCCGCGATGATGAAGAACTTCTTCTGAGCGAAAACGAGTCTGTCTATTTGCCGCTTGGTGCTGTCCATCGGCTTTCCAACCCGGGAAAGATCAACCTGAAACTGATTGAAGTGCAGTCGGGTTCCTATCTGGGAGAGGATGACATTGTGCGGCTTGAGGATGATTTTAACCGCGAAGTAGACAAGTAGCCTTTATCGCGAAAGGTTCTGGTACCCTTGCATGGTCAGGTCGAATTCGGCCTGGTTGCCGATGTTGGCCTCGGCACAGACGACCTCCTCGGGTTCAATGGGCGCATAGAGATTGTCGGAATAGATTCGGTGATCCACTGTCACCAGAACAAGATAGCCGCTAATATGGTTGGTGTCCGGGTTTGCGAGGGCAAAACCCGATTCCATTGTGCGCAGGTGGCGCCTGTTGGTATAGCAAAACAGCCCGTGGCTGTTAACCATGGAGGTGAGTGTGTTCATGCGGTCAATCATGGAAAGATAGGTTTCGCGGCACACGTCATAGGGGTGATCGCACACAAGCAGGCCAGTGAAATCCTGCTTGTACTCATCCACGACATGCGTACCAACAATCGTAAAGCGTGGTCCGTCGTCCGAGTTGCGGATTTTAACAATATTTGGCAACAGGGGTTTGAACTTCGAAGGATCGATCGCGGGTTCAGGCACTCTGCCTGACACGTCCCGGTGATGCAGCCAGAATTCATAGAACTCCTGGTGCATCTCAATGATGTTTGACTTATCGCCCATGACGGGTGCAATCCCTGACACTTGTCATGACCCCCAAAGAGCACTGTACGCACCGGGAGCTGCAGTAGATTAGTTTAGTCGGAATTGTATTTACGCAATGAATGACATGGTCCTACCTAAATGTAATCAGTTGCCGGATTTCGTTGGCCATATGCGGGTCTTCGGCGGCCAGCGACAGGTTGGCCATCAGCCAACCGATTTTGCTGCCGCAATCGAAGCGGGTCCCATCAAACTCGATAGCATGAAAAGGCTGTTTGCCGATCAGTTCAGCCATTGCATCCGTAAGCTGGATTTCACCGCCAGCGCCGACTGCTTTTTTGTTCAGATGGTCCATCACCTCAGGCTGCAGAATGTATCGCCCCACAACTGCGTGTGTCGAGGGGGCATCTTCCGGGTGCGGCTTCTCAACCAGCCCTTCGACAGCTATGTGACTGCCAGTATGCTCGCCGGGCGTTATCACGCCGTATTTTGATGTGTCTTCGCGCGAAACATTCATGGAGGCGACCATGTTGCCACCAAGCTCATTGTAAGCTTCTACC
The DNA here is from genome assembly GCA_947500295.1 of uncultured Kordiimonas sp. Taxonomy (GTDB): domain Bacteria; phylum Pseudomonadota; class Alphaproteobacteria; order Sphingomonadales; family Kordiimonadaceae; genus Kordiimonas. The sequence goes on from CANMRM010000003.1 coordinate 377,849, forward strand.
ATCTGCCTAAGCGCGCCGGGGCGGCCTTTGATCAGGTCATCGGGCAGGGCAACCGCAAAAGGATTGTCTCCTACCAGTTTGCGCGCGCACCATATGGCGTGCCCAAGGCCCAGCGGGCGCATTTGGCGTACGTAGGAAATGCGGCCTTCTTCAAGAAGCATGGAGCGCGCCACGTCCAGAGCGTCTTCCTTGCCTTTTTCCTGAAGAATTTTCTCCAGTTCGTACGCATGGTCGAAATGATCTTCCATCACCTGTTTGTTGCGACCTGTCACCAAAATGATGTCTTCGATGCCGGCCTCAAGAGCCTCTTCAACCGCATACTGGATCAGGGGCTTGTCGAGCACAGGCAGCATCTCTTTCGGGATGGCTTTGGTGGCAGGCAGAAAACGGGTGCCAAGACCAGCGACCGGAAGCACGATTTTTTTGATAGGAGCGTTCATGACAATTCCTTCACATAACAGGCCAAGAGGCTTTATAGATCTGCCAAATATTGGCGTGTAAGTATCTTGCCTTCTTCAACCGCTGGCTGGTCGAAAGCGTTAACCCCCATCAAGTGCGCAGTCACCACGGTTTCTAACATGAAAGAAACGAAAAGGCCGCCCAGATTTTCCTCGCTCAGACGATCAATAACAAGTTCGCGCACCATGCGACCCTTTCCGCGCAGGGTTTCCTGGGTTGCGCGCGATTGACAGGTCACTGTGTCGCCGATGGTGCGACCGGCCATATAGTCGAGGCCGTATGACTTGGCTTCGGCTGGGTCAATCCGCGGACCTTCTCCAAGGCTTGGCACCGTCACGAACGTGCAGAATTTGTCATTGGGGCCATCCAGGAACAGCTGGAGCTGGCTGTGTTGGTCCACAGGGCCAATCGCACGGATGGGCGTGGTACCAAGGCCGTCCTTGCCCAGGCTTTCAGCCCACAATTGGCCATGCCAGCGGGTGAAGGCGCGCAAGGCTTCTGCATAGGGCATGAGCAGGACCTGCGTCACACTTTTATGCTGGTGCAGTGTGTGTGTCAGCGCAGCACCGACAACCGCAGCTGATGCGCCGGGATTTTCGCAGAAATCAGAGCTGACATCTTCCGCTCCTTTTCGGAATTTTGCCGCTGATAAACCCGATACAGCAACCGGCAGCATGCCAACCGTGGTCAGGACGCTGAAGCGTCCGCCAACGTCTGTGGGGTGATCGAGAATGGGCGACCCGAGTTTTTCGCCGTAAGTCCGGAGTGGTCGTTCGCCGGGTTCCGTGATGAAGGTGAAGTGGGCACCGAGCGCGTCGCCGCTGACCTTGGTCTCCAACCATGCCCTGCAGGCCAGGAGCTGCGCCAGCGTTTCTGCCGTGGTGCCGGACTTGGAAATGGCGAGCACATGGGTCTTTGCTGGTTCAAGGGCGGCAAAAAGCCGGTCCATTTCAAACGGGCACAGGCTGTCAGGCGTGTGAATATGTGTGTTGGTGCCCGCGACATGGTCGGGCAGATAACGGGAAATAGCGATTGCGGCTTGCGCGCCCAGGCTGGAGCCGCCCGTTCCCAGCACGATCAGATGTTTGAAACCCGCGCGGATGTGAGTGGCAGCGGTAGCGACATCCGTCAGCTCCGGCCCCTCGGACGATTGTTTCGCGAAAGGCAGCAGCCCGGTCTCTGCCAGTTCGGTGGCATAAGCAGTCGCGCGTCGCAGGTTTTCTGCGTAAGCCTCGGAAAGGCCGTCGCGCTGCAGCTGTATTTCAAGGCTTTCAGCGCCGAAGTTCATTTCAAACATAACGAAATTCATTTCCAAAAAATGTAATTGTACACCGTAAAAACTGAGGGTGATGGTGTCAATCAGGGCTGAGGTGTTCGCCCCTTTCAGGTTGCGGTGGGACTGTAGGTAGCCACTGTGACGCCTGTGTTACGCCTCTTTTTTTGTGAAGCGGGTAAACTCGTCCAATTCCGCTTTTGTCGGATCCATTTTTGGTTCCTGCCGGCTACGGGCCCGGAACCATAAATTGAAGGCCCATTTTTCTCCGGCCTCGACCGGCATGCCAGCATGCAGCGTCAGCGGGTGCTTGCGCACAGTGCCATCTGCGGTGTTGTGAAAAACGAGCAGCTTGCCCTGCTCAGCAGGCACAGAGAGGTTGAGTTTGGTAAAGCTTGTCGCGCCGCCCCTAGGCACAGTGTTGAGGTAGCCAAGCGCCGTGACCAGCCGCTGACCGCCGAGCGTCCAGTTGCGCTTGCCGGTTTCTGTTGTGGGGTCGAACGCGTCGAAATGCGCACGATACTCTGCGCCGGCCTGATAGTTGATCACCTGAAAGCTTTCAGCGTGTGACAGCGGAATGCCAATAAGGTTTGCAACGCGCCGGGCGACGGCCGTGAAAACATCATCTGCGTAATGATTGACCCAAAGGACATTGTTTGTTCGGGCATCGGAGACGACACCATCGTCCGGTCCTGAAACCTTCGCGCGGTCCATATGTTCCTGCTTGGCGTACTTGATGATGTGCAGGCATTCCTGCGGACTCAGGAATTTGTCGATGGTGTAAACGCGCGGTGTTTCATTCAGATCAATTATTAAACGTTGCATAGTCGGTACCGAGATGGATGTTGTTCAGATGCGACTTTAATCCCTGATTTTGTTTCCACCAGCATTAAGTGTCTCTGTATCAGGAGTTTTCATGGTGTTCAGGTGTCGATTGGAAAGTACGGGAAGCCTTTGATCGGCTTTTTTGTCACAAGATGCTGAGGTTTCTGGACATCAGCTACAATATATGGAAAAAATAGCACCATATCCGACAACTCGCTTTTTTGCGGGGCTGGCAGCGTTTGGGGAGTGATTTCATGAGCAGAAAAACCACAATTTTGGCATGTGCAAGCTTGTTTCTGGCTGGGTGCCAGGGGTTTGCAAACGGGTCGGAACCCGCCGCGGATACTGTCTCGGCCTATGATGGTACGGGCGCAGAACCGCCACAGGAATTGTTGCTGGAGCTCGGGGATGCGATCGGTGACATTCGGTTCCCGAATGGCACAAGTTTTGACGAGAAAGACTCCATTATTCTCGGCGCTGGCGAGAGCACGTTCGGTAAAATACTGGGTTCTGTGAGAACCGACAGCGAACTGGTTGTCAAATTCTTCAAGGATAATATGCCGGGAGAAGGCTGGGGGCTGATCAGCGAATTTCAGGCGGACGATACAACCCTTGTCTATGACAAGCCAAGCCGTGTCGCAGTTATCATTATTGAGCGCAGCAACCGTTCCACACAGGTTCGAGTGACCGTCACGCCGCGCAACATGTAGCGCGAGTTTGATGTGATGCCGGATAGCCTGCTCGACACCCTGTCGAGGTTTGCTCCGGCCGTCATCGTTGCAGGTGCCGCAATCTGGGTGCTGCTGCGCGCCTGGTTTCTGAAAAAACAGGCAGGTGTTTCGGTTGTTGCCCTTAAGGGCGGTCGGAAAACCGCTGTTGAAATCTGGCTGGCGTTCACCGGCATACTACTCGATATCTATCTGCTCTTGCGCGCCTTCTGGTCGCCGATCGACAGCTGGCTCCCCAACTGGTTCCAGGCACCGTTGCCGGGCGTTTTTATCATGTTGGCGGGTGTGCTTGTCATGATGGTTTCCCAGCTGCAGATGGGAAATTCGTGGAGGATTGGCATGCCGGGAAAAAGCGCAAGCAAGCACCAGCTTGTGACCAGTGGGCTGTATCGCTTCAGCCGCAACCCAATCTACCTCGGTGTCTTCCTGTTCCTTGCCGGAACGGTCCTCAACACCACAAATGCGCTTACCCTGGCCAGCCTGCTCGCCTGTGCGGTATTAATTCCCGTCCAGGTGGCGGGAGAGGAAGTGTTTTTAGAGAATGAGCTTGGACCCGAGTTTGAAGCCTATCGTGCCCGCGTTCGGCGCTGGCTCTGACAATGACGGCCCTCAGCTCGGGTCGGCAGGCTTTGCGGGCGCAGACCCCGGCTGCGCATGAAACGCGCGCGCCGATGAATAAGGCAAAATCGGTGTCTTGGGGGCAGCATCGTCGTCGGCGTGCTCACTGGCCGTTTCATCAGCTTTGGCATCAGCAGCGCGTGTGACGGCGCTGATGGTCATGAAACACACGTAAACCGCTGCGATGCCGACAACCATGGAACCAATTGCCTGCGCCACGAGCGCACCCTCAGGTCCATAATATTGCGCACCAAAATAGGCAAACGGCACTGTGCCCGCGGTTGCTTTGGCGACGTTGAAGAATGTTGCCCGCATCGGGTGCCCAAGGTTGTTGAAGGCGGCGTTTGCAACAAAAAGCGCACCAAGAAAAGCAGTCAACGGCACAACCCACAAGCAAAAGGCGCGGATCATGTCTGCAGATGGCCCCGTGGCGCTGAATGCGTCGATGATTGTTTCCTGACACAGCAGGAAAACAGCCCACAAAACGGCCGTATATCCAGCAATGAAACGAAGCGAGCTCGCCACGGTTTCCCTTACCCGGTCATAAAGGTGTGCCCCCAAATTCTGGCCAATAACCGGCCCAATAGACCCGGACATGGAAAAGAAAAGAGCAAAAGCAACAGGCGTAATGCGCGCAACAATGGTGTTGCCGGCAACAACACTGTCGCCAAATTCAGCGATCACAGCCACCACATACGCATTGCCTACAGGCGTTGCCACATTTGTGATGGTGGCTGGGCCAGCGATTTTCATCATGGGGCGCAGCGTGGCCATGAATTCGCTGACCGACCAGCGTCCCCGCAGTTTGTGGATATGGAAAATGGCGTAAAACCCGCTGGCCATCATGGCAACGCGCGCAATCGCAGACGCGTAGGCCGCGCCAACAAGGCCAAGGTCCAGGCCAAAAATCAGGATCGGGTCAAGAATGCCATTCACGATCGCTGCGGTTACCATCACCATCATGGCGCGGCGCGCATCTCCAAGCGCACGCAATACACCACCAGCTCCCATGCCCATGGCCATCAGGGGCAGGGTGGGTAACAAAATATGCATGTAAACGAGTGCAAGTTCGTGGGTACGCCCCTTGGCACCGATCATGGTCAACACGTCAGGCAGCCACGGCCACATACACAGCACCACCAATGTTGCAATCCCGAAGGAAAAGGCCAGCGTGTTGGTGACAATGGAGCTGGTCTGCGTGCGATTTCTCGCGCCAACGGCTCTTGCTGTCATGGCGCCTGTCGCGATCGACAAGCCAATACAGATTGATGCCGAAAAGAAAATGATTGTTCCGGCAAATCCAATCGCTGCCGCCAGCTCTGCCTCGCCCAGCAAGCTGAGGAAATACATGTCCAGCAAATCAACCGCAAACACCGACAACAGGCCAACGGCTCCCGTCAGGGTCATGGTGATCACATGCTTGAAAACCGAGCCCTCGGTAAAGGGCGCATCGATCTGGTTGCTGTCGTCGTCCTGCCCGGTGCTATCCCCGGCAGTTTTTTTGGCGTCGTTGGCCATTATGGTTGTCTCCGGCGCGCCAGTTCGGCGCCGTTTATGCTGCATGTGCGCGCAGCGATTGGTGACCTGGATTTATTGTTTTATCTGAGGCGATCAAAGCTGGATCGCGGCTATCAAGTCAAACAACAGTTTTGTGATGCTGCCATCTATATTTGTGTAGATGGCAAAACTTCAATGGATCGAGCAGCAGATGTTTGGCTTAACGCGTGTTTATGATAATAATGCTATATCATTGCATTATGGGCGAGGGCGACAGAATGATACCGTGTATGTCATGTCGCGTTTTCGGGGAGCAAATAATTGGTCATTCACAAGTATATCACTGGTATAGCCTGCGCACTGGCCTTGCAGGGAGCCAGCACCAGCGCTTTGGGTGCTGAGGGCGCCGCCGATATTGTTGGGCATGGAACCGTTTCCACGCCTGCCAGGGAGTTTGCAACCAGCCTTGATCCGGATGGAACAAATTTATACTTCAATCGAATCACGGACGAAGCAGGCATTTATATTTGGGTTGCTGGCCCCGGTGGTGACGCCAAGCCTGCCCGGAAAATCTGGTTCAGTGATGATCGCTACGGTGACGTTGATCCTTTTGTCAGCCGTTCAGGCGACCGGCTTTATTTCAGCAGCGATCGGCCTTTGCCAGGCAGTGGAAGCAGTGAACCGACACCAGACAACAACACATGGTATGCGCCAAGAACCGAGTCCGGATGGGGCGAGCCCCAGTTTGCAGGGACCACCGTCAACAGCGCCGCGTCCGAGACTTTTGTTTCGGAAAGCGCGCAGGGTGAACTTGTTTTTACCCGGTTTGGCGAAGGCTCCGGTCGGGCACGGCCCGCCTACCTTATGGTTGCCAAACGGAAAGGAGAAGGCTTTGAAACGCCGCAGCGCATTGAAACCCTGCCTCAGGGCTTGCGTGTCTCCAATCCTGCCGTATCACCGGACGGCGGCCTTATAGTGGCTGCAGGCACACGAGGTGATGCGCCCAAACTGTATTTCAGCCGCAAGTCCCCGGCGGGGGACTGGGCTCCGTTTCGAGCGCTCACTGAAGCGGTAAACGTGCCGGACGGCGTACAGTTCGCGCCCTATATTTCCAACGACGGTCAGTGGTTATATTTTTCGTCAGAAAGACCTGCGCCAGACGGCGCAGGCGATGACGATATTTATCGGGTGCGTCTCGATCTTGCCCTGCCGGATTAGCGGTCCGCGGGAATAAGCATCGCATCCATCGGCTCTGCAGCGTTCCAGGCATCGCGGTCGGTCGGCTGGTCATGATCAAACGAGAGCTTCCAGCTGCCGTGAATTTTTTTGATCACTACTTCGAACCGGCCATATGACGCCGTGCCATCAGAATGCATGAGGCGAAACACGCCGGTTTCATAGGCTGTGTTTTCATTGTGGCTGCGTTCATTGAAGCGGAAGCTTATCGGGCGCCCGCCCCGGTCAGCGAGACTGTTAACATACTCCCGCATGCGCTCAATATAGGCCATGCCGGTTTGCACCTTGCCGCGGCTGACGCGCACAATATCGTCGCTATAAAGGCTGGCATGCAGGTCCCCGTCGCCTTTGGCATAGGATTCGATGAAGGGTAGCCAGATTTGCGCATTGATTTCTGCGTTTGAATGACTGTCCGCTTGGGCTGAACCCGACAGGTAGAAAAAACAGATAAAAACAGCGATAAGCTTGTTCATGACAATCCTCTTTATCGTAACTTTTTTCTTCGTCTAGCCGCCAAACAGGGTATTCCGAACAAAAATGATATGAGTGGTTTTCCACCCGAGATGAGTTGACGTCCGAATGCGGCTTGTAGTGACTTTGTCATCACCTATATCTGGTAGCCAATTGAGGTCATTAAACGGAGGAATGCCATGCCTGAGTATAAAAATGCGTTGATTATCGGTGCGGGTCCGGGCCTGAGTGCATCGCTTGCCAGACAATGTGCCAAAAAAGGCATGACAGTGTCGCTGGCCGCTCGAAATATTGAAAAACTGGCAGACATCTGCGCCGAAACCGATGCAGCGGCCTATGCGTGTGATGCGTCCAACGAGCGGGACGTTGAAAGCCTCTTTAGTGCACTGGACGAGGAAGGCCGGACACCTGACCTGCTGATCTTTAACGCGGGCTACTATACCCGTGGTTCGCTTACCGAGCTTGATGCTGCAGAGGTGAAGAAAACACTGGTGCTGGGAGCCTATGGTGCGTTTCTTGCTGCACAGAATGCCGCAAAACGCATGCTGCCTGCAGGTAAAGGCGGCATGCTGTTTACCGGGGCGTCTGCCAGTGTGAAAGGCTATGCAAACTCCAGCCCGTTTGCCATGGGAAAATTTGCTCTCCGGGGTTTATGCCAGTCATTGGCGCGCGAGCTTGCGCCTCAGGGGATTCACGTGGCGCATTTTGTCATAGATGGTATGATCCGGGCGCCTGAGCGGGGTGACGCTTATGCGGATCCGGACCGTACGCTCGATCCGGACGCTATTGCCCAGACCTATCTGGCGGTTGCAGAGCAGGATTGCTCGGCCTGGACCTGGGAGGTTGAGTTGAGGCCGTCGACAGAAACTTTTTAGGAGCAAGCCTTGAAGCTTGATAAACTCGCAGAAGCCAATATCCGGCGCGCTCAGCGCGAAGGCAAACTCGACGAGCTCGCCGGTGAAGGCAAACCGCTGAAGGCGTCCGCGACCGACGGTTCAATCGAAGCCTTCGGGTATGGTGCAATGGCGAGCGAAGGAGTGGTGCCGGAAGAGGTCCAGCTCCGGAAGGCGGTCGAGCAACAGCAAAAAGTGCTGGCTGGTTTGGCAGACGGTGATGCGAAGAAACGTGAAATGAAAAAACTGGCTGATCTGCAAATGCGCCTTTCCATGCAGGAAGAAGCCCGGCGCCGCTATTTTTCGAGCTAGGTCAGCGCTTTGCGAACCTTCGGTAAGATGCGCCTGCTGACAGGTACATAGGCGCCACTCTTCAAAAGCAGTCGCCCGGACCCGGAGGCATCTCGCTCGAGGGAGCGAATAAATCCGGTGTTGACCAGGTAGGATCGGTGCACTCTCAGGAAGGTTGATGGCAGTGACTTTTCGAGCTGGCTGAGGCTGCTGTCGTGCAAGACTGTGCCCCGGTTCTCAACTTCCAGTTCCACATAGTCACGTGCGCCTTTGCAGACCGCTATCTGGTCGGTTGAAATAATCTCGACTTTTCCCTGACTGCTTATTTTGATCTGTGATGGTGACGAATATTCACGGCTTTCATCCAGTGCCAGTTGCAGGCGGTTTGCCCTGTCTTCTTCCCGTGCTCTCAGGCGTTTTTCCTCTGCGTTCTTTCTGATTTCTACACCAAACAGAAACAGCAAAAGCCCGGCGACACTGTAATAGAAATAAATGTCCAGGAATCCGGCGGGGATGGTCAACAGCGCAAACAACACCAGTGCCAGCGTGAAGGCAATGGCTGTCCTGTCACGGTTCAGGGCCTTGCGTCCGGCGAGCAGGCTGCCAACCACCGCAGGCACCAGCAATGCCATGACTGCTCTGCCGTCAAACCCCGGTGTTATGACTATCGCAGCCATCATGGCTGCCACGCCGAGGGAGATTACCAAAGGCTTGCGGGTCTCAATAAAGCGGTCAACCACGTGCAAAAGCAGGCAAAAGCCGCTGGCGAAGGCGAAAATAAGCACAAGCACCAAGCGCACATCCTGCATAGGATAGCTGTAGGCAACAAAACCGCGCGACACTTCAGTCACCAGCTGTGCGGCGGCAAAAAGAGAGATCAGCGGGATGAGCACACTGGTCAGGTCTTCCCTGCGCCTGATAGCAATCGCACCAAAATACAGCGCACCAGCAAGCAGAATGCCGATGGGCAGAAGCGAGCTTATGTAGCCGCGCATGATATACTCGCGGGGACCCGCATAGGGCCCTATGCCGAGCGCATGAAACGGGTAGGAAAGTGTGATCAGGCTGTGGTGCCCCGATAGCTCAAGCGTAAGTTGATTACCGCTTTCCCGCAGGAGGTTCTGGTCGACATAGAAGCTTGCATCCATCAGGCCGGGAATTTCTTCCGCGGCGCTGGATCCCGGCCGACCATTCTCGCCGACAAGAACGCCGTTGAGAAACACGCGGCTGGCGGCTTTAGCCCGCACATAGACCGCGAGGGGCTGCGGGCTGGAGAGAAACGCCTCCGGTAGATCGAGGTTCGCTCTTATCCAGATGTGGCGGTGCTGGGTGTCGATCCGGTTATCGACCAGGGGTTCGCAGTCGGGCTCGGTGAACGAGGGCATGCCATCACCAGCCGGGCAGATGATGACCGAGGCCAGGTCTATGCGGCTGAAGTTCTGCGCTGAGGCTGGCGTGATTGCCACAAAAACCATGCCGAGCAGGACAATCAAACCTCTCTTGATGCCTGCCATGTGCCTTGGCTCCTGCTATTCACGTCTGCCGTTTGCAGATTAGACCATACCGTTTGCAGATCACCAGAGGAAAAAGCGTCTGATTTCAGCCAGATAGGAAGTACTTGCGAAACTGAATACAAAGTGAGGATCACAATGAATTATAAAAAAACACTGGTCGCTTCCTTGTTGGCTGCTGCCGCATTGATGACACCGACCGGCGCGACAGCAAGCCCTGACGGCGAAAAACCCATCACCTTTGAAGAGCGGCGCGGTGAAACAGTAGACGCCTTTGAGGGCACTTTCATGGTGCCTGAAAACCGAAACAAGGCTGATAGCCGGCAAATCCCCATAACCTATGTGCGCTTTCCGGCCACGGCCGACAACCCTGGTGCGCCGATTGTGTATCTGTCTGGCGGGCCCGGCGGCTCTGGTATCAGGACGGCACGCGACCGTCGGTTTGCCATGTTCATGGCTTTGCGCGCGCACGGTGACGTCATTGCGCTGGACCAGCGCGGGACCGGTGCCTCCAACATCCTGCCGGAGTGTGTTTCCAAAGAGCATGTCCCAAACGAGAGGCAGGTGAGCGACGCAGAACATGTTGCCATTCATCAGGCTGCGTTGAAGGAATGCCTGGCTTTCTGGCGCGAAGAAGGGGTCGACATTGCGGGATACAACACAGTTGAAAATGCGCGTGACCTTGAAGACCTGCGGCGTCACCTGGGGGCTGAAAAGATCACCTTGTGGGGTATTTCGTATGGCAGTCATCTGGCTTTCGCTGCCTTGAAGGAGCTTGGAGACCGGATCGAAAAAGTGGTGATTGCCAGCGCGGAAGGTCTGGACCAGACCGTCAAGATGCCAGCGCGTACCGATGCCTATTTTGATCGCCTTCAGGCCGCGATTGACACGCAGCCCGGCGCAAAAGCGGCGTATCCCGACATCAAGGCCCTGATGCGCCGTGTGCACGCCAAGCTGGAGGCGGAACCTGTTATGCTCGATGTGCCGCTACGCAGCGGTGGTACTGCGCCGTATCTCTTTCATCGGCGGGACATGCAGATGGTTGCCAGCGCACTAGTTTCCGACCCGGGCCGGGTGGCGCAGTTGCTCAACCTCTATCTTGCGGTTGATGCGGGCATCATGGAGCCGCTTGCGGGTCTCCTTGGCCGGTTTGTTGTGCCGGGCGAGCCCATCAGCATGCATGCCATGTCAACCGCGATGGATGTTGCTTCCGGCATGACGGCGCCGCGCAAGGCCTGGATCGCGGAGCAGGCGGAGACGGCGTTGTTGAAGGACTATCTCAACTTCAGTTATCACTATGACGGCGTGGCGCCCGAGCTTGACCTGGGGGATGGTTTCCGCGCCAAACCGGTCAGTGATGTGCCGGTGCTCCTGTTCAGTGGCACCCTCGACGGACGCACCTATATCGAAAGCCAGCGCGAATCTGTTGAAGGGCTCGGTAACCTGACCACTATTATGGTCAAAAATGCCGGGCATAACCTCTATATGCTGTCCTCGGACGTGCAGGATGCCATTGACCGTTTTTTGCGCAATGAGCCGCCTGCAGCGCCAGTGATTACAGTCGAGTTGCCGGACATGGCACCGCGCCGCTGACACACCTTGAAAAAGTGGTTGCGCCTTTGGGCGCAACCGGGGACTAGTTGCCCCTGAACTGCCGAACCCCTGCAAGGCGTCGCTTGGCTTCTTCATTGTCGGGGTCCATTTCCAGCACCCTTTTGAAGGCGGTCTCGGTTGCTTCCTTGCTGCCGTATGCGTTCAGGATGTATCCAAGGCTCAAAAGCGCCTCGGTTGTTGGAAAGTCTGCGGCAACCCACTCCATGAGAGATAACCCCGCCTCCCGGTGACCTTTGCGCAGGAGCCCGAGAGCAATACCTTCACTTGCGCCAATAGCGCGGTCACCTGCAAAGCCGCGGTTGGTCTTTAGCCACTCGTAAGCCGTTCTCATCTCGGATACACCACCCGCGTCAAAGGCGCGACCAAGCACCCGCCGCTCGGTTGGGGCGGTGATCTTGCGTACCGCAATCGAGCCATCTTCGCCAAAAGACATGCCACCCCTCAGGTTGTTCACCAGAAGCTGGTCTCCAAATGCCCAGATGCCGTTGGGGAAGGATTGTTGGGCATCGGTGCCCGCCCCGTCTTGCCAACCCTGAACACCATTGCCGGAGACGACCTGGTAACTGCCGTCCATCTGCACCATAACCACGACATGTTCCCAAAGCTTGGTCACAAACAGCACGCCGGAGGCGAAGGCAATGTGGCCATTAACATGGCCGGGCAGGGTCACGAGTTCGCTGACGTCACCATCCGGTGTGATTTTGAGCACAGCCCCATTCCCCAGGCTGACGGCGTACAAATTGCCCTCCGGGTCGGATGTGAGGCCGTTACCCTGTGCCAGAAGATCGTGTCGGGCAAATTCGGTTGTTGTGCCGTCTTTGTGCACTTCAACAATATTGCCCTGCATATAATTGATCGCAAACACGCGTTCGTCGCTTGTGACGGTCATGCCAACGGGGCAGCGCAGCCCTTCGGTCGCGAATGGAGACACTTCACCTGTGCGGGTGACTTTGCTAATGCGGTGCCCCAAACATTCACCGACCAAAAGGCTGCCGTCTGGCATCACGATGATGCCAGACGATCCGTAGAAACCGTCCGCAAACTGTTCAACTGTGCCCGTGGGGGTGATGCGCCACAGCCCATTGTCCTGATTGGCGATGTAGATGTAGCCAAAGCGATCAGCAGCAATGCCGCCGATCCGACCCGTGCCCGGAATTTTCACGCCGGTTGTCATCATGGTCTCGGTCGTAAAGCCAGACCAATCAGGCTGCGGGTCCTGAGCTGTGGCTGAAAAACCGAAAGCGGAGAAAACTGATAGGGTAAGAATCCCGAAAACAGATTGGCGTAAGCTGCAGGAAAGCCTCATCATTTGATATCCCCTTGTCGATCTGAAATTATCAGGTGGCTGAAATTGTCAGGTGGCACACTGCGGCACCTTGCCTGCAGCACAGATCATTGATGTGGCTTGGTGCAATTGTTAACCTCTGACTTCGTCCTGACTTATTTCTGATCGGCCTGCCGGCCGGGAGCGCGGGAGTGCAAGGTGGAGAATAGCGGACAAGAGGGTTATCGGTTTGGAGCGTTTTTTTTCGCGCCCGATAGCCTGGAGCTGTTTCGGGACGATGTGGTTGTTCAGTTGCCCGTGCAGTCGGCAAAAATCCTCGAAATCCTGCTTTCAAATGCGGGTGCGATGGTCAGCCGCGACACAATTCGGGAAGCGGTCTGGAGTGACCGCTATGTGGATTTTGATGCGGGCCTGAACAGCGAAATCAAGAAAATTCGCCGGGCATTGGGTGATGACGCAGGTGACCCGGTGTTTGTGGAAACCGTGCCGCGGCGGGGGTATCGGTTCATTGCAGAACTCCAGTCTGGCTCCAGTGGGCGGGCGACGGGCAAAGTGTGGTTTATGGCGGCCGCTGTGTTTTTGATTGCAGCGCTGGGGTCTGGGGTATTTTGGATGCTCAAGGAAAACAGCACCCCCACCGTAACCGAAAGCCCCCCCTCGGCATATGCGGAGATCGGTTCGCCCGCTTATGACGCACACCTGAAAGGCCGCGTGGCGCTGCGCGCACAGGATTTTGCTGCAGCGGAACAGTATTTTTTGTCGGCGATTGAGGCCGATCCGGGGTTTGTGCATTCCTATACCGGTCTTGCGCGCGCCGCCATTGCCCGCCGGAGTGAAGGCTGGCATCGTATCCGACGAGCCAATGACCTGGTGGAAAAGGCCCTCGAAATCGAACCAAAACTTGTTGAAGCGCGCACGATGCTTGCAGGCATTCAGCTTTATTACGCGCGCCGACCTTCGGTCGCTGCTACTTTGCTGGAGGTCTTGATCGACGAGGGGATCGATACAGCGGATGTATTTGTCACGCAGGCCTACCAGCGGACCATTCGCGGTGATACGGACGGAGCGGTTGAAAGCGCGGAACGTGCCTACAGAAGTGATCCCATGAGCCCGACCCTGAACGCTAACTATGGCTGGATTTTCTATAAGGCGCGCCGCTACACCGATGCGGAGCGCCTGTGCAAGACCAGTCATGATTTGGCACCGGACCGGGAGTTTGCGCTTGAGTGCGTCATTCATGTCAATCATAGCCAGCAGGATTATGCTGAAGCCGCGGACTATGGTTTGCGGCTAATGGCTCTCCGCGGGGCGACGGCTCAGGAAATCGCGACGATTCGAGCTATTGATGATGCGGCAGGTAGAGAGGCCGCCTACTGGCGCTGGACAGCAAACTGGTTGGAGAACGAGGGTGCCGCATCGGTTGATGCGCTGTCGTCGCTTGGAATTGCTCATGCGATTGTGGGTGATGGTGACGCTGCAGTGCGCATCTTTGATCAGGCGTTCGAGAAAGGCGGGGAGGCTTTTCTTGCATTTTTAGCCGTGGATCCGCGCGTCGATGCACTCAGGTCTCACCGCGAGTTTGACCGGCTCGCACAGCTCAGCCGCCAGCCGTTCGAGCCGGACCAGCTAAGGCTTTTTGATTGACCTTTGGTGCATGAGCCAGCCAGCGCCCAGCGCGGCGATGCCCACCAGATCAAAGCGAAACACACCTGCAAGCTCGTCCGTTGTTGGCCCGATGAACAGATAGAGGCCCGCAAAACTGATCATGCTGACAAATCCGCAGATGGTGGCTGTTGGCCTGAGGGTCGGGCGAAAGGCGGCAATCAAAAGCAGGCTGCCGACAATGCCGAACAAAACAGCGCGATGCCGGAGCAAGAGAGACAATTCGGCGTTGGCGACGTTTATGCCATAGGCAGATGCAACAATCTGGTCGCCAAACACGCCCGCCAGAGGCGCAAAATTGATCAGTCCCGCGATCAGAAAAAGCCCGGTGACAAGTCTCGAATTCATCATCAGGCTTCTCCTTTTGTGGCCTGCTACTCTTTGAGTAACGCCTGAGCAAGGCTAACGGTTGCATTGGCGAGCTTATTATATCCCGAGCCGTTGTTGTTCAGAATAATAATTGTCAGCCCCCTTTCCGGGAAACGGCCGATAATCGATGTATAGCCGTTGATGCCGCCATTGTAGGTGATGATGCGGGCGGTTGCGCCTTTATCATCAAGCGGAATAGCGCCAACCACCCAGGCAAACGGCATTTCCGGATCAAACATGATGGCTTTGCTGTCCGACGACAACAGGGCATCACCGTATAGGCCTTGGTCCCATTTCAACAGGTCCCGCGCCGTTGAATGAAGCGAACCGGTTGCCTGAAACAGGTCCATATTCACATAGCCGCTTTTGCAGTAGCGGGCGTCAGCGGGCTGACAACTGATTTCCTCACCGTTGCGCATATAATCACTCGCGAGATGAGGAACCACCTCGCCTTCCTGATAATCACCCGTATCTGTCATGCCAAGCGGGGACAGAATGCGCTCTTCCAGAACTTCGGAATAGGGTTTTCCCGTAGTGGTTTCCAGGATTTTGCCGAGCAGGAAATAGTTGGAATTGGAATAGCGATACTCGCTGCCTGGCTCGAAATTGAGCGGCTCCGCAGCAAAAGCGGCGATGAAGTCCTCGTCCGAGCTTGCGGATCTGAACTTGCCATCCCTCCAGCCGGGCAATTCGGCATAGTGGGGAATGCCGGACCGATTGGCGAGCATGTGCCGCACAGTGATCCGGTTTTTGTAGTCAGCTGGATACTCCGGCAAATAGGTGCCGAAAGTGGCATCAAGATCTATTTGGCCAGCTTCTACAAGTTGCATGACCAGCACGGCGGTGAAAGATTTGGTCATCGACGCGATACGGAAGCGTGTTCCGGGAAGGTTTTCGACATTGTGTTCCCTGTTGGCAAGGCCAAAGCTCGCCAGGGCAATGGGCTGGCCATCTTTTGCCACCAAAAACGTGCCGTCTATCTCGGCCGTTTCCGCTTGTTGGGCAATGAGCGAAACCAGACCATCCTCGGGGATGTTGAGGTCCTGGGCGCTGCTGGTCATAAGTGGAGGCAGAGCAACTGCAAAAGCTATCGCCTTTAGGGCTGTGTGGATCATTGGGATTCCTCGCTGATGATTTTTTTTATAGAAGTAAGCGCGCTTGCCCGCTCTTCAATGGCATCAAAGGTTATAAACTGCCTCGGCCGTTCGCCTGAACATGGCATCCTGCTCATCCCGGCTGTAGCGGGCGGCAATTTTCTTCAGGCCGTTCCAGAGCACACGGTACCCGATTGATACGCGGTCAACGGGGAAATTGCTCTCGAACATGCAGCGGTCGGGGCCGAAACATTCGATGGTGTGATGATAGTATCCCGCCTGTGCTTCGACAAACTCGTCAGACGTGGGCGGCACGTCGCGGCCGAACCAGCCAAACCCATTATCCGGCATGGCCAGGCCTCCAAGCTTTGCATATACATTCGGGCATTTGGCAATCGCGGCGATATCCCGTTTCCACGCCTCAAAAATCTCATCGCGCCTGCCTTCATAGGCACCAACACCAAGCGGGGTGCCGAAATGGTCGAGCACCATAACCGTGTCGGGCACAGCGGCGGCGAGGTCACGGAATTCCGAATTTTGATGATGAAAATGCCAGCTGTCGTACGTGAGGCCCCGATCTCCCAGCATTTTCATGCCTTTGCGGAAATCCGGGTCTGCAAACAGGTGTTGCGGAGCAGGTGGCGGGATCAGCAGGGCTTCGGGGTTCGGGTCCCAGGCACCTGCGTCCCTAATGCCCTTAAACAGCGTGTCTCCGGCAAGGGCGTGCTCGTCCAGCACTTCAGCAAGCCTTTTGTTGCGCAACTCCGCATGGGCCACGATGCCCGCGATAACCGACTTGCCGGCTGCCTGCGCAGACCGCGCAGCATTGAGCGCAACAAATTCAGTTTCTCCGACCGGCTTCAGGTGGTCCGGGCCCTCCGGACGGTAGCTTGCGCCGCATTCAATAAACACGGTTTTGATGATGTTGTGTCCATCGCTCGTGTCCGCATGTAATTGCTCAAGCGTGTAAGTGAGGTTGTCCTGATCCCAAAGGTGATGATGAGGGTCAATGATCACCTGATCCGGGTTGATCACTTCTTCGTCGATTTGAGCCAGCCATGTGTCGTTTGCAAACAGGTCGGACATGTGGCTACTCCACTGTCACAGACTTGGCCAGGTTGCGTGGCATGTCCACATCCGTGCCTTTTTCAACCGCTGCATAATAGGAAAGCAACTGGATAGGCAGCGCATACAATATGGGGGAAATCAGGTCGCCCGCCGGTGGCATCTCGAAATGGGCATACATGTCATCAGCAATACTGCCTTTGTTGTCTGACAGAAGAACCACCTTGCCTTTGCGTGCCATGATTTCCTGCAGGTTCGAGACGGTTTTTTCGCTCAGGCCGCCGTCCGGCGCAATGCCAATGACCGGCACATTTTCGTCTATGAGAGCGATGGGACCATGTTTGAGTTCCCCTGCGGCATAGCCTTCCGCGTGGATGTAGCTGATTTCCTTCAGTTTAAG
Organism: uncultured Kordiimonas sp.; assembly: GCA_947500295.1. Lineage (GTDB taxonomy): Bacteria > Pseudomonadota > Alphaproteobacteria > Sphingomonadales > Kordiimonadaceae > Kordiimonas. The sequence continues at coordinate 395,140 of CANMRM010000003.1, forward strand.
CGCGCCTTCCATTGCGATAGGGAAATAGATGCCGCGGCCTACAAACAATATGTCACGTGCTGTGGCGATATCGCGAGCGATAGACTCAATTTTCTCGTCATCAGACAGGATTTTTGCCATCAGGGCCGGCGCATGCTCAAGTTCCGACACATAGTTTGCCACTGTAGCTGCGTCTATTTCGCCTTTGTCGGCGGCCAGCTGAACCGCAAAGCTGGCCAAAACTGACAGAGAGCACGTGAAAGCCTTTGTGCTTGCAACTCCCACTTCCGGGCCAGCATGGATTGGCAGAACCAGATCGCTTTCCCGCGCCATTGTTGAGCCAAGAACGTTGACAATGGAAGCGATGTGCTGACCGGCGTCTTTGGCATGTCGGAGCGCGGCAAGCGTATCCATTGTTTCGCCGGACTGGGATATGAATATCGCAAGGCCTCCGTCAACATACACAGGGTCCCGGTAGCGAAACTCGCTGGCGATATCCACTTCGACGGGTACTCGGGCGATTTTTTCGATCCAGTAGCGGGCAACCTGCGCGGCGTAGAAGCTGGTCCCGCACGCAACGAGCGTTATCTTGGGAACATCCTTCAGGTCAAAAGGCATATCCGGTAGCCGTATGGTGCCGGCGTTGGGATCAAGGTATCGGCCAAGTGTTTGCGCAACCACGGTTGGTTGCTCGTAGATTTCCTTCTGCATGAAGTGGCGGTGGTTGCCTTTGTCGATCATCGTGGTAGCAACCTGGCTTATGCTTGTCGCCCGTTCCACCGGTGTATTTGCGCGATCAAAAACCTGAACAGAGTCGCGGGTTAGCTCAACCCAGTCACCTTCTTCAAGATAGATCAAGCGGTTGGAAAGCCCGGCCAGTGCCATAGCGTCGGAGCCCAGATAGTTTTCGCCGTCGCCAAGGCCAACAACAAGGGGGCTGCCTTCGCGAGCGCCGAACATCAGATTTTCCTTGCCGGCTACGAGAACGCAGAGGGCAAAGGCGCCCTGAAGCCGACTTAGCAGGGTCTGGAACGCCGCGCGCGGTTCGGCCCCGGTTTCCAGTTCACGTGTTAGTAATTTCGCCACCACTTCGGTGTCTGTCTCGCCTTCAAATTCAGCGCCGGACGCCGTCAATTCGTCCTTCAGTTCTTTGAAGTTTTCGATGATGCCGTTGTGAACAATTGCAACCTTGTCAGTCATGTGAGGGTGGGCGTTGGCTTCGGTGGGCTCACCGTGGGTGGCCCATCGCGTATGGCCAATGCCGCTGTTGCCTTCAAGCGGGCTATTGGCAAGCAAGCCCGCCAGCGCATCAAGTTTTCCAGGCGCCCGCCGGCGTTCAAGGCTGCCTTTTGACAAGGTGGCGACGCCAGCACTGTCATAGCCTCTGTATTCAAGCCGCTTGAGGCTTTCCATCATGCGGGGGACCGCTGGGCTCTGGCCCACAATACCGACAATGCCACACATGACCTAGTCCTTCTGTTTTGCCGCTTTGGTGCGGGCTGCTTTTTCCGCCTGTTTTTCTTCCCGGAAGCTGGTGGCATACCCCTCAATGCTGCGCTGACGGGCCCGGGAAACCGCAAGGCTGTCTGCTTCAACGTCTTTCGTGATGACACTTCCTGCGCCCACGATCGCACCATCACCGACCGTGACAGGTGCAACCAGGGACGAATTAGATCCGATAAAGGCGCCGGCGCCAATGGTTGTCTGATATTTCAGGAAGCCATCATAATTGCAGGTGATGGTGCCAGCACCAATGTTGGCATTGGCGCCAATCGTTGCGTCTCCGATGTAAGTCAGGTGGCTGACCTTCACGCCCTCAGCGAGGGTCGCCTTTTTAACCTCGACAAAGTTGCCGATTTTTGCGCCGGGTCCGATGTCCGCAGCGGGCCGCAGGCGCGCGTATGGGCCAACAGCAGCACCCGCGCGCACAGTCGCTCCCTCAAGGTGAGTGAAGGCTTTGATGGTCACATTGTCTTCTACGGTTACGCCCGGACCGAACACCACATTGGGTTCGACCACAACGTCTTTGCCGAGCTTGGTGTCATGACTGAAAAACACAGTTTCAGGCGCTGTCAGGGTTACGCCGGCGGTCATGGCTGCCGCTCGGCTTCTTTGCTGGAAAATGGTCTCTGCGACCGCTAATTCGGCGCGGCTGTTGATGCCAATCAGCTCATCTTCACCGGTTTCGACAACAGCAACAGACATGCCGTCCTTGCGAGCAATTTCGACCAGGTCGGTCAAATAATATTCCTTGGCAGCATTGTTGTTACTGAGGGAGGAAAGCCATCCCGTCGCATGTTCGCCGGAAATCAGCATCATGCCTGAGTTGCACAGCGAAATGGCACGTTCGGCTTCGCTGGCGTCCTTGAATTCTACAATGCGCTCCAGCGCGCCATCTGGTCCGGTAACCAGCCGGCCATAGGATGCAGGGTCCTTTGCCCGAAATCCAAGGACGACCAGTCCGCAATTGTCGTCGTTTTTCAGTGCATCGATCATCTGTTGCATGACGGCGGAGGATATAAAGGGCACATCGCCGTAGAGTACAAGCAGGTCGCCGCTGCACCCTTCCAGCAGTGGCATGGCTGATTGAACGGCGTGCCCGGTACCGAGTTGCTCTGCTTGTGTTGCAAACTCCACGTCAGGGAGAGCATTTTCAAGCTGTTCGCCCATCGCACCCTTCACAATGATTGTACGGGCGGGGAGAAGCGACTGCAGGCTGGCAAGCAAGTGGCTGATCATGGGTTTGCCGGCTATCGGATGCAAAACCTTGTGAAGAGAGGACTTCATCCGGGTGCCTTGGCCAGCGGCCAGGACCACGGCTGCAAGTTGACTATCGGCCATACAAGAATTCCCCTGTGGATTTCAGGCATGCGCGCTCAAGCGCCTGCGTTGCAGTAACTGACCCACCATTTGTGGTGCCAGCATACCGCTTTGAAATATTTTTCAAACCCATTTGTGCAAACATAATCAATCTTTCCGAGATCAATCTACAGGTCAAAATCAGTCATTTTCTTGGCGGGAATGAGATGCCAGCTTGCCCGACTTTTCTTCAACGCGGCCTGCTTGTCTTTGCGCCTCCAGTGGGCCTTGAGCACAGACATCTGGAGGTTGCTGAAACTTTTGAATGGAAGCCCGGGCAGCGGGTTGAAGGGGCTGGGTCTTGCGTAGGCCCAGATTTCCAGGCGTGATTGGTTTGATGCCGCCTGCCCCCGGCCATGGAAGCCGTTGGTGTTGGCGATCACAAGGGTCCCCGCTTCAAGCGTTAACCCTCTAGGGTTGGGGAGGTCCATTTCAGCCAGGTCTTGTTCGGTCGCCCTGAAAGACCCCTTTTCGGAATATCCGTCGGGCTGGTTTTTGGCGACCAGGGCGCGCCGATATTCCCATCTTAACCTCCGCCAAGTCATGCGGTTTGAGCCCTGAACATAGGTGAAAGGCCCTTTTGCCTCGGTCACGTCCTCAAGAAATAGCCAGGCCTTCATGGTTGGATGAAATGTATCGGCGTGCATGTTTTTTTGCGGATCAGCACCGGTTTCGCGGATGCTGTTCCTGATCCGCTGGATATACAACAGGGGCGGCGTCAATTTTGCTGCGCTGTAGCGCAGGAGGTTTTGGAGCCGACGACTTTCCGTTAGAGCCTTGAGGCAGGGTTTGTCTTCCATGTTGCCCGGGTCCAGCAGAAATCTTTGTGTTGCTGTGTCTCCCTGAAGCATCTGGCGGGTTTCGCCGGAATGGTTTTTGACCTCGGACCGGATTTTTTTTAGGTCTTCCGTCGATATGAAGTTTTCCACAACCATAAAGCCGTTTTGGCGAAATGTTTCTCGCAGTTTTCTAGGGCAAATCGGTGCGAGAAACCACCATCGAAGTTGCACAACAGCACGTGCCAGAATCACCCGGAAAACATGGAGGCCCAGTCCATTAAGGATCACGGAACCAATCACCGGGTTGTCACGGAAAGACTTCGCCGGTGTTAAAACGGACAAAATCCGGATAGGCAGCAAGGCCAAATTCTTGAGGAAATTCATCATGGAGTGTTGATTCCGAGTATGGGCTCTGGCTTTCCCCTACCACGTATCAACACAGCAGCACAAAGCCTAAGAACCGATTTCTCTTGATGGATTAGGGAAGAACCTGAAGGCCAGGCAAGGGGTCAGTCTGGTGACACACTGTGTCCCAACTGTCCCGATCATGGAACATGAATGCCCTACAACCATAAAGTGTTTCTTTTCGAGACAGTTTCTGACGTAGACTTGTAAAGATTGTGTCCTAAAAAGGACTTAAGACCAATTTTGACTATTCAGTCAGATAGTAATTTGCTACATTAAGGCGAATCAGGCTCATAACAGGGATGTAATAAAAAAGATCAGCTCTCCGTACCTGGAGTGTACGTAAATAATGAAACCGGGACTGGTCAAATCACCGAAGGGACGCGGTGCGCTAAGTCAGGGATTGCTGGGCGACGTGTCTTGTGTGGCTACAGGAGACAGAAAGTGCCGCATATATATCCGGAGCTCTTGTTTTTTGTTCTTGTGTCCGCTTTGCCTGCGGCCATTTTCTTCCCGATAAATAAAATCCGTAAAGTTGATGCTGCCAGTCTCATGATTGCATGCGGGTGCGTATTTCTTTCAGTCAGCTGGGTTGCTGACTTTGGCGTGCATTTGTATGCGTCGGGAAACTCGGCGAACTTTGATGGTCTGTCTTTGCCCCACATTCTGCTGATCGTATTCGGGTTCGTGCCGGGAGCAGCGCTTATCGGGATCGGGGTTGTAAGCTGGGCACGTGAAGTCGCGTCCCTCAGGCAGGAAATCGGTCGACGTCAGGCGGCCGAGCAAGAGCTTGAAAGAGTGAACCGGCAACTGGAACAACAGGCTGCGCGTGCTGAGATGGCGGACAGGGTCAAGGACGATTTTCTTGCCAATCTTAGTCACGACCTGAGAACTCCTTTGAATGCAATCATCGGCTTCAGCGAACTCATGCATGCTGAAATGTTCGGCGAACTGGGCACCGCACGATACAAAGAATATCTGGACGCAATTAACTCGAGCAGCCGACAACTGCATGACAGCATTAGCGACATGCTTGATCTTGCCAAAATCAATGTCGGCCAGATGAAGTTGAGGCGTGAGAAAGTCGGGCTGCGGCAGTTGGTTGACGAGTGCGTCGCTCTCGTTCGGCCTGAAGCTGACGAAAAAAACATTGATCTGGAGGCGACATTTGCCGCTGAGATGGTCGTCAGTGCCGACAGACGCATGTTGTTCCAGGTTCTGCTGAACCTGTTGTCCAACGCTATAAAATTCACGCCTGCAAAGGGAAAGGTTTCCCTGCTGGTCTTGCAGCAAACAGATGGCCGACCGGTACTGATTGTCCGCGATAACGGGTATGGCATGTCGAGTAAAGACATTGACCTTGCTATCGCGCCGTTTGAACATGCGGAAAGTTTGCTCGCCCGTTCGCACGAAGGATTTGCGCTGCAGCTGGCCCTGGTGAACAAATTTGTCGAACTGCACGACGGCCAGCTCATGATCGACTCCAAGCCTGATTACGGAACATGTGTCACAATCAAATTGCCCGCTGTGGCCCGCTCTGACGCCATAGTTTCTGAAAATGTGGTGTCTATCGCCTGAAGGGGCTGTGTTCATCACAGTAGTGGTCAGCGATCCCCCACGAGAGCGCGGCGTTCCGACAAAACAAGGGATTTCAGGAAGTCGGACAGGCGCAGGACATGCGGCTCTTCCGCGACATCCGCATATGTTGTCAGCCATAGATCTCGAATTATGGACACTTCCCGTGGCAACACAGTTGTTAGGGATGGTAAACCATCGCCCACAAAACAAGGCAGAAGCGCGAGGCCGAGACCGGCGGCTGCCGCGTTGGCCTGCCCCACAACGCTGGTTGTCCGAAAGACAATGTTGGGTGCGCCAATCATTTTGTCGAGCATCTTGAGTTGAGGCAGCGGAAGCAGGTCATCCACATACCAGATGAACTGATGCTCTTTCAGGTCGCCTGGCTGAATGATGGGCGGATGGTTCTGGAGGTAGCTCGGCGCCGCATAAAGCCGCAGGCGATAGTCGCCGAGTTTCTGCGAGACAACGCGCCCATGTGCAGCCTTCGACAGCGTGACCGCCATGTCAGCCTCGCGCCTTGTAAGCGACATCAGGCGTGTTTCAGCAATCAGTTCAAGTTGAATGCCGGGGTTGTGGGCGTGAAACCCGGCCGCATGGCGTGCTAGAAACTGACTTCCGAACGCTTCCGGGGACGCCAGGCGTACAACACCCGTCGGCCCACTTGCGGAGGGCGCCACAGCTTCAATCAGGTCAATCGATCCGGCTTCCATTTTTTCGGCGTGGGATAGCAATCGCCTGCCATCTTCCGTCAAACGATAGCTTCGGCCGCTGCGATCAAACAATGCAAGCGAAAGGGATGCCTCAAGGGCGCTGATGCGCCGGGACACCGTGGTGTGATCCACGCCAAGACGCAAGGCCGCTGAGGAGAGCTTGCCGCGGCGCGCCACCTCAAGGAAATACCGCATGTCGTTCCAGTCAAACATACAGCACATAATGTGCAAAAATGCACAAATAACAATGCAATAGTTCGTGGTGACCTGCAAATATGCGTGATGTATGGTGCGTGCAATCATTCGGGCAGCAGTCGCCCGATGGCAATCAGGAGAGAGCGATGTACGAGCGCCATCACTATATCAACGGCTCAGACGTGGAAGGTGCGTCCGGGCGATTTGGTCCCATTTTCAATCCGTCAACCGGTGAGCAGCAGGGCAAGGTTTCACTGGCGTCCAAAAGCGAGGTTGAAACCTGCATTGCGGCGGCACAAGCCGCTTTCCCCGGGTGGTCTGCCACCTCTGTTGTCAAGCGTGCGCGTGTGCTGCAAAACCTTGTTCAGCTGCTGTACCGCGACAAGGACAAGCTGGCCGAAGCACTGGCGAGCGAGCACGGAAAAGTGTTTTCAGACGCACAGGGTGACGTGCAGCGCGGGCTTGAGGTTGCCGAGTTTGCCCAGGGCATTCCGCATCTCCTGAAAGGCGAGTTTTCTGACAATGTGTCGGGTAGTATTGACATGTATTCCATGCGCAAGCCTTTGGGCGTTGTTGCGGGCATCACGCCGTTCAACTTCCCGGCGATGATCCCTTTGTGGATGAGCTGCATGGCGATTGCCTGCGGCAATACCTTTGTATTGAAGCCCTCAGAAAAAGACCCGAGCACACCGCTGATGTTTGGCGAGCTTTGGAAAGAGGCGGGACTGCCGGTTGGTGTGTTCAACGTGATCAACGGCGACAAGGAGGCGGTGGACACCGTCTGCACCGACCCGCGTGTCAAAGCCGTCTCGTTTGTTGGTTCAACACCTATTGCCCAGTATGTCTATTCAACCGCCACGGCACACGGAAAGCGCTGCCAGGCGATGGGCGGTGCCAAAAACCACATGATCATCATGCCGGACGCTGACCTGGATCAGGTCGCTGACGCGTTGGTTGGTGCGGCCTATGGCTCAGCGGGCGAACGTTGCATGGCGATCTCGGTTGCCGTGCCGGTTGGCAAGCAGGTCGCTGACAAGATGGTGGATATGCTCAAGCCGCGGGTTGAAGCGCTGAAGGTCGGCCACTCGATGGATATGGAAGCCGAGATGGGGCCATTGGTCACCGCTGATCATCTTGCCAAGGTCAGGGGATATCTGGACCTGGCGGAAAAAGAGGGCGCTGATGTTGTGGTTGATGGCCGCGACTTCAAATATTCCATGCAGGGATATGAAAACGGTTACTATCTTGGCGGCTCGCTGTTTGACAACGTCAAGCCTGAGATGCGGACTTATCGGGAAGAAATCTTCGGCCCGACGCTTCAGATTGTGCGCGCAGAAACGTTTGATGACGCTATCCGCCTGCCAAGTGAGCATGAGTTCGGCAACGGCACCTCCATCTTTACGCGCGACGGCGATACAGCCCGTGCCTATGTAAACAACGTCGAGGTTGGCATGGTCGGCGTGAACGTGCCGATCCCTGTGCCACTGGCGTTCCACACTTTTGGCGGCTGGAAAAGCTCCGCATTTGGCGACATCAACCAACATGGCATGGAAGGTGTACGCTTCTATACAAAAACCAAAACGGTCACCAGCCGCTGGCCAACCGGCATCCGGTCTGGTGCAGAGTTTGTGATTCCAACTTTAAACAGCTAATGTGCTTGGCCCGGACCTCATAGGTCCGGGCTCACATTCTGGTCAAAAAATGGGGCGAACCCATGGGGCGGACCAGAGACAGCAAACTGGCCTGAAAATCAGGCGTTCATTTCGCGGGGAGACACAGGAATGATACTCAGAAATTTACTTGTCGGTTCATTGGTGCTTGGCGGGCTTGCCGCTTGTGACATGCCGGCAAACGACACGGCGGCACCTGGTGGACCGTCGACGGAGCGGGAAAAAGGCATCGACCTTGAGGTTCATATCCCGTACGAGAAATTCACACTCGATAATGGTTTGCGCGTCATCGTGCACGAAGACCGCAAGGCACCCGTGGTGGCAGTCAGCGTCTGGTATCATGTCGGTTCAAAAGACGAGCCACAGGGGAAAACGGGTTTCGCCCATTTGTTTGAGCATTTGATGTTCAACGGGTCGGAAAACTACAACGATGAGTTTTTCAAGCCTTTTGACGCTGTCGGCGCCACCAACATGAACGGCACCACCTGGTTCGATCGCACCAACTACTTCCAGAATGTACCCACACCGGCGCTTGAGATGGCACTTTGGATGGAGTCTGACCGCATGGGCCACCTCCTGGGGGCCGTCACACAGGAAAAGCTCGATAACCAGATTGGTGTTGTCCAGAATGAGAAGCGTCAGGGCGACAATGCGCCGTACGGCCTTGTTGAGTACCGTCAGCTTGAGGGACTGTTCCCTGTTGGGCACCCGTACCGCCATTCTACAATCGGCTCACTTGAAGACCTTTCTGCCGCGTCACTTGAAGATGTGAAAAACTGGTTCCGCGAATACTACGGCGCCGCAAACACCGTTGTTGTGCTTGCCGGCGATATTGACGCCGAAACCGCGCGCCCTTTGATGGAAAAATATTTCGGTGACATTGGTGCCGGCCCAGCGCTGAAGCAGCATAAAGCCTGGGTGCCGACACGCGTGAACAACACCATTGAAGAAATGGTCGACCTGAAGGCGCCGCAAGTGCGTATTTACCGCAATTGGGCGGTGGCACCGCGCACGGACCTGGATGCTGCGGAGCTTGTTATTGCAGCCAACGTGCTGGGGGGTGGCAAGAACTCGCGCCTGTATCAGGCTCTCGTCTATGAAAACCAGTTGGCCGTCAGCGTAAGCGCCAGCATGCAACCTTTTGAGCTCGCCAGCCAGTTCGAGGTACAGGTTACCCTGAAGCCGGATGTTGATGAAGCTGAAGCCATGCGCCTTATCGATGAGGTGATGGACACCTACCTTGCCGAAGGTCCAACAGCCGACGAGCTAAAGCGCGTGAAGACCCGCGTGATCGCAAGCCAGATTCGTGGCCTTGAGCAGGTTGGTGGTTTTGGTGGCAAGGCAACAGCGCTTGCGCAAGCAGAGCTGTATGCAGGTGATCCGAACTATTATGCAGATTCTGTTGAGCATCTGAACAATGCTTCGATCGCTGAAGTGCTGGAAAGCTCGCAAAAATGGCTCGGCCAGGGCTATTACCAGCTGACCGTCAGACCACCCGGCAACTACACGACAGCGGAAGCAGGTGTCGACCGGTCAACCGGACTGCCGGATGTTGGTGACATGCCAGACCTCTCGTTCCCTGCAATTGAAGAGGCAACGCTTGCAAATGGTATGAAGGTGGTTGTCGCAAATCGTCCAACCGTGCCGGTTGTGACAATGGCCATGCAGTTTGATGCCGGGTATGCCGCTGATGCGGGTCGCCCGCTTGGGACTGCCAGTTTCGCGCTCAACATGATGGACGAGGGCACCGCAACACGCAGTGCGCTTGAAATTGCTGCCGAAGTTGAAAGCCTGGGTGCGACGCTTTCCACCGGGTCTGACGTGGACATGAGCACGGTCAGCCTGTCATCGCTGAAGCCAAATCTGGATGCGTCGCTGGCACTTGCTGCCGATGTGGTCCGTAATCCGGCGTTTGCACAGGAAGAGATCAACCGTCTGAAGCCACGCTGGGTGCAGTCGATCGCGCAGGAGAAAGCGCAACCGGTGCAGCTAGCCCTCAGGACTTTGCCGGCGCTTCTGTACGGCGATGGCCACAGCTACAGCGTGCCTCTCACAGGCTCCGGCACTGTGGAGGCGATTGAAACGCTGACCCGTGATGACCTCGTGCAATTCCACACGGACTGGATCAGGCCAGACAATGCCACCATCTTCATGGTCGGTGATATAACGCTCGCGGAAGCAACCGCAGCGCTTGAACGGACCTTTGGTGACTGGCAGGCGCCAGCATCGCCAGTGCCCGCCAAGAACATTGCCGAGGTTGCGCTTCCGGAAACGGGTCGGGTGATCATCATGGACAAACCGGGTTCGCCTCAGTCACTGATCCTTGCCGGCCATTTGTACCCGTCAAACGGTGACGAGGATTTCCAGACGCAGGAAATGGCGTCTGACATTCTTGGCGGCGAATTCACGAGCCGGGTCAATATGAACCTGAGGGAAGACAAAGGCTGGGCTTACGGTGCCTATACCTTCACGACAGGCGCGCGCGGTCAGCGCATGTGGCTTGTGTATGCGCCTGTGCAAACCGATAAAACCACAGACTCGCTCGCTGAGCTTGGTCGCGAGTTTGCGGCCTATCTGGGTGACCGCCCGGCAACCGCCGATGAGCTTTCGCTTTTTGTCTCCAAGCGGATCAACAGCCTGCCGGGTCAGTTTGAAACTGCGAATGCGGTGCTTGGCAGCCTGCTCTCAAACAACCGCTATGGTCGGTCAAACGATTATGTGCCTAGCCTCAAGCGACAATATGCGGCGCTGAACGTGGACGCCGTCAACGTGGCTGCGCGGGCAAATATCCACCCTGGCAGCCTGACGTGGCTGGTGGTTGGTGACCGCGCCCAGATCGAAGAGGGCATCCGAGGTCTTAACCTCGGTCCTGTCGAGGTTTGGGACACGGATGGCAACCGCCTCGACTGACAAAAAAATACCGCCCGGTTTCGGCCGGGCGGTCTGGGTTCTCACACAATAAAGGAATTCGCCTCGTGGATTTCTCGCTTAATGAAGATCAGCGCGCCATTCAGGATATGGCGCGGTCTTTCACCGCTGACCGTATTACACCCGATGCCCACACTTGGGACGAAGACAAAGTCTGGCCAACTGACGTTGCCAAAGCGGCTGGTGAGCTCGGCTTTGGCAGCATCTATGTCTCAGAGGAGGGCGGTGGCTGTGGCCTCAGTCGTATCGAGAGTGTGCTGATTTTTGAACAGCTTTCGATGGGGTGCCCTTCAACAGCTGCCATGATCAGCATCCACAATATGGCAACTTGGATGATCGACAGGTTTGGCAACGACGAGCAACGCGAGCGGTTTGTGCATGACCTGATTGCCATCGACAAGATGGCAAGCTACTGCCTGACGGAGCCGGGCGCGGGCTCGGACGCCGCCAGCCTCAAGACCAAAGCCGTCCGGGACGGCGACGAGTATGTGCTCAATGGTGCAAAGGCTTTCATCTCGGGCGGTGGTACAAGCGACGTTTATGTGGTGATGGCGCGCACATCTGATGACGGTGCGCGCGGTATCAGTTGTTTTGTTGTTGAAAAAGACACGCCCGGTTTGTCGTTTGGCGCGCAGGAGAAAAAACTCGGTTGGCACAGCCAGCCCACGTCCGCTGTGATGTTTGATGACTGCCGTATCCCGGCCGCGAACCTTGTGGGCGAAGAAGGGCAGGGGTTCAAAATAGCGATGATGGGCCTGGATGGTGGTCGGTTGAACATCGCGGCCTGCTCGCTGGGTGGTGCTCAGCGCGCGCTTGACGAATCTGTCATTTACACCAAAGACCGCAAGCAATTTGGTCGGTCCATTGCGGACTTTCAGGCAACCCAGTTCAAGCTTGCTGACATGGCCACAGAGTTAGAGGCCGCTCGGCTGCTGTTGTATGCCGCAGCGCAAAAGGTTTCAGATGGTGCGCCGGGAGCCGCCGCCCATGCGGCGATGGCCAAACGTTTTACCACCGATGTGGGTTTCGAGGTTACGAACCACGCCCTGCAGCTGCATGGCGGATATGGATACTTGCAGGATTATCCCATCGAGCGAATTTTGCGCGACTTGCGAGTGCACCAGATCCTTGAAGGTACAAACGAGATCATGCGCGTGGTGATCAGCCGCGAACTGTTGAAGGATTAGGTAATGAGTGACGCTGAAGTATTGTTCGAAACGCGAGGCAACATCGGCCTTATTACTCTCAATCGTCCAAAGGCCCTCAATAGCCTCACACACGGCATGTGCACGGCGATCACCAAGCAGTTGTCTGAATGCAAGACCATGCCGTCCGTGCATGCGGTCGTGGTTGTCGGCGCGGGTGACAAGGCCTTTTGCGCCGGAGGTGACGTTGTGAAAGTCACTCAGTCCTACAAGGCGGGCACCACCGAGTGGCGGGATTTTTTCCATGACGAATACCTCATGAATATCGCCATTCACGAGTTTCCCAAGCCCTACATCAGCCTCGTGGATGGTATAGCCATGGGCGGCGGGGTTGGCGTGTCGATCCCGGGCGATTTCTGGGTCTCGACGGAAAAAACACTGTTTGCCATGCCGGAAACCGGACTGGGCCTTTTCCCCGATGTTGGCGGTGGCTGGTTCCTGCCACGCCTTCCCGGCGAGACGGGCATGTATCTGGCGCTGACGGGCGCGCGCATCAAGGCGCCGGACCTATATGCACTCGGCATTGCGACGCATAACGTGGCGTCAGACCGGATTGAGGCGCTTCTGGATGCGCTCGCAGTTGCCGAGATCAAAGACAACCGGGACGCTGCCACTGTGCTTGATGGCTTTCACGTAGACCCGGAGCCCGCACCGCTTGCGATGTTGTTTGATGAGATCGACGGCGCTTTCGCTGGTGTGCGGGTCGAGGAAATCCTGCACATGCTGGAGCTGGATGAAAGTGAGTGGGCACAAAAGCAGTTCAAGATATTGGCAAGCAAGTCGCCAACCAGCCTGAAACTGACGTTTGAGCAGCTTCGGCGCGGCGAGGTGCTCGATAGTTTCCGTGACAATATGCGAATGGAATTCCGCATGGTGTGCCGGGTGATGGAAGGCAGTGACTTTTATGAAGGTGTGCGGTCGATCCTCATTGACAAGGACAACGCGCCTGAGTGGCATCCAAACACGCTTGATCGCGTGAGCGCCGACGACATTGCCGGTCATTTTAAGCCGCTTGGCGCAGACGAATTGCAAATCGAAGACTGAATTTTGGGAAAAGAGTAGGGATACGCTCATGACAAACATCGCATTTATCGGTTTGGGCAACATGGGCCTGCCCATGGCCAAAAACTTGCTGGCCGCAGACCACAGTTTACGTGGCTTCGACCTTGCGGAAGAAGCGAGAGCGAGCCTTGAAGGTGCCGGCGGTCAGGCGTTCAGTACAATTGCTGAGGCAGTTGCCGACGCAGACGTTGTGGTTTCCATGCTGCCGTCGGGTGCGATCGTGAAGGCAGTTTATGAAGGCGATGACGGTGTCTTTAAAAATGCCAAGGCTGGCGCGCTGATGATCGACAGCTCCACCATTGACGTTACGACCGCGCGCGATGTCGCGCAGGAAGCAAAAGCACATGGTTTCGACATGGTAGATGCGCCCGTCTCCGGCGGTGTTGGCGGGGCGGCTGCCGGCACGCTCGCGTTTATGGTTGGCGGTACGGCTGCCGCTTTTGCAAAAGCAAGTCCTGTGCTTGAGCCCATGGGCGCGAAGATCGTGCATTGTGGTGCGTCCGGCAACGGACAGGCTGCCAAAATTTGCAACAATATGGTGCTTGCGATCTCGATGATCGGGGTTTCGGAAGCCTTCAACCTCGGGCGGTCACTCGGCCTTGATGACCAGACCTTTTATGATGTGGCGGCAAACGCGTCCGCACAGTGCTGGTCCCTGACCAGCTATTGCCCTGTGCCGGGGCCGGTGCCTGCATCACCCGCCAACAATGATTATCAACCCGGGTTTGCGACGGCCCTGATGCACAAGGACCTGGGCCTTGCGATGGAAGCGGTGGCATCCTCGGGTGCCAACACGCCGATGGGGCATCTGGCCGCCGAGATCTATGCCACAATGAACGACGAAGGTCACGGCGGCGTGGACTTCTCGGGCGTGATCAAGCATCTGGCGGGAACCCTGTAGCGCCCTGATTGCTCGGCGGGAGCAGCGATGAAAAAGATTTTGATTGGATTGGGCTTGCTAATGGCCATGGTTGCGGCAGGGCTGCAATATGTGCTGTCTGATGAGGCTCCTCAGCCAACCATTGCCTGGTCCCTGAGCGAAGACTTCCAGAGCCCCGAAAGCGCGACGATTTCAGAGCGCCATGCCGCTATTTTTGTCTCGAACGTGAATGGTTATGAAAAAAACAGGCAGGGGTTTATCAGCCGCCTTTCCCTCGGCGGCGAGCTTGAGCAGCTGGTGTGGCTGGAAGGTATTAACGCGCCTACTGGGTTGACGGCTGCTGGCGATACTTTATGGGCCGTAGATTTTGACCGTCTGCTTGAGATTGACATCCCAAGTGCAAAAATCCGTGGAACTTATCCTGCGCCGGACGCTAATCCGCTGCTCAATGATGTCGCGGTAGGCCCCGCAGGTGATGTGTTTGTGACCGGCTCCGCCAGCAACAGTGTTTACAGGCTGGAGAACGGCTCCCTGGAGGTGTGGCTGAAAGACGATGAAGCACTCAGGTTCGCAAACGGTATTCTGGTGACAGGCGATGCCGTTGTCGTCGCAGCATACCATTTGCTGCGTATCGAGCGGCAGACCAAAGCTTTGCGTCCGCTTGGTTTCAAGGAAACTCTCTATGATCTTGAAGGTGTCGAGGCGGACGGCAAGGGCGGGTATCTGGTCTCGGTCATTGGTGCTCGGCCCTTGTATCATCTGACCGGCGGCGGACAGCTTCGCCCGCTTTATCAAAGCGAGCACTATATGGCAGACTTTGACTATTCAAGTGGGCTGGTTGTCGGACCAACGGGACCGCGTAGCATTACGGCTATCAAGCTAAATTAGTCTTACTTTTTCGGTTTGGTTGTTGGCTTGGGTTTCAGTGAGCTGACATGCGCGAAACTTTTCCTGAACCATTTTCGCATGGCGCGCGTGTTGTCATACATCGCCGGTGGCATGGCAGCGTACTCCTTTTGAAAAAAGCCCGGATACCCTTCAAACAGGCCTGTGTCATAGGTTTCCATGAAATCCTTCAGGTCCGTTTTGGAAAGCCTGAGACCAATGATGTTGTCCCGGTTAATATGGGAAAACATATTGCCGTTCCAGGATGTGTAGGGGCGTGTGGCCCCTTTCCATTCCACTTCCGGCACGCCGTCGATCATGTGCTTGTAGGCGGCCAGGACAGCCGGGTCTGTTTCAAACTCTTTTTTCTTCTTTTTTGCCATGTGCCTTCCCGATGCGCCGCTAGGCTGCGAAGGATTCCTGAACCAGAAAACGATAAAGCTTGCCAAAAGCGGCACCCCATCCGTCGATAATGAACGGGCTGAACTCGTGAGGGATACCACTGTGGGTCAGCCGGACCTCTGTCTTGTTTTCCCCGTGCTCGATGAATTCGACACGCACCAGCATGTTGTCGCCTTCGCCTTCAGCCATCTCGTCTGAACGAGGGGCGGCATAAGCCAACACGCAAGGCGGGTCAAACTCGACAAACACCGCTTGCCCCGGCTGTACATGACCACCCCGAAGGGTCATCTCATGACAGTATTTTCCGCCGAGCTTTGGCTCCACCTCGGCCTTCACTTCCATCGTGTCCGCGCAGCCCCACCATTGCTCGAGCTTGCTTGTGGCAATCCAGGCGTCAAACACCGCTTCGCGCGGTGCGTCATAGACACGGGTCACGATCAGTTTGCCGTCTTCATACTGTGTTTGTGTCGTCATCCCCTGTCCCCTTCTGTTGGTTCAAATAGACTTCCACCGCGTCAAATTGTTGTTTCCAGATGCGTGCATAGTGGGCAATCCAGCCACCGGCCTGTTCAGCGGGCCCCGGAACTGCGCGGATAAAATGCTCGCGGCCCCTGCGTGTTTTTTCAATCAGGCCTGCACGCTCAAGTACTCTCAGGTGCTTTGAAATGGCAGGCTGAGACATGTTGTGCGGCTTTGCGAGATCGGTGACATTTGCCTCCCCGTCAGCGAGCTGGGCTAACATGCCGCGGCGAGTGCTGTCGGAAAGTGCGCTGAATATCTTATCCAGATTAGACTCATTCATAACCAAAAGGTTATGTATTTTTTCAATCCTGTCAATAGCCAAATAAAAATAAGGTTTACTTGCCATTTATCTGTGAAATTACTGCAATTTTAACAATGACTTAAGGTTCTCTGATCTAGAAATGATACATGTTGCAAATGCGGTTGATGAAATGCGCTATGACCCGTGGAGAGACCAAAATGAAACTGCCCGTGAAACTAATTTTGCCAGCGCTGGTGCTCGGTGCGTCTTTTGTCCTAAAGGCGGAAGAACACATCGTTGAGGTTATTACCGACAATGAACAGGGCATCACGTCTTTCAAGCCCAAGTTTTTGAGGGTTGCGCAGGGTGATACGGTAACCTGGGTCAATATTACGGACGACCTGCACAATGTCATCACCTACCCGGATGGTTTCCCGTCCGGAAGTACCGGGTTTGAGAGCCCCTATTTTGAAAAAGCAGGTGACAGCTGGTCTTATACCTTTGAGCAGAAAGGTACCTACCAGTATCATTGCATCCCTCACATTCTGATGGGCATGCGGGGCGTGGTCACGGTGGCGACGCCAACACCGCCAAACAGGTTTCACAAGCCAAGCAAAGATGAAATCGTTGCCTACAGGGGCAAGCTTCTGGAGTTTTTCGACTCTGAAGAGTTCAGCATTATGCCGGACGCAGTGCGTCGCAACGTAAAGGACTAAAAAAAGGGCGCGGCCACTTCCTGCCGCACCCTTCATCGAATTTCAGTTACATGGTGGCCGCTACTCGACTTTGATGACCATTTTCATTTTTGGATGAATGGCACAGCGAACCCGATAGGTGCCAGCAGAATCAAACGCGATAGAGCCTTCCTCGCTGGGTTTTTGCAAGCCCAGATCCTGTTTCTTGCCTTTGACGATTGTATAGACATTGTGAGCAACACTGTCGTCATTGACAAAAACCACGGACTGACCGGATGTCAGAGAGAGCTGCTTCTCTGAGAACTGTTTACCCTTCTGGCTGATACGCACCGCGTCCTGCGCCAGTACAGGGCTTGCAAAAGCTGTCATCAAACCCAGTCCGAGGGCAGCGTGTAAATATTTTGAACTCATTGTCTCTAGTCCTCTCTGGATTATCAGTTGGGAAGCTTGGGGAGTGAAACCGCGGGGTCGTCGCTGCTGAGCGATTGCAGGAACGCAACAAGATCGCTTTTCTCCGAAGCGGTCAGTCCAAGTTCCTGCATCTCACTAGACAGTGAGGGGCGTTTAACAAACCCGCTGTCATAGTGATCTACCACTTCTTCCAGCGTCTTGAGGCTACCATCATGCATGTACGGTGCTCGTTCAACGATATTGCGGAGGCCCGGTGTTTTGAACGCATGTTTCAGCGCATCAAACTCAAGCACCTCATAGCGACCCTCGTCAGCGTCCCCCAGTCCTATGTCATGGAAACCCCAGTCAGTGAAATTCCAGCCTTCGTGGCAGCTGGCGCAGCGGGCCTTGGTATTGAAGACCTCAAACCCACGTTTTGCGGCCTCGCTGATGGCATTATCATCCCCTTTAACCCAGCGGTCGAAGGGAGCTTCGGCTGAAACCAGCGTGCGTTCGTAGGTTGCGATGGCTTTTCCGATGTTGTCTGCGGTAACGCCTTCACCAGGGAAAACGTTCTCAAAAAACTGGACGTAACCAGGCACATTGCGCAGTTCGACCAACAGCTCGTCAAGATCCTGCGCCATTTCTCCGCCTG
Organism: uncultured Kordiimonas sp.; assembly: GCA_947500295.1. Taxonomy (GTDB): domain Bacteria; phylum Pseudomonadota; class Alphaproteobacteria; order Sphingomonadales; family Kordiimonadaceae; genus Kordiimonas. The sequence goes on from CANMRM010000003.1 coordinate 413,180, forward strand.
CCTGAATAGGGCCAAGCGCTTGCTCTTCCAGTGATTCTGCCCGGCCATCCCAAAAATATAGTTCACCCCATGCCAGATTGAGCACCGTGGGCGTGTGCCGGCCAAGGCGGGACATCGGTGTGCCAACGCTTGTTGGCTGCGCATCTTCCCAGGCAAAACTCGGGTTGTGGCAGGATGCACATGTCAGGTTGTTTTCCCGGGAAAGCCGTGGGTCAAAAAACAGCATCTTGCCAAGTTCTGCCTTGGCTTCGCTATATGAATTTTCTTCCGGAAACGGAATATCTGTCGGCCTTTCATAATCCGCCCGTGTCAGGCTATCCTGTGCCGTGGCCAGTCCCGTGGTCGTACCCGCGACCATCGCCGCGATAACTAGTGTTTTTGCGTGAGACACAATTATTTTCATCACGAACCTCATTTGTTCAGCGACCCCCTGGGCGTTGAATTCTAACTTCTCATTTCCGAAACAAACTGCTTCACCTGGCCATCAAGGCCGACGGCGAGTTCCAACAACTCAGAAGCGGCTTCTTCAACTGAAGACATGGTGTTTGCATTGGCGCGGGCGGCCAGACCCACAGCATCAATGCTGTCTGCTACACGATTGGTCATTTCTGCCGCGACGGATGCCGCATCGCCAATTTCCGACGTTTTGCTGGCCTGTTGTTCGACGGCTGCGGAAATATCGGCAGCGATTTCATCGATCATGGCAATCTTGCTGGTCACGCCGCGTACAGAATCGGTTGCGGTGCTGGTGGCTGAAAGCATTTCGCTGATTTGTTTCTCAATTTCATGTGTTGCGTTGGCGGTTTGATTGGCGAGGCTTTTCACCTCAGAGGCAACGACAGCGAAGCCTTTGCCAGCTTCTCCTGCACGAGCGGCTTCAATCGTGGCGTTGAGGGCAAGCAGGTTTGTTTGTTCGGCGATCTCATTGATCAGCTTCACAACATCTCCGACATTTTGAGCGACACCATCCAGCAGATCCACTTGCGAAACTGCCTCAGATGCCGCGCTGTTCGCTGCCTGTGTGTTTTCAGTGGCTTCCCGGACACGACCATTGATGGCTTCAATGGACTGGTTCATTTCGGTTGCGCTCAACGCCACAGAGCTGACGCGTGTGCCTGCTTCCTGGCTGTCCTGGTAGCTGTCGGCTGAGCGCTGGGCAGTGTCGCGTGCCGATTGGTCAACCATGTTGGCCGACTGTTTAAGCAGCTCCGCCTTGGACGTGACATCGGCAACGATCGAGGCAACCTGCTTTTCGAACTGATCTGCAAGTTGCTGCCGCTGATGGGCCTGCTCGTCAGCTGCACGTTGCTCGCTTTCAGCAAGTTGCCGTTTTTGCTCCGCCTCACGGGCCATATCCCGTTCTCTTGCCTCTTTTTCTGCATTCAAACGGGCTTGTTCAGCTTTGTTGGCCTCAAGTCTCAATTGCTCTGCTTCACGCACACTGTCTCGGAATTTGGTGATAGAGCCTGCCAATTCTCCGAGTTCATCGGCTCTCTCATTGTACGGGATGGCGGCATCGAGGTCTCCGCCTGCCATGGCACCCGCAACGTCTGCAATGTGGGAAATCGGCGCAACCATCCGCGCTCCCACAACATAGCCAATGCCGCCCAATACAACGATCACGCCGAGCGAGGCCAGAAGCATGACCCAGATTTTTTGCTCTATTGGCTCGTTAAGTTCCGATTCGCTGATTTCAGCAACCAGCGCCCACCGCGTTCCCCGAAAATCGATTGGCTGGAAGGAAGCAATAACTGGCGCGCCGTCATAGTTTGACGCTACCTCGACGCCGGTTTTGCCGTTCAGACCGGCTAGTGCACTGGTGCTGTCCACCGTTTGGACAAGTATGGACGATTGCTCGCGGAAACGGCTGTCACTACGCATTAGCTTGTCGGCGCCGACAAGATAAGTTTCGCCCGTTTCACCAAGACCTGTTCTTTGTATCATGGTCTTGTTCAACAAATTTACCGGCATCTGGAACGCGAGCACGCCAATTTTGGTGCCTTCTGCGTCAAATACAGCGCGCGCGATGAAGCTTGCCGGGGCGTCGTCACTTGGGCCATAGGGAGCGAAATCGCTAAAAGCTACATGATTTGATTCGGTGGCATTGAGAGCGGAGCGATACGCCTCTCCCAGGCCCGTATCTCGCCATTCACCGGAGATGAAGTTTGTTGCGAAATCCCGTTCTTTATAAACGCTGTAAACAAGATTTCCTTCCAGATCGAGAAGGAATACATCGTATAGGCCGCTTGCTTCAGCCAATGACCGAAACCATGGATGAAACACCATGTGAACGGAACTGTAATAGCTGTCATCGCCAGCAGCATCCAGCTTGTGGCGATCGCCGGCACCGTGCGGGTTGTCAACAATATAAAGTTGTTGCAGCTGACCGGTTTGGTCACTGTCCATGTCCAGCCATGCGTCTCCCAGATCCGTGAGCGCACCTGCGGTGGTCGGGTTTGACGCCGTCAGGAACAGGCTGTTTTCAATGCCCGTGAAATAACTCTGCACTTCAATCGCTTTAGCGGACCGACTGAGGTTCAGTTTGTTTTTTGCTTCTTCCTGCAACTCAGCCCGCATCTGACTGGCTGAAATTACGACTAAAGCAAGAGTGGAGGCCAAAAGAAGCCCCACCGTAAAAACCGGTATCTTAATCCTTAAACGCACTGACAGTTCCCTAGATTACTGAACGCGGCAACAGGAAATTTCTAACAAAATCACCCCACCAGACGCGCCAGTGCCCCCACACAAAGTGCGTCTGAACAGCAACCTAGGCACCAATAGTAAAAATTGAATTAATCAAAATCCGGGAATCGTCGGGCGGGAGGATGTGCCGAGCGCACAATCGCCGCCACCAACTCTTGCGTGTGTTGGTGATTATTTGTTAGGTGAAAAACGGACGGGACTGACCCGTTGCAGATCACCAAAAAAGGCGGGCTTGCGCCCGCCTTACGGTTTATCCCAATATCGTAACTCTAGATGGCGCGCTGATGCTCCAGGCCACCAGCCGGTGCAAGGATTTGATTGAGTGCGCCGTATTTGATGACAGCCTGAGTACGGTTGGAAACATCCAGCACTTTGAAGATAGCGTGCATGTGGGCCTTTACCGTGCCTTCGGCGATGCCCAGCCTGGCGGCGATTTCCTTGTTCGGAAGGCCGTCGGCAGCCATGGCGAGGATTTGTTTTTGACGGAAAGACAGGCGGCCCAGGTCGACATAAGTATCTTCATTGCGGTGGCTTGGGCGCAAGCGGTCATGCATGAAGGCCCGAACGTCCGGTCGCGCCGGTACGTAACCGCCGCTTCCTGCGTGATCTGTCGGCAGGTTCATGGCGCGCCTGATTTTGCTCACCAGTTCAGTGACGCTGGCGCCGCGCTTGACGATGGTTGCGCCCTGCCAGATTGGTGACACTGTTGAGGTGTCGCTGACAATGACGATTGCGGCCTGGGGATACAGCCGACGGACGAGCTTCAGGCAGTTGCGGCCATCATGGCCATCGACACTTTTTTCAGCGGTCAAGCCACCTGGATGAACAACCACCAGATCCAATCTGTCGTGCTTGGCTGTGACCTCGATAAATTCGCTTTCACTGCCTGCGTTAATGACTTCGGAGAAGTTTGCCGACACTGACACAACTTCGTGCATCGACATCCGAAACAATTCTTCACCGTCAATTATCAGAGCTTTCATAATCTTCCTCGCTAACCGCCCCGGCGTTTTTTTGTGGCTCATTGACCTTTGTACAGGGCTAAACTTTTCATACATTTAGTGTAGCAAGAGTAAGCCGAAGGTCATTCTCTGCCGGGTGAGCTTGAGACGAATCGTTTGAACGATGCGACGAACAGCGGTTGTGGACGCTTCGAAACGTTAATCCGAAACAAGACGGGTTACAGAGCGCGCCGCGGATTTGAACAGGTCAGCCAAGTCGAATCATCACTCGTTTCGCCAATTGGCAGGCGCTGCTCGGCAAAAGGTTTGACTTCTGCACTGTGAGCGTCCATGGAAAAACCTGACAAGGGCGCCCACTCCCGTATCCATAAAAAGGGCTGTGGCGCAGGGAAGAGAGATGGTTTTGACACCCAGAGAAGTTGCCGAAAGCGACATCGTCAAAGAACTGTTGAGCAAAATCGATGAGCAGCAGTCCTTAATGGTGGATACGGTCGTTGAGTGGTCGCATGTAAACAGCGGCAGCCGCAATCTTGACGGCTTGGCCGAAATGGAAAAGCTGGTTGTCGATGCTTTTTCATCGCTTGAGCCGCAAGTCGCCTATGTCGACTTGCCGGACGGAGAAGGGGTTACACCTGCGGGCGACGTTGAGGTGCAGAAAAACGGACGTTGTATCCGGATTTTCAAACGCCCGGACGCCAACCGCCGTGTTTTGATGACGGGCCACACCGATACAGTTTTTGCCGTCGATCACCCGTTCCAGCAAACCAAGTGGCTTGACGACAACACACTCAACGGCCCCGGTGTTGCTGACATGAAGGGCGGCATCATCGTCATGCTGAATGCCCTGAAAGCACTTGAAGCGTCGCCTTATGCCTCTTCCGTTGGTTGGGAGATTTTGTTGTCGCCGGACGAGGAAACCGGCTCCCTTGCTTCTGCGGCCGTGCTTGCCGATCGGGCGATTGCCGCCGACATCGGCATGACTTATGAGCCCGCGCTTGCCGACGGCACCCTGGCCGGCGCGCGCAAGGGCAGCGGCAACTTTGTGATGGTGGTTGAGGGAAAAGCAGCGCATGCGGGCCGCGAGTTTTTTGAAGGGCGCAACGCCGTTGTTCTGCTTTCTGAAATCATCGGTGCCCTGTCCAACCTGACGAATGGCCGCCCGGGTTTGACGGTTAACCCCGCCGTCGTCAGTGGCGGTGTGGCGCCAAATGTCGTGCCGGACAAGGCTCTGTGCCGGTTCAATGTCCGTCTTGAGGACCCCTCCGACGCGCCGTGGTTTGAGGGTGAACTTGCCAAAATTGTTGAGCAGTATGGAGCTCGTGACGGGTTTCAGGTTCGGCTTCATGGTGGTATCAACAGACCGCCGAAGGCGATCACGGAGGCGAATCAGTTGCTGATGGACGCCATTGCCGACTGTGGTGCCGAACTGGGGATAAATGTTGCTTATGTGCCGACAGGGGGGTGCTGCGAAGGCAACAACCTTGCAGCTGCCGGTTTGCCTAACGTTGACACGCTTGGCGTGCGCGGAGGTTTAATCCATTCGGCAGACGAATTTGTTCTGGTTGACAGTTTCGCTGAGCGCGCCAAACTGTCCGCCCTTATTTTGATGGCTTTTGCAGCCGGAGCACTCGACGACGTGTTGGCCGCAAAAACCAACGAGGCCTGATACGCCCAGTATCACGCCTGACCTCAGGCTTGGCGACAAGCCGAAGGCGACCGGGGCCCTTCAGTTGCCCGGACCAAAAAGAAGGAAAATCCCATGTTTGTAGTGCGACCTGCACGATTGGATGATCTTGAGGGCCTCGTCAGGCTTGCGCGTGTCAAGGCGCCGGGTATGACGACATTCCCCAGCAATGAAGACCAATTGAAAGAGAGGCTTGAGCTGTCCGAGGCGGCCTTCTCCGGCCCTGCTGACCTCGGCCAAAAAAGCAACTATCTGCTAGTGCTCGAGGAGATTGAAACCGGAAAAATTGTTGGCACCAGCGCGCTGATAGTCGGCATCGGTCTTGATAAGCCGTTTTACAGTTACCGGATCATTCACCACACCCAGACGAGCAAAGAGCCACCCATTCGGATTGATACTGAATTGTTGCAGCTTTCAAACGACTATGTGGGAGCGACCGAAGTCGCGACACTATTCCTTGATCCGGAATACAGGACTGATGACTTCCGGCCTGCCAAGCTCGGGAAATTGCTTGCAAAAGCGCGCTATCTGTTGATGGCAGCGCACCGCAGCCGCTTCCCTGACCTTGTTGTCGCTGAAATCAGGGGATGGGTTGATGAAAAAGGAAATTCGCCATTCTGGGATGCCATAGGCAGGCACTTTTTCAACCTTGATTTCTATGAAGCGGACGACATCAACGGGCAGGGCAACAGCCAGTTTATCTCCGACCTGATGCCCACTTTTCCTATTTACCGGGCCATCCTGCCTCAGGCGGCACAGGACGTGATTGGCCGGCCACATGACGGCGCCGTGCCGGCCGCCAAACTGCTTGAGAGGGAAGGGTTCCATTTCTCGGGCGCGGTCGATATTTTTGATGCCGGACCGCTTCTGGATGCCCGCGTCGATATGATCGCAACTGTGCGCAACAGCCTGCAAGGAACGCTTGCAGGTAGCGTAGAAGGTGGGCATGCAGACCACCATCATCTGGCAGCCAATGTGTCACTGGATAACTTCCGCGTTGTTGCCACCAGTGTTGTTGAAGGCACCAGTGGCCTCTGGCTACCGGAAAGTGCTGCCAACGCACTTGAGGTCGGTGAAGGCGACGCCGTGCGCTATGTTTCGCTCGAAATAGATGCCAAAGGCCCAACCCCATTGGAGGGAATGCGATGACCGGACATATGGGAGACGCATGGCGTCAGGGCCACGGCGAGCGTTTTACTTCATTAAACCCCGCCAATGGAAACATCGTTTGGGAAGGCAACAGCGCAACAGCTGCTGATGTCGAAGCGGCTGTGGCCGCAGCGCGGGAGGCTTTCGCAACATGGTCTCTGACCTCGCTTGAGGACCGTGTGGCGCTCGCCCGGCGCTATGCGGAGCTGGTGAATGTGCACAAGCAGGAGCTTGCAGCATTGATCAGTGAGGAAGCTGGCAAGGTCATGTGGGATGCGCTCGGTGAGGCAACGGCAATTGCCAACAAGGTCGAAATTTCCCTCAAGGCCTATGAAGAACGCACCGGCAGCCGGGAAGCGGTTAACGGTGCTATCAGGTCCAGGCTCTCGCATCGCCCACACGGTGTGATGGCGGTGTTTGGGCCCTATAACTTCCCTGGCCATCTGCCAAACGGGCATATCGTTCCAGCGCTGCTGGCTGGCAACACCATCGTTTTCAAACCAAGCGAGCTAACGCCTGCTGTTGCGGAAAAGATGCTGCGTATCTGGGAAGAAGCAGGTCTGCCCAAAGGCGTGCTTAACCTTGTGCAGGGCGGTCGGGATACAGGTGCTGCGCTCGCCGCGAGCCATGGTATTGACGGACTGCTGTTCACCGGCAGTGCAAACACCGGCCTTGCGATTGCCCGCCAGCTTCTAGATCGGCCGAATGTGATTCAGGCGCTGGAAATGGGCGGCAACAACCCGCTGATCGTGCATGAAGTGGAAGACCTTCAGGCTGCCGCTGTTATGACGATCCTGTCGGCTTTTGTCAGCTCCGGCCAGCGTTGCACCTGCGCTCGCCGCCTGATTGTGCCTCACGGTGGGGACGGAGATGCATTTGTGGATACTTTGGCCCAGACGATGGACAGGATTGAAGTCGGTGCCGGGGACAGTGAGCCCGAACCTTTCATGGGTCCGTTGATTAGCGCGGCAGCCGCCGACAATGTGCTTAAGGCGCAGGAAATGCTTGAAGCATCCGGGGGCAAAATAATCAGGCGCAGCGAGCGGCTTTCGCTCGGCGATGCCTTTGTGTCGCCTGGGTTAATCGACGTGACGGATGTGCCTGACCGCCCGGACGAGGAAGTCTTCGGGCCGATGCTGCAGCTTATTCGTGTTGCCGATCTGGATGCCGCTATCGCGGAAGCCAATAACACCAAATACGGGTTGGCGTCCGGATTGATTTCTGACAATCGCGAAAACTACGACTATTTCTTCCCGCGGTCCCGCGCAGGCATCGTCAACTGGAACCAGCAACTCACTGGCGCGGCCTCAACGGCACCGTTTGGCGGTATTGGCTGGTCCGGCAACCACAGGCCAAGCGCCTATTATGCAGCAGACTATTGCGCCTATGCCGTCGCGACCATGGAGCAGGCAGAGGGCAAGGTGACCGTTGCAGCGCTGCCCAAGGGACTGAGCATTCAAGGAGACGACACATGAGTTGGCGTGAAATCAATTTTGACGGCATCGTTGGTCCAACCCACAATTATGCCGGTCTGTCATATGGCAACGTTGCGTCTGCAAAAAATGAAGGCCAGATAGCAAACCCCCGCGAGGGTGTGCTGCAAGGCCTGGAGAAAGCGCAACATCTGCGCCGGCTTGGTATGACACAGGGGGTATTGCCTCCTCACGACCGTCCTCACCTGCGGACGCTGCGGTCGCTTGGTTTTACAGGCAGTGATACCGAAATCCTGACCTCGGCCTGGACGTCAAGCCCCGCATTAGTGCGTAACCTGATGTCGTCTGCAACTATGTGGACCGCAAACGCCGGGACCGTTTCTCCCTCACCGGATACGGCCGACGGCCGTACGCACTTCACGCCCGCCAATCTCGCGGCAATGTATCATCGGTCTATTGAGCATGAAACGACCGGCAAAGTCCTGAAGGCCTATTTCCCGGAAGGCGACCATTTTGCGCACCACCCGGCATTGCCTGGTGGCACTCATATGGGCGACGAAGGGGCTGCAAATCACAATCGTTTTTGCACGGATTACGGCGCTGAAGGAGTGGCGCTATATGTTTATGGGCGCAGCGCCTTTGATGGAGCAAAAGACCTGACGTACCCCGGGCGACAAACCCTGGAGGCCAGTGAAGCCATCGCGCGACAGCATGGCCTGAAAAAGGACCGGGCGGTATTTGTTCGCCAAAATCCCGGCGCTATTAATGCCGGGGCGTTCCACAATGATGTTGTTGCCGTGTCGAACAGGAACGTCTTTTTCTATCATGAAGAGGCATTTGAAAACCCGGCTGAGGTTCAGAGCATGTTGCGTGCGGCAGCACCCGAGATAGACTTCGAGTTCGTTGAAGTCCCGTCCGCCAAGGTGCCACTCTGTGATGCCGTAACGTCATACCTTTTCAACAGTCAGTTGCTGTCGGTCCCCGGGGAAGACAAGATGCGCCTTATCTTGCCGGTTGAAGTCGAGGAGACGGCCAGTACACACGCCTATGTCAAAGAAATGCTCGGCTCGAACGGTCCGATAGGGGCGGCGGATTTCCTCGATGTGCGTCAAAGCATGCGCAATGGTGGCGGTCCGGCTTGCCTGAGGTTCCGTGTGGCACTGTCAGACCAGCAGATGGCTGCGATGGGAGCCAATGCAGTGCTCGATGACGCTCTTGTTGACCGTCTCAAAGACTGGGCCGGCCGCCATTATCGTGACCGGGTGGAAGCCAAGGACCTGGGTGACCCCCAACTGATGGAAGAGTGTTTCGCGGCTCTGGATGAGTTGACGCAAATCCTGGCGCTCGGCAGCGTCTACGATTTCCAACAGTAACAATTGCGGCGGCGTTCGGTTGCCGGATGCCGCCGGCGTCTTAGCTTTCGGGGGGAATACCTGCGCCTATATCGATAAACACTTGCTCGTGCTGCTCAACGTACACGCGGTCATTTATGGTCAGTTGATCCCCCAGTTTGTGGGAGGTTTTGATCACGCCGGTTCCCACAAAAAATTCCACTTCACCGCTATCACCAAGCAACGGTAACTGCATGGTTCGATAGACAAACGGCCGTTCTTTCAAGCTGGCACCCCAACGTGTCAGGGCTCCGGCACATGGTAGCGCTTTCAGGAGGCGGTAATATTCAATTTGCTGTGCGTGGTTCTCTGCCGGAACCAGGTCAAATATATTCTGGCCCGTGATGTCAGCACCCAGGATTTTCACCAGCTTGCTGCCGGAAGCAAGGATAATCAATTCATCCGGCTTGCTGAATTTGCTCATGAAGGTTTCATCAAGGTAGGGTGCAATTTCATGGAGTCGGAAATCGCTGCGATAGGGGACAATCTTGCTGTTGCGGCGCGGCAGTTCATGCCAATAACGCGCAACAGATTCGCTCGCTTCGCTATAGCGAAGCGCCTGAAAAAACGCCCCTGACCAACTGTATGTTGGCATAACTTTCAACACCCATAAAAACCGAACTACAACGATAACGCGAAATAGTTAAAAAAGAAAGACCAGCGAAGAGATTGATTTTTCAGACGATTTTCTGATCGATTGGTGCTTTTTGTACGTTAAGGTTGGTGAACCACACGTTAAGGCTGATTCCGGCTTTTTTGCTTTTGTCACGAAAGTCCTGCTGGTCCTTCTTCATCGATTCTGCACGCGTAATGCCGACAAAATATTTCACATTGCCTTTGTCGCACATCAACGGAAGCTGCAGCCCTTTTGCGACACTCGGCAGTATTGTTTTTGACAAGGCGTGTTCTGTTACGCCTGCGAAGCATCCGGTCCGCATTTTGACATAGAACTCACGCATTGCAGATCGATGTTCGGGCAGGCAGACATCCAGCATGTTTTGCCCCGTAACATCCACCTGCGTTACTTCGCTTGTGCGTGAGCCCGCCACTCGAATAATCTGATGATCATCGTCAACGCTTTCTACCAGGAAAACATCCGGCAGGGTTTTGCCCATGCGCATTGGCGAGAAGTCTTTTTTTAGTGGGCACAGCTGCCCGGGAACACGTAGATCAAGCCAGTGATCCACAAGTGCCGATGCGCTCGTACAAAAACGCAGTTCATCATAGGGTTGGTTCATTCCTCAAAGCCTAAACTCAAAACAAAAACTCAATACAAAGGCCGGCGGCTGCACCTACTGAAACAGGAGAGACCCCATCTAAGCAGACAACTCTTGCAACCAACTGGCCGAAAGGCTTGTAGGCTGCGTGTTAACCATATTTCACGGAAAAGACAACAGCTTCGTGATTGGACGTTATCGGGGGGATTGCTTATCTAGGCTCTGAAAGGATTTTGGCATGTTGATCAAGCACAAAAAAGGCTGGCAAGAGACAGAAAATTCCGTAACGGATGAAAGTGTTTATATAAACCGGCGTACGGTGATGGCCGGTGCGGCGGCGCTCGGTGCTGCTGCTGTTGTGCCGTCGGCGTTGGCTCAGCGCGACAGGGTATTGGCGCCCCTTGCAGCCCGACCTACAGGCTATAATTCGAACGAATCACTTACGCCGGAAGCGGCGGTCACCCAGTACAACAACTATTATGAGTTTGGTACAGGCAAGGGCGACCCGTTTCAAAATGCCTGGCAGCTTCAGCCCAAGCCATGGTCGATTGTTGTCGACGGGCTTGTGGATAAAGCAGGCACATATGCTCTTGAAGACCTGATTGATTTCAATGCTCTTGAAGACAGGATTTATCGCCTGCGCTGCGTCGAGGCCTGGTCGATGGTTGTCCCCTGGATCGGCGTGTCGCTCGCGTCAGTTCTGAAAAAAATTGAGCCGCAATCCGGCGCCAAATATGTTCGCTTCGAGACACTTGCGGACAGAGCACAGATGCCGGGTCTCCGCTGGCCGGTACTGGACTGGCCCTACACCGAGGGACTGCGGCTTGATGAAGCCATGAACGACCTGACGTTGCTTGCGGTTGGACTTTACGGCAAGGAAATTCCCAACCAGAACGGTGCTCCTGTCAGGCTGGTGGTGCCTTGGAAATATGGCTTCAAATCGATCAAATCGATTGTGCGGATTACCTTGACAGATACACAGCCGGACACCAGCTGGAATATCTCGGCTCCCCGGGAATATGGCTTCTATTCCAATGTAAACCCGGACGTTGATCATCCGCGCTGGAGCCAGAAACGGGAGCGGCGTATCGGTGAATTTGGCCGTCGCGAAACATTGAAATTCAATGGTTACGGCGAAATGGTGGCGGATCTTTATGCAGGTATGGACCTGAGAGCCAACTACTAGGTTGGTCAGGCAACAAGATCAATGAGCCCGTTAGTCCCAACAACCAACCAATTGCGCCGTGTCGGCAAGCCAATTGTATTTTTGGCTATGCTGGTGCCTGCTGTTTGGCTTGTGTGGAATTGGTGGCTTGCCTTTCAATATCAGCCAAACGGCTTGGGGTTTAACCCGCAGGAAGCTTCAAACCGTTTTACCGGGGACTGGGCGCTGAGGTTCCTGCTGCTGTCACTCGCGGTTACACCGTTTTCAACTCTTGTTGGTTCTGCCAAACCCGTTCTGTTCAGACGCATGATCGGCCTGTACGCCTTCTTTTATGTGTGCCTGCACATCACGAGTTATGTCTGGCTTGATATGCTGTTTGACTGGATGGAGCTCTGGGCAGATGTGATGAAGCGTATATATATCACCATAGGGTTTGCCGCCTTTCTGCTGTTGGTGCCGGTTGCGGTTACCAGTACCAAGGGCTGGGTCAAAAGACTGGGTGCCCGGCGCTGGCAGCGGCTCCACAAGGCGGTCTATGTGATTGGCCTGCTTGCGGTTGTTCACTTCATCATGATGCGCAAGGGCTTCCAGATTGAGCCTCTCGTTTACGCCTCTATCCTGGCTGTGTTGCTGGCATTCCGTTGGCGCAAGCTTATGCCAGCCCGCTGGCTGGCGCGGGCTTAAGCCCCGCGCTTCAGGACCATAGCATTGGTCACAACTTCCATGACCAGTTCATCCTTTTGGTTGAATACCTGATATCGGGACTTGATAAGACCAAGATTTGGACGGGACTCGCTCTCGCGTTTTTCAAGCACCTCGCCGGATACGGACAAAACATCCCCCGGGAACACGGGTTTTTTCCATTTGATGCCGTCAACGCCGGGTGACCCCATGCCGGCAAAGCCCTGATCCATCATGTGGTCCACAAGGATGCGCATGGTCATGGCACATGTATGCCAACCGCTGGCGCACAAGCCACCAAACACCGACTGTTTGGCCATTTCCTCATCGACATGAAAAGGCTGCGGGTCATATTTTCTGGCGAAATCGACCACCTCATCCCGGGTTACTTCATAGGCACCGAAACGGTCTGGGTTGCCCAATTCAACGTCTTCAAAGAAAATTTTGAACATGTTGTGTCCCTCCTGTTTATGGGGAAGATGGCTCGGCCTGGTTCGCGGTCAAGGCAGTGACGTGAATAGCATGTATCGGAATTTGTGTGATGCTTGCTGTTTCAGGTTGGCCCGATAGACTGAGGATTGCTGTAGATAAATGCAGACAAACGCAGCATTGTTGCAAGCGACCTGCATAGTAACGAGAGCATAAATGTTTCGACGCCTTGCCAATTGCCACAATGTCGACGAGCTGCGGCTGCTCGCCAAGCAACGCTTGCCGGGCCCGATTTTTCATTACATCGACGGTGCCGCGGACGATGAAGTAACCTACAGACGCAACACGGCAGCATTTGAAGACTGTGATCTGGTGCCGAATGTACTGGCCGGTGTGGATGACGTGGACATGTCGGTGACGGTAATGGGCCAAAAGCTTGATATGCCGCTTTTTTGCTCACCAACGGCGCTCCAGCGCCTGTTTCACCATGACGGAGAGCGAGCCGTCGCACGTGCAGCACAAAAATTTGGCACGTTGTTTGGTGTGTCGTCGCTGACGACGGTGAGCCTCGCTGAAATTGGCGCGTTAACGCGCGCACCAAAACTGTTCCAATTCTATTTTCACAAGGACAGAGGACTGAACGACGCCATGATTGAGCGCGCCAAAGCCGCCGGTTTTGATGCAATGGCGCTCACCGTGGATACCATCACCGGCGGCAACAGGGAGCGGGACCTGCATACGGGCTTTACGTCGCCCCCCCGGTTAACGCTCAAAAGTCTGGCAAGCTTTATGGTGCACCCCGGCTGGGCGCTGAATTACTTTTTCCGGGAGGCTTTTGAACTTGCCGAGCTCAAAAGCCATGTTCAGGAAGGGTCGAATGTATCTGTTTCTGTTGGTGACTATTTCTCCACCATGCTCGATCAGTCAATGAACTGGCAAGACGCAGCGGACCTGCGTGCCAAGTGGGGCGGGCCCTTCTGCCTCAAAGGTGTGATGAGCGTGGCCGATGCCCGCCGTGCGGTAGAGATCGGCGCAAGTGCTATCATGATATCAAATCATGGTGGTCGCCAGCTAGATGGTTCGCGCGCGCCTTTTGATCAGGTTGCTGAAATTGCTGACGCGGTCGGCGGCGATATCGAGATTATTCTAGACGGCGGTATACGCAGGGGTACGCATGTCCTGAAGGCATTGGCCGCCGGTGCAACGGCCTGTTCTGGTGGCCGTATGTACCTGTATGCACTTGCTGCAGCCGGCCAGAAGGGCGTGGAAAAAGCGCTTCAGAATATGCGATCAGAGATAGAGCGCGACATGAAATTGCTGGGTGTTACCCGCATTGAAGAGCTGACCGGTGACATGCTGCGGTATAGGTCCTGATGGAAAAAGCGCCGTCCAGCTGAAGGCAAAGATCGTATACCTAAAGTGAGTGATAAAGATTTTGCTCTTGATCTGGCCATATTTTGGATGGAGCATAGCAAAAACAAGGACACGACATGCGCACACTATTTGCCGGATTGCTTCTTATGTTTGGGTCAGCGTTGGCACCTGCCTTCGCTGTGGCTGATTCCATTGAAGCAAGCTACAAATTTTACTGGAATGGTTTTCTGGTTTCTCAAGCTGATACCAGTGCAACCATATCGCCGGAAAGTTATGATTTTGCTTTGGATTTTCGCATGCGCGGCATGGCGAAGCTGTTTGCAAACGGCCGCAGCAAAGCCCGTGTGACAGGTCGAATGAACGGCAATGGGCCCGTGCCAGCGCTTTATGAAAACTCCGGCCGCTGGGACGGTAAAGACTATGCGCAAACAATGACTTTCAGCACGGATGGTGCCCTTGTCGACCAGAAGCTGGACTGGCCTGAAAAATGGCTTGAAGAGTTCAAACGTGAACCGGTTCCGGCAGATTTGCAGGTTGGGCCCGACCCCGCATCGCTTGTGATACAGCTGATCAGCACACCGCTTGGGCGTGCAACCGCCTCGGACCCGATGGTGGTTCGGTCGTTTGACGGTGACTCGGTTTTTGACTGGGACATCACGTGCCAGCCTGAGCCTGTGGTACTGGAAGAATCCGGTAAATCGCCTTTCAGCGGCGAAGCCTATGAATGCAGTTTTGGCGGAAAACTGGTCGCCGGCGAGCGCATTCTGACGGAAAAACAGCAGAAAAAAGCGGAAAAAAGGCGTCGAAAAGCAGAGAAAAAGCGCGCAAAAGGCAAAAAAGATGAAGAAGAAAAGCCTCCGAAGATCTGGATACAGGCTTTTGAAGATGGTGCCTATATTTTGCCGGTGCGGGCTGAAATGTCGACCGGCATGGGACGGGTCGTGATGTATCTGTCGTCCCTCGAACTTGACCGGAAACCAGAGACGGTTGTTGCGTCTTCAACCGGCAAGTCAATGACCGGACAGGTGCAGGCGACGGCCGACGCAGAATCACTGCGTTAACCGGTGCCGCAGCGCTTCGCAGCAAAAGGCTGCATTAATATCGCTAAGATTGCGTTTTACCCTGCTCGCGGATTTCCTATCGCGTTCATTTGACATTTTGCGCCGCTATGCCACACTCGACGCCATCGGTCTGGCGTGGGGGCATACGGGCTTCGTTCAGCTTTATTCGACGTATTACATCCAGTTGTTTGCTTGGATTGATTGCCCTTGCGTCTTGTCACAGTATTTCGCGGACAACCGCGATGTGGGGAAGGAAACTATGAAGAATTTGAAAAAGACCCTTTTGGGTACGGCTGCGATAACAGGGATGGTGGCTTTTGCCGCTTCTGCCGCTCTGGCAGCCGACGTTAAGGTCATTCATGCGGGTGAGTTGCTGGCGGTGCCGGGTACGGCGTCCAAGTCGGAGCAGACAGTTGTGATCGAAGGCGGCCGCATCACCGCAGTGCTTGATGGGTACCGCGATGCCGGTGATTTCGGAGCGGATGCACAAGCCGTTGACCTTAAGGATAAATTCGTCATGCCCGGCATGATGGACATGCACGTGCACATCCAGATGGAACTGGGACCAAACAGCGACAGCCAGCGCTTGCGCATGTCCGATGCGGACATTGCAATGCAAAGCGTTCACTATGCCAAACAGACCCTCATGGCCGGTTTCACAACTGTGCGCGACCTGGGAGCAAATCCCGAGCAGCTTTATGCGCTCCGGGACGGCGTTGCCCGCGGCTGGATCGATGGGCCGCGCATTGTCGGATCCGGTGGTGTGTCAGTGACGGGTGGTCACGGCGACGTGGATGGCATGCGCCCGGATTTGCTGGAAAAATACACATCAAAAACAATTTGTGACGGAGGGGCTGATTGCCGCCGCGCTACCCGCCGCGCGATCAAGTTTGGTGCCGACGTAATCAAAATTACAGCCACCGGCGGTGTTTTGAGCGACACAAACACCGGTACAGGCCAACAGATGGCGGATGACGAACTCACAGAAGTGATGGACACGGCCCATTCTCTTGGTCGCAAGGTGGCTGCACATGCCCATGCAGCGCAGGGCATCAATGCAGCCTTGCGTGCCGGCGTTGACAGCATCGAGCACGGTTCCTACGCAGACGCGGAGTCGATCCGGCTCTTCAAGGAAACCGGCGCATATCTGGTGCCAACACTTCTGGCTGGCGCGACTGTTGTGAAAATGGCTGAGAGCAGCGATTTCATGAGCCCGGCAATCAAGGAAAAGGCACTGCGCGTCGGCAACGACATGGCAGGTAACTTCGCCGTTGCTTACCGGGAAGGTGTGAATATCGCATACGGGACAGACTCCGGCGTCTCGAAACATGGCACCAACGCGGAAGAGGCTTTGTTGATGAAAGAAGCCGGCATGTCAGAAGCTGATATTCTGAAGTCAGCTACTGTCAATGCCGCTGACCTTATCGACATGAGCGACAGCCTCGGTACGTTGGAAGCCGGCAAGTATGCAGACATCATCGCCATGGATACGAGCCCCCTGTCCGACATCTCCGCAGTGCTTAATGTGAGTTTTGTGATGAAGGGTGGCAAAATCTACAAAGACTGACGCTGAATGGGGTTGCGCAAGCAGCCCCAATCCTATGCGGATGTGGTGCAGGGGAAAACCTTGAGTGCAAGGATCAAGGACTATAGAGCTTTGTATGGAGCGATCGCGCTTGCATTGATCGGTGCCGTGCTGTCGCTCCAGAGCATGCTCTATCTCAATATAGACAGTTATGGTGTCGAGGCTATCCGGGCGCGCTGGCATTGGGAATTAGTGCTCAATATCCAGATTCTTTGCTTTGCCTTCATCTGGTTCAGTCATCACAACCGGATTTCCTATTCGCAAGGGCGCTGGAAAGCCAGAGCGATCATCAATTTCCTCATTGGGTTTGCTGCCGTTGGCATGCCGATTTTCCTGACGGTTTTGGGCACCTACATGAACTGGTATCGAAACCCGCCAGAGATCGAAACGGCGAAATACATGATTAGAGTTGCCGTCTATATATGGCTTGCCAGCAACTTTGCAGTGCCCTTAGTCCAGAGCCTGATCGTTAAGAAAAAGCGAGCTCGGAAAGCCATTGGAATGCGGTTCGGGCTGGTTCGACACACACCAGCGTTTCTTGTCATTCTTTTTCTGCTCATGAATGATCGTCTCCCGAATAATTGTGGGTATGCGGTGGCGCCGTTTTTATGCTTTGCGCACGGCGCTCTTGTTTATCTTGAAAAGGCATTCCGCAATCCACCCTACGACAGGGAAGTGACGGCGTGACCGGCAATGATCGCGACGACAATGCCCCTTCAGGTGACGGCTCCGGACTTAAACGATTTAGCCTTGTGGACAATCGTGCTCTGATGGGAGCAATCGCCCTCAATATTACGGGGGTTATTCTGGCCTTTATGTTGTTTCAGTACCTTCAGGCAACGGACGGCGCGAGGGCGCTCAGTCGGTCCCGGCTGGTCTGGGAAGTCATTTTAAACCTGCAGATCCTGAGCGCGGCGCTGGTCTGGTTCTGTTACAGTGACCGCATAGAAGGGTCCCACAGGCAAATTCGTTGGTTGCAGCATGTGCGGCGCTGGTTCGCCATGGTTACGGTGCTTCTCCCCACAGGACTTGGCCTTCTCGGTATTCAGCAAAACTGGTTTTTGGAGCAACCTTCCGCGGCAACAGTCCGTCTTTTTGCATTTGTGGTGCTGGCATACTGGCTTCTTGGTATTTGGCTGCATTTTCTTGTCCAGCGTCGTCGGCGAACACGCCGGGGAAGGGCAGGTCTCAAATACCGTGCGCTGTTTTTGCTGCCGTCCATTTCGCTGGTTCTCATTGCATTGGTTGATGCTCCTTCTGGGGGTCAATTTTGGCTGATGGCCATTCCCGTGTTAACCTACCTGCAGGGCTCCATGCCCTTTTTGACCAAAGCATTTGGCCTGAGATAACAACGCCCGTGAGAATAGTATTTGAATCCGCCGACTATGTGGAAACCCTGATCAAAAAGGGGCTGCTGGAGCAGGCAGGCTTTTTTGTTCATATGGACAATATGGGTTTTGGCTCAATTGAGCCACATATGAGCCTGGTGCTGGGCCAGCGACTATGGGTTGTTGAGGCCGACTTCGAAGAAGCCCGCCAACTACTGGGCGACACCACATTGCCGGAAGACGTGCCTGCAAGCGATGAACCCATCGATACATGTCCGGCGTGCGGCAGCTGGCAGGTGGTTCGCCACAGGTCCATGATCTGGTTCCCGCTGTTTTTCATTGTCGATATCATGATGGCGCCTCTGGGCGGTCGAAAGCGACGTTGCCAGGCCTGCGGGGAGCGATTTGAAGGGACCACACCTGAACTGACCTTGCCAATCAAGATCCTGTTCACAGTTGCGGTTTTCTATCTCCTGCTACTGGCAGTATTGATGGTTACGTAGCTCGCGGCAGGGTTGATTGCTTTCTAGTGTCGCAATTGAGTTTGCGCTGATAGTGTAAAAGCGCGCTTTTTTGGGGAAAGCAATTGGAGCCCCATGTCAATCGCGCAAATACACATCCACAAGACCGACCTGAAGATTGCCAGGCCCCGTGCCATGATGGCGGGGTGCGCCCTTGTTTTCAGCGGCATCATCATCACGCTGATGGTACAGCAGTTCCTGGCACCCGACGAAGGGCGAGGGGTTCTTACCCGCTCTCGATTGTGGTGGGAGATCGTCCTGAATGTGCAGCTGCTGTGTGTTGGCATGATGTGGTTTTATTATGCCGAAAAGATTGAGGACGCCGTTGGGTCCAAGCGCAGATACCTCATATTCAGGGCGACGTTGAGTGTCATAACTGTATCCGTTCCTGCGGTCATCGGTACCGCTGCAGCATTGAATAACTGGTTCGAGCTCAAGCCGGATAGCGGAACACTCTATGTCTTTGTTGGTTCGCTGATCGTCTACTGGGCCGCAGGATTGTTTTTGCACCGTCAGATAGTTCTTGGACGTGTCCGTAACCGCATTCGATTGCAGGTACGTGTTGGCTTCAAGTTCTTTATTCCCCTGTATCTGCTGATGATGGTGATCGTTTGTGATATTGCGCTCGGAGGAACAAACTGGGCAGTAATGACGCCAATACTTTTGTCTTTTCAGGCTGCGACACCTTACTTTTTAAAAGCGTTTGCGCTGCGTCCGGGCAGGATGCCAGGCAACTCAACAGCTTGAACATGGCGAATTCGGTTCTTTTCACCCTATGACTGATGTATCCTTTACCAAAGTGCAACGGGGGGCATAGAGACGTTGTCTGGAGAAGGTGACGAAAAACCGTTTTTCAGGGTCAGAATTTCAGACGGGCGATCACTGCTCGGCGGGATAGCCCTGTTAATAACCGGCGTTATCGTTGCCATGATGGTTCAGCACTATGTCGCTTCGGGAGAATCCGATTCCGGCATCACCCGCTCACGGCTCTGGTGGGAAGTTGTTCTCAATCTACAGATTTTAAGCGTCGGAATGATCTGGTTTTGCTACAGCGACCGGATTAGTGACGCGAAAGGGCCTGTCAGGCGCCTGCAGATACTTTTGTGCGGCTTTGCGATTCTTTCGGCCTTGATGCCAAGTGTTCTTGGAGCGGTATCAGCCGCAAACAACTGGTTTTCCATTCGCCCCGGCCCCCAGACATTTATCGGTTTTTTTATTTTTGGTGTCGTGTTCTGGCTCATAACCCTGGTCGCCCAATTGTGGTTTCTGGGATTGCGGAGCCGATACGCAAACCGCAAGCGCCGAAAACGGTCGGCGGCGTTTTACGCACCTGCGCTTACACTTGGCGCAATAGCACTGTTTGACGCCCCCAGTGGCGGAACCACGTGGCTGACCATGACGCCTGTTCTGCTTTATTTGCAGGGCGCTGTGCCATATCTTCTCAAGGGTTTGCGTGTGCGACCGAAAAAAAACCGAAACCCGGCAACCTAATTGGCAAAGCGGAAGTGCATGACGTCTCCGTCAGCCACGACATACTCTTTGCCCTCAAGACGCATTTTGCCGGCATCCTTGGCACCTTGTTCACCGCCCAATGAAACAAAGTCTTCATAAGACGTGGTTTCTGCCCGGATAAAGCCCTGTTCGAAATCAGTGTGAATAACACCTGCTGCCTGCGGCGCTTTGGTGCCGGTGGTTATGGTCCAGGCCCGGGCCTCTTTGGGGCCGCAAGTGAAATAGGTGATCAATTCCAGCAAGTCGTACCCTGCGCGAATGACGCGGGCGAGACCGGTCTGGCCCAATCCAAGTGTTTCCAGAAACTCTGTTTTTTCTTCTTCTTCGTCGAGCTGGGCGATTTCTGCTTCAACTGCGGCGGAAATAACAACGCAGCCAGCACCCTGGCGTTTTGCCATGTCTTCAACCGCTTTCGAGAACTCGTTGCCGTCTGCAGCGTTGTCTTCATCAACGTTGCAGATGTAGAGGATTGGTTTGGATGTCAGAAGCTGCAATTCCCGAAACGCTTTGGTTTCGTCTTCGCCGTCCGGTTCGACAAGGCGGGCGGGTTTGCCCTCTTTCAAAAGCGGAATGACCGTCTCGATCATGTCCATTGTTGCTTTGGCTTCCTTGTCACCGCCGCGAACCTTGCGGCCAAGACCATGGATGCGGCCCTCGAGGCTTTCAAGGTCAGCAAGCATCAATTCGGTCTCAATGGTTTCAGCGTCCGAGACGGGGTCAACACGCCCGTCCACATGGGTGATATCGTCGTCTTCAAAGCATCGTAGCACATGACAGATTGCGTCGGTTTCCCGGATGTTTGCGAGGAACTGGTTGCCAAGGCCTTCTCCCTTGGAGGCGCCGCGCACGAGGCCTGCAATATCTACAAAAGAGAGTTGGGTCGGTATGATTTCCTTGCTGCCTGCCAGCTCGGCGAGCTTGAACAGACGCTCGTCGGGCACAGGTACCTGGCCGACGTTGGGTTCGATGGTGCAGAAGGGGTAGTTTGCCGCTGCAGCATTGGCTGTATTGGTCAGCGCGTTGAACAGCGTTGATTTACCGACGTTGGGCAATCCGACGATACCACACTTGAAACCCATCAGTTGTCACCTTTCAGTTTGTTTGCCAGCGCCTTGAGCGCCGAGGCCATAGGGCCGTCATTATCTGGTTGTGCGGGACGATCCG
This sequence comes from uncultured Kordiimonas sp., assembly GCA_947500295.1. Taxonomy (GTDB): domain Bacteria; phylum Pseudomonadota; class Alphaproteobacteria; order Sphingomonadales; family Kordiimonadaceae; genus Kordiimonas. The sequence continues at coordinate 434,539 of CANMRM010000003.1, forward strand.
CCCGGGGCTTTGCGGTTTCGGCGCGTGGTTTCGCTTTTGCCCCACGTTCTGGCGTGAGACGCCGGGCCACCTCTGCCAAAAATCGCGGACGATCACCGTCTGCAAGCCAGGGTGCTTCCCGTGCAACAGCATCAATCATGGCGTCCCGCATGGTGGTCTCTGATTTGGCAAAATCACCAAGAACATGGCCGTGCACGCGTGCCTTATCGCCGGGGTGTCCGATGCCAAGCCTCACGCGCTCGAATTCGGGGCCTATGTGGGCCGCAATGGATTTGATGCCATTGTGGCCAGCCGAACCGCCGCCTTTTTTTGCTTTTATCTTGCCGAAGGCAAGATCGAGTTCATCATAGAAGACCACCACATCCTTCGGTTCAAGCTTGAAGAAACGCATGGCTTCGCCGACGGCGCGCCCGCTTTCGTTCATATAGGTTTGTGGTTTGACCACGACGATTTTGTCGCTTCCAAGCCGTCCCTCATGGGTGAGCGATTGCCAGCGCTGTTTGCCGCTGCCTGCATCCGGAGAAAAATTATGGCGACGGACAATCTCGTCCACCGCCATAAATCCGATATTGTGCCGGTGGTTTTCATACTTGCTGCCCGGATTGCCGAGACCAACAAACAGTTTCATGAAAACCCCCGTTTCAAGTGAGCTGCATCAGGCAGCAAGGAGCGCGGGGCGCGCTCCCGCACAATTATTCTTCAGTGTCTCCGCCTTCAGCGGCTTCTTCACCTTCAACAGCTTCTTCGTCTTCTTCGCCTTCACCAGCGGCATCCTGTGCAGACTTCAGTCCGCTTGGCGCCACGATAGCGAGGATTGTGAAGTCACGGTCAGTGATGGTAGGTACCGCGCCGTCAGGCAAGGAGATGTCAGAAATTTTGATGGCGTCGCCAAGATCAAGTTCTGCAACATTCACTTCGATGAACTCAGGGATCGCGTCCGCTGGAACGTTAAGCTCAATGTCGTGGCGGGTGTTGTTGATAACACCACCGCGTTTGAGGCCCTGCGACTCTTCTTCGCCAACAACATGAACAGGAACAGCCATGGTGACGGTTGCACCCTTGCCAAGGCGCAGGAAGTCGATGTGCATTGGCACGTCTGTCACGGGATGCAGTTGCAGGTCACGGGGCAGAACTGTCGTTTTCTTGCCATCCACGATAACGTCGTATGTGTGTGACATGAAACCGCCGCGGTTCAGAAGCCGCTGAAGTTCATTTGCCTTGATTTGAATCGACTCAGGGTCTTTTTTGTCGCCGTAAATTACGGCTGGTACGAAGCCTGCGCGACGTGTTGCACGGCTGGCTCCCTTGCCAATCCGCTCACGGGCTTGCGCTTCGATTGTGATGACGTCAGCCATTCACTTTCTCCAAACTTTTGTTCAGCAACCCGGACCATCCGGATGCCGACCGTCGCTTCCTCCAGGGATGCAAGGACGGATTGCTCGCGCGGGCGATCCCGGACGAGTCGGCGCGGTTTAGCCTTTTCATCGCAAAAATGCAAGCAATTGCAGTAGTGCAGACGTATTTAACCAGATGATTGGATCAAATAGGTTTTCCGGGCAAATAAATGATGGCGCAGCAGCAGTTACGATCTGTTAATATTCCTTCCCTATTGTCCGCGCGGCGCTAGGGAATGAAACCGGGAGCGTTCTGGCGTTGCCCGGTATGAGCGTGACAGGGAAAATGATTAAAAAACTGATATATGCAACCTTGCTTGCTGCCATCGCCAGCGTGGGTGCTGGCGCCGCTGGTGTTCGGGTCACGGACGAAGCTGCTACGGCAGTTGTCGTCAAGGTGGGTGGCTATCCGTTTGAGCCATTTGTTGATGGCGATGACGGCGTTACACCTGCGTTTTTGGGCGAACTCAACCAGCGGCAAAGCGCCTTCCGGTTTGAGTTCATTCCTGTCCCCTCACAGCGCCGCTATGAACTGCTGCGGCGCGGGGTTGTTGATGCGTTCTTTTTCGAAATGCCGGTTTGGGGCTGGCAGGCAATGGCGGAAGACATCACAACGACAAGGGCACTGCTTCGCGGTACGGAAGTTTTTGTCGTGCGACGACAAGACCGGCTGCAGGAAGACATTTTCCGCCTGTCGCCCGAGCGAAAAGTGGCGCTGACCCTGGGGTATCATTATGCCTTTGCTGATTTCAGGGCTGACCAGACCTACATCGGCACCAAAGTGGACGCCGTGTTCGGCGAAAATATCGGCCAGACGCTGCGTTACCTGCGTTCAGGCGCCGCTGACCTTGCCGTACTGTCGGATATTTTCCTGTATCGGGAATTTGTGCGCAACCCCTCCCTCAAAGAGCAGTTGACCCTGGGCCCAGATCCCGACCAGACCTATGCGCTGCCTCTTCTTGTCAGAAACGCTGCACCTCTTTCGGCGGCGGAGCTGGACGCCATCCTTGCGGCCATGCATGCTGACGGCAGCCTCCAAGCCTTTTTCGCGCGCTTCGGTCTCGCAGGCCTGTTGATGGACCAATAAGAAACCGACGGCTTTTCCGGCGTTCATCCTTGGTTCAGTTTACCTTAGTATGGTGGCTCACTATGGATGGAAGAGGCTTTATTAGGTTAGGAGACCTGCAATGAAACTGATGAAATTGCTCGCGGTTGCTGTAGCATGCCTGGGATTGGCTGCACCCGCATCTGCCATGGACGTAGACGTCAAGTTTTCCTCAAAGATTGAAGACCATCTCAGTCGCATTGATCGAATAGAATTGCAGCGTGAAAGTTTCTTCCGCGAATACCGTGTTGAAGGAGCCAACCGACGGCAAGTCGGCAACCTGAATGTCAACCGGTTTTCTGAAACCGAGTTCGCCAACGAGCGCCTGATCCCGAACATTGACAATTTTTCGTTCAAGAACCTGGTTGCTGCAATGGCAGAATATGACCTGAAACAGATCAATGATCACAACCCCGAGCACAAATTGGTGGTCGAAATCGACAATTTCTGGGTATCCAACTATTCATTGAACAGGTTTCAGTCTTTCAATACGCGCATGGTAGGCACAGTGAGCCTTGTCGATGCGTCTGGCGCTGTGGTCGCCAGCAAGGAGGTTGACACGGTGATCCTGCCGCAATTCACCCAGTCCTGGAATTACCAGGGCAGTGAGTTCGCATATCTGGATCAGTCGGCCAACGTTCGGGTTTCACCCATTCTTGCAACGTTTCTGAAAAAAGGCATCGAAGGCCTGTATCCGGATGCCGACCTGCCGGGCCCGATTTTTGTGCGTGGCAGAGGCTAATAAAAGGTCTGGTCTGCTCGCCCTTACTGGGCGGCTTTCCCTGCAAAAGCGTCAGCCAACTGGCTGGCGCTTTTCTGTTTTCCAGAATTGCCACTGCGCTTGAAATCACGTATTTCGCCGATAAAACTAAAAAGCGCGTCGCACAAAAATCAATGACAGCGACATAGGGCGAGGGAAAAATGACCAATAATTCCGTCAGTAAAGCCACGGATTCTGGCGCATTGCGTTTTGACTGGAATGCTTTCTTTGATGTCATAATCGTCGTTGCCGTGCTTGTGGCGGTCAAACAGTTTTTTCTGCTCTACACCATCAAATATGCAGGACCGGCCTCTACTTTTACTGCGATGGCGGTGGCAACCTGGCGTTTGCGGGCAAGGGGACATTCCTGGGGCGACCTCGGTTTCAAAAGCCCAGAAAGCTGGCTGCGTACCATTGCGATTTCCCTGTTTGTTTTCGCAGTTGTTGTCGCGTTTGGCGTTGTGGGCAGTACTGTCGCGGATCTGTTTTTTGAGAGAGGGTATGTTGCCAACCGGTTCGGCGACATTGAAGGCGACGTCGTCATGTATCTGGTCTGGATGGCGCTTGTCTGGACACATGGTGCCTTTTTTGAAGAGATGCTGTTTCGCGCTTTTCTGATCAACCGCCTTGGCAAATTCCTCGGAGGTTCAGCGGCGGCCACCATTTTGTCTGTCGTTCTCGCTGCAATATTTTTTGGCTACCGTCACGCCTATTATCAAGGCGCTTATGGTTTTGTGGTTACCGGCACTATCGGTCTGGGGCTGGGGATCATCTATGTCTGGTTTGGGAAGTCAAATCTACTGCCGCAAATTCTAGCGCACGGCTATATGAATTCCCTTGGCTTTACCATGCGTTTTCTTGGACTGAGGGGCTAGTCCAGACGACCAAATTCTGCTTATTGTTTTTGGCAAATCTATCGAACGTAGTGCATTCAATTTTGTTGTTGGTACGAGGCTTGTGGCCAAATGACCTGGCTGTCTCCGGGGCCGCTAATGATAAGGCGGATTACTGGCGCTTGCCGTTCCTCATGACGGAACGCAGAAACTTCGAAGCGGAACGAAAATGACTGGGGCCTGCAGCCTCTGCCCAGCGTCCGGGAGGCCATGCATTGTTCGCTCCTTTCATGGGACCGCTGTATAGCTCCCGGTCAGTGTGGCCTTCGATAAATTCAAAAAGCTTGCGATAGTTTCTCTGAAGCAACGCTATCGCCTCCGGCCAGTCCATGTTGGATTGGCGGTTTCTCAAGTCAGCGTTATAACGCTTGAGGTCGTTCCATTTGTATCCTTCCGCGGGGAAATAAACGGTTTTGCCTGCAAGGCCGTCAGCATGCCACCCCAAGAACAGATCAATCCAATGTGCTCGATGCGCAATGACATCCTTGATTGATGTATCGTCTTCTCTTTTATCCATCGCAGTTTCTGCATCAACGGTTTCGATGAGCCTGGCGAGTTTGGCAAACTCCTTGTGTGTGATTTCAAGGAGTTCCGGTTTCGATTGTGCTGCCATGGCAAAGCCCCTTTTTTTCGGAAACACGGTGTCTGCTTACCACCCGATTGCTTCTCAAAAGAGCATGATATCTCCCCGAAACATTGCACCAGGATGGCTTTTTGCTGACAGCTGGTGGTCTCCGCCAATTCTCGGTGCCAGACCATAATCCAGTGCCTGTCTTGCGTTAATTGATTTACGGCAATTTTGTGTGGCGTGGGTGGTCATTGATGGGCTATCGGCAACAAAAAAGCCCGCCAGTTGGCGGGCTTTTGTATTTTGTGTCACAGTCCTGATGCTGAACGACCTAGTTGCCTTCGCTTGCCGTAATTTGGGGTGTTTCGGCCAGGCGCGCCTGAAGTGGACGCAGGTCAGTGCGCGTATAGCCCGCAATAATCTGCAGCGCATCTCTTTTGGCATTCTCGAGCGAGATTTCCCCATCCACGAGGCCGGTCGCAACGCCCAGGATCTGCATGTAAACCTCTTCGGGTTCGCCCTGCACAGTCAGGCCAAAGCCCTCCGTTTCCTGTTCAAGCCGTGTCCATTCGGCGCGTATGGCCTGCCACAGGTCTTTGGTTTTTTCCCAATAGTCCATCGCGACACCAGACTGCAGATCGTTTGCATGAACATAGGTGTTTACGCCAACTTCACGCACCAGCGCTTGCGGCGCATCACCCATCAGGATCAGCTTGGTGTTGTCCTGTTCGTGCACCCAGCCATCTGGTGTGATGGCATGCCGGTTCACGGCTTCAATAGCGTGATAGTCGTTGCGCTTGGTCGCGTCACGACGGGGCAGGGGGCGCCATGAAGGATCAGAGGCCCATTCTGCAAAGCCACTATCGTACCGCCAGGCGCCAAGGCCTGCGTACCGGGGTCCATCGTCCACCTGATAAACGAACTGCGCCCATTGACCGACCGTTTCGGCGGTGGTCAGTGATATGTTTTGCCAACCATTTCCGCCTACAAATCGCGTAATGTTTTTTGGCTCAAATTGCCAATCCTGACGCCAGTGTTTGATCGGGAATTTTTCTTCCCCACCAACCAGCAGGATGTGCTGCAAGCTGATGAAGTCTCCCCGGTCCTCGATTACCCGCACAATTTCCTGTGCGTGGGTAATGTAGGCTTCCTTAGGCTTGTAGCCGGCCTTCAAGGGCACGGTTTCCCTGAAGTCAAACGTGACGCTGTAGTCGCCCGCCATCGCAAGGATTGATTGCCTGTCCCTCTCGAAGTCCGCTGAAGTTGCTTCAGCCCGTACGGGTGCCGGGTCGGGCGCGTGTGTTGCTGACGCGCAGGCAGCCAGCAAAAGTGCCACCGCCGCGACCAGCGTTTTCTGCATAAAACCAAACATGAATTGTTCCTCCTGACTGAACAAAAATAATAATAAGACTCACTTGCATTTGCAAAAACTTACTGTTAATCCCTGCCTTAATGCAACTGAGAATGATTCGCAATATAAAAAACTAGGGTGTGAACAATGACATTGGATAAAACCACAAATGGCCTTTTGAATGGTGCTTCGGCACTGGCGCTGGCGGTATCACTTGCCACCGGAGCGGCCAGCGCAGCAGATGTTGAAGCAGATGCAGACTTCGCGCTGACCGAGATTGAAGAAATCAGCGTCACGGCGACGCGCGGACCCTCCGATGTCTTTTCCTTCCCCGGCAGTGTCAGCGTGATTTCGCGGGACGAAATCGAAAGCCGGATTACCGCAAGTATTTCGGAAATCTTTGCCCAGACCCCCGGCGTCCAGTTTACTGGGGGCCCGCGCCGTACCGGTGAAGTGCCTGCGCTGCGCGGTATTTCCGGCGAAGGTGTGTTGGTTTTGTTTGACGGCGTGCGTCAGAATTTTCTGTCCGGCCATGACGGAAGGTTTTTCATCGAGCCTGACCTGTTGCGTGCGGCTGAAGTGGTGCGCGGTCCGGGTTCGGCGCTCTATGGTTCAAGCGCTCTTGGCGGTGTCATTGCCTTCGAGACTGTGACGGCGAACGACTTGTTGGAAGATGACGCTCAGTTCGGGTTCCGGGTCAAGGCAGGTTTCCAGGGCTTGAACGACGAATGGATGACAGGCGGCACGCTGTTCGGCACAACAGCGAGCGGGAAAACCGGCGGGCTTGCAAGTTTCACTTTCCGAAATTCAGGCGATATCAATGTTGCGCGCGGCGCCGACCTGCAGGGTGATGACGAGATTGCCTCCGGCCTTGTGAAAATCAACTCGCAAATCACGGAGGACCTGAAAATTGACGCTTCATGGTTGCGTTTCAACAATGATGCGCTGGAGCCCAACAACGGGCAGGGGATATCAACTGGTGATCTGGTACGCAAGGACATTGAAAGTGAAAGCTGGCGCGCCCGCGTCAACTACAATCCGGAAAGCGACCTGATTGACCTCGGGGTGATAGGTTACATCAATAATTCCCGCGTAGACGAGGCGGAACTGGACACTACACGCGAGATTTCCCGAGAGGTCGAAACTGCAGGTTTTGTTATCGACAACCGGTCCACTGTCGCGCTGGGCGAGGGCAGCTCGGTCATATTCACCTACGGCGCAGAATACTATAAAGACGAGCAGGTCGGGCTTGATAATACCACAACAGACGGAACCCGCGGCGGCGTGCCGGATGCGACGGCTGAAACCTTCGGCGCCTTCATTCAGGCGGACATTGGTATTGAAACGAGCGCAGGCACCTTCCGGATCATCCCTGCCATTCGTTATGATGACTTTGACAATTCCTCGGACCAGAATCCGGACCTGAACACCAGTGACAATGCAACGTCACCAAAAATTGGCCTTTCCTACGCGCCGACCGATTGGCTGCTTTTGTACGGGAACTATTCAGAAGCCTTCCGCGCGCCGTCGTTCAACGAAATATTTGCCGACAATATTCATTTCACAATTCCGCTCGGTCCGTTTGTTCAGGCACCCAATTTTTTTGTACCAAACCTGGACCTGCGGCCTGAAAGTGCCAAAGCCTACGAGTTTGGCGCAGGCCTGACGTTTGAGAATATCGCTTATGACGGTGATCAGCTGGTCATCAAGGGCAGCTACTTCGAGAATGATGTCACAAACCTCATTGACCTGGAGGTGAATGTCGAATTTTCACCCGCTTGTTTTGTTCCGAACTTCCCGGGCGTGTGCACATCCGGGACCAGCCGCAACGTCAACACGGCCCGCGCTCAGCTTGACGGTTTCGAGATAGAGGGTCAGTACAGCAGCGACTATCTGTTTCTCTCTGCCGCATATTCAACCATTGATGGCCGTGACAAGGACTCAGACGACTTCGTAGGCGTGCTGGTGCCAGATCGGCTGCAGCTTGTGACCGAAGTGAAAATGCCGGAGCGTGACCTGCGGCTCGGGTTGCGGGCGGAGTTTGCCGGTGCGTTTGACAAAGTGAACGATCCGGCCGAAGTGCGTGAAAGCTATGAAATTGTCGACACCTATCTGGTTTGGCAACCCTCGGAAGGTGCGCTGCAGGGTTGGCGTTTTGATGTTGGCATGAACAATATTTTCAACACCAATGCCGTGCGCACCTTCGCCGGCGTGCCAGGTCCCAACAGGAACCTTCGCGCAACGGTGTCCTGGACATCGAGTTTCTAGAGGGGGGACGAATGGCACTTAAAAATACGGCAGCAGGCTACGGTGCTATGGCCAAAAGCCTGCATTGGATCATGGCCCTGCTGGTTATCTCGCTTGTGGCTTTGGGGCTTTATATGGGGGACCTGCCGCGCGGCGAGGAAAAGTCAGCCTTGATCAGGCTACACGGGTCGTCGGGCTTGCTTGCCATCACACTCTTGGCGTTCAGACTGGGCTGGAAAGTAAGCAACCCGGCCCCCGCGCCTCTCAGCAGCATCAAATGGCAGACATTGCTTGCCAGCCTCGTGCATTGGGGTTTTTACGGCGTTATCGCATTCATGGTGGTTTCGGGCTCATTGTCCCTGCTGACCGTGGGGTGGGATTTGCCTTTCTTTGGTCTGTTTAGCATCCCGACACCCTACGAGCGCGACATGGACCTGCACCATTTCTGGGAGGAGCTGCATGAAGCAGGCTGGAATGTGCTGGCGGTATTGTTCGTTGCCCACATCGGGGCAGTTCTGTTTCACCAGATTATTGGCAAAAAACAGACTTTAAAGCGCATGCTGTAGCGAGCAGGCGCTTAATCAAACAGGCTTGAAACGCTGGTTTCGTGCGCAATGCGGTTCATGGCTTCAGCAAGAAGCGGTGCAACCGTTACGGGGCGAATTTTGGGGCTGTCCTTGGCTTGCTGGGTCGGGCGTATACTGTCCGTGATCACCAGCTCATCCATGACGCTGTTGTTGATGCGGTCATAGGCCGGGCCAGAGAGCACACCGTGGGCGACATAGGCTGAAACCGACTTGGCGCCTGCGTCCATCAGCGCCTGCGCCGCATTGCAAAGCGTGCCGGCACTGTCCACGATGTCATCGACCAGCACACAGTCCGTGCCTGCAACCTCACCAACCAGGTGCATGACTTCTGAGACACCGGCGCGCTCGCGGCGTTTGTCGATGATGGCGATCGGGGCATCCATGCGCTTGGCGTAAGCCCTTGCGCGCACAACGCCGCCAACATCTGGTGAAACGATTGTGATCTCGCGGCCCGCGTATTTTTCCTTCAGGTCGCGCACAAGCACTGGCATTGCATAAAGATTGTCGGTCGGGATGTCGAAGAAACCCTGGATCTGTCCTGCGTGCAGATCCATCGTCAAAACGCGGTCAGCACCCGCTGTTGTAATAAGGTTTGCAACCAGCTTTGCAGAAATTGGCGTGCGCGGGCCGGGTTTCCGGTCCTGTCGAGCGTAGCCAAAATAAGGGATCACCGCAGTTATCCTGCGGGCTGACGCGCGCCGAAGGGCATCAATGCAGACCAGCAGTTCCATCATATGGTCGTTGGCGGGGAAATTTGTCGGCTGAACCAGGAAGACATCTTCGCCGCGCACGTTCTCGTGGATTTCGACAAAAACTTCCTGATCGGAAAAACGCTTTACGGCCGCCTTGGCCAGCGGAATATTGAGATATGCCCCAATCGCTTCTGCGAGTTCCGGATTGGAGTTCCCCGTAAGAATCTTCATGCCCATAATGGCCTCCGCGGTGCTGAAGACTGACCCTGTTGATCGGAGCTTTAGCAGCGCACCCTTACGCTGTAAAGCAGGCAGTCATCTTCTTGTCATCTTTCCCCGGATTTCAATGATTGGGGCTGTGTCTGGCCATGATTTGCAGCATGTTTTTCGACAAAATTGACAATTATCGAAGGTTGCGGAGCGAATCGCTGCGGCATCGGAGCTGTTGAAAGAAAGCTGTCTGGCAACTGCTGACTAGCCGCCGAGCATGATGCCCGAGAGCTGGCGTCCGTAGTCCGGCTCACCGCGATGGGTGGTGCGCCTATACGAAAAATGGCTGTCGCTTGCATAGGTGTCGACACTGCAATCATGTATGGATTTGATGCCAGCAGAGCTTAGCTGTGCTGCGACAAAGCCTGGCAAGTTGAATTGGCGGTGGCTGTCATCCTTGCCCGGCGCAAAAAAACCGGCGTTTTTTTCATCCTCTGTCAAAAAATCCTGTTCGAAGTCTGCGCTGACTTCATAGCTTGGCTGCGCAATCGTTGGTCCGATAACGGCGGATATGTCTGCTCTGTTCGCCCCAAGATTTTCCATCAGGTTGACCGTGCTTTCGATAATACCGGCCTGAGCCCCTTTCCAACCGGCGTGTGCCGCGCCCACAACACCTCCGCGTTTGTCGGCAAACAGAACCGGCGTACAGTCAGCTGTCAAAATGCCGAGAATAATACCGTGCTGGCGTGTCACCATGGCATCTGCTTTTGGCCGGTCCGTGCCCCAGTCCCCTGTTACCTCAATGGCGACGTTACTGTGGACCTGGTAGCAGCTGACAAGCGAGGTGTCCCGCCGTCCGGCAATCACGCTTGCTGCGATGCGCCGGTTCTCAAGCACAAGGTCCGGGTCGTCATTTGATCCCGTGCCACAGTTCAGGCTTTGATAGATGCCGGTCGATACGCCACCTTCGGCAGAAAGAAAGGCGTGCGGAACGGGCAAAAAATCTGGCATTTGCAAGTGATTATCCATCGTTGCAGTCTGCCAAGGAACACCGGTCATTGAAACAGGAATTTCGCAGCACGTTCCATTTGGAGTGGTCTAAATCTCAGGCATAATCTCGGCAGGCCAGCGATGATATAGCCTGACAGCGGGAAAATCTAATCTACTTGAAACTGGCCCCAACTGGAGCGTAGGTTTTCCAGAGATGCACGATGACGTCACAAAATATCTGGCCAGTGAGCCTTTCAAATCATTCCTGGCAACCTGGCAAACAGCCAGGGATGACGAAGATATTCCCTTTCGGCACCGCATAGAACTGAGGGCGTTTGCATCGCATGCCGAGAACCTTGTGATTTATCAGCGCAAGGGGCGCCGCGATCTTAGATACCGGCTTACGGGGAGCCAGGTCGCGAACCGGGTGGATAACATAGGGCCGGAGGTGAATCTGTTCGACTTTTTCGTGCCGGGCACACTTGATGACGCGGAGCTTTGGTGGAACGCTATTTTTGACACACCCTGCGGTGCGATTATGGATTTCTCCATGACCTACCCGGATGGCAATGTAAAAGAAGTCGTGACTTTGTTGCTGCCCATTAAAACGGCGTACGAACGGGATATGATTCTGTCGTTGCACAAGGTAGGTGACATTGTTCGCGTTACCAAACCCCGTTCGCACGTGCTGGTCGCGGAAGATTATGTCAGCGGCTACTATTTTGACGTGGGGTTTGGTCTGCCGGCGTCCCCCCCTGAGTATTGGCCGTATAAACCCCGACAAAAATAGTGGGTGATTAACGACATCTGTGGGCTCCATCTTAACGATTTGGCAAGGACCAGTTCGTTAGATACGGAACCGCTGACAGGTTCGTCGAGAGGTCGCGTGGTCAGTGTCTGCAGTTGTTTTGATTGTTGAGTGTTGTGGGTATGAACTCTGACTTTACTTCCGTGATGGCCGATGAACGCGCGTCGGCTTTCTTTGAAGCTTGGCAAAAATTGCGGGTAGGCAATGCAATCCCGGAACGCTCTGCTGTTCGCCTCCAGGATTTTGCGCCGTTTGCTGCCGATTTGCTGATGTATGAACTCAAATCCCGCTCTGACTTGTGTTGCCGACTTATGGGCAGCCGTATCTCGGAGCGTGTGGGCTCTGGCGGTCAGGACGTGAACTGGCTGGACCTTGTTTGCCCTGACATGAGGCCTGCGGGTGCAATCTGGTGGAACACCCTGATTTCCCAGCCATGCGCCGGACTTATGCAGTTTTCGACCGGATTTCTGGATGGATCAAACAGACTGGCGCGGTCTCTGTTGCTGCCGCTTGAACAGTCGGAAGGCAAGATCATCTTGATGGCGATTTCCCTGCCTTCCAATGTGTACAGGGTTGATGAACCGAGAACACAGCTGAACATCTCCGCAGACTGTTTTCAAACAAAGTACCTTGATATCGGATTTGGATTACCGGTGGGAATTCCTGCCGAGCAAACACACAAAACTCTGAGCGAGGACGTGCTGATACGTCTGTATGGCGCGCATTGACAGAGCCCTTGATTCCCAATACGCAAGGTATTGGGAGACTTTGATGGACCGCCGGTTACTCTTAAAACTAATGGCTGCTGCGTCCGTGTCCGGAGCAGGCTTGATCCAGAGCGATAGCCGCCTGAGGGTTGTCGTCGCAGGCGCCGGCATTGTCGGGGCCAGTATCGCCTATCATCTGGCGAAAGCAGGGGCTCGTGTCACGGTGATTGACCGTGCAGGGCCTGCGAGCCATGCCAGTCGCGGCACCTTTGCCTGGATCAACGCTACCTACGCCAAACAGCCCCGGGCCTATCATCGCCTGAGCCAGGACAGTGTGGCCTCATGGGGACAGTTGGCGACCGAGCTTGGCCTGCCGGTTCGCTGGGGTGGGTCCCTCGAGTGGTTTGACGGGGAAGAGCGGCAGAACCAATTGCGTGCGCAAATTGCCGAGCAGTTCGAGTGGGGTGAGGATGCAAGAATGGTCTCTCGATCGCAGGCTCAGCTTCAGGAACCGCTCATTGCTTTTGGTGATACTTCAGACGTGGCCTTCTCCGGCAACGACGGGACGGTTGATCCCATTCTGGCAACGCATTTGCTGTTAGAAGCTGCATCTTCACTTGGTGCAAAAGTGATCACACCTTGTGACATGCTGGATGTGCAAATAAAAGCAGGGCGGCTTGTGGCCGTGGAAACCAGCCGGGGCACCATAAAGGCAGACCGACTGGTACTGGCAACCGGCGCTGATCCGGATGCGCCGCAAAAGTTTGCCGGGCTTGATATTCCGCAGCGAACACGCCCCGGTGTGATAGCGATCAGCAAGCCTGTGCCGCGCCGCATGAACCGAATAATTGTTGCTCCCGGCATTCATATGCACCAGCGCGACGATGGTCGCATTGTTTTCGGTGAACAGGACGGCGCACCTTCTACGCATGTTGACCGGCTGGCCGGGCGCCCCAATGATTTTCCAAGTGTCGAACTGGCGCAGGAACATGCCGGCCGCATGCTGGCGATCGCAGACATTTTTTCACCGGGAATCGCAGATGTCGAAATTGAACACGTATATATCGGCTGGCGACCACTACCGCTTGACGGACATCCGGTTTTGGGGGCTTCGGAAAATCGTCCGGATGTCCATCTTGCCATAATGCACAGTGGTGTTTCGCTGGCACCCATCGTAGGCCAATTGACGGCGCAGGAAGTCATCAATGGCTCGGAAATCCCGGACCTCGCCCCCTTCAGACCCGGACGCTCATTTGAGCTGGTAAAGCGATACTGAAGCACAACAGGTCTTTCAATTTGAAACTGAATGTCCCTGTTCTGGCGGACCGGCGATTATTTCGCGCTCTGGCACTCCAAAACTTTCTGCTGCAGTGCCTTAAGGCACTTGTTCTTGGCTGCATCATTTGATGCGTTGGCGACACAGGTCGCGTACGTGTTTCTCGCCTTGATCAGGCATTTGGTTACAGGGCCATCCATATAAGCCTGCATTTCCTCGATTGACGCGACCATTTGGTTGTCGCCAGGGTTTTTTGCGCTTGCGCCGGACGCGCAAACGGCAAGTGCCACTGCTGCAAAAAGGGTTTTCATAATAGTCTCCCGACTGATTTTGATTTCATGGAACTTTGAAACACACCCAGAGCACAAGCTCGGAGCGCCCACTATGTATCGGGGTTTTTCATTGGTGCCGTGATCACCGTCACAGTCAGATTTGGATTAGAAGCCGGGCGGAGCGGGCAATTCATGAGGCTGCAATGCCAATACCTTGAAAAGGGTGCCCATTTGATCAGGGGCTGTCAGGCGTTGCAGATCAGACAAAATCTGCTGTTGTTGTGTCGCGTCGCCGTGGCTGGCCAGCACTTGCGCCCGGGCACCCAGGCCGATCGCCATCAGGAAAAGGCCTTGGGTTGTCGCACCAAAGCCTTTCAGGCCTTTTTCTTCCGCAGCTTTTTTCAGGGCCGGGAAATTGACATGCGCGGTCAGGTCTGCTGCCCCTGGTTCCGCAAAGGCGTCAACATATTCATGTCGCTGCAGTGCCTGGAAACTGTCCCCTGTTGCTGGTGTGCGGTAGCCATAATCAATGATCAGTGCTGCACCGCCATGCATATTCAGATGTTCCGAGATGTCACCCGTGAGTGACAGCGCCGCCGGGCAGACTTCCACAATACTGCCATCAGCAGCATTTTTCAGGCCCTCTTGGGCCAGCGCGAGTTTGGGGCCGGCCGGTCCGAGCAGAAACCCAAGCTCACCTTCGTGCGAGCCGACCATGCGTTCAAACCACTGGCCTTCACGTTTTTCAAACTGGTGGATGGGCAAGGCGTCAAAAAACTCATTGGCAATAATCAGGGCTGGTCCTTCCGGCACGCCGGAAAGTGAATCATGCCAGCTGGCGAGCGGAACGCGGTTGGCCTGCTCCTGTCGCAACCTTTGACTGGCTTCGATAAAATGAACAGCGATGGCATCCTGAAAGTCTTCAACAGGTTCGGTCGCACGCAAGATGTCCGCCATGAGTGTGCCCCTGCCGGGGCCCAATTCAACAAGATTGATTGCGGCCGGCCGACCCATCTTGACCCATCTGTCCGCGAACCATAGTCCGATCATCTCACCGAACATCTGGCTGACCTCCGGTGCGGTTGTGAAGTCGCCTTCGGATCCAAAAACCTGTTCGGTTTGATAATAGCCATGTTCGGGATGCATCAGGCATTCAGCTATATAGTCAGCAAGGGTAATGGGCCCCGTTGACTCGATGCGTCTGATCAGAAGGTTTTTAAGTTCCGTCATGCTTTGGCGAGCTTGGCGCGGCGGGACTTCAAGCCGTTGCTAATCAGCCATGCGGCGAACAGGAACATGGGCACGGTCAAAAGCTGGCCTCTGGTCAATCCAAGCAAAATGGCTGCGTCTGGTTCGCGCACAAATTCAACCAGGAAGCGTGCCAGACCGTATCCGGCAAAAAACACGCCGGCAATGATACCCGGTGCATCTTTGGCGAGGCGGGTCTTATGATACAGGAACTGCAATATCAAAAACAGAAGCAGGCCTTCGCCGACAGCCTCGTACAGCTGGCTTGGGTGCCTTGGCAAGCCCGTTGGGTCTGCGGGGAATATCATGGCCCAGGGCACATCGGTCGAGCGGCCCCACAGTTCACCGTTCACGAAATTCGCCAGACGCCCGGCAAGCAATCCTATGGGGCTGACGCTGGTAATCACATCGGCCACACGCATCAGGTCGAGCTTGTTTTTGTGCACATACCAGAAAACCGTAATGATGACGCCAAGCAAGCCACCGTGAAATGCCATGCCGCCATCCCAGATACGAATGATGTCACCGGGGTTTTCTGCATAATAATCGGGCCTGTAGAAGAGCACATAACCCAGTCGGCCACCGATGATGATGGCGAGCATCGCCCAAGTGATGAAGTCATCTATGTGCGCTGTGGTCATTGCTGCGCCGGGTTTCTGAGCTTGCCGACGGATTGCCCACCAGGCAAAGGCAAGGCCACCGATATAGGCAAGCGAATACCATCGAATCGCTATGGGTCCCAGTTGCAGGGCAATCGGGTCAAATACCGGTAGGTTGATTACGCTCATGGCAAGCATGTCAATCAATGCAACAGTCCTCAACTTGTCCTAAATTTGCAGCCATCATAAGGACAGAAAGCTTGCTGTCCAGCCGTTGAATTGTTTGAGACGAGGCTCTGTATCAAATTAGAGCAGGTGCTATGTGACCATTGATTGAGTGTTGGTGGGATACTTTTGGCTGACGAAGTTTTGGCACTCTTTTGAACACTCGATGGGATTGGATTGCTCGGGTAATCCAATCCCTTTTGCTATGAAGTCTAACTACGCTCCACAGTCGTAAGCTGCGGAAGGTTATTGCGCCAACGCCCCCATTGTCGGCGTCGACCGATCAACGAACAGGCTACAAATGCCGGTTGTGCCAGCTTTGTAGGCGGCATTAAAGTCTTCTGTGATGTCCCAGTATCGGCCGGGAGAACTCCATTGCTTGTTCAAGGGCAGCGCGGATGTATCCGATGGAGCGACCGCTGTTTCTTCGCCGTACTCATTATAGGAAGCGATCACGACCATATCTGGCATCGTGCCATCACATACCACACGCTCCCAGCCTTTTTCCTTGTAGAAATTGGCATTGTCTCTGGGAACCGGGGGTGTAGAGGAAGTGCCGTGATTGTCCCATCCCGGCGAAAAAGTCATAAGGTCATTGTTCTTGATCGCGCCTTCGTTAAAGACCCACCCGATGTAATCGCTGGCTGGATAGCTACCTAAGTTGGATGAACGGACTGTTCCCTGAACCCACTTGATGTTGAAGTTGTTCGCATAGGTTTTGGAACCTGTATAGTTTTCCCAAGCCTGACGATCACCGCTGTCGACGTAAACAGCAAGCAGCGGCTTGGTGACCGAGCCCTCTGTTATGTCGAAGTATCTTGGCGTGCCCGCACATTTGTCGACGGCTTCATAGGTTCCGCTTCCATTGCCGAGGAATAAATTCCAAGCGTGTTTGGCCTCACTTTCCAGAGATGCAGGAGAGGTTCTGCCGTCAATCGCTATAGCGAATTGCACACCTGTTGAGCTCGCAACAACAGTGTCACAAATGTCAGCCGCTCTGCGGGCAGCTCTTTTTCGATCGTTGAAAATCTTGTTGGTGAGATCCAGCAAGATGAAATCAACATCCGCTGCATTCAGTTCGGAGAGGTGAGCATTTATTTTGGCCGTATCACCACTGTCATAGGTTCCGCCCACTGGCACATAGCCGTAATTTCTCGCTTCCCAGGTATTCGTTTGCGTTGGCTTATAATAATAATTGTCATATGTGCCGGGCTGCGATGCATGGTAGGCACCGGGGATGGCCTGCCAGATGCCACCGCTGTTTTTGAAGACAACTGGTCCGGGGTGGTTGTTCCCATACACATCGGCTACGCCAGTCCAGGTCGTCGCAGAATAGTCTACAATCTGGTTGTCGTTTCCATGATTTTGTTTCCACACAATGTTGCTGCCGGTTGATCCAGGTTTGTAGTAACTGTTTGCTGCGCGCACAAAATTGGTGCCGTTGGAGATGAGCATGTGCCAGTCTCCGTCGCTCATGTAGGCGATCGCGTCATCTTTGCCGTCATTGTTGATGTCTGCGAGCATTCGGTTTGATGCGCCATTGCCCAGGGATTGGGCGTTGGTTTGATCGGTCCAATTGGAGTAACCGCCAAAAGCAGTTCCGGAAGAATTTGCCTTTGCCACGTACCATTCGCCACTTCCAAAGGCGACGATTGCATCAGCTTTGCCGTTACCGTCTGCATCGGCAATGAATTGATCGGCTGAGCCGACGCCGTGCCCGGTGCGCCATGTTGCAACACTGCCAAACGACGAACCGCTTGAAGGTGCGACGTCCCATTTTCCACTGTTGTAGGCAATGGCATCTGCTTTACCGTCGCCCGTAACATCGCCCAGCATCTGATTGGAGGTGCCGGCTCCGAAACCGGATTTCCACAACGTATAGGGGTCAAATCCACCGGAAGCTTTTGCCGCGGCAACATACCAGCTGCCGGCGCTTCCGCCAGTTCCATAGAATGCAACGGCGTCTGCACGCCCGTCACCCGTAACATCTGCCATCAACTGTTTGGATGAGTTGGCCCCGTGACCACTTGTCCACTGGGACCAGCCGCCAAATCCGTCTCCGTTTGACTTCGCGACATACCACTTGCCGGCCAGCCCACCTGTTACGAAGACCGCGATCGCGTCGGCATCGCCGTCATTGTCCACGTCAGCCAAAAACTGATTGTGTGACCCGCTTCCATGTCCGGTGCGCCAAGTGTATTTCATTTCTTTGGCATAAAATGGTGTGTACCACATGCCGGTGTCTTTACTCGTGGCAGAAGGCGTTAAGAGTAGTGCCATTGCCAGGGGCAGAATTAGCCCGTTTAGTTTAATCATCGATTTTCCCCAATCGCTTGTTTGATTAGCAGGCAATCATCCCGCAATCGTTTTTGACCTGGTTGAGTATTGAGAGTATTTTACAACTATACATATAAATGTAATTACTACAATAAATGTGATCATTTTATGTCAAATATTGAACTGAATGATGAATTTCTTGCCCGGATACGGTTTTGGGCCGGGGTGATCGCGAACCGCTGCGGCAGATCGTCCCTTGCGTTTGTTTGCTAATTCCACCATATGAATGGCAACCGAACGCAAGGAGCAGACCATGCAAACGAGCAACAAATTCATGGATGACATGGCCAAACTCGCGACCGGCGCGGTCGGCGCCGCCCATTCTGTGAAGGGGGAAATGGACGCGATGCTTCGTGCCTGGCTCGACAAGCAGTTGGCGGGCCTTGATCTGGTGAGTCGTGAAGAGTTTGAAACTGTGCGCGAAATGGCGGAAAAAGCCCGCATGGAAAACGAAGACTTGCGGGCAGAAATCGAAGCTCTGAAGTCCAAATAGGCCTTTCTGAAGGTCGGAAATCAGAAATTTTCCGAAAATATTCAACGCCGGGCGCTAGCAATCTATCCTGTAAAGGAAGATTTCTAAGCGGCTGTTCATGCGTGATAAAATCCGGCCGCTCAGAAACTACATGAAAAAGTTATCCACAGAAAAATTCACAAAAATCGTAATTCCTGCTTGCCACAGAGTCCCGGCTTTGGCACGCTACATCTAGTGTTTAGTCATTAAGAAGGATCCAGATTTCGTGTATCTGGCAGATCAAGACTAGGACCCGAACCGGCGTAACATACCCGCCGGTTGACGCTCCGGCGGGCCATCTCAGAGGGGAACCGAGATGACGACCCTAACCACCGGACATTCCGAAATTCTCAATATTAATCCGGTCGACCTTGCGGAAGAACTTGCAGGGGCAAATGACTGGGCCGTTGAGCGGCACAATGATGATGAATTGACCATGTTTATCAGTGGCCAATACACTGATTTGCAGTTCCGTGTCTTCTGGCGGGATGACTTCAAGACATTGCAATTCGCCTGCATGTTTGACCTTAAGGTTCCCGAGAATAAACGCTCGCATATCTATGAAGCCATCGGCCTCATCAACGAGCGTATGTGGATAGGTCATTTCGAGTTCTGGGCTGAAGAAGGTGCTCTTTTGTACAGACACGCCAGTCTTGCCAACGATCCGCTTCTTGGCGCTATTGGCGAGGACCATATAATTACGATGATCGAAACTGCGCTCGGGGAATGCGAGCGGTTCTATCCGGTCTTTCAATTTGTCATGTGGGGTGGCCAGTCGCCAGGGCAGGCCATTGAAAGTGCAATGCTGGAATGTGCGGGCAGCGCCTGACGCGCTCTCCGCTGAGGTTTCGGGGGAGGCCTACTCTGACATTGCTGTGCGCTTTGGGCGGGGCTATGCTCCGCCCATCGCATTTTGGGGTGTTGCCCCCTTGCTGACTATCTATTTCTGAGGACCATTAATGAGCGACATGTCCGTTTTTTCCGCCGAATCGCCCTTGCTGCTTGTTGGCTGCGGTAACATGGGCCGTGCCCTCGTGCGTGGCTGGCTCAGTGCAGGCCTCAAGCCTGAAGCTTTGCTGGTGCTGGACCCCGCCGCCAATGATCAACTCCTGCCTGAAGCGGCCGGTGCTGGGTTTGTCGCAAAAGTCGCGGACCTGCCGGCGGGTGTAAACGCTCGCCTGATGCTGCTGGCGGTCAAACCGCAGGTAATGAATTCAGTGCTGCAGGATGTGCGTCCCTATGCTGGCAAACAAACACTTGCAGTGTCCGTTGCCGCCGGAGTGACGATTGATCAGATGCGTCGAGGCCTTGGCGAAGCGCCGAGCCTTGTTCGCGCAATGCCCAATACGCCAGCTGCCGTTGGGGCGGGTGTCACCGGCCTTGTTGCGGAACCGGGGGTGTCGCCGGAAGGTCGTGCACTTGCTGACCTGGTCATGCATGCAGCGGGTCGTACTGTCTGGATCGAAAATGAAGAATTGATGGACGCTGTTACCGCGACTTCAGGAAGTGGCCCTGCGTATGTTTTTCATATGGTTGAGGCGCTTGCATCCGGCGCGGAGGCCGCTGGTCTGCCTGCTGACGAGGCCATGACTCTGGCTCGTCAAACGGTTGTCGGTGCTGCTCGTTTGCTGGAAGCGGGGGCTAATCTCAGTGCTGCTGAATTGCGGCGCCGTGTGACCAGCCCTGGCGGCACCACTGCCGCGGCGCTTGATGTGTTAATGGCGTCGGACGGTTTGGTCGACCTCATGACCCGGGCCGTTGACGCCGCCAAGAGGCGGGGCCAGGAATTGGCGGATTGAACATACCGGGGGGAGTGATGACAAGACGAATAGCGATTGCTTTTTTAGCTCTGGGAACAACCTTTTGCGCACAGGCCTTGGAAGGCCATCAAAACGCCTCCGAAACCGTTTTCGAAAGCTTGGCCAGGTCACTTGGTGACTTCATTGAGGTTCAGGCACGGGAAGGGGCGTTTTCAGGTACTGTACTCCTTTCCAAAAACGGACGGGTCATCCATGGCTCGGCTCATGGTCTAGCCAGCAAACGCTTTAATGCCCCAAACACTCTTCAAACGAAGCTCAATCTGGGTTCCATGAACAAGATGTTTACGTCTGTCGCAATTATGCAGCTCGTTGAGCGGGGCGATGTGCGGCTGGATGACAAGCTCAGCAACTTTACGGACGAGAGCTGGCTGGCACCGGAAGTCAGTGACAAAATCGAGATTCAACATTTGCTGACACATTCCTCAGGACTGGGGAGCTACTTTAACGACACCTTCTGGGACAGCTCGAAACTCGCTTTCAAGGCACTTGAAGACTACAAACCGCTTATCGTGAATGAAACCTCGCGGTTTGAACCGGGAACTGCCTATCGCTACAGCAACACGGGTATGTTTTTGCTGGGCGTGGTGATTGAGAAGGCGAGCGGTCAGGATTATTTCAGCTACATTCATGACCATATTTACGGGCCCGCCGGCATGACAGATTCAGCTTGTTATGAAATGGATCAACCGGTCCCCAACCTGGCGATTGGGTATGCCGCCAAGGCAGAAAACGAAACAGGCTGGGAGAATAATCTCTACCTCCATGTGGTAAAAGGTGGCCCGGCTGGGGGGTGTTTTTCGACTGTTGAAGACCTGAACCGATTTGCCTCTGCGCTAACCAGCCACAAACTGCTTAATGCAGGCAATACGAATGCGCTTTTTACTCCCAGGCCAGAATTCCATGACGAATCTTATGGTTACGGTTTTCGGGTAATTGGTGAGCCGGGCAACAGAATTGTGGGCCACGGTGGCGGCTTTTTGGGGATTAGTGCAAACTTGGATATCTTCCTTGATACCGGGTACGTGGCCGTGGTTCTGTCGAACTATGGCGGTGCAGCCCGACCAATCCGAGACAAAATCCGGGCGTTGATCACAGAAGTTGATTTCTGACTGACGTAGGCCAGGCTACCCCGGCTCAGGCCGGTCTGTTTCCGGAGCCAAGAGCTATGTTTTTGCAGCAGCAACCGATCTATTTGCAAGCACAAGCCGTGAAATCATAAAGGCAACAGCGCCGCAGGCGGCAATGGTTGCCACCATGGGGGTTGCCGTACCGTCAAAAAATGGTGACGCGATCGTAATCATGATGCCGCCAGCCAGCATCTGCATCGTGCCGCCCAGAGATGACGCAAGGCCTGCAATGTCTCCGTGGTCGTCAAGGGCCATCACCATGGTTGTCGGGATCACAAACCCGAGGCAGGCGTTGCCCGCAAACAACATGGCGACCACAACGGTCAGGGAGCCGTATCCCATCAACACAAGAACCAGCAGGGCGACGGATGTGACCGCAAAACCAGCCGTAGCTATCGCAACTGTACGTGCCATGCCGATACGCTCACCTAGAGGTGCTGCAAGCTGGGAGGCGGCGAAAAACCCAATCGCATTGATAGCGAAAGCGATGCTGAAACCCATCGGGCTCAGGCCATATTGGTTGGTGTAAACAAAGGATGCGCTGGCAATAAAGACAAAGAAGCTCGCCATGCCAAATCCACCCACAAAGGTCAGCCCCATGAAGGTGCGGTCTGTCAGCAGTGTTTTTGAGTGTTCGATCAGGGAACCGACATGCACAGGCACCCGGTCCTCGGGCTTCAGTGTTTCCGCGAGCAGGAAGCGTGTCATAAGCAGACTGAGCACAGCCGCTCCGCAGAGGACCAGGAAGATACTGCGCCAGCTGGCCACCGTGATCAGCAGGCTGCCAAAAAGTGGTGCCAGCATCGGCGAGACCGAAATGACCAACATGATCAGCGCCATAAGACGCGTTGCTTCGTTGCCGGTATGCAGGTCGCGGATAATGGCGCGCGGGACCACCATGACCACGGCACCGCCCAGCCCTTGCAGAAAACGGGATGCGACCAGCCACTCTACCGTTGGTGCCACAAGGCACCCTGCCGAACCCACAATGAATATGCCAAGTCCGGCATAAAGCGGCGGTTTTCGCCCGGCTTGATCTGCCCATGGCCCATACACAAGCTGGGATAGGCCAAATGCGACAAAAAAGGCTGTCAGAGTGCCCTGGATCGCTGCGACAGAGGCGTCAAAGTCCTGTGCAATCGCGGGCAGGGCAGGCAGATACATATCAATTGCGAAGGGTCCGACGCTTGACAGCAACCCAAGCAACAGAGCGATTCTGAACATAATTGGCTTCCCCAGCAAAGACATGCCGCTTTATGCCATCGTGTCGATTCTGGCGATCAAGCGGAGCCAGTCCTTCTATACGACCGTTGACATCTGGGCAAGAGCGGAACGCTCTATTGCAAGAGGTTGATCCGGATCATTGGCGACGTGGTGCCAGCCCACTAATGCTTGCGCTGAAGAACAGGGAGTGGAAAGTCGCATGCCGAAAATCGATACGCTAACGCTTGGTGGCTGGTTCGCACGTTTGATAGGGGTATTCCTGACCGTTGTCGTTGTCCTGCTGGTGTTTGGCAGGGAGCTTGGCGGCACCGGGGATATACCGTTGGTGATCACCAATGTGACCGTTGTCGATGCGGTTTCCGGTGCACGCGGCGCACAGAATGTGACCATCGAAGCAGGGCACATCGTCGGAATTGCGCCTGTCGGCGGCGTGCTTCCTGATGATGCACGTGAGATTGACGGCACGGGCAAATTCCTGATCCCGGGCTTGTGGGATGCACACGTTCATGTGGCCTATGATGAAGCAATCGACTATCGCACCTTTTTCCCCCTGTCGCTGGCCCACGGCATTACATACTTGCGCGACACTGGCGGTCATCTGGATCGTCTTGCTCCTGCCATTGAGGCGGCAAAAGACCCTCGCTCTCCGGATTTTTGGTTTTCCGGCCCGTTAATTGACGGCGCCGAACGGGTATATGATGGCAGCAGTCCATTCTACCCTGACATTTCGGTTGGTGCGGCAACTGCGGACGAAGCTATCGCGATTGTGGACGCGCATGCCGCCGCTGGTGCGAGTTTTATCAAGGCATATGAGATGCTCACGCCGGACGTGTTCTCGGCAATTGCCGCGCGCGCAGGCGAACACGGCCTGAAGGTTGCGGCGCATGTGCCGCTTTCCATGACGGCAGATCAGGCGATCAGTGCGGGTGCCGCAGACTTGCAGCATCTGAGGAACCTGGAGTTTGCCTGTGCCACAGACCCTGAAGGCTTGCGGTCTGAGCGGCAGGAAATGCTGTCAGGTGACCTGCGCAACGGCGAAGGTGAGCAGCTGACGCCTGCGGCTCGCCGGATAGCCATCCATCAGGCACAAAGGATGAAGGCGCTTGGCGCACAAATAGATGATGGCTGCGCCCTTCTGGTTGCCGCTCTCTCGGAAACGGGCGTAGCCCAGACGCCAACGCTGACAATCGCGACTTTCTTCACCCGGCGTCTGTTCGCCGATCCGGCATGGCGGGAGACGTTCAAACTCATGCCTTTGTCCGTTCGCGAAGGGTGGGAAACCCGATCTACCCGCTTGATCGATCGTCCGGCAAGCGAGGAAGCGATCGCTCATGTTGGCTGGATCAAGGGCATGCTGCCCCAGCTTGCCGCGGCCGGCGTTCCGATACTGGCAGGCACGGATGCTCCAATTGCCTATCTGACACCGGGAGCCAGTCTGCACGAAGAACTCAAGATGCTGGTTGATGCCGGCCTGACACCTATGCAGGCGCTGGCAGCCGCTACGGTTGAGCCAGCGCGGTTTCTGGGGCTTGAAGGCGAAATGGGCGTTCTCAAATCTGGCTATCGCGCTGACGCTGTGTTGCTCAATGCAAATCCGCTCAAAGACATAGGGAATACACTGGCAATTGAAGCCGTGATCAAAGGCGGAGTGCTGTTTGACCGGACCGAACTGGACGCCCTTATGGCCCAGCCATCGCGCCTCGACTAAATTAGATTGTGCTGAGTGGAGGGCCTATGTAGGCTGGTCGAGCGCCAACGTGCGGGGTGCTTGGGAGCCACGTGCCGATGAAAAAAATTCTGTTTTCACTCATCAAGCCCAGAGCCTGGATCAGCAAGCTTCTGATCCTTGTGTTTGTCGCTGCATTTTTCAGTCTGGGTTTTATGGATTATCTGGAGCCCATTCGCCTTGCTCTGGATCACGACGACTTTGCCTTCCATTTGGGTGAGATGCGTTTCTCGGTTTACCTGATCCTAAAAGCGTTGATCATTCTGGTATTTGTTTTCTGGCTCGCTGGTATTGTTTCCGAGTTCGCGGAAAAAAGGCTTAAAAAGCTTCGTCGTATCAAATCCAGCAACCGATCGCTGATCATAAAATCCGTCCAGATTCTGGTGTATTTTGCTGCGATTACGGTGGCCTTGGATACACTTGGGTTTGACCTTACAACACTGACTATCTTTGGTGGCGCGCTTGGTATTGGTCTTGGGTTTGGCCTGCAAAAAGTCGCATCCAATTTTATCAGCGGCATCATCCTTCTGTTCGAGAAGTCTATTGAAGACGATGATCTCATTGAGCTTGATGACGGCATCTTTGGTTTTGTGCGGCATACAGGCGCGCGGTACACATTGATCGAAACTCCGGACGGGCGCGAAGTCATGATGCCCAATGAAGACTTTATGACCAACCGTGTGACCAACTGGACTTACACCAACAAACAGGGCCGCATCGAAATTCATGTCGGGGTTTCCTATGGCAGCGATGTTGAATTGGCGATTGATTTGCTTTTAAAGGCCGCACGCGAACACCCCAGAACCATAAAGCACCCGGAACCTGTTTGTTTCATGCGGGAATTTGCCGACAGTTCCATCAACCTGTTGCTTCAATTCTGGGTCGCTGACGTTACTCTGGGGCGTTACGAACCTCAAAGCGATGTTATGCGTGCCATCTGGCGTTTGTTCAAAGAAAACGGCGTTGAAATTCCATTCCCTCAGCGCGACGTACATATGAAACCTGCAGAGAATACCTGATGGAACAGGCGGTTATTTTTGCATACAGCTTTGACGGTAAAGGTGGTGCTGAGCCGTTGGAAGGTTCGGCAATCAGCGAATGCATAAAATCCGATGCCATTGCCTGGGTGCATATGAATGCCGACCATCCGGAAACACGGGTCTGGCTTGAGCGGGAGGTCTCTTATCTGGATCCCTTTATCACAGAAGCGCTGCTTGCTGAGGAAACCAGTCCACGCCTGACCGAAATTGATGGAGGAGCTTTGCTGTTTTTACGTGGCGTAAACCTCAATGAAGAGGCTGCGCCCGAGGACATGGTGTCCATCCGGCTATGGATTGATGCTCATCGTATCATCAGTGTTCGCAAAAGACGGTTGAAAGCTGTGCGGGACATTGAAGCCAGATTGCTTGAGGGCAAGGGGCCAAAAGACGCGGGAGATTTTGTATCCCATTTGGTTGCAAAAATGTTCAACAGGTTCGAACCTGTTCTGGCGGCTCTTGATGAAGCAACCGACAATGTTGAATCCGACGTGCTGGAGGATGCTTCCGTCGAACAACGCGAGCAAATTGTAGATGTGAGAAAGCAAGCCATCGTCTTCAGGCGATATATGGCACCCCAGCGTGAAGCGATTGCTCAACTTTACGGATCCGAACTGCCTTGGCTGTCGCCACAAAACAAGCGCCACCTGCAAGAGAGTTTTAACCGGGTTAAACGCTACGTAGATGACCTTGATGCGATCCGTGAACGGGCACAGATTGTGAAGGATGAAATCGCCAACATTCTGTCGGACCGATTGAACAAGAATATGTACATTCTCTCCGTGATTGCGGCGATATTCCTGCCTCTTGGCTTCCTGACCGGACTTCTCGGAATTAATGTCGGAGGAATTCCGGGAGCAGACGATGAAAATGCCTTCCTGATTTTTGGTGGCATACTTGTAATTATTGTCGCCGCTCAGGTTGCCATATTTAAAAAACTAAAATGGTTTTAGACGGCGGCGGCCATGCAGCCGCCGTATGCACACGTTAGTTCGCAATCCCTTTTTTCCATCCGTATGTTGCTACGCGCCACAACCGCTCCACCGGGCCCATGCGAAAGCGAACCAGCCAAAGGTGCGATAGCAGGGCGATACCTGCATATGTGCCGCAGGCCAGCAAGGATTGTTCTACCCGTGTGAGGGTGCCGTACAGGCTCAATCCTGCGGCCAGCCAGAGCATAACCGCTGACTGGGCCAGATAATTCGTGAGGGCCATGCGCCCGGCGCTGCTGATGACTTGTTGTATGCGCCGCCACGCCCCGGACTGCGCCCAAAGCATCACAGCGGCTGCCAGTGCCAGGGACAACGGATAAACGCTGGCTTCATGCATCAGGGAACCGATGCCCGGCAGCTGGCCCGGCGTGGTTGCAGCAAGAGCTTTCAGGGCTGTGCCTCCAAGCGCGAGTGGCAGGCCCGCTATGAGCCCCCAACGGACCGCTTGCCGGTAGCCGTCTTTTTTCACGTGCCTGAACAGGCCCCATTTTACGAGGCCGAGCCCGACCATGAAGATGGCCAATGTGCGCCAGAAATAGAACAGGACGAATCCCACCTGAACCTCGATGAACTGCTTTGCCCTCAGCGCCTGTATGAGAGATGCAGGACCATCCTGGTAAGCGATAACGGCGAGAGCCATGTCGTCAGCAGGCGCAAGATCAGCTTCCAGCAGGTGATTGGCATCCCCAGCCGTGAGTGGGAGTTCAACCGAGCGGTCACCCAGGGTGATGCCGACTTTGTCCGATGTTGCTGTTAGCCATGCTGTTTCTGCGTCCGAGCGCAGGTTGTGCCATGTTTGGCCGTCACTAACGTCTGGGGCCGTAGCCATGCCGTAGGCTGCGATTGCAACCAGAAAACAGGAGATGCCGCGCAGAAAGATTTGTTGCACTGGCGCGTTGCGCGACAACCATACGGTACCGCCAATAAACAGGATGCCGACCAGAAGCACCAACGGAGACTTTGATGTTCCCCAACCGAGTGCAAAGCCGAGCAGAAGCACCATGAGCGTCAGGCCAAACCCCGACAATAGAAGCGTTTTCGCCTGCCACTCGCACAGCCACAAGAGCACAAAGCCCGTTACAGCATAGTACAGCAGCACATCCGCACCGTAGAGATACAAACCATGAAGCAATCCAAAGATGGCAAGCACACTTATGCGCCGAAGGTAGGTAATCCGATACCGGCCGTTCTGGCGCGCTTTCAGTGAGGAGACTTGTAGCCCGAACCCAATGCCGAACAAGAGGGAGAAGACAGTCAGAAACTTTGACATCACGAGGGTTTCGATCAGGAGCCAGTCCAGGAAAGTGCTTGTATCTGAGCCAGTGAATTGCACGGGCGCATTTGAGATGTCCCATGGCATGAACATTTGATGGACGTTGGCGAGTAGTATGCCGAGAAGCGCCAGGCCTCTCAGGAGATCCAGGCCGCCGATACGCTCGGCAGCCAGTGCGTCAGCCCATTCATTGCTGTCGCGCGGGGTAGCTGTGGACATTGTTGATCCTCTTTTTGCTGTCTTGCTTGCGCTTGATTTTGTCGCTCTGTCTTTTGCAAACCGGTCTTTTGCCGGGTTTTGCGAGCTTGCTTATGCCCAGCCTTGACCTTCAAGTGACTTGTGGTGGCTGAGGTAGCGCGATATTTTATGTATTCTATAGAATATCGAATCTATAGTATGATAATGTCAAGCAGTTTCCTGTCGGTGCAGGCAAGCTTGGGAGCCGGAAGACCATGAAAACAGCGGTGCATAAAATGTCAGCAAGAGCGCAGGCGCGCTCCATTTTGATAGAAAGAATTATTCTGGGTGATTTATTGCCGGGCACGCGGCTGAATGAAACAAGCCTTGCGCGCGAACTGCAGGTTAGCCAAACCCCGGTACGTGAAGCACTTCTGGGCCTTGAAGGGCAAGGCTATGTGACATCGCTGACAGATCGTGGTTTTTTCGTCAAACCACTTTCAGTGCAGGAAGTGAGGGGCATTTATCCTGTGCTGGGAGAACTTGAAGCGCTGGCGCTGTCATCTATCGCCGGTTTTCCGAAAACCCTTTTGAGGGAACTGGAGGGCATCAATCAGGAGTTTGCAGAGTCAATGGGTGAGCAGTCGATCGAACTCGACAATGACTGGCACCGCCTGTTGCTTTCCAATTGCCAGAATGCGTATCTGCTCGAATGCATTGATCGTGTCAGGAACGACGCACACCGTTATGAAAACATGTTCTTCCGCGAAGGCGGCAATATCGAGAAAGCATCCGGGCAGCACGACGCGATTGTCGATTTGCTCAGGCAGCGGAACTACGGCCGTGCCCGCACAGCGCTGAGGGATAACTGCTTGCACGGCATGGAACATCTGTGTGCCTGGCTTGAGGCAAAAACACACGCGCCCTCTTGACATCGATGAGCTGAAGTACCTGCTGGCTCCGGCCGTTCTGGTGGCCGTTGACGTGCGCAGGGCCAGCGGTTCCATTCACTCCGGCTCTCACCGCAATTGATTATGATGCCAGCTTACGCCGTTGCCAGGCGCACACAGTAACCTGCGTATAAACTGAGAAAAAGGACCGCTTCCCACCTGTCCAGCCTCAGGCGAGTACTGAGGCCGAAAATCAGCAGCGCGGTCGCGCCTACCATGACCCACAGATCAATTTTTACAGGCACGTCCGAAAGCGAAATCGGGGTAAACAGGGCGGTGGTGCCAAGCACCAGCATCAGGTTAAAAATGTTCGAGCCGATGATGTTGCCGACCACCAGCTCGGTCTGGCCGCGCCAGGCTGCCATGCCGCCCGCCACCAGTTCCGGCAGGCTTGTGCCAATTGCCACAACGGAAAGGCCGATAATGGCGGGCGGGACACCCCAGTTGGCCGCTATTTTTGCCGCCGAATCAACAAAGAGGCTTGCGCCGTAGGCCAGAGCGACCACCCCTGCCAGCGACAGCAAAGCGGAGGTGATCAATTGTCGCCGTCTTCCCGCCCGCATGTGAGGCAGGTCTTCCGGCTCGTCGGGGCCAATGTCCTTTTCGGTTCGATATACGTGCCACAAAAAGGCGATGAACAAGACGAGCATCGCAATGCCTGCGGTGACGCCCAGGTCCATAAAATGCAAACTGGCAGTCACGAGAATGGTGGCGAACACCAGAAACAGGCCGTCCCGCCACAAAATTTTGGAAGTTGTGACCTGAGTTTTGATCAGGGCGGCGGTGCCGAGTATCAGGAAAACATTGGCAATATTGCTACCGATGATATTGCCAACCGCGATGCCTGGCCGGTCGATAAGCGCAGCTTCAATCGATACCACCATTTCCGGCATGGAAGTGCCAAAACCGATTACGGCAATGCCGACAAAGGCTTTGGACAGGCCCATCCGCTCTGACAAGGAAACCGAACCGCGAACCAGTCCTTCCCCCCCGGCCAGTAGCATGATGAGGCCAGTGATCAAAAGCACATAAATCATCGGATGCAGGGTTCCTCACATGTCAGTGGACGGGTGTCTTGTATACCACACCGCCTTTCATGACCATTCATCTTCCAACAAGATACATATGTATTGTCATACGTCTTTTTAACGAAGGACAATAATTGACCCTTTATACAGATTAGTGCAGGTTTTGCGCCGACATATCACTAGGTATTTTGTAAACCAGCCAAGCCCGGTGCAGGACTTGATGACAGGCAGAGGAAAGAGTTCAGGGTGCTAAAACCAGAAAACTTCTACATTTCGTTTTGCGCGTATGCCGTCAACTTCATGAATGTACGGGTCCATCATCCGGTTGAAGCGCTGAGGATGCTTGGTGCCAATGTAGCTGTACACCAGAAAGAAATCGGTTTTCCACCCGATGCGCCAGAGAATGCGGTGAGGATTATGGTGTTGCAGCGTGCATTTCTCAGTAAAGACGCATGGCCTGCTTTGGTCAAAAAGGCCATTCAGCAGAATTGGTTGCTGGTGGTTGAGTATGACGACTATCCGGAAAATCCGTTTAATGCCGCCAAGCGCGCGAACTCGTTGGATTGGGAAAGATTTCGCATGTGCCATGGCGTACAGACCAGCACGTCTGACCTGCAATCTGTATTTAGTGATTACAATGAATATGTCGGTTTGTTTGAGAACCAGCTGTTTCGGATGCCGCCACCAATTAATCGTGGCGATAAAGCGGTCAGGGTATTCTTTGGCGCACTCAACCGCAAAGACGCATGGAAGCCGCTTGTCGGTTCATTCAATCGGGTATTGAAGGCTCATCCAAATCTTCAGCCGGTCGTTCTTCATGACAAGGAATTTTTTGACGCGCTG
The DNA here is from genome assembly GCA_947500295.1 of uncultured Kordiimonas sp. Classification (GTDB taxonomy): domain Bacteria; phylum Pseudomonadota; class Alphaproteobacteria; order Sphingomonadales; family Kordiimonadaceae; genus Kordiimonas. The sequence continues at coordinate 465,516 of CANMRM010000003.1, forward strand.
GAGAGCGATAGGAAAGTGTTCCAGCCTTCATGTCCATATGAAAAATATTTACAGCTGCTGCATAGCTGCGATATCAGTCTCCAGCCTCTAAATGATAGTGTTTTTAACCGCTATAAAAGCGATATAAAATTTGTCGAGGCTGCGGCGGGTGGATTGGCGGTTCTTGCCAGTCCAACCGTATATGGGAAGACAATCCAGCATGGTGAAACCGGACTCATCGCCGATCAGCCGAGAGCCTGGGAAGAGGCATTTTCCCGGTTGGCAAGTGACAGTGCTTTAAGGAAACAACTGGGCGCCAACGCCAAGGAGTATGTGATGCGTGAACGCCTGCTTATTGATCACATCCGGGACCGTCTAGTGTGGTACGGACAGCTTTGGGATAAGCGTGAGCAAATTAATCAAAGACTGCAGGAGACTTATCCTGAGTTAGCGGGCTAGCGCGCGCTTTCGCTCGTCATTCAATTACTGCCAGGCCGCTTATAGATAGTGCCGCCTTTCATGACCATATCTACATTCTGCAGTAAATTGATGTACCTGAGAACGTCGCCCTTGACCGCAATGATGTCAGCGTATTTCCCGGCAGAAACGGTACCCAAGCGGTCTGATACACCCATCATGACCGCGGGCCAGTATGTTGCGGCACGGATGGTATCCATCACGGGAATGTCAAAGACATCCACCCACGCGGCCATTTCATTCCAGGTGCTCTGGCAGTGAAATTTCATTGGGATGCCGCTATCGGTGCCTACCAGAAAAACAAGGCCTGCCTCCCGAAGTTGAGAAATCTTGCGCTTCAATGTTGGGCGCCTGAGTGGCACCAGCGCAGAGTAGGCAAACTGTCCCGGGTTCTGAATAGAAGCCTTGATGTCGGCGATGGTATCTTCCCTCAGGCCGGTGTGCCAGCAGCTGTTGTCGAGCTTCTCAGGGTTTTCAACTGTGAGCGGATAATTCCACAGGCCCTCAACCGTTGGTGTCCAATATAGCGGACCGCCGGCAATGCGGCCGGTTGCGGTGCGTTCCTTCAGCAGTTCCATGATGTCTTCAGGATAGCCCGGCGCTGTTGTCAGGCCGGTGTGTTCGAAGTTGTCGACGCCGATTTCCAGGCCGCGACGGATTTCATCGGGTCGATGCGAATGGGCAACCACCTTCAGTCCGCGCGCATGGGCTGCGTCCACGACTGCCTGAGCGACGGCAAGCTCCATCCGGTCCTGATCGATGAGTTTGACAATCTCCATGCCTGCGTCAGCAAGCTCGTTTACACGGGCACGGGCTTCCTCGACGCTGGTGACCGCCCAGCGAAAATGGGCGACATCGGGGGATGTTTCATGCTGGATAAAAGGACCGCTTGTAAAGAGCCGGGGGCCCGGAATTTCGCCGCCGTTGATCCGGCTTTTGACGGAAACAGTATCAGCAAGTGGCGCTCCCAGGTCTCGCGCTGACGTAATGCCTGCCATCAACAGCTGCAAGGCGCTAGCGGGCATAATCTCGCTCGCCAGCCTGTCTTTGTAGGTCTCGTCCCAGTGAGCATAGTCCGAATGCCCGTTCAGCATCAGGTGAGCGTGGTTTTCCCAGAGGCCCGGCAGAACATCCATGCCTTCCGTGGAAATAACCTCATACCCCTGCGGCACCTCTAGAGACCCGACCGTCCCGACCGCCTCAATCGTGTCACCGTCAATCAGGATTACACTGTTGGCTATGGGCCTGTGGCCAAACCCGTCAATCAGGCGCCCGCCAACAAGCGCTATTTTATCGGCTTGTGCAGAAACCGGTGTGGCCAGTGCGATGGTAATCACCATCAGAATACGCGAAATTAACCCCATGGAGCCCTCCCTTGGCTAAGCATTTCGAAAGTCGGCAAAAACCAGCCATGCGTCAAGGTTTGACACTGGTGCTGCCAGAAAAGTGATCGGGCCTTTGAAAACCGAGAGCATGAGGTTTGTTTCAAAAACGCTTGACTCGTCAGTGTTCCATATGTACCCCTACGTGTACTGGTACATATGGAACACCAAAATTATGCAAATAACCATTGATATTGACAGTGAGGTACCACTCTTCAGCCAGCTGATTTTCGGCATTAAAGGTGCGGTGGAGCAGGGCGCAGTTGCGCCTGGCGATCCATTGCCCTCCATTCGGCAGCTGGCAAATGACCTGAACCTCAACAATAAAACCGTGGCGAAGGCATATCAATTGCTCGAGCGCGACAGCATCATTCAAACCAAAGGCTACCGCGGCACATTCGTGCATCCGGAGGCCGCCAAAAATGTGGGCATCGACCTCAATGAATGGGTCATGTCCAAACTAGAGGATGTGGTGGCCCGATGCCGTGACCGCGGTGCCACCGATAGTGAAATTCGCATCGCTTTCACCAGCGCCATGCAAAACTCAATACATAAAGGAGGCTAAAATGCCCGCCGATTTTTCCATGACAGCAATTTTGCTTGTTTTTTACCTGACCTTTGCAGGGCAGATTTATCTTCTGTCGATCCATTACCCCAATCAGTTGGCAAAACGGGTCAGCTATGTGCTCAAGAACTACCCGCCCACAGAGTATCCGAAACTCTATCCGTCTGGTTTTACAACATTGGCGGCAGGCGCAAGAGCCGGCAGGCTGACTATTTTCAGGCGCTACAACCAGCTGGTTGCCCTGCTCGGCGGGGCCATATTGGTTGCGATGCTTGCATCCGGGTACCGGCCAGCCGCCGAGGGCGGAGACGAGATATTCGTCATGCTGTATTTCTTTTTGCAGACGGTGCCTTTCATTGTCATCGCCTTCTCGGAATTCAGAAATTACAAGCTGATGCACGAAGCTTTCCAGAATACCCGGCGGTCGGCTGAATTGCGGCCCCGCAGGCTGTTTGACTTTGTCTCACCTGCCTATGTTGTTGCGGCAGTGGTGTTTTTTGTCGCCTGGGCAGCATTTTATGTGAGCAGCGCCGGCGACATCGCCACGTGGACAGTGGAAAAATACGTTACCCTCATCCTTATCTCGGGGATGAACCTGGCTTACATTGCCGTCATCTGGAAGGCTGTCTCCGGTGCCAAGCTGGACCCCTATCAGGCCTATAGCGATCAGGTAAAAACGATCGAAAGCACGACAAAAACGATGGTTTTTTCCAGCATCATGATCAGCCTGTTCCTGATCCTGACGCAGGGCGCGGACGAATATGGACTGGAAGTTTTCGACCCGCCGCTTGTCAGTTTTTACATGCAGCTCTGTGTCGTGATGGGTATCGGGCTGACCATGCGGCTTACCAAAATCGAAGACGTGGACTTCAGTGTCTATCGTGCGGATGCCGAGGCACCGTCGCCAGACAATGCTCCGGCCACCTGAGTGCGGTAGTCGCACCTAGTGGTTAAGGCCCCGCTTTCCCGGCGGGGCCTTTTTGCAACCTAAACCGGACCACCGTACCAACCAGGCACCGGGCGCTCGCCGATGCCCACGTCAAAAGCGGCTTTGGCAATCAGGCGCGTTGAATCAAGTGTCAGCAAAGGCGACACATCCGGCGTTATCAGCAGGGGAATTTCAGTGCACACCAGCGCCACACCGTCACAGCCTTCCTTCTTCAGGCGGTCGATGGCCGCTACGTAGGTCTGGCGCGAACTGTCGAGCAGTTTGCCTTCACACAATTCTTCAAAAATGATTCGGTCGATTTCGGCTCGTTGTGTCGCGCCCGGGACGGCGGTTTCAATACCACGCGCACCCAGAGCCCGGTCATAAACCGGGCCATCCATAGTAAAGCGGGTGCCCAGAATGCCGACCTTGCGCATGCCGTGGCGTTCGGCCTCATCAGCCACCACTTCCGCTATGTTCAGCCCCGGCAGAGCCAGGTCCGGGCCTGTCGTTTCCAGCGCGATATGGGCTGTGTTGTCCGGGCAGAAAAAATAAGCGGCCCCCGCCGCCTTGAGGCGGGCGATGCTGTCGGCAAGAGTTTGCCGCACTGTTTGGTAGTCGCCGCGGTCCCATGCAGGCATGGATCGGCCCATGGCGATATAGTCCAGCGTGATGTCCGGATGGAGAGCACCGCCGTAACGCCTGCTGCCTTCATGGCAAAATTCCAGAAAGCACAATGCAGCCCCATCCGGGCTATGTGCAACCAAACCCCCGTGAATGGTATTTTCAGGCAGTTGGTCAGGATGCGTCATCACTTTGCGCCTCTTCTATTGTCCGACGCCTTGTGCTTCAAGAAACTTGGTGATTTCATCGAAGGCATGATGGGCTTCGGGCAACATTTCATCGAAAATATGCCAGACATGGCACATATGTGACCAGCTCTGCAGTTCCACAGGAGAACCGGCAGCCTGTGCCTTATTGACGTAGCGTTTCGCATCATCATACAGCATTTCTGCTGTACTCACATGAATGAGCGTTGGCGGCAGGTCGTGAAGCCGGTCATGAACCGGTGATATCGGCTTGGCCGAAGGTGGCATGCCCAGCCGGCGCCACATGCCGAGCAGCAACAAATCGTGAGGTACTTTCAGCATCGGGCCAATCAACGGCTTCAGCATGACATCGGTTTCGAAGTTGGAGCGAACGCTCGGGCCTGTTGCAGCACCGTCTGTCGCCGGTGAAATGCCGATTACGGCGTCCGGCTTGCGCAGCCCCATGTCGCGTGTCCAGTTTGATAGCATCAGGGTGAGGTTGCCACCTGCGGAATCGCCGGCAACAACAATTTTTCCGGCTTCTGCCGGCCCCTGCGGACCATTGTCCAGTATCCAGCGATAACTGGCTTTGCTGTCCTCAATGCTGGCTGTGCGCGCATGCTCTGGCATCAGGCGGTAGTCAGGGGCGAAAACGGCGCAGCCCATACGTTTGGCAAGGTTGCTGGTGACAGGGCGATGGCTCACGGGGCTACCAACGGTAAAGGCGCCGCCATGCAAATAGAGGATACGCTGGTCCGGGTTGGCACCTTCCACCAGTGTCCATTCGCCTTCTACAGACACACCGTCAAACTCCACCGTGTCATTTTTGAAGGTACAGCCAAAATCGCGGTTTAGGCCAGTTTTGTTGAAGCGTTCACGCTTGGCCGAAAGTGTTTCGCCGACTGTGAACTGACTGGCGAGATACGCATTGACGCCCAGCATTTCCTTTGATGGCTCGGGGGTGTCAAAAGTGGTCGGGATTTCGCTATCCCATCTGTTGAGGCTGGCACCGCGCAAATAGCGGCGGGTCAGAGCGTAGGCACCACCTGTTGCGGCTGCAATGCTTGTTGTCGTTACGATCACAAGGCTGTCCTTTGATTTTGACTGTCCCCTAAAAGGTAAGGCTCGTTAAAAATTGTCAAGGGCCGCGGCGCACGGTTTGGCCGTCAAAAAAGAAAAAGGCCCCAGCATTGTGGGGCCTTTCGCAATCATTGACGTGCTTTGGGTTTTAGCCCGCCTGCAGCTGCTCAATCCACTGGTCGACCATGCGCTCCAACACATTCAACGGCACCGCACCACCGCCAAGCACTGTGTCATGGAAGCCTCGGATATCGAATTTCTCGCCGAGAGCGTCTTCGGCCTTTTTCCTGAGTTCCTGAATTTTCAGCATACCGATCTTGTAGCTGGTGGCCTGGCCCGGCAGCACCATATAGCGGCGCACTTCTGAGCGGGCCTGCGCTTCCGTAATCGCTGAATTGTCGAGGAAATACTGAACGGCCTGTTCTTCGCTCCAGCCTTTTGAATGCAGGCCGGTATCGAGAACAAGGCGGATTGCACGCCAGATTTCAGAACCCAGGCGACCGAAGTCAGAATATGGGTCAACATAAGTGCCGTTCATTTCTTTCGCGAGGATTTCGGAATAGAGCCCCCATCCTTCAGAATAGGCGGTGAAGCCTGCCTGTGTGCGGAAGGTGGGCACGCTTTCCAGCTCCTGCTGGATAGCGATCTGCATGTGGTGGCCTGGCAGGCCTTCATGATAAGCGATCACCTCAAGTTCACCTTTGGGCATGGCTGTCATGTCAGAAAGGTGCGCATAATAAATGCCCGGACGGCTGCCATCCGGCGTGCCCGGGAAATAATGCTGGGCGGCGCCAGGTTGCTCGCGAAACGGCTCAACACGCCGCACTTCCAGGTCGGCTTTTGGCAGGATGCCAAAATAATCCGGCAGTTTGGTCTTGATATTCTCGATCGCTGCTGTTGCATCGTCGATGTAGCCTTGGCGGCCTTCATCGGTGTCAGGGTAATAGTGGCGGCGGTCATCCTTGTTTTCCCGCAGCGACGCGAAAAAGGCCTTGAGGTCTCCCTCGAAGCCAACGCTGTTTTTGATTGCTTCCATCTCCGCCTTCAGGCGGGCAACTTCATCAAGCCCGATCTGGTGAATTTCATCGGCGGTAAGGGACGTGGTTGTCTGGTTCGCAAGGCGTTCATTATAGTAGGCAACTCCATTAGGCAGTGATGCCACGCCTTGGGTTTCATCGCTGGTGTTTGCGATGTCTTCTTCTTGCCATGCGATCAACCGTTCGTAGGCCGGTTGCCAGTTAGCGGTCAGAGCTTCGCGTGCTGATGCCGTCAGTTCGTCCGCTTTTGCCTGATCGATTGTGCCGGCTTCCAACTGGGTCGCGATCTTTTTCTGCGCATCTGCCCATATGGAACTGTCGTCACCATCCGTAAACGGCGCGCCGCTGATAATCTGGCGCGCGCTTTCGATCACGCTCTCGAAGGCAAACCGCGGTGGACGCGCGCCAAGCGCAGCACTCTCTTTGGACAGAGCAATCAGCTGGTCCAGTGCCACCTCGGTCGCACGGATCCGTGCGATGTAGGCTTCCAAATCTGCTGCATCCTCCACGCGGTGAAACGCGATCAGCAGCTGCGGAAAGAAGGAATGCACCGCCGACATTTGATCAAAGGTGTAGCCATTTGTGCGGAACTCGTTTGCAGCCTCTGCGGCAGCCAGCTGATAGGCCCATATATCATAGGAAATCTTGGCGTCGGCATTCAGCTTTTCATAGTCAAAGCTGGACTGCATCTCGGCGACGCTGGCGCGCTTCCAGTTCAATTGCTCCATTTGTGCTTCGAGTGAAAAATCGTCAATCTTGTCATTGTTGGTCTTACGGCCAAGGAAGGTTTGCTGGATCGGGCTAAATCCAACTTCAACTTCGAATTGACCTTCGAACCATTCGTTTAACCGCGCGCTCTCGGTCGCGACCTCCTCTGCCGAATAGGACGGTGCAGCATTGTTCTCTGCGGTGTTGTTTGCCGGTTCGCAGGCAACAAGCGCGGTAGAGGCCACCAGCGCCATCACAAGGCGGCGGGTGCGGGCGGATGAAAAACGGAAATGGCTCATGGCTTTGTCTCTTGTTATTTCATGAAAAACATGGCGCGAACCGTTGCGCGGATCGGGGGGCAAGTCAAGCGTCCCTAAACGGAAGATCAGGTATAAAAAAAGGCCCCACAAGGGTGGGGCCAGACATCTTTAGGGGACTATGTTTCCGGAAAACATCCCGGGAAAGTAATTGGCCGACCCTGGTGAAGTGGGGGAGGGGGGAGAGTTACCAGGGTCGGCCATTATGACGGAAAACCGTCAAAACTTTTTGCGACGTGGCGATCACGCTTGTGTTTGCCCGTTCGCGATGACCCGTATATAGGTTGAACAGCTGATGAGGAAAACCCACTGAAAAAGCAAACCAGCCATGCGTTTTTTGCATAGCTACTGGCGGCGCGCGCAACGAACGCGTGATGGCAAGAGGTTGCAGCCCAGTGGTGCAGAGGAAGAATTGCAGTGATAAACTATATAAAACTCATTGTTTTAAAAGCGTTATTTCTGATCATCGCGACATCTGCTCTAGCGCAGCCCCAGGCTGATTCTTCATTATATTCAGAGGCCCGGGAAGCAATCGACAGGCGGGAAAAGATGCCCGATTTATTGGCGAAATCGGTTGATTCCGGTGATATCGATATGGTGCGCCTTTGGGGCTTGATGGGGGAAGACGCGTGCGCAGCGATTCGCCCCTATCTGGAAAGCAGCGATGCGGTAAAGATAAAAGCCCTTGAAGGGCTGGCCTATTGCGGCGGCACCGGCGCGCCGGACAGGCCGCTGGAACTGGCCGCAGAATCGGAAAACCATGATGTTCGGAAAGCTGCGCTCGAGGCGCTCGGGTTTGTGGTGCCGGAAACACACCGCTATCGCCACATCGACATTGTTGCCGATACGCTGCGCAGTGATGCATCCGACGACACAAAGGCATCTGCCCTCTATGGCCTGATGCAAAACATTACCTATGCCGGCTTGTCACCGCAGGAACTCCGTCGCCTTGACCTGAGTTATATTCTTGACGCAGCACAAAAGCCGGGAAGGCTGGGATTTGAGTCCGCTTATTTTCTGATCCGTCTGCAGGGCCTTGCTTCTGTGTTTTCAGCTCCTCAAGTCGAGAAAGCTCTCGCCGCCGATGTGCCGGTTGGGCAGCGCTATCTGTTGGCGCGTTTGGCAGGCCAGCTGGGGTCGGACATGACCGACCCGCTAATCGCCCTGGCCGGTGGCCGCGCGTCTGGCAACGCAGAAAACAGGCGCGTCGCCATTTCTGCCGTGCGGGCGCTTGGCGGCATGTCTGATCCAAAAAGCCGGACCTTTTTGATGACATTGCTGCTAAGTGCAGACTCTGAATTCAAGCATCTGGCCATCACAGCACTTGCGGCGCGGCCTGACGCTGACGCAATCGTACAGGAACGACTTTGGGACTTCGTCGAGGATGAAAGCCCCTGGGTTGCAGTGACCGCACTGCGCTCGCTGGTGCGCCTCGAGGACCCGGGTGTTCTTGACGTTGCCGAGCGCTGGCTGGCGGGTGATGACTATTATAGGGCATTTGTCGCTCTTGGCATGCTTGCCCAGACCGAAGAAGGCAGAGCCAAACTTCAGGCCTATGCTGCCGCCCACCCGGACACAGTGCGGGGCCGGGAGGCGGCGATTGCGCTTGACCCCTCCATTGAAGCGGCGACCAGCCCGCGCGACACACCAAAACGATCGTTGGTGCAATCATACCGCGGCAGGCAACTGATACTGCAGACCAGCCGTGGACTGGTATGTATCCTGCCCTCCGCCGAGGCACCCTATGCGGCAGCCAATTTCATGCTGCTCGCCGACTCTGGCAAGATGGACGGTATGCTGTGGCACCGAGTCATCCCCGGATTTGTTGCGCAGGCAGGCCAGTCTGAAGATCGCAGCCTCGTGAGCTGGGGTTCAATTCGGGAAGAATGGAGCGCGGAGGGGCACAAACCCGGCACCGTCGGCCTTGCTACCGCCGGGCGTGACACTGGCGGCACACAGTTTTTCATCAACCTGGAGAACAACCGCCATCTGGACGGACGATATACAGTCTTTGGCCGTGTGGCGCAGGGCATGGATGTTGCCTACAGCCTGAGGGAAGGCGACCGGATTGAAAAGGCATGGACCGCGAAAGCTGAAGCTGCGGCATGCAGCTAGCCTTCAGAGGATGTTGCTTTCAGCCCTGATCTGGCGCACCAGAAAATCCCGGAATAGGGCCACGCGCAGGGAGCCCCTCAGCTCCGGCGGATAACAGAAATAGCTGTTAAAGCTGTTGCCTTCCACATCAGGCAAAACGCGTACCAGCTTCTGGCGGTTGTGCACCAGATAGTCAGGCAGGACGGCGATGCCCATGCCCGCCTCAACTGCGTGCATGATGCCATACAGGTTGTTCACCTCCAGGCGAGGCGTGCGTTTGTGCGTTTCCTTGCCGACTTCAAGAAGCCAGTTCAGACCTTTGATCACGGGCGCGGTGCTGGTGCCGAACGTGATCAGGTCATGAGCGTCGAGGTCAGCGGTGGACACCGGCGTGCCTTTGCGCGCGAGATACTCGGGGCTCGCATACATATGCACGTGGAAGGTCGCCAGCGGTCGCTGGATCAGGTCAGCCTGCTCGGGTTCGTGCAACCGGATCGCCACATCAGCTTCGCCTGCGGAAAGATCCAGGTCTTCGTCGTCCAGAACCACCTGCAGGTCGATTTCCGGATACTCAAGGATGAATTGCTCGAGATGGGGCGTGAGCCACACAGCGCCGAAAGTAACCATGGTGGTCACACGCAACAGGCCCGACGGGCGCTCGCGCGACTCCAGAAGCCGTCGCTCTGTCTCGTCGATCTTGTGCACCACTTCACGGGCGGTTTCGAACAGCTCCTGACCTTCCTGCGTAAGCACGAGGCCGCGGGCGTGCCGCGTGAACAACGAGACATTCAGGCTTTCTTCAAGCGCCCTGATCTGGCGGCTGACCGCGGACTGGCTCACGTTCAGCTGCGCTCCGGCGCTCGTGAAACTGCCGCACTCGGCAACTGTATGGAAAATGCGAAGTCTGTCCCAGTCCATGATCTTTCTCCGATGAGCGCGCACTATCTCATCGAGGCCTGCTTATGGTCAACGATATGTTTACCATTTCACTGTAAGGTTAAAGCGCTGACAGGGGGTCAGGTTATGAGTAATCGCGAAATTCTGCGACAAGCAACCAACGTCTTTAAAACGCGGTATCCATCGTTGAACGCGGAAGCGGTCATTGCCTTCATTGTCATCGCCGATTGCGACGAGCCGTCGGTTGGCGATATTTCAGTTGCGATGAACCTGCCGGACATGCAAGTTTTTCAATATATGGCACCTTTGCGCAACGCAGGCCTTGTGGCACTGCAGACGCAGACTGGCGGTAGCAATACCATTTTACTGACAGACCGTGGTGAAGAGGCCAAACAGGCGATTGCAGACATATTTTCGGGGTAACCCATGCAACCGGGCGACATCATCGAGATGCTGGCAGAAGGCCGTCGCAACGCAGTTGCGAACTCAACGGCGGTCGCCAAAATGGTGCTCAAGAGCCCTGAACTGGCAAAAACGCTGGTTGAGGCTCTATCCTCCCCCAACAAAACAATCGTCAGCCATGCTGCGCATGCGCTGGTAACCGTTTTCCGAAACAACCCCGCGCTGCTGCAACCCTTTGCCAAACAGTTATTGGCGGCGTTTCGCGCCAGTCAGTGGGAAACGCTGGAGCAGTTGGCGAAAATCCTGCCGGGGCTCAGCCTTTCAAAGCTGCAGCAAAAAACCCTCCTCGAACGTTTGGAAGCTGTGTTGTACAAGGACAGGTCCAGCATTGCCCGCACGGGTGCGCTGCAGGCATTGGACGATATGTCCAGGCACCACGCGGCTTACCGTGAAGCGTCAGTGAAAGCGCTCAAATACGCGCTGGAGGAAGGCACCAAGGCCATGCAGGCCCGTGCCCGAAAATTGCTTACCAAATAAAAAAGGCGGCCTTGGCCACCTTCTTCAATAACTCTCTGGTCGGCTGCGGCTATTCCGCGGCTTGTGCATGCTCCAGCACTGCGAGGTACTTCTCGGCTTCCAGTGCGGCCATGCAGCCCATGCCCGCAGCCGTCACAGCCTGGCGGTATATCTTGTCGGTCACGTCGCCGGCAGCATAAACACCGGGGATAGCCGTTTCGGTGCTGTCCGGTTTTTTCTCGATGTAGCCTTCGTCGTCCATTGGCAGTTGACCCTCGAAGATTTTGGTCGAAGGGGTGTGGCCAATCGCGATAAAGACACCGTGCACGTCCACGTCAGTGATGTCGCCGGTGAGCATGCTCTTGAGCTTTACGCCCGTAACGCCCAGCGGCTCTTCCGTGCCGACTACTTCTTCGAGCACATGGTCCCACTTCACCTCAACATTCTCGGCCGCGAACAAGCGGTCCTGGAGGATCTTCTCGGCCCGCAGTTCGTCGCGGCGATGCACCAGCGTCACTTTCGAGCAGATGTTCGACAGATACAGCGCTTCCTCGACAGCGGTGTTGCCACCGCCAACGACGATGACTTCTTTACCGCGGTAGAAGAACCCGTCACAGGTTGCACAGGCCGATACGCCATAACCGTTGAATTTTTGCTCGGACGGCAGACCCAGCCAGCGCGCCTGAGCGCCCGTTGCAATCACAATGGTATCTGCGGTGTAAACCGTGCCGCTGTCACCAACCGCGCGCTTTGGCACGGCCTTGAGGTCAACTTCGTTGATCAGGTCATACACAATTTCCGTGCCGACATTTTCTGCCTGCTGGCGCATGGCTTCCATCAGGTCAGGGCCCTGCACGGCCTCAGCAAAGCCGGGGTAATTTTCGACGTCAGTGGTGATGGTGAGCTGGCCGCCCGCCTGCATGCCGGTTACGATCATGGGCGCTACGTTGGCGCGCGCCGCATAAATCGCTGCGGTGTAGCCAGCAGGCCCGGAGCCGATGATCAGCAATTTGGTATGTTTGGTTTCAGCCATCACAAAATTCCTTAGTGTCCGGGGCAATACAGCGCCCCGCCATTTCTGAGTTCCGCCCTTTACATAGTCGGTTGGCGCGCGCTTGCCAAGCATCCGAATGCGCCCGGGAAATGGATTGTTTCAATAAGTTTGATCGAATAGGCCGATTACCAGTGCTGTGGTGGTAGCAGTGGGTTTCATGCCGTCGTATCGGGCCTCCGCGTCGGCGGGCCGGGCGCTGATGTGACCCCGGAAAACCCATTGTCATGGCTTCCTGCCGGTTCAAACCTCTTTTTGCCATTTTCGAGCGGATATTTGTCCTGCCACCACATCACGATATTGTCTATTTCGCCCGAAAGGGCTTTTCTGCTACCACCATTTGGTTTCCATTGGCAGGAGGCCATTGGGGCGTAACAGGTGTCTGGCACGTGATTTATAGATTTGACGATTTTCTTGTTGACCCTGAACGGCGCGAGCTGACGCGTGCCGGCCAATCTGTCGCTGTTGAGCCGCAAGTGTTTAGTCTTTTGGTTCACCTTCTGGAAAATCGGGACCGGGCCGTCTCTAAAGACGAGCTTGTCGAGGCAATATGGGATGGCCGTTTTGTCTCAGATTCTGCGATTTCAAGCCGTATAAAGTCTGCCCGGAAGGCTTTGGGTGATAATGGCAGAAGCCAGAAATACATTAAAACCATACACCGCCACGGCTTTCGTTTCGCGGGCCATTCAGTGGTTCAGGAAAACAATGCCGCACCACAGCCAGCGGTATCGGCGACGGATGCCTTTATTCAGGATATTCGGTTTTGTATGAGCGCGGATGGTACCAAAATCGCCAATGCGGTTGCTGGTGAAGGGCCACCACTGGTCAAGACCGCAAACTGGCTTAACCATCTCGATTTCGATTGGCAAAGCCCCGTATGGAGGCATGTGTTTTCAGATTTGATGCAGCATCATCAGCTAATTCGCTATGATGCACGAGGCAATGGCCTGTCAGACTGGAACGTATCTGACTACAGCTTGGCACGTCAGATTGAGGACCTGGAGGCTGTCGTTGAAACGCTTGAGCTGGATAGATTTCCCCTGTTTGGCGTGTCGCAGGGCTGTGCGGTAAGCGCGGCCTATGCAGCCAAACATCCGGACCGCGTCACCAAGCTCGTTCTTCTGGGTGGCTACGCCACAGGCTGGCGAGTAAGGGCTACGCCGTTGCAAATTGAAGAAAACAGCGCGCTGATATCACTTATTCGCACTGGCTGGGGGCGCGACCACCCTGGATTTAGGCAAACCTTTACATCTTTGTTCATGCCTGATGCACCACCTGACAACCAGAACTGGTTCAATGAGCTTCAGCGGAAAACCACATCGCCGGAGAATGCCGCGCAACTGCTGGATACGCTGGGCGATGTAGACGTCAGGGAATATTTGCCTTCTGTGCAGGCACCCACACTTGTTCTGCATTGCCGGGGGGATATGCGGGTTCCTCTGGATGCGGGTCGGGAACTGGCGTCCGGAATCAAAAACGCGCGCTTCGTGATGCTGGAAACAAACAACCACCTGATGCCGCAAACAGACCCGGCGTGGCGAAAATGTTCCGAAGCCATTACTTCGTTCCTGACGAGCTGACCGATTGACCCGCCCGAGGGTGCCGGTTCTCATGCATCCGGCGTTTTCTCCACTGTTTCTCCATAAAACATCCAAGGTTTCTTCAAGCTTCGTCTTTGTGTGCCTTCTATACCGTTTCCATCGACCGCGACGTTGGTTGCAAAATCGAAGGAAACAAACGCAATGCACACTGAAGAAAACAAAAACGGCGTCAATGTTCAGGCGCTTCTTGACGCGAGGACTGCCCTGGAATCAGCGCCCGAAGCCGCTGATTTTACATGGAAAGTTCAAGCTGAGTGGCTGAACGGCACGCATACCAGGAACACAATCTCCGGGTTTCATGGCTTGGGCCAGGAACAGTCCCGCGGGAAATCGTTCACACTCGAAACCGATCATCCGGAAGTGTTTGCAGCTGAAGACAATGCTGCGACACCTGTGGAAATGGTCCTGTCGGGCCTTGCCGGTTGTTTGACAGGCGGTATCGCATCGGTCGCCGAAAATCGCGGCATCAGGCTGAATTCAGTCAAGGCTGAGATTGAAGGCGACATGAACCTCTATGGCATTCTCGGAGTTGACCCCAGTGTGCGCAATGGCTTCAACGCGATCCGCGTACGCTACACCATCGATGCAGACGCCTCCAAAGACGATATTGAAGCACTGGTTGCTCAATCCCAAAAGAGGTCCGCTGTGTTCGACATGATCACAAACCCGTCCAACGTGTTTGTGACCGTAGAATAAATCCCGCTTCCCACTCCGGGATGAAGAGAGTCTCATGAGCAGAGTTACGACAGTTATAATCGGCGCCGGTCAGGCAGGGCTGGCGATGAGTTATCATTTGTCCAAACAATCGGTAGATCATGTCCTTCTTGAGAGAGGTCAGGTTGGCAACTCATGGTCTAACGAGCGATGGGACTCTCTTCGACTTCTTACACCAAACTGGCAGAGCCGATTGCCGGGATATCACTATATCGGTGAGGACCCTGACGATTATCGCACGATGCCGGAGACAATCGCGTTTCTGCAAAGGTATGCAGAACTGACAGCGCCCCCCTTGCAGACAAACACCGAAGTTACGGCAGTTTTGTCTCATCAGGATGGTTACAAAGTCGTGACAAATCAGGGCATTTGGACCTGTAAAACGGTCGTTTTAGCGAGCGGCGCCTGCAATATCGCCACCGTCCCGGAATGCTCAAAAAACCTGTCGTCCGATATCTTTTCCATTACGCCGCTCGAGTATCGAAATCCTGAGCAACTACCGGATGGCGGCGTCATGGTTGTTGGCGCATCGGCGTCGGGAGTTCAACTGGCGAATGAGCTGCGGCTGACCGGGCGGCATGTGATGCTGGCGGTTGGAGAACACGTCCGGGTGCCCAGAACCTATCGCGGCCGCGACATTAAATGGTGGATGGACGCGGCCGGTTTTCTGGATGTTGGATATGATGAGGTGGACGACCTTACCCGGGTGCGCAACGTGCCCTCTTTGCAGCTGATTGGATGCCCTAACAGGCAAACCATCAGCCTGAACAGCCTGCAGGCAATAGGCGTCGAAATTGTTGGTCGCTTGATGGGACTGGATGGAAGCAAGGCCCAGTTTTCAGGGGCACTTGCCAACGTGTGTGCTCTTGCAGACCTGAAGATGAACCGTCTGCTTGCCGGTATCGACGAATGGGTCGCTGAAAAAGGCGGAGATCGTGCAGTTGGTGGGCCTTATCGTTTGCGCCCCACAATCGTGCCCGACATGCCGACCCTGCAATGTGATCTTGCCCGGAACGGTATAAAAACAATTGTTTGGGCAACCGGATACAGGCCCGACTATAGCTGGCTGAACCTGCCGGTCGTTAGTCCGCGCGGGGATCTCCGGCATGACGGCGGCGTGGTGACGGAAGTGCCCGGCGTGTACGCCATGGGGCTGCCGTTCATGCGTCGTCGCAAGTCAAGCTTGATAGATGGTGTTGGCGATGACGCTCAGGTTTTGTCCGAACATCTCCGGTCCTTTCTAGATACTCGATTGGCCGCTTTCGGCTGAACAGGGAAAATTCCATGCGCCTACCTACAAAATCCGAAATTACAAAATCTGCGCTGCTGCGCGCACGGCATACTGTCACCCTTCGACCGCAGCGCGGTCAGCGCACATACAGGAGTATTGCGTCGATCACCGACGGCACCGCCTGCCGCACAACAGAAGGACATCACACCTTCACAATAGATGTTCCGACATCGGTCGGCGGGACTGACGTTGGTCCCTCGCCGAATGTTTTTCTGCGAGCGGCTTTGTCCAGCTGTGTCGCGATCGGCATAAAGCAGTGGGCGGCGCTGCACGAAATTGACGTCACATCGGTTGATGTTGTGCTTGATATGCGGGTGGATGCGCGTGGCCAGCTTGGGGTTTCGGAAAGTGCTGCCGCAGGCTTTGAGTCTGTCAATATCACCATTGATCTTGAAACAAACCATCCCGCTGAAGCTGTGGAAGCAATGGTTTCCGAAGCTCTGAGATACAGCCCTTTGATTGATGTGTTGAAACGGCCGCAAACACTTGATGCAACCATTAAAGTCAAGGCGCCGGAGGCGTAGCCATGGATGCGAAACTGCAAAGACGTGTGCAGCGATACGGCTGGGATAAAGCGGTTCCTGACTATGAAGACGGATGGAAGCGCAGCTTATGGCCTGCACACCAGGCGCTCATGGACAGTGTCGGCGCATGCGCTGGTGCCCGGGTGCTGGACCTGGCGGCGGGCACAGGGCTTGTGACATTCCCGTTGGCTGACATGGTGGGCACCACTGGCCATGTTGTTGCCACCGATATTTCTGGCAGCATGACCGACATCCTTGAGACCGAGGTGCAGCGAAGAAATATTCCGAACATAGATGTTTCACGCATGGATGCAGAAGATCTGTCTGCCTTTTCAGACGGAAGTTTTGATATTGTTACCAGTGGGTTGGGGTTGATGTATCTGCCGCACCCGGAAGTTGCCCTGAAGGAAGCAATGCGCGTGTTGAAATCGGGCGGTAGGGCGGTGTTCGCAGTTTGGGGTGCGCGAAAAAATTGTGGCTGGGCGGATATTTTTCCCATTGTCGATGAACGTGTAAAATCTGCGGTTTGCCCCCTCTTTTTTCGGCTTGGTACGGGGGACGCTCTCAAGCGAATGATGGAAGATGTCGCGTTCAGGAATGTGAAGGCCAAACGCGTTCACACACTAATGCCCTACGCCTCTGATGAGCATGCACTGAAGGCTGCTTTTTCCGGCGGTCCGGTTGCGCTGGCGTACGATCGCTTTAGCGATGCCGTAAAGACGGAAGTTCATGCGGCTTATCTGGCTTCTATTGAACCCTTCAAGAGGGATACGGGTTACCTGATCCCGGGAGAATTTGTCGTCGTTGCCGGTGATTGCTGAGCGAGTTCGGCTCGGAAGTATCTGCCGTTCATTCCGGTTCCGGAACAAGGGCCGCAAGTTTTTTGGGTGCAACGGTGCGGTAGCTTTGCTCCATCCATTCGATGAGCATGTCGATGGGTATGTCATCGTCGTCCGTAAATTCGCATGTGACCCAGCCACTGTTGCCAAGGCCATAGCCGGTTTTGCTGGCGAAGGGGTGCAGCAACGCAAACTCGGCTGACTGCGGCAGCTTCACCGACAGGGCGAAGATGCCTTCCTTGCTGCCATTCAGGAAAACAAAAACCTTTCTCCGAACCTTCAATACGGTTTCACCCCAGGGATGGTCTTCCCACGCCTCAGGCAGCGTCAGGCCGTGTTCCAGGATCAGGGCAAAAGCCTCGCTTGTGCTGGTCACTATCCGGTCGTTAGTCATGGCAAATTCTTCAAGGCATGGGCGCGCCGAGGCTGGCTTCGAGAATATCGTACCAGTCGCGCCTGGTCATTTTGACGGTCAGCGCATCAGCGCTTTTCCGGATGCGTTCCAGGGTTTGCGTACCAACAATCGGCACCACTTTCGCCGGGTGGGCAAGAAGCCATGCAAGTGCAACAGCGCTTCGATCGCAGCCGTTTTCCGCTGCAATGCGGTCGAGCACAGGCAGAATGCGGTCAACTTTCTCCACGGCTGCACCGGCTGCCTTGCCCGTAACCAGTTGTCCGCCAGCCAGCGGCGACCACGCAAACGCAACCATTCGGTTTTCCTGTGCCTGGTCCAGTACGCCGTCTGTCATCGGGGTTGTTTCGAGGCACGAAAACTCAGGCTGATGCGACACAAGAGGTCGGTCCATGAAGCGCTGGAGCGCATTCGTCTGCGAGACGGTGAAGTTGGATACACCTGCGGACCGAATTTTGCCCGCCGACAGGAGTTTGTTCAGCGCGCCTGCCACCTCTTCAAACGGGGTGAGAAGGTCCGGTCGGTGGATTTGATACAGGTCGATCACGTCGGTTTTGAGCCGGGAAAGCGAGTCTTCGCACGCTTTGATCAGATAATCCGCCGCCGAATTATAGGGCAGTCCCGGCACGATGCCGCCTTTGGTTGCGAGCACCATTTGGTTGCGCAGGCCAGCGTTTGCGGCCAACACGTCACCGAGCAAAGCTTCCGCCTCACCGAAACCGTCCGGCCAGGTGGTGCCATAGATGTCGGCGGTGTCAATGAGGGTGAAACCGCATTCGAGCGCGGTTTCAATTTTGCTGGTCGCAGCGGCGACATCTGTGCCGGCATAGCGCCAGCAGCCATAGGCGATTGCGCCAAATGTCAGGCTGGTGCCTGCGAGGGAATACTCTGTCTCATACGTCAAATAGTCGGCCATTTGGGGTCCTTAGCGCTTGAAACTCTGGGGAGGCACGCCTCAGCAATGAGGTATAAAGCATTCGGCGTGGCGGGAAAATCGCTTTTTGTCAGGAGAGTTATTGCGTCGATTGAGGGCGCGCGCGCCGGGTGATAAGCTGCCCGTCAACACACAGCAGGAGAACAACAATATGATAACACTCTTTTGGTGCCCAAGATCGAGGGCGGCGCGGGCTTTATGGATGCTTGAAGAGCTCGGGGAGCCGTTTGAAATCAAAGAGATAGACATCCAGGATCCGAAGTCAAAAAACGATATGGCCTTCCAGATCGCGAGCCCGATGGGCAAGGTGCCGGCTATCGCAGACGGGGATGTGATGCTGGCGGAATCAGCGGCGATCTGCATGTATCTGGCGGACAAATACACTGGCGCAGGCCTGGCGCCCGCGATTGATGATGCTGCCAGGGGCCGGTATCTCTACTGGATGATGTTCACACCCGGTGTGCTGGAGCCCGCGATGGCAGAGAAATTCGGCGGTTGGGAGCCCAAGCCCTATTCGCATGGTTGGGGCGATTTTGACAGTATGATCAAGACGTTGGAGGCAGGCCTGAAAGGCGGTGACTGGATACTGGGAGACCGGTTTTCCGCAGCCGATGTGATGCTCGGCTCGTCCGCGAACTTCCTTAAGATGTTCGGTATCCTGCCCGAGAGCGGCCCGATAGACGCCTACATCGAACGCTGCCTTGCCCGCCCGGCGTACCAGCGGGCTCTGGCCCGGGAAGAGGGGTAGGGCACTTTCCAAGCCTCGAAAAAGAGACGAAAACGGCACAAAAAAAGGCTGCATTGCAGCCCTTTTTTACATTTTCAACAGGAAACTCAGGCCGCCGCAACCAGATCAGGTTGGGCCGCCGGCATCGGCTCGGGCATGGTCTGCGCACTGATATGGGCCGCCGCCTTATAATAAGTTGGCTCAGCCAACTTCAGCTTGGCGCGCACCTCCTCAAACGGTTCCTTGAGCAGGGCTTCCCAGTCCTGTGCGGGCAGCCATTCAGCCTTGCGACCAATGCGAAATGCCTGGCGCACGGCCTTGAACACACCCTGGCGCGGGAACTTGCGCGCAAGGTCAATCGCGCCCATCAGGGAAATGGCGGCAAAACCCTTGCTTTTGGTCTGTGAGTAAGAAAAGCCGACCACGCAATATTCGCCCAGCCCGTCGCGGCCAAAGCCGGTAACCACATGCCACAGGTCATGCAGTTCGCGTGTGCGCCCCGCGTAAATCTGCAGGCCCCTGTCATCAAAACGGGTGAGGGTATCATCGCTGGCGTCCACCAGTCCGTCTGCGGTCAGCCCTTCGCGGATCATAAAGTCCAGATACACGCGGCCAAGCGAGCCTTCAGGCAGCTTTGAGAGTGCTTCGCGGTCCATCAGGGTGTCCAGAAGGCTGATCTCATCCCGGATGATGCGCGCGCCTACCTCGGTTTTGGCAAAGCGCTGATACTGGTTCCACAGGGACTTTCCCGTGAGCGCCTGCATGATCTTGAACACCTGCGCGGTGTCTTCCCGGTCTTTCATCAGCGCGCGCAGGGCTTTCCAGGCGGCAACGAAGTCAAGACGCGGCGCAACATAAGGCGCAGGCACTTGATTTATAGCCGGTTCTTTAACGGATGTGTCGTTCCGGAGCGCTTCGTTCACGGGGGTTGGGGAGGTGGCCATGCGTATGTCCTTTATTGCTGAATTCATTTAATGAACAAAAATGTTTATAAAGAGATATTTATTATGAACATAAATGTCAATAGAAATCGTGATAACACTCAATAGGTTTTTCATAAGTTAGAAAATGCATTCAAATTTGGGATGGTTGCCAGATTGACGCCTGCCGCGCTGACTTGGGCCGCGTTGGCTGGGCTGCGTTGGCTGGACTGCGTTGGAACGGGATGTATTTACAATGACGGTTTTGGTTTGGGCAGCACTGATGTCTGCTGTTCTATGCAGGACCGGCATTTCCGTGCGGGGTCTGGCTAAGTTTTTCAGGGATTGGTCGGGGGTTCCGCGTTGCAACCGCCCAACCCGAAATCCACTCATCGGTGCCTCAGGTCAGCGTCAACTAGCGTTGAGGCTGTTTTTTAAATACTTTGAGTGGTAAAAGCGTTTTGGGGGCCATGACATGGGGTTGAAACGCTGGCAGGCAACACAACCACCCTGCCTGATAGGGCACAGTGTCACGGCGTGAAACGACGGGGAGGTTAACACGCATGAACAATCCATATATTTATGTGCCGCTGATTATCCTGTTTCTGATGCTGGCCCGGAAAGGCGGCGCTGCGGTCTCAATTTACAAAAAAAAGTCAGTATCCAAAGGTCACTTCGACGCGCCCGACGGTTTTTTTGATTCGCTCAAGGGACCCGGGCGCGGCATCGCCGGTGTTTTGGGCATTGGCAGTATAACGGGCCTGTTCAGCAAGCAGATTGGCTTTGAAGCGCCCAATTGGCTGCCCTTTTCCTCACTGCTTCTGGTGTTCACATTCCTGCTGGCTACCGGGGTTTCTGTCTTCACGCTTGCGCGGGTTGACCGGTTCAAGCAAGCGGGAGGCGGCTATCACCTTAAGGGTCCATCCTATATTTTCCTGAAGGGAGCTTTCGGGGAAATCCTATTATTTTCAATACTGTATATGATTTATGTCGTCATATATGTCGCCATGGAAAACAGCGGAGGGTGAAAATGAAGTCAGCTCAAGACATCGAAAAGCTGGTTGAGCAAAAAATTTCGCGTGATGAAAACTTCAATGATGCCATGACAATGGTTGTGCTCACCCATCAAACCATCGTCAGCACCGCTCACGCACATGGGGTTGTCTTGTTTCAGAGGCTCGATGCATCGCTGGAACGGGCCGCCCTCGTTATGTGTTTTTGGGATGACGATATGAAACCGAGTACATACCGCCGCGCCATGCCCGAGATCAGGGCGTCATACGCAAATATCTCCCATGACTTCGCCGTTCGTAACTTGTTTTCCGCACGGATAGATCAGGTTTCACCGATCCTGATTAGGGAACGGATTGCGGATGGTGACTGGCTGGACATATCGGCTGTTTTGGGCGCAACAATGCTGGGAGACGGTTCCGAACCCGGATACTACAAGGCTTAGCGTCCTTATCGCAGGATCAGGGCTTATCGTCTGCAGGCTTATCGTGTGCAGGCTTATCGTGCAATGAGCTTACTCAGCCGCCGCGAGCATCTCGGGCCGGGTTTGCCGGATCACATCCGTGTGGGCCAGATAGACATCCGGCTCCGGGATGTTGAGCATGGCCCGAACCTCGTCAAGCGGCAGGGTCAGCAGATGTTCCCAGTCCTGGCCGGGGAACCATTTGGCTTTGCGGCCCGTGCGGTAAGCCTGCCAGGCGGCGCGGAAAATGCGGTTGCCCGGGAACTTGCGGCTGAAGTCATAGGCCCCCATCAGGGCGATGGCGGCAAAGCCGAGTGATTTGGTCTGCGCATAGGAAAAAGCCACCACACACACTTCACCCAGCCCGTCGCGGCCATAACCGGTGATCACATGCCACAGGTCATGCATTTCGCGCGTGCGCATGGCGTAACGCTCCATGTCCTTGTCGGTAAAGTCGGTGTAGGCGTCCTCGCTGGCTTCCACCAGCCCTTCGGCGGTGATGCCTTCGCGCTCCATAAAGTCAATGTAGGTTTTGCCAACCGTGCCGTCGGGCAGTGCTTTCAGCGCCTCGCGGTCCGCGAGCGTCGCCAGCAGGTCGCGTTGCTCCTCAAGGATACGCAGGCCCGTCTCGCTTGCCTTAAACTGCAGATACTGCTTGTAGAAGGATTTGCCCGTGAGGGCGCGCATGATGGTGAACACCTGCCGGGTGTCTTCCGGGTCGGCAATCAGGGCCTTGAGCGCGCGCCATGCCTTGCGGAATTCCATTGGCTGAG
Source organism: uncultured Kordiimonas sp. (assembly GCA_947500295.1). Taxonomy (GTDB): domain Bacteria; phylum Pseudomonadota; class Alphaproteobacteria; order Sphingomonadales; family Kordiimonadaceae; genus Kordiimonas. The sequence goes on from CANMRM010000003.1 coordinate 487,967, forward strand.
CCACGTAGCTTTCTGTTGTCATGTCGCTATCCTTGCGCCCGCAGGGCCGTATGCCTTACATTCATTATTGGCAGTATTGGCATCATTTATAAACAATAGTGTCGATAAGATAAGCGATAACGATAAAAATATCAATAGGGACTCAGGAATTCATGACCGCAACCGCCGCCACAAAGCCAAAACGCATCCGCCGCAGCCCGGCGGAAGCCCGTGCGCTGATCCTGAAGGCGGCGCAAACCCGGCTGAAAGCGGTGGGCCCCGAAGGCCTGCAGATCAAGGAAATCGCAGCAATCGCGGGCGTGACCCACTCAACAATCCTGCATCATTTCGGCAGTGCCGAGGACCTGCGCGTCGCGCTTGCTGAAAACATGGTCGAGAAGCTCCTCGATGACATCCTGCGCGTCATGGATGCGGGCGAGACGGTGTTCCCCGAAGACCATTCTGTGCTGTTCCGGGTGTTTGAAGTGCTCACCGATGACGGTAATGCGCGGCTCTTGGCCTGGACCATGCTCAGGGGCGCGGACCTGCGCGCGGGCGAGGACACGCTGATGGCGCTGTTTGACAAAATCCACGCAGGCGTCGTGCAGGCCATCAGGGCCGCAGCGGGCGACATGGTCGTCAAGGATGAAGTGGCCGAACGGCAGGCACGCTTCATCATCTATCTGGTGGCAACAACGGCGGTCGGGGACGGCATCGCCGGGCCCTACCTCGCGCGGCTCATCGGTCTTGAGGGAACAGAAGCCACCAAAGACTTCCGCGACTGGTTCGCCGCGCGGCTGTTTTAGTTTGGCGCTTCGATAGAAGGCAAAACAAACTTTTAATGTAGAAAATACATATTATAGTTGTTTCAAGTGTATGTGCCTTGTTGGAATGCATTATGCGCATCGAAACCATTCAGATTGAGAACTTTCGGTCTATCAAATCGGCCACAATCGAATTTGACAAATTGTGTTATTTTGTCGGACCAAATGGCGCTGGGAAGTCAACAGTCCTTGCAGCACTGAATGTTTTTTTCCGCAATGCTGGCCCAACACATAAGAATGTTAATTACCTTGAATCCTCGGATTTCACCGATGGAGACACCAGCAAATCGGTATCTATCAAAGTTACATTCAACGAAATTGATGCGGAAGCTGCATCTGATCTTTCTCACTATGTACGGCAAGGAACGTTAATAGTTTCAGCCATTGCAAAATTTGACGATGCAATTGGTCGAGCACCAATAAAGCAGGTGGGGTCACGACTTGGCATAATAGAGTTTGCTAGATTTCATGAAGCAACATCGGCTTCTGAAAAAAAGGAAGTCTACGGGAAACTCAGAGATCAATATCCAGATTTACCAAGCTGGACCAACCAAAATGCTGCGGTCAAGCAACTCGAAAACTATGAATCAACGCACACCGACTTGTGTATTCCAATAGATAGCGAGGATCAATTTTATGGTGCCACAAAAGGTAAAGGTAAACTCGATAGACATGTTCAATGGGTTTACGTCCCTGCAGTAAAGGATGCTTCGCAAGAACAATCGGAAGCCCGAAACTCAGCTATTGGTCAGTTGGTAAACTTATTGGTTTCGGATAGGTCGGGAATCAATGAACAGCTTGCACAATTGAAGCGAGAAACTGATGAAAAGTACACCCAGTTGCTCGAGCAATCTACTGAGGCGTTAAAACTGGTTGAGGAAAAGCTCTCTGAGAAGCTTGCTTCGTGGGCTTCAGAAGGCGTGCGTGCGCATGTCGATTGGGAGCAAGAGGAAAAATCGATCCAAATTCAGGCACCAATGGCAGCAGTAGGCTTAGAAGACTCCACTTTTCGGGGAGAAGTATCAAGGTTTGGCCATGGGTTGCAGAGGACCTACTTATTTGCTGTGCTACAGGCTCTTGCAGAGTCTAAGTCGGATGGCAGTATTTCAATAGTCGTAGGGTGCGAAGAGCCGGAATTGTATCAACACCCCTCAGAAGTAAGAAACTTAGCAAATGTTTTTGACGATTTGAGTAATCAAAATACACAGGTAGTTGCCACCACACACAGCCCAATAATGATAGTCGGGCAGCGTCTTGAGCAGACAATCAGAGTCTTCCAAACGAAAGACGGTCATGCCCAGTTTTCAATCGCAAAATTTGACAGGATTGCTGATAGATTTTGCGAAGTCACCGGCCGAAACTTGCAAGAACCTCGGGGAATGATGCCCAAAGTCCATAGAAGTTTGGAACCCTGGATCACAGAACTACTTTTCGGCAAGTTCATTGTTTTTGTCGAAAGTCGAGAAGATCAAGCCTATTTGTCGAGTGTCTTCGCAAGTGACAAAAAGTCTTGGCGGCGACATTGTGAGCTCGGAATTTGTATAATCCCAGTTTTCGGGAAGTCGAAATTGTTAATGGCGCTATTGATCGCGGATGCATTTGATGTCCCATTTTTTGTTATGTTTGATCAGGACGGAAATTGCAAAAAAAAGCACAAGCACATCCATGAGGCAGAAAACAAACAGCTTCTCGGTTTCTTGGGAGCAAAGAAAACCGACCTGTTTTCGAAAGTATTGCTCCTCGGTAGTAACTATGCTGCTTGGCCAAATTCAATAACAACTGACATACAAAGTGAGGTCGACAAGGAAGCGTGGCGTATCGCTTCACAACAAGCGACTAGCCATTTGGGCAACGCTCCGGGATTAAAAAAGGACCCGCTTGCGATTGGCTTCAAAATGAATTCATTGATGGCACAAAATCATGCACCAAAGAGCTTGTTGAAAGTGATTGATGCGATCTTTGCACGGGCAGCAACCGACGGTTAAACATCTGAACTGAGAATTGTTTAAGATTCCGGTTTTTCTCAACTCCACGAAACAGCCGCTGCTCGTCACACGTCCGGCTTCAAGGGTGCCATTTTGACGTTGGCGCTGGACCCGCCACCGCCTGATTTCTTGCCCTTGCCACTTGGGCCCTGGCTTTTGTAGCTGAACACCGGCTTGCTTTTCACTGCGGCCACCACAAACACAATCGCCATCGCGAGAAACGCAGTGCCGATGCTGCCGGGCGAGATGCTCACACCCCAGATGTCGATCGACAGCTGGTCGGTGCCTTGGCCGATGCCTTTGACAAATAACAGGTACGCAAGGTTGACGCTGAAGATCGCGCCGCCGATCAGGAACAGCGTAATCAACGCCCTTGATACGGTGATATATGGATCCGCCTGAACAACCATCGCTTGCCTCCCCTTCACAACCCACAATGCCCAGTGTGCAACTTTAGCGCTGGAAGGCGCAATTCAGAACAACATTTTTATGGTCGGTGTGATTTCAGGGTCTTGGGCGTGGCTTGAAATGGCAGGTCTGGCTCTTACCTATTAAGCCTTGTGAACTCGGGCTGCGCGAAGGGGCCACCCCGAAATCCAGCGATACATGTGAGGAAACAGCCATAGAGCTTGCGCCGGAGATTTTGTTGGCACTGTTTGCCATTGCCTTTGTTGCGGGCTGGGTCGATTCGATCGCGGGCGGCGGTGCGCTGCTGACCATTCCGGCCCTGATGATTGCGGGCTTGCCACCGGCTGCGGCCATCGCCACCAACAAGATATCCGGCTCTTTCGGCACCCTCACGGCCGCAACTTACTTTGTGCGCCGGGGCTACATCGACTTTCGCAAGCTCTGGCCGGCCATGCTGGCGGTGGCGGTGTTTTCAGCCGTCGGGGCTTTTTTGCTTTTGTCCGTTGATGCGGGGAAGCTGCGCTGGTTCCTGCCCATCCTGCTGATCGGCATCGCGGTTGCGTACGTTTTCCTGCCGCCTGTGCAGGAAACAGAATCCGTCTCTGCCCGTTCATTTGGGCTGTATGCCGTAACGGCTGCGCCGCTCATCGGTTTTTATGACGGTTTCTTCGGGCCGGGCACAGGCATGTTCTTCGCGCTCACCATGATCTGGCTGGCGGGCAGTACGCTCGTAGAGGCAACAGCCAACAGCAAGGTATTGAATTTCGTCAGCAATATTGTAGGGCTCGCCGTGTTGGCGTCAGCGGTGGAGATTTACTGGGCGGTTGGCGGCGTTTTGGTGCTGGGTCAGATGTCGGGTGCGTGGCTTGGCGCGCACAGCGTTCACCGGTTTGGCGGGCGCGTTGTCAAGCCGGTTGCGGTGGTCGCCAGTGTTGCCATGGCGGTCGCCATGCTTCTGGAAAACTGAACAAACACCTGAAAATTAGAAGAGGTTCAGAAGCAGTTGCCACAGCAGGCGAGCGTTGGTGAGGGTTGTCTGTCGCGCGTCAACGGGTGTGCCCTTGATCCAGGTGCCAAGCACCTGCGTTTGCTCAATCTGATCAACAGGAACGGTCGTAAGGTCGCTTGACAGCATCACAAGGTCCGCCTGTTTGCCAACCTGCAGGCTGCCGCGGCTGTCCTCAAGCCCCAGTTGCCACGCAGCGTTGATGGTGATGGCCTTGAGCGCATCGATGCGCGAGAGCTTTTCCGCCGCCCCAATGGGGGCATCGCCCTTGTCCGGGGTGCGCTCCAGCAAGGTCACGAGCGAGCGCAAGGGGCCGATGGGGGTGGCGGGATGGTCGCCGTGCACCGTGACCACATGCCCGGCCTGCTGTGCGGTGCCGATGGGCATGTATCGCTCGGTGCGCTCAGGTCCAAACAGCGCAGGCAGTTTGTCACCGTAAAACCGGATGTGGTCGATGAAAAAACTGGTGGTGAAACCGAGCGCATGCGCGCGCTCAAGCTGCGCCTTGGTGATTAGGGCGTTATGCTCCAGACGGTGGCGGTGACCTGTCCGGGGGTAGTCCTTGAGCGCCTGCTCGGCGACATCCAGCACACGGTCCACGGCGTTTTCGCCCTGCACGTGTGTTGCGATCTGGTAGCCACGGGTATGATAATCGACAAACATGGCGTGGTAGTCATCCGCCGGGATCATCACGGCCCCCACATGCCCGGGTTTCAGGTGCAGTCGTTCTGTCGTCAGATCGTTGACCTCGTAGGGTTCCCTGACCGCGGCACCGCCCGCGTAGGGGCTGCCATCCATCCAGAATTTCACGCCCACAATCGGGGCGTTGCCAGTGCGCGCTTCGGGCGCATCTGTTGCCGCCAGCTGGTCGGGCAGGGCATAAATCATGGTTTGTACCAGCGGCTGTGCCGCCGTACGGCGCTTGAGGAGGGCGATAGGGTCTGCGTCATTGCCGACGGGGCCCAATACGCCCACCGTAGTGTAGCCCGCGCGGGCATAGGCGCCCATGAACAGGTTGAGCAAAAGGTCGTTGGTGCCAGCGGGCGGGCGCGGCATCGCGGAAAACAGCACATTGATCGCGCCCACTTCGCGGACTGTGCCTGTGAGGTTGCCGTCCTCGTCGCGCACAAACTCGCCCGCGGGTGGATTGGCGCTGCCGGCTGAAATGCCGGCTGCCGCCAGCGCCGCCGAGTTGGCGTAAGCGTCATGCATCATCTGCGTGAGCACCAGAAGCGGCTTGTCGGGCGAGAGGGCATCGAGCTCAGCAAGCGTGGGCGCCGTCAGATCATCGATCATCACCGGATCCCACCCGAAGGCGACGGCCCACGCGCCGGGTGCGTCTTCTATGCCTGCCTTGAGGGTCTGCATCACACCTGCCCGGGTGGTGTGCGCGAAGCCGCTGACGTCGATGGTGGCGGCAAACTGGGCGGCGGCAACGGGATGGCTGTGCGGCTCGATAAAGCCGGGCATCAGGCTTTTGCCCTTCAGGTCATACGGAGTGGCTCCGCCGCCTTCGGCGCGCATGTCCGCGAGGTTACCGAGTGCGACGATGCGGCCACCGCGCACCAACATGGCCTCAGGCGATGGCTCTGCGGGGTTCATTGTAATGATGCGCCCGCCGTGGAACAGGATGGCGTCCGGTGTTGTGGGGGGCGACAGCCAAAACCACACGCCGCCGACGGTCATGGTCAGCAATACTGCCGTCCAGACCAGTCGTTTTGTCCATCTTCCCATTTGTCCCTCCGGCTAGCCCCACAAGGAGCATTAACCGGCGGGAGGCCGTTTGGCAAATCCGGCGGCGTTAGCGATAGTCGCCGACAAGCTCCCCGTCGGACGAACCGTCGAATTGTGGCAGGTCGTCGGTGATCTCGTAAAAGTCCGGTTTTTCAGCAACAAAAATATGGCCGATGGTCTTCAGGCCCGTTTCGCCGTCAAGCGTGCTGGCGAGGATGCCTGTGCCGTCCTGGTCAAACGGTTCCCAGAACAGCCCGGAGCCACAGGCGCGGCAAAATCCGCGGCGGGCGACATCTGACGTCTGGTACCAGGCGAGGCCATCCGCGTTGGTGAGCGTGATGTTGGCTTTGCGTGCCTTGGTGTGGGGGCCGAAGCCGCCATGTTGTTTCTGGCACATTTCGCAGTGGCAATTGACCACATCCCTGAGTGGCCCGCGCACTTCATAGCGCACCGCACCGCACAAACAGCCGCCCGTTGAAATTTTGTCTGTATCTGTCATGTGAACTGCTCCCCTTGGCTCCAACAGAGATAAGGCGTCTGCCGTCTGTTTTCAGCCCCGGGGAGCACGACAATTGCTGACCGCTTTCATTAGTTTCTCTTATTGCCAACAGTTTCTCTTGTTGGAAATGGGGGCGGGCAGTAGGCTCACGCCGGAATGCCGTGCTTTGGGAGGGACAGGTAATGAAAACAGTTTTTGCTGCTGCTATAACGCTTGTGTTAGGTGCGACGAGCGCACATGCGGACGGCGTGTTTGAGGTGCTTCAGGCGCATTGCGGCCAGGCTTTTGAAGGGCAGGTGTCGCGCGGCGCGGCGGATGACCCCTGGCGGCAGGCTCGGCTTGTCATGCATGTGCGTGATTGCAGCGACAGCGAATTGCGCGTGCCGCTGGCGTTCAATGACGACAGGTCCCGCATCTGGGTCATCACCCGTATGGAAAGTGGTGTTCGGCTAAAGCATGATCACCGGCACGCGGATGGAAGCGAAGACGCCGTTACCTGGTACGGCGGCATGAGCGCTGCGCCTGACGGTGCGCCCGGGGATGCGGAAATCAACTTCCCGGTGGACGCCGAGAGCGTTGCGCTGTTTGAGCGGGAAGGACTGAATGCTTCGACACAAAACACGTGGCAGCTTTCGGTTGCAGGCGGCATGCTGAACTACCGCCTGATGCGGCCGGGTGGCCGGGATTTTATGGTCAGTTTTGATCTGACTGCACCCGTTGAGGTGCCGCCCGCCGCCTGGGACAAAACCGAAGGGCAGGGACCTGCCGCCTCTCACTAGCCAGTCTCCAAAAGCGCGAACCAGAGGTCTTTCAACAAATCCAACCCGCCCGTGGCCATGGCCGCCAATCATTTTTAAGTTTTCTATTGATAAAACGAACGTTCGTTTTATATATATCTCGAAACCCGGGAAACGGGAGCCGAGGATAGAAGAGGAACGATCATGGATATGCTCACGGAATTGCTGGACAAGTATGACGGCTGGTTTGTCGCCCTTGAATGGATCACACTGGGCTTTATCGGCCTCGCGGTCGTCGAGGCGATTGCAGACATGCTTTTTAAAACCGGTCGACGCTTCAGCGAAACCGCTGCCAATATCATGACAGCGGTTGGATATGAGTTTACCGGGTACTTCATCAACGCGGCTGTATTGCTCGTCGCCTACTATTTCATTGCGCCCTTTGCGCTGTTTGAAATTGAAATGACTCCCTGGACATGGGTGCTGGCATTGGTGATGGCGGACTTTCTTTATTACTGGATGCACAGGACCGAGCATGAAGTACGATTCTTCTGGGCCTATCACGTCACCCATCATTCGTCGCCAGAGTATGACCTGACAACGGCTTTTCGCCTTTCGTGGGTGGAAGGGCTGGTTGAATGGATCTTCCTGATCCCGATGCTGCTCGTTGGGTTTGACCCGGTGGTCACGTTTGTTGCGCTTGCCGCCAATGCCACCTACCAGACATGGCTTCACACACAAAAGGTTGGCAAGCTCGGTATTCTGGACAAAATCATTAACACGCCTTCCGCGCACCGCGTGCATCATGGCTCCAACCCCGAGTATCTGGACAAGAACTACGGTGGTGTGCTGATGATCTGGGATCATTTGTTCGGCACTTATCAGGCGGAAAAAGCACTGGTGAAATTTGGCATCACCGAACCGATTGAAAGCATCAACCCGTTTGTGATTAACTTCCATGAGTATGCGGGCATTGCCTGTGACGTATGGCGGGCAAAAAGCTGGAGCGACCGCTGGCACTATATGTTCGCTCATCCTGGCTGGAAGCCTGATGCCGCACAAATCCAGGAACAGGAGGCCTGACCGCATGCCGCGCACCAAAGACGACAAGCTGGAGAAACGTCGGCGGTTCGAGATACTGGAGGCCGCCGCGCGGTGCTTTGTGCGCGATGGTTTCCATCAGGCGAGCATGCGCGCCATTTGCGCCGAAGCAGGCCTGAGCGCAGGTGCGGTCTATAACTATTTCCCGGGCAAAGATGCGATTATTGAAGGCATGGTGGATTGGGAGCGCGAGGAAATCGACGAGCTCGCAGCTTACATGCGCGATGAAAAAAATGCCCTGACGGCTGTTGTGGAAGGCGCCCGGGCCATGGTTGCGGAAACCAGCGCAGAAGACGCGCAGCTTTATGCTGAATTGATTGCAGAGGCAGGCCGGAACGATGCAATGCGCGCCCGGTTTGTTGAAGCCGACACCCTGATGGTGTCCCTGCTGGAAGAAACGATTGCGCGCGGCCAGAAGTCCGGGACCATCACCCGCAGGCAAAAGGCCCCCGGTCTCGCGCGTATGGTTATGGCAATTTATGAGGGGTTTGTGGGGCGCATAGGCCCTGAAAAAGACAACAGGTCCAAAAAACTCGCTGACTTAACCGCCGAAGCGGTTCGTCGGATTCTGCAACCCTGACAGGATGGCTCAGGAAGCCAGAGTTTTCTCTGGGTGGGCGCCGTCCGTGTAGCCCATGAACATGCCATGGATCGAATAGCCAGCCAGCTCCCGCACCCGCTTTGGGAGCGCGCGAGCCTGCTCTTTGGAAAGCGTCAACAACATGGTTTCCAGCGGGCGAGCCCAGCCTGGGCAATATTGCGGTGTGACGATCAGGCGTGGTTTGTCCGAGAGGTTGGCACCGCCACGGTGCCACAAAGTGCCTTTGGCAACCATCAGGCTGCCCGCAGGCATGGTCGCCTTGATAGCGTCTGCACGGGGCTTCGGGTCAATGGCCGCATCCCGACCCGCTGGGTCGTGGATTGCCTGCTGATCAATCTCGGGAATTTGGCGCTCGTTCCACCTGTGACTGCCGGGAATGATTTCCGTGGCGCCGTTTTCTTCGGTCATCGGATCAATTGTCCAGAAAGTGCTGACGCCGTATGCGGGCCGCGGCAGCGGAATCTGAATATGGTCGTCGTCTATGTGCCAGTCCTGCACGGTCTCACCCGGGTGCAGGTTGATGGCGAGCATGGCAGACAGCAGACAGCTTGACCCCAGCTCCCGTTCCGAAAAGGCAAGCGCCAGCGGGTGCATGGCCATTGGAGCGAACACCTCGGGTGCCTTGGCAAGCAGGGAATACACCCTGTTGGATTTGAAGCCCTCGAAATCATTGCGCCCGGTTTTGGTGAGATAAGGTGCCAGTGCGGCGCGGGCGGCCTCCACATCTTCTGTTGGCATGATGCCCTCAAAGATCACATAACCCCTGTCTTCATACTCCTCGTACCAGTCGTCGAAGCGGCGACCTTCAAGCCACGGTTTGAGAGCGGTCTCGTCAATCTCGGCAGGAGAGCTGTACATCGAATGCCTCATGGATTCATTAAATTGAGTTCAACTCAATTTACAGATGCCAAAATATATGGCAAGGAGAATCCGGTATTTAAAAGGGCATAACATGGCGCGTAAAAATGCATCCTCCGCAATCCTTGAGGCGGCAAAAAAATGCCTGTGCGAAGGCGACGGTGATTTCGAAATGAGTGATGTTGCCACTAAAGCAGGTGTGTCCGAAGGGCTGGCCTATCACTATTTCAATTCCAAGGCGGGACTTTTGTCAGCCGTAATCACAGATTTTTACGATCACTATATGGCGATTGTGAACAAGCGTTATGATGGTGATATTCCCTGGCTTGAACGGGAACGGGCACGCCTCAATGAAATTGTCGATTTTCTATACAGCGATCCGCTCGCGTCGATCGTAATGGGAAAACTGAACGGCACGCCGCAGGTTGCTGCGGTGGAACTGACCGGTAACGCCGAGATTATGGAGTTGGCGGTGCGCAACATCCAGAACGGTATCGACCGGGGCTATATTGCGCCCGAAATAAATGCCCATGTGTCGGGTCCTGCGATCATGGGTGCGGTGCAGCAGGCGTTCCTTTATGCGATGCAGGCAAAGGAACGACCGAGCGCGGCGGTGTTGACAGACCAGCTTTGGGGCCTGATCACCGGCGCAGTTGGACTGCGCCTCAACTAGGCTGATTATCACACCAGAATTTTACGCTTGACCTCAAGTTAGCTTGAGGGTGCAGGATGCCGTTTGCCCGGTCATCATGCGAGGATAAAACAATGGACATGAACCAAGTGACCCTGGAGGCATCAGACTTCGATGCCTCCCTGAGTTTCTACCAGATGCTCGGTCTCAAGCTGATCGTGCTAAGCGAAGGGCGCTATGCCCGGTTTGAGCTGCCTTCCGGGTCATCAACACTGTCCATCCACCATACTGACACGCCTGCAGCGGGTAGCAGCGTGTTCTATTTTGAAGTGGATGATGTGGACCAGCGCTACGCGGAGCTTTTGGGGGCGGGCATTGAATTTGAGGCGGCGCCCCGGGATGAGAGCTGGAAATGGCGCGAAGCCCGTTTCACCGATCCTGCCGGCAACAGGCTGTGCTTGTTCCATGCCGGGCTGAACCGCCGTTTCCCGCCGTGGCGCCGGGAAATAGAATGACCGTGTGTCCAGGTTGTGGTGGTGCTATTGGCTCAAATAGTCTGAGACCATTTTTGCGCAGTCCTCCGCGCGGTCGTAAAACATGAAGGTCCCGCAGCCTTCCATCACCAGCCTTTCGCTATTTGGGATCACATCAAGCAGGGTTTCCTGACCGCTGACAAAACTGTCACGCGTGCCCTGAACCAGAAGAACCGGCCCTTTCAGTGCAGTGGCGGCGGAGCGTCGATCCCATTTAAGGTTTACCACGATGCCGCGATAAGGGCGCTGGCGCGAATCCACACCGGCGATGAAGGGGTCGAGCATATCCATGACGCTCGCGCCGTCGCTTAAAAAGGAAACATAAAGAGCCCAGAGGTCTCCCATGAATTCCTTGTCGGACCGAACAGGTTCCTGCCGCGACATCAGGTCATCCAGAAACGCCTTGTTTTCTGCAGGTGGCCTGATCGCGCCTGTACCCGAGAGAATTGCCTTGCCGAAGCGGTCAGGCTCGGATGCCAGCAGGCTCATGGCTGTCAGGCATCCCCCGTGATGGGCAACAATGTGCGCCTGGCGGATATCCAGGTGGTTCAACACCCGGCGCACCGCGGCAGCATAGTCATCAACCGTCGGCTCATGAGTGGGGTTGTCGGAACTGCCGTGACCGGGCAGGTCCACTGCAATCATGCGAAAGCGGTCTGCAAGAAGAGGTACCAGCCTTTCATACTCCCGGCTGCTGTTGCCCGACTGGTGCACAAACACCACGTCAGGACCCGTACCCGCAGTCCAGTAATAGAGCTGGCCGTCAGGAGTATTCAGAAAGCGGCGATCTATAAGGCCGCGGTGTTCGTCAGCTCTAGGTGCCGCATGTGCGGCCGATTGGTGACCTGTCATTGCCATCATGGCAACACTTGCGGGAAGGGATTTCAGAATTTGACGACGATCCATGAGGTCAGGCTCCGCTGTATATAGTGGTTAAGTTGGTATAAACATGGAGCAACTTGGCCGTAGGGACAAGTTTGAGTGAAGCGACCAACAAAAAAGCCCCGGCGGGTGCCGGGGCTTTCGTGGGGGTTTCGATACCTTTTGGTATCTGGAGGAAACCGGGTTTCCTAGAGCTCGTCAGCGTGTTTGCCGAGGTAATCAGCAACACCGGCTGCGTCAGCTTTCATGCCTTCATCGCCTTTGTTCCAGCCGGCAGGGCATACTTCGCCGTGCTCTTCATGGAACTGAAGCGCTTCAACAAGACGTACAAACTCGTCAACATTGCGGCCAAGTGGCAGGAAGTTAACATACTGGTGCCAAACCATGCCGTCTTTGCCGATGAGGAATGTGCCACGCAGGGAAATGCCGTCTTCTTCGATAAGAACGTCATAGTCGCGGGCGATCTGCTTTGTTTTGTCAGCAACCATCGGGAAATCAACCGGGCCCAGGCCACCTTCAGATGTTGGCGTATTGCGCCATGCCGCGTGCGTGTGCTCGCTATCGACAGAAACGGCAACAACTTTCACACCCAGTTCCTTGAATTTGCCCATGCGGTTATGGAAGGCAAGAATTTCAGATGGGCAGACAAAAGTGAAGTCAAGTGGATAGAAGAAGACCAGACCATAATCGTCGCCGATATAGTCCTTCAGGTTGAAGTTTCCGCTGATCGATCCGTCAGCCATAACAGCGGCGGCAGTGAAGTCTGGTGCGGGTTTTCCGGCAAGAACGGCCATGGGAATGCTCCTCGTCTGGGTTGATTTGAACGGTTTCCGGTTTGTCGCTGCCGCCAGAGCAAACAGAGCAAAACAGCCCAGAAGGGCTCGCTGGCAGCAGCAAGAATAACAGGCGCCACTCTAGGCTTTTGCTGTTCAAATGCAATCGGGTGAATCCGATTTCTGAAATCGGAAAAAGCGATTAAATAAATCTCTAAAAACCGCCTCAATCGTTTATCAAGGCCATGCAGGCTATTCAAGGCTGAATTGCCCGCCATTCAAGAATATTTACTGGCAATATTCTGCCTTAATTCCCATATATGTCCGCGATGCGGGTCACATGAGGCAAGAAGACCGAAGGGACCCGCCTGCTTTTGGTAAGCAGATGCGAGGGATTGTTGGAAACTTTGGACGACATTGTGCGCTACGGCGCCGTTGGCCTTTTGGTCTGGCTTGCCGTACTTGCGCTCCGGGATTTTCGTGACCGGGTTGCGGGAAGGCTAGGTGCTCTTTCGGCTATTTCTTCTGCTGCGTATCTCGTCAGCACCAAGGTGAAAGCCCAGCTGTTTGGCGCAGAGATTGATCTTATATTGCTGCCGCTTCATGTGGGATCGATTGGTTTTGCATGGCTGTTTTGTCTTTCGCAGTTTGATGACCGCTTTGAAGTCAAGGGGTGGCACGCAGCTGTTATCGTTATCAAGATTTTGAGTGGTGCAGGAAGTTATCTGACTTTCAAATATGGTTGGGGTGGTTTGTTCGTCCCCTTTGTGACGCTGACCATCATTACGGTCAGCGCCATCGTATTGCATCTGGTGTATGAGGTTTGGCAGGGCAGGAACGAGGACCTGGTCGAGGACCGTCGTCAGTTTCGCACCACTTTTGTAGGCGCCGTCGTTGTTATTTCGCTGGGTGTAATGATTGCTGAACTGTTCCTTGTCGGCCGCGGCATCAAGGAAGAACTGCTGCTTACTCAATCAATCGCCTTCCTGTGCATCGCGGTTTACCCGCTTTGGCGATTGTCTTCGCCCGGTGGAGAGGACCTTTTTTTCCGCACGGCCAACCCGGTTTCCAGTGCGCCTACGGATGAGCATTGCGCGCTTACACCTGCTGACCAGCATGACCTGGGTGCCATAACAAGCCTGGCGGGCACACCGCAGATGCTTGAAGCTGGATTGACCATCAGCAAGCTTTCCGACGACCTGGGCATCCCCGAGCACCGTTTGCGGCATCTGATAAATCAACACCTGGGATATCGGAATTTCTCCGATTTCCTGAACCATCATCGCATCGAACGTGCAAAAGAGCAGCTCTCCGACCAAAGCAAAAGGAATACGCCTGTGCTGACGGTGGCGATGGAGCTGGGTTATGGCTCATTAGGGCCTTTCAACCGGGCTTTTAAGGAAAGAACAGGTCTGACCCCGACTGAATTTCGTAGTCAGTCATTGGAAGCGAGCATGGCTGCGGCGAAATAGCACTTGCCTGAGACAGGCCGTGTGAGACAATAGGAACTGAGGAATCTAGGGACCCATGATCGAGCTATTGGATAATATATTCCGGTTTGGCGGCGTTTTCTGCTGCTTGCTCATCGCAGCGCTCGCGATGCGCGATGCGCGCTGCACGCTTGCGGCTCACCTCGCCTGTTTTCTCTCTGTCGCAACCGCCTTTTTTCTCATTTTGGCCGCACCGGGCATTTCAGGGGTTGTTGGCACCTGGATGATCCCGCTGGAGATGGTCGGTCTGTTTGCACCGGCAGCATTATGGCTGTTTTCGCTGTCCCTCTTTGATGACAAATTCAAGCTGGAGCCGATACATTTCATTGTCGTCGCGGTATTCTGGCTGTCCGGCATGTCGAATTTTCCACAGTATTATTTTACGTTTGGTGAATGGCCATCCCTGCCACCGGCCGCGCTTCACACGATGCTGGAAAATTCCAGTCCCCTATATCCGGTGAGCGCGTTTGTTGGAAACTCGCTGAAATTTGGCATGGTTGCACATATGTTGTTTGCAGCGTGGCAGGGGCGAGACGATGATCTGCTTGAAAGCCGGCGGCGGTTTCGGTCAACTTTTGTGATTGGCGGCGCAACGGCGGTTGGTGTTGTTGTTTACTCCCTGAGCCCGGGCGGAGCCGTGCCGTCAGACAATGCCACCCTGATAGACGCCGTGGTGTCGGGCATCATCCTGTCCATCGTGTTCTATATGCTGTGGAACATCATCAAGGTTGACAGCGAGTGGCTGCTTGGTGACTTGACGCAAGTTGAGCCCAGGTTGCTGGAAGCGGCGCAGGAGCCGACAGATGCTCTTGACTTGGCGCGCTTGAATGATCTGGCCGCTAACGCCACCTTGCTGGAGCAGGGGCTGACCATTACACGGTTGGCAGATATTGCAAAGGTGCCGGAGCATCGGCTCAGGCGCCTCATCAACCAGCATATGGGGTTCCGCAATTTCTCCGATTTTCTCAATCATCATCGTGTCGAGGCAGCCAAAAACCGCCTCGCGGATGCGCAGGAGCGGCACACGCCCGTGCTGACGATTGCAATGGAACTGGGATACGGATCACTCGGGCCGTTCAACCGGGCTTTCAAAGAGCGTACGGGCCAAACGCCAACGGAATTTCGCCGCGATTTTTTGGGTGGCGTCCAGCCTTCAACTATGCAAGCGTCAACTCACTAGGCTTATAAAAATCCGGCTGAGGGAGCTGGCAGGTCATGACGGACGCGCAGTCGACTGAACTTATTATTGCATTCTTCCGATTTTCGGCCATCAGCATTTTTATGGTGCTGGGAGCGATTTTTTTGCGTGATTTTGCCAATCGGCAGGTTGCCTGGCTTGGAGCCTGGGCCTCTTTTTCCGGCGCGGCTTATTTGATTTGCACCAGTCCTACGCTGAATGCCTTTTTTGGCGCTGGCATGATATTTATCGAGATATTCTGCCATTCGGGCCAGATTGCGATATGGCTTTTCAGCTTGTCGCAGTTTCGAGACCGATTAAAAATCTGGCCCACCTTTGCCCTGATCAGCATAGGGTTTTATCTTTCGGGTAGAGTGCATTTCGATCTTCTTCACGAAACCGGGTCTGGTTTCGAGCTGCCAGCTTACGCCGTATACACTCTGGCGCGATTTGGCCTTATTGCGCACATGATTTATGTCGCCTGGGAGGGCCGGGACGACGACCTGCTGGAAGCGCGGCGCAAGTTTCGGCTCGTCTATATCGTCGCCGTTACGCTGACCACTCTGGTCATCGCGTCAGCCGAAACCTTCGTACCGCAGCCGGCACTGACCGGCACGCCTGTTCTTCTTCTTCAATCTGTAGGCATGTGGTTTTTGGCGGCTACGCTGGCATGGTATGGGATCAATCTGCGAAGTGTGGCATTTGTTAGCGGACAGTCTGGCCCACTCAAATCCCAGAAGCCCGCTCCGGAAGACCCTAACGAGCGTCATGACCTTGCCTCCGTCGAACAACTGATCGAAACCGATAAACTGTATCTTCAATCTGGCCTGACCATCGCTGGATTGGCGGAATCTGCCGGTTTGCCGGAGCACAGGCTGCGTCGTTTGATCAATCGGCATCTGGGTTATCGAAATTTTGCCGATTTCCTCAACCACTATCGAATCACCGCGGCACAAGCCCGACTTTCTGCGGTTTCAGACCGCAATATTCCGGTGCTGACCATCGCGATGGAGCTCGGTTATGGTTCGCTAGGGCCCTTTAATCGTGCCTTCAAGGAGCGAACCGGCGTAACCCCAACCGAGTACCGCCGAAAACAGCTCGCCGATAGTTAAAAAGACTCGCCGATTTCTGAAAAAGCGTGCCAATTCCGAAATCGGCAAGAACCAAATCCGTTTTCCTGCGTTTATGGTTACGAGCAACGGGTCAGTCTAAGCATTTCCTTCCCTGACTTCTCCCGACGCTCGATAACGACAAGCACCGCAATCAATTGGTGCGTTTGAGACGCGAGGACAGACACATGGATGTCACAGTGTTAGATCAACTTGCTGCGTGGGCCGGTGATATGTTGCCCCGTTATCCTGGGTGGTTCGCCTTTGATTTCGGACGCTACGTCATCGGCGCAGGCAGCGTTTATCTGATTGTAAATGTGCTCCTGTCTCGCTCTCTTAAAAACCGCAAAATCAGAACGAAAACCCCCGGGCTCAGGCAGATTGCTCGCGAGTTCAAAAGCTCCGCGCTTGCAGCCGCGACCTTTTCTGCCTCGGGCTTTTTGATCGATTTGGGCATTCGCTCAGGTGTGATGACCATCTATGGTGGTGAAACGGGCTATGGCACAGCCTATTTCGTTGGATCACTGTTGCTGATGATTCTGGCACAAGATGCATACTTTTACTGGACACATAGACTGCTGCATCTCCCCAAAGCTTTTCGGCGCGGCCATTCTGAACACCATAAATCGATCAACCCGACCCCATGGACGGCTTACAGCTTCAATATCCCTGAAGCCGCTATCCATGCTGCTTTCGTACCCCTGTTTTTGCTTTTTCTCCCCATGCATGGTTTCGCCATATTCCTGTTTCTCACACACATGATTATCAGGAATGCGGTGGGGCATTCAGGCTACGAACTGTTTCCCCGCTGGTGGGCCCTGCACCCAATATTAGGACAGATAACAATGGTTACACATCACGACATGCACCACGCATCCGGCAACAAAAACTTCGGCCTTTATTTCACCTGGTGGGACCGCCTGATGGGCACAGAACACCCAGACTATGTTGCCAAAGCAACCGGCAACCCGGCAGCCAGCCGCAAGTCTATGGGTGCCCGCGCTACAGCGGCAACTTTCGCAGCCGTGGTTGGCCTTGCTGCGGCGACCTTCATTGCAAACCCTGCAGGTGCGCAAAACGATGATATCAAGGGCTTGTGGCTCGCAGACGACGGCAAAACGGTTGTTGAAGTTGCCAACTGCAGTGAAAAGTCTCGTCGCCTTTGCGGGACGGTTGTTTTCCAGGACGGCACCAACTCGGGCGATGCCATTGGCAAAGAACTGCTGATGAAATTCAAAGGTGCCAAAGTTCAGGGCCAAAAGCGCTGGGAAAGTGGCAAAGTTGCTAAACTTGAAGGCGGTAAAGCCCAAAAAGGCAACCTTGTTCTGACAAGTGAAGGCAATCTGAAGGTAACAAGCTGCGCGCGTGGCCGTTGCAGCAACCAGACCTGGAGCCGTCCTTCAGCTGCCATGGCGCAAAAAGCAGCGGCAACCCGCGGTGGTTCGCGCTAAGTCATAGCGATACCGACACTAAAAAAGGGCGTTCCCCAACAGGGAGCGCCCTTTTTGATGTGATTGGCAAAGCGTTACTGGCGAACGACCGCAATGCCCTCAGCACGCAGATAGTCTTGCACACTCCGGTCCCCGGCAAGGTGTGCTGCGCCGACTGCAACAAAGATGGTGCCGCTGCCTTCCAGCATTTGCTTCAACTGGCGAACCCAGTCTCTGTTGCGTGCTGCGAGAATGGTTTCATAAACCTCTTCCTGAGGGGCAAGCGTTGCAACCATCAAGCTGCCAAGGGCATCAACATTACCGGATCGCCAGAATGTCACCAGGTCATTGACCTGATCCGGGTTTTCCTTCAGTTGCCGCAGGCCGTCCTCCAGCAAAAACAATTCCGCTGCAGGCGACATGTTGCCAAGCATCTGCATTTGCTGTTCGTCGGTTTCGAAATAGGCGATGCTTTTTCCGCTTGCGGCCGCTTCCGCGCCCAAGATGCGCTCAACGCCTGCGTTCGGGTCTCCCCCGGTTGCCTGAATCTGCAGGGCGGCAAGAGTAATGCTGACTAGCCAAGGCCTCAGTGGCTCGAAATTCGCGGCGGAACCCGCCATATTGAATTGCGCCAATACGTCAGCAAGATCGCGTTTTCCCTGCTCGCTCATCAGGCCGGAAAGCGTTGTGCCGGGAGGATTAAGTCCAAACTGCGCAATCAACGCCTGCATTTTTTGCGGATTTGATGTGTCTGCGGGTGCTTCAAATACGACAGTGTCAGATGAGGCAAATGCGCTATTCACGTCAGCCGAACGCCAGTTCAGGTCAGGTCTCAATATATGGACGGTGCCAAAAAGATATATGGTGCTGTCTTCATCTGAAATTTTCCATAACGCGGGGGTTGGCGCTGCCGAGTTGTCGGCCATACTGCTTGTTGTCACTGCCCCGTGCAGCAGGATCGACAGGCAGAAGAGCATGGTCAACTGAAGCCTGGAACTAAGGCATTTCATCTGTTTTCCTTTTATCGTCCGATGAGAATTGGGCTTTGCTGGCTGAGTTTAGCGACAAAGCGCAGCGAAAATCACCCGAAAAATCCTCTATCGGGGGTCAGCTATTGTTGTTGTGCCTGGCATGGCCACCAGCAGCGCCAATTTGTTCCTTCAGTGTTTTCAGGCAGGCTGTTGCGATCTCAGTCTGCAAACGTAAAGCGCTGTTTTTCGCCGTTTGACCGCTGATGACCATTGTGGAAAGTGCTTGTTCCAGAATGTGTAATGTTGCGGCCAATTCATCTGCGAGCTCGGCTTGTTCTGGTGCTTTTGAGGTGTTTTCGGTTGGCGCAGGCTTTTTGCTATCTGCTGACTTGAGTTCGACGCTGGCCGCACTGCTTGTAACAGGCACGCCATTTGGATTTAGCGCTTTTGCAACAGAGTCGCTGATCATGTCCCTGATCAGGTCAGTCGCAATGGTTTTTATCTGATCTGGTGAAGGGCGGGCCTCGGTGGCGGACGGTTTAGGTGCAGGACGGCTGCTCGGCGGCGGTGTCAGCGTGCGATCGATATTTTCATCCATCAGCTTGTCGCTCGCGGTTGGTGTTTTCCTCGAACTTGCAACAGGCTCTGCGATGCGACTTTCGGAAGAAACCTGTTCCTCGGTGAAAAGAGGCGGTGACGCAGGCGCTGCTGAATCGAGAGGCAACTCATTTTCCGTGGAAGCTGTTACAGGATGCATGATGCCCTGATATCCTTCGAAGAGACCACCATGAGCGCTGAAGACGGGAGTCGCTTCCATGGTCCAGAATCGGTTCGTGCCGTCTCTTGTTTCCAGCGTTAGTGGCGCGTCATGAATTGTGCTGCGTCGCTGGAATGCGCGAGACACCGGGTGCCCCAGCTTGGCGTTCAGGCCGAGCATATCGAGGATGGTTGCGCCAATCAGCCTTGCGTTCGGGTCAAACAGGCGCTGACCTCTGGGAGACACTGCCGTTACCAGCCCGTCGCGGTCGCTATGCCATTGCCAGCCGCCGCCTACGTCCTGCGCGGTAGTGGCGCTTTTTTCCGCTCCCGGGCTGATTGTAGCTGAACTGTTCTCTTCGCCGTTCGCTGGTCCCCACTCTGTCGATGCAGGGTCCAGTTCGATATCTGCTCCGGTTTGCATCTTTAGTGAGGCCTTTTCGATCCGGTCGGCGATAAGGTCCTTGTCGGTTCGAAGAATTCGCAGCTGAGATGTCTTTCCGCTGTCATCTGCCTGCAAGCCTGAATCAGAAAAATCTTCCGTGGCAACAAATGTAGGCTTCGTTTTAAGTGGGGCCTCATCACTTGATGGCGCGGGCTGAGTGGTTTTCGGGTGTGCAGGATCCCGGAAAGGCGTAACCGTCTCGGAAGACTGGTTCTGACCGAAAGCGCCAAGGTCGTCTCGCCACAGCGCAAGTGTTGATTGATTGTCAAACGGCGGCGCTACAGGTGCTGCCCGGGCAAGGGCTATCCAGACGTTGGCGGAAAGATCATTTCGTGACGCAATAACATGGTGATGATCACGGCCGGTGCAGTTGATCAATTCAACAATATCGGCTTCGTCA
Organism: uncultured Kordiimonas sp.; assembly: GCA_947500295.1. Taxonomy (GTDB): domain Bacteria; phylum Pseudomonadota; class Alphaproteobacteria; order Sphingomonadales; family Kordiimonadaceae; genus Kordiimonas. Next base: position 508,296 of record CANMRM010000003.1, read on the forward strand.
AATGCGGTAGATCTCAAGAGGTCGCCGACCAGATGTGGACGGTCTTTCGCGAGTCGGCACACCAGATCAAGGGGTGGCTCCGACATCTGGGCAACCAGTTCGGCCACTGTGCGACGGCCATCTGGTTCAACGTGAGGGACCAGAGCTTCAATAACATCAAGAAGCTGATCGCGTGTTGGTTGTTTCCTGGGCGCTTTGCCAGTAAGGAACAGATCAACGAGGTTTCGGAACAATAGGGTACGGTCTTCGCCGTCGCGCTCCCGCGCGTAGGCGACTAGCTCTCTGATTCTGGTGTCCAAGGCATCCATCTCGAATGCCGAAGCGTTTCCCACAGCCAAGCCCTGTAACTCAAGATTTCTTCCGCTGGTGCGGTAGAAATCCGCGGCCGTCCCTGCCACTTATTCCGGTTCTTTTTAGAGCGACATTTTTGCACCCGAATCGCTCGGTTCCATATACTACTCATTTCGAATCGGGATGCTAGAAATGATTAAAATTTTATCTAATTTACGCACTGCTGCACAGAATTTGTGGAAACCTAAATAGCGCCTAGCGTAATATAGTTGTTTACATTTGGAACTTTATTTCCGAAAACACCTTCGCTACTATGCGAAGGCTTCGCTCTCGCAAGAATTACACGCCTTCCCGGGAGACCTTTATGGTTCGCGTAAAACTCGACGCTGTTGACCGCAAAATCTTGTCCTGTCTGCAGGCTGAAGGCAGGATCACAAATGTGGAGCTGGCCGATCGCGTCGGCATCACGGCTCCTCCTTGTTTGCGGCGTGTTCGCGCCCTGGAGCAGGAAGGTTACATCAAAGGCTATCATGCTGATCTTGAGCAGGAAGCCCTGGGCTACGGGCTGACAGTTTTTGCCATGGTAGGGCTGCACAGCCAGGCAGAATCAGATTTGCGCGCCTTCGAGGAAAAAGTTCAGGAATGGCCGCTTGTGCGTGAATGTTTCATGCTGAACGGTGAAATTGACTTTATTTTGAAAATAGTTGCAGAAGACCTCGGTAGTTTCCAGCAGTTCCTGACCGGTGAGCTGACACCCGCACCAAATGTGGCGAGTGTGAAAACGTCTTTGACCATCCGGACAAGCAAACACCGGCCCGGTGTGCCGCTGCCGGAAGTTAAATAGCCAGTTTCAATAAAAAAGCCCGCCGAAGCGGGCTTTTTCAGTTTAACAGGCGCCAACCTATTTGAATTCGATCTTCGTGATTTCGTAGTAGCGCTCACCACCTGGTGCCTTCACTTCTACTTCGTCTTCGACCCGGCGACCGATCAGTGCACGCGCAATTGGTGACTGGTAGGAAATCCGGCCAACCTTTACGTCGCCTTCATCGGCACCAACAATTTGATAAATGACTTCATCATCATTTTCATCGAGCATCGTGACTGTTGCGCCGAACACGACCGTTTCGCCGGAAAGCGATGTTGGGTCAATCACTTGAGCGCGAGAAACCTTGCCTTCCAATTCCATGATGCGGCCCTCAATGTGGCCTTGTTTTTCTTTGGCTGCGTGGTACTCGGCGTTTTCCGACAGATCGCCGTGGGCGCGCGCTTCTTCGATCGCCTGAACGACCGACGGGCGTTCAACGGATTTCAAATTCTTTAATTCTGCTTCTAGGGCTCGGAAGCCTTCTTCAAGCATGGGCACTTTATCGTTCATGGGTCCCGTCCAAGTCTGGTTTGTTACGGGCAGCTTTTTTGCTACCACTCATAAAAAAGAGGAGCGCCGACCCGGGCAGGGTCGGCGCATCCTTGGACCTTATGTAGCGAACAATACGCCAAGAATCAAGACTGCACGACAAAGATGACTGCAGAACAGGCTTTCCAGCCAATTAAAGCCCCTTCACCACTGCTTTCTTTTACATTCTGGATCGGCTGCATTATCCTCCAATCCATCATGCGGGGAAAACAGCAATGACAGCCAATATAGCGGGGAATCGCAGAGCGAACGCGCTTAAGCTTTGTTTGAAGCTCGGAATTTATTTTGCCGCCATCGCCGCCGCACTTTATCTCGTCAGGGGTATTGCGCCCGATGTTTTCGAGGTTTTGCCCTTTGGTGGTTTGGATGTTATCGAAGACAGAGCGTTGCAGGAGCCGCAGCTTGCTGGCAGCGAACGCGACGTTCTTGAAGTTATTTCAACAGCGGTTGCGTCTGATTTCGGACGGTTGGACGGTGCGGTAACCCTTCTACTCAGTATGTTGGGTGCTGTGATTTTAATGATCCCAGTTGCTTGGGTTTACCGGGCGATAAATGCCAACACCGAATATGACCATTCTCTTGCTGCTACGATCATCCTGCTGCCGCCGGTGGTGGCAAGTATTGTGATTATCGTACAATTCAGTCTGGCGCTGGCGTTCGGTCTTGCTGGCATCGCTGCTGCCGTACGGTTCAGGCGCGCGCTGATCGACACGACGGACACACTGTTTATCTTTGTTGCGATTGCTGTAGGTATTGCCGCCGGCATCGAAGCCCTTGGTATTGCTTACGTTCTTACTCTGTTTTTCAGTTTTGCCTGCACGTTGATTGGCCTGTCTGGCGAAGGGCTGGAATCTCATCAGCGTATGCGGCGCAAGCGGGAAAAAAGGGAACAGCGGGAACGCGAGATGCAGGCAGCTGTGCATCGTGAAACCATGCCTGCAGATGTGGGTAGCCGCAATGGCTCCTAAACGCTTCTGGTTGCTGATCGCTTTCGTTTTCTTGTTTTCGCCGCTGGTGCAGGTCGACGCTTATGCAGACGATGCCAAATGGCAAAATGTGGAGCGTATTGTTGCAGTCGGTGATGTGCATGGGGATTTTGAGGCCTTTTCTCAGTTACTGACCGAAACAGGCGTTCTGGACGATCGTGGCCGGTGGTCGGGTGGGAAAACGCATCTGGTGCAGGTAGGCGATGTGCCGGACCGTGGGCCGGATAGCCGCAAGGTTATGGACCTTCTCATGAAACTGGAGAAACAGGCGCGGCGGGCCGGAGGCCGGGTGCATGCGCTCATTGGCAACCATGAAGCCATGAATATGTACGGGGACCTGCGTTATGTCGATCCGGGTGAATATCAGGCGTTTGTCGACAGGCGTTCATCGAAACGACAGCAGGATTATTACGAAAATACGATCAGGTTTCTGCAGCAGAGCCGGCCCGAGGAAGAATTGCCCGCGTTTGACGAAGCGTACCGCGAGAACTGGCTGACACAGTTCCCTCTCGGCTATGTCGAGCATCGACTCGCCTGGGCTCCTGATGGCAAGTACGGAAAATGGGTGCGTCGCCACAATACTATCGTGCAGATCAATGACACGATTTTTGTTCATGGCGGTATCGGACCAGCTTACGCGGATTGGCAATTTAATCGCATTAACGCAACAGTTTCGGAGGAGCTGAAGTCTGGTGAAACTTTGGGCGAAGGCGCTGTGGTTGAAGATCCAAACGGTCCTTTATGGTTTCGCGGATTGTCGCAGGGGCGCGAGACCTGCGATACGCAAACCTTTCTGGACCGATATCTGGAAGGGAAGGGGGCAGTGCGGATTGTCGTTGCCCATACGCCGACTGCCGGTGTGATTCTTCCCCGATATGACGGCCGCGTTCTGGCCGTTGATACAGGGCTTTCTTCACATTACGGTGGGGCTCGTGCGGCACTGATTATTGAAGGCAGTGAGGTAAGTGTTATGCACGAAGGCACGCTCATTAGTATGGAGCAACCGCTGGATGGTTACCTTGAGGCCGCGGAGATGGTGACGTCTGGGGCACCTCTTTTTGAGCGGTTCATGCAGAGACGAGCAGCACACGTAGAAGCCCCAGAGCTTGACTGCTCAGTGGCTTCCAACCAACCCTAATGTTTCCTGGCGCATTTCATGTCTTACCGACAACGGTCACGCAGGCTGCGTTCGGTTTGGTTTGGGTCATCCAGCGTCGTGTAAAAGTCGTCCAGGTAGCGCAACGTATCCCGCCGTGTGCGGTCCTTCAGGCGAGGCGCAGAAGCGACCAGCGCAACAAGGTTAGCTTTTTGGTTTTGAAACTGGGCGAGTACCGATTGCCATATGCTCTCAGACTGGCAAAACCCTCGAAAATAACGCGTGCGAACCGACTTGATCGGATACCTGTCGGGTGGTGATGCATAGCTCGCGTCCACAAGGCCTGCAAAGTCGAAATCATAGGGGACCGGGGTCAGGGTTGTGCCCGGGGTGCCTGACAGCAGGCGCATGTTGTGGCAGCAGGTCCGACCGTTCACAGCCTTCAGCGCCGAATAGTCATTGTTGCCGATCAGATACTGAAACAGCTCCATGCGCAGCGTGGCCTGCGGGTTGAGATTGCTGCGTCGGATGCGACGGGGACTGAGGGCTTCGGCGCCATTGCGCTCTGCCATCGCGTCGTCGCTTTCGATGACAAATCCAAACCGACCCTCTCCGGTGCGGGTGTCGGGTCGATCACCATATCGAACCAGGAGCGGTCGTACTGCGAAGCTCTCCGGTGTCAGTTTCTGGTAAAACCTATAGGCTAAATATTCGAGCACAACCCACTGCTCGGCGGCGGCTGTATTGTTGCAGGGGCGCACAAGTTTGAGTTTGTCCTGTCCGGCAAAAAGTGTGCCTTCAAGTTGCTTGCGCTTGAAGTTAAGGCGAAGGGGCGGGTTTTTGCACTTGGTGCGGCGATAGTTCCCTCGGGGGCGCACAGCTACACCCAGCTCATGTACTTCGCCGGACCCGCTGGTGTAAAACAGGTTGCCTTTTTCTTCTCGTGCCTTGCTCTGTCGTTTGCGGGCGTTCACGTCCGAGATGTCAACAGCGAGCGTGACAGACAGAAGGCGATGGTCAGTAAACAAGGGGGCGTGACCACCGTCGCCTTCTGCGGCATGGGCTGAAACGCTCAGCCCCATTGCCACCATCATCGATATTCCCAAGCTGCACCGTCGCATCGCGTGATACTAGGGCAGGCAACAGCCAGTCGACAAGAGAACCGACGTTTAGTTCTTGTACTCCTGCAGCTTTTTCACCTGAAGGTCGCCGCGCTTCAGGGCTTTCAGGGCCTGTACCGTCGCTTTTGATGCCGCCATCGTTGTGTAGTAGGGCACCTTAGTCGTGAGGGCGGTGTTCCTCAGTTCATAACTGTCCAGAATGGCCTGTTTGCCTTCCGTGGTGTTGAACATCAGGCAAACGTCGCCGTTTTTCATGATGTCGATCACGTGCGGGCGCTGGCCTTCGTTCACCTTAAATACGCTTTCGACTTCCAGGCCGTGATCGCGCAGATAGGTGGCGGTGCCGCCCGTTGCAACCACACTGTAACCCATGTCGAGCAAGTCCTTGGCCATTGGCACGAGCGCGTACTTGTCCGCGTCCTTGACCGACAGGAACACTTTGCCGCTTTCCGGCAGGGGCACGCCAGCCGCAAGCTGGGACTTGTAAAAGGCGATGGGGAAACTGGCGTCGATGCCCATCACTTCGCCGGTTGACTTCATCTCCGGCCCAAGCAGGATATCGACACCGGGGAAGCGCGCCCACGGGATGACAACCTCTTTCACAGCGACATGCTCCGTGATCGGGTCCTTCAGGTCAAAGTCTGTCAGTTTTGCGCCGGCCATTACCTGTGCCGCGATGGCGGCAACCGGGCTGACAACCGCTTTTGCAACAAATGGCACAGTGCGCGATGCCCTTGGGTTCACCTCTATCAGATAAACTTCGCCGTCCTTGACGGCAAATTGCACATTCATCAGTCCGACAACATTGAGGGCTTTTGCCAGCGCAACCGCCTGGCGTTTCACTTCCTGCACGATGCCAACCGGCAGGCTGTAGGGCGGCAGCGAGCAGGCGCTGTCGCCTGAGTGCACGCCTGCTTCCTCAATGTGTTCCATGATGCCCGCGATATGAATGGTTTCGCCGTCAGAAAGCGCGTCGACATCCACTTCGATGGCATCCTTGAGGAAGCTGTCGATCAACACGGGGCTGTCGCCTGATACCTGTACGGCTTCTGCGATATAGCGGTCGAGGCCGGCTTGATCATGCACGATCTCCATGGCGCGGCCGCCCAGCACATAGGACGGGCGGATCAGAACCGGATATCCCACGTTCTCCGCAACCTTGACTGCTTCTTCATGACTGCGGGCGATACCATTGTTGGGCTGCTTCAGGCCCAGTTCCTCGACCAGCTCCTGAAAGCGTTCACGGTCTTCGGCAAGATCGATCGCATCCGGGCTGGTGCCGAGGATCGGGATGCCTGCGGCTTCAAGCGCGTGCGCAAGCTTCAGTGGTGTCTGGCCGCCAAACTGGACGATCACGCCCTTGACCGTGCCATTTTCCTGCTCTTTGCGGATGATTTCAATCACGTTTTCGGCTGTCAAAGGCTCGAAATACAGACGATCTGAAGTGTCATAGTCAGTGGAGACGGTTTCGGGGTTGCAGTTGACCATGATGGTCTCAAACCCGGCGTCTGACAGTGAAAAACACGCATGGCAGCAGCAATAGTCAAACTCGATCCCCTGACCAATGCGGTTGGGGCCGCCGCCCAGAATAACGATCTTTTCCCGGTCGGTGGGGTTTGCCTCGCATTCCGCGGCTTCGCCGTCTGCAAATGTCTCGTAAGAGGAATACATATAGGGTGTTTTGGCTTCAAACTCTGCCGCGCAGGTGTCGATGCGCTTGTAGCTTGGCCTCACACCGAGCTGGTACCTGCGGTCCCTTACTGCGACCTCTGTCAGGCCAGCCAGCTCAGCCAGCCGGTTGTCTGAAAATCCGAGCATCTTCAGTTTCCTGAGCGCACGCTCATCAGATGGCAGGCCTTCTTCCCTGACCTGGTGTTCAGCGGTTATCACTGCCTCTATCTGCCGCAGGAACCAGGGTTCGAACCCCGTCACGCGTTTGATGTCCTCGAAGGGCACACCTTCGCGGAAAGCCTGTGCGATGCGCAATAGCCGGTCCGGGCGCTGGAAGCCAAGGTCCTTGAGGATTGGGCTGAAGTCCCCGCTGCCGGGCACATAGTTCGGGATTTCAATCTCGTTGAGCCCTGTGAGGCCCGTTTCCATCGAGCGCATGGCTTTTTGCATGCTCTCGGCGAAGTTGCGGCCAATCGCCATCACTTCACCCACCGATTTCATCGCGGAGGACAGCAGGGCTTCGGTGCCGTCAAATTTCTCGAACGTGAAACGCGGTATCTTGGTCACGACATAGTCGATGGTGGGCTCAAACGACGCAGGGGTTACGCCTGTGATGTCATTGTCGAGCTCATCAAGCGTGTACCCAACCGCAAGTTTGGCGGCGATCTTGGCAATCGGGAAACCCGTTGCCTTGGACGCCAGCGCCGACGAGCGGCTGACCCGCGGGTTCATTTCAATGACGATCAGGCGCCCGTCTTTTGGATTGACGGCAAACTGAACATTGGAGCCACCTGTCTCCACGCCAATCTCGCGCAGGCACGCGATCGAGGCGTTGCGCATGATCTGATATTCTTTGTCCGTGAGCGTTAGCGCGGGCGCAACCGTGATGCTGTCGCCGGTGTGCACACCCATCGGGTCCACATTTTCAATAGCGCAGACGATGATGCAATTGTCGTTTTTGTCGCGCACCACCTCCATCTCATATTCTTTCCAGCCGACAATGCTCTCTTCCACCAGCACTTCGGTGGTGGGTGAGGCGTCGAGGCCGCGGGTGACGATGTCGACATATTCTTCGCGGTTATAGGCGATGCCCCCGCCGGTGCCGCCCATGGTGAAGCTGGGGCGGATGATCATCGGCAGGCCGATGCGGTCCATGGCAGCCAGAGCCTCATCGAGTGTGTGGGCGATTTCACTGCGGCTGCTCTCTAGGCCGATTTTGGTCATCGCATCCTTAAAGAGCATGCGGTCCTCGGCTTTGTCGATCGCTTGGCGGTCCGCGCCGATCATCTGTACGCCGTATTTCTCAAGCACACCCATTTTCGCGAGTGAAAGTGCGGTATTGAGGCCGGTTTGCCCACCCATCGTCGGCAGGATCGCATCCGGACGTTCTTTTTCGATGATTTTTTCGACCACCTCTGGCGTGATCGGCTCAATGTAGGTGGCATCCGCGAGCTCGGGGTCGGTCATGATGGTGGCCGGGTTCGAGTTTACGAGGATCACCCGGTACCCTTCTTCCCGTAGTGCCTTACAGGCCTGTGTGCCCGAATAGTCAAATTCGCAGGCCTGGCCAATGATGATGGGGCCGGCGCCAACAATCAGGATGCTTTTTATGTCAGTTCTTTTGGGCATGGTCTCGGGTACTCGTATTGGAATGCGGTCTCTCGGATAGCGTCAAAACTTAAATCTCAGGCCAGCCTGCAGCTGGATCACTTCGTAGGAACTTTCGATGGTTTCGCGGGTATTGAGCGCCGTGTCGATCAGGTCGAAGTCCACACCTGGCGCGACATAATAGCGGCCTTCTGCAAACAGGTCCCAGGTATCGCCAAGCGGGAAAGTCACGCCTGCGATGCCCTGATAGAGGAACTCGGTGCGGGTTGGCCCGCCAAAGCGCACATCATTGACGGCGTTTTGGCGTACCACGTCAGACTCGACGCCGCCAATGCCGATGCCGGCACCAAGGTAGGGTGTTGCGATGCCAAGAATGCCGTCAAAGTCATAGAGCACGTTACCGAAAACGCCGAGCGAGCTGTTGTCACCGCTGAAGGCGATTGTGGGGTCTGAAAGAAGCTGGCCAGCGGTCACGTCGTTTTCGCGGTAGGCAAGCTCAACTTCAACCCGAAAGCCGGTGATGGGGAGTTTGTAACCAAGCGCGCCGCCGATCACGAAACCGTTGTCGAGCGATATGTCGATTGTGTCGCTGGTGCCCCGGCTCGTTTGGTCATTCTGGAACGCAAGGCCGGTGAAGGTTGACGCGTAAAAACCGTCCGCCTGCACCGCGGACGTGAGCGCAACAGGCGCGAAAAGAACCGCAGTGGCGATCCCGTTTTTCAAAAGTTTCTTCACTGTCGTTTCCTTCCAGAATGTGCCGGGTTTCAGGCGGCTTTTTTATGGGATTTGATCAAGTCCATGAATTGATCAAACAGATAGTAGCTGTCTTGGGGGCCGGGGCTTGCCTCAGGGTGCTGCTGCACACTGAAGATCGGCTTGTCCGCGTGCTGGATGCCGCACACTGTTTTATCAAACAGGGAGACATGGCTGATGGTCACCTCTTTTGGCAGGCTGTCACCATCCACGCTAAAGCCGTGGTTCATGCTGGTGATCTCGACCTTGCCGGTGCGCAGGTCCTGAACCGGATGATTTGCGCCCCGGTGGCCCTGATGCATTTTGTACGTTTTACCGCCAAACGCGAGCGCCAGAAGCTGGTGACCAAGGCAAATGCCAAAAATCGGTAGACCGGTTTCTATCAGTTTATTGATAACAGGCAGAGCATACTCGCCGGTTGCCGCAGGGTCGCCCGGGCCATTGGAAAGAAAGATGCCGTCAGGATTGAGCGCCATGATCTCGTCAAAGCTTGCCGTGGCTGGCACTATCGTCACGCGTGCGCCGGTTTCAGCAAGACAGCGCAGAATATTGTCCTTCGCGCCATAGTCGACGGCGACTACATGGGCCTCCGCATTTTCGAGCGTGCCAAACCCGCTTCTTATATGCCAGCGTTGACTGGCCCATTCTTCGGAACCCTCGCGCGTCACCTCTTTGGCCAGGTCCATGCCCTCGAGGCCGGGCCAGGCCTTCGCCTTTTCGAGGAGGGCAGGCACATCAAAAGTGCCGTCTATATTATAGGCGATCACGCCGGTTGGCGCGCCTTTTTCCCGGATGCGTCTCGTCAGTTTTCGTGTGTCGATGCCCGAGATACCAACAAGACCCTGCGTCTTTGCCCAGGCATCCAGATGGTTTTCCGCGCGATAGTTGGCTGGTTCGGTGATGCTGTCCCGGACAACAAGGCCGCGCGCCGCACTTTGGCGGGTTTCTGTGTCTTCCGCATTGGCACCGACATTGCCGATATGTGGGAAAGTGAAAGTGATGATTTGGCCAGCGTAAGAAGGGTCAGTCAGGATTTCCTGATAGCCGGTCATCGACGTATTGAAACACACTTCGCCGACTGTGTCGCCTTCACGCCCGAATCCGTATCCCCAAAACACCGTGCCATCATCCAGAACCAATATTGCCGTGATGTCGTCGGCTGGCGGAGCAAGGGGCGATTTGGAGTCGGTCATAAGCACGTTTCCTGCCGCGGACTGTTGTACGCACCTCGTAACGGTGCTGTGGCCTGCGCAAAGCCTTGCATCCAAGGGCGTTTGACGCTATTCCTGCCGGGCCGCGAAACCAGCTGGGCGGTGGCCAAATTGACCGGACAATAGTCAAAAGGCCTTGGGGGGTCAAGAAAAACTGGAAAATAAAAAATTCAATGAAAACAATGAGTTAAAACGAAATTTCTCGTTTGCGCAAAACCGCAACTGTCTATATGATTGGGGTTTCCGACTCGTTGTAGCAGGGTTGAAAACATGCTTAGGGACGAATTGACGACGTCGATGAAAGAAGCCATGCGCGCCAAAGAAGCCCGCAAGCTTTCCACCGTTCGACTGATACTGGCGGCCATCAAGGAAAAAGACATCGAAATGCGCGGCGTCGACGCTGGCGATCGCGATGATGATGCAGTTATCACAGATATTCTGTCGAAGATGGTCAAACAGCGCCGTGACAGCATAAAGGCCTACGAAGAGGGCGGCCGATGTGAACTTGCCGAGCGCGAGAAAGAAGAAATCAACATCATCGAAGAGTTTCTGCCCAAGCAGATGAGCGATGATGAGATCAAGGCTGCTGCGGAAACAGTGGTTGCCGAGCTTGGCGCTGAAGGATTGAAGGACATTGGCAGGTGTATGGGCGCGCTGAAGTCCAAATACGCCGGGCAGATGGATTTCGCGAAAGCCAGTGTGACCATAAAAGGCATGCTGAGCTAGGCCCTATCGTGTGAAGTGGTTTTCCATTGTCTTCTGTTTTCTGTGCATTTTTGCAACAATGTACGCTGCTGGCGTGCTCGCGTTGATGGCTACGTTTGCAACAGATTCGGGGCCCAACAAAACTGCTTCTATAGTGTTCGAGACTGCTCGTTTTATCACTTTGTTGCCAATCACCATGCTTCTGTATGTGATTTTCAAGAAACAAAATTCGAAAACGCCTTTTGCTATCGCGTGCATCTTGGCTGGTTTAGTGCCACTAGCCTACGGCGCTTTCTGGGTCGCAGCTCATTTTGTATATTGATAGTTAGCAGGCCTCCGCTGGCTACCAGCGCATCTCTATATGCTGCCGAGGTGTCGAACGGCGAAGCGCACACCCAGGCCATGTTTGCGGTCAGATGTGTCAGCCTCTGGGTCTGCTTTTTGGACTTCTTCTTTTGCAATTTCCCGCGCACGGTGCATCACCAATTCGTCTATCGGCGCATAGGCGACCGTCAGTTTTTCCAAAAAGCTGCGCTTATCATCTGCATTAGAAATATATAACTTATTCTTAGCCATCATTGCCTCCTGTCTTGGGGGTGCATTGAATATTTGCCATAATTGCTGGTAATACAAATTCGTAATGCTAAGAAAGAGACTTAGATAAAATAAGGAAAGATCGATGTTTCGACTGCGCACTCTGTCAGGGTTGCTTGCATTTGATGCAGCGGCGCGCCACAGCAGCCTGACGCTGGCCGCACGCGAACTCGGGCGCACTCAGTCGGCTGTCAGCCAGCAGGTGAAAGCGCTTGAAGAGGAGCTTGGCCTACAGCTTTTTGTGCGGCGACCCAAGGAAGTAACCTTGACACCGGAGGGTCGAGCCTTCGCGGAAACCCTCCAGCGTTCCCTGAAGGATATTGAAGCAACTGTTACATCGCTTCAGCAACGCGAAGAGCCCAATGTACTTAGGCTCACGACCTACCAGTCGTTTGCCATCCACTGGCTGATTCCGCGCCTTCCGCGATTTAATATGAGGCACCCTGAAATTGATGTGCGAATCAATGCGGACGATCAGCGTCTGGATTTGAGGGCGCAGGGGATGGATTTGGCCATTCGGGTTGGAACAGTACCTTCCTTGTCAATTATATTAGGCGAGGAAACTTTCTCCCCGATTTATGCACCGAGCTTGTCGCCTGACCGTCGCATAGAGGCCGGACAGGTGACGGACCACCGCCTGCTCGCGCACGAGCATGCCCATTTGTGGGCGGAGTGGTTCGAGCTCAATGGCCTTGATATCGAGCAGGTGGATATCGCAACGGATTATAGCCATTCGGGCCTCTTGGTTCAGGCGGCTTTGGCGGGCGGTGGTGTCGCGCTCGCGCCGCCATTGATTGCAGCTGACGCCATCGCCTCAGGCAGGCTGTGTTGTGTTCCCGGCAGGCCATTGCCGACCGGATATTTCTACTACCTGGAAGCGGCGCGCGAGAAGCCACCAGAGAAGGTCAGGTTGTTTTTTGACTGGATGCAGGAAGAAATGGCGGAAATGGAGCGCGAAAGTGAAGCGTGGTTTCGCTGATCGCCACCTAAAATGCGAATCTAGTGGATAGGGCAAAAGCCCCTGTGCTAAATGGAATCAATCCTAATTTGACCCTGTAATTTTCCGAGTGCATGCATGGCGCTGAGTCCGCAGTTTCTGGATGAATTAAAGCATCGCTTTACCCTGTCTGACGTCGTTGGTCGGTCGGTAAAGCTCGTGCGGCGCGGGCGGGAAAGCACGGGGCTGTGTCCTTTCCACAACGAGAAAACACCCAGCTTCACGGTCAATGATCAAAAAGGCTTTTACCACTGCTTTGGCTGTGGTGAGCATGGCAGTGTTCTGGATTTTGTCATGAAAACCCAGGGGATGACTTTCCCTGAAGCCGTGGAAACACTGGCGGGTGAGGTTGGCATGGAAGTGCCAAAACCAAGCCGGGAGGAAATCGAACGTCAGAAAGAGCGTGCCAGTCTTGCTGAAGTGATGGACGCGGTGGCGGGCTGGTACCAGACCCAGCTGCGTGCGCAGGTTGGGAAGGGAGCGCTTGACTATATCAAGGGCCGCGGCCTGGCAGACGAGACCCTCACACGTTTTGGGCTTGGCTACGCGCCTGCGGGGCGTACAGCCCTCAAGGAAGCGATGAAGGCGCGTGACATCGAAGAAGACCAGCTTGTTGAAACAGGCATGCTGATCAAGCCCGAGGACGGTGGTGCCGCCTATGATCGCTTTCGCGATCGGCTGATGTTTCCGATTACGGACCGGCAGGGCAGGGTGATTGCATTTGGTGGCAGGGCACTTTCGAAAGATGCCAAAGCAAAATATCTGAACAGCCCCGAAACTGGCCTATTTCACAAGGGTGCAACACTCTATAACTGGGCCAACGTGCGCGCTGCCAGCTACGACGCAGGGCAAGTGCTGGTGGTGGAAGGCTATATGGACGTGATCGCGCTGGCGCAGGCAGGCATTGATTATGCGGTGGCGCCGCTCGGCACTGCACTTACCGAAGAGCAGATATCGCATCTCTGGCAGATGGCGGACGAGCCAATATTGTCGTTTGACGGTGACAATGCAGGCCAGCGTGCCGCTGGCCGGGCTGTGGAGCGTGCGTTACCGATGCTGCGGCCCGGTAAATCCCTGCGGTTTATGATGATGCCGCCGGGCGACGATCCGGACAGTCTTGTGCAGCGTGAGGGCAGGGAAGCGATTGAGGCCCTGATTGACAAGGCGGAGCCTCTGGTGTCCGTACTCTGGAACAATATAACGGTCGGTGTTCATGCTGATACGCCAGAGCGACGTGCCGGCCTTGAGAAAAAAGTCTTCGGCAAGCTTGCTGAGATCCAGGACGAAAATGTCAAAGGCCTGTATCAGCGTGAATTCCGGGATCGGCTTTTCCAAAGGTTCAGACCACAAAGGAACCGCACGAATTCGGGCGGCGCAAGAGGTTCGGGTCGCAAGCGGCTTGCACCTGCCACAGGGCTCCTGGCATCAACAAAGCTGGGTCGTGTAAAATCAGGCGCCCCTGTAACGGACACCTTGCAGCAGTTGCTTGTGCTCACCCTCGTCAACCATCCGGAAATTCTGGTGAGGCATGAAGAGGAAGTAGCAGGGCTTGAATTCAGTGTTCCGGGACTTGACGGCGTGCGTAATGCGCTTGTAGAGAAAGCCGCCTTCGGTGATGCCCTTGACCGCGAGGCTGTGCATACCCATCTGGAGGCAGCAGGCCATATGGACATCGTCAGAAGAACAGCTGCGGACAAATCCCTGAAAGGGGACTGGTTCGCCTGGCCGGAGGCTGCTTTGTCTGATGCGTTGACGGGATTTGAACATCTCTTGTCGCGCTATCAGCATATAACCGCTGCCAAAACGGCCTATGAGCAGGCTGAAGCCGACTATGCGGCCGACATGACGGAAGAAAATCACGCACGATTTGTTGCTGCGCAAGCCACATTTCGAGCGCTGGAAGAAAAAGAAGCAGATAAAGAAGGATATCGCCTCGAATCAGGCAGGTTTTCTTTTATTTAATGTGCTATGACTGCGATTCGCGCAGATCTGGAGTAATTTTTACATGGCAACTAAAGCGACTCAGGAAGAAGACACTCGTCCAGAGGCAGAAGATTCGGCTGCTGGCCCACGTGTTGATTTGACGGAAGCTGCCGTCAAAAAAATGATCGCAAAGGCGAAAGAGCGTGGCTACATCTCCTATGATGAAGTGAACGCCGCTTTGCCAACCGAAGAAATGTCTTCCGAGAAAATCGAAGACGTTATGACCATGCTGTCCGAAATGGGCATCAATGTCGTAGACAGCGACGAAGAGCCGGACGAAGCCGAAGAGACGCCAAGCCCGGAAGCCGAAAAAGAAGAATTCAAAACCACCGATAAAAAAGAAGCGAGTGATCGTACGGATGACCCGGTTCGGATGTATCTGCGTGAGATGGGGTCCGTTGAACTGCTGTCGCGTGAGGGCGAAATTGCCATCGCCAAACGCATAGAAGCGGGCCGGGCCACAATGATCGAGGGCTTGTGCATGAGCCCGCTCACTTTCAAGGCTATCACCGATTGGGCGTTGCGGCTTGAAAATGAAGAAATGCTGCTGCGTGATATTATTGATCTTGAAGCCACCATTGGCAAACAGCCAAATGCGGAAGAGCTGGAAGACGAAAACGCTGGTGATGTCCTGGCTGAAGGAGCCAAAAGCGCGGAGAAGGAAGAAAAGCCCGAGGAAGAGTCCGGCGACACCGACAATGCGGATGGTGATACCAAGGCTGAAGGTGAAGAGGGCGAAGGCGGAGAAAGTAGCGAAGGCGGAGAGGGTACGAAATCCTCCGATGATGACTATGATGACGATGTCGCCATGTCCCTTTCGGCCATGGAAGAGCACCTGAAACCTGAAACCATCGAAAAGTTTCAGAAGATTACATCGACCTATAAAAAGTACGCCAAGCTGCAGGATGCGCGTCTGGCGGCCGCAGTTCAAAGCGAAGGCCTGTCGACTGCACAGGAAAGGCGCTTCAAGAAGCTCGGCGACGAATTGATCGAATTGATCAGTTCGGTGAAGTTCAACAATATGCGTATCGAAGAGCTGGTGGACGAGCTTTATGGCCTGAACAAGCGCTTGATGACGCTTTCCGGTCGGCTGCTGCGGCTTGCTGAAAGTCACAAAGTCAGCCGTATCGCGTTTTTGGACGAATATCAGGGCAACGAACTCGAAGATGGCTGGCTTGAGAGAGTTGGCGCACTTAAGGGGCGTGGCTGGTCAAGCTTTGTAGAGCAGGAACGCACCGCGATCGTTAACATCCGCGATCAGGTCGGTGAGCTTGTCAATCGCTCTGGCCTGCATGTAGGTGAATTCCGCCGTATTGTTCGTACGGTGCAGAAGGGCGAGAAAGAAGCCAGAATTGCCAAGAAAGAAATGGTGGAAGCCAACCTCAGGCTGGTGATTTCCATTGCCAAGAAATACACCAACCGTGGCCTGCAATTCCTTGACCTCATTCAGGAAGGTAACATCGGCCTGATGAAGGCGGTGGATAAATTTGAGTATCGCCGGGGCTACAAGTTTTCGACCTATGCGACATGGTGGATCAGGCAGGCCATCACGCGGTCGATCGCCGATCAGGCCCGAACTATCCGAATTCCGGTGCATATGATCGAAACCATCAACAAGCTGGTTCGTACCGGACGGCAGATGCTGCATGAAATTGGCCGTGAAGCAACGCCGGAAGAACTTGCTGAACGCCTGTCCATGCCACTTGAAAAAGTGCGCAAGGTTATGAAGATCGCGAAAGAACCAATCAGCCTGGAAACACCGATCGGTGACGAGGAAGACAGCCACCTTGGCGACTTTATCGAAGACAAGAACGCGGTGCTGCCGGTTGATGCTGCGATACAGTCGAACCTCAGGGAAACGACAACACGTGTGCTTGCGTCCCTGACCCCGCGGGAGGAGCGTGTCCTGCGTATGCGTTTCGGCATCGGCATGAACACAGATCATACGCTTGAAGAAGTTGGCCAACAGTTCTCGGTTACGCGGGAGCGGATCAGGCAGATCGAAGCAAAAGCACTTCGTAAACTCAAACACCCCAGCAGGTCGCGGCAGCTTCGAAGCTTCCTCGACACCTAGTGGTGACACTTTGAGTCAAAGAGCAGATAAAATAACGGACGGCCTTATGAGGCTGTCCGTTTTTTTTATCCTGATCTTGTCTGTCGGCATGACTGCCGGGGCGCAGGACTCCATTGACGACACGCACCTTATTATGCCGGACCGTTATGACCGTCCGATGGTGGGCACGATGGTCAATGGCATGGGGCCTTTTCCATTCATCATTGATACTGGTGCAAGCAAAAGCGTTATCTATCGTGGATTGACGGCGATGACCGGCCTTACGGCCCTGCCAAACCAGTCAAAGCGGATCATTACAGCGAGTGGCTACAAACGCGTGCTGGTCTATCCCGTTACGGATTTTTACGTGTTGGGCCGAACGCTCAAGGTGGAAGAAACAGTTGCGTTGCCGGATATCATCGGCTCTCAGGCCAAAGGGCTGATCGGAGTCGACATGCTCGCGGGGCATACGCTCTTTATGGATATGTTGGCAGGCGAAGCCAACCTTGAGCTCTCGAGTAGAGCATCGCCGGGAGAAGACTGGATTATGATCCAGGGTCGACCGGTCGCTTATGGGTCTCTGGCTTTGGAGGTCAACATCGGTGGCCTCGACGTTCCAGTGATCGTGGATACTGGTGCCTCTGACACGGTTATCAATACCGCCGGCTCGGAAGCTGTCGCTCGTTCAGCCGAAGGCATTCGCCGGGAAACCATTCGGGCAAGCATATCTGGCGGGCGGGAGATGGTGTTCACCGCGCTGCGGGTGCCTGAGTTTGGCATTGGTGGCTTCACACGAAGCAACATGCGGTTGGTTGTTTCGGATGTGCCGGTTTTTGCTCTTCTCGGCGCTGGAGAAGTGCCGGCGATCATATTGGGGATGGACTTGCTGGGCGAGCAACCCTTTGCCATAGATTTCCAGAATTGGCGTTTGTACATCAAAGATGCACGCCTAAACGACGAGACTGTTCAGGCTCGTTGATCATTGCTGGAGCGGCCAGGGATTTAGGTGTCGGTAAACAGAGACAAAATAGCTGATGGTTGACGGTTTGCAATGTTCAAGGCGGTTCTGCCCAAAGCTTCCCGGACCTGATTGGCTTCAAACTCCGCGTTTACAGCGGCCAGGTCGGCGTCCACCAGGTTGCCGAGGCCTTCCCGGGTTGTGTTGCCCAGTGTTTCAGTGAATTCTTTAAGTTGCTCCAGATTGTTAGCGCCAGAACCAAACTCAGACAGCACATTACTTAGGTTGGCCAAGCTTTCGTCAATGGCGGATACAGCGGTTTGGGCTTCGCTGAGCGTCTGGATACTCTGATTGCCCACAAGTGTTACATTTGGACCTCCCAGCGTCAGGTCTCTTGCTGCAATCGTTACATTGTCCTGTCCATTTGTGCCGGTGATGGCCGTGATATCTGTTCCACCTGAGTTGATTGCGTTGGTGCCGTTGAAATCTGCGCTCTCAACAATTGAATTTATCTGGTCTCGCACCGACGTGAACTGATCGTTCAATATGCGGCGACTGTCTTCATCGAGGCCCGGGTCCGCCGCTTTCAAGGCTGTTTCCCGCAGGTCCAGAAGCAGGGTGGAAACCGAATTACCTGCCGCAATGGAGACGTCCGCCGTTGATATGGCGCGATTGATCGAGTCCTTGGTAACGTTGAGGCCGGCAATATCACTCTGAAGGATATTGGCAATCGCCAGAATAGCAGCGTCGTCATCCGGCCCGTTTACCCGCAACCCTGTTGAGATTTTTTCACGAGTTTCGCCAAGTGCGGACGACGCACTGCGCAGGTTCTGCACGCCCGAAAAGGCGCCAGGATTTGTGTTGATCGAATTAACCATCAAACAGCACCAATAAAAATGCCCTCACGCCGTGAATGCCTCCCCAGGCAAGCGTGTGAACGTACCCAACTGCGATTTTGTCACAAATGACATCAGAGCAGAAGAAATGGATAAAATTTTATCTAATTTGGTGGTTGTCAGAATTCCTGTCGGCTGAACAACTGGCCGCCCCGAAGGGTGTACCGGATGGACCGGAAGGCTCCAATGGACTGCGTAGGGTCTTCTGCCATCAAAACGAGATCGGCATCCTTGCCAACCTCGATTGAGCCTGTTTGCTGGTTGAGGAACAGGATGCGCGCGTTTGCCATCGTTGCCATATAGATTGCGTCTGCCGGGCGCAGACCCATGTCGACATGGCGTTGCATTTCATCAATAAGAGCAGACCCCAGCACCACGCCGGGCGTTCCAGCATCACTTCCCATGCCGACATTAACACCAGCATCAATCAGCTTTTTCGTATTGTTTTGCAATGTCTTCTGGTACCGGGAAACCAGGTAGGAAAACGGATACCAGTCTCGCCAGTTTTGCCTCATGATTGGGGAACTCAGGCTTGAGTATAAAGAGCTCCCGTTGACAAGGTCCGGGTCGTAGCTTTTCTGTCTTTCGGCAGATTTTGAATTGTCTTCGATAGCAGCAAATGCCGACAAGGTCGCCATATAGGCCGCGCGTCTCCCTTTCATCAAGCTGATAAGTTGCGGATCGACGTTGCCAATAATAAGGCCTGTCGTGATCGCATCTGCACCGGCACGCAAGGCGTTTTTGGCAAGGGAAACCTGGGTGGTGTGGACAAATACCCGTCTTTCCCGCTGATGGGCATAGGAAATAGCAGAGGTAAGCGCCTTCTCGGAAAAAAGAGGCAGGGCTTTTCCTGTCAACCACGCTTTGTCATCGTAGGATAGCTTGATGACATTGGCGCCTGCGCGAATTTGCGCATTGATGGCGGCTTTCAGGCCGCCCACCGTCGCAGTTTTGAAGTCCCCCCATCCTCCTTCCGGCCCGATGTGACGCCCGGCTGTCAGAAACCGGGGATAGCGGCTAGGCATTTTCGAAACCGCCGTTCTCAGGGATTTATGTACCTCCGAGGGAATGCTGGGGTTGAATACAGATGTGATCCCCCAATACAAGTTTTTGTGGAACAGCGACACGCGTGTATTGGTATCAATGTCCGCAAACCCGCCATTGCCAAGGTGTTGGTGAAGGTCAATCAGACCGGGAACAATAAATCCGCCGGCCAGATCGATCACACGACACCCACCGCAAACGTAGCTTTCGTCATTCAGCGATGTAATTTTTCCCTCTTCGATCACCAGACTTGAGCCAGATGCCATAGTTTTGCTGTAACTGTCGAAATAGCTGAAATTAACAATCTGAAGCGGGTCTGATTGAGCGTTAGCCGGCGACGTGGTTATCACAAGCGCGATCGCCAGAAGGTACATGGGGAAAGAAATGAAGCGGCGATGCGGACGAGTGGTATTGTGCAAAGACTTGCGATGCATCAGACAGCCTCCTCACGGGGTCTGGCGAGCTCCAGTACCAAATCGGTCAGCGCGCGTGCATCAATAGGTTTCGTCGCATAACCGTCCATACCAGCGCGCCTAACCCGTGCTTCAGTGCCTTCGATTGCATCCGCCGTCAGGGCAATGGCTGGAAGCATCCCGGCACGCCCTCCGAGTGAGCGAATGCGCCTCAGCGTTTCGATTCCATCCAGCTCTGGCATGTTCAGATCCAGGAGCAGCAGGTCACAGGTTTCAGCATCCCGGTCATCTGCAAGATAACCGATGAGGTCGGCGCCGGACTCGAACATTTGGATCGTTGCACCCAGGCGAGAGCAGGTTTTTTCGATAATAATACGGTTTACCGCATTGTCATCGACAGCAAGCAACTGAATGCCAGCCAGGGGGGCGCTTGCCTTTCTGTGGTGGGGTTTCGGTGTCGGCGTAGAAACAGGAGCCTGTACTTTCGTTACCGGAATTGTGACCGAAAACCTGGTGCCGCGGCCCATTGCGGTCAGGCACGACACATCACCGCCCAGCAGGGCGACAAGATCCTTGACAATTGAAAGCCCAAGGCCTGCACCGATCTGTTCGCCCTGTATGGAAGCCTCCGCTCGCTCGAAACGGTCAAACAGCCGGTTGCTTTCTTCTTGTGACATGCCACGCCCGGTGTCGGTGACAGCGAACATCAGGCAAATGGATTCGTCGTCAATATCCCGTGTTCCAAACTCAATGGTCACGCCACCTTCATCGGTAAATTTGATTGCATTGCCGACAAGGTTGATGAGGATTTGCCGGACAATTTTGAGGTCCACAGAAACCCAGAGCGGCTCGTTCACTTCATCAATGACATCAAGCGTCAGGTTTTTCTGGCTGGCGAGCAGGGTCAGGCTGTCAGCCGTATCATTAAGGGCTGCCCGGATATCTGCGTCGGAAGGGTGCACGCTGAACTTTCCGGCTTCCAAACGGGAGATGTCGAGAATGTCATTCACGAGGCTCAGCAGGAGGTTGCTGGATTTCTGCGCAAGTTCCAGGTTGGACCGCGCTTCTTTTGACAGGGGCTCTTCTTCAAGTAACTGAAGCATACCAATCACCCCTGTAAGCGGGGTGCGGATTTCGTGGCTCATGTTGGCAAGGAAGTCTGTTTTGGCGTCACTGGCTCGCTCTGCCTCATCTCGTGCAGCTTCAAGGTCCTTTGTCCGTTCCGTGACGGTTTGTTCCAGATTGCCGACAATCCACGCAAGTTCCGAAGCCATTTGCTCGGTTGATTTCGCAAGCGCTTCAATTTCAGCTGTGGCAGCCCCCTGACCATGGGCGGGGCCTGCGAACTCAAACCGCCCGAGCGCCAGTTGTTTGGTTCGAAGGATGAGTTTGTTCAGAGGGTCGCTGATTATACGCTTCATGGTGGTGGTCAGGGTCAGCAGTGCAATAACCAGGGCCACCAGACCCACATATAGCATGTTCAGAGCCGCCGCGCCGGCTTCGTCTTCGATTAGAGCACGAGGATACGAAAGAACGAAGTATCCGCCAAGATACTGGATCTCAGCAGCAGCGATATAAACGTCATATTCTGGCAAAAAGCTAACCCACTGCGCCTGATCGGCGTTGGCCTGGATGTCAGCGTAAACGGCTTTTACGTCGCCGTTTGATGACGACGGGATGTCCAGCATGCCTTCAATGACTTTGCCGTCCTGGGTAAGCTGCGAATGCATGATAAGCTTGCCGTCATTCGAGATGATCATGCTGTCCCCGCCTTCAAGCTGTGACGCAACAGACGTATTCAGGAGCTTGGTCAGGCGGATACTGCTTCCGAAGGCACCAATTTGCCTGCCGTCAACATCAACCGGAAAATGGCAGCCCGTGGTCCAGGTGTTTCCAAAGACATCGGATACCAGGGGCTGCAGGCTGGTGCAGCGGAAACCGCGGTCCGGGTTCTCTTCCTGACTGGTTACCCTGAACAACTCTGTGTTGCTCAGGTCAAAGTCGCTGGAGGCGTCTTTTCGATAAAAGCGAAGACTGTCTTCCCGGTCCGGTGCCCGGATCAGGAGTTCACTTTGGGGTGTGAAGAAATAGTAGCTGAGGAGTTCGGGGTAGTAGGCGTTGCCAACCTGAACTGCAACAAGCATCGCTTTTGTCAGCAATTGTTTCCTGTCTTCGCTGAGGTCGGATCCATTCGGAATAATGGCGCCCGTGCCGCTAATAAATGTATTGCCGGCGAGCACCGTGCCATCCCAAAGGCTATCCTTCGAGCGATAGCTGCCATCGCCATTTTCTTCAAAAAGATCATCAAATGAAATCGCTCCCGACCCGTCTTCTTCCAGAAGCGTCAGCAGCGTTTGTGCCGACCGGCGGTGCGCCAGTTCCAAATGTCGAAAAAGCTCGCTTTCCCTGAAGGCGCGAGCTTCTGCAGCGAGTTCAAGTTTGTCAATTATGCGGGCTTCCAGCGATTGCTGCACATAGTAGTAGGAGCCAAAAGACAGAATAAAGATCATCAGGCTGACCCGCCAACCCACGGCAAGCAGGGCGGCAAACCCGATTGAGTTTCGAGACAGGCCAAGGCGGTACAATAGTGTATTGAACGCTGACATTGTTGTTTTCTGCCTGGTGCCCTGGGCCTGAGCCAATCCATTATCTGAAACGTGTGAACAGAAGTTCACATTACTCTTTTCTATACAGCCTAGGTTAAAAAAAGCTTAGCCGCATGCGATGCATCGCGCACCCTGTCGCTGCAGAAAGCAAGGTTGGATTGTAATTATGGCGCTGCAAACCAATATGAGACAATAGAGCAGGGAAAACTGCCGACAAGAAACAGTCAGTAGGGGATCAGGATATGGATGGCAAAATATTCGTCTTAATTATCATCGTGCTTGTTTTTTCGTTTGGCGCTTTCGAGCGCTGGCAAAAATCCAAGCTGTCAGTTGAGAAAGCAAAAAAGGCAGGCCAGGACGACCATACCAAGCGCGAAATTGATGAACTTAGGGAGCGAGTGGAGACTCTGGAGCGTATTGTAACCGACAAAGGCACGCGATTAAGCGATGAGATAGACGCCCTGTAGGGCCGATTTGACACAACGACCAAGGTTTTTTTGAATTTCCTGCTTTTTTGGGCTGTTCAGCCCAGCGCTCTTTTGCTACCACCTCCGGCGTGGTGAGGGCCTGTAGCTCAGCTGGTTAGAGCGGTCCGCTCATAACGGATTGGTCGGGGGTTCAAGTCCCTCCGGGCCCACCACTTTCCTGTACGTTTTCAGAATTAGTGGGACTATTTTCGCATTGGTGGGACTCAGCCACCTTTTTGACGCCCTTTTCCACTCCTCCATATCGCGAAATGCAAACACCGCCCGCCACCGCATTTGGCCACAAGTGGTCAGCTGGATTCCCATAACTTAGGTTATGAGAAACTGAATGTCTGATTTTGGTTTCTTGCCTGATGGGGGTTCTAAGCATTATTGTGGATTTCCAACAAGTCCATCATGACAATGCCTGATTGCCGAGATTGCATTTGACCATTGAGCATAGGCAGGCTAGGCACTCGGTGTGGGTCGTGGTGCTTCGGCAATTCAGCCAGAGTTCGATGCCCGTTGGTCTGGAACTGAAAAGGGGCAATTCATATGGCAGCGAAAAAGCGCACTCGTCTGTCTCCCCATGACAGGCTGATGCATCTCCTGGATTGCGCCACTGTCATCATTCTGGAGCGCGGTCTATCGAGTTTTACGATTGATGCGCTTGCTGAAGAAGCGGGTGTAAGCAGTTCCCTGATTTACAAGTATTTCGATACGCGGCTGATTTTGCTGCAGAAACTGCTGCACAGGGAGTTCACACGTTTTTTCGGCGAAATCATGGAGCGCATTGAAGGTGCCCAGACCTTTGAAGAAGTCGTGACTATCGTTGTTTCGGTGAACTTTGACGAGGACGCAAAGGGTAACATTATGAATATCCTTCGCAAACAAGCCGATGTCAGAGAAGTACTTGATGGCACCTCAAGTGAGGCCGCGGCACAGATAAACAAAATCCTAATCGACGGAATTGTAGGGCGTTTCCAGGTGAGTCCACAGAGGGCGAGGCAAATGCTGGTGTTTGGCTCAGGTGTTTCACAACAGGCTGCGGAAGACTTTGGTCGTCATGGTGGAGATAGTAGCCAGATGGTCCAGGATGCAGTGCGTTTTATCTTTGCCGGTATTGACGCGTTCCGCGAATAACTTTGCACCTTCCCCGACTTTTTCCACCGACGCTCAAATATTTCTTAACTTCAAATGGTTGTTGAGTTGGTTCGTACACTGGGGCTCTCTGCATTTTTTTTCGTTGACTCTTATTATAATAAATATAGAATAACGTTATTCAATAATTACTGTAATAGTAGGAATTCGAAAAGGGGTCAGGTGCCATGACACTGAACGTTTCTCATCGGGAAAGTCGTGTTGTTCACGATGCCGACAGTCACATTATCGAGTACCCGGGCTGGCTCGAAAGCTATGCCAACGAGTATGTAAGGGAAAACCTGGACCCGGGTTTGATTCCTCTAGATATGCCGGAACTGGTCGCCGTATATGACCGTGCCAGAGATCGCCTGAAAGGTAACGACCCGGAAACAACGGCTGCCCTTCAGGAAAATCTTTTTGGTCATAAAGAGAAATACTCGCAGTGGACTGCTTACGGCGCCATCGATAAAGCCGAGCGTAGTAAGTCGCTTGATATTGCGGGCATCAGTCGGCAACTTGTATTCCCGAGCATTGGAATGTCGCGGTTTGCCAGGTCCAATGACCACAAGGTTGTCTATGGTGGCAGCGAAGCTCTCAATCGCGGCATGGTGGACTTTTGCGCCGCCGACGACCGCTTGATGCCAGTTGGGTATGTTTCGCTGAAAGATCCTGAGCAGGCAAAATCATCGCTCAAGCATGCGATCGATATCGGAATCAAGACGATATGGTTCCACTCCGATGCCGTTGAAGGTCGCGCGCCTTCGCATGTTGCATACGACCCTTTGTGGGCCATGATGGAAGAAGCGGGTGTTCCGATTACCCTGCATATTGGGTCTGGCGCCAATATGACAGACGATTATATGAATACCGGCGTTGAGCGTGTGTTAACGCCAAGTCTCAGCAATATTGAAACCACAAAACCAAAAGACGTGCCGGTGCTGCACCATTCAATTGAGCGTTGGTTGACCTGTATGATCTATGACGGTGTTTTGGAGCGATTTCCGAAACTGAAGGTTGGATTGATCGAACTGGGAAGTAATTGGCTACCGGCAGCTATGTACAATCTTGATATGGGTGCCCGCGAATTGGGTGCTCGCGATGTGGCGCTCCAAAAGCTCAGTCTCAAGCCATCGGAGTATATTCAAAGGCAAGTGCGCGTGACCCCGTTTCATATGGAAAACACCGGCTGGGCCCTGCGCAATGTTGGTAAAGACATCCTGATGTTCAACACAGACTATCCGCACCCTGAAGGAGGCTCTGACCCGTTTGGTGACTTTGAACGCAGTCTGGAGGCGGTCGACGCGACCGACGAAGAGTTGGATCATTTTTACAGCAAGAACTTTGAAGACTATTTAGGCCTTTAAACTTCTCACCCCGCGCCCAGCAGCTAACGTCGTGCGTGATTAACAGGGAGGGGCTTGTTGCCGGTTCGCGAATTTACAGGGTTTGCAGGCCTACCTTTGGTCGCCGATGTATACGGGCATGAGGACCACCCCAACGTTCTGTTGCTCCCGGGTGCCACACAATCAAGAATAATCTGGCGCGACGCTGCCAGGGCGTTGGCTGCGGCTGGACGCCATGTGGTTTGCGTGGACCTGCGCGGGCATGGCAACAGCGGTCGACCCAGCGATGGCAATTATCAACTCGATTCGTTTATTGCTGATCTGATTGCCGTTTTGGCCCAAATGTCGTCCAGACCAGTCATTATAGGGTCCACGTTTGGTGGCTGGATAGCCTTAACTGCTCTTGGTGAGGTGGACACGCCGCTTGCTACCGGGCTGGTTGTAACCAACCCATTGCACGATGTGGCAGAGCTTAGTGCCCGGGCCCTGAGCGCCGAGGTCCGGCAAAGAGTTTCCGAAAACACCGAGAATGCCGAATTTGATGAGGGAATCTTTGAAGGTGGATTTGATTTCAAGGACCTCGAAACCAGGATGAGTTTGTCTGCGCCCAAGCTACGAATTCCAACGATGATCGTGCGAGGCCTGCAAAATGAACTGAGTTCTGCCCAATCTTCGAGAGCTCTTGCTGATTTGATCCCCGAAGTAGAACTCAAGGAAGTTGAGGGTGGCGGCCATTATCTGGCGTTCGACAACGCTGATGAATTCAACGCCCTGTTACTAGAGTTTTTGGAGCGACAAGTTCCTCGAAACGCGCCAGAGTTCATTACAGGCTCTGATCATCGCACCCTGCGAGATGCAATGGGGTGCTTTGCAACTGGTATTACAGTGCTCACGACCCGGAACGAAAATGGAGAGCCTATAGGTTTGACGGCCAATTCCTTCACATCTGTCTCACTAGACCCGCCACTGGTTTTGCTCTGCCTTGCAAAAACAGCGGGGAGTCTTCCAGCTTTTCAGCATAATCCAGCCTTTGCTGTGAATATTTTACACATGGGCCAGCAACCAATATCGAACCTGTTTGCGTCAAAAGGAAAAGACCGGTTCGCCCAAACTCATTGGGAAACGTGGGACCACGATGTGCCCATAATCTCAAATTCGCTGGCCAACTTTGAATGCACCAGGAAAAACGAGATTGAACAGGGGGACCACATCATCCTTGTCGGCGAAGTGGTGCGGGCGAAAATTCACCGACACCGTGACCCACTACTCTACTATGGTGGCCGTTACAGGCGGCTTCATCTCGGCTGATAATTGCACTTAAGCCATCGCGCTATCGCGGTTCGAAACATCGTTGTGCCAGCGTGAAAGGTGTTCCAGGTTATCATCAAAAGGTTCACCCACGAGGCCTCTAGCAAAATCAATGGAGGCAAGTGCCACTGCATCAACTACACTATAGTGTTCTCCTACGAAGAAGCTGTGGGTTTGCAATTGCTGGTCGAATAGCTTGTAAGTGCGGTGAATGCGCTCACGGTATTGATCAGCGACTGCCGGGATCTGTTTTACGACAGTTGCTGTGAGTGGATTGCCATGAAGCCAAACCATTCCAGTCGGGACCATGAAATTCAGCTCTACTCGACGAAGCCACATTTCAATGACCGCTTTTTCGACGGCCGTTGTCCCGAAGAGAGGTGGGTCAGGATACAGTTCCTCGAAATAACGGCATATAGCCACCGATTCTGCAATGCAGGTGCCGTCTTCAAGCTCAAGCACGGGGATACCGCCGAAAGAGTTTTTTTCTAGAAATTCAGGGGTACGGGCGCCCCCGCCACGGATATCAACACTTTCAAGAGGCACATCAATTCCTTTTTCAGCAAGGAATATACGCACACGCCTGGGATTGGGGGCGATGGTGAAGTCGTAAAGTTTCATAAAGGTAACCTTCTCGAAGTTGTAAATATATTGCCGATGCTTAGTCGATTTTAAAATCGAAAGCGATGTTTTGACTCGACTTATAGTGGTTCATATCCTAATTATAGTAAATATGGAATAAGGAGTGGCCAGGAGCCTAAAAAACATGCACTCAATCGACAGAAATTTCGGCGAACATTTTCTGACCTGTATCGAGGACTTTTCGAACTACGGCGTTCATTTGCTGTTCAATGAGTGGTGGGCTTCAGCGCCACGGTCAGTGATCGACCAATATGTCAGCGCGATTGAAAAACACCCGGAGCAAGGGCCTTTAGCCCGGGCAGGCTGGCTTGAACCATCGTTTGAATTGGATCAGCTGGACGCCTGTGAAACGGGAACTCTTGGGGCGGCGTACCGGGAGTTTATGACAAAACATGACCTTGCTGAAAAACTGGCCGAGGGCTATCGGGAACTTCATGAAGAAGTCAAAAGTACGGGCAAGCTGGCCCGGATGCCGGACACGCTTCAATACAAGATATTGCGTGGTTATCAAACGCACGACATTCACCATGTTCTGACCGGTTATCCGCCCACACCCTTTGGAGAGCTGGCTCTGCAGGCGTTTGGGCTTGCGCAAACGCAGTATCCCTACGCTGGCATGTGGATGGCGGTGGCTACGGCACACATGACTTTTGTTGATCCAAGCCTCATGACCAGTGCGATGGACGCCATCTGTGATGGTTGGACCAGAGGTAAGGCGACGCGCAGCATCCAATTTGTTGTGTTTGAAACCATGTTTGATCGGCCGCTCGAAGTCGTGCGCAGCGAGTTTAACGTGAAACCTTCCGCCATAATGAATTGAGCGGACTTATATATTGAAGCCCTGCCTCTCTTTGCGTGGTCGGGTGGCTGGATACTTCCCAGAAGGAGCATGATTGTGGATAATAAAAATGGAATGTCGACCAATTCAAAATCCGTCGGATGGAAGGATAATGATCCAAATGACCCTGAGGTTGTTCGTCTCAGAGAGCATTTGGCTGCAAACAATGGAATTGACGGAATAGACACGGTAAAGCCTGAAGAAATTGAGCGCGCTGTTGAACTCTTTCACCGTGACGGGTTTGTTGTTGTAACCGACGTGCTGAGTGATGAGCAAATTGAGATGCTTGCTGCAGGTTGTAAGGACGTGATCAGCCAAATTTTGTCCCTTGATGACGGTCGGTCGGGAAATAGGGGCTCTCATCGGTATTCCTTTGGAGGGTCCAGCATGACGCGGAGCCAGTTGCATCGTCCTGAATGGCAAATGCTTTTGGAGCTTCCGATTGTTCATACATATTTGCGGGCGATCTTTGGCGGACCAGACTATACGCTTCGTGCGGCAAGCGGAGACTTCTGCCTGCCGGGTGCTATCCATTACCAACCGCTACATTCTGATGCGGCAGACTGGCAGCCGGAAGGCATCATGGGCAAGTTCAGTTCGTTCCACGATCCGCGTGGCCGGGTCAGTGTTCGTGACTTGCCATGCCCGTACGTTTGCATAAATTTTATTCCCCAAGACATCACCCGGTTGAATGGGCCGATTAGACAGGTTGTTGGCACTCAAAACTCGCCGGCTCCAATCCCCAGCCTCGACACTGAGCCCGAATGGATGCGACTGAGTACGGTGTGCCCCGTATCCGCCGGGGCGATGATGATCAGGGATGTGCGCGCTTGGCATGGCGGCACACCAAACCTGTCAGATACGATACGGTCGATCCCCAATCTGGAATTCTATGCGCCCTGGTTCCGTGAACCGACGGTGCCGGGCATTTCCTACGCAGACTTTAAAAAGCTTTCGCCAGAGGCGCAGCGCGCGGTTAGATTTAGCGTTGCTGACTCGAGTGAGACACTGGATACTGGCGTTACGATGCGTGCCCCGTAAACCCGATTGGCGAGAGAATTGAATGAAGTACCGGCAACTAGGACGCTCCGCCCTAAAGGTAAGTGAACTTTGTCTTGGAACCATGAATTTTGGTCCGCGTACATCGGAAGAAGGCTCGTTTGCTATTCTCAATCACGCGGTCAATTCGGGTATCAACTTCATTGATACGGCAAATCAATATGGCGGCAATCTTGGTGTTGGCACCACAGAAAAGATAATTGGGTCTTGGCTTTCTGAAGATTCGTCACGCAGAGACAATTTGGTTCTGGCGACGAAAGTGTATGAGCCAATGTCCCAAGATGTTAATGATCGTGGATTGTCTGCCCGGCATATTCAAGCGGCCTGCGACGCCAGCCTGCAGCGTTTGGGTGTAGATTATATCGACCTTTATCAGATGCATCACCTTGATCGCCTTGCCCCTATTGAAGAGATTTGGCAAGCGATGGACCGTCTTATTGAGCAGGGCAAGATCATTTATGTTGGCTCCAGCAATTTCCCGGGGTGGATGATTGCCCAAACCAATGAAAAGGCTGCGGTTCGCCAAAGGTTGGGTTTGGTGTCGGAGCAGAGCCTCTATAACCTGATTGAAAGACGCGTGGAACTGGAGGTGCTGCCATCGTGCCTCTCCTATGGCTTGGGTCTCATTACATGGAGCCCACTTGCCGGCGGACTTTTGAGCGGCACGGACCCTTCGAGCCAAGGTCGTCGAAAGCTGGCTGTTGTTCAGAATGAACGGGAAAAACGCCGGGCCCAGCTTGAGCAGTTCCATCAGTTTTGTAAGGAAGTTGGGGAAATACCTGCTGCTGTCGCCCTGAGCTGGAATTTGGCTCAGTCAGGCGTAACCTCGGTGATTGTCGGGCCAGCCGACTCGCCTCAGTTGCAATCTGTTCTTCACGTACCTGAAATCAACTTGAGTGATGAGATGCTTGAGAAACTGGACGCAATATTTCCACCTTGTGGTGCTGCCCCCGAGGCTTATGCCTGGTAAGTCGCGGCATTTGCCCAAATTCATTCATGCAGCAGGTTAAACGTAGGAATTTAGTCGGCAATGCGCACCAATTGTTTGCCCAGGTTTTTGCCGCGAAGCATGCCCTTAAATGCTTCGGCGGCGTTTTCCAGGCCTTCCGCAACAGTTTCCTGATATTTCAGCTGCCCGGATTTCACCAGGCCTGCCAGCAATGCAGTATGTTCATCATGCTGCTGCTGCCATTCACCCACAAGGAAGAATCGATGTTCAGGCGTTGGGTCCAAGGCACCAAAGATGTGCATCGGCGTTTCAATGGCATTCAAGTCCTCTGCATTATAAGCAGAGACGTATCCGCAAATTGGAACACGAGCCCCGGGGTTGAGTAATTGCGCAACAGCCTTGGCAACGTCACCGCCAACGTTTTCGAAGTAGACGTCGATGCCGTTCGGACAGGCCGCCTGTAGTTCTGCCAAAAAATCTGGGGATTTATAGTCGACAGCAGCATCAAACCCAAGGTCTTCAGTCAGGTAGCGACATTTATCTGCTCCACCGGCGATGCCGACCGCACGGCACCCTTCAAGTTTTGCTAACTGCCCAACGGCTGATCCGACCGCACCGGCAGCCGCCGAGACAACAACTGTTTCTCCCGCTTTTGGCTTGCCAAGATAAGTCAGTCCGCAGTAAGCGGTCCGGCCGGGCATGCCAGCCGCCCCAAGAAATGCAGAAAGGGAAATATCTTCGGGGGCGACTTTGTGGAGGCCATCAATGCTGTCTGGCACAACACAATATTCCTGCCAGCCGGTGTAACAAGTGACTATGTTGCCAATTTCGAATTGGTTGGACTTTGATGCAATGACACGACCCAGCGAGCCTCCAACGATGACCTCCCCAATTGCAATGGGTTGGGCATAACCTTTAATTTCGCTCATGCGCGGACGCATGTAGGGGTCAAGAGACAGCCAAATAACCTGGATCAAAAGCTCGCCGTCATTCAAAGCTGGAACTGGAGCTTCCTCCATTACAAGGTCACCGTGCCGAAGCTCACCCTCGGGTCTCTTGGCCAAGACAACACGCCGATTTATGTGGTTGGTCATAGTCGAATTCCTCCAATTCATATGAGGTCGATGTCTTCGCCTCGGGTGCAATCGACAGAGCTAATATTCGCCACGCGAGCAGATAATAGACATGTCTCCAGCGAGGATGTAAACCTTTATTATAGGAAAGATGGAATAATATTGACCCTTAATCGTATTTATCCTACAAATTGTCAGCAAAGCGGATTTAAACAAAACCAAAACTATAATGAGGTCCGCAAATGTGGTCCGAATTGTGCACCAATGCGAGGCAAATACAGCATGAAGCGAATACTTCTCACTCTGGCAAAAATTGTTGGCGTTATCGTGGTTTTATTCGGAGTCACGGTTCTTTTCCGGGAAGAGTTGATAGTCTGGCGACTAGGGCCACCGGATACGTTTCAAGAAGCCAACGCGCCAGCTGCGCCAAATTATGCTGACCTGCATTTTTGGGCGGCGCACCCGGCAAAATCTGAAACATCTGATTTGCGACTGCCCGGCGTCAGTTCCCCCGTTCCATCAAAGCAATTAATCGATGTTTTTTACGTGCACCCGACAACATACATGGGCCCCGGCTTATGGAATTCTGCAATGGCACTGGATCAGTCAGCAGCGCAAACGCTTGAGACCATGCTGGGTGGCCACGGTACCATTTTTGGCGACTGTTGCAGGTTTTATGCACCTCGCTACCGGGAGGCACATATCGCGGCTTTCAACGCCGATTATGTCGAGAACGGCATAGAGGCCTTAGATTTTGCGTACCGGGATGTTGAAGCAGCGTTCGACTATTTTCTGGAGTACTTCAACGAAGGTCGCCCATTCATAATCGCTGGCCACAGTCAGGGGTCCCTGCATGCCATGCGATTGTTGGAGACCCGTGTTGACATGAGTGAGGTTCGAGATCGACTTATTGCCGCCTATCCCATCGGTTTTTGGTTTCCCGAAGACCGGCTGGAGCGAGGTTTTGAGAATTTGGGTTTGTGTGGCGAACCAGGGCAAACAGGGTGTCTTATCACCTACGATGTATTTGGCGATGGCAGTGTGGGTCGAGACCCAGAGGGCCGTATGCCGCAGTGGTACGCCTCAGGCTGGGAGTATGAGGTGCCGTTCAGAACATTGTGCGTAAACCCGATAAGTTGGCAGGTAAACGGCGAGACAATGCCGCGCGAACGGCATAAAGGCGGTATGCCGCTTGTTCCAACTTTCTCAGCCATAGACATACTGCTGAACCGCAACAGCGGCGCTTCATACGAGGCACTGCCAGAACCTATCCCAAATCTGACATCCGCCTTTTGCCGGGACGATGGGTCTCTGATGGTGGAGGCTAAAGAAACGCTTCCGTATTTTTCCAAGGGCGTCGACGACAGCCAAATGTATCACACATACGATTGGCAACTATTTTACATGGACATTAAAGACAACGTCGAGTTGCAAGTTGCCAATTATTTTCGTGCCCAACAGTCCACTCAGGTTTCAGAAACTGCTCAGTAATACGGATACGAATTGGATATCCAGCCAACGGAGGGAAAGTCTTTGTCTGATAATTGCCGAAAGTTGACGCTGCCCACCAAACTGGCCTTTGGCATTGGATCGGTGGGCGAAGTTGTTTTTCTTGGGATGCTCAATTCCTTTATCGGTATTTTTTACAATCAGGCGATCGGCCTATCTAATTCACTCATAGGCGCTGCAATCATGGTCGCGCTCCTTAGTGACGCCATATCTGATCCGATAGTGGGATTGGTTTCTGATAGATGGCGATCCAAACTGGGTCGCCGCCACCCTTTTCTTTTCGCTGCACCCGTGCCACTTGCCGTTTCACTATATTTTATTTTTAGTCCGCCAGAGGTTCTGACCGCGAACAATGCAGCCGGGGAAGCAAATCAGTGGATGTTGTTTGCTTGGCTTAGCGTGTGGGCGATGGTCAGCCGCTTGTGCCTCACTTTATATGTCATCCCGCACCTCGCTTTGGGTGGCGAACTA
Source organism: uncultured Kordiimonas sp. (assembly GCA_947500295.1). Classification (GTDB taxonomy): domain Bacteria; phylum Pseudomonadota; class Alphaproteobacteria; order Sphingomonadales; family Kordiimonadaceae; genus Kordiimonas. The sequence goes on from CANMRM010000003.1 coordinate 541,495, forward strand.
ACACAGGATCGCAACGAGCGATCAAAACTGTTTAGCATCAATGCGGTCTGTGGTTACATCGCGGGCGCGCTGTTCTCGTTCGTCGCATGGGGGTATTTTCTGGGCGGTGAAACGTTAAATGCTGACGGAGCATCCATTCCCAGACACCTGGACCCCGTTGCCTATGGGTCTCTTGTCTACACGGCCTGCGGCTTGGTTTTAACAACGATTTGGCTTTGTGCTTGGGGTACCAAGAACCAGATACAGTATCTAAGTGAAGCGCCTTTGAACACAGGTGGCACACGCCGGCGATTGCTGGTGAGTGACCTTCTGGGCCCCTTGCGGAACAGGAACTATCTGTTTCTGATGATGGGCTTTTTCTTCTTTATGATTTCGGTGGGCCTCAACGAAACCTTTGGTGTTTTTGTTAATACTTACTTCTGGGAATTGGGCACCAAAGATATCCGCTGGTTTGGACTGGCGGCAGTGCCGGCCATTTTAATAGGTGCCTTGGCGGCACCAGTTCTCATGCGGAAATTTGATCGCAAACCTGTTCTTGTGACAGCACTTATTGCTATGTCGATATTTGCCCAACTGACAATTAACCTGCGACTTCTGGGCCTTTTCCCGGAAAATGACTCACCCATTTTGCTTCCTCTGCTGGTAGCAAACATTGCGGGACTAACTTTTGCCACCGCGATTGCGACCGTTACGGTTTTGTCCATGCTTGGCGATATTGCTGACGAGATAGAATTGTCGACGGGGCTGAGACAGGAAGGAATTGTTTATTCAGCGCGCGCATTTTTTGCCAAGGCTTCAAATTCCTTTGGACATCTGATTGCAGGCATCATGCTGGATGTGGTGGTCGTCATTCCGTTTGATGCGGTTCCAGGCCAAGTCGATCCGGACGTTATTTTCAGATTGGGCTTATCAGCGGGCCCCTTCATGGGGGCAGGGGCTTTGTTCGCGATATATTTCTATTTGAAGTACGACCTCTCGGCAAAACGCCATGCTGAAATACTGGCAGAAATCAAAGACAAGAAAACGGCTACCGCCGCAATCTAAGGCAGACCACCTTCTGTTACATTGCAAGAATAGTCTCAAGCGCGTTTTGTTCAATCCGGTGCAATCCCCAGCGCCGTGCTCTCGCCCAGCTTTCTACCAAAGGGGGCCTGCGCGATTTTTCATGCCATGTGGACCGGATAAAGATTGCATTTTAAACAAACAAAGCACCGCCTGCTGTCGCAGGCGGTGCCGGGAAGACCGCTCTTGTTTGCCTATTAAGCGCTCTCCAGGGAGGTCACTTAGAACGTAGCTCTAAGTGTAATGGCCCACGTGCGTGGGTCACCAATAAACTGTGCATTGGTTATGCCATCGAGAGCGCTGTAGGAAGAGGCAAAGACAAAATGCTCGAAGTCTTTGTCAGTTACGTTCTCAACCGAGAAGGTGAGCGCAAGCGTGTCTTCTGGGTTGGTTATCCCGACCCGCAGGTTAAGCAGCCCGTATGCGTCGACAACGGTTGTCGGAAGGCGGTCGAGAGACGTATTTTTACTGCTCTGCCATGCCCATTCAGCCCGAAGGAACCCTTTTGCCCCGTCTGAAAACACGTCGCGCCGATAGTCACCAATAAGTGAATAACTGACCCGCGGATTGTCTCGGAAACGAATGCCTTCCAAATCGGGGCGTTCGGGAAATTCTTCGATTTCCACATCGTTGAAATTAAACGTACCAGTCAGGGTTAACCCTTCTGCGAATTCCGGCACAAAAATCGCGTCCACTTCCAAACCTTTTGATTGCAATTCGTTAATCGACAGGTTCCGGGTCACGCCAACGGCGTCGGTGACAATGGTTTGCAGGTCTTCGACCTTTTGAATGTATGCGGATGCATTGACGCTTAGGCGATTGTCAAAGAATCGCCCGCGCATGCCAATTTCCCAGAGCGTCGGGATTTCTGGCGGCAGAACGGGCAAACCGCCAGGTTCATTGACCGATGGAATGTTAACCGTTGCAGCCACATCGATGCCGGGACCCTTGTAACCGCGAGACCAGGAAATATAGGTCATGAGCTGGTCCGACCAAGTGTATCTCGCAATTGCTCGGCCGGACAGGTTTGTGTCCCGAACTTCCGTGGCGCCGACGTAGTCTGGGCCAAAGAATGCGGTGAATGGCAAAAACGGGTTGATGGGTGTGGCGATCCGTTCGTATGTTGCGTCAATTTCCTCGCGTGTCAGGCGAAAACCGCCGACAAGAGACAATTTTTCTGTCGCGTCATAAGTGAATTCGCCGAAGGCTGCGTAGCTGTTGGTCACGACCGTCCGATCAGAGTCGGTCCGAACGTTGAAAAAGGACCCGGGCACAGGGAAGAACAGTTCAATATTGACTTCGCCCTCTGCGATCACGTCCTGGTTGAAGTAGAACAGGCCACCCACATAACTTAGTTTGTCACCAAACGTGCCGTCCAGCCGAAATTCCTGGCTGAATTGGTCACTTGAGGACACAGTGCCGTTACGGTTGTTCACATTCGAACCGCTGATGCCATCTGCTTCATTAAACTCATCGATCTCCCACTCGCGGTAAGCGGTGATAGATGTGAACTGCGTCGCCCCGAAATCGTGATTGACCTCGATGGATCCGCCATAAGCCTGTGACTCCTGCAGTATGTTTTCGTCCAGCACAGGAACCACTCTGTTGTTTGGTCCCGGTTCAATGCCGAGAGCTTCGAGGGCAGGGGCCAAGTCTAACAGTGTTTGGCCAGTCGCTGCTCCAAGGGCTTCTAATCCAAGCGGAGCGCCAATCGTTCTAAACGTAGGCAAGCAGCAGCGGTTTTCTTCTTCCACGTAATCCGCGGCAATCAGAATCTGTGTGTTGGGGCCGGGCGTGAAAAGCAATTTACCTCTAAATGAGAAAGTATCCTTGTCATTAAGATCGGCTTCGCCGTCTATTGCGTTTTCAACGACACCGTCATGCTTGTTGTAGGTTGCGCTTAGACGATAAGCGACTTTGTCTTCGAGGAGCGGCCCGGTGATGGTGCCCCTCGCTTTGATTTCATCAAAACTGCCATAGGTGAAGTCAGCACCGCCGCCAAATTCAAATTCGGGGAGCTTTGTGCGCACGTTTACAACGCCTGCGGACGCGTTTTTGCCGAACAAAGTGCCTTGTGGGCCTTTGATCACTTCAATGGATTCCACGTCGAATAGATCGAAAAAGCCCTGTGCCTCGCGGCCCATAACAACACCGTCCACAACAGTAGCAACGCTAGATTCGAAACCGTCGCTGAAGCTGAAGGTGGAAATTCCTCGGATGCGTGAACCTGTCGCGCGCGTTGTGTTTAATGGTGTAAGGTCAAAGCCCGGTACAAACCGGACAATATCTTCCACAGTATTGAAACCCGTGTCCTCGAAAAAAGCTCCGCCTAAGACGGAGACCGCGACGGGTACCTCAAAGAGTGACTCCTCCGTTTTTCGGGCGGTTACAATTACTTCTTCCATAGTGAATGTATCGTTGTCTTCTGCTGCGTCGTCCTGAGCGGCCACAGAGCTAATGCCGCTAAGCGCTATTGTTGTCGCAAATGCGGCAACATTGTTCAGAAGAAAATTCTTGTGTTGATTGGTCATCGCTTTGTCTCCTCCCCCTAGGCGATTGGAAGAAAGCATGACACTTATTATAGAAAGTATCAACTAATATTATTATAGAAAGTATTCACTAAAGGAAATTTTTGAGGCGCATGCGCAGTGTTTTGATGCCCTAAAGTCGCGATACGGCATGTGTCACACGTTCTCAAAATTGTTAGTTTTGTTCGAAAAATGGTGTGCAGGTATTGAAAGGTTTGTTTGAATAGTAGCCGCATTGCGAGCACTCGTAAAACTGAGCGGGCCCCAGACAACCAGGCAACAAGATATGGCTTATCATAGCCGGAAATCAATTGGCGGAATAGGGGAGTGTCCGTTTACGGTAAATCGCGGTCGGTCAAGATTCTCAGTTATTGTGAGAATTCCCAGTCTATTCTCACTAATTGTGAAATTTTATCCGATTAATTACAAGCATAGCGCTTAAAAACCGCTGAAACTGATACGGTTACTCTCACTAACTCTGAGAACTCACATTACATGATGGTTTTCACAATTAATGAGAACCTGACTGTCACGCTGTCTCCTGCCGGTCAGGCATTGGTCCGAGTAACCCTTGAGTGGTAATGCGAAAGTGGTTTAGATGAATTTCGCCCCAACAATTATCTGGTCTTGCGTGGTATACCAATCTGGTATATCAATTGGTCACCCGATTGGGTCTACCAATTGGTAAGTGGCAGTGACTTTGATTGGGGAGCTTCACCATGTCAGATCGGCGTTTGTATAAATCAGTGGCCAGGCAGATTCTCGCGCTAATCCAGGCGGGCGAATTTGCTCCAGGCAGTCGGCTCCCCGGTGAAAGAGACTTGGCAGACCGGTTTGATGTAAGCCGTGTTGTGGTTCGCGAAGCTGAAATCGCACTTGAGACGATGGGGCACATCGAAGTGCGCACGGGCTCTGGCGCTTATGTTCTGGATCAATCTGAAGGGCTTTATGGTCCAAAAGTGCCAGCGGTCGGCCCGCTGGAGCTTACCGAAGCGCGCGCCGTATTTGAAGGCGAGTCTGCTGCCCTTGCGGCGCCGATAATTTCAGATGAAGACCTCGCCAAGCTTGAAGCATCCATTACCGAAATGGCGAAGGAAGCGGGCTCGGAAGCTGACGAGGCCGACAAGGAGTTTCACCTGACCATTGCGCATGCCTCGGGAAATACAGCCATTATTCATGTTATTGAAACGCTTTGGAAAATGCGCGAAGAGTCTCAGCAACACCACGGTGTTTACAAAATGGTTTGCTCTCAGGATTCGTCCTATCGGACCGATGAGCACAGCGCAATTGTTGAGGCGCTCAAGAGCCGAAATCCGGTTGCGGCACGGGCTGCCATGCGGCAGCATTTCACCAGGCTTCTGGATGCGATGCTGGTTGCCACAGAAGAAGAAGCCGTAGCTGCGGTCCAGCGACAGATGTCGGCAAGCCGGGCACGTTTTTCGATCAGTACACGTATCGGCTGAGTCGTTTATTCCCTATTGTTGTTTCCTGATCGGCACCGAAATGTGTGTTTTGGCGTTGGTGCGTGATCTGTCTACGCAATCAATTTCGTTGTGCGTAGGCAGCTAGAGGTAAGAGTTATCAACGGAAATTCTGATTGGCTTACCAATTGGTCTATCAATAACTAATATTGGTATGTTTTAGTGGTTGACAGGTTTGTGAACTGTGGATAGGTGTTGAAGGTGGGAGAGAGGCATGCCTTGATGACAAGCTGCATGCTTGATCAGCATATCCATGGGAGGGAAACATGCGGTCAGTATCAAAAAAACCAAATAATTGGTCGGCCAATAAACATGCCGTTTCACTGAAGGCGATGTTGCTTGCTAGCGCTGCACTGCCGTTTGCGAGCTTGAATGTTGCTGCGCAGGACGCCGCAGCGGATGATGCCGACGACCTCGAAGAGATTGTGGTGACCGGTATTCGCGCTTCTCTTGCGAGTGCATTGGCTGAAAAACGTCAGGCGGCGAATCTGGTTGAAGTTATCCGCGCGCAGGACATTGGTAAGCTTCCTGACCAGAACCTCGCTGAAGTGCTTGAAAACATCACAGGTATTCAAATTACCAGGACAGCTGGTGTTGGTACTGGCGTGCAAATCCGGGGCACCAATGCTAACCGCACCGAGATTAACGGTGTTTCCACCGTGGGGTCTGGGTCAGGCCGTACGGGCATCAGTTTCGAAGACGTTTCCGCATCGATCATTGCTGCGGTAGAGGTTATCAAAGCGCCGGAAGCCAGAACGATTGAAGGTTCGGTCGGTGGTACAATTAACCTGCGCACAATTCGCCCCCTTGACCTGAGTGAACCGCTGCTCGCTTTCCGAGCGCAGGGTGAACACAGCAACCTTGCCGAAACCGTGACCCCAAGGTTCTCCGGCACCGTGGGTAACAGTTGGGAGACAAGCGCAGGCAAGTTCGGTGCCGTGATCAGTGCCAGCTACACCGAGCAGGAAGCGGTTTCATTCCGACCGCGTGTCGATCGGGATGGCGGTCTTGTGGAAAATGTTAACGCTGACGTTATTAGGGGTGGGGATCTACAGGATCCAGCCGACCGGCCCGCGGCCCAGGCGTTTGATTTTCTCGGTATTCAGTTTCTCAATCAGGAACTGGAGAACTTCGAGTTTGAGACCCTGAATATTGCCGGCACGCTTGAGTGGGCGCCAAACGACAATCTGAAATTTTACTTTGACGCCGTTGTCAATGATCAGGAGCGCCGGCAGGACAGCTCCAGAATTCAGGGCTCGGGTGTTAGCAGTGTTCGTGACATCAATGTCCCCAACACGTTTGAAACAGTTAACTTCGGTTCATTGGGCGGGGTAAACCTTGGCAGCATCCAGGTGGCGTCGAGCGGCACAATCCAGCCGAATTTGTCTGTTGATGATGACGATCCGAACCTGCGTTTCTCAAGCGATACAGGCGCGCGTGTCACAGACAGCAGGATTTTTACGCTTGGCACAGACTGGCAAACCGGGCGGCTTTCGGGCCGGATAGAGGGCTCGATTTCCACCTCTGATACGGAGAACCCCAATCTCAGCACCACATTGAACTTTATTAACCCGAATCCGCTTACGCCGCTTGATGGCAGCAGTAACGACAATAGCGTACCGTTCATCTACGATTTCACCGGCGGTGCCCTGACATTCGGTGTGGACTTCGCTTCACCATTTGCACCATCAGTGGCGGACCTGACCAACCCAAACAATGTTGTTCTGGATGCGGTTACAGTCGGACGTAACACAACCGAGAATGAAGAATACGCATTCCGCGCGGATTTTACCTACGATCTAGAGGGCATCATCCTCGACAACGCGATCACTTCAGTTGATTTTGGCTATCGCTACAACGAGACCTCGAGCGCGTTTGACCAAGTTCGCTCCAGTATTGGTCTTAGCCAGATTGCGGATAGTCCAAACGGTTCGCTGTTCGCCGATCTTCTGGTGCCAGGCCCATCCAACTTCGGTGACGCTGATGATAGGGATTTGGCATTCCGGAATTTTCTTCTGATCGACCCAAACCGGGCCTTTTCTGACCCGGACGGAACTTTGGCTATTTTGCAGGCTGCTCTTGCCTCGCAACCCGGCATGAGAACCTTGTCAGACCCTTCGTCAGACAATTCCGCCTTCTTTGACATCAAAGAAAAAACCCATGCAGCCTATGCGCAGGTGAACTTCGATTTTGGAGCGATACGAGGCAACTTTGGTATGCGGTATATCGATACGACCATTGACTCGCTTGGTAATTCCATTATCGGCGATGAAGTAAGCCAGGTCGTGACCAGTGGTGGCTACAGTGAATGGCTCCCGCGCCTTAACCTGGTTGCAAGCTTGCGTGACGATATCCAGCTTCGCGCAAGTTGGAGCGAAGATATCAGGCGTCCTGATTTCAATGACCTGTCAACGTCTGTAACCTTCCCCACCGGCCCGAACAATGCCGTGGAAATCGGAAACCCAAACCTGGAGCCGGAAACGGTTACATCGTTTGATGTTTCTGCTGAATGGTACTTCGCACCGGCGTCGGTGATCAGTGTTGGTTTCTTCCACAAAGAGCGTTCCAACCTGTTTGTCACTCAGCTGGAGGATGTGCCGGTTGACGGGAACGGTTTCCGCGACATTACACCACCGTGTGAGGGTGGCGGTATTTTCAACCCCATTCCCGATCGCAATGTATTGTCTGACCAACCCGGAAATGGTCTGTGTGTTCCAATTGAAACAATCGTCAACGACACGGGAAAAACCACCCAGACAGGTTTTGAATTTGCCTTCCAGTACAGTCTGACCGAGTGGGAAGACGCACTTGGCGACTTCGGCTGGATGTCAGGCTTTGGTATTATCGCCAACTACACCATCCAGGATTTTGACGGCGGTGAAGCGACAAACACTTCTGCTTCACGCGGGACAGATGTCTTCAACGCCATCAACGGAATTTATGACGACGCGAACTTTGTACCGGTAACGGCAGTGCAAGGCCTTCTGGACCTCTCCGAAAACGCCTACAACGTCACTCTATTCTACGAGAAATATGGCATTTCTGCCCGTGCTCGCTACACGTGGCGCGAGGCGTTCCGCACAGATGATACTGCCGCAGGTGCCAGCCGTAACAGTACCTTCGGGTTCCCGGTTGTGACAGATAGCAGAGGGCAGCTTAACGCCAGTATTAATTATGCTGTCACTGAAAACCTGAGCATCGGGATTGAAGGTGTTAACCTCACCAAGTCAAAAATCAGACAGTTTTGCGTAAACGAAGATGCACTGTTGTGCTTCCAGGGCTTGCCGGACCGGAGGATTACGTTTGGGGCAGCCTACCGTTTCTAGAAATTCCCTTAGTCAGCAGGTCATCAATGTAAAAGTTGGTGGCCTGTTGCAGATAGACGGGGACACGCAATAACCGCTGCAAATTTGCGGACGATTTGTTTGAAATGGCGAATTGGCTTTAAATGGCCGGAGTAGGCAAAAAAACATGACGGTAGGCACCTATCACTATGGAAACATTTCGGTGCCTGCCGCCCGAGAAATTGCACCAATCTGATTTCGCTTGGGTAAAGAGATATGACTGTTCGTTTAACTTTTATGTTGGTTCTGGCTCTGGTGGTGGTTCTGCCGATATCTGGCTGTGCGGAGAGCTCTGACAGTCGGATTTTTGTCAGTGATCAGCAGGAGTTTGATGCGGCTGTCGATGCGGCAAAGCCGGGTGATGTCCTTGTCATGAAGGACGGCATCTGGCGTGACTTCGAAATCGTTTTCGAGGGCGAAGGTTTACCTGATGCACCGATCACTTTGACCACAGAAACGAAGGGTGGTGTGATCTTGTCTGGTCAGAGCAACCTCAGGCTTGCAGGCAATCACCTTGTTGTATCCGGCCTCGTGTTCCGGGACGGGTACACGCCAACAAGCGAAGTGGTTGCGTTCCGCAAAGACAAAGATCATTTGGCGAACAACAGCCGTGTCACTGAAGTGGTGATTGACAATTACAACAACCAGGAGCGCCGCGAAAGCGACTTTTGGGTCATGATGTACGGCAAAAACAACCGGTTTGACCATAATCATCTTGTGGGCAAACGAAACCGGGGCGTGACGATGGCAGTGCGGCTTAACACCGAGGCCAGCCAGGAAAACAATCATCGCATCGACCATAACTATTTCGGGCCGCGATCCATCCTTGGGTCCAATGGCGGTGAGACACTTCGCATCGGCACCAGCCATTATTCACTGACCAATTCGAACACCACTGTCGAAAATAACTATTTCGACCGCACTAATGGCGAGCTGGAGATTATCTCCATTAAATCTGCCGGTAACATCATTCGCGCCAACACCTTCTTTGAGGCACGCGGCACCCTGACGATGCGCCATGGCAATGGAAATTTGATCGAGGACAATGTCTTCTTCGGCAACGGCAAAGACCACACTGGCGGCATACGTGTAATCAACGCGGACCACACAATTCGCAACAACTATATGGAGGGCCTTACAGGCTACAGGTTTGGCGGTGCTTTTGTGGTGATGAACGGCGTGCCCAACTCGCCGATCAACCGGTATCATCAGGTTCACAATGTGACCATTGAGAACAACAGCATTGTTGCAAGTGATCATATCCAGCTGGCGGCTGGTAGCGATCAGGAAAGAAGCGCAGTACCGGAAGACAGCATCTTTCAGCGCAACCTGATAGCCAACGACCCGGGCCGCGATATCTTCACGGTTTATGACGATGTGTCGGGTATCGATTTTCAGGAAAACCTGCTCAATAATGTTGCCAGTCCAAAGGTCAGCAAGGGTTTTGTGAGTGAAAATGTTCAGCTTGAGCGATCACAGTCAGGCCTACTGCTGCCCACGTCACAGCAACAGGTCGGGTTCGGTGTCAGCCCGGATCTGATCCCGACAGCAAAAGAAGCAACCGGCGTCAGCTGGTACCCGAAAGAAGAGCAGGGTGTCCAGTTTGACACAGGACGCACCATAGAAGTTGAACCGGGCAAAGATACACTCACGCGTGCCGTCTCTGCTGCAGCTGCCGGCGATGTCCTGACGCTTAAGGACGGTATTTACAGTGTTAGCCGGGTCATCGATATAACCAAGCCGGTGACCATTCGGTCAGCCAGTCCCGTGAACGAGGCGCCTGCCTCTGGTATCGAGATCACCTACAGTCGCACAACGCTTTTCGAAATAAAAAACGGGGGCGCGCTGAAACTTCACGGCTTGAAGGTTAGCGGTAGAGACGCGCCGGACGCCGCGGGCAACTCAGTTGTCAGGACCAGCAAATACTCCATGCTCAGAAACTATGAACTGATAGTGGAGCGCTGCGAGTTCAAGGAGCTTGATATAAACCACTCTTTCAGTTTTCTGACAGTTTCACTCAGCACATTCGCGGACAATATCGTCATCAAAGACAGCAGCTTTACCGATGTTACAGGTGCCATCATGAAGCTTGATCGGGAGTTCGAGGATTTCGGTATCTACAACGCTGAATATGTTACGATCAGCGGCTCCAGCTTCAATAATGTTCAGGGCGCATTGGTGGATTTTTACCGCGGCGGCACGGATGAAAGCACCTTCGGCCCGCATTTCTCCCTTTCCGCGTCCACTCTGAACAACGTGGGTGGCGGTAGGCGCAATAAATCCCAGGCTTCCGTATATCTCCACGGTGTTCAGGTTACGGATATCTCGGATACCAGCTTCAGCAACAGCAAGCCGATCGTGATTAATCACACGGTCGGCGAGCCGCAAACCCGGGTTCAATCAAACCGGTTTATCGGCACCGAGCTGCCGGAGGTTACAGAGCTCAATAGCGAGTTCGAAAACACCGCCGTGATCAGAGATAACGAAGTGGGAGGAAACTGACATGCGGGCGGTTTCTGCATTCATATCCATCTTGCTTCTCTGGTTGATAGCCGGCTCAGCCTCGTACGCGGTTCTCGATGCGCATCAAGGCTTTGCTTATCAGGACAGCACGCTGTTCAGTCGTGCAGTAGAGGAAACCCGCCGGACAATAGATGCTGAAATTCTTAAGCCCATTGATGTACCCGTGCCGCAGGATGCCGGGGGCGGATACACACACGAACAGCACAAGCGAAACTATAAATCTATCTATGATGCCGGCCGCCTTTATGCGGTGACCGGCGAGGAAAAGTACGCTGATTACGCCAAGCGTTTGTTATTTGCATACGCAGACCTGTATCCAACCCTGGGCGAGCACCCGAAAAAGAAAGAGCAGACCCCAGGCAGGTTGTTTTGGCAGAGCCTGAATGAAAGCGTCTGGCTGGTGGTGTCGATACAAGGCTACGACGCCATAAAATCGGCTCTATCCACAGAGGAACGGGAGCGCATAGAAACAGGCGTTTTGCGTCCTGTCGCCTATTTCCTCTCAGAGGGCGCACCGGAGACTTTCAACAAGATCCACAATCACGGAACGTGGGCGACTGCTGCGGTCGGTATGACGGGTTATGTACTTGATGATGCCAGCCTGGTGGAGAAGGCTCTTTACGGGCTCGACCTTTCCGGGCAGGGCGGGTTCATGCGCCAGCTTGATGAGCTGTTTTCCCCAACCGGCTACTATAGCGAAGGACCTTATTATCAACGTTATGCATTAATGCCGTTCGTGTTGTTTGCTGCCGCTATTGAGGCCAACCAGCCCGAGCGAAAAATTTTCGAACATCGTGACGGTATTCTCAAAAAAGCCATATATTCAACCATCCAGCTTAGCTATGGCGACTTTTTCTTCCCCATCAATGACGCCCTCAAGGACAAAGGGTTAAACACGATGGAACTGATGCACGCCAGTTCGATTGCCTTTGATCTGACCGGGGATAAATCACTGCTCCCAATTGCTGGGAAGCAATCGGCGCTGCCATTGACAGAGGCCGGCCTGAAAGTTGCCTTGGCAATGGAAGCAGGTGCTGCTGATCCATTTGATTACAAATCCATGCTGCATATGGACGGCACCGCTGGTCGTGATGGGGCGCTCGCCGTTTTGCGAACCGGTACAGGCGACGATCACCAGGCGCTCGTGATAAAAAACACAGCGCAAGGCATGGGGCACGGCCATTTCGACAAGCTCGGATGGCTGTATTATGACGCGGGTCATGAGGTGATCCTGGACTATGGTGCCGCCCGTTTCCTGAACGTGGAAGCCAAGAACGGCGGTCATTACCTCCCGGAGAACAGAAGCTGGGCCAAGCAGACAGTTGCCCACAATACACTCGTAGTGGATGAGACAAGTCATTTCGGTGGCAAAACCAACATCGGTGAGCAGTATCAGCCTGAGCAGCTTTTGTTCTTGGCCGGTGGCCAGGTTCAGCTTTCTGCAGCGCACATGGAAGGGGCGTATGAAGATGTTTCTTTCACGCGCCTGATGGCAACTATCACCGATGACGCCCTTGATTTTCCCATTGTGCTGGATGTGCTGAAAACCTCTGCAGGTAATGCACATCAGTATGATTTGCCGCTGCATTATAGCGGTCACCTGACGAATACGAGCATTGAACTTGAAAGCAACAGCAGCGGTCTCAGGCCGCTCGGGGACAAGAATGGTTATCAGCATTTGTGGCTCAAGGCACGTGGTCCGATAGGAGATGCGCCAGCAAGTGTCACATGGATAAAAGACAAGCGCTTCTATACATACACGACACTCGCGCCCGAAGGTTCAGAGCTTCTGTTCACCCAGCTCGGTGCAAATGACCCGAATTTCAACCTGCGACCGGAAAATGCGGTTATCACACGAACGACGTCGGCAAGTGGTGCAGTGTTTGCGTCTGTATTGGAACCTCATGGCATCTATAACCCTGCCCTTGAGTTTACGCTTAACAGCCGCAGCCAGATTGCCGGCCTGAAGCGAGTTTCAGAAAACGGCGCAGATCTGGTCTTAGTCGAGACTGTGCAAGGGAAAACCTGGGCGGCAGCCATTTCTTGGAACGCAGATCCCGACGCAGAACACAGTATTCAATTGGCAGGACAAACGGTCCGGTGGCATGGGTTTGCCGACATTCGCGAACTGAATTCAGATCATTTTGGTGGGGGGAATGATGAGTAATCAAAGCGAGAATTTTATTCGGCAGGTTTCGTCTGCAAACCGTGAGGTAGTCGGTGAAGGCGTGTCCCGTCAGATACTCGGATATAACGGCGATATCATGATGGTGCGCGTGTGGTTTGACGAAGGGGCCGTTGGCCCTTTGCATAGCCACATCCATTCGCAGGTTTCCTATGTGGAAAGCGGCCGCTTTCTGGTGACGGTCGGTAACGACGTTCAAACTTTGTCGTCGGGCGACTGCTTCTTCATTCCACCCGACGTGGACCATGGCGCTGTGTGCGAAGAAGCCGGTGTGTTGCTGGATGTCTTCAGTCCTGTACGGCAGGACTTTCTGGATGGCGGAGGGTACTCAAATGAAGCTTAAGGGCCTGAGGTGGTATATCGTTTCTCTCGTCGCTGTCGCTACGGTCATCAATTACATTGATCGCGGGGCATTGGGGTTCCTGTGGCCAGAGATTTCTGAGGACTTGGGCCTCACCAAAGCTGACTACGCCATTATCCTGAATGTTTTTACCTTTGCTTACGCGTTTGGCCAGACACTCTTCGGCAGGATATTTGACTGGATTGGAACCCGTCTCGGTTTTGTCGTCTCCATTGTTGTTTGGTCCGCTGCAACCATGTTGCATGCAGTCGCCAGTGGCCTTACGAGCTTCGCTTTTTTCCGCGCGTTGCTTGGCGTTTCAGAGGCCGGTAACTGGCCGGGTGCAACAAAAGCGAATGCAGAATGGTTCCCGATCAAAGAGCGGGCGCTCGCACAGGGTATTTTTAATTCGGGCGCGGCAATTGGCGGTATCGTCTCCGGTCCAATTATCGCTTACCTCTTTTTCATTCTCGAGAGCTGGCAGGCCGTTTTCATTGTCATTGGTTTTCTCGGCCTTTTATGGCTGATACCGTGGCTGGTTGTATGTAAATCCAGCCCTGACGCTCATCCCTGGCTTGGCGAGGAAGAACGTGAATACATCCTGACGGGTCAGAAAAACGCCGACACGAATTCCGAGGCGGATTATGCACCGAACTCCCGCGAAATCCTGACACGAAAGGAAAGCTGGGGCGTTATTATGGCGTCTTTCTTCCTTGATCCCATCTGGTGGCTCTTTGTTGGATGGTTGCCGCTTTATCTGGCGGAAACCTACGGCTTTGGCGTTGTAGAAATTGGCCAGTATGCCTGGGTGCCCTATGTGGGGGCCATGCTGGGGGCCTGGTTTGGTGGTCTGCTCGCGCAAAACCGGATTGGTGCTGGATGGACGGTTAACAAAACAAGGAAGTTCATCGTGGGCCTTGGCGGTGTGATCATGCTTGTTTCACTGCTGACAACAGTTAAGGCATCCTCTCCGCTGATGGCGGTTTTGCTGATGGCGGCCATTCTTTTTGGTTTCCAAACCGTGGTAGGCAACATCCAGACATTGCCGAGTGATTTTTACAGCGGTAAATCTGTTGCAACTCTTGCCGGATATGCGGGCACTGCTGCCAAACTGGCGGTTGTTGGCCTGAATTTCCTGATCCCGATTATCACCATAAACAGCTATGCCCCTGCCTTCATTGTTGGCGCAGCACTGGCTATCCTGACGGTTGTGTCTGTTTGGGTCCTGTGCGGGCATATCC
>CANMRM010000004.1 GCA_947500295.1 uncultured Kordiimonas sp.
ATTGATGATGCGGGTGGCAACCGGATCATTCTGCAGGGCGTGACCGCCACCACTGTCACAGAGAGTGACTTTGCATTCCAGGCCAGTGTGATCAATGGCACCAGCGGCAACAATACGCTCGTCGGCACCGATGCAAGGGATGAAATATATGGAGAAGGTGGTCACGACAGTATCGACGGCCTTGCCGGCGATGACACGATTGTTGGCGGCGCCGGGAATGATACTCTCAATGGTGGTGCTGGAGATGATATCTTTTTTGTTGGCCTGAATGATGGAGCGGATATTCTCTCCGGGGGTGATGGCAATGATAGCCTCATTGTTACAGCAGACAGCGTTACTTTGGTTTTCCAGACATTTGCCACAGGTGCCGTTGAGACGATTGATGTCAATGGTCACACCGGCGTAACCATTGCACGCAATCACTATGCTCATACATCGTGGGACTTCAGCCAGACCAACCTCATAGGCATCGAGCGGATAGTGGGCGGTACGGGTCATGACACCATTGTGGGTTCTGCTGCCAGCGACACCATTGAAGGCAGTGGGGGAGCTGACCAATTGTACGGGGGGGCTGGAGATGATGTCTTCCTCGTTGGTGTCAACCACGACTCTGATATCTTCAATGGCGGAGACGGTGTTGATGTGGTGCGGGCGACGGCTGATAATATCGAGATAGGGCTGCAGAATTTTGCGGCGGGCTCGGTTGAGACGATTGACGCCAACGGCCACACCGGCGTAACCATTGCACGCAACCATTCCGCCAGCACCACTTGGGACTTCAGCCAGACCAACCTCATAGGCATCGAGCGGATTGTCGGTGGTACGGGTCATGACAACATCACAGGTACTTCTGCCAGCGACACGATTGAAGGCAGCGGAGGACACGATGTCCTAAACGGAGGAGACGGAGACGATGTCTTCCTTGTGGGCATCAACCATGGTTCGGATATTTTCAATGGTGGGAATGGCAACGACATAGTGCGTGCTACGACGGACAATGTTGAGATTGCGCTACAGAACTTTGCGGCAGGCTCTGTTGAGACGATTGATGCCAATGGTCACACTGGCGTTTCCATCGTGCGCAATCACTATGTCAATACGTCGTGGGACTTCAGCCAGACATCACTTGTTGGTATTGATCGGATTGTAAGTGGTGACGGACATGACAGTATTGTGGGTTCATCAGGAGATGACACGATTGACGCCGGTAGCGGAAATGACGTTGTGACCGGTGGGTTGGGGGCTGATGCGTTTGTTTTTGGGAACGGCTGGGGTCAGGATACTGTCACCGATTTCGAAGATGGGACCGACATCATTGATTTGTCATCCACAACACTGACTTTTGCTCAGCTGACAGTAAGCCAGGCTGGTTTGGATACAACAATCAGCGACGGTGCAGGTAATCTGATTACGCTCTCAAACGTTGTCGCTTCCAGCGTGACTGAAAGTGATTTCCTTTTTTGAGCTGTCTCTTGCTTCAGTCTGGCAGGGCATGGGTGAAATAAACTGATACCCAATGTAATCAAGTGCTCGTGAGTTGGCTCATACCTCCAACATGGCTCTGGATGAGTGACGTTGTTTCGTGTCTAACGATTTGTTGTCGGCCCAAGGCAGTGCCCTGCAGATTTTCTTGGGGTTGCCCTTTCAATAGTTGACCGGGTTCCTTCTATTATTTCTTGGCATTGGACTCCATGTCCAATTAGTATGCGAATATGACCAAGACAAAAAGTTCCCCCAAACGCCGCTACAGCCCTGAAGTTAGAAGGTCCATGATTTTGGACCAGGCAGCAGACATCGTTGCTCGCGACGGTGTCTCGGCAGTTACCATGGAACGCATTTGCCGTGAGGCAGATATCAGCAAATCTCTATTTTACACATATTTTGACGGTTTAACGGAATTGTTGAGAGAGCTGCTGTTAAGAGAGTTCAAGACTCTCCGTCGTCAGCAAATTGCCGCGACCGAGCGATCGAAAACCTTTGAGGAACTGGTGCGCAACGTCACCCACGTTTATCTGAATTACATTAGTGAACGAGGGTTAATCATCGAACGCCTGCAGGCAGATTCAACCGTTACCAGTTTGATAGATCCGACCTATTACGGGCGTGACGTCGTCATCGATAACCTTGCGCCTATGGTGACCAAGTTGTTTGGTCTGCCAAATCAGATTGCACGCGCCACTATTGATATCTCATTCGGCTTACCAGCTGCAGCCGGGGAGTTTCTGTTACGTGGGGAAATGGAGAAGCAGGAAGTCGAAGACCTTGCTGTATCTATGATTATTGGAACCTTCTTGCGAGTACGAAACGATTATGTTTCCAAGGTCCAGACTTTGCCATTTGATTGAAGAGATACAAGCACCCAGCGCCGAAGCGCTGAGTGCAATAGACCAGGGAACCTTGGCTGCCCGATTTTCCGGTTCTTCGTGTCAAAGCAGTGTCATCTAAAAGCGATGACGAAGGGTGATGCCATAGGTTGCGGGCTGATTTGGGAAACCGGACACTGATCCCGATTGCGCGATGGCTGGGAAAGCGCCGGTGATATATTGCTCGTCAAATAAGTTGCGGGCCCATATGGTCAGGTTGCTGCCATTCCCGAAAGCAACACCTGCGGATGCATTGACGAGATCAAACTGGCGCTTAAAGCCGATCAGTTCCTGAAAATCAGGGTTGTCTGTGTAGGCGGTGGAACCGGAATGCTGCCAATCTGCTCGAATGTAGGCGTCCAAGTCGCCAATCTGGAAATCATAGTTGACGGTCGTCGTCGTAGACACTTTGGGAATGCCTGCAGGCCGGCGGCCGGTAAGGTCACCATTAGGCGAATCTTCAAAGCTGTCGAATTCAGCATCATAAAAAGCACCAAAGAACGACAGCGTCAGAGCTTCCGTCACTGCCCACTGGGTGTCCACCTCTATGCCCTGTGTCGATTGTTCACCGGCGTTTGATAGCGCAAATCCGACGCCCGTGAAAATATTGGACTGGAAGCCTTTAATGGTCTGGTCGAAGACGGTCAGATTGAAATAGAGGTTGTCCCTGGAGACTTTCAGGCCAAACTCCAGCACCTCGGTCTCCTCCGGTCCGGCAAACCGTGTACCCGTTGTCAGATTTGGCACCGCTAGTCCGGCATCCCGGATAGGGGATGAAGGCGGGTTCGTCACAGGCGAGCCAGGGATGAAGTTTTGCGGTGAAGGCCTCGAATTTCGTGACAGATTAAATGATGTGGCCTTAAACCCTGTCGCGAATGAGCCGTATACATTGACATTGTCATTTACGTCATAGGCAAGGCGGAACGTATAGGTGAATTTGTCGTCATTGGATTTGCCGTCTTCAACAGAGTTGGGAAAATCGAGGAATGGGGGATTGAACTGCAGTGCCTGCAATCCAAGCAGTGGGTTGGTGGCCGGATTTTGGGCCCCAGCCTGAATCGCTGCAAACGCTGCAGGGTTGGCAGCAGCAAAGGCTGCTACTGCTGCAGGGTCGGATGGATTTACACCAACGCCCGCGAGCGCCTGGCCAAATCCAATTGCAACAAAATCAAGTGCCGAAAACGCGTCTGTATTGACCTGAGAAAAGAAGGCTTCTTTTTTGTCTTTTATATAACTGGCTCCAAAAGTCGCAGTGAGGGCGTCCGTCACGTGCCAATCAACATTGGCAAACACCGACCAGGAGGTGTTGTCCTGGCCGCGCTCTTCGATGGGTCCCTGTCCCTGTTGGCCAAAGGTTGTACCGATTGGCAGGCCGAGTGCAGCCTCGACGAGCGTCAGCGAATTGCCTGAAATGCCATTCACAAAACCTCTGAAATCGGAGCCATAAAGAAATTCGCCTGGCTGTTCGATTTTTTCATCAAACAGGAATGCTCCAACCAGCCAGTCCACTGGCCCATCATCATAATCGGATGCGAGCCGCAATTCTTGGGTGAACGTCTCTACGTCGCCTTCATTGAGGCTGGTAACTATGTCCGCTGACGTTGCATCTGCGTCGCTGAAAGAGAGGCTGTCCAGGGTTCGGAACGCTGTGATAGACGTGAGCTGGGCCGACCCAAATGATTTGCTGATGTGAGCAGATATACCAGCGTTTTCAATTTCATTGGTCGGATCAAAATCTGCAAACCCCTGATAAGAAAAAGGATCTTCATCTACGAAGTCTCCGAGGGCACCGACGATAAAGTCAGTTACGGGGCCGCTTACAATGTTGGCAGTTAAGCAGCAGCTTTCATCAATTTTATCATAGTCGGCGATAACACGGATTTGCATGTCATTGCCGGAATCATACAGCAGCTGCCCCTGCACACCCCAGCGATTGCGGTCATTGAGGTCTCCGCCTGTTTCCAGGTTTTCCGAATAACCGTCACGGCGATTGTAGCTTGCGGCTAAACGAAACGCCACCGTATCACTTAGGGGCCCGGTGACATTGCCGCGTAAGCGGACCGTATCAAAATTCCCATATGTTGCAGAAGCAGTGCCACCGAATTCAAATTCGGGCGGTTGAGTTACAATTGAAACAACGCCCACCGACGCATTTTTGCCAAATAACGTGGATTGTGGACCGCGCAAAACCTCGACACGCCCGATGTTCAGAAGGTCAGAGATTTGCGCAGAGGCGCGCGAACGATAAATTCCGTCAATAAAAACGCCGACAGAGGGTTCGATACCCGCGTTACTAGCGACTCCTCCAAAACCTCGGATGACAAAACCTGCGTTGGCTGTTGAACTGGATTGTTGCACCTCAAGCGAAGGCACTAAGGACTGAAGGTCGATAATGTCCTGGATTTCCGCCTTGAGAATTTCCTCGCTGCCAATCACAGAAACAGCAATTGGAACCTCCTGCAAGGTCTGTTCCCGCTTTGCTGCGGTCACCACGATGGTTTCTAATTCAAAGGTTTCGCTGTCTGTTGTCGCGTCTTGCGCACCTGCAGATGAAAGTGAGCAGGCAAGTGTTAAAATTGCCGTGCTACTATAGAGCAATGTGGTCCGATTTGATTTCGATAAAATAGTCATGAATTCCTCCCCTAAGTATTCCTCCGGTTGGTCAACATCCCATTTGTTGACATGGATATATTGAACACAAAGTACAATAAAGAAGTAAAAAATGGAAAATATCAACCAATTATGCATAATTAATTGACTATAGGTACATTTAAATCTAGATTTTCATTACTTGAACAGTCGACTGATTGATGCAGCCGGGCGCCAATCGAAAATGAGATACCTGCGGCTCAGTGCAGAGCCAGTAGCTGTCTCTTCATGTTGGGGAGAGTCGAATTGAGAAAATTAACATTTTTGGCTGGTGCCGCACTTTTGCTGGCAGCATGCAGTGATAATGGCGTTGAGACGATAGACCGCTCCAAAACGGTTGTGCGTGGCGTCAATTATGTTGGCGTATCGGTTAGCGATCTTGAACAGGCGACAGCCTTTTATGCCGGGGCAACCGATCTGGTGGCAATAGAAGACGGTTTGATTGCAGGCAGTGAAGTATTCAATGTCATTGCTGGACGTCAAGGCGTAACAGTCAGAACGCGTTTGATGAAAAGTACGAATGCGCAGTTGAAATTCATGCAGTTTGACAATCGTTCCTCTCTGGCAACCGCTATGCCTGCGGTTCCTGTGAACGGCCCCGGGATCGCACATGTGTGTTTTCAGGCAAAAAAAGAGACCAGAACCTATGAGAAGTTCCTGGAGGCTGGTGCAAAACACCGCGGCGCACGGGAGATGGTGCAGTTAAATCCCAAAAATCCCGTCGAGTATGCATATGCGCATGACCACGACGGCATCATGTTTGAGGTGGAGCATGTGGATGTTGCTGCGTTGAATCTGCCGGAGCCGCCAAAAAACGACTATCGCATTCGTCATTTTGCGATCGCAACACCAGACCTTGATCGCTTGGTGGACTTCTACTCAGTGTTTCTCGAAGAGGAAGACCCACGCCGATTTGGCTGGTGGAACTGGGGACTGTCCGGGGAGGTGTTTGACCAGGTGTCGGGGTTGCCTGACACGGAGTTGAAGATGGCGTGGTTTCAAATTCGAAACATGGAACTTGAGATTTCCGAGGTATTGAGCCACCCACCCGAATTGCCAGAGCGTCCCAGGCCGATCGATGCAGTCGGATACAATATGATCGTGTTTGATGTATCTGACCTGGATGCTGCACGGGATAAGTTGCTTGAAGCTGGCGGTACCATTGTCAGCGGCGTCGAGGAGCAAGATGGCGGCCGCATCATTTTTGGGCGTGATCCCGATGGGAACCTTCTTGGGCTGCAGGTCGCGGACCCAACGGCCATCATTTCTTCTCAGAACTTCAAAGACAATGGAATTTAAGGTGTGTGATGTTTGATTTATCCGAAAAAGTTTCAATCATTTCCGGCGGTAATGGAGGCTTGGGGCTTGCCTATGGACGCGGAATCGTCAAAAGCGGCGGGAAAGTCGCAATCTGGGGGCGCAATCGGGAAAAGAATGCTGCTGCAGTTGCCGAACTTCGCGATATGGGTGGCGATGTCGAAGCGTTTGTATGCGACGTGACGGACGAGGCACAGATTGCCGATGCGTTTAAGAAAACGCTGGAGAGATTCGGTCGGGTAGATGCCTGTTTTGCTAACGCAGGCGGCGCGGGCTTTAGAGGTATGTCTCATACGATCAGTCGCGACGACTGGCTAAAGACAATTGACCTCAACCTGATGAGTGTAGTTCAAACATGGAAGCCAGTGACCGATCATATGCTCACGAGCAAAAACGGCGGCAAGCTGATCGTCACGTCCTCGGTTGCTGCACTTGTTGGCACTGGAGGTGCCGCCGGCTACTCCACGACAAAAGCGGCGGTGCGTGGGCTGGTGCAAGCGCTTGCAGTAGAACTCGGACAAGCGGGCATCCAAGTCAACGCCATCCTGCCCGGCTTCATCGAGACGGACATGTCGGTTCAGACCAGTCAGGCATTCAAAGACGCCTGCAGGAGACGACTGGCCATACAGCGTATGGGCGAATTGAAAGACATGGAAGGGATCGCAGTGTTTATGGCGTCTGAGCACAGTGACTACATGACCGGGCAAAGCATCATTATGGATGGCGGGCATACCATTCATCCCATGTAGGGCGGGGCGACATAAGATAAGCGACAGGGAACGGGCTTGAGGGAGAGCTGAACCATGGGGATACGCATTGCGCATTGGACATACATTGTTGTTCTGTCACTGATAGGGCTTGTTTTAACCCTGCTCGGCGGTTTTCTGATCTATATGGGGGGCAGCCCTTACTATACATTGGTGGGCTTGGCGACCATTGGTGTTGCCATTTTGGTAAAACGGCGCAGTACCAAAGCCCCCCGCCTCTATGCAGGAATTTTGATCATCACTTTGATCTGGTCACTCTTCGAGGCAGAGTTGCACTTTCTTGCGCTGCTGCCACGCCTGGCAACCTGGTTGGGTCTGGGGCTATGGTTTTTGACACCGTGGTACCGAAGGTCGCTTGTTGACGGACCTATAAATCACAATGTCACTGCGGGCCAGGAAGAAGTGGGCACAAGCTGGTGGGTTGGCGGACCAAGCCTGGCTGCTTTCGCTGTTCTAGCACTGGCGTTCGCGCAGAGTTATACCCAAAACGGTACTGGCACCATTCGAAACGTGGATACGTCCGATGCGGTGGCGGATTGGCGGCATTATGGCAACGACCAAGGTGGCACGCGTTTCGCTGAGCTGACAGACATCAATCTGGACACGGTGGGGTCGTTACAAGAGGTTTGGCGGTACCGGACGAATGTCGAAGAAGACTTCAAGGCGACGCCGCTCAATGTCGATGGCATGCTTTACATCTGTGCAGCCCTCAATGTTGTTATTGCTATCGACGACGCCACAGGTGAGGAAATCTGGCGCTACGAGCCGGGAATTGAACCACCAGCTGCCCACCAATATGCCCGCACCTGTCGTGGGCTTGGGTACCACGAGGCGCCAGAGGACTTTTCCGGCCAGTGTCCTTCTCGGATCATCACCTCAACCGTTGGTGCCAGCATTATTGCGGTGGATGCAAAGACAGGACAAATTTGTACAGATTTTGGTGAATCCGGTGTGGTGGACTTGCGCAAAGGCCTCGGGCCGCACCAGCCAAACGAATACTATGTTACTTCCTCTCCATTGGTCGCAGGTGATAATCTCGTCGTGGGTGGTCAGGTGCTGGATTCACAGGACCTTGGTCTTCCATCCGGTGTCGTACGTGCATTTAATGCGATGACTGGCGAGTTTGCCTGGGCATGGGACCTGGGCAATCCGGGTGTCCACACTGAACCTGGTATCGGTGAAACATATACCCCGGGTACGCCCAACGCCTGGTCCATCATGAGTTATGATGCGGACCTCAATTTTATATATGTCCCAACGGGTAATGCATCACCCGACTATTTTGGTGGGGCGAGGCGTGATTTTGATGATGAATGGTCGTCATCTGTGGTGGCGATTAACGCTGAAACCGGCGAGCCGGTTTGGAAGTATCAAACTGTTCATCATGATATTTGGGATTATGACGTCCCGGCGCAGCCGGTGCTTGTAGATGTTACCCGAGATGAAGAATTGGTGCCTTCGGTTGTGGTGCCAACCAAGATGGGTGAGATTTTCCTCCTGGACCGCCGTGACGGTACACCTGTCTTTCCGATCGAAGAACGTCCAGCGCCCCAGGGCGCCGAGCCTGGAGAATATCTGTCTCCAACCCAACCGTCTTCCCCCTTACCCAACTTTCATCCCTATCGCTATGAGAAGGATATGTGGGGATTAACGCCCATCGACCAGATGGTGTGCCGTATCGAATATCGCATGATGAATTATGAGGGCATGTACACACCGCCGTCCGTTCCGAAAGGCCTCAAAACCGGCACGATGCTCTATCCCGGTAATTTTGGTGGCTTCAATTGGGGGAGTGTGTCTGTTGACGCCGATAACGGTTTATTGGTGGCAGCTCCCATGATGTTGGCGCACCGTCTGTTACTGGTAACACCTGAGCAGGTTGCAGCCGTAGGGCCGCGTGCGGCCCTTCTTCTTGGGGACAGCCATCCAGCTGTTCACAAGGGCCCAGAAGCACCCCTGCCTAAAATGGGAGAGGCAGACCCGGGTGATCCATATGATCATCGGCGCATTAAATATTACGGTCTGCCGATGCCGTTTATGTCGCGCCTTGGCACGCATGTGCCGTGTTTTGAACCGCCATGGTCTCAGATTGCGGTCATAGACCTCAACACCAAAGAACTTCTTTGGAGCCGGCCTGCCGGTGACATGAGCAGTTCAGGGCCGTTCAACATACGTTCCGGCATCCCCTATGAGGTTGGCACTGCAATAAGGGCAGGGACTCTTACTACAAGAGGTGGCCTGACGTTCCTTAGTTCCACAATGGACAAGAAGGTGCGGGCTTTCGATATTCGCACCGGCGAAGAGAAATGGCGGGCTGATCTTCCTGGCAATGGCCAGTCAACACCGATGTCATATCGTTCCACTAGGGACGGTAAGCAGTATCTTATTGTAACAGTACCCAATCCAACATGGCGGTACCCGCGCGACCCGGTAACCAACAAGTATGTGGACTCGCATGACGTTAGAGACGGCAAAGGTGGCTATGTCATAGCCTATGCACTACCGGGCACGGAGTAACGCATGAACCGCCTGAGGATGGGGTGCTGACATTTTGCTTCTTGACCCTAGCTAACTTCATTGTGGCAACCACCCTCGCAATCCTGCTTTTCGCGCTGGCTGGATACAATTTTCACTTATTTTGAAGACCCACACTTTTATCGATCTGTCGACACTACAATTTTTCCAACCTGACGCCCCTTAAGCATATAGCGATACGCTTCAATCGCCTCGTCAAAGTCAAATACGCGGTCAACTTTTGGCACTAGAAGGCCTTTGCCCTGCCGCTCCAGAACGTAATCAACTCCGCGTTTCCGTTGATCTGCATGACGAATATGATTGAACAAGGAGTAGGGAATGACAGTTGCCGCTTTGCGAACCATTTTCACGATGTCAACCTGAGCATGCAGGCCGCGCAACACACCGTAGATAAACACAAGAGCGTTTTCGGCCAGCGCTTCAACATAATCGTCAACAAAATCACCACCAATCGGGTCATAAACAACGCGAACGCCTACACCGCCTGTCGCATCCTGAATACGCTCCGCAAGGTTCTCCTCATCTGTTGCGACAACATAGTCGGCACCGCTGGCGAAAATTTCGGCGGCTTTCTCGCTGGTTCGCGTAGTGGCGATGACAGTGGCGCCTACATCTTTTGCAAGTGCAATAGCACCAAGCCCGGCGCTGGAACTCGCCGCCGGTATCAGTATAAAATCATCGCGCGTCAGCTTTGCGGTCTCAATAAGGGGGTAATAGGCGGTAAGCATTTCCATCCAGGTGGACGTTGCTTCTTCCTTTGAAAGCCTATCTGTCCATGGCGCGATGTAATCCGCGTTAAAAACCGCGTGTTGAGCATGAACGCCGTACGTTGTGTTAGCGTGGGGAATTGTGGCAACGCGATCTCCCACTTTCAGACCCTGCACACCCGCCCCTATTTCTTCAATAACGCCGGATGCTTCGGAGCCCAGTCCCGAGGGCAGCGAGGCGACAGAATAGTGATTGTCTTCCAGATACAGGATATCTGCGCGGTTTAGCGCAAATGCCTCCACATTGATTAACACTTCACCAGGCTTTGGCCTGGGCCGGTCAATTTCTTCGATTCGGAGCGCATCTACTCCTCCAGCTTCATGAAATTGCAATGCCATTGTTTTCATCTCGGGCTCCCCAAATCTCTGCGGCTTGAAAGCGGATTTTCAGAGAAAAGTCCGAAACTGCTTCCAAAAACATCATGGATTTACGCACTGCGGGTGATCGGGAGCAACAGCAAATAAGGGTAGGTTTTCGCCTATCTGCCCACCCAAAAGTGTGGGCTCAAGAAACTATTTGGCATTGATGCGCCCGGCCACATAAAGATACTGTTGAGCCGCATTTATAGGAAACTGAGGTCGATGCAAGACACAAGCTACTTTGGAAATTGGTTTATTCCGTCCAAAATTGAGCCGGAACGCCCAAGCATCAGCCTTGTTGAAAGGCCCCGCCTCACGCAGACATTGTCAGGGTGGTTACAAAAGAAGCTTGTTCTTGTTATTGCTCCGGCTGGTTTTGGAAAATCGACGCTCGTATCTCAGTGGCGGGATCTACTGCTTGAGGACCAGGTCCTGTGTCCTTGGCTTTCCCTTGATGAGAACGATTTTGAAGGCCGCCAGTTTTTATCATACTTCACGCTGTCTCTGGCAGCTGCGGGATTTGAACTGGACGAACTTGTTGTTGGTGCAAAAAACGGATTCGCTGATTCTTCCGAACGGGTCATTCTCAGACGGCTGATATCCGAGATAGAGTTAACAGACACACCGTGTGTCATGGTTCTGGATGACTATCACCGTGTGTGCTCACCGCAAATCGATGCGTTGCTCCTGCAGTTGATCAAGGAGACGCCTCCCTCCTTCACCATTCTCGTCAATAGCAGAGTTATTCCCGATATTGATTGCGCAACACTTATCGCGTCAGGCGTGGCAGTGGAACTTGGGCCCGACGGACTTAGGCTCACTAAAGAAGAAGCCATGAAAGCAGTCGGGACAGCCATTGTTGAAAACGACTTTTCAGCCGTCTATGAAAAAACCGAAGGATGGCCCGTCGCCATCCAGCTTGCTCGCCTGGGCAGCGGGAGCCTTACGACCTTTCCGGTCGCGGCACCTGGTCACTCCAACAGCTTTATTGCGTCCTATCTAACCGAACAGGTAGTCAACTCCCTCGAAGAAGAGGCAAAACAGTTTTTGCTGTCAACGTCTGTCTTTGGTCGGTTCAGCGCCGACCTTTTGAACCACGTGTTTGAGAAACCGGACGTTTGGGCAAACATGGCAAAGCTCAATCAGTTGAGCGCCTTTATCATTCCCATGGACAAGGAAGGCATCTGGTTCAGGTATCATCATCTTTTCTCAGAGTATCTTTTCGAAACACTGCGCAAAAGCAATTGGGATCTGGTGCGTCACTTGTGTTCCCGGGCCAGTGACTGGCACTGGGAGAATGGTCAACCTGTAGAGGCCGCTAACTATGCAGCCAGAATAAAGGATTACCAGCGCTGCGCTGATATTATTCTGGATCTCGGCGGATGGCAGATCATTGTAACGCGTGGTATCGGCTTTATGAGGAAGCTGCTTCGTTTCATACCAGAGGACGAATTGAAGAATTTTCCCCGCGTGGCTCTTGCGAGAACATATCTTCACTGCAAAGACGGCGAACTGCAGCAAGCTCGGTTTCTGTACGATAGTACCAGTTGGTCGAACCGTACCTGTGAAGAAGCTGAATGGTTGCAGGACAGGCTGTTGGTTAGCCAACTTCTCGCGGTTTACCAGGATGTCACAATCAATCAGAAAGAACTGGAAGGCTACATCGACCGGGCAAAAGATGGTCTGCCCGGCCTGGATTCCCTGTCTATCGGGACACTAAGGTGTATGGAAGTAAACGGCTGGTTCGCTAACGCCCAGATCGAGCCAGTCAAGGACTGCCTTGAAAATGCCTCACAGCTTATGCGCCAGGGAGGGTCAGTTCTTGGCCTCAACTACTGCTACATCCACGCTTGCGTGGACGCCCTATACAGGTGTGATTTCGAGTCTGCTGTGACGCATGCCAAAGTCACCTATGAGGAAGCTGAGAAGAATTTCGGAGCTGACAGTGGCCTGAAGTACATCGCCAACACCCTCAGATTTGCGATTTCGGTTTGGTCGGCCCGGGCTGGCGACAGCGATTTACAGGCGTTTGTAACCTCGCTGGCGGATCTGGAGGAACATGATGGCTGGACCGAGATCTATTTGATTGGACTGGATGCAGGCTACCATTTGGCGGTAAGTCGTTCAGACTGGGCAACAGCCCACTCAATCGTTGAGCGATACCAGAGTGTTGCTTCAATCAGGGACCTCGCCAGACTAAAACTTTTTTGCACGGTCCTAAGGGTTGAAGTGGCACGTCATGTTGGTCAGGAGAATGACGTAATTTCGCATGCCAGCAGGTTTTTAGAACTGTCCTCTGATACTGCTGATTGCGGCAACTGGTTCAGCCGGACCATTGCATCTACCAAGTTGTTTGAGTTGGGATTGGTACCCGGCCCGCAGGTTGAACAGATACTCGAAGACAATGTGTCGTGGGCGCAGGATCGCGGGCTCAATTTTTTCCATGTCAGACTGGTTGCCGCGCAGGCCGAGTTTTATCTCGCGCGGGGCAACAGTAAACGACTGGTCGAAAAATTGTCCCTTTTGGTGGCACTGTGCGCCAAGCATGACTTCTTTTGGCCATTCAAGGCCAATGCCGCGTTGAAAATGGCTCTGTATAATCACCGTGATGACCTGGGTAGTTCCAGTGAAGGGGTGAACAGAGTATTTGTTGACAAGTTTCTGTCTGGCCGGTTTGAAAGCGACCAGCCAAAAGGCCCGGGTATCCTGAGTTTGCGGGAAAGGCAGGTGCTGACGTGCCTGGCGGAAGGGCAGTCAAACAAATTGATTGCGAGAGAACTGGATTTGACCGACAACACAGTCAAATTCCACCTCAAAAACATCTACCTCAAACTTTCTGTCAGTCGTCGGGGAGAAGCGGTCTTTGAGGCGCGACGTAAAGGCCTGATTTAGCCTTTCAGAGGCTCGACCTACCCATGTGGGCAGCTTACGGACAAAGTAGAATCGAGTATCTTCTGCACCAGGCAGGGAGGTACTTATGCACAATTCCAATCACATCCTGATGGTTATGACGTCTTTGGGGCAGTTTCGGATACAGCTGGACATCGAACAAGCACCCGCAACGGCTGACTATTTCAGGCAGCTGGCGATCAGGGGATTGCTTGATAAGACGTCAATTTTTCGGATCGTCAACACTGAGAACAACACGCACAATCCAACTTGCCCGATCCGTGTCATCCAGGGTGGTTTGCCTGAAGGGAGCGGTGAGCTCCTGCCGACTATTGTGCACGAATCCACCAATGTAACAGGGAAAACCCATAGAAAATGGACTGTGTCAGCGGCCAGGGTGAAGGTCGGGGAGACCTACGGTAGCTTTTTTATAGCAATGCAGGATGAACCATCACTCGATTATGGCGGGCGGCGTCACCCAGACGGGCAAGGATTTGCAGCATTTGGCGATGTGATTTCCGGTTTTTCTGTATTAGAGGAGATATTTCAGCGGGCGGAAGCACAAGAGTATCTTCAACACAAGATCCCAATAATGAAAGTAATGGTTGAATAACTACCCATTCGGGTAGGCCCGGATCGTGGCGTCCCACCCAAATTAGATGCAAAACTACCCTGATGCGATGTTGCGGTCAGGCTGATGGGCTTCCAATATTGAGGCAACAAAAGCCTTGGGAGGGAATAATGAAAAATTACCTGAAGATGGGTGTGGCGACATGCGCTTTAACTGTTGCAGGCATCAATAATCCGCTACTGGCGCAGGATGGCCAGATTGATGAAGATGAGTTTGCGCTGGAAGAGATTGTGGTCACGGCTCGAGGCCGTGAAGAAACGCTAAAGTCTGCGCCGCTTTCGGTGTCTGTGCTCAGCAAGCAAACAATTGAAGACGCCAGGGTTAACCGCGTGGATGATTTCATTGCGCTGACCTCTGGGATCACCATTGCGAATTCGCAAGATGCGGGCACAAATTTCATAACAATCCGCGGCATGTCACAAACCAGAAATGGCGAGCCGCCTGTAGCCGTGATTGTGGACGGTGTTTTGCAGGTCAACTCAAGGACGTTTGACCAGACCTTGTTTGACGTGGAAAACATTCAGGTTCTGCGTGGACCGCAAGGCGCCAGATACGGCCGGAATGCTACAGGTGGTGCCATCATCATCAACACCGTTGGGCCAACCGAAGACTTCGAAGGGTATGTCCGTGCGGGCATCGGGCGAGGCGAAGAATACAGCTTCGAAGGTTCGATCTCAGGGCCGATAGCAGAGGACACGTTGTCCTACCGCTTGTCAGCCAGTTACACGAACCGCGACGGCGTTTTCGAAAACTTCGTTCTCGACGAAAATGTGGATTACTTCGAAGACATCACGGTTCGGGGTCATCTGCGCTGGACACCGTCATCCAACTTCTCTGCTGATGCGCGGATCAATATCATCAGGACTGATGCAGGATCGCTGAATTTTTCTTATCAACCTGCAGTCGTTGATCCTGTTACCGGGCTCCCCAGCTTCGATTTTACCATTGCTGATGCCGACCTGGTGGAGCGCAACTTTTCGGCCAACAACCTTGGCCTGGACGACAGGGATGTCACTCAGTTTTCCCTCCGGATGAATTATCAGGCTGATTGGGGCGAGTTTTCATCCGTTACCAGCTACGACAATATCGAACAAAGTACAGGCAGTGATCAGTTTCCCTACACTGCGGCATCGAGCGTTACGTTTGGCGCTTTCCCATTTTTTGATGGGGTTCAATCGCAGTTTTTTGACATTGACGCCTTCAGCCAGGAAATTCGGTTTACGTCGAACAGCGACCAGCGGCTGCGTTGGATGGCCGGTGCCTATTTGCTGCTGACAGATCGTTTCGTATCTTCATCTATCGCAAATGACCTCGAGCAGGGTATCACGAGGGTGAGGCGGGAGCCGGTATCTCCCGCGTCCAGTCCGTTAACGTCTTTCATTGCTGATGACAACGACAACACGGCCTACGCGTTTTTCTTTGCGCTAGATTACGACATTGTTGAAAATCTGGAGTTGTCTTTTGCAGGTCGGTACGACCGTGACGAGCGCAAACAGACCGTTTCACCAGATCAGGGGCTGTATGCTGATGGCGTGGTGGTTACCCCGGTAGGGTCAGCCGGAGCGGTAAACCGTGCAGATTTTGACAAGTTCCAGCCAAAGGTAAGTTTGCGGTATCTCGCCAATGATGATTTCTCGCTTTATGCCTCCTGGGGGCAGGGTTTCCGCAGTGGTCAATTCAACCAAAATGGTGTTGGAGCAGTTGCAGCAGGTGCCGGTGTTGACGGCGTAACAGACCTGCTTGGCAAGGAAACCACGGAAACTTTTGAAGCCGGTTGGAAATCTTCGTTTCTGGACAACCGCGTATCACTAAACGGTGCCCTCTATCATACCGAAGTGAAAAACGCGCCATACTTCGTCTTTATCGGTGCCGTGAGTGCGCAGGTTCTTGTGCCTATTGACGAAGTAACCATCAAAGGCGGGGAACTTGAGCTTACTGCGCGCGTTACGCCGAACTTCGATTTCTATGCCGGCCTGGCAATTTCTGACTCAGAAGTTGAAGACTATACGGTCAACCAGGCCGCCGTTGGTAACGAAGCCCCCTACGTGCCCAAATCCGCCTTGAATTTTGGCGGTCAATACAGAACTGAGATTACGTCCGATATCGGGTTGTTCGCCCGCGTTGATTATGAGCGGCGTGGCCAACAGTTCTGGGATCCGGAGAACACAACGTCCCGGTCAGCAATCGACCTCGTCAATGTGCGACTTGGTATTGAAGACAATGAAGGCGCCTGGTCTCTCACCGGGTCTGTCAGCAATCTGTTCGACGAGGTTTACAACTCGGAATGGGTTTTGGGTGGCTTCGCCCATGCTGGACAGCCGGATATCTGGCGCCTGGATTTCCGTTACAATTTTTAACTCGGATTAGGGAGGTGCTGCCTTGTGCCTCCCAACACTAGTTACGACAGACTGAATACTGCCGTTACGGCATGTGCCGGGAAGGTTTCCCGGCAGCGGGCTTCTTTTGCTCAAAATTGCCTGGCCTGAAGCGCCTGAATCAAGTTTGGAGAGAAAAATGTATCGTGTAGCAGCCGACATCGGCGGAACATTTACAGACTTTGTGATCGAGGATCAGGAGTCTGGCGAGGTGCGTATCGGAAAAGTCCCCACCACGCCGGACAACCCTGCACGCGGTATTCTTAATGGTGTTAGTCAGCTAATTGACGATCCTGAAGATGTGGAGTTCTTTGTCCATGGAACGACCGTAGGCCTGAACGCTTTTCTTGAACGCAGAGGCGCAAGGGTGCTGCTTGTAATGACGTCCGGTGTTGGTGATACCTACACAATTGCAAGGGGGCACCGGGAAGAGCTTTATAAACTTCACTACAGCAAACCAAAGCAATTGGTGCCTCGAATGGATGTTCATGAGGTCACGGAACGTTTGGGTTGGGATGGTTCCATTGTCACGCCTTTGGACGAGAGTTCGCTGGAACCAATCATCGAAAAGGTCAAAGCGGAAAAAATTCCGGCGGTGGCAATATGTTTGCTGCATGCCTATGTAAACCCGGAACACGAACAGAGGGTCGCTGAAATTCTGGCTGAAAAACTGCCGGGTGTTTCCATTTCCATGTCTCACAGTGTGGCGCCGGAGTGGCGCGAAGTTGAACGAGCGTCTTCCACTGTTATGGATGCCTATGTCGCTCCGGTAGTTGAGCTTTACCTCAAGACTTTGAAGAGCGAATTCCTCGATGTGGGCATGGAGCAAACCATCCATGTTATGCGATCGAACGGTGGTGTTATGACGGACGTTCACGCCAGCAAGCATCCCATCACCACACTTCTGTCCGGCCCGGTGGGGGGCAGCATCGGCGGTGTGGAGCTTTCAAAAAGTACAGGGATAAAGAACCTTCTGTGTGTCGATATGGGGGGAACGTCGTTTGACCTCAGCCTCGTTGTCGACGGCCAGCCGGAGCTCTCGAACGAGACGGTATTGCAGGGCTTACCTCTCCTGATGTCGATCATCAACATTGATACGGTTGGGGCAGGTGGGGGGTCCCTTGCATGGATCGAAAATGGCGGGTTGCGGGTTGGGCCCCAAAGTGCCGGATCTGTACCGGGGCCGGTGTGCTACGGCCGAGGCGGAACGCAGCCAACCATTACAGATGCAAACCTGTTTCTAGGCCGCCTGGGAGAAGCCTCTCTGTTGAACGGAGACATGACGCTGGACATGGCGTCAACAGCGAGAGCTTTTGAAACGCTTGGTGGCGAAATTGGCCTGAGCGCTACAGAACTTGCGGAAGGCATGATTGCTATCGGTAACGCCAAAATGGCGGATGCCATGCGCACCATCACCATCGGAAGGGGTATCGACCCACGGGAATTTACGCTGGTTGCTTTTGGCGGAGCCGGGCCGATGCACGCCGTTGAACTTGCGCGCGAACTGGACATCAAGCAAATATTGGTGCCTCGTTTCCCTGGCACTTTTTCGGCCTGGGGCATGTTGCAAAGCGACATTCGCCACGACTTCAGTGCGACCCATTACGCTATTTCCAACGATGTCGACACCAACCAGATGACCGCGCTGTTTCGAGGGATGCTTGATGACGGCACAAAAACACTTACAGAAGAGGGCGTACCCCACGCGCGAATGGAGTTCGTCCGTTCTGTTGACCTGAGGTATGTGGGGCAGGAATACACCATCAGTGTGCCACTTGATGATGCCATTGACCTCGACGCGGCTATCGAGAAATTTCACGACCTTTATCAGTCAAGGTATGGCCACGCTCTACACGGTTCGGCGGTTGAGATTATTAACCTGCGGTTGGCAGCGATTGGGCGGTTGGAGCGAGCTGAAAGTTCGGCGTCAGAGCAACAGTCGTCTGAAGAGGCACTAGCGGCTCACCGTGACATAATTTTTAATGGTCAAAGCCATCACTCTCCCATCTACAAAAGAGACCGCTTGCCAAAGGGAGAGGAGTTAAAAAGCCCCGCAGTGGTGGAAGAGACCAGCGCCACAACTATCATTCCGCCAGGCTACACGTTCCAGATCGATGACATTGGTAACCTGCTGATCCAGGCAGAGGGAGACGCATAATGACCAGCCAAGTAAATCCAATTACCACTGAAATTATTCGTAATGCGTTCAACTCAATTGCGGAGGATATGAACGCGGCTCTCATTCGAAGCGCCTACACGCCCATCATCTACGAAGGTAAAGACTGTGCTGTCGCGCTTTTGGATGACCAAGGTGAAGTGCTTGGACAATCACTGGGGCTACCGCTTTTTCTTGGCAACCTGTCGCTATGTGTGCAAATCGTTGCGGATATGCACGGCTGGGATTATTTCGGCGAAGGGGACGTTGTCTTTCTGAACGATTCATACATCGCGGGGACGCACCTCAATGATGTCACCGTGATCGTGCCAATTTTCTGGAAAGGCGAGAGGATTGGGTTTGCCACATCCCGCGCACATTGGCTGGATGTTGGAGCCAAGGATGCGGGTCAGCCCACGGATTCGCATGAAATTTATCAGGAAGGCATGCGATGGGCTCCCACAAAAGCCTATCGGGCTGGTGAGCCCGTTGAAGATATTCTTACCTTCTTGAAGCGCAACAGTCGTTTTGGTGACGCTTTGCTGGGTGACTTGCATGCTCAGATAGCCGCTGGCAATACCGGTAAAGACCGCTTTTGTGCGCTTCTGGACCGTTTTGGCCTGGAAACGGTTTGGAACGCGCGCGATGACATCTTCCGGCAGTCTGCCGAAATGGAACGCCAAACAATAGCGGCTATTCCTGACGGGCTTTACTCAGCTGAAGGAACGCTCGACAGCGATGGTCTTAGCGACACGCCAGTGCCGGTTAAGCTGAATGTGAAGGTTGATGGAGAAAACATGACGGTCGATCTCTCTGGATCAGCCGACCAGACCAGGGGCGCAGTCAATTGCGGTGCGACCCAAACTGTCTCTGCCGCGAGGGTTGCTTTCAAACTATTGGTGAATCCGAAACGCCCTGTCGATGGTGGCACTTTCACTGCCCTTGAAGTGATTGCCCCGGAGGGGTCCATTTTTAATGCGCAGGAACCCGCGGCTTGCTCATGGTACTTTTCCTCGTTGGGGTTGCTCATTGATCTGTTTGTCAAAGCCATGTCTGACGTAATGCCAGATGATGCAGCGGCGGCACACTATGGCGATTCCATGGTGTTGATCCTCACCGGTTACGATGAATCAAAGAATGGTGAGCTTTTTGTCGCGGTGGAAGCGAATACCGGCGGTTGGGGCGGCTGGAACGGAAATGACGGTCAGGACTGTCTGATAAACAACGTCAACGGCAGCTTCCGCGACTATCCCATTGAGGTTTATGAAAACCGGTATCCCATTCGCATTCAAAAGTATGGCATCAGAACTGACAGCGGCGGTGCCGGTAAATACCGGGGAGGCAATGGCAGCTTCAGGGAATATGTTCTGACAAATGATGCGAGCATGTCGCTTTGGTTCGAACGGTCGCAGACTACTGCATGGGGCTTGTTTGGCGGGCGGGCCGGTGAGCCACCTGAAGTGATGGTGACCCGACCTGACGGCACGGAACTGCGGGCCCTTAAAACCAATGCCGAGCCTTTGGAAGCCGGTGCCGTTATTCAGGTAAAAACCGGAGGCGGAGGCGGCTATGGCGACCCCGCAGATCGTGATCCGGCGCTTGTCAAAGCGGACATTGAAAACCGTTATATCACTGAATCCGAGGCCGAGCGGTTTTATACCGCTTGATTTGTCAGGGCTGAGTAGAGGTTTTGGCAATGGAAGGGAATACAGACCGGCTGTATTTGAAAAACGCGTCAATTTTCAACGGGTATGAGGATGAGCTGTTGCTGTCTCAGAATATTCTCATTGAAAAAGGGCGTTTTAAAAAAATAGGCCCGGAAGACTTGTCTCCTGGCGATGCCCGGACCTTTGATATGACCGGCAAGTTTCTAATGCCTGGGCTGATCGACGCCCACTTTCATGCCTATGCATCTGACCTGGATTTTTCAAAACTGGACCAATTGCCTCGCACCTATCATGGCTTAAAGGGCTCGGAATTGTTGTCTGCCGCTCTCAAGCGAGGATTTACCACAATTCGGGACGTCGGCGGTGCAGACTATGGTCTTTGGCGGGCGATGGAGGATGGGTTGTTCGCCGGACCAAGGCTTTATTATGCTGGAAAGGCGCTCAGCCAAACTGGCGGACACGGGGATATGCGGGCACCTTCAATGGAACCCTGCGCTTGCGGCGCCAGCAACATGCTCACGCAGGTGGTTGACGGCGTTGACAATGTTCGGGCAGCCGCTCGCGAGGAACTCCGTCGTGGCGCCAGCCACATAAAGGTATTTGTCTCTGGCGGGATATCTTCGCCAAGTGATCCAATCTGGTCATTACAATACTCGGATCCTGAATTGGAAGCTGCTGTTGACGAGGCAAAACGCAGGGGGGCATATGTCGTCGCCCATGCCTATACGCCTGAAGCGATCGCTCGCTCGGTGGAGGCAGGTGTCCGATCCATAGAACACGCGAACCTGATAACGCCAGAAGTCGCGGCGATGGTTCAGAAGGCGGGCGCGTTTGTTGTCCCGACGCTTGTTACATATGACAGCCTTGGACGTTTTGGACACCGGAACGGCGCGCCGGATACTATGATTGCCAAGCTTGATGATGTTGCTGCAAAAGGGCTCGATGCCATTCGTCTCTGCCGGGCTGCAGGCGTTAAGCTGGGGTTTGGTACAGACTTGTTAGGTGAGCTTCATAAATTTCAGCTGAATGAAATATTACTCAGGTCAGCGGTTGAAACGCCTTTCCAGATTTTAAATTCCGCAACTGCAGTAAACGCGGAATTGATGGGGCGTGAAGGTGAAATTGGTACAATTCAGGAGGGTGCATATGCCGACTTCCTTGTATTGGATTTTAACCCCCTGACGGATTTGGAGAGGCTTGTCCGCGAAGGGTCGATTGAGGCGATCTATAAGGAGGGGCAGCCGGTAAGCTAGTCGCCAAGCCCAGTTTTATGGAGGTATTTTAGCTTTGGAAAGGGCCCCGATGGTCAGGTCTGGTTGCTGATAAAACACTTTGCCATGGAAAGCCGTTATTGACCATTCTTGCAATATACTATTGACCATTAGTACAATAAAGTATTAAGCTGATGGTATGCAAGAGGGATTGAAAACCAAGAGGGCCTCTCGAGGGGGTGTTCGGCCTGAAAAGGTCGTGGCCGCCCTAACCGGCCTGTTGGCGGCGCTGGGTCAGTTTTCGGTCGGCGTTTCGGCTGGTCAATTAACGGACGATACAGCGACGGCGAGCCGGGGTATGCAATTGTATGATGAAAATTGCGCGGCATGTCATGAATCCGGTGTTGGTGAGGCACCTCTCACCGCGGCACTGAGAAAATTGACCGCTGATCATATATTTCGTGCCATGAACGATGGCATCATGCTGGCTCAGTCGGGGCATCTGTTGCCGGATGAGCGGCGAAAAATTGCCGATTACCTCGGCGCGATTAACAGGCCTGAGCCCGTGGGCGCGCAAAGCGCGGGTGTTTGCCGCGATGATCAGGGACGGAATAGCTTTGCCGGGCATGGTGAGGTCGAGAATTGGGGAATGGGCCTCACCAACGAACGTCACGCGGGCAACAGCGGAATAAGCCCTCAAAACGTAGAAGCTTTAGAGCTGGACTGGGTATTTGCGTTTCCAAACTCTGGTCGGGCGCGTACACAGCCAACGGTGGCAGGACATACGGTTTTTACTGCTGGGCAAAATGGAAAAGTCTACGCGCTGGACCTCAACAGTGGCTGTATCCGGTGGAGTTTTCAGGCTGAAGCGGAGGTCAGGAGCGCTATTTCTGTCGAGATAAACGATCTTGGCAGGGTGCAGCGACTGTATTTTGGTGATTTTGAAGGCAATGTTTACGGCTTTGATGTCTCTTCCAGGACTCTGTTGTGGAAGGTGCGGGCGGACGATCATCCAGTAGCGACAATCACGGGTTCGCTAGCGTTGCACAAGGACACCATTTATGTGCCCGTTTCGTCACGAGAAGTGGTGTCGGCCGCCAGCTCGACATATGAATGTTGCACCTTCAGGGGGTCAGTTGTTGCCTACGACAAGTTAACGGGCGATGTGCGCTGGCAATCTTTCATGATGGACGAACCCGTCGCACGCGGTACAAATTCAGTGGGCGCAACCCGCTTTGGTCCCTCAGGCGCCCCCATATGGTCTAGCCCGACTGTCGATGAAAAGCGTGGAGTTCTCTACGTTGGCACGGGGGAAAACTATTCAAGGCCAACAACACCAACCAGCGATGCCATAGTTGCCCTGGCTCTTGAAGACGGCGCCATTCAGTGGGTTAATCAGGTTACACCGGATGATGCCTGGAACGGTGCATGCGGGCGCCCCGACGCTGCAAATTGCCCGGAAAACAGGGGACCGGACTATGATTTTGGCGCTCCGCCTATCCTCACCACACTGCTAAATGGGAAACAGATTATTCTGGCGGGCCAAAAGTCAGGCCGGGCGTTCGCCATGGATCCTGATGATGGCGGTAAACTGGTCTGGCGACAACAGGTCGGCCGCGGTGGCATAATGGGCGGTATCCATTGGGGTATGGCAACGGATGGCTCCACGGTGTTTGTTCCCGTGTCCGATATTTCCGTATATCAGCGCGACGCCCACAAACCTGCACGGTCGGGACTGCACGCAATCAGTGCCGAAACAGGTCAGCCAATCTGGAGTACCCTGACAAAGGATGTATGCGGTGATGCAAAATGGCGGTGTTCGCCAGGCATTTCAGCAGCCGTCACACTTGGAAACGGTCTCGTCTTTGGCGGTGGGCTCGACGGCATGTTGCGGGCGTTCGACGCAAACACAGGCCAAATTCTCTGGGAAACCAATACCAATCGATCGTTTGAAGCTGTTAATGGCATCGAAGCGGAGGGCGGGTCGCTGGACTCGGACGGGCCCGTGCTGGTGGGTGACCGACTGCTGGTCACATCAGGTTATGACAAATGGGGCCAGAAGTTCGGCAATGTTCTTTTGACATACAGGGTTGGGAGAGGCGCTGATGAAAACTAGCAATTTGCTCTTGGTTACGCTGGCGGTGCTGGGTTTGGGCAGCAAACCAGCCTTCGCTCGGGCTCCCGTTGAAGACCCTATATACGCACAGCAGGCCTCAACAATTGTTGGTGTTAATCATGTAGGAATGAGTGTGCCTGAGCTGGAGAAGTCCCTGAGTTTCTATCGTGACACCATGGGGCTGCAAACAATTGGTGAAGTCGCGGCAGTCGATCCTGCCCTGCGTTCGGTAGGGCTGGCAAGACACGCGGGCAGTCAAAGTGTTACTCTGGCGGGGCCCAACAGCTTTTTGAAACTGATGGAGTTTCAGAGCCGGCCAGCGGGCATCGAGGCTGCGGTCATGCCGGTTCAGGGGCCCGGTATCACCCACATTTGTTTCCAGGCGCCGAAATCAAAACCTCTGGACGGCAAGGCTGTTGAAAATGGGGCAACCTGGGTAAGTTCAAGTAATGCGATGGTGGATATGCGCGGCGTCGGGTTTATGTATGGATACATGCGTGACCCAAATGGTCTGATGTTTGAGATTGAGCATGCGCCGGAGCCCAGATTCGATGGTGAAATCTGGATGGGGCACGTCGCCATTGCGACCGATGATTTGACAAGCGCGTTGGCATTTTACGAAATGGTGCTCGGTTTCAAGCATTATCGGCGTGTAGACAATATTTCTGGCCCAACCTTTGATCTTGTCGGCGGTGTGAAAGACGCAAAAATTCACGGTGCCTGGTTCAGGGTTGCACCTTTCTACAATCTGGAATTCTGGGAGTATGAAAATCCCAGAACAGGCCCGCCCGAAGGCCCCACACCGTTGGAGAAAGCCGGTTACAATATC
The DNA here is from genome assembly GCA_947500295.1 of uncultured Kordiimonas sp. GTDB lineage: Bacteria > Pseudomonadota > Alphaproteobacteria > Sphingomonadales > Kordiimonadaceae > Kordiimonas. The sequence goes on from CANMRM010000004.1 coordinate 24,632, forward strand.
ATCGCACTCGAAACGACAGACATAGAAGCGGATTTCGCCCGACTGACTGCGGCCGGAGTTGCTTTGGAAACCGGCATTGTTTCGGTTGAGGGCGGGCGCGGCATATTCTTGCGGGACCTTGACGGAAACCTGCTGTCGCTGACCGAGTTTGAGGCGGGTTCGAGCCTCTCCCTAACGTCATTAAGCGCAAAATAACGGAGAAAAATAATGTTCGACCTCAAGGGGCATGTTGCACTGGTGACAGGTGGAAATGGAGGCATTGGCTTGGCGTTTGCCAAGGGTCTTGTAAAAGCTGGCGCCCAAGTCGCTATCTGGGGCCGAAATGCCCAAAAAAATGCTGATGCGATTGCTGAGCTTCGCGCTCTTGGTGGTGATGTTGCTGCATTCGAATGCGACGTAATGAATAGCGATAGTGTAGCTTCTGCCTTTCAGGCAACTTTGGATCATTTTGGACAGGTAGATTCCTGCTTTGCTAACGCCGGTGGCTCCGGCGCTCGCGGCCGCCTGCATGAACTTACGAATGAAGATTGGAATGCCGTAGTCGACCTCAACCTGAACAGTGTGGTCAATACTTACAGGCCGGTAATCGCACAGTTGATCGAGCGGAAAGCCCCGGGCAAGCTTATTGTGACTTCTTCGGTAGCTGCTCATTTGGGCATTGGAAACGGCGCGGGCTACAGCGCAACGAAGGCGGCGGTGGCTGGCTTGACGCGTGCGCTGGCAATCGAACTTGGCCGTGATAATATCCAGGTAAATGCTGTGTTGCCCGGGTTTATCGAAACCGAAATGTCGCTCAAAACACCACAGTATTTTCAGGATTCTGCACGGCGGCGTACCGCTTCCGGTGTGATCGGGACCTTGGAAGATATGGAAGGGGTTGCGGTTTTCCTTGCGTCAAAGCAAAGCAACTATATTACCGGCCAGGAAATTGTCATTGACGGTGGTCAGTCAATATTTCCCATGTAGATGACCATATCTATCGGTCTGTTTTCAGCTTGTTCAACGGACGCAGTCGCGTGTTGTAGTTGGCGCTCAGCTCCTTCATCGAGCCGATAATCATGGTGGCAGTGAGGTCTTCAATTTGCTGCCGGTCAGCTTTGGTGCGATGAAGGTAATTGCCCCCGGCTTCCGGCAACCCAAATGAAATATCGGTAGCGGCCTTCGCGATCTCCAACGGAATATCGAAGTTTTCATGGATTATTTCTGCGAGGTAGTTCACGGCATTGCTGCGGCTATAATAGGTGGGGCCTGATATGCCCCCCGTGATACTTGGCTCGGACTGGAGCCGGTGCAAAAGCATACCGCGGTCTTCAATGTATCGCATGTAGACGCCGGTAACGCGCCTGACCAGACCCTCAAATGTCTGGGCTTCATCGGCGGCTTCCGCTTGCAGCGCGCGCAATGTGCGCAATTCGCGGGCAAACAGGTTTTGCAAGAGCTGAGTGACATTTGGAAAATAGGCATAGATCAGGGACTTGCTGACCCCAACCTCCTTGCCTATCCGGTCCATGGTCAAAACCGAGACACCCTCGTCGGATACAATCCTGGCAGCAGTGTCCAAAATGATTTGCTTGCGATCTTCCGGGTGCAGTCGGGTACGTTTCGCGTTTTTCTTCAAGGTATTCCCGCTCATAGCAAACCGCTCTTTCCTGCTGCCAGTCCCCGAATACTCACTTTAGCGGCAACGTTTGCAGTAACTCAAGAGGAGAACAAGTCATTGCAAGCTTTCACACGCTATATTTGGTCATAGTGTTCAATAAGGGCGCAGGTATTTGCCGCTTAGGTCAATATTATTGCAAATAATTACAATAGTATTGACTCTTTATACAATAAGAAGCATGATGCCGCCCATTGGGAATACTTTTTGTAGCCGGTGCGCCAGCCTTTTCGGGGGAGTGGAGCGGCAGGCTTGACAACTTCGGGGGGAGATTATGTCTGTGATTTGGAATACACGAAGTTTGGCCACCTGCGCCTTGCTCACATCGATATCCACAATGGCACTGGCCCAACAGTCGGACGCTGACACGGAAGACTTTGCGCTGGAAGAAATTATCGTGACGGCGCAAAAGCGTGAACAGTCCCTGCAGGACGTTCCTATCGCTGTTTCTGCCTTTTCAGGCGATGCTCTTGAAACACGTGCTATTGAGGAACTTGTCGACTTGCAGATGTCAGTACCAAACCTTCTGTTTGACCAGGCTCGGGTCAATCTCAGGGGAGTGGGAAACAATGCAATCTCCAGCACCGCTGAAAGCGGCCTGGGGTACCATGTAAACGGTGTTTATCTGAATGCACCTGTTGGACGGAACACTGAGTATTTTGACATAGAACGAATTGAAGTGCTGCGAGGACCGCAAGGTACTTTGTACGGTCGAAACACCACCGCAGGTGTTTTAAACATCATAACACGTCGCGCTACCGATGAGTTTGGCGGCGACGTCAGCATCCAGTATGGCAATTATGACAATATTCGGGTGCGGGGTGCCCTGAATGTGCCGTTGTCAGAAAACTTCAGGCAACGTTTTGCAGGAATCTATGTCAAGCGCGACGGGTATAATACCAACATCTTCACTGGGAATGATGTTGATGGACGCGACAGCTATGCGCTTCGCAGTACGTCCGCCTTGGACATCGGTGACAATTTTACAGCCAGCCTTGTCGTCAACTACCTGAAGGAAGACAGCAACAGGGCCAGCGAGACAAAGGGAACCTGTACCAAAGACCCACAATTTGGCTGTTCGGCGCTGGACCGTGGTTTCGAGACGCCAGATGTTACCAACACGCTCTGGAATTCTATCGACTTTTTGGGTGCACTGCCTGGGGGCGATTACTTTTCCGACGCGTTCAATCCGCCGGACTTCCGCACTGTCAATATTGATCAGGAGCCAGTAACTCAAGTTGATGAGCTCTTTGTTTCACTCGAAATGACCTATGATTTTGGCGATTTGTCCCTTACGTCGGTTACCGGTTATCAGGACCTTGAAACATATCGGTTCCAGGATTTTGACAGGTTTGTCAGCAATCAGCGACTGAACTTCCCGGTTACCTACCGTGCGGATTTCGTGAATGACATTACTACCGACGAGATCAGGTCAGGCAGGCAGGATATCCTGGACGCCAGCCAATTCAGCCAGGAATTGCGGCTCGCTTCAAACTTTGAAGGCGATTTCAACTTTCTGATCGGTGCGTTCTATTTTGAGTATGATGCTGACAGCAAAGCGCAATTCAGTCACCCGGTTTTGAGCATCGGGCAAAATCTTTTGGGTTTGCCGGACGAGGCTGAGTTCTTCACCATCGAAAGTGAGGATATTGTCTCGGATTCCTTCGCGATTTTCGGTGAAGGTTACTATGACATGTCGGAGCAAACGCGCCTGACAGTCGGTGTGCGTCATACTTGGGATGACAAGGCAATCAGAACACGGACGGTATTCTGGTCCTTGCCCGACTTTACCGTAGCTGACGCGGACTGGAGCGTTACAACAGGTAAGCTGAGCGTTGATCACCGGCTGGATGAAGACCATTTGATCTATGGCACGGTATCTCGCGGATACAAGGCGGGCGGACTCAACCCCGGCGGTCCCGCCGGCGGCGAAACTTTTGATCCAGAATTTTTGTACACCTTCGAAATCGGATCAAAAAGTACATTTCTTGATGGCCGGCTGAGGGCTAATTTCAACGCCTTTTACTATGACTACAAAGGGCTACAGATTGGTGCCGTGAGAGGCACGTCGGTTGTAACGGTGAACGCTGACGCGGATATCAAAGGTTTTGAAGCCGAGTTGAATTTTGCAGCGACCGACCGGCTTTTCCTGGATATGTCGTTCTCTTATCTGGATGTGACGCTGGACAATATCCTGACGTCGGACCCTGGGGACCCTGCAGGACTTGCTCCAGGGGTTGTCATTGCTCTCGACGCAAACGGAGAGCCTTCTTTCGATAATGACGGCAACATAATTCAGGACATTGCGGGTAATACGCTCAGGAATGCTCCAAACTTTTCGTTCAAGATCGGCGGGGACTATACGTGGGAAATTTCTGGCGATTACGGGCTGACAGCGCGTGTCGACTATTCCTGGCAGGACGACTATTTTGCCAACGAGTTCAACAAGCCAACAGACAGGATCAATTCCTGGAGCCAGGCAGATGCTCAGCTGGTGTTTTCGCCGGTGGACGGCAACTGGTCTGTCGAGGCTTACATGAAGAATATATTCGACAATGATGAAGTTACCCGCATTGGTCAGGATGGTCCGCTGGTTGGGCGCTTCAGGAGTGTCAATGTCCTGGAGCCCAGAACATACGGCCTTGAGCTCAACTACACGTTCTAGGCCATTCTGACTATCCCGTGGCTGGCTTACTTTCGTCGGCCCTTCCCAGAACAGCGCGAGATCGTCAGGTCTCGCGCTGAACTTTTTTGGCCTATTTAAGGCGTGTGTTGCTGCCAGTGATTTATCATCAAAGGGATCACTTCATCGGGCGCATGCTGCATTAAAGCGTGCCCAGCCTCCAAGGGTACCTCTGTATAGTCTTCCGGCATAAGATCGCGTGCGTTTTTAATAACGCCTTCAGAAATGACAAGATCTTCGGTGCCCCAAATGAAAAGGGTAGGCACTGAAACGGACTTTAGGTAGGTGTTATTGTTGGCCATGTCGTCGAGATCAATGGCCCGATACCAGTTCAATGCCGCAGTCAATGCTCCCGGTTCGGACTGAATACGGATGTATTCTTCCCGGTTTTTAGAGGGTACCCGTGAGAACATATCTTCCAGGGCTTTACTATATCGTATGGTCATCATGAACTCAGGTACCAGTGGGCGCTGCAGGAACCGCACATAGCCTGATCTTTTGGATTGCACCGGGTCCATAACGGCGCCTTTGAAAAAAGCACCCGCGTGCGGAATGGATAACGCAGTCCAGCTTAGTAAGCGATCTTCATGCGCCATGGAGGTAAACCAACCAACTACGGCTCCCCAATCATGACCCGCAAGATGAAACCGGTCAAAACCGATCGTATCGGCGACGCTCAGGAGGTCATCGATCAACAAGGGGATGGCATAGTTTTCTGCGCCGCTTGGCCGCGCGTCGGGGCTGTAGCCGCGTTGATCAAAAGCCAGCATCCTATACCCGCTTGCAGCTGCGATCGGTAGCAGCTCATCCCAGACAATCGATGATTCAGGAAAACCATGAAGCAAGATGACATTTGGGCCATCGTTTCGCAATCCCGCCACTCGTGCCCGGAAAGTCATATCACCTGATCGTAGTTGATATTCTCCGTCTTCTGAATCTGGCTGAAGCAAAGGAAGGGATTGTACATGCGCTCTATGTTTGCGCTCCCAATCCAGGGCCGAACCATAGAGGTAGGCTGGAATAGCGATTGCTGTGGCAAAAGCGAGAAGCAGGAGAGACTTCCAATGTTTTTTCATAGATCACTCTTTAAATAATGACACATATTCCGAAGGCTGTTTCAGCATTGCTCAGCAATCCTGTGTCAGGAAAAAATAATACTATTGACTAATTATATAATAATACTTGCAAAGTGGATAGCTGGAAGTTTGCCCTTGCCGTAAGGGTGTGATGCCAGTGTATCAAAAGTTACAGGCCCGATTCCAGCTTGCGAACTCCAACGGTATCAATACACTTTATTGCTTCACAATTCGAAGGAACGGTCATGAAACATATGCTGGTAGTGCTGGGCGTACTGGTCTGGTTTGGAAATGTGCATCAGGTTTATGCTCAGGCCGACTCTCAAGTTGCACCGACGCCCCTGGAACTAAGTATCCAAACTTCTCACAAGGCTGACTTTGGCACGGAGTCAATCTCCTACACAGCAGATGTCAGCAGCCTTATTTTGAATAATGGCAAGGGAGAAGCCTATGCTGAGGCCGTAGTTTTCTCTTACATTGGTGAAAGCGATACAAATAACAGGCCCGTAACCTTTGTTTTTAATGGTGGGCCTGGCTCCGCTTCGACGTGGCTTCATATGGGGTTGATGGGCCCAGTTCGCGTTCGGGTGCCCAGTAATGCGGAAGATCCCGGGCTGCCACCTTTCAGAGTTGAACATAATCCTGAAGCTTTGCTCGATGTTACTGACTTGGTCTTCATAGACCCAGTCGGAACAGGCTTTAGCCGCCTGGTTGGTGTCGGCAAGCCTGAGGACGTATACGGATTGGAAGAAGATGCGCAGTCCGTCGCTCAGATCGTGCGCGAATGGATCAGGCGGCAGGGCCGGTGGAATGCGCCGGTGTTTCTTGCTGGTGAGAGTTTCGGCACCACGCGTGCAGCAGCGATGCTCCCGTATTTGCAAAATGGCCCGGAGCCCATAAGGGTTAGCGGCGTGATCATGGTTAGTCAGGCAATGGATTATACTGGCAGCACCCCTGCCAACGACAATTATATTGCCTACGCCACCTATCTGCCCAGCTTGGCTGCAACCGCCTGGTATCACGGTCAACTGGACGAAAAAAACGAAAGCCTTGAAGCTTTTCTGGATGAAGTGAGAGCTTTTACGACCCGTGAGTATCTTCCTGCGCTGTTTAAGGGCCGGTATCTGCAGAAGGAAGAGTTTGAGCGGATCGCGGCCAAGCTTTCCGAATACACCGCGGTAGATGCATCCTATTTCAGAAAGTCAAACCTGCGTATTTTGACGGGGCGTTTTGCCAAGGAACTCCTGCGCAATAGCGGTGAGATTGTAGGTCGTCTGGACTCGAGATACCGCGCGCACGATTTGGACACGATGGCGGAATCCCCAAGGTTTGATGCATCTTCTGCAGCGATCAGTGCGGCCTATTCATCTGCATTCAGGGACTATATGCGTCGCACGCTAACGGTTGACCTTGATCGTCCTTATTACTCTTCAGGGCCGGACGTGGGTGAAAACTGGGTTTATGATAGAAGCACTGGCTACAGGGAGCCTGCCTATGTAAACACGGCACCAAAGTTGGCTGATGCCATGGCCCGCAATCCAGCGCTTAAGGTTATGGTCGCGTCGGGCTACTATGATTTGATCACACCTTTTTTTGACGCTGAGTATACGATTGCGCGCCACGGCATAGATTTTTCGAGGGTGGACATGAAATATTATGAGGCCGGGCACATGATGTATGTCCATGAACCAGCCTTCATAAGTCTATCGGCTGACATGAGGAAGTTCATCACCGCTATTCTGGAGCAGTAATAGTCTTGAACTTGCGATGCGGGCGAAATAGATAGTGTGCTTTTCTTGCCTACTGTCTATTGAAGGGAGCTCCCACAAGAACGGTATTTGAAATGATTTATTCGTCTGACGAACGAGCCTCGTCAAACGATACGGTAACGCGCCGGACTTTGCCGCTTTCACCCGGGAAATTGTCAAACAGGGCGGCCACAAGATAGGGCATGATCAACTGCTGGTCATCGCTCCAGCTCAGGCTTTGCACCAAGCCTTCATAAAGTGCGTCCGGGTCGTCAGACGTTATGGCTATACCGTCAAACACTTTCACTTCCAGGAAATGGAGATAGTTGTTTATCAACTCGGGCGTCTGCTCGTAGCACTGGAGTCCGCTATAGTATGGTGCGCCATACTCATCGTCCTTAAACACATAGTTATCAGCACATCTCGACATGCGTTCCTGTTCGTCAGGCCCGGCACCCACACCGTAATTGATAACAAACACCAGATCGGAAAATCCAGCTTGCACGGCCGTGTATCCAGCTTGGTCCAGCGCAAATCTGATCTGCTTGGCAACCTCTTCAAACTGATCAACGGCTGTGGGGCTATCAGGGTTCGCAATCACACTCACCCGCTCTCCAGCCGGCGCTCCAAGATCATGATAACAGACGACGTCACAATCGATGGCGCTGCTACAAGACACCAGCAAAAACCCGGCAATAAATATGGATAGTGAACGACTAAAGTTCGACATGACAATCTCCATGCTCAAGGCCCTGGCCCCTAGAGACGTATCTCTCCCAAATTCGAAAACATCATGCCTTGACGCCGGTCAAAATTATTTTTGAGTTTGGTATTGAACCAGGAACCTATCCTTCACGACGCTGCGGCCGTTATCGGACAGGCAAAGTCAATGCTACACCGCTAGAGGCAGAGCTCTGTTGTGCCTGGAGGTTGAAGAGCACGCGGAGCATCATGAAAATCTCTTTCGATCGCATGTCGGTTGCCTCGATGGAAAACCAAACTCCTCGGTGTTCAACCGCTACGATTGCTGATTCAGGGAACACGTCGGAAGTTTTGACAGTGAAGCCGAGAGTGTCGTGAACCTCCCGGTTCAGGATGGCGGGATCAAGGCTATCTTCCTCAATAAAGGACGAAAGATACCGCATCGTGCCCATAAGCGGCCGCGTTGCGACCGCCAGGGTATTCGGGTCGCCCTTAAGTCCAGGCGCCAGCCTAATGGTGGTAGCACCTTGATCCAACTCAAACACCTCTGTCGCTTTTTTCCAGTCAGTTTCTGTGTGGGCAGCCTGGTCTATCAGCAAAAACAGGGCATCTGGCTGATCGCCAGTGCCTTCAGTTCCAATGGAGATAAAGCCGGCCCTGTGGAGATTGCCGAGTGCTGCCACGGCATTTGTGAACCGGGTATATTGCCTCACAAACGTGGGGGTCTGGACAAATTGCTGGTCATAATTGCGGATGCCGTTAATCGAGCGGGTCAATGCTAGCAGCACGGTGTCAATCGACCAGCCGTTTTGCAGCAGAATGAATATTGGCATGGGGTTGATCGGCAGCAGCAGCTCGCGTGAAAATTCGCGTCCTAGAAGGGGCTTGAAGACGATTGTAGGCTGTTCCGTGTAGGTCACGCTCGGCGTTAATTTGCCGGTGGAAATCACGTCGCTATCAATTGTGGCTTCGCCGCCCAGGCGGAAACTCAGGTCGGGAGAGGCGGTGATGCTGTCTATTTGCACAAAAACGGGAGCTTCGGAATGTCTGAGGCGCACAAGGTTTGCCAGCAGTTCTTCCCGGTCCGTTTGCGCGATGACATCAATGTAACTGCCGCGGCTTCTTTCAATATAGTCAGGGCCCAGCCTGCCGCAGGCGCTGGCGATGAGCATGCAACTCATGATAAAAAGCCAACGGATAATGACCATGCATATTTCTCCCTAAGCCCCTCTAAACTTTAAGCCAGATGATGCAAAACACCAGCATAAAGTGTGTTGGGTTATCGAGGGACATTTGGGCGCTAGTGCATGGTGATGGGAAACCCCATTTTCTCCACGATCCTGACCCACAGTTTTCGCCACCCGCCTTTGGCGTCAAGCGTATCCAGTGCATACATGGTAATCTTGAAGCCCAACCAGCGCAGGGGCTCGCCCGGCACGTAAGACGGCAGCGTGTTTGCAAAGGACAGCTTGCGCTCAGGCGTATTCTTGTCATCCAGAATATCGAGGCCGACACGGGCGCCGAAACGGGACGCTGTGACGCCAAACCCTGAATATCCACCAGCAAAAACCATGTCTCCGCCATAATAATTTTGATAGTGGACCGCCATTCGGGTCGTCAGGCCGATGGGGCCGGACCAGGCGTAATCAATTTTTATGTCTTCAAGTTGCGGGAAGGTTTTGAAGAAGTTTTCAACCAGTGGCACAAAAGGCGCTGCCTTTTTGTCCGCACCTGGATCTGTTTCGTTACCGTAATAATACCCCAACCTGCCGCCAAACAGGATGCGGTTGTCAGCGGTCAATCTCATGTAATTCAACTGCGTACGCGTATCGTAGATACCGCAACGGCTTTTCCATCCCACTTTTGCCAGTTGTTCCTCTGACAGTGGTTCCGTCACAACGATACGGTCACGGATAGCAACGACTCGGCGTCTGATTTTTTTATGTCCCGCTGCGAATGCATTGGTGCAGAGGAGGACCTTCCGCGCATTAATTGTGCCGTTCGGTGTTTGAACCTTAACACCTGTGGGTGTCTTTTTTGAGCTTGTTAGCGGTGTATTTTCATACACTGCAACACCGAGTTCAAGAATGGCGCGCTTGAGGCCCCACGCCAGCTTGCCAGGGTGAACGGTGCCACTCTGTTTCTTGATCATGAGCCCACCATCAAAGAGCGGAGATACGATCTCCGCCTGAAGCTGTTCACGGTTCAATAGTTGTGCTTCATGACCGTATTTTGTGAATAGTGCATGTTCATGCCTGAGCTGCGGAAGCTCGCTCGGTCCGACAGCGACGGTCAGTTCACCTCCCCATTCGAGATCGCAATCGATGTTATACCGCTCAACGGTCTGCTCAAAGCCGTCCATATTCTCCATGCCCAGTTGCTCCAGCGTTGCAACTTCATCAGGAAACATGCGTTCAGTATTGTCGATCCCGTGCATGACGGATGTGGAAAGAATGGCGGCCGGGCGGCCGGTGGCGCCATTGGCAACTTCACAGGCCTCAATCAGGGTCACCTGCCGGTCAGGGTTTGCTTCTTTGGCCTGAAGAGCAGCCCATAGGCCGCAAAATCCGGCCCCTACAATTAAAAGGTCACATTCGACAGGTGCGATTAAAGCAGGTTCGGACGCAGGTTTTTCTGCATTATCCAACCAGTAGGTGGTGAATTTTGCAGACTTCAGTGCGTTTTCTGCCAAAGCCATTGTTTCTTGCCTCACTCGCCCTGCCTGCGCTTGTGCGCGTCAGCAAGCAGGCAGAATTCTTCAAAAAGGAGCTGGGCACCGAGTTGGGCTGTGTTGCTGGTGGGGTCATACATGGGCGCGACCTCCACAACATCTGCGCCGACAAAATTCATGCCCATCAAGCCGCGTAAAAACTGGAAACCCTCCCGCGGTGTTATGCCGCCAGCTTCAGGCGTGCCGGTACCCGGTGCGTACGCTGGATCGAACCCGTCCACATCAATTGATACATAAACTGGTGTGTCCCCGATCAGCTCGCGTGTTTTATCAATAAGGGCAGGGATGCCCATTTCCATCACGTCTTCAATGTGCACCACCGTCATGCCGGATGTGTAGCTAAACTCCCAAATCGCTTCACTGGCACCGCGAATACCGATTTGGATGGTTTTTTCAGGATCGAGAACGCCGTCCAGTACCGCCAGTCTGAAGGGGCCGCCATGATGAAACTTGCAGCCGTCGTATGTGCCTGCGGTATCGCAGTGGGCATCAATATGAATAAGGGCCACGGGCTCGTCTGCACCCAGCGCACGCAGTATCGGGTGGGTAACAGAATGGTCCCCGCCAACCGACAGAGGAAGCACACCGGCGGCCTTCACCTTTTTATAGTAGGCTTCGATGTCTTCGATGCTGTCTTCAAGGCTGTATCGTGTGCGAAACGGGACGTCACCAACGTCGGCAGCCTTGCATTCGGCTTTTGGCACAATGCCGGTCAGATGATTGTAGGGCCCGATCCTCTCGACGGCCCGTACAGCGCGCGGACCAAGCCGCGCACCCGCCCGGTTTGAAACGGCCAAGTCCATCGGTATGCCGATGGCTGCCACATCCAGTCCCTCGAATCCATCAGTTGCGGGCAGGTCCAGAAAAGTAGAAATGCCGCTGTATGGTTTTGGCCGGGTTCCGTCCCGCTGGTCGCCAACAATCTTGCCTGCGATCGCCTGGAATTTTTCCGTCTTATGGTCGTTAACCTCGGTATCCAGATACTGTTCCCGCAGTTGCTTGAGCTTTTCCTGATCCATCACGCTTCGCTTTCGTCGTTTGTGGCCATTACTGCTTTTACTTCGATAAATTCATGAAGGCCATAGTGTCCCCATTCTCGACCGTTGCCTGACTGCTTGTAGCCGCCGAACGGCGCGTTTGGCGAAAGTGGTGCCCCGTTAATATGCACCATGCCGGCGCGAACATCGCTGGCCCAACTTGCTGCAATGTCAGGGTTTTTTGCGTATACATACGCCGACAATCCATAAGGTGTCTCATTGGCAATCTTTATCGCTTCCTCATGAGACGCATATGGCAAAATAGCCAGCACGGGGCCAAACACTTCCTCTCGGGCAATTAATTGATCGTTGGTAAGGCTGCCGAAGACGGTTGGCGGCACAAAGTATCCTGCTTTGTCATTCGACATCGCATCAATGCCACCGGTGACAGCTTCGAGGCCTTCTTGCTTTGCTTGTGCAAGCAGCGCGCGTACTTTTTCGAACTGGCGAACATTTGCCAGCGGTCCCAGCTGTGTGTCATCGTCCAGGGGATCGCCGACGATGTAGCTTTCTGCCGCCGCCCGAGCCAGTCCAACAATCCTGTCATGCTGGTGAGCCGGCACGATCAAGCGTGTTCCCGCATTGCAGGATTGGCCACTGTTGTCCATGCACAGCGAAACACACTCGGGAATAACATTTTCAAGGTCGACGTCATCTGCAACAAGGATGGGCGACTTGCCCCCCAGTTCCTGGCTGACACGTTTAACGGTCGGAGCGGCCCCCTGTGCAACCGCGACGCCGGCTGCCGTGGAGCCGGTGAAGGAGATCATGTCAACGTCGGGGTGGCTCGCCAACGGGGCACCGACACCAACACCGTCGCCGTAAACCATATTGAAAACCCCGGAAGGCAAGCCGGAGGCGGCCACCACTTCGGCGAACAACTGTGCACTCAGAGGGGCGAATTCGCTGGGCTTCAGGACCATCGTACAGCCGGCTGCGATTGCAGGTGCCACTTTGCAAACGATTTGATTGACCGGCCAATTCCACGGCGTGATCAGACCGCAAACACCGACGGGCTCATGGTGCAGCGCATACCCTTCAAACGGTTGGACGAACTGGAAGCCTTCGAGTGCCTTGATTGTGGCTTCCAGATGTTCGATGCCGCAGTAGGCTTGTGCTTCCCGCGACAGAGTGACGGGAGCCCCCATTTCCTGTGTAATCGCCATGACAAAGTCATCATATCGACTGCGATAAATGTCCAACAGGCGGTGCAAAAGCTCCAGCCGCTCAGCGATTGACGTTTTTGCGAAGGACGGAAAAGCCTGTTTTGCGGCAGTGACGGCAGCATCTACATGCTGCTCGTCTCCCAGCGCAACAGTACCGATTGTTAGGCCGGTGGCCGGATTGAGGATGTCATGCACGTGGTCAGTTTGTGCTGCCTGCCAGTGACCATCAATGTAAAAGTGATCAAGTTGCACGGTTAGGGGCCTCCCCGGTGGGCAAGCCAATAATCCAGGCTGAGGCGGTCATGGGCTTCTGCCAGCATCAGAACGAAAATCGCAAGCGCAAGCCTCGTGAACGTATGGCCATCAATGTCAAATAGCGGTTGCTGGAGCGCGTGCCCATAAGTTGTCACAAGCAACAATAGCCCGGTCAGAGCTGCAAAAAGGCGTGTCCATAACCCCAGCAATAACGCAAGACCGGCGATCAACTCAAAGGGTGGAATAGCTGTGCCGAGTGCCCATAACATCCATTCGGGAATCCACTGGTCCTTGAAGCCATCAATAAAAAACTGCTGCGCATGAGCGAAGGGTGTCAGTATAAAAACCTTCCACCAACCCGCCATCAAGAACACAAGTCCCAGCATGGTTCTCGCGAGAAACACTGCGATAGTTGGCCCCGACAGTTCTTTCAAGTAAGCGATCATGGTGATGCCTCCATATTCCCAGGCGATGGGGGCCGTGGCGAATTTGCATAAATGCTCGGTGTTAACCAAGCGCTGATGTTGCGAGTAAGCGCAGGCGGCCCCTGCACAGATAGATCGCCCTCCGTGATAGCATTCTTGTAGGTCCGGTCGCCCATCCAGACTGCAGTCATGGTACGCACAGTTGTTGTGAAGAAAATATCAATGTCTTTCGCGGGATCTTTTATGCACAAATCTACTCGGTCGCCTTTCACGAGGAGCCACCATTTTGACTGATGTGACAGGTCAGTGAATTCGAACTGGATGACTGTCTCATCACCGATGAGCTTCTCGGGATTGATGCTGCGTTCCAGATAATACATCAGGAATTCAACATCATAATCGTCATCCACAATTGTATGCTGCGCCCAGCAAAGGCCCCATTCACCAAGGGAAATAAGGGCAGGCAGCAAAGCTTCACAGGCTTCTGTCGGATAATATTCGAAAGATCGTTGCCCGGCGGCCCGTCTTTTCACCACCATACCCTGGTCTTCCAGAGATTTGAGACGCGCAGTCAAAAGAGCCGGTGATATGAGCCCGAGTCCGCGCTGTAGTTCACTGAATCTACGCCCTCCCATCAGGATTTCCCTGATGATGAGAATTGTCCATTTTTCACCCAAAATTTCGGTGGTTTTGGCGAGTGGGCAGAATTGTCCATACTTCATGTTTCTTGCCTTCCCCGATGCAAGTAACTTCAGGAGTTGAAGACGATTACTATAAAAGTTGTAGTACGTTCCTTCAACCTCTGAACTATTGCCGGACTTTGCTTTGCTGCATCACATCAGCCAGCCACCCGCGTTTGGGCGGGACCAATGATTGAGGAGAAAGACAATGCCGCTTGTAACGGTAGATGTGATTGAGAGTGTTTTTTCGCCTGCACAAAAACAGGCTATTATCGAAAATGTCACGGATGCAATGATCCAGGTTGAAGGTGAGACCATGCGGGCTGTCACCTGGGTACGGATCAATGAGGTTGGCGAGGGAGACTGGGCTATTGGCGGCCAAACGTTGACAGCCAAAGACGTTCACGCTTTGGCGCAGGCTGCTGAAGGGACGGACCATGGCTAATGTGATACAAAGAAGCGTTCACTGGGGTGAGGAGCACGCAAGCATGACAGGTAGCTCTCTGGATTTGATGAGTATTCTTGCAGAAATTGGTCCGCATTTTGAAGAAAAGTCGGCTGAGAACGAGGCAGCTGACGCGTTTGTTCACGAAAACTATGCCCTCTTGCGCGAGAAGAGGGTTTTCTCCGCGCTGGTGCCAACCGACCTTGGCGGCGGCGGTGCCAGCTACATGGACATGTGCGCTTTCCTGCGTGGGCTGGCGGGCTTTTGTCCGTCAACAGCGCTGGCGCTTGCCATGCATACCCATCTTGTTGGGGCAGCACGCAAGAACCATGAAGACGGCAAACCCGGTAGAGCGCTTTTGGAGAAAGTTGCGGCGGCAGAACTTGTACTGGTGAGTACCGGGGCAAACGACTGGCTCTCGTCCAACGGAACCGCAACGAAAGTTGATGGTGGGTACCGGGTAACCGCTGTGAAACCATTTGGCAGCGGATCACCCGAGGGTGATATCGCCGTTACATCCTGCGCCTACGACTGCCCCCAGGACGGTCCGAGTGTTTTGCACTTTCCACTGTCGTTGAAGGCGGACGGTGTTGAGTTTATGGACGATTGGCAAACTATGGGTATGCGGGCGACGGGGTCACAAACCATGCGGTTCAACGATGTATTTGTGGCCGAAGAGGCGATAGCCATGAAACGGCCGAGAGGCCCGTTTCATCCCGCATTTGCGGTCATCACGACGGTGGCGATGCCTATCATCATGTCGGTCTATGTGGGTGTTGCAGAATCTGCCGCCAAGCTGGTAATTGACAAGGCTGCGAGCAGAGCGGGTGATCCCGTTGTGCCATTTCTGATTGGCGAACTGGTCAACGAGTTGACAACGGCCGAGATTGCGCTCGAATCCATGCTCGCATTGAATGGCGACCTGACCTTTACGCCTACAGAAGACCTTGCGAGCAAAATTCTCGCCCGGAAAACCATTTGTGCTAACCATGTTATTAGCTCGGTTGAAAAGGCCATGGAAGCGTCGGGTGGAGCGGGATTTTTTCGCAAGCTGGGGCTTGAGCGCCTGCTAAGAGATGCGCATGCCGCTCAGTTTCACCCGCTTCCCGAGAAACGACAGCAGCTTTTTACGGGCAGGCTTGCCATGGGTTTGCCATCCGTTGAAGCCTGAAGGAATAGGGGGCTGGAATAAGGCCGGCCCCCAAGGTCCAACTATTCAGTACGCAGCGCATAAATGGGGTTGGCACGTGCAGCAGCAAGGGTGCGCAGGCTTGTCGTCAAAGCCGCGAGGGACAGAATAGCAAGGCTTGCGACAGCAAATAACGAGAGTTCAAGCTCCGTCCTGTAGGCAAATCCGGACAGCCAGTTGACCATGAACCACCAGACGGCGGGCCAGGCTACCAAGCTCGCAACAATCACCAGCTTGGTATAATCCCATGACAGCAGCGCTACCAGTTGGGTCACTGTTGCACCGAGTACTTTGCGTATACCGACTTCCTTCACGCGGCGTTCGACGAGATATGCCGTAAGCCCGTAGAGGCCCAGGCAGGCAATCACAACGGCAACCATGGCAAAACCGATAACCAGGCTGAACGTTCTGTTTTCGCTGGCATAAAACGCCGCATACTCGTCGGCGAGGGTGATGCGCCTGATTGGCGTTCCGTCCACGTTCGCAGCCCAGGCGCTGTCAATGGCAGCCAGAGCTTCTGCCTCACGCGCTGGATCGACCTTGATGATCATTTGGCGTGTTCGGGATTGCTGCATAAAAGACATAGGAGCGATGGACGACCTGATGGACCTGTAATGCGTGTCCCGGGCTACCCCGACAACTGTATATTCGTGCCGGAAACGGTTACCGCCCCGTTCCCACGTAGATATCAGAACTTTGCCAATCGCGTCCTCAGGGTTGGTCCACCCCGCCTGTCGAGCAGCAGTCTCGTTGAGGATCAGGCCTGCGCTTTCTTCAAAAACGCCTTCTTCGAACGTTGGCCCCGCATCCCCGGGGAATTCTTCGCTGAAACTGCGTCCAGCGACCATTTCCATGCCTAGAATCTCGAATGCGCCGTAACCCATATTTACAGTTCGGGTGTTGAGTTCCTGCTCCGGGTCTTCAGCGCTTACGCCAAAGCTCCAACCGTTAAACAGGTCCTGCGATGGCACGATGTTGGCGTAGGAAACGTCCAGAATTGCCGGATGACGCTCAAGTTCTGACTCTATTGCCGGATAAGACGCCTCAGCCACCGAACGCGAAGCGAACATGGTTACGACACCTGTTGCGTCAAAACCAAGAGGCTTCGAGAAAGCAAAATTAATCTGGCTACCGACCACACTGCTGGCGATGATAAGGCCCGTCGCCATTGAAAACTGTAGCAAGACAAGGCCAGTGCGTACTTTTGCAGGCCCCACGTTTTTGGCGACCTCGCCCTTGAGAGCCAGCGTTGGTACCAGCCGTGCCGCCAGGCTGGCGGGATAAACGCCAGCAAGCAGTGTTACCAGTGTTACCGCCGCAACCAGGCTGAGGGCGACCTCAGGGTTGAACACCATGCCGGAGGGCAAGTTCGCACCCACAAGACTCCCGAAGACCGGCAGCGCAAGCTCGGTGATTACAATGCCAATGAACATGGCCAGCAAGCTCAAGAGCACAGTTTCCACCATAAACTGGGTAACAACCTGCCGACGTGTTGCTCCAAGAATTTTGCGCACACCAACTTCCCGAAGCCGATTGGATATCTGGACAATTTGCAGGTTCATGAAATTGAAAGCTGCAATTGCGAGGGTCAGGGTGCCAACTGCGATGAATACAAACAGGTCGCTCATCCGGCGCTGTGTTTTCACCACGCCCGTCATGGAGTCCCTTGTGGGCATTTCGTTTTGCAGTTCGGTGTTGAAGTGGATGTCGGTCAGTGGCTGAAACGGTATTTGTAACCATTCGTGAGCGCCCTCGCGGAAATTGTCGCTGACGTAAGAGACTGCCTTCTCACTTACCGCGCTCGGGTCTGCACCGGGTGTCAGACGCGCATAGTGATAGAGTTGGTCTGATCCCCAGCTTTCCCAGATGTTTGGCCATCCCCAGATGACCGGCAACAACTCCATGTTAATGAAGATGTTGGATGTCATGTGGCTGTTGGATGGGTTGTTTTCAACAACTGCTCCGACCGTGAAATCCTGAGAGCCGTCTATCGTTATCGTGCGGCCGAGCACGTCCGTTCCTCCAAACAGCGTTTCGGCCGCGGCGCGCGTAAGAATAACGCTGCGGGCGTTCTGAACAGCGTCGTGGGCAACGCCATTGATGGCATCGAAATGGAAAAACTCGAAAAAGTTGGGATCAACAAAAGAAACCTGACGATAGTGGCTTTCGCCATTTATCGTAACGAGCTCTTCTCCAGGTGCAATTCGTGTCACGTCTTCAATATCGGCAATCGCTTCATTGAGACGGGGTGAAACGGGATTGAAGAAAGTGGCAAAATGCGCACCTGTGCCAACATTAGTCCAGTTCAGTCGGTAAACGCGTTCATGGTTTGGATGCATGGTATCGAAACTGGTTTCGTAGCGAAGGAATATACCGATCATGGTTGCGATGGCGATGCCGGTGCCAAGCCCCAGCACGCTGATCAGGCCAAAGATTTTACGACGTCCGATGTTTCTGAGTGCTGCTCGAATATAATCGCTACCCATTTTTTTTCTCCCTCTGCTGTCATTACCAGGAGCAGCAAGGAGCGTGCCATCGTAGAGGCGCGGAAAGGTCCTTAAAAACCATGGGTTTGCGTGGCACTGGGTATTGGCGCCTGTTCGGATTCGAACATCCTTTGTCCACAATCGAACACTCTTTCGGTTTTTTAGAGCGACAATCATCCTGCCAGTGCATGCCCTAAAGTGTCTTAACCGCAGTGAAGACAGTCCAATTCGCCTGACATGACTTGAATCATCCTCATTGCGGGCAGCTGATTATAGGATATGTCGACACGGAGGGCCGATATGAAACTGAAGATGATCATTGCCTTGGGCGTATTTTTAACCGCGCCGTTGGCGGCTGATGATGCGCTGTTGCAGCAAATCAAAACCTATGAGCGGGAAGCCTACTCGAGAACAGTAACCACGTGTGACCATCTGGCAGGTCACCCAAGCGACCCTGAACGTGTGACGGACGGTGTCAGCCAGGCCGCCATGGACAAAGAAGCCGCCATTGAGGCTTGCCTTGGTGCAGTCAAAGAGGATGCCGAGAACCCGAGACTGAATTATCAGCTTGCTCGCGCATATGGGTATGCCGGCAGGCACGCGGAAGGGGAAACCTATCGCATCAAGGCACTGTTGGCAGGATATCCGCAGTCTCTTTTTGTCGTCGGATACATCCGGCTTTCCGGCTGGGACGGTCGCCCGAAGGATCCATGTTTTGGTGGTGAACTTATCAGGCGTTCCGCCCATGCAGGCCGGTTTGCCGGTCTTGTTGGCTTTCCGCACTATGCATTAACTGGACAGTTTTCGTCCTGCGCTTCGTATCCAAAGGTTGATCGGCAGGAGATGATGGCATTTCTGGAGGCAGCTTCCGGGCGGGCTGATGGCTATTATCAACAAATTCTCGTCGAACAATTGAAGCATGAACTCGCGTCCATGCCCCATTAGACAGCTGTTTTCTCCCAAATGTCGCTTTACATTGCCGGTTTGTCCGTTACATCAATCCGATAGTTTATTCATGTTTGGAGAAAACCGTGCAGTCATTTCATCCTCAGCGCCGCCTTTTGATGGGACCGGGTCCCTCTGACGTTCACCAGCGGGTGCTGGACGCGATGGCGCGGCCGACCCTTGGGCACCTTGATCCCGACTTCCAGGGTTTGATGGAAGAAATCAAGGGTGGCCTAAAGGCTTTGTTCCAGACTGAAAACCGGATGACCTATCCTGTTTCTGCGCCCGGCTCTGCGGGCATGGAAACATGCTTCGTCAATCTGGTGGAGGAAGGCGATAAGGTCGTTGTGGTTAAAAATGGTGTGTTCGGTGAGCGCATGCGCCAGAACGTATTGCGGGCTGGCGGCGTGGCTGTAATGGTGGAGTTTGAGTGGGGCTCGGCGCCAGACGTGGACGTCGTCGCCGAAACTCTCGCCGCCAATCCGGATGCGCGAATTCTTGCGTTTGTCCATGCGGAAACATCGACAGGTGTGTGTGCAGACGCGGCTGAATTGTGTGCGCTGGCGAAAAAGCACGGGTGCCTGACGATCGTTGATGCCGTTACAAGCCTGGGCGGCATTCCGGTGCGGGTGGACGAGTGGGGTGTGGATGCCATTTATTCCGGATCACAGAAATGCCTGAGTTGCACGCCGGGATTATCGCCGGTGTCTTTTTCCGAAGCAGCGCTGGAGAAAATCCGCAACCGCAAAAGCATAGTACGCAGCTGGTTTCTCGATCTTACACTTGTGATGGATTATTGGGAAGGTGACGGTGGCAGGAGCTATCATCATACGGCACCGGTTAATGCGCTCTATGGTTTGCACGAATCTCTGGTGATGCTGTTTGAAGAGGGGCTGCAGGCCGCGTTTGAACGGCACCGGATGGCCCATGATATGCTCGTTGGCGGGCTGAGCGACATGGGGCTGGACATGTTTGTTGACGAAGCGGTGCGCCTGCCGCAGCTCAATGCTGTTGCCGTGCCAGAGGGTGTTGACGAAGCCGGGGTTCGCACCCGAATGCTTAAAGATCATGGCGTCGAAATAGGCGCCGGCCTTGGGCCGCTCGCTGGCAAAATCTGGCGCATCGGCCTGATGGGCAACAGCGCCCGACCCGAATGTGTAGAACGCTGCCTAGGTGCATTGTCAGCATCGCTGGCGGCCGGTCACAACAGCTGAAGAAGGCTGTTGGGGTCGATTATTTGTCGTCAGGCAAGCTGTAACTGACCTCGCCACCCAGAAGTGACTCCATCGGTGGAACACCCATGTTGGCGGCGCGGCCATGCGCTGCGGCTTCGTTGATATCCATGCCTTTGTATTTCACAAGGTAGGCTGCCCAGGCATGACTTGCCCGCCAGCCGACAGTGCAATGCACCAGGGTTTTTCCGCTGGCTTTGTCCATCACTTCTGCAAACTTCGCCAAAGCTTCGGGGCTGTAGGGGTGGTTGTCTCCACCCAGCGGAATATTCACGTAGGTCATGCCGAGTTCAGCGGCCTTGGCGGCCTCGTCAAACGGGACAATATCCCTGTTGTTCATTTCGCGCGGAGTGCGAAAGCTGACGACTGTCTTCACACCGTCTTTTGCCATTCGTTCCAAACCTTCGATGCTCGGCTGTCCGGAGATGTATACGTCCCCGGTTTGGGCAAGCACGTCTCTGAAGCCGGTCGCGTCAACCTTTTTGGGTACGGGCTGGGCGTCATCCGCCACCGCGGCGCCAGCAACTGCCATAAGGGCAAAGGCAATGAAAATTTCTTTCAGCATCACGAATTCTCCGTTTGCGCGCGGCTCAACTGTCTGGGGCAGGCCGCACTTGTGCTCATTTGCCTTTAAGTGTAGTGGCTATCGCAAACGAAGGCTAGCGGGCGTTGCTTGCTGTGCCAAAATTTCGCAGCCGATTGCAAAGGTGTGGCATGCCAACTTCAGCAAAGACAGACAATCCCCTGACGATCCGGGCGGCCACTCCTGGCGATGTACCGGAGCTGTGCAATTTTATTCGAGATTTGGCCGAGCATGAAGGCAGGCCGGAGCTTGCTACGATTTCGCAGGAACGGCTTGCGGATCTGTTGTTTGGGGAAAGGGCGCTTGGGCGGGCCTACATAGGTTTTGCCGGAGAGGTCGCTGCCGCCTATGCGATTGTTGCGGAGCGTTTTACCAGCTTTCGTGGCAGGCGGTTGCTGTATATCGAAGACATGCTGGTTCGACCCGAGTTCAGGGGAGGCGGCACCGGACGCCAGTTGCTGACCTATCTGGCCCGGGAGGCGGTTGGCATGGGCTGCGACCATATGGAATGGTCGGCGCTCGACAACAATGATGTGGCACTGGGTTTTTATGACCATCTGGGTGCGGACCGGGAGCAAGGAGTTGTGCACTTTTCCCTTGAAGGTGCAGCGTTTGACAAGTTGATGGAGAAGTAGATTGGGCAAGGCAGAAGCATATGAAACCGTTCACCAGCAGGTGTTGGCTGTACTGGAGGGAGAGCCAAATTTGACCGCTAGAATGGCGACCGTTTCCTGCATTTTGTCGGAGGCTTTTCCTGATCGATTTTTCTGGACAGGGTTTTATGTCGTGGACGCCGACAAACCGAATGAACTTGTGGTCGGCCCCTATCAGGGAACTCTTGGCTGTCTGCGTATTGCTTTCGGGCGCGGTGTTTGCGGTACAGCCGCGACGAGCGGCACCACTCAAATTGTAGAAGATGTTCATGCTATTCAAAACCATATCGCCTGTGACAGCCGGACAAACTCTGAAATTGTTGTTCCGGTTTTTGACAGAGAAGGGGCTTTGATTGCGGTTCTGGATGTGGACTCAACGGAGCACGCGGCGTTTGATGGTGAGGACCAGCAGCAGCTTGAGGCATTGGTCCACAAAGTGTTTGCAGCATAGCCGGTAACAGAAAAGGGCAGTATTCAATGAAGTATCTTCACACGATGGTGCGTGTCAGCGACCTGGACGCGTCGCTGGATTTCTACTGTAACAAACTGGGCTTGACGGAAGTTGGGCGCAAAGATGTGCCGGCAGGAAGATTTACACTGGTGTTTCTTGCAGCACCAGGCGATGAGGACGCTCAGGTCGAGCTCACATACAACTGGGACCCGGAAACGCTGGACGAGGGCCGTAATTTCGGTCATCTGGCGTACGCAGTCGATAACATCTATGAAGTGTGCGATTCGCTTATGAAAGCCGGAGTTACGATCAACAGGCCACCGCGGGACGGCCATATGGCATTCATTCGAAGTCCAGACAATGTTTCCATCGAATTACTGCAGAAAGGCAAGGCTTTGCCACCGTTGGAACCTTGGTTGTCAATGGAAAATACCGGTATTTGGTAGCGATTTTTGCACTAAATACTGGAATTGGTGACCGCCCGGCGTGTAAAAATTACTGGATTTTGCCAAAAATCGACTATGGTTAACCGAAATTTTATGGTTGGGGGGCATAAGGTGCCAAATATTTGTTTGGCATAAAGGCGGTTCGTTGAAGCTCAACTGGAACGACAAAATTTCCTTCAAGCTTGCTCGTACGGCGGTGATTATCGCTTTCTCCGTCGGCTTTGTCTTGTCTGCAGGTCAGGTTTATCTTGATTATCTGGAAGAAGGCGGTGTTTTGGACCGGAAGG
Organism: uncultured Kordiimonas sp.; assembly: GCA_947500295.1. Taxonomy (GTDB): domain Bacteria; phylum Pseudomonadota; class Alphaproteobacteria; order Sphingomonadales; family Kordiimonadaceae; genus Kordiimonas. Next base: position 47,509 of record CANMRM010000004.1, read on the forward strand.
TGCAGGAAAGCCTTCAGGTTGCGGAAAATGCGGCAACTCGCGCTGTACTCATTCTGGATAGCGAGCTTGCTCAGGAAGTTGTCTCCGGCCTCATGGTTTATGATTATGTCGCCGAAGCTGCCATTCTTGATGATCTCGGATCAGTACTGGCAGGGGCCAGCAGGGATACCAGCGCCTTCAGTTCAGCGAGCGTAAACTACGCGCGGGTGTTGATCGAAGACACTTCCACCCACCGTCACCAGCTCAACCTGCCGGATACCATGGCGGAGCGGCCTGGCAGCCTGCGTGTCGTTATCGACCGCGCAGTTGGACTGCAGCCGTTTTTTGCGCGCGCCACAACCACGTTCTTGTCTGGCCTGGTTCGTAATCTATTGCTGGTGATGCTTTTGTATTTCGCATTTCACCAGGGCCTTACCAAACCATTGACGCAGATTGTGGAAGAGGTTTCCGGGATCGACCCTGAACATCCGGGTGAACAACGGATCAATGTGCACCGCCGTCACACGAAAGACGAAGTAGGCATGCTGGCTCGCCAGATCAATCTGTCGTTCGATGCGGTACAAGTTCTGCTGGACAACTTGCGGTCGACCAACAAGGCCCTGTCTTCCTCGGAAGAAACGCTTCGAAAACGATCATGGGAACTTGAGCAGGAGGTCGAGCGTGCTCGTAAAACCTCGGTTGAACTGATCATGACCAAGGAACAGGCAGAGGCGGCAAACCGTGCGAAAAGTGTGTTTTTGGCCAACGTCAGCCACGAGCTTAGAACGCCGCTCAACGCAATCATCGGCTTTTCAAGCATCATGTCGGACCAGATGTTCGGTCCGATTGGGCATGACAAATACCGCGAGTATCTCAAAGACATTCGATCCTCAAGCGAGCATCTTTCTGATGTGCTCGGCGAAGTACTTGACCTGGCGAAAATTGAAGCTGGCCAGTTCCAGATCGAGGAAGAGTATGTTGATGTGCCCCGTATGCTGAGGGAAAGCCAGGCACTTATTGCGGGGCAGGCTTCGCAGAAAGGCATCGGTATTGACCTCGATTTGCCTGAAAACCTGCCACTATTGTTCGGTGACAGGCTGCGTCTCAAGCAATCAGTCCTCAACTTGCTCACAAACGCTGTCAAGTTCACACCGGACGGCGCCGACAATGTTGTTTTGTCTGCCGGAATGGAAGTCGATGGCAGCATGTTTATCAGCGTACAAGACAGAGGGATCGGCATTCCGGCCGAAGAGCAGGATATTATCTTCTCTCCATTTGTACGGTCTTCAACGGCACTCAGCAGAAACCACGAAGGAACAGGACTGGGCCTTTCACTGGTGAAGGCTTTTGTTGATATGCATGGCGGAACAATTTCGGTGGAAAGTGAAACATCACTTGGCACGAAGTTTTCTGTCAACATCCCCAAATCTCGTGTGAAGCTCGAGCAAGAGTCCGCTTGATACACCTTCCGAACGCCAACGCTTTCATCCGACAGACCATAGTGGGCGGGAATTCCGAATACTCTCCCTTTGGGGAATGATGGTTGCGTCTGCTGGCATAAAATCCATTGCAGCCAGCTGAGAAACCTGTGCTAAGGGGGGCTGATCATAAAAACAAGCAGGTGGCATAGGGTGTTCAGTCTTTCTTCAGACCGCAAGGAGTTGAACGTAGGCTTCCTCATGGCGGCACAGGCATGCTTTTCAGCCACCAGCATGACCTTCATTGCGTTTGCGGGCCTTGCGGGCGCTATGATTGCGCCTGAGCCTGCGCTGGCCACACTCCCCATTTCATTGGCGATGATCGTGGTGGCGATTTCCACAGCGCCGCTTTCAGTGCTGATGCAGAAATACTCAAGGAAAGGGGTCTTCCTCGCCTGTGCAGTGGCTGGAATTTTCGGGGCATTGCTCGCTGCTCTCGGTGTTTATCTGCAAGATTTTCTTCTGTTTTGCCTGGCAACGCTCCTCATCGGGCCCTATCAGGCGAGCGCTGCTTATTATCGCTTTGCTGCGGGCGAGAGTGTTGCGCCGTCGCGGGCGCCTCGCGCCATTTCTCTCGTCCTGATTGGTGGTATTTTTGCCGCTTTGCTGGTTCCCTCCGGGAACGAATTTTTCAACGAGCTTTTTTTGCCGCATACGTTTATGGGGGCCTTTGTGTTTTCGTCAGCGGTGGCGGCTCTTGCATTGATCCCCCTGCTGCTTGTGCGCAGGCGAGACAGCGAAGAAAACCAAGCAGGTGAAAACGATCCTTCAGTCGCGCATGAACCGCCGCGTCCCTTGTCTGTCGTTGTGCGTCAACCAGCCTTTGCAACAGCTGTAGCAAATGGCGCCCTTGGCTATGCCATGATGGTTTTTGTCATGACAGCCACGCCGATTGCCATGGTCGAATTTTGTGGGTTTGCCAGCAGCACAAGCACACAGGTCATCTCGGCCCATGTCATTGCCATGTTTTTGCCAGGCCTGTTCACCGGCAACTTGATTATGCGGTTTGGCGTGCTGCCGATCATGCTGACCGGTCACTGTTTGTTTGCCGTCGCGTTTATCACCGCTTTGTCCGGTATTCAGCTCGCAAACTTTTCTGTGGCGTTGATTGCGCTGGGCATTGGCTGGAATTTTTGTTTTGTTGGTGGCACGACGCTGCTGACAACGCTGCATCGTCCCAACGAGAAAGGCAGGGTGCAGGGCCTGAACGAAATGCTTGTTTTCGGCTCAACGGCGCTTGCGTCCTTGGCAGCAGGAGTAATTCTCAGGTATTTTGGATGGGTTGTTGTCAACCAGGCGGCGTTTGTGATGCTTGCAATTGCCGCGCTGATAACCATTTATTGGGGCCTGCGGCACAAAACCAAACCCGTTGCCGTCTCGTAGAATAGTGTAAACCGTCTTTGTTTGGGGAATATGCATGCTGGTTGTTTTGTCGCCTGCCAAAAAGCTTGATTTTGAAACTGATAATACGTCAGACGCTGCGTCACAGCCGCGATTTCTGTCTCAGGCTAAAAAGCTGGCGCGGGATGCCAAAAAACTGAAAAGCAATGACCTTCAGACCCTGATGGGTATTTCAGAAAAGCTGGCAGATCTGAATGTAGCGCGTTTCAAGGCGTTCAAGCCGCCCTTTACGCCCGCGAATGCACGTCCGGCCATTGATGCTTTCCAGGGCGATGTTTACGTCGGTTTCGATGCTGCTTCGCTGGACGAGGATGGTCGGGCATTTGCCAACGACCATGTACGCATCCTGTCAGGTCTTTACGGCGTGCTGAACCCGCTCGATCTTATGCAAGCTTACCGGCTTGAAATGGGCATCAAGTTTAAAAACGAACGCGGCGCTAATCTATATGAGTTTTGGGGGGATCGTATTGCCAAGGCGATAGACAAAGACCTCGGGGATCACGAAAGTAGAGTGCTCATCAACCTTGCGTCCAATGAGTATTTTAAGGCCGTGCCGACGAAAAGTCTCAAAGCTCCGGTGATTACGCCCGTATTTCAGGAAGTGAAGGAAGGGCGGGCACGTGTCATTTCCTTTTTGGCAAAGAAGGCTCGCGGCATGATGGCGCGCTACATTGTCAATCAGCGGATTAATGATCCGGAGGCACTCAAGAATTTTACCGAGGGTGGTTATCGTTTTGATGCGGACCAATCGACCGAGGCAAAGTGGGTGTTCAAGCGTCCTCAGCCTGAGGCAGCTTAGTCGAGTCTTTCGCACGTTCTGTCGCGCACACTTTTACCAACGTGACCAAATTTGCAAGCTTTTGTGCAGGTTTGGGCACCAGTAAACTTTTGTTGTTTGGACACCCCTCCCGGGGACGGTATCATTTCTGTGGATCAGCTATTTTGTAAGGGAGCGATCGGATGAAAACGACGATCAATGGACGTAGCATCGATTATGATGGTGACGGGGAAATGCCACTTTTGTGGTACCTGCGCGATATTCAGGGCCTTACAGGCAGCAAGTTTGGTTGCGGGGCGGGTCTATGTGGTGCCTGCACAGTGCATGTGGACGGTGTGGCTGTAAGATCTTGCCAGACTTTCATGGCCGATGTGGAAAACACCAACGTAACCACTATTGAAGGGCTCTCCGACGGTGACAGGCTGCATGCGCTTCAGGAGGCATGGGTGAAACATGATGTACCACAGTGTGGTTACTGCCAGGCCGGTCAGATCATGCAGGCAGCCTCACTTTTGGCTGAAAACCCAAATCCCAGCGACGAAGAAATCGATGAAGCCATGTATGGCAATATCTGTCGTTGCGGCACATATCAGCGCATTAAAGCCGCCATTCGCGATGTAGCGGGAGATGCGTCATGACTGTTCAGATAAAAAATGTTTCACGCCGCGGTGTCCTGCAAGGCATGGGCGCAACGGCCGGACTTGTGCTTATGGCGCCAGTTGTTTCCAGGCGGGTGATCGCCGATGCGCATGGCGGTGAAGGGCTTAGCACCTCTGCCTACTTGATGATTGACGGCGAAGGCACGGTCCATATCGAAATCCACAGGGTGGAGATGGGACAGGGCAGCCGGACCGGGTTGCCGCAAATCATTGCTGACGAATTGGATGCCGATTGGTCGCGCATCAACTTCAGGCCAGCATACGGTGACAAAAAGTTCGGTGACCAGAATACAGACGGTTCGACGTCGATCCGGATGTTTTTTACTGCATTTCAGCAGGCAGGCGCCGCAGCACGCTCGATGTTGGTGCAGGCCGCAGCAAATGAGTGGGGTGTCAGCGTCTCTGACGTAGATGCCAAAAACCATAAACTGATCAACAAGGTTAGCGGTGCAACAGCAGACTTTGCCGACTTTGTGGTTGCCGCCGCCGAGCTACCAGTGCCTGACGCAAACAGCCTGACGTTCAAGGCGAAAAACATGCGGCAGTATATCGGTCGCCCGGTGCGTAACATCTATATGAATGACATTATCACTGGAAGCTCTCTGTTCGGGCAGGACGTACAGCGTGACAATATGCTCTTCGCCGTCGCTACCCGCCCGCCGGTGGTGGGTGGCAAAGTGACAAGCTTTGACAAAGCGGCTGCCATGGCGGTTCCCGGTGTTGTGGATGTGGTTGAGTTGCCGACGCTCGCGTTTCCTGCTTCGTTTAAACCACTCGGCGGCGTTGCCGTGCTGGCTACCAATACCTGGGCAGCCACGAAGGGTAGAGATGCCTTGAGTGCCCAGTTTGAAGGTGGTGAAAACGCAGACTATGACACGACGGAATATGAAAAAACGCTGTGGCAGTCGATTGATGGCAAAGACATCAATGTGCTGAACCGCGGTGATGTTGACGGTGCACTTTCCTCCGCGGACAAGGTATATGAAGCGGACTATTTTGTGCCGCACCAGCATCATGCACCAATGGAACCGCCTGCCGCGACAGCAGAATGGGACGGCGATGACCTCAAAATGTGGGTGTGTTGTCAGGACCCGCAGGCAGTTCAGAATACGGTCGCGCCCTTTGTCGGCAAGCAACCGCAAGACGTGTATGTGGAAGCCACCTTGCTCGGGGGCGCTTTTGGCCGGAAATCCAAGCCGGATTTTGCCGTTGAAGCTGCACTTCTCGCCCGGCATGCGGGGCGCCCGGTCAAGATGGTCTGGACCCGGGAAGACGACATGCGGCATGGCTATTACCACACCATTTCGGCACAACGGGTAAAAGCCGCTGTATCAAACGGCAGGGTTACCGCCTGGAAGCATAAGGCGGCTTACCCATCGATTGGCCAAACCTTCAATCCGCAAGCCAACGGGCCGGGTGGGTTCGAAATTGGATTGGGTCTTACTGACATTCCGTTTGAGATTGATAACCTGCAGGTCAATTCAGGCGAAGCGCGTGCGCATGTGCGCATCGGCTGGCTTCGCTCTGTCGCCAACATTCAGCAAGCCTGGGCGCTTGGCTCCATGGTTGACGAAATCGCGCAAGGTGAAGGCAAACGCACGGATGCTTTGTGGATGGAGTTGATTGGCTCTGACCGGGATGTCAATCCGGCTGATGATGGAGCGCAGTATGGCAACTATAATGCGCCCCTTGAGACGCACCCTATCAACACGGGCCGGATGAAAGCGACGTTACAGAAAGTCGTGGATATGTCCGGGTATGGCAAAGCGATGCCAAAGGGCCGTGGCATGGGTGTTTCTGTGCATCGCAGCTTTGTCACCTATGTGGCGACTGTCGTAGAAGTCGAAGTTACGGAGGACGGTGAGCTGCGGGTGCCACGGGCCTGGATGGCTGTAGACTGCGGACTTGCCGTAAACCCGGACCGGGTGAAGGCGCAGATGGAAGGCGCAGTTGTGTTTGCCATGTCGATCGCGAAGCACGGTGCTATCACGGCTGAAAACGGCGAGATCATGCAGTCAAATTATGACACTTATCCTGTGTGCCGTATTGACGAGTCACCCCATGTGGAGGTGGCAATCATGGATGTGGACGCAGCACCAGGCGGTGTTGGGGAACCAGGTGTACCACCTGTGACAGCAGCATTGACCAACGCAATATATGCTGCCACGGGTAAGCGTATCCGGCGGCTGCCTATCGGTGAACAATTGTATGCCTGATAGACGTAGGCATGCTTGAAACAGATAAAGGCGGCTCTTGGGCCGCCTTTCTTGTTATTGGAGTATTCCAAACCTTAGAAGCGGAACGAAAGGCCGCCTGTTCCAATGAAGGTGTCGAGTGCGTCATAACTCGTGGCCCGCAGCCGGAAGGAGAGGTTTTTACCGATTGCACGTTCGTAGCCAATGAATGAGGAAATTCCGTCCCCAGTGTTCTTGAAATCCTCTATTTCTGCGGTGACCCTGACATAACCGAGACCGACTGAAATAAGGTCGCGATTTTCGTTGCCAAACACCCAGCCAGCGGTACCCATGGCAGACCATTGATTGTCGATAATGTTTTCAAAACCGCCCACTTCGGCATTTGATTTGCCGAGGTTGCCTTCTATTCCGAAAACAAATCCGTTGTCATTTTGCTTTCTGAATCCGGCTGTCGCCCCATAGTAGAGTCCATTGAAATTGCTGCCGGCATCCAGGTAACCAGCTTCAGCGCCGACGTAGCCGCCGTCAAAGTGCTTTTCATTTTGATCCTGTGCGTTTGATGTCGTGGTGGCGAGCAGGATTGCCGCGCCCGCAGCTAGTATTTTTTTCATTAGATTTTCCTCATAATTACCCGAGCAGGTATATTTTTGTATTTTTCACATTAATGTGAACCGCCACGTCATAGCCGACGGCGGAATGCAACTTCAAGCGCAAAAATGGCGGAAGAACGGCAAGAGGGAAATCCTATGAAAAAACGGGGCTTTACAGCCCCGTTTCAGGTTGAGCAGTTAGCTGTTGTCGGGCAGCTTGAAACGTACCGGGATAATGAGTGACACATCGTCATGGCCTGCGGGGAGAGCAGGCATGTTGTCGAGCCGCAATGCGGTTGCAAATGCACGGCGGTCGAGAATATCAAAGCCTGACTTCTTTACGAATTCAACACCGTTGACATTGCCGTCCTGCGCAAAGCTCATGCGGACGGTCACAGTTCCTTCAATGCCGTTTTCCAGTGCTTTCGCGGGATAATGATTTGAGGACTGGACCTTGTCGCGGAGCAGGTTTTTCCACGCTTCCATGGAATCGTTGGCTGCTGCGGTGGATGCCGCGATTGTTACCAAAACTGCAGAGAGTAAAGATTTGCTGAAAAGGGTCTTCATTGGGGGCTCCTGTTGCTGTCATTTGAGGTTTGTTGCGCCTCATGACCTGTATGAGCCGTAACCGTTTCAGTCCGATAACACCTTTGTTAAAAAACGATTATTCCTGATTGGCAGCCATGCGCTGACGGCATGGCTCACAGGCGTGTTCGTGTGGTGGGCTTGACATATAGTTAGGCAACTAACTATATAATTAGAAGGCTAACTAAAGGAAAAAAACAATGAACCGACGACAGCTTTTGAAAGTAGGGGGTGCCAGCATCCTTGTGGCAGGTGCAGGACTTGGAGGGTTTGCAGCGACCAGAACACCGACGAGAGCCCTGCAGCCATGGCACAAGGAAGCCCATGCGTTTGAGGATGCGCGCCTGCGGGCGCTTTCATACGCCATTCTCGCCCCCAATCCGCACAACCGGCAGCCGTGGCTCGCCACTCTTGTAGGGGAAGACGAGATTGTGCTGACGTGCGAGCTCGAGCGCCGATTGCCGGCTACTGATCCGTTTGACCGGCAAATCACGATCGGCCTCGGGTGTTTTCTGGAAATGTTGTCCCTCGCTGCGGCTCAGGACGGCATCCATGCACGCATCACTTATTTTCCAGAAGGCCAACCCGTCTCTCGTCTAGATGAGCGGCCGGTTGCGCATATCAAGTTTGATAGTGGAGCGGCGGTTTTGCCTGATCCTCTATTTCGTTTTGCCGAACAGCGTCGCTCAAATAAAAAACCGTATGATCTGTCGCGGCCAATAGAGCAGGGCAGCTTGCAGCCGCTGATGGCTGGTGCAAGACAATCAGTGCAAGTGCAGGGCACCATAGAGCCGGGGGCTGTGACGACGTTGCGGGACCTGAGTTGGCGCGCTCACGAGGTAGAGAGTTATACGCCGCGTACCATGCAGGAAAGCATTGACCTGATGCGTATTGGTAAAGCTGAAATTGAAGCAAACCCGGACGGCATTGACCTTGGTGGGTTTGCGATGGAACTGTTTGCAGGCCTTGGGTTTGTAGACCCGGTAAAGATGGCAGACCAGAGTTCTACAGCTTTCAAGCAAGGGCTCGATATGTATTACGATTTAATGCATTCAGCGATGGGGCATGTCTGGCTTACGACACCCGACAACAGCCGAAGGTCGCAACTTGACGCCGGTCGAGAGTGGCTCAGATTGAATTTACGGGCAACCGGGCAGGGAATTGCCATTCACCCCCTCAGCCAGGCATTGCAGGAATATCAGGAAATGGAGCCTCTTTATTCGGAAATCCACGAAAAACTGATGGTCGAAGCGCCTAATCGAATTCAGATGTTTGCCAGAATAGGATATGGTCCAACGGTAAATCCAAGCCCGCGTTGGCCCGTAGAATCCAGAGTTCAAATGAAAGCGTAAAATTAGCCAGTGAGCAAAAACCCCGCAGACGCTGCTGAAACACCAGAAAGCGCCATCTATCATTTTTTCAACGAGTTGGGGATCATGGAGCAATTGGTCACGACAAAACTCGAGCGCGCCTTGCCCGGCGGGCTGAGCAAGGCGCAGTTCGGGGTGCTGAACCACCTTGTAAGACTTGGCAAGCGGGAAAGCCCGGCGGAACTCGCCAGCGCCTTTCAGGTTTCGCGACCTACCATGACCAACACCGTGCACAAACTGGCAGCAAAAGGCTTTGTGCACATCGTGCCGCATGAAACCGATGGGCGTAGCAAAATAGTCCTTATTACGCCGGCGGGTGTTGCGATCCGCGGCAAAGCCCTTGCGGCTCTAGCGCCGCTGTTCGCACAGATCGGTTCAGATCTAGGGGTTGATATCTTCAAGACGGCTGTGCCGCTCCTGACGAGGGTGCGGATATATCTGGATGAAAACCGCTGACCCTACATCCAGGGGTCTGACTGTGTTTCAACCTGCAAAAGGGCTTTGGCTCTCCAGGCCTTCGCGTCCTCAATCGGCATGTAGGGAATGGTCAGAGAATGTCCTGCCAGTTTCACTTTCAGATTGGCGAGGCCTGCGGTCTGCTGGCCGGGGGACTGGCTGATGCTGATAGTCTGGACTTTGTATAAGGGGAAAACCGTTAAGGTCAGTCCAAAAAGACCCTTTCTCACCACGGCATGACAGCCATCAATTGCATAGCCGTAACGGCGCCATCGCAAAACAATGAAAGGCAGTAATACCAAAGGCACTGCAAGTGGTATCAAGCCTGCCAAACCCAGATTGATTGCCCAGAGGCCAGAGACCAAAAGGGACGGAATGCCAAATGTGTAAATCATATGCCGAAAGACAAATTTTTGGCTGATTGGATGTAGCGTTTGTTTCAACACGTCGGTCTTGTCAAACAAACGTTGCGCGAGCTGGGTGTAGAAAGTTTCGGTGACGCTGGGGACGATAAATTTCTGACTTTTGTTCTGCGCCTGTTTGCCTTCAAACCCCACCTGATTGAAGGTCAGGTGAAACCGGTCAAGAAATCGCGCAATCAAAGGCTGTGCAATCTTCAGGCTCTGCACCTTCACTTCGGGAACGCTGGTCTCCTGACGTTCGAATAGGCCCCGGGTCCGGTGGTAACGGCCATCCGCGTAGGAAAGACAATAGTTGTAATTGACAATGATTGCACCCAGCACGCTTGCCAGCATGAGAACAAGAAGAACGAGCAGCGCCAGAAGGATGGCAAAGGTTGCTATGGCAACAATGCCGGTGCCAACAGTTTCCCCAACCGCGCTGAAAACCGCTTGCATGAAACCGCTTTCCCAAAGCTCGTCTACTTGGGCCAGCGCACCTGCGGCAATGCCGGCAAATACCCAGATATTGTTGTTGCTGATGCCGTATTTGGCCAATTCTGCCAGGGGCTGACGTAGCAGGCTTACTGTTGGTGCAGAAATCTCCGTAGTGGCTTCTGCAGAGTTCTTTGCTTCACTGGGATTTATGGGTTTGTGGTTTTCTTTCCGATCAAGGATATAGCGACGAATGGTTTCAGCCAGCGGTCGTGGAACGCCCGCGAGATTGACTTCTTCACCGGTTGAACCCGCGCTTTCAAGTGTAAGAATAACCAGCCCGAACGGCCTGAAATAGAGCGGCTCGCGAAAGGCGATATTTTGTATACGGTCAAACCCAAGCGTTAACCGTTTGCGGGTCAAGACGCCGCTTCGGATCAGAAAAGTTTCTTTGTCGATCCGGAACTTGAAATTGAGATAGCTCAGAACCGAGCCGACCATAAGCACAACTGCGGCGCCAGCGGCGAGGGCCCCGAGCGCAAACCAACGTTGTTCACCGGCCGTTGCCAAAACAGCCGCAACAGGTGCGACTGCTTGCAAACCATTTTTGACCAGTGATGTGATGAACTTAAATGCGAAATAGATGACGGACGCGGGTGATGTGCGTTGCCATTTGTCTGAATGCAACTCCAGACCGGCCTTGTGCGTCTGTCCACCGGCAGTTTCGCCTGCCACGCTATCCATCCTGATGCCCCGCACTTGCGTCTTGACCAGCCTGCTCAAGGACAAAGCTCCTGATTTTGGAAGCTGCGGCAAACGGCAGGCCAGGAATCTTCATGTCTGCTGACCCACCGCCAGCCGTGTAGAATTTCAGCGAGGCAAGCTTGAAGAAGCGCTCAAGAGGCCCGCTTTCGAGTTCGACATGCTGCACCCGGACATAGGGAAGAGACGTGACAGCACGCCAAACGATGCCATGCTTGTGGTGGATATCCTTGTCTCGTAGCTGATAGCCTTGAGAGCGCCACAATAGGCGCGGCACCGCAACGGCCAGCAGGACAAGAACAAACAAAAGAGCCAGAACGACGGATAAAACCTGAACCTCAAAGAACCAGCTAAAGCCGTCTCCGTTCAGAGTGTTAATCACAATATTGATTGCGATCATCAGGATGATTGCAACAGCCCATCCGATTGAAGCCATACCTATGTACGACCTGTCCAGTGCTTCGAAACGATGGTCGTCAGCGGTTGGCAGGTCGTCGGTGATCAGAATTTCAGTCTTATGTGATGGCTCTTCCATTGCCAAAGCGCCTCCCCGGCGTTGAAATTTTGATAGCTCTTGTGACTTATCGACTAACGTGGGTATAAGGCGCTCAAATGACAAGAGAAAAGCCTAATCAAGACAGGTCAGCATGGCACCGCCACTATTAAGTCTGAAGAATATCGAGTTGCACTGGGGTGCTGACCCGGTGCTTGATGCGCTGGAAATGCACATTGGTGCACATGACCGGCTGTGTATCATTGGTCGCAATGGAGCAGGCAAGTCCACGTTGATGAAAGTCATAGCCGGATTGGTTGATGCGGACGGAGGTGAGCGTTGGGTCCAGCCTGGCACAACCTTCGCCTATTTACCTCAAGAGCCAAACGCAGATGAGCACGCGAGCTTGAAAGACTATGTGCTTTCCGGGCTGTCTTCATCGGCCGACATGGCATTCAAAGCGGATGCACTTCTCGCCGAACTGGACATCAAGGCTGACACCAATCCCGAATCGGCTTCAGGTGGTGAATTGCGGCGGGCTGCCCTTGCGCGAACACTTATATCGGAGCCGGATATTCTGTTGCTCGACGAACCGACCAACCATCTGGATATCGGTGTAATTGAGTGGTTGGAGCAATATCTGCAAAACTGGCGAGGCGCCATGGTGCTGATCAGCCATGACCGAACCTTTCTAAACAGGCTTGCAAAAGGTTGCCTTTGGCTGGACCGCGGCAAGGTTCGCAGGTTCGATGGTGCTTTTGATCGGTTCGACGAGTGGCAACAGAAGGTCTTTGAGGACGAGGCAGATGCGCTCAAAAAACTTGATAAGGTCATCAAGGATGAAACGCGCTGGTCTGTTGAAGGGATCAGTGCCCGCCGCACCAGAAACCAGGGCAGGCTTCGGCGGCTGCATGCCATGCGGGAGCAACGCCGGAATGTTCTTAAGGCAAAAGGTGATGTGACCATCTCGCTGGGCGGCGGAGAAAAATCGGGCGCGCGGGTCATCGAGGCCAAAAATATTGCCAAATCCTATGAAGGGCGCTCGCTGTTTGCCGGTTTTTCCACTCGCATCGCGCGGGGAGACCGTGTTGGCATCATTGGTCCAAACGGGGCAGGCAAGTCGACACTTTTGAAAATTCTGCTGGGGGAACTTTTGCCAGACACGGGCACGGTCAAGCTTGGAACCAATCTACAGCCGATTGTCATCGACCAAAAACGCGCAGCGCTAGAAGACGATATGTCTGTTGTGGATGTGTTGACAGGCGGGGGGGGAGACTGGATTCATGTTGGCGATGACACCCGGCATGTCATGACGTACCTAAAGGAATTTCTTTTTGATGCCAGTCAGGCGCGCACACCTGTTTCAAGCTTGTCTGGCGGCGAGCGCAACAGGCTGTTAATCGCAGCCAATTTTGCCAAAAAATCCAACCTTATGGTTCTTGATGAGCCAACAAACGATTTGGATATCGACACACTTGACCTGTTGCAGGAAGTGCTGGCGGATTATAAGGGTACGATCCTTCTGGTGTCGCATGATCGTGATTTTCTGGACCGCGTGGTCACCAGTACGATTGTATTGGAAGGGGATGGTTCAATCATTGAATACGCCGGCGGCTATAGCGACTATAAGGCGCAGAAAGCTGCTTCAAAAACACAGGAAACGGGCACCGAGTCCTCGAAAGCCAAAGTAGTGCCAATTGGTAAGGCGCCATCCAGAAAAGCAACAAAACTATCCTATAAAGACCAGCGAGAGCTGGATATTCTTCCTGCCGAGGTCGAAGCACTATCCATGCAGATCGCCGAATTGGAAGCCAAACTGTCCGACCCGGAGTTTTATGGCAGGGATCCCGACGGATTTTCACGCTGTTCTGATGAGTTGACAAGCAAGCGGGATGAACTTGACAATAAGGAGCTGCGTTGGCTTGAGCTTGAGGAATTGAAGGATGCACTTGAAAATTAACGCCTCCATGCCGAAGCAGGGCAATGACGCGCTTTGTCTCTGAATTCTGGTGGTTTGGGCTAAAACAGGCATGGGCTTGCCTGTTTGGTGGTCTTTTGCTCGGTGGCATCATCGTGACGAGTCTTTGTTATCCTGCTGATGCGTGGTTGGCGCGATACGATTTCCTGTTCTTTTATGCCCTCGCGGTCCAGGCAGGTCTGCTTGCTTTCAAGCTCGAAAGCTGGGAAGAAGCCCGCGTTATCATCTTGTTTCATCTGGTGGGCACGGTGATGGAACTGTTTAAAACCCATGTCGGGTCATGGAGCTATCCGGAAGATAACCTTATCAGGATCATGGGTGTGCCCCTGTTTTCGGGCTTCATGTATTCAGCTGTTGGTAGCTACCTTGCCAGAGTCTGGCGCGGATTCGATTTTCGGTTCGACAATTACCCGGCAATTCCAACAACTGTGGTTGTGGGGGCGCTGATATACCTGAATTTCTTCAGCCATCATTACATTACGGACATTCGCTTGGCTCTGTTTCTGGCGGTCGCATGGATGTTTCGGCGCACCTGGATTTATTTTTCCGTGCGGCAAGGTCGTTACCGGATGCCCGTAGTGCTGGCCATATTCCTCGGTGCCTTTTTTATCTGGGTTGCAGAGAATATAGCCACCTTTGGTGGAATATGGCTTTACCCCCATCAGATGCAGGCCTGGGAGCCGGTACCAGTCAGTAAGCTGGGCTCGTGGTTCCTGTTGATGATTATCAGCGGCGTTCTGCTGACGTTGGTGCAAAAACCGCGGCCCGAACCGCACTAGCGCACGTAACTGGCGCCGTTGATGTCTACATTGGTACCTGTGGCATGGTCCACGAGCCCCGACATGAGGAAAGCAACCATATTTGCAATCTCGGCCGGCGGCACCATGGCCCCCATCGGGATTTCCTTCAGCATAAATTCATTGCCCGGCTGGCGTGCAATGTCTGCCATGTCTGTATCGACCCAACCCGGAGCAACAGTAAAGGCATAGATGCCTTGACCTGCAAACCCGCGCGCGATGGAACGCATAAGCGCAATCAGGGCGCCTTTGCTGGCGGCATAATGCAGGCTGTCCGGCTGGTCGCCGCGGAAAGCCGCCCTGCTTGCAACAGTGACGATCCGACCGGTAGATGCTTCGTCTTTTGCACGCTCCGCCTCGAAATGCAGGATCGCTGAACGGCACAGGTCTGCGACAGCCTGCACATTCACTTGCATGGTTTTGGCCCAGTCAGCCTGCCAAATGTCTTCAGCTGCATCATAGGCTGTTGACGGCGCGATCCCTGCGTTATTGACGAGGCCATCAATGCCTCCCTTGAAGGTCATGGCCGCCTCCCACAAGCGAAACCCTGCACCGGGTTCTGACAGGTCGACTTGCATTGGCAGCAGGCGCTCGTCGCCAAATTCGGCCCGCAGGCCCTTTAGTTGGCCGGGTGCCGAGGCATAGCCACCCACCACGTTGGCTCCAAGATCCAGGAGCACGTTGGCGACGGCGTTGCCAATGCCGCGCGACGCTCCCGTGACAAGATAGGTTTCGCCTTCCAGAGTAAACATGCCGTCAGTCCTTTTTGTCTTTGGGCATCAGGCGCACAGGCTGGCCCCTGGGGTGGACGCGTGTTGTCAGTGCTGTTGCCCGAGTGTCGGTCGTGACGGCGGTGTGCAGAACACCTGCTGGAATTACCGCGACTTCGCCAGTGCTCAGCAACTGGTCCTCCAGCCCTTCAATACGCAGGTACGCCTGCCCCTCCAGGATATACAGATACTCTTCATTGGGGTGGTAGTGCATGGGTAGAACCGTATTTTCTGCAATCTCGACACGTGTCATCAGCAAATCATGGCCCGGCACACCGGTGATTGGGGCGTTGAGAAGCTGTGTTGCCTTTACGGGGGTGGTCTGTGCGCTTGATTGCAGGCTGAACAAAAAGATGGCAATCAGGCTGGTAGCCAGTTTTTGCATGAACTGTCCTCTCGAGGCTTGCGGCCAAAAACGGCCAAGCTTATGATTTCCCGAAACGAACTCTAGACCATGATCGGCGAGCCGAAAAGGACAGTTTCCATCGACCAATTACTCTTTGAAATCTTAGATGACCATGAGCCGTATCTCCCGCTTCTCCTGCTGGCGGACCCGTCGGAAAAGCTGGTGAGAGACTATTTGGAGACTGGCGTTAGCGTGGGGGCGTCGTTGAATGAAGAGATTGTCGGCGTTTACGTGCTACTTCTTCATGGTGAAGGATTGATGGAGCTGAAAAACATCGCTGTGGCGGAGACCATGCAAGGGCAGGGTTTTGGCAGGCGGTTGCTGGAACACGCTATTGCAACGGCGAGGCAGACAGGTGCGAGAACGCTTGAGGTGGGGACAGGTAACTCAAGCCTTGCCCAGCTTCGCTTTTATGAAAAAGCAGGCTTTCGGCGGCACAGGGTTGATAGCGGTTTTTTCCTGCGTCACTACGAACAGCCGATTTTTGAAGATGGTATACAATGTACCGACATGATTTTTCTCATGAGGGACCTTTAGTTGATGGACGCGAACAAAATATTTATAGCTGTCACCTTCATCTGCATCGCAGCTCAAGGTGTTTTGGCACAAGAGGTTCCACCGCTACCTGTTCCGCATGCCAATAATGCGGTGGCACAGGTCGAAATTGAACGCAGGACCAGGGTTTTCAGCTTCATGGGCTTAATGGGCGGGAAAACCCGTCAGGACATCAGTACACAAGCCTACGCCTTTGAGGTAGGAGGCGCTGACTGGGAACGCTTGCCAGATGTGCCTGTTGAGGAGGGGCGCCTTGCGGCAACGGCTGTCGGGGTCGGTGACGCAGTTTTCCTATTTGGTGGTTATACGGTTGCAGATGATGGCAGCGAAGTATCTACGCTTGAAAACTTTCGTTTTGATGTGCGCACCAATCAATACCAGCTGTTGCCCGTAATGCCGGTGCCGGTCGATGATGCCGTCAGCTTCGTCTACAATGATCGCTATATTTATCTGGTATCCGGATGGCACGACACAGCCAATGTGCGTGATGTACAGGTTTTTGACACGGCAGAAAATCGCTGGTTCAGGGCCGCCGATTATCCGGGAACGCCGGTGTTTGGCCATGCAGGCGGTATCGTTCGAAATCAGTTCGTGATCGCCGATGGAACCGGCCTTTTTGGGACACGTGCGGCCGGGGACCGGCGTTTTGAGACAGTGAACGAGGGCTGGATGGGTACAATCGACCTCGACGACCCGTCAAAAATCACCTACCGACGTCTGCCGCAGTTGCCCGGGCGCGGCAATTACCGCATGGGTGGAGCAGGGGACCCGGAGGGCAACCGCATCCTTTTTGTTGGCGGAACCTCCAACGCCTATAACTACAACGGTATTGGCTATAACGGCGAACCTTCCAAACCAACAGCCCACGTATTTGCGTGGGATTTCACCAATGACAATTGGGTCGCCTACAAGGACAAACCTGTGGCAAGCATGGACCATAGAGGCCTGGTGAAACTGGGCGGTAAGTGGTTCACAATCGGGGGGATGGTTGGCGCACAGCAGGTCACTGCGCGAGTTCTCCATGCGGACTAGTGAGGCTTGATCCCCATGCCCTGTCTTGCTGAATAAATCTCTGGTCGTTGAATTCCGGTAAGCCAGTGATCATCTGTTGCTGAAGAAAACAAAAAACAGCGAGGAATTCATGAAGTCTGTCACGCGTGCGTTGGCCGTTGTCATCACCGGTCTTTTTTTCGTTTCAGCAGGTTATGCTGCCGACGCCTCAATAGAACCCAAAAAGAAAATACTGATTGTTGTCTCCAACGTTGCCGAGCACAAAGGCCGTGAGGCGAGCAACAACCTCTGGGAGGTCGCGCCGCCCTACCATGTGTTCAAAATGCATGGGTACGAAGTGGACTTCGTCAGCCCCAAGGGTGGGGAGGTACCCTTTTTCATGGATCCCCTGGGTATATCCAGCTATGCGATCAAATATGAGGGGTTCATGGAGAAGTCACAGGCTTCCTTGAAGCCTTCGCAAGTGGAGGCAGCAGCCTACAGCGGCGTCTATATTGGCGGCGGTGGCGGGCCATTGGTCGACGTGGCTTCTGACGCTGAAATCCTGAAAATCATGACCACAGTTTATGAGGCAGGAGGCGTTCTTGGTGCCGCGGGGCACGGACCGGGTTCACTGGGCAATATACGGCTAAGTTCAGGTGGTTATCTGGTTGACGGCATCATGATGACCGGGTTTCCCAACTCCACGGAACAGTCCTGGGCCGAGCGGGACGGTCAAACGCTTGAAGATGTCCGCAAGTTGGTCCCCTTTTTCGTGGAGGATCGCCTGCGCGAAAGAGGCGCGAACTATCTGGCAAAACCCGATCTTGATGACAAGCACGATGTTATCGTTGACGCGCGCGTTGTGACCACAATGTTTCTGCCGTCTGCCGCGTTGGTGGCAAAAGAAACAATCGATCTTTTGGAAAAAGCAGGCCGCGATCCGTAGGACCTAAACTGCTTACAGCCCCACGTCCCAACAGTCTTTGACGACCACTTTGTTGATCCAGACATCGGACCAGCGGTCTTTCTTTTCGTCAGCGCTCAGTTCTTTTGGACTTACCTGCCGGGCTTTTGGAAAACTCTCATGCGCGAGCATGCAGTTAGCGTTCACGGCTCCCTTGCGGTGACCTTCAATATCACATGTAACTGCTGGCACGACACCGCAACGTTGGCACAGCCAGAAACGCGCCGTGTCGCTGCCTTGCTCAAACAGGTTGATCGCTGCTTCATTCTGAATTTCAATTTCCAGAACTGCGTCAGGAACGGAAGCCCAAGCCGCACCGTTCATGCGACAAAAGTCGCAATCGCATTCTCTTGGTGTTTTCGCCAGGAATTCTTCATCCGTTATCACCGTAACGGTGATATTGCCGCAATAACAGCTACCTTGATGCTCGGCCATGCTTCAACTCGTCCCAATGCTTATTATTGTCAGACTATAGGGTCAATTTGCCCTGTTCAACAGCGTTAAATCTGCTAAGAAAGGGCGCAAATGCACGCGCACCGTCAGGTGCCGCTGCAACCTTCATTGAATACAACAAGAAACGGGAACAGAACCAGAGGGTATCATGGCTGGCCATTCCAAATTCAAAAATATCATGTATCGCAAGGGCGCGCAGGATAAAAAGCGCTCTAAAATGTTCTCCAAATTCAGCCGGGAAATAACGGTTGCCGCAAAAATGGGCGGCCCGGAGATGGATAGTAACCCGCGCCTGCGTCTCGCTGTGGCTACAGCCCGTGCGCAATCGATGCCCAAAGACAACATCGAGCGTGCGATCGCTAAGGCAAGCGGGGGTGATGCCGACAACTATGATGAAATGCGCTACGAGGGTTATGGCCCCGGGGGCATTGGTGTTATTGTGGAAACCCTGACCGACAACCGTAACCGGACAGCGTCCGACGTCCGCACCATCTTCAGCAAAGCTGGTGGCAACCTGGGGGAAAGCGGCTCTGTTGGCTTTATGTTCGATCGTGTAGGTGAAATCACCTTTGCAGCCGATGTTGCAGACGCCGACACCATGTTTGAAGCTGCACTGGAGGCAGGCGCAGACGAAGTTGAAAGTGATGAGGACGGCCACGCCATCTACACTGAATCTGGTGACCTGCATTCTGTTGTATCCGCGCTTTCAGATGCGCTCGGTAAGGAGCCCGATGGCGCCAAACTCATTTTCAAGCCTAAAGAGCCCATGGTTCTCGATAAAGATGCAGCAGAAAAGCTGATGCGCCTGATCGACAACCTCGAAGACAATGACGATGTTCAGACGGTCTTTGGCAACTACGACATTCCAGCGGATGTCATGGAAGCGCTTGCCGAAGCATAAGCGCCATCAGGGGGAAAAGAATTGCGCCTTTTGGGGCTGGATCCGGGACTACAAAAAACCGGCTGGGGAGTGGTGGAGGCCGAAGGTTCGCGCCTGAGGCATGTCGCTAACGGTGTCGTTACATCCAACGCCAAGCGGCCGCTCTCTGACCGGCTTGTGGAGCTGTATTCCGGTTTGTCCGAGGTAATTGCCGACTGGAAGCCGCATTCCTGCGCAGTTGAAGAAACCTTCGTAAACAAGAATCCGACTTCGACCCTTAAACTGGGGCAGGCTCGCGGTATTGCGCTCCTGGTGCCAGCCCAGGCCGGCCTGGATGTTGCTGAGTATACGCCTAACCATGTGAAAAAATCGGTTGTCGGCGCGGGTCATGCGGCCAAAGAACAAGTGGATGCGATGGTTCAGATCCTGTTGCCGGGCGTCAAGATAAATGGGCCCGATGCGGCAGACGCGCTTGCGGTTGCCATCTGTCATGCGCATCATGTCGGGCATCAAGCAAGTATCGGGAGCAAACTGGCGTGATCGCAAAACTCAAAGGCCATGTGGATAGCACCGGGGAAGACTGGGTAATTATGGACGTCGGCGGCGTTGGTTATCTGGTCAGCGGTTCCACACGCATGCTGGGCGCGCTTCCTCGGCCAGGTGAGGCTGCGATGCTGCACATCGAAACCATCGTTCGCGAAGATGCCATTTCCCTTTTTGGTTTTGCTGATGTCGAAGAACGGGACTTGTTCCGTCTCCTTACCAGTGTCCAGGGTGTAGGTGCAAAAGTTGCGCTGGCGATTCTGTCCACGCTTTCACCAAGTGATCTGCAAAACGCCATCGCAGCCCAGGACAAAACGGCGGTTGCGCGTGCGAAAGGGGTTGGGCCCAAAGTTGCTACACGCATTGTGACGGAATTAAAGGATAAGGTTACTGGTTTGGTATTTCAGCCCAAAGGCGTGCAGATGCCTGCTGGATCAGCGCCGGGGGATGCTGCCTCCGACCCCAGCATTATTGCTGACGCAGTCTCGGCTCTTGCCAATCTCGGGTACAAGCCGGTGGACGCCCACGGCGCTGTTGCCAAAGTGATTGGCGACTTGGGTGACGACGCTGATGTGGCCGCTATCGTGCCGGCCGCTCTCAAGGAACTGAGTAGTATATGAGTGACTCGGAAGACAGGCTTATAGACGGCAAGGAAGCGCTTGGGGACGTCATCGACGCTGGTCTGCGGCCGCAATCCCTGAAGGAATTTATCGGGCAGCAACAGGCGCGAGAGAACCTGCATGTTTTTATTGAAGCTGCGCGCGCTCGCGGCGAGGCAATGGATCATGTGTTGTTTTTCGGTCCCCCGGGACTTGGAAAAACCACGCTTGCCCAGATTGTCGCGCGGGAACTCGGCGTCAGCTTTCGCGCGACGTCCGGTCCTGTCATCTCAAAGGCTGGCGATCTGGCAGCACTCCTGACAAACCTGCAGGAACGGGATGTTCTTTTCATTGACGAAATCCACCGGCTCAATCCGGCAGTGGAAGAAATTCTATACCCTGCCATGGAAGACTTTCAGCTTGATCTGATTATCGGGGAAGGTCCAGCCGCCCGGTCAGTACGGATTGACTTGCCAAAGTTCACACTTGTCGGTGCGACAACCCGTTCAGGGCTTATTACCAAGCCGTTACGGGATCGGTTTGGTATTCCGACCCGGCTCGATTTTTACACCACAGACGAACTGGCGGAGGTCGTTAGGCGGGGGGCGAAGCTCCTGGAGTTAAAAATGAGCGACGACGGCGCGCGGGAAGTGGCAGCACGTTCACGCGGCACCCCCAGAATTGCCGGGCGTTTGCTCAGGCGCGTTCGGGATTTTGCTCTGGTTGCCGAAAAGGACACTGTGGATGCTGTGGCGGCGGACGCAGCTCTGACCCGCTTGCAGGTGGATAATCTGGGTCTCGATACCATGGACCGGCGCTATCTGATGTGTATCGGCGATACCTACACGGGCGGACCTGTGGGTATTGAAACACTGGCAGCTGCTCTATCCGAGCCGCGCGATGCCATTGAAGACATTATAGAACCATTTCTGATGCAGGCTGGACTGGTTCAGCGCACGCCGCGAGGCCGCATGCTCTCTCCCGATGGCTGGAAGCACATAGGTCTCCTGCCGCCAAAGTCATCAGAAGCAGCGTCACAAATGGATTTGCTCGGAGGGTCGAAATGACTGGACGCATCAGTGAGGGTGCCTGGAAAGGCGGCATTTTCCATTTCCCCATGCGCGTTTACTACGAAGACACTGATGTTGGCGGCATGATGTACCATGCCCGCTATGTGAGTTTTTTCGAGCGCGTGCGCACCGAAAGTATTAGAGATTCCGCCGCCGACGTTGATCACCTTTTCGCTATCCCTGAAGAAGAAGGTGGACCGCTGACCTATGTGGTGAGCAAGATTGCCATCTCGTATCACAGGCAGGCCAAGATCGGGGATATACTGCTTGGCCATAGTATGGTCACAAAAGTGCGCGCTGCTGCGATTGAAGTAAAGCAATGGATCACCAAGGATGATGATCTTGTTGCGGAAGCGGAACTGCTTGTTGCCGTGATCGGACCGGATGGCCGCCCACGTCGCTGGCCTGCTGATGCCCGCGCATGCTGGACAGACTGGTACAATCGCGCGCAAAACGCTATATAGTAACAAATATTGGTTTTGAGGAGAGTTGAATGCAGGACCAGACGATCAATGCCCCGGTAACTCAAGCGGTTGAGGCCGCTGAACTGGGTGGCAATGCCGTCGATTTTTCGGTCATGGGAATGTTCCTGCAGGCCGATATTATTGTGCAGATGGTAATGATCATGCTGGTAGCGGCCAGTGTCTGGGGTTGGTCAATCATTTTCAACACCTGGCAACGGCTGAAAGATGCACGCGGCAAGGCGGACGAATTTGAGGATGTTTTCTGGTCGGGCAGTTCTCTTGATGAACTCTATAACGGGATCAAACAAGCGCCCAACCATCCGCTGGCGGCGGTTTTTGTGGCTGCGATGCGGGAATGGCAAAGGAGCCTCGGTACAACTGTTTCCGGTTTTGACAAGGTGACGGTTCAGGACCGGATCAACAAGGTTATGCACGTTACCACGAGCCGGGAGATGGATCGATTGGAAGGGCAGGTTGGTTATCTGGCTACCATTGGCTCCGCCGCCCCGTTTGTTGGTCTTTTTGGTACCGTTTGGGGCATCATGAATAGTTTTACGGCTATTGCCGTGGCGTCTGATACATCGCTTGCCACTGTTGCTCCCGGCATTGCCGAAGCGCTGCTTGCAACAGCGCTTGGGCTTGTTGCAGCGATACCGGCGGTCATCGCATATAATAAACTGTCTACGGATCTTGGCCGATATGCGAGCAGGGTAGAAGGGTTTGCCGATGAGTTTGCAGCGATCCTTTCCCGGCAACTTGATGAGCGAGGCAGCTGATGGGGGCGTCTGTTACAGGTGGCGGCAGACAGTCAGGTAGCAGCCGTCGTGGTCGTTACCGACCGATGGCCGAAATCAATGTCACGCCATTTGTCGATGTGATGCTCGTGCTGCTGATTGTGTTTATGGTGGCAGCTCCGCTGCTGACTGCCGGCATTCAGGTTGACCTGCCAAAGGCGGCAGCCCGACCTCTGCCGCAGGACAGCAAGCCGCTGGAGGTCAGTATTGACCAAAATGGTGCCATATTTCTTGCTGACACTGCGATCGGGATCAATGAACTGGTGCCTCGGCTGGAAGCCATAGCAGGAAACAGGAGAGACACCCGTATCTATGTGCGCGGTGATACGTCCCTTGACTATGGGCAGGTTATGCGGGTGATCGGTATCATAAATCGCGCGGGTTTTACGCGTGTGGCACTGGTTGCAGAGCAAAGATAATACAGGTGGACTGGGTAGTTCATTGAATACAAGAGCAAGACCTTGGCTGTAATGAGAATGGAACAAACAGGCTGGTTGCTTTCCGGTGCGCTCCATGTTGGCGTGGCGGTTGCGGCTCTTGTGGGGCTGCCTAAACTCGCCCGACAAATGCCGGAGCCACCGCCCCCTATCGCAATTGAGTTTGTCCAGATAGCAGAACAGACCCGTGTGGTTGCACCGGAGGCACCGGCAGACGAACCTCAGGAAGCTCAAAGCAAACCACAACCCAATTATGCCGCAGCGGAAGCCGCACCTGCAGTTGAAGAGGATGCAGCACCCCTGCTTGAAAAAGCCAAGCCGGTTGAGGTCACACCAGAACCGAAACCACAGCCCAAGCCTCAGGTTTCTGAAAATCGGCAGCTGGCCAATCGAGTGACTCCTCGCGCCAAGCCAAGAGCACCATCGCGTCTAAAATCCAACCGGATCGCAGCTCTCATTGATCGATCAATCAAAGAAGAGCAACAGGACGCCCAGCGCCGGGATGAAGAAGAACAAAAGGCTGCAGAAAAAGAACCTGAAGCGCCAAAGGTAAACGCCTTTCCCGCGGCGCGACTTGCCATTGCTACAGCCTCCATCAGGGACGCATTGAGCAACAAGGTTTCGGGTTGCTGGAGTTTTCCGCTGGGTTCCAAAGGCATCGAAGACATGCAGGTTGCCGTGCTGATCTCGCTAAGGCCGGATGGAAGCCTGTTGAGGCGCCCACAGATTGTTGGCGGTGGCGACTTGTCGGACGGATTTTACCGGGTTTTTGCAGAGAGCGCCCAGCGTGCGGTGCAACGGTGCGCACCCTATTCAGAGGTGGCGAAGCAGCTGTTTGAACTGGGTGAAAATTCAATCAGATTTACTTTCAATCCCAAAAATTTTGCGGGCGGTTAACGTGGGAAACCAGACAATATGACGGTTCAGGCTTTTATGAAGAAAACTTGCTTTTTGGTCGCATGTGCAGTGCTGATAGCATCTGCTGCAAAGGCCCAGTTGCAGGTTGACGTAACTCGTGGTTCCGTTGATCCCGTTCCAATTGCCGTTCCGGATTTTGTACCCGTTGACGACGTGGAAACCGCGACCGGCAACTTGTCGGACATCGGTGCCAGCATCACGGAGGTGATTACAGCAAACCTTGTGTCGACCGGCCTCTTTCGTGCGATTGATCAAAACGCCTTTATCGAGCAGATCACTGCCGCCCCGACGCGCCCGCGCTTTAATGCGTGGCGCCCGCTCGCGGCTCAGGCGCTGGTTACGGGGCGTTTGCAAATTCTGGCCAATGGCAACCTGCGGGTTGAGTTCCGGCTGTGGGATGTTGTGGGCGAGGTGCAAATGGAAGGTGTTGGCTACAACACACCTGCTTCGAACTGGCGCCGAATAGCACATGTAATCTCCGACCGCATATACACGCGGCTCACCGGCGAGGCTGGCTACTTCGATACACGCATCGTATATATTGCAGAGCAGGGTGATCCTTTAGATCGCATCAAGCGCCTGGCAATCATGGACCAGGACGGTGCCAACCAGCAGTTTCTCACAGATGGTAGCTACCTGGTGCTGACACCGCGTTTCAGTCCCAATCGCCAGGAGATCACTTTCCTTAGCTACTTCAACAACAAACCGCGGGTTTACCTCTTCAACATCCTGTCGAACCGGTTTGAGGTGTTGGGCGATTTCCCGAGCATGACATTTGCGCCGCGTTTTTCACCTGATGGCAACAAGGTAATTATGTCACTCGCGGAAGACGGTAACTCCGACATCTATATAATGGATTTGCGGACGAGAGCCGTAACACGACTGACCAATGACCCAGGGATCGATACTTCGCCGTCATTTTCACCTGATGGAAGTAAAATTGTCTTCAACTCCGACCGTGGCGGCTCGCAGCAGCTTTATGTCATGGATCCCGATGGACGCAATGTACATCGCATCTCATTTGGGCGCGGCCGGTATGCGACACCTGTGTGGTCCCCGCGCGGTGACCTGATCGCCTTCACCAAAATTGGTGACAGCAAATTCCGGATTGGCGTGATGCGCACGGATGGCAAGGGCGAACGGTTGCTCACGGACGCATACCAGGATGAAGGCCCGACATGGTCACCCAATGGCCGGGTATTGATGTTCTTTCGCACACCGCCCTACGACGCGCAGGGCAATGGAGGTCGTCCCGCCTTATGGTCCGTGGACCTGACAGGCTACAACGAGCGTCAGGTTTCAACGCCGTATGACGCTTCGGACCCGGCCTGGTCGCCGCCGCTGCCGGTGACAACCCGCTAGGCAATAAGAGGTCACTAATTAAACCCCATGGCATGACAAAGAAGCTCGACTATTTTTTATGCATTGCGTTGATCCTGTTTTCAGCAGGGCACGGAGTTTTGGGGACACTGATGAGTGTGGGGTGGCAAACGCCGGAGGCCGTCTGGTCTTTTTCAGGCAGTATCGCGGCGTGGCTTGTCGCGGCGATGAATATTTTGCGGATCAGGCGACCCTCTGACGTGTTGATCATTGTGTTGGCACTGGCCGGAAACTTAGCGTGGGTCGGCTTGATGATTTGGCTTGGCGTCGTCGCAGACATGTTTCTGGATGTGCGCCTCTGGCTGTTTATTGTAACAGCAACCGGTCTAGCAGTTTTTTCTGTCAGCTATCTTTCCAACAAAGCTACAAAAACAGCTTAGCCTACCCACAGTGTATCTTTATGGAAAAGGGCGCACGCCGATTATGGCTTCGTGGAAATACATGAAGACCAGATATACAAAGACACCGATCAAGACAGTAATAGCGTCCTTGAACCAGGGTTGTTTGTCGGGTTTTTGCCAGATTTTGTCGCGTCTGTTTGCACCGATAATCGCGACCAGCGACCAGGCCGCCAAGCTACCAAACAGCAAGACGGAACGGTCTTCGCCATTTGAAAGCAGATGGCCAATCGCCCAAAGGAAAGTGCCGGTCATTTGCGGGTGACGAACGATCCGTTTTATGTTCGTGGGCGCCTGACTTGCGAAAAACAGAATGAAACCGGCCAGCACAAAAAGAGGGGTCACGTGAAAACCCCAGGTGGGCGGCTCGTAGGCAAGCATCGGCTCTGCGCTGCGCCAGCCGAAAATAATACTGGCGAAACTTGTAAGGACGAGAAGGGCAAACAGACCTTTATAAGGTCCAGCTCCTATCCGGTTTTGCATGCGAGTGCGGAAACCGGTCGCAAAATAAGGAATGAGATGCAGCCCGATAAAAGCCGCGACGCCTATCGCCAAAAGTGTCATTAAATCTCTCCCCGCAATTCTATGCTGTCATGATACGCTAACCCTGCTTTAGATCAACGGTGCATGTGGCCGCAACCTGCTAAGAAGGTTCACCAATATCCGGCACGGCAAAGTCCATATCTGCCCGACACAAAAACCAGGGGTTCAGGAAGGTTTTAAGATCCTTGGCATACAACAGAGGGCCACCCCCTGACACTTCGACACTTCCGCCCGCCGCGAGCAGCACCGCGTGGGCTGCAGCGGTATCCCATTCGCAGGTTGGTCCAAGCCTTGGATAAAGGTCCGCTTCGCCAGTTGCGATCAGGCACAGCTTCAGGCTGGAGCCAATCGAAACATGTTCTGCAGTTGGAAAATGAGAAAGCCAGGCTTCAAGTTCCGGAGAGCGATGGGATTTGCTGGCAACAATAACCAGGTTGTCAGGGTCGGCGCGCCGGGTTGTAACATTCCGTTTGTTGACGATTTTGCCGTCCGCAACGTCGGCAATCCAGGCGCCGCTTCCCTTGATGCCCCAATAGAGCTTGTTAAGTGCTGGTGCGAGCACAAAGCCTGCGATGGGCACGCCGTCGCGTACAAGGCCAATGTTGACTGTGAAATCGGAGCCTCGCTTGATGAACTCCTTCGTTCCGTCAAGAGGATCAACCAGCCAGAACAAACCGCCAGAAATGTCTGGGCAGTGACCTTCCGATTTGGCTTCTTCTCCAACGATGGGGATTTCTGGAGCAATTTGCTTCAACGCAGCTTCTATGACTGCCTCGCCGCGCCGGTCAGCTTCGGTAACGGGCGATTTGTCATCTTTGCCAAACACCTCAAAGTCCGTGTTAAACACGTCCATGACCACCTTGCCGGCCTTTATCACAGTTTCAATAAGGTCTGGTGACATGGCTTCGAGAGCAGCAGGCGAGGTTTCTGGCATGGTTGACGTCTCTAAGATAGTGGGTGGAGTTGTACCGTCGAAACAGGCGTTAGGGAGTGTTAACCATAAAACCGGTTGCCTAGATAGCAGAATCTCGCAAAAATGGGCTTTCCAGAGGTTCTGTGCCCGGGATAGCCATCTGATGGCGGCATGGAATATTTGCTTGGACCAATGATCGGGGATTCTCAATGTCTAAACTGGATTTTGCAGCACTGCTATGTTCGCGTTTGTGCCATGACTTGGTGAGCCCTGTTGGCGCGATCAATAATGGTCTTGAACTACTTTCCGGAGAACAGGACGAAACCATGCGGGAAGCTGTGTTTGATCTGATTGAAAAATCTACCGCTCAAACCAGCAACAAGCTTCAGTTTTTCCGGCTGGCGTTTGGTGCGGCAGGCGGATTTTCAGCGCATCTTGATACTCGCGAAGCAGAAAAATCGCTGCGCGCTTTTCTTGCTGGCAGCAAAGTTGACCTGTCCTGGAATGTCACAGTACCCGAGCTGTCAAAAGGAGGCGTAAAGCTGCTCCTGAATATGTGCCTTGTGATGGCAGAAACTCTCGTGCGGGGCGGCTCGCTTTCGGTGAACTTTACCGGTTCAGGGGAGGAGAAGGTTGCACTTTCTGTTGAAGTTGCGGGTGAGCGCGTAATTTTTCCTGAAGATATCCAGTCCGCTCTGCAGGGGCAGGTTAAGGAAAAGGACCTGGAGCCTCGCTCGGCACCGGCATTTTTGGCCAGCGTTGTTGCGTCTGAACTTGGCGGCGCTGTTCACGTCGACAAATACGAAGATCAAAAAATCCGCGTATCGGCGACGATAAAAGCCAACGCCTGACACCATTTTCCCGAAACCGATCTGCCATACAAGCCCGTTTCCTGACGTTCGCTCAGATAACGAAAAAAGTTTTACACGATTTTAACTCTTTTTCGCGAAGCTGACTCTCGCACCACAGGTGTTGGGGGCATTAGGACGAATTTATACAGGCGCTAATTCGCCGGGAAGTGGCCATGGACGATCTATTAAACGAGTTTCTGACGGAAACGGGTGAAAGCATCGACGTTGTTGACGTTGAGCTGGTCAAACTTGAGCAAGACCCCAACAATAAAGAAGTTTTGGACAACATTTTCCGACTGGTGCACACCATCAAGGGAACATGTGGTTTTCTTGGGTTGCCCAGACTGGAGTCGGTGGCACATGCCTCCGAGAATGTGTTGGGCAAGTTCCGCGACGGGGAACTGCAGGTTTCTGAATCTGCCGTTACCGTCATTTTGGAAAGTCTGGACCGAATCAAGGAAATTCTTGCTGGACTGGAAGCAACAGAAGAAGAACCGGATGGTGATGATAGCGAACTCATAGGCAGGCTTGACGCTATAGCTGAAGGAGGGGAAGCGCCGGCGGCAGAACCGGACCCAGAACCAGACACAGTTGACGGAGAGATTATTGATCCCGTACTTGGTCGCTCCCTTAAGGCAGGCGAAGTTTCACTTGAAGAACTGGAAGCTGCCTTTGCAAATGCACCAGGTCCCGAAGAGACGGGCGAGGCGGAAGATACACCCGCATCGACGGAAACTTCAGCGGATGCTGATCAAAATCTGTTCGACCGGATCGGCGGCGAAGACACAGTGGCGGTTGCCGCTCATCTGATTAGTCAGCGGGTCGAAAACGACGACAAGCTGTCAAAGTTCTTCGAAGGATCCAGCACCGAGCAGCGCAAGGGCCGATTTATGGGCCTGATGCTTGCGCTCTTTAAAGATGACCTGGATGCTGCCGATGCCGTTGGTCGTCAGTTGGTTACAGTGGCTGGATTTGGGGAAGCGCAGTTTGACGGCATGATTGCGGTGGTGAAAACGGTTTTGACCGAATGTCACGTGAACGCCGACACCGCAGACGAAGCTGTGATGACTTTTGAGTTGGTGCGCGAGGCCGTGATTAACGCTTCGAAAGAGGTTGCCCAGCCAAAAGCCGCTGCGGGCCGCGAAAAAGCCGGCACAGAACAGGCGCAGGCGTCCAAGGAAACTCGGCGGTCATCTCAATCGATCCGGGTTAATGTGGACTTGCTGGAAGACCTGATGAATATGGTCTCGGAATTGGTGCTTACCCGCAACCAGTTGCTTCAAATTACGCGGAACATGGACAACTCGGAACTTGGTGTTCCACTGCAGCGCCTCAGCCAGTGCACGACGGAACTGCAGGAAAACGTGATGAAAACCCGAATGCAGCCAATAGGCAATGCATGGGCGAAGCTGCCACGGATCGTTCGGGACCTCACTGTTGAACTCGACAAAAAAATCGAGCTTGAAATGCTCGGTGCAGATACTGAACTGGACCGCCAGGTTTTGGAACTGATCAAAGACCCGCTCACTCATATGGTGCGCAACTCGGCTGACCATGGCGTGGAATCGCCTGCTGAACGGATCGCGGCCGGCAAACCCGAGATGGGTACCATTGTATTGAACGCCTATCACGAAGGCGGTCATATCATAATCGAAATCAAAGACGATGGTCGGGGCATTAATCCGGAAAAACTGAGCAAAAAGATTCTGGAAAAAGGTCTGGCAACGGAAGGCGAGCTTGCTGGCATGTCCGAGGCGCAGATCCAGAAGTTCATTTTCCATCCTGGTTTCTCCACGGCGGAGCAAGTGACAAGCGTGTCAGGCCGTGGTGTGGGCATGGACGTTGTTCGATCCAATATCGAAAAAATCGGCGGCACCATCGATATGGTGTCTACCGTTGGCAAGGGCAGTATATTCTCGATCAAGATTCCGCTGACGCTCGCGATTGTTGCTGGCCTGATCGTCAAAGCACAGGAGGAACGCTACGCAATTCCTCAGATCAGTGTTCTGGAACTTGTGCGTGCTACAAGCGCGGAGAAAGCCGGAGACAACGATCACAAGATAGAAATGATCAATAACACACCGGTCCTGCGCCTTCGAAACCGGCTGCTGCCACTTGTTTACTTGAACGAAGTTCTTGGCTTTGAAAGCAGGGAAGAGACGGAAGAGCGCGAATCTACGGACGAC
The DNA here is from genome assembly GCA_947500295.1 of uncultured Kordiimonas sp. Classification (GTDB taxonomy): domain Bacteria; phylum Pseudomonadota; class Alphaproteobacteria; order Sphingomonadales; family Kordiimonadaceae; genus Kordiimonas. The sequence goes on from CANMRM010000004.1 coordinate 77,980, forward strand.
TTTATTGTTGTGAGCCAGGTCGGCGCCTTCACTTTCGGTATCGTTGTGGACCAGGTGTTTGACACCGAAGAAATTGTGGTCAAGCCAGTTGCACCCATCCTCAAGGACCTGGAGATATATTCAGGCAATACAATCCTCGGTGACGGCAGTGTTATCATGATCCTGGACCCCAACGGCATTGCGTCAATGGCCAATCAGGGCGTATCTGACGCAGCAGACGATGAGGACGACCAGGAAATGGTGCGACGGGCAGCAAGCAACGAAAAAGAAAGCATGTTGGTCTTCCGGGCTGGTCAGGACCATCCGCGTGCTGTTCCGCTTTCACTTGTTGCGCGGCTCGAAGAAATTGAAATCGACAGTGTTGAATCTTCCGACGGCCGCCTGATGGTTCAGTATCGCGGTGCCCTAATGCCGCTGGTGCTTGCTGATGAAAACATGAGCCTACGCGAAAGTGGAAGCCAGCCGGTACTTGTGTTTACGGACCGGCAGTTCACCATGGGACTTGCCGTTGACGAGATTCTCGACATTGTCGAGGACGAACTTGAGATTAAACTGGCGTCTGACAAAAACGGTGTCATTGGTTCGGCGGTTATTAATGGTAAAGCTTCCGAAGTGATTGATGTCACCTACTTCCTCGGCCTTGCATTCCCTGACTGGCTTGCCAGCAAGGACATGAGCGAGGATGCCACGACTTCCCGAAGCTCCGAGAACGTCCTGGTTGTGGATGACAGTGATTTCTTCCGAAATATGCTGCGGCCCATCCTGTCAGTGGCTGGATACAATGTGACAGCTGTCAATTGTGCGGAAGCCGCCATGGATCTTCTGGAAGCCGGTGACCGGTTTGACTTGATCATATCTGATATCGAAATGCCGGATATGTCTGGATACGAGTTCGCTCAGGCAGTGCGGGACAATGCGGACTGGGCAGATACAAGGCTTGTTGCCCTGTCCGCGCTTTCCAGCGAGAGAGATGTCAACCGCGGGTTCGAAGCGGGCTTCGATGATTATGTAGCCAAGTTTGACAAGGATACGCTACTTCGCAGCCTGTCGCAGCAGTTCAAGATTAAAGGAGACGCAGCATGAACGATATCGTCGTACGTGAAGACCTGAGCCTGGTTGCTACCGGTTCACAGGACTTCGTCACTGTCATGCTTGATGGCCAAATGGTCGGCATTCCTGTGCTGGCGGTTCATGACGTGCTCAATGCGCAGAAGATCACGTTGATACCTCGTGCCCCCGATTGGGTCGCCGGGGTCCTTAACCTTCGCGGTCGGATTGTAACGGCAATTGATCTTCGTCGCAGGCTGGGACTACCCCCCCTGGACGAAGGCCTGTCGAGCATGTCGGTTGTGGTTGAGCACAATGAAGAGCCATACAGTCTGCAGATCGACAAGGTGGGAGAAGTCCTGTCATTGGAAGATCATCTGTTTGAAAAAAATCCAGTGACGCTCGACCCGCGGTGGCGCGAAGTGAGTGTTGGCATATATCGGCTGAAGGACCAGCTGTTGCCAATACTCGACGTTGATCGTTTGTTGGCGTTCGAAAGCAATAGCAAAGCTGCTTGATAATATTCTATAAGAAGAAAATTTCACCGCACGCGGGTAGGGAGAAAGTCGCAGATGAAACTATGCCTTGTCGTTGACGATTCGAAGGTGATCCGCAAGGTCGCCCGGCGCATACTTGAGGAGCTCAACTTCGATATTGAGGAGGCGGTAGATGGTCAGGACGCCCTTGACGCATGTGCTCGAAATCTCCCTGACGTGGTGCTTCTTGACTGGAACATGCCTGTCATGGATGGCCTTGAGTTTTTGAAAGCTATCAGAGCCAAAGAGGGAATCGAACAGCCGGTTGTCGTCTTTTGCACAACCGAGAACGACATGTCCCATATCCGCATGGCTATAGAGGCCGGCGCAAACGAGTACATCATGAAGCCATTCGATCGAGAAATCATCGAAGCCAAGTTTACCCAGGTCGGCCTCATATAGTAATTTCAGGAATTTCAGAGTGAATTCTGCTGCTTCAAATCCCAATCCAGCATCGGGAAAGAAAAATGGGCCTTATCGTGTGATGGTTGTCGATGACAGCGCCATCATTCGTGGGTTTTTATGTCGTTATCTTTCTGAAGACCCCAACATCGACGTTGTTACCACGGCCAACAATGGTGCAGTAGCACTGAGACAGCTTCGGCAACACGATATCGAAGTGGTGGTTCTCGACATTGAAATGCCTGAAATGGATGGCATGACGGCCTTGCCGAGGATGGTTGATATTCAGCCTGACCTGCAAGTTGTTATGGCCTCAACACTCACGCGCAAGAATGCCGAAATCAGTTTGCGGGCGCTTCAGATGGGTGCGGTTGATTATGTGCCGAAGCCGGAAACGGCGCGCTCTGTCAATGCCAATATAGATTTTCGGCGGGAACTGGTTGAAAAAGTGAAAGCCTGGGCGTCCAGACGGCGCAAGAAGCTTGGCATGGAACAACCGGAAAACGTGACCAACACAGGGCGTTCTGTTACTGCGCAGCCATCCTTTGCGCGGCCGTCCCGCCCACAGGCATCTGCTGGTTTTGTTTCTGCAAGTCGCCCGAAAGCCACGTCAGCCAGTGTGGCAACTGCTCGTCCAGTGGACCGCCAGACTGTTTCATCCGCGCCGACGATGGCGGGCGGGAGCAAACCCATTGCGCTCAAAAAGGGCTCCCCGCGAGCTCCCCGGGTAATGCTGATCGGTTCGTCTACAGGGGGACCACAGGCTCTGATGAAATTTTTCGCAGGGTTTAAAAGCCGCCCCAAGGTTCCGATTTTGATAACCCAGCACATGCCAGCCACTTTTACCGCCATTTTGGCCGACCACCTGCACCAATCGACCGGATGGCCGGCGCAAGAGGGCAAGCATGGCATGGAACCAAAGCCGGGTGAAATTTACATCGCGCCGGGTGGCAAGCACATGGAACTGGAAACAAGGGATGGCAAGGTTCTTATCAAGCTGACTGAGGAACCTCCCGAGAATTTCTGCCGGCCAGCTGTTGATCCCTTGTTCAGGACCGCCGGCAAGATATTCGGTGAGCGTATTCTGGCGGTTATTCTGACCGGCATGGGCCATGATGGCCTCAAAGGTGCCCGGGAAATCACAAAGGAAGGAGCAACATTGCTTGCACAGGATGAGGCAACGAGTGTTGTCTGGGGCATGCCTGGCGCTGTCGCAACCGCAGGCCTTTGTACAGAAGTGCTGCCTATTACAGAAATCGGGCCTGCTGCAAGCAAGCGGCTTGAAGGAGGAATCGCGTGAATAATCAAGATTTTGAATTCCTCGCCAAATTGCTCAAGGAAAAATCGGGCCTGACGCTAACTCCCGACAAGGTTTATCTGCTGGAAAGCCGGCTCACACCATTGGCCCGCAAGCGCGGCCTGGATACGCTGGATGCCCTGGTGCAGAAGTTGAGGACAAGCCGGGACGAAGGGCTGGTTAAAGACGTCACGGAAGCGATGACAACCAACGAGTCTTTCTTTTTTCGGGATAACACGCCTTTTGATATCTTCAAAAACCATGTGCTTCCCGCGATGGAAAAGGCGCGGCCGAACAAGAAGCTGCGTATATGGTGCGCGGCGGCGTCAACCGGCCAGGAGCCCTATTCCCTGGCAATTCTCTTGAAAGAGAACTGGGCTAAATGGCAAGGGTGGAACATCGAGATTGTGGGTACTGACATTTGTACCCAGGTACTGGAAAAGGCCAAGGCAGGCGCCTACAGTCAATTTGAGGTGCAACGTGGTTTGCCGATCCAGATGTTGATCAAATACTTCAAGCAGGAAGGTGATGTGTGGCGTATCAACGAAGATATTCGCCGCATGGTCTCATACCGCCCGTTTAACTTGCTCAGCAGCTTCAGTCTTCTCGGGTCTTTTGATGTTATATACTGCCGGAACGTGTTGATCTATTTTGACCAGCCAACAAAAAAAGATGTTCTGGAGCGCATGCATAGTGCTTTGGCAAAAGACGGTACGCTGTTTTTGGGAGCTGCAGAGACTGTTCTGGGCATTACCGACAAACTTCGGCCGGTCAGGGGACAGCGCGGTATGTATGTATCGACCGATGGCAATGCCGAGGAATTGATGGGCCTGAAATAAAGATAGATTGGGCAGAAAAAAAAAGACCGGCTTCATGCCGGTCTTTTTTTGTTTCAAGGATACGCTTCAGCTTGCTGCAGCTTCAGCTTCCTCTTCATCGGTTGGGTTGCGAAGCACGTATCCGCGGCCCCACACTGTCTCGATATAATTTTGGCCGCTTGACGCAGCAGCCAGTTTCTTACGGAGCTTGCAGATAAAGACGTCAATAATCTTCAATTCAGGCTCATCAATGCCACCATACAGGTGATTGAGGAACATCTCCTTCGTCAGCGTACTGCCTTTTCTAAGCGATAGTAGCTCAAGCATCGCATATTCTTTGCCGGTGAGATGTACACGCTTGTTTTCCACTTCCACCGTTTTGGTGTCCAGGTTCACAGCGAGTTTGCCGGTGTTGATTATGGATTGTGAATGCCCTTTGGAGCGCCGCACAATCGCATGGATGCGAGCAACCAGTTCCTCTTTGTGGAACGGTTTTGTCAGATAGTCATCTGCGCCAAAACCAAGACCCTTCACCTTGTTTTCCATCTCATTCAGACCGGAAAGAATAAGGATCGGCGTATTGACCTTTGCTGTCCTCAATTTCTTGAGTACATCATAGCCGTGCATATCCGGCAGGTTCAGGTCCAGCAGGATAATGTCATAATCATATAGCTTGCCTAGATCCAAACCTTCTTCACCCAGGTCGGTGCAATAAATGTTGAAACCTTCGGCGTTCAGCATCAGTTCAATGCTGCGGCTGATGGTAGGATCATCTTCAATCAAGAGAACACGCATGGTTGGTCCCTGTCTCCATAAACAAAATCGAAGCACCTGAAGTTCGTTTTGCGCTGTGACTATCTTAGAAGTTGCCCACTTCTTAACCACATAACCCGCTGATTTCAGGTGCCTTACGATGCTCGTCCCCCAAGCAACCTCTGGCGTTGTTAACGAATGTTAACTAAGGTTAACGAAAACTCCAAGAAAAATTGAATTATTAGCCATTCGGGGTGCTAGACACGGGTAGGACTTTACCAATATTTAAGTGGCACCCGATAAGCTCGGCGCCAAACAACGATCGGGGGCATGCGTGCGCAGCCTAATCAAGGAAATCGACCGAATTCACACTGAACGACGATACGGTCGCGTAACGGGTGTGCGTGGTCTGCTCGTGGAACTCGCAGGTATTGGTCAATATATTTCGGTTGGCTCACGTCTTGAAGTGGAAACACGTGACCGGCGGCGGGTGCCTATCGAAATTATCGGGTTCAGACAGGAAACGGCGCTTGCCATGCCCTTTGATGCGGTCGAGGGTATCGGTGTCGGATGTCGGGCCATGCTCACACAGTCCGAACCTATGGTGTTTCCGTCAAACGCTTGGCTAGGCAGGGTTGTCAATGCGCTCGGTGAGCCCATAGACGGCAAGGGGCCCATCCGGGATGGCCATCAACCCAAGCTTCTGAGGGGCACGCCGCCACCGGCTCACAGTCGGCAGCGGGTTGGCGAGAAAGTCGACCTGGGTGTCAGGGCGCTCAATACCTTTGTGACCTGTTGCCGGGGCCAGCGAATGGGTATTTTCTCAGGTTCCGGTGTTGGTAAATCCGTGTTGCTATCCATGATTGCCAGGCATTCCGCCAGTGACATCAGCGTTATCGGCTTGATCGGCGAGCGCGGACGAGAAGTGCAGGAATTTATTGAAGATGACCTGGGTCAGGACGGGCTTGCCCGTTCAGTTGTGGTGGTGGCGACATCTGACGAAAGTGCACTGATGCGCCGGCAGGCGGCCTTCCTGACTATGACGCTGGCGGAGCATTTCCGGGACACAGGTGCAGAAGTTATGTGCCTGATGGACAGCGTGACCCGTTTCGCAATGGCGCAGCGGGAAATCGGGCTGGCGGGCGGCGAGCCTCCGACAAGCAAGGGCTATACGCCAACGGTGTTTACGGAACTGCCTAAATTGCTGGAACGAGCAGGACCCGGACCACGCGGCAGCGGCAATATTACAGGCTTGTTCACCGTCCTCGTGGAGGGAGACGACCATAATGAGCCGGTAGCCGATGCTGTTCGCGGTATTCTGGATGGCCACATTGTTATGGAACGCGCAATAGCGGAGCGGGGCCGGTATCCGGCCATCAATGTTCTGAAATCCGTGTCGAGGACAATGCCGCGCTGCAATGACGACCGCCAGAATTTGCTGGTGCGAGAAGCCCGTCGCTTCCTGTCGACCTATGCAGACATGGAAGAGATGATCCGGCTCGGTGCCTACCGTACAGGCAGTAACCCTGAGGTGGATGCAGCCATAGAATACAATCAGGGCCTGGAAGAATATTTGGGTCAGTGGAAAGATGACAACACGTCGCTGCAAGACGGTTACGATCAGCTTCAAACTATACTGCAGAATGGCCCCGCCGCGCATATCCTGATGGAAGCGCTGGGTGCCCAGTCGGCGCAATAGAATGAGATTGTGTGATGGCTGAACTCGGCGGCATTATCCGGTTCCGCAAATGGCAACTTGACGAGCAGCGTAGAGAGCTCGCTGTGTTGCTCGAAGACAGGAGCGCGATAGGTGCCTCTATTGAGGCCCTGGACGCTGAAATTGCTGAGCAGAAAGTGCTTGCCGACAATGATATGGCCGCCATGACATTGGGTGCCTACATCGAAGGTGCGCGCAAGAAGAAAGCCTGGCTCCTTGAGGACTTGAGAAAAAAAGATGAGGAAATTGCGGACAAACAGGACGTAGTGTCTGAAGCCTTCAGGGAGCTCAAGACCCTGGAGATTGCAGACCGACGCCAAAAAGAACGCCGCCAAAAAGAACTGCAGCGTCAGGAACAAAATGAGCTTGATGAATTGGGCTTGAAGGCCTTTGAAAAAAACGCGCTACCATGATGCCTGTTTGAGGTCGGAAATTAAATAGTCCGAGCAGCCGCATTGCAGAAACAGAGTCATGGTTATGGAAGGGACAATACGTGAACCAACAGCCGGATTTTATGAGCTCGCTAACGCTGGAGCAGTTGCAGACTTATGACCGTCAACATCATCTGCATTCGTTCACCGATCCAGATGCGTTGAAGCAAGCGCCGCCCTTCATTATCGATTCTGCGGAAGGCTGTTACGTCTCGGGTCAGCAGATCAAATTGCTGGATGCGATGGCGGGGCTGGGGTGCGTCAACATCGGATATGGCAGGCAGGAGCTGGCAGACGCCGCTGCACATGTGATGAGCAAGCTCTCCTATTATCATAGCTTCGCTGCCGTAACGAACCCCTATGCCGCGTCGCTGGCGCAGAAGATATCGTCGCTCGCCCCTGAGGAAATGAACAAGGTATTCCTGTCGAATTCCGGATCCGAAGCGGTAGAAACCGCGTTGAAGCTTGTCGCCATCTATTGGCAGCAGAAAGGTCAGCCGACGAAGAAAGCGATCATTACCAGGGACTATGCCTACCACGGTAGTACCATCGCCACAGCTGCGCTTAATGGTAACCGTGCAATGGCGAGCCAGTTCGGATTCACAGACACCATGCAGGTATTGCGGGCGCAGGCACCATATTGGTACCGCGAAGGCGGGGACATGAGCCCGGATGATTTTGGTCTGGCGGCGGCCAAGTCGGTGGAGGATACCATCCTTGCTGCGGGCCCCGAGAATGTTGCTGCCTTCATAGGCGAGCCTGTGCAGGGGACGATGGGCATCATTATTCCGCCCGATACATACTGGCCCGAGGTGGAGCGCATATGCCGAAAATATGACGTTTTACTTGTCGCAGACGAAGTGGTTTCAGGATTTGGCCGCACTGGCCATTGGTTCGGGCAACAGTCGTTTGGATTCAAAGCCGATATCATGACGCTGGCGAAAGGCCTGTCGTCTTCCTATTTGCCTGTCGCAGCCACTGTGCTCTCGGACGAGGTTGCTGACACCGTTGAGCCTGGCCTCGGGCTGTTGCAGCATGGTTTCACGACGTCGGGTCATCCGGTTACATGTGCGGTTGCGCTCAAAAACCTCATGTTGATTGAAGAAGAAGGCCTTGTTGAGAAAATCAGAGATGATACCGGGCCGTATTTCGAGACGAAGCTCAAACAGGCCCTGGAGGACCTGCCACTTGTTGGCGAGGTTCGCGTGCGCGGCCTGATGGCAGCGGTTGAACTGGCGAAAGACAAGGAAACGCGAGAGCAATATCCTGCTGAGCTGGCAATCTGCGACCATGTGGGGCAGGGAGCGCTGATGCGCGGCCTGATCGTGCGTCCAACGGGCAACGTGATCGTGATGTGTCCGCCCTTTATCATTGGGCATGCTGAAATCGACATGATTGCGGCTGTTTTGCGGGAAGCATGTTCGGACGTTTACAACGCTCTTCAGGAACAGTCTTAGATCCGTCACTCCGCCAGGGCCGGAGCTGGCTTCTCCCGGCCTTTCAGCCGTACCATCATGGCATTACCTGTGACGATCATGGCAAGTCCGGCAAGCGCGGCAGCTGACCACTCAAAACCTTCAAAAATGGTCGATATCGTCAGGGCTACCAACGGCATCACCACCGAGATGTATCCGGCCCGCGCCACACCGACCTGTGCAATCAGCCAGAGGTACACGGTAAAAGCGACTATGGTGCCGACGACTGCAAGATATAACAGAGACACGACATAAGGCATGCGCGGATCAAAACTCACCGGCTCGCCCGACCCGAGCGCCACCAGAAGATTGAAGATCATCCCGTAAAAAAGCCCGAGCGCTGTAAAGGGCAAGATCGGGAAAGACTTGGCGGTGTTGGATGCGGCGATGGTATTGCCAAGGGAGGCGATCATTGTGCCCGCAATACAGAGTGCCAGACCAACAACTGTATTGTCCCCCAGGGAAAACTGCACAATTTCATGGCTGAACACGAGCACAAGCCCGAGGATGCCGAGCAAAGCTGCACCAAGAATAGGGAGATGAACCGGTAACTTGAGGAACAGGCGTGCAGATATAATGTTCATCAGCGACAGCATCGAAAAGGCAACGGCGACCAGCCCCGATGTCAGATATTCAGTACCCGCATACATGAGGAAATAATTGAGCCCAAACAGAAAGATACCGGTGCCTGCGGCAGCCAGGTGACCTCTTTTGCCAAATGAGGGCTTCAACCCGCGCAGAGCACACCATGCCTGCAACAGCACTGCTGCAAGGGCAAACCGGTACACCAGCGACCATTCTTTGGCGACCACACCCAATTGGAATTCGATTCCATACCAGGTAGATCCCCAGATCAAAACGCAGGCAACAAATGCTAGAATGACACCCATTGCTGTTCCTCACCGTCGGAAATCTGTATTAAAACGGCGCCAACCTTCAGCCTCTGGTCTCTCAAAAGCAAGTTGTTTTTGCTTATCAGTCAGAACAGAAAAAACGCGTCCCAGCCAAGCTTATGTTGCAGGTATTGCCGACTGTGACAGATGCGTTTCCAGCAGGGCAGCAGCATCAACCTCAAAGGTGGTGTTTTCTTCGAAATCCAGAGCGCCAGTATAGCCGTTTGCCGCCAGCGCATTCTGGAATAGTTGCTGTACATCCTGCTTCAGGGACGCGGAAAACTCGCTTGCTGTACGAACAGCAAGATCAAAAACCGTCCGCCGAATGTTACCATCAAGTTGAATGTCGCCCAGAACAGAAAACTGAACCTGCAGAATGAAACGCTGGCCATTGTCTTCGGCAACATCATCCTCATCATCATTCTGATTGTCTGCGTCCGGGTCGAGCTCTGTTCTTTGTTGTAACAGGAGCGCCGCGAGAGGCACTTCACCTCCGCGTGCATCAAAAGGCAGCACAATCGGCCGCCAATCCCCAACAGTCTCCCCCGGCAAACTGGCCATGCGGCGAATATCGGATTGCAGTGTTTTCAGGAGGGACGGGTTTCCCGCAGCCAGCGTTCGTTCGGCTCCCTGGCCAAGCCAGGCGGTTGGACCGCGGCCAGCAGCGGCCAGGAAAAACAACAGGCTGTTGGTGAGCTTGGCTCCGCCCTGTGCCGTTTTGGCCGCCAGGCTGTCTGCTCCTGCGGCAATCACACCTGAGCTCGCCAGGGCGGACATGCTTTCTTCCATCGCGGGCCAGCTGGACAGCATATTGGGAATGTGTCGTGCCAAAGCTGCTGTTTGGGTAACGGCGAGACTGGCATCAGGTGCGCCAGGGAGAGAGCTGACCGCCTGGGTTGCGGGATGGTCAATGGCCGCAGCAGGCTGTTGGGCTCGCAATTCCGATATTGGTTCAATCACAACGAATGTCCCAATCTCAGGCCGGAAGGAAGACGGCGCTGTAACGGTTAGCAATCCGGCATCCGTTTGTATCTTCAGGTCGGTTCTGGGGCCAGAAGCGCTCAGAAACGCGCCACTTGTTTGAACATCTGTAACCGTTGCGGTTCCTGGAATACCTTCATTCTGCGGTCGCTGTTCCAAAGGAGAGGACGCACTCGGCGCAGCCGTTGCAGTGAATATCACTGACACTTTTGCGGCAACGGCGTCGGTACTTCCTGCCACAAATTGTCCCTGTAACCGCACCTCTTCAGCAGGATTGGCATGCTGTGACGCTGTGCTAGAAGGTTGGTCAACAACGATCCTTATCAGCTCGCCAGTAAGTTCCGCTGCAGGTTGGGCCGGCAGAACAAAATCGCCGCGGCTTGTTTCCACTCGCGCCAGCTCACCATTGTCACCTGCAAGTGTCGACAGAGTGGTCGCTCCGACCGGCAGTGACCTGGCTTGGGCCGCAGTCAGGGGATGCACGGTTAACACAGTTGCAATTTCAGTGGGTGACACCCGGCTGATAGCGGGATCAAGCAGTTGGATGAGGCTGGCCGTGCCCGCCAAATCAACACCCGGTATCGGCGGGCTGATCCCTGGACCCTCGGCAGGGGCAAACAAACCGCTTGTGATTGATGTCGTGGCTGCGCTGATTTGTGCGGCGGGCAATTCCGGTGGCGCCTTAGTCGCTTGTTGTTGAATTAATGTTGCAAGGTCGGCGCTACTGGCTCGTGAAACACCCGCAGGTGCTGTTTCCGCTTCCGGCGATGCCGTTCCCGTCGCTGTTGTCGATTGGCCCGCCTGAGGATCTGCTGGTTTACCACCGATAATCAAGGCGACGTCTTCGGATGACGGGCCGGCAACAACAGTTGTCTGGTTTCCGATGTTGGCAGACCGCAGCGCTTGATAGGGCTGATCGATTCCAGGGCCCGTGTCAGCCGGTTTTGTTGGAATGGCGGATTGATGAACCTCAATTACGGTCACGGTGAGCCGAATGGGTGGGTCAATTGCGCGCGAATTATGCTCCAGGAGGTCGGCCGTCACCCGATTGTCCGTGCTGGTGATTTCCAGATGGATGTCGTCCGCCGGTTTGAGCCCGGCGTCCGGCTTCAACGCGACAGTAACCGTGTCCGTTACAATGATGGGCCGACCCTCAGCATCAATTCGGTCAACTTTGCCGGTAATCTCCTGACCCGCTTCAAGGTGAGCGGCTGTCGCCGCGATGGACACGGCTGGGTCCCTGGTTTTTACGTGGTCCTGCTGATCCTTGGGTGCGCGTTCCTGAGGTGTATCGCGGGAGCGTGCTTCTTCATTATTGGGGTCTTTGGCAACATAGGACGTCTTGTCGGTGCCGCGCACCGCCGGCTGCACGTCCTTTGGAGCTGGTGGGCCAGCGATGTCGCTCATGGTCGACTCCCCAACACCGGGGCCGCATTAGTCCATCAGACGGGCCGCCAGTGCTTGTACGTTTTCGGCAGCCTCCGATTGCGGATGCCGTGCGAGCAAGGGCATTTGTGCACGAATGGCGTCAACAACCTTGTCATCAGACTTGATGATAGCCATCAACGGCGGCGAAATCTTCAAAAATCCTTCGGCGGCGCGCTTGATAGCCTCATAGGCCTTTTCTCCGTCGCGCTTACTTGGCACATTGTTCACGACAATAGATATGTTGGCACTCGGGTTGCGCCCAATTGCAAGCTTGATATAGGCATACGCATCGGTCAGCGACGTCGGGTCACCGCTCATGACCACCAGGATGCGTCCACCATGATCAGAAAGGGTGGTAACGGCCGGGTCCACCCCAGCCGCTAGGTCCAGTAGTATGTGATCATACGACGCCGTAAGGTCTCGCAGGCCGTCTCGCAGGCCCTGAAGGGCAGGAATTGAAAGTGAGCCAAGCGCGCCAGAGCCAGACTTTCCAGCAATTACATCAAATGTCGTACCGCTTTTGTCAGCGAAGGGTGTGACCACCTCCGGCAGCGACGCCCTACCGGAAAGAACAGAGCCAATATCAGTCTCCGGCATCAGGCCCAGTTGAATATCTACGTTGGCAAGCCCGAGGTCACCGTCAAACAGCAGCGTTTTTGACCCAAGCCCGGCAAGTGCATGGGCCAGCGTGACGGACAGCCAGGTTTTTCCGACCCCGCCTTTTCCAGAGGCAATTGTGATGAGATGGCTATCTGAACTGGGATGCTCTGTCATGGCGTTTGCTCGTTTTTTTCGTTGATGCTGTTGCGGCCCGGAAGTGCGGTCAAAAGCCTTGAAAAACTGGCTGGTGTGGCTGGTTCCAGGCCATCTGCGACAAATGGACTACGGCTAATGGCTGCAAGCGAGAGGAATCCGGGGCGCGCTGCCATAATGAGGCCAGCGTATCGGCGTGCAGCGTCGAGGCGCGTGGCGATAAAGCGTTGACAGCCCATGCGGGCAAATACGCCGGCCATTTCCTGCGCGTCCAGCGGGTCCAGCCCGGCGGGCAACACAAGAACAGGTTCCGCGTCAACTGCCTGGATGAATTGAAGCAGGCTTTTGAGTTCGTTCATGTCAAAGGGGTTTGTACCGGACGTATCGATCAGGGTCACATCGGCGGGCTCGGCTCTGGCTCGCAGCACGGCCGCCAACTCTTCCGGTGTTTCTGCCGTGGACACGGTTTGCTTCATGAGTTCCGCGAAGTGATCTAGCTGTTGGACCCCGCCCGCCTTGATTGTGTCTGTTGTCACCAGATGTATGCTTCGATCATGCAACAGGGCGTCAGCCGTAAGCTTGGCGGTGGAAATGGTTTTTCCAACCCCTGGTGGGCCAACAAGCATGATGGGCCGGGTAGTGTTGTCAGTCAGCGGATTGAACCGAACCACCGTATCCAGCGCCGCTGCAAACGCGTCTGACAGGCTTGCGGCCTCAACCGAAGACAAAGCATGCTTGAGTTGATCCGCCGTGTCGAAGGGAAGGCCGTGGTGGTTAAGTACAGCGGCAATGTCCGCACCATCATATTCTTTTGCTGTGGGAATCGGATGGGAAACCTCGAAGGCCACCGGCGTTTGCATGGGGGTAGGGGCCTGCTTTGGCGGTTCCGGTGTTGGCGTTCCTTCCACGGCGGCGGTAACACGCACACCGCTACCACTTTCGTCGATCTGAACGATGATTGCATCGGGACCAAGGGTGTTGCGGACATCCGCCATCACCTCTTGCATCGATTTTGCGTGAAAGGTCTTGAGACGCATAACCTTTCATATCCTCATTTTTGGGGTAAAACTGACCCCAGGTTACTGGTTGCAGCCGCTGCTCAAATCTGGCCCAAAGTCCGGATTTTCGCCTGCGGATGAATTTCATTTTGGCTCATGACCACGGTTGCCGGACGGAACCGTTCGATGATGGAGCGAACATAAGGCCGCACAAGTGGGCTTGTCAGCAGAACTGGTTGCTCACCTTTTTCAGCCTGTTGATCGTAGATCAGCCGCACCGAATTGATGAATTCCTGAAGTTTCGTTGGTGCCATGGCCAGCTGTTTTTCTTCACCTTGGCCCACAAGGCTTTCAGAAAAGGCTTGTTCCCACTCTGGCGACAACGTGATCAAAGGAACCAGGCCATCGAGGTTGGCGTATGCGGAGCAAAGCTGTCGGCCAAGACGGGTTCGCACGTGCTCCGTGATGTTGACGATGTTCTGAGTGAAACCGGTGGCTTCAGCCACACCCTCAAGAATTGTCGGTAGATCGCGGATCGAAACACGCTCGACCAATAATGCTTGCAGCACACGCTGGATACCAGACGTTGTAATGCTATTGGGTACGATGTCAGTGATCAGTTTTTGATGCTCACCCGGCAGATCTTCCAGTAGCTTCTGCGTTTCAGCATATGACAGCAAATCCGCCATGTTGCTCTTGATAACTTCCGTCAGGTGCGTGGTGATTACGGTTGGGGCATCGACAACTGTGTAACCCCGGAAATTGGCTTCCTCGCGGCTGCCTGAGTCCACCCAGGTTGCAGGCAGACCAAATGCTGGCTCAGTAGTCGCTTCACCGGCAATCTGAACAGGCTGCCCTTCCGGGTCCATGATCAGAAGCATGCCAGGCCTGATTTCGCCTCGGCCCACTTCCGTTTCCTTAACGCGCAGCACGTAACTGTTTGATGGTAGTTGCATGTTGTCCAAAATGCGGACGGAAGGCATGACAAACCCCATTTCGCCAGCCAGCTGACGCCGGAGAGCCTTGATCTGGTCTGTGAGTCTGAAGCCACTATCGTCGTTGATGAGCGTGAGAAGTCCGTACCCCAGTTCCAGCCTGAGCTGGTCAATCGCCAGTGCGGCGGAAATAGGTTCTTCTGCCGGTTTGGCCGCTTCGTCCGTTTCAACCTGTACACGGGCGGCGGTGTCAGCTTCCTGTTGCTTGCGCTGGGATACGGCAAATGCCGTGTAGGCGAGCGTGCCACCGAGTAACACAAACGGCAAAAAAGGAATGCCAGGCAATACCCCCATCGTAAGCAGAAGTACGCTGGTCACGCCCAGTGCACGTGGTGCCGCACTCATTTGGCCAAACAGCGCTTTATCCACCTGGCCGTTTACACCAGCTTTTGTCACCAACATACCAGCAGCGGTGGAGACGATCAGCGCCGGGATTTGAGAAACAAGGCCATCACCCACTGTCAAAATGGTGTAACGGCTGCCGGCTTCAGCAAACGACAGATCATTGATGACAACACCGATAATAATGCCGCCGACGATGTTGATGACCGTGATCAGGATGCCTGCAATCGCATCACCGCGCACAAATTTTGCGGCACCATCCATAGACCCAAAGAAAGTACTTTCGTCTTCAAGCTCCTGCCGGCGCTGGATTGCATCTTTTTCGTCGATCAACCCCGATGACAGGTCAGCGTCGATGGCCATCTGCTTGCCCGGCATTGCGTCCAGGCTGAAACGAGCGGCCACTTCCGCGATCCGTCCGGAACCCTTGGTGATCACGACAAAATTCACGATGACGAGAATGGAGAAAACGATGATTCCAATCACCACTTCGCCGCCCATCAAAAACTCACCAAATGCCTGGATCACATCACCTGCCGCATCGGTGCCGGTATGGCCTTCAGATAATATCAGCCGGGTCGATGCCAGGTTTAGGGACAGCCTTAACATCGTGGCAATCAGCAGGATTGTTGGAAAGCTGCTGAATTCCAGGGGTTTCTGGATGAAAATCGTAGTCATGAGAACCATGACGGAGAACGTGATACTTGCGGCCAACATGATATCGAGCAGCCAGCTCGGCATTGGCATGATGAGCATCAGCAGGATCATCACCATGCCAGCGGCAAAGGCGATATCTGTACTCTTTAGCGCATTCAGGAAACTGGCAACGGCTGCGTTACCTGCGCTGGTGCCTGTTTGCTGGTCGTCGGTTGCTGTATCACTCATTGGATTACATCACCAATTTGAGGGCGTCCGCTGCCCGAATTCACAAATGTCAGATCGGCGCTCTTTGGCCGCTTTCGCCCGGTTGGGGAACAGAAACACCTTCGGAGTTATACTGGTTAAGTTTGTTTCTCAGCGTACGAATGGAAATGCCGAGAATATTGGCAGCATGAGTCCGGTTTCCAAGACAATGCTTTAACGTGTCGATAATCAGGTCTCGTTCAACCTCAGCCACGGTCTTGCCCACCAGGCCAGCCTGAACTTCTTCATCAGAAGGAATTGCTATACCCGTATCGGAAGACGCCTGGGGTGTTTCACTCAGGGTTGACGGCATGGTGAGCTTGCCGCTTGCATCCGGTAACATAATGGCCGCAACCCCGATATCCGGTCCGGAAGCGAGCAGCACGCTGCGGTGCATGGCATTCTCCAGCTCTCTAACATTGCCGGGCCAGGGGTGTGACTTCAAAACATCAAGCGCTTCGTTCGAAATCGGGCGTTTTTCAACCTGATTTACATCCGCGTATTTCTCCGCAAAGAATGCCGCCAGTGCAGCGACATCTGCCGGGCGTTCCCGCAGGGCTGGAACCTGCAGGTTGAAAACATTCAGGCGGAAAAACAGATCTTCCCGGAAGTTGCCGTCTTTGACAGCGTCTTGCAGGTTGCGGTTGGACGTCGCGATAATACGAATGTCTACATGTACTGGCTTGGAGCCGCCCACGCGGTCAATTTGACGCTCCTGAATAGCCCGCAGCAGTTTTGCCTGCAGGCGCACATCCATTTCAGAAATCTCATCAAGGAGGAGGGTGCCGCCATCTGCTTCCTCAAATTTGCCAATCCGTCGCGCAACTGCGCCCGTGAAAGCGCCCTTTTCATGACCAAATAGTTCAGACTCCAGCAGGTTTTCCGGGATTGCAGCGCAGTTTACAGCGACAAAAGGTTTTTTGGCCCGGTGGCTTTTTTCGTGGACAAAGCGCGCCATTACTTCCTTGCCTGTCCCGCTTTCACCCGTAATCAGGACGCTTGCTTCTGATGGAGCGACCCGTTCGGCAAGCGCGGCAACGTCTTTCATTACCGCGTCACGATAAATGAATTGCTGGCTGTCTTCAGACACCGCCTCAAGAACGGCAGCGATCAGCTCTGCGTCGGGGGGCAGAGGAATATATTCCTTGGCGCCGCCCCGGACCGCTGCGGCTGCAATGGCCGGGTCTGTTCCAATACCGCATGCCACCACAGGGATGGAAAAATGCTCGGCGCGCAGGCGCGGTATCAGCGCAGGAATGTCAAGCCCGACTTCTACCATCAGCAGGTCAGCGCCGCGGGACCGCAATATGGTCAGGGCGGCCTCTGAA
Organism: uncultured Kordiimonas sp.; assembly: GCA_947500295.1. Lineage (GTDB taxonomy): Bacteria > Pseudomonadota > Alphaproteobacteria > Sphingomonadales > Kordiimonadaceae > Kordiimonas. The sequence continues at coordinate 95,077 of CANMRM010000004.1, forward strand.
TCCGGGGCGTGAGTAACCTGTGCTCCGCGGTCCATGGCAATTTTGCTGGCGGCGCCCAGCTGTCCGTCCAATGTGCCAACGATTAAAAGTCTCATCGATTGTCTCCGTCCAAAATAGTCCGATCCAGGGCCTATGACTTGAAGAAAGTCACACGCTTCGCCGGTGGCAGAATTGTGTTTAAAAGCATTTCAAGGCGACGGGGGTTCTCTTTGCGTCGTATTGACGTCGCCCCCATTGCGTAAAGGTTGTTCACCAGTCCCTCTTCTTCGGTGCAATGCTCTGTTTTTGCAGCCAGTGGAATAAACACCAGATGGGCCAAAACAGCACCGTAGAGCGTGGTCAGCAGCGCCACCGCCATCGAGGGGCCGATCTCCGCCGGGTTGTCAAGATTTCCAAGCATGCGCACGAGGCCGATCAGTGTGCCAATAAGCCCCATGGCGGGGGCAACGTCGCCGGCGCGCCGCAGGAAGTCGACTGCCCGCATATGTCGCGCGCTTGCCGTACTGGCTTCCCGGCGCATGATCTGCTCAATTTCGTCAGGCTGCGCACCGTCCACCACAAGCTGGATGGACTTCATCAGAAATGGCGTGTCTTTCAGGCGCGGCAGCAAACGCTCCAGCATGAGAATGTCATTATGCTTGCGCGCCTCCACAGCAATCTTGAGAACTTTGATCGCTTCTTCATTGGGGTCGCGTTGGCCGTGGCGCAAAAGGGCCCAAATATTGCCGGGCAATGAAACCATTTCCTGCAAGCGGAAACTGATGGCTGTCACGGCAAATGTGCCCAGGACGACGATTAGAACACCTTGCAGGTTTATGAAGGCAAGTGGTGAACCACCGAGCAAAATCGCGCCGATAACCAGCAAAAATGCTGTTGCCATGCCAAAAACGGTGCTCATACGCGTCGATTCCTACCTGATGCCTGATTATCGAAGCCTGCCAATGGGCTTAGCCCGACGCTCCATCGAGCTTGATGATTTCTGTCATAGTGACGCCCAGGTGGTCTTCAACCAGAACCACTTCACCGCGTGCGACCAGGCGATTGTTGACGTATATGTCGATGGCTTCACCTACCTTGCGGTCAAGCTCAACAACGGCGCCAGGAGCCAGCTTCAAAAGCTGGCTGACTTCAAGTGTTGATTTTCCCAGAACTGCCTGAACACGCACGGGAACATCGAAAACGGGCTCCAGCTCCTGTGCTGTGCGAACCTGACCATCCTCCTTGGGGGCCAGATCCGGCGATTTGGCACCGCTTTCTGAAAGGTCTTCCAGCCCTACGTCGTCCGGGGTTTCACCTTCATTTGCCATAATCTGTCCTTATCGTCTCATTGAGCCGCTGCATCAGCCGCACCTTCAGGTCCTGCGCTCTCCTTGGAGGGCAGGGAGTTTTCAAGTTCCGTGAGGACAAACCGTTGTACGGCGTCCTCGATTTGGTGGTTGACCACATCCTGTTTGCGTTCTGTGCCGCCATCAGGCCATTCCACGCGACAGTCGAGATCGCTCAATTGCGGTTCGCCGATCAGCACGATTTCGCCAGCAAAACTGGTCGCGTTCTTCATCGCATCCAGCTGGTTTGCGATCGTTTCGCTAATATTTTCGGATACCCGCACAACCAGTCGCGGTTCCCGGGACACGGTCGCCAGACAGTCTTCGATCAGTGCCTGCACTTCAGCCGTCGGTTTGGTGCGGATCAGGGCGCTGGATAACTTGGAGGCGATGGCATAAGCCAGATGCACCATTTCCTGCTTCATGCCGGACTCAAGCGATTGACGTTGCTCAAACAGGCTTTGAGCTGACTGCGTCAGTTGTAAAACTGCTTCTTTTGTTGCCGCTTCAATTTCCTGCAACGTTTGGGCTTTGCCGTCGGCAACACCTTGCGAATAAGCCTGTTCGCGCTTTTCATCGCCTTCCTGAACCAGACGCTCGATTTCAAGGTCATAGCGAGACTTTGCGCCACCATCAAACGCCTGATCGAACGTATATTTTACCGGGCTGGTCATCAGTAAATCAGCTCATCTTCGCCTTTGTTGTCGGACAGCAGAATTTCTCCGGCTTCTGCCAGGTCTTTCGCTTTATTCACCATGTCCATCTGGGCATCATCCACATCGCGCAGGCGCACTGGGCCCATCGCTTCCATATCTTCTCGAAGGATCTTGGCGGCTCGCTCCGACATGTTTGAGAAAAAGAGGTCACGGAGCGTGTCCGAGGCACCTTTCATACCGAGAGCGAGTTTGTCTTTATCCACGTTACGCAGCAGTGTTTGCACGCCGCTTGGGTCGAGGTTTGCCAGGTCCTCGAAGGTAAACATCAGCGCACGAATGCGCTCAGCACTGTCACGGTTGCGATCTTCAAGAGCTGCGAGGAAACGGGACTCGGCGCTTCGGTCAAGAAAGTTGAAAATTTCAGCGATGGTTTCGTGACTGTCGCGCTGGCTCGTCCGGGCCAGATTGTTCATAAACTCGACACGAAGCGTTTGCTCCACCTTGTCAAGAATATCCTTCTGTACAGATTCCATCCGAAGCATGCGCATGATAACTTCCATGGAGAAATCTTCCGGCAGCACCGACAAAACGCGGGCCGCATGCTCGGCTTTGATTTTCTGGAGAACCACAGCCACAGTTTGTGGATACTCATTCTTCAGATAGCTCGCGAGCACCATCTCGTTGACGTTCCCAAGCTTGTCCCACATGGTGCGTCCTGCCGGCCCGCGGATTTCATCCATGATTTGCTGCACGCGGTCACCGGGCAACATCTTACCCAGAAGGCGTTCCGTGCTCTCGAACGAGCCATTGAGGTTGCCAACTGTTGATACCTGTGAAGCAAACTCTACAAACAGGTCTTCAACGTCGAGTGCATTCACCGCACCAAGGTTGGACATGTGCTGGGATAGCTCTTTGATTTCATCGTCGCTCAATGCTTCCCAAATGGCGCGACCATAGTCCTCGCCAATTGCCAACATGAAGGCAGCTGCCTTTTGTGCGCCGCTTAATTTACCTACTTCAATGCTCACTTCAGGTCCTCGATTGTCCCACTCGGGCCGCTGTTGCGCTGGTTAGTCTGCATAGAGCCAATGCCGAACAATCGAGACCGATTCATCCGGATTGGTTTTAATGATGTTAGCCACTTTCTTGACGGCCGACTCCTGAATGCGGCCTTCCACCTGCGCCACGTCGATGCGGGTGTCTGTCCCCATCTGGTCCAGGCTCAGCTGGCCCTGCTGCCGTGCGGCCAGAACCATGGCGGAGGCAGTTTCGTCGCCTTCGGCAGCCGCGGCCATAATGTCTGGCGTTAACTGCTGAGGGCCGGTGATTGCTGGCGTATCGGGTACGTTGTTTTCGATCTGGGCGGGGTCAGGTGGCGGCGGTGCGTCCGGGATCGCTTCAATGACCCGGATCACCAATGGCCGAACCACCAGCAAGATGACCAGAATGATTGCGACAAAGGACCCGCCGGTTGACAGTATGTCCACCAGGTCCTGCTTGTTCAGGCCAAACATGCTGAAGGCTGCCGCCGCTTCTGCGAGAGGGGCAGGGTCCACAAAACGCATGCTTTGGACAACAACACTGTCACCCCTGTTGGTATCATAGGGGATTGCGCTTTCAACCAGCTGCTGCAGTTGCTGAATTTCACCGTTGTCACGGTCCTGATAAGCAGTGGTGTTGCCATCACCATCCAGCGTGCGGATGCCATCAACCAGGACGGAGACCCGGATCTGTGTGACCTGACCAGGTTCCTGCACGGTGACTGTTTCGGTTTTCGAGTTTTCAAAATTTGTGGTTTCTTCGGTGGTCTGGCTGTTGCTGCCATTGCCGCCTCCAACACCACCCGCGTCAGGCAGTGCGTTTGCAACGGTTACCTGCCCACCGACATTGTCGGTTTCAGAGGATGTTTGTTCAACCACATTTGAAGACAGAACGACCTGATTATTGGGGTCATATACCGTTTGACTGGTGGTCTGACGGCTCATGTCCATATCGACCGACACCTCGGCACGGACCCGACCGTCACCCACGCGGCGGGCAAGCAGCTGCTCGATTTTTTGCCGATATTGCCTTTCTTTTGAAAGACGCGCTTCCTCAAGGTTCGACAGGCTTGCAAGGTCGCCTTCTTCTGCGCCGTCAACCAGCAAGCGACCCATTGTATCAGATATGGTGACCCGGTCTGGGGAGAGCCCCGGAACCGCTGAGGCAACCAGCGACTGAATTGCCTGTGCCTGCGACTGTCCGAGGGCGCCATTGGTCTTGAGCAGGATGGACGCCGAAGGTCCCTGCGATTCACGCTGGAACGGGCGTCGCTCTGGCATCACGATGTGGACGCGGGCTTCCGAAACCGATCGGATATTCTTGATGGTACGAGCCAGTTCGCCTTCAATCGCTCTCACATAGTTGACGTTCAGCTCAAAGCTTGTGCGGCCGAAGCTCGATTCCTGATCAAAAATTTCTTTTCCGACAACGCCGCCTGACAGGCCTTCACCGGCCAGCAGCAATCGTAGTCTGTCAACCTGGTCCTGCGGTACCCGTACGATCCGACCGCCTGCGCTGGTTTCATACTGGATGCCATCGGCTTCCAGACGTTGAGCGATAGAGGCGGCGTCAGCCGGGTCAAGGTCCGTGTATAGAGGGGTCATCGGGGAGGTGCGCATGCCGCCGCCAACAATGAAAAGGAAGGCCAGAGTGCCGGCACCCACGAGCGAAATCAGGAGCAGTCGACCAGTGCCGAGATTCCGCAAAAACTGAAGAAAGCTATCCAAAGTACAATCCGGTTTTTATCAAACGAGCAATGCAATTTTTTTTGGTTGTTGGCTGAGGAATACGCCATCAAGGTAAACAGATCGTTAAATCTAGGCAAAAGTTGCCTATTAATTGTCGCGATTGTAAAGAAAAATAAATTGACGCCCGGAACCGGGGGGATCAGGAAGGGGATCGCATCAGGTATCTGCCTTCTGGCTGCGATATTTCTGAATACGAGTCGCACGCAGTCCCGGAACCCCATTGCTTTCTATAGCTTGTTGCCAGCCAAGAAATTCCTCTACGGAGAGGGAATACCGTTCGCAGGCTTCTGTCAGGCTGATATGGCCAGCTTGAACAGCATAAACCACCTGCGCCTTGCGGCGAGCAACCCAGCGTTTGGTGTTGGGGCACGGTAAGTCGAAAGCTACTGACTTGCCGACGTTATCGCTGCCTGATCCGGTATTTTTACTGGCGATGTTCATGCCTGAGTTTCAGTGCCTTTTAGCTCGTTAGAATCGGTTTTTCTTTGGATGAGACCATTTTAGCGAGCGGCTGTTTAACAAAGACCTAATAGATAAAATTGTAACTAAATTTCTTTAAGCATCTGTAATTAAACAATAAATAAAGCGGGCGACTTGAGGTCGCCCGCTCGGTGCAAAAGAGTGGATCAGACGGTTTACAGTCTGGTCAGTTCTTCAAGGATCTCGTCAGATGTAGTGATGATCCGGGTGGATGCAGAAAATGCCCGCTGGACCTTGATCAGTTCCGAAAACTCGTTGGCAAGATCAACCGTTGACTGCTCCAGCGAGTTTGGTGCGACGTTACCTGCTCCACCAAAGCCAGCTTGCTGCAGGGCGAAATCGCCAGAGAAATCAGAGATGCCAAACGCGTTACCCTGGCGACGGGTCAGGCCGTCCGGATTCTGGAAAATGGCTACAGGCAGCTGGAACACATCTAGAGCCAGACCATTATCAAACAGGGCCGTCACAACACCGTCTTCGCCGATCGAAACACCGTTAACATTGTCAAAGGAAGCACCATCCGCCGCAGAGGAGATCAGAGTGGAAATACTGTCAAACTGGGAGAAGCCATTGGCTTCGCCGTCAGTGCCAAAGTCAAAGACAATTGCACCCGGATCAACAATCGTGTCTCCGGCGCTGTCATAGTCGATGGAAAGGGTGCCGCCCGGCAGGGTAACTGCGCCGCCCGCTGCAATATCAGTCAGGGAACTGCTGGCAATGTTCAATGTACCATCGGGATTGAAAGTCAGATTGCCCTGAGCGATGCGACCGTCCGGATAGGTTGTTGAGTCCAGGACAGATGGATCATCAAATGAAAGCTCATATTCCCAGTCATTCGGCCCGGTTTTTACCGACGAAAAGACCAGCGTGTGCGAGCGACCAAGGCTGTCAAAAATCTGGAGGTTGGTTTCGAAATCAGGCGCAACCGTTCCGGCAGCAATGTCACCGGCGGTGTAAGCCGCCGTTGTGCTGGTGCTGGCCTGAAGGTTGGCGCGCAATGAAATTGCCGATGTGGCGTCACCAAAACCGTTCAAAGTGTTGATGTTAATCGGCTCCAGAAGCGACTGATCATTCTGGTTCGATGGGATGTCGCCGTTTCCGTCCAGCGGCCAGCCCATCAAGAAATGACCGGCAGTATTCTGAAAAAAGCCTTCGGCGTCCTGTGTGAAGGCACCTGCGCGAGTATAGATAAACTCGCCTGTTGCATCGTTGGCGGTGTCAGAATTTCGCACAACAAAGAAGCCAGCACCATCAATTGACAGATCTGTCTGAGACCCTGAAGGCTGCAAAAGACCCTGTTTTGATACCAGCGTTTGCGAAAAGGCCCGCACGCCACCTGGCGAATAGGATGACAGCGCGGCTGTTTCCGTAACCAGAGTTGAAAATCTCGACCGGGTTTCCTTGTACCCGATCGTGTTTACGTTCGTGATGTTATCGGCAATGACGCCAACGCCTTCTGTAAAGGCCTGAAGTCCCGATACACCTGCTGCCAAAGCAGTAAATGCCATTTTTTAATCTCCTACACTCTCTTGCGTTTTCACGTGCTGTAGGCTTTCTGCTCATGTCCCCCTTGGCCATGGCTGGCCGCCGGGATGGTTGGCCGGGCGCTTCGGTCCGGCTATGGTTTCAGCTAACCGTTATGGATCAGCTCAATGATTTCTGTTTGACCAACCTGATTTGGGCCGATCGTAAATAGTGGTTCGAAGCCACTGGTGTCGACGGCGGTTATGGTTTCCTGCACAAAGACGTTGGGCGCCAGTTCGTTGCCGTCTTCATTCTTGGCAACAATATTCAGTGTGTAGTCACCATCAGCAGCCAGGACACCTGTGGAATCAAGCCCATCCCAGTTGAATTCGTGGAAGCCAAGCCCGGTTTCACCGACTTCGGAGTAAACGACATTGCCTTCGCTGTCGTGAACCTCGAGCGTCAGTGAATCTGTTGCAGCTGTGTTTTGGTACTGCCATGTGATGCCTGTGCCGTCATGGTCACCCTTGTCACGGAAGGCGAGGGCATCATTGCCCAGATAGCTGCCGCTGGATGCCAGGTTTTGCAGGCGGGTCAGGTTGGCCAGAAGCTCAAGGTTTTGGTTTGTCTGAATTTGCTGTTCCACACCGGTGAATGCCACCAATTGATTGGTAAACTCGCCGCTGTCCATCGGATCAAGGGGGTCCTGGTTCTGCAACTGTGTTGTAAGCAGCGTCAGGAAGTCATCGAAATCTTCTGCGAGCTTCTTGGCGTCCGCGCCGGCGGCGCCATTTGCTGTTGCTGCTGCTACTGCGTCAATCATCTGCTTCGTCCGTTTCCTATACTCTCACGTCAAGGCCGGTTTCCGGCGTCACGTGAGCGAGAATTTCTTCCAGGTCAACCTCTTCGACGACCTCGTCCATCAGCGCGTCTCCGTCTTCCTCAGGCCCCGCATGCCGACCTTGCTGCTCTTTCAACCGGTCTTCCTGCATGGCTTCGGCAAAGGCGCGACCTGCGCTTTCTTCACCGCCGCTATCGAGCGAAAAGCTGATGGCACCTGGCTCGGTTTTGTGACCGCCCGCTTCGACCGCCCGCTCAAGCCCGCGAACCTCCCGTTGCAGGAGCTCAAGCGTTTCAGGTCTCTCGGCGATCACCTGGGATTTCACGAGGCCGTTTTGTGCAAAGGTCAACTTTACGGTGACGCGGCCCAGTTCAGGCGGGTCCATCCGCATGGAAAACTGGTTGTCACCGGCTTTCACCGCACGTGTAATGTTGATGTTGAGCTGCTTTGCCACTTGCTGGCCCAACACCGGGTCAGGGCGCCCGCCCAGCAGGCCCATGCCACCAAGAGGGTTGCCTTGGCCGGACAGGCTGTTGAGGCCGCTGGAAATCAGGCTGGCTGAAAAGCTCTCGGGCCAACCTGCCGCACGCTCGGGAGTGGTCCAGGGAGAAACCCAATCGACACTTTGCCTTGGTGGTGCCGTGACAACCGGCGCCGAAGGTGAAGCTGTCGATATTGACTGTGCGGTTTCCCTTGCTGTTGAGGTTTTTTCCGATTCAGCGCTGCGTTTTCCTTCTGCAGCTGATGGGCTCGTTGCCGCTTGTGCAGTTGCAGCTGCGGCGGTTGCAGTCTGGCTGTTGGTCTGTGCCTGTGCCGGTGTGAATTGTGCGCCAGCTTTGGCGGAGTTGGCTTTTTTCTGGGCGACTGCCAGAATCTGGCCATCGGCTTCTGCCTGATCTTCGGATGCCGCGTCCGCCATTGCGGATGCTGACTGGGTGTTTGAATTAATCGTCTCAGCTGTCCGGTTGAAACCTGTTTCCCTGGCTAACGCTGATTCGGAATTGGCATGATGCGCAGCGCCTGGGGCTGCAGTCAATGCTTGCCGAGCGGCCACACTGCCTTCAATGGTTTCGGTCGCGTCACCCGATACGACGGAGTGTTGTGCGCTGGTTGCCTGTGCGGCAAGTGACATCCCAACTTGGCCATCTATACCTGATTGAAGGGTCCCGGAAGACCCGCCGAGCGTTAGCCCGCCTGCGTTACCTTTAAGCGCTTCTGGAATTTGCGCGTTTTCACCAAACAAAAATAGAAGGTCTTTTACAGGCAGAATATGGCCGGATTGACTGGTTGCCGCCGCAATTGATGACGCAGTGGCTCCCTGGCTCAGTTGGTCACCACTCTGAAGTCCGGCAAAGGCTTGCGGCAGTGCCGCTTGCAGGGCCTGCAGGTTTTCAGGCGTTAGCTGCAGCGGCGCCGCTCGATAGTCAACAGCCAGGGAAAATGCGGCAAGGTGTTCAGGAACCGAGGCTTCGCCATCCGCCCCGGCAAGGTCAAATTGGTTGAGTGCACCTTCACTACCCCACAATGCTGCGAGAGAAATTGGGCGCAGCGCCTGCTCAACAGGGCTGACAGCCAGAGAATAGTCTTCGGGCGCGGCGCTGAAGGGCTGAACGTCAGTTTTGGAGAGATCAACGACACCGGTTGTGTTCGCTGATGACTTTCCGTTTTCAACTGATTGCAAATATCCGCGAAAAAGAGCGGAATAGTCTTGCTGTATGTCGCCCGCGGCGTCCTGGATGCCAAACATGGCAGCGACGGACTGGGGGGATGTGGCGCCAAACGCCTGCATCAGTTGCATCATCGGGGTTTCGACAGGGTTCATCTAATCATTACTTGCTTCTTCGATGTTCCGCCATTTCTGTGGCCCGGCCATTCGTGTCGCCTCTCAATAAGCAAACCGTGGGCCAATTTTGTTAGTGGTGTAACAAACGCCATGTTTTCAACGAGTCGCGGCAATTCAGGGAAACAGCGCACGGAATAGCGTGCAATTCTGCCGACCAAATTTGCCCACCCTTTTTTTCCTGCCGCGGCAAGGAAAGCCGGAATCCCTTGCCTCCTTGGCGAAAGCTCCTTATATGGCAGGCAGAAACTAATCATGACGGAGCTGGTCATGATTTACCGGCCCGGACGGTGCCTTTCAGGAGTGAACAATGGCGAACGCGCCGACAAACAGCCTTGGCTTCAATCGACCACCTGCAGAAACGCGGGTGGTGGTGGCGATGTCTGGCGGCGTTGACAGTTCTGTAACCGCGGCACTCCTGGCGGAAGAAGGTTATGACGTCGTCGGTATTACGTTGCAGCTATATGACCACGGTGTTGCCGTGCAGAAAAAAGGCAGCTGTTGTGCGGGTCAGGACATTCATGACGCACGCCGTGTGTCCGAAGAACTTGGTATCCCGCATTATGTTCTGGACTATGAAAGCCGGTTCAAAAACCAGGTGATGGAAGAGTTCGCTGACAGTTACATAAAGGGTGAAACGCCTATCCCCTGTGTGCGCTGTAATCAGACAGTAAAGTTCAAGGACCTGCTGGAAACGGCAAAGGATCTGGGTGCGGACTGTATGGCGACCGGCCACTATGTTCAGCGCGTTGTTGGCCCGGATGGCAAAGCGCAACTGGTGCGCGGCATCGATCAGGGCAAAGACCAAAGCTATTTCCTGTTTGCGACCACGCAGGAGCAGGTAGATTTTCTGCGGTTTCCCCTGGGCGGTCTGGACAAGGATCAAACCCGCGAACACGCAGAACGTTTTGGCCTCATTGTTGCTGACAAGCCCGACAGCCAGGACATCTGTTTTGTGCCGGAAGGTCGCTATGTTGACGTAATTGAACGCCTTCGCCCAGGTGCAATGGAGCCCGGCAAGATCGTGGATCTGGAGGGCAATGTGCTTGGGGAGCACCAGGGCATTGTTCGCTTCACGATCGGGCAGCGCCGGGGTATCGGCGTCGGCGGTACGGCAGATCCCCTGTATGTTTTGAAACTGGATCCTATCACTAAACGCGTCATTGTTGGCCCGAAAGAGGCACTGCAGACCCGCGAGATCTGGGTGAAGGATGTGAGCTGGATCGGTGAGGAAGTTCCGGGCCAGGGTTTGCCAATCGTCGCAAAAATCCGGTCCACCCGACCCGGCGTGCCCGCCACCATTTTTATGGAGCCGTCAGGACGCGCGCGCCTTGTTCTAGAAGAGGCAGAGGCGGGGGTTTCACCGGGGCAGGCGGCCGTGTTTTATGACGGTGATCGTGTTCTCGGCGGTGGCTGGATTGCGGGTGCGATCAGCACAGACCCGCGCCTTGCCGCAGCATAACAAGCCTGGTCACGTTTAACGCGCAGCAATATCTGCCTGTAATTCAGTCGGGACTTCTGTATCGGCAACCCGCTCAAAACGGGCCGTGCGGCCAAACAGGGATACGCCGACGTAGCCGCGCATTTTCAGAATGGTGCCGTCTTTCTCAAGCTCCATTTTGGCGCTGTACGTTTTGCCGTTGTCAGGGTCATAGACCTTGCCGTCTTTCCAGCGATTTTTCTTCGGCACATACTCGAAGTCCCAGAGAAATGTGATGCCCTTCAGGGTGCGGCTGCGTAGCGCCGGGTCCGGGTTATTCCTGTCAACATCGGGTTTTTCACCCCACCGGGTGATGCCTTCGATGCCATTGTTGGTGCTGGCCTGTAGTTCAAAAATCCCGGTCCGGTCTTCGTTCCACCAAAGTCCGTAATACTCTTCTGCGCCCTCCGCTTTCGCGGCGGCAGATGTCATAACAAGAACGGTCAAAATAAGAAGCTGTCGCAACATTGTAGGTTCCCCGATTATCCTGCCCCCATACCAATAAACGGTATGAAGGCCATGTTGGTTCGTATGCCGAGTGGGCGCAGGGCGTCAATACACCGGGTCATACATCGTGTCGGCGATCGCAGTTTCCAGATCGGCAGGCATGACCTCCGTGGCGAGGCCTGCCGCGTGAGCTTCTTCCGCGACTTTCACGGCGATCGCAAGGGACACCGCGCGAATATCAGTAATTGACGGATAGAGGGCACCTGCCTCAAGGTCTTCGTCACTGACCATTTCCGCCAGTGTTTTTGCTGCTATCAGAAACATAGTGTCTGTAATGCGCGTTGCCCCGCTTGCAACGACGCCGAGCCCGACACCCGGGAAAATATAGGCGTTGTTGCCCTGGCCCGGGCGCAGTGTCTTGCCATTGAAGTCTACAGGCTTGAACGGGCTGCCACTGGAAAAAAAGGCTCGGCCCTGTGACCAGCTGTAGGCCTGTTCTGCCGTGCATTCCGCCCGTGAGGTCGGGTTTGATAGCGCAAAGATAGCTGGCCGGTCATTGACCGAGCACATGGCGTCAATGACGTCCCGGTTGAACGTGCCTGGCGCCCCTGTGGCACCGATCAGGATATGGGGTTTGATTTCGCGGATCGCGTCGACAAAGCCAAGTTGTTCCCGATCATGCGCATAGGGCAGGTTGTGAGACATCAGATCGTCACGCGAAGCGACCAGAAGCCCTTCAATGTCAACAAAATTCAGCCGCTCGCGCGCTTCCTGGTTCGACAGGCCTTCAGCTTCAAACGCCGTAACCATCAGGTCGCCAATTCCGGTAGCAGCGGAGCCAGCGCCAAGGAACATGATGCGCAAATCCCTGAAGGGTACACCGATGCCGCGAGTGGCGGCATACACGCCCGCAAGACTGACACTGGCGGTACCCTGAATGTCATCATTGAAGCACAGGATTTCGTCTTTGTATTTGGACAAGAGCCCGTACGCGTTTGGCGTCAGGAAATCCTCAAACTGAATAAGTGCACCCGGGTATTTGTCCTGTACCGCCTGCACAAACTCGTCAACGAGTTCATAGTAGGCCTCACCCTCCAAACGCCGGTGCGGGTAGCCAAGGTAAAGGGGGTCGTTAAGCAGTTCTTCGTTGTTGGTGCCCACATCGAGCATCACGGGCAGGCACTGGCGCGGCACAATACCCGCGCAGGCCACATACAGTTGCAGCTTGCCGATCGGAATGCCCATGCCGTTTGCGCCCAGGTCACCAAGGCCCAGAATGCGCTGGCCATCGGTGATCACAATCACGCGCGTGTCCGGGCGCGGCCAGTTATCCAGCATGTCCCGGATGTTCCCCTTGTCCTCAGGCGTGATGTAAAACCCCTTGGGGCGCCTGAAGATATGGGCAAATTCCCTACAGGCCTGACCGACGGTCGGCGTGTATATGAGCGGCATGATCTCCTCGATGTTTTCTAGAAGTGTTCGGTAGAACAGCCGTTCGTTGCGCTCATGCAAGCTGGCCAGAAAGATGAATTTTTCGATGTCACTCGCTTTGCGGCGCAGGTTTTCAAGCACGCGTGCCAGCTGGTTGTCCTGATTACCCACTTTGTAGGGCAGCAGGCCCTTCAGGCCATATTCCTCCCGCTCTTCGCGGGTGAAGGCGGTCGATTTGTTGAATGCCGGATGATAAAGGGCGCGGTAGCCCTTCAGCGGTTTATAGTCAGCCATACTTGCTTTCCCTTGACGCGATGATAGGAGCCTACGGGCTTGGCTCGTGCCTGTCCAGCGAACCCTCTTTGGTTTAGATGCGCAATTGGTTGAATGCGTTACATCACAGTTGGTCATTTCCCAACAAAAAAAGGCCCCGAAAGGCCTTGTTGGGGTGAGAGGCTTTAGACACTTATTCAGCGGCGACAGCATTCGCCGGTTCCGGCGAGTTTGGCTTTGCCAGGTTATTGGTCAGCGGCTTCAAAAATGAACGAAATCTTGTCCCCTAAACACTTTATTTTCGCCGAAAACCACCATAAGTTCTCTTCGAAATAGTTCGATAGGGGGATATATGGTTCGGAGTTGGTTTGTCAGCGCAGCAACACAGCTGTGTTTTTTTGTGTTTTGGGCAGTTCTTGCCGTTGATACAAGAGCCCAGGAACCCTCTGTTACATCCGGTGAGCCCTCGGCGTGGGTGCGTGTGCAGGCCTATAACGCCCAATCACTCGACGGAAAACCAACCAGCGGTCCAGCTTATGTCCTGATCAGCAGGCAGCGTTTTCACGAAAACGACGATGAACATTATTACAGCCGCTTTGTTGCCAAGATAAATGATATATCCAGTGCTGAGGACGCGTCCCAGCTTTCTATCTCTTTCGACCCATCATACGAGCGGATGGTGTTCCATCATATTACGGTGGTGAGGGATGGTGTTCGTCAGGACCGACTGGATATGAAAGCCGTCAACATTTTCCAAAAAGAGGATGATGCGGAGCGTCTAATTTTTAACGGCAGCGTGACGGCTTCAGTAATACTGAGGGACATCCGACCTGGGGACATTCTGGACTATGCTTACACCATAAGTGGCAAGAACCCGGTATTCTTTGGTCACATAGCTGACAGGGTTAGGCTGAATTACGGTGTTCCAGTCGGCAAGTATTATGCCTCATTCGATGTTCCCGAAGACCGCTCCTACCAAGTCGCGGGGTATGGAGGCGCGCCTCAACCGACGCAGTCTGTTGAAGGGGGGCGGCGTCGATTTGTTTGGGATCGAGAGGATATTGCCGGACTCCGAGTTGATGATAACGTACCCGCCTGGCATCGCAGTTTTGCGCTTTTTGAGATTACCGACCAAACAGACTGGGCCGAGATGGGGCAACTGTATACGCCGTATTATCGAGTGCCCGACCGACTGTCAGCGGCTCTACGGGCCGAAATTGACAAGATAGCATCCGAAAACAGCAGTGTGGAAGGTCAGGTCAGAGCTGCGCTGTCATTTGTGCAGTCGAACATCCGATACCTTGGTATCGAAAGCGGCAAAGGCGGCTATGCACCTCGTAATCCTTCGCTTGTATTGGACCAGCGTTTTGGAGACTGCAAAGACAAGACTATTTTGCTGGTCACCATTTTGAACCAGTTGGGTGTGCAGGCAAAGCCTCTGCTTGTGGATACTGAGATTCATGCGCAGTTCAGAAGAGAGCTTCCCAGTGCCTATGCCTTTGATCACGTGATCACGCATGTTTCACTGGGAGACAAAGTTCTATGGCTGGACCCGACAAGAGATGACCAAATTGGGGACCTTGCACACTTGGAACAGGCCAACTTTGGTGCGGGGCTTTTGGTGGATGGGGCAGACAGCGGTATTATCGAATTCCAGGGGCAGCAAACACCACCATCGGTCCGGGTTGTGGAAACCTTTGATGTAGTCAAAGAGACGGGGACCGTTTTCCTGGCGGTCAACTCCACATACTGGGGAAACCGAGCCGACCGTATTGCCCGGCAACTGAAGGATGAGGGTGTAAACGGCGTACAGGCTAATTATCTTGAGTATTATCAAGCTAATTATCCCACCATTGTGGCAGTTAACCCATTGAACTATGAGCGCGATGAAGCTGCGGGCACAATTACGGTCGCAGAAAATTATCGCATACCGGATGCTTGGGATATCGATGAGGACGACGGTTCCAAGCGGTTCCCTGCATGGCCGAGCGAGGTTTCTTCAGCGTTGCCGGAAGCTGATCTAGTGCCCCGAACATCTCCGCTGGACTTGCCGTGGCCGACAAATGTCCATCATGAACTGCGGTTCATTGTGGACGATGGCTGGTCGTTCAATGACGAGGACATATCTCTCGACAACAGTGTTTTTGCCTATTCCAAGGTCAGTCGTTTCGAAGGCAGTGTCTTCAGCGAAAAATATACCTACCGCGGTAAGAAGGACTTTGCGACGGTGGAGGAACTGACGCAGTTCAATGTTGATGCAAAACGCGCTGACGATGAAGATGGCATTCGTTTGTATCAGCCTGGCCCGGCGGGTGCGGAAGCAGATGATGCCACTGACACGCTGACAATGATCATTCTTTCATTGCTTGTCATTGTGGTTGCTGTTTCGCTGGTGGTTACGTTCATCAAGGCTATCAAAGTAGATAGCGATTGGCGGACGGACGCGGTCTTTTACCCTATTTCTGTGGCCAAGTTTCTGCTGCTGTCCATAGGCACACTAGGAGCCTATAGTTTTTTCTGGAGCTTCAAAAACTGGCAGTGGGTGCGCGACGTTGAGGGCGAGCGAGTATCACCTTTTTGGCGTGCGTTTTTCCAGGTTTTTACCAATTTCGTCCTATTTTCCAACATTGCTTTGCACCCCGATAGCAAAAGCAAGATTCTGGAGCGTAGTTTTATCTGGTTGGCGGCGCTTATCTTAGTTGCCGAGTTCATAAGCAATCTTGCCGACCGAGTGGAAGCGCTGCCAGACATCCTGTTTCTGGCAGGCTTGGTCTCCATACCTGCAACCTTGCCGTTTGTGCGACAGATTGCGCAGCTGAATCAAAACAGCTGCGGCGTTTTAGAGCGCAACTCCAGCTTCACATGGCATTCGGGTGTGGCGCTAACGTTCGGTGTTTGTTTTTGGTTGTTGGTGATTGCAGGAATGATGGTCGACTAAAAAGTCCGACCGAGGTGGTCGGACCTTGCATTGTGCTAATTTAAGCTGCCTATTCAGCGGCGACAGCACTCGCCGGTTCCGGCTTGTGGAACTTGGCGAAAATGGCCTCACGCTTTGATGGCTTGATGTACGCCTTGTTCATGTCGCCGCCCATCTGTTCGGCCACCAGCGGGTCCATAATGCGGTACCAGACAGGTGGTATCCATGCCGCCAGATACATGGTGAAATAGCCAGCGGGCAGCTGCGGTGCCGTTTCGAAGTGGCGCAGGCACTGGTAAGGTCTCTCGGCGTGCGCATGATGGTCCGAGTGCCGCTGCAGGTGAAACAGCATCACGTTTGAAACCACATGATTGGCGTTCCAGCTGTGGTGCGGTTGCACCCGCTCATACTTGCCGTCTTCGCGCTTGCCGCGCATCAGGCCGTAATGCTCAATGTAATTGGCGCTTGAGAGCATCAGGTTCGACAGCAGTGCCGCGATCAGCAGGTAGGGCAGCACGATCAGGCCAAACAGGACGGTCATCGCGCCGTACATGCCGAGTGTAATCAACGTGTTGGTGAACACCTCGTTTTCAAACGAGAAGGCTGATTTTCCTTTGCGGCCAAGCCGGGTTTTTTCAATGTTCCAGGCCCGCTTGTAGCCGCCGGGCAGCTCATGAATTGTAAATTCGTAGAAGTTTTCACCCATCATGGCGGTTGCACTGTCTTCGGGGGTGGCAACCTGAACATGGTGACCGAGATTGTGTTCGATCCGGAAATGACCCATGCCGCACAGGCATAGGAAGAACCGTGCGAAGTTGATCGACACTCTGTCACGCCTGTGGCCGACCTCGTGGCCGGTGTTGAGTGACCCGGCACCTGTGAGGCCGGCAGCAACTGTTGTGGCGATATAGGCGTTCCAGCTAAAGGGCTCTGTTGCAATAAACCATGCGCCAACAACCCAGCTGGTGTAGACAAAAGGCAAGCCGGCAAACGCCGACCAGCGATAGAATTTATCATCCCTTAACTGAGGGATAGCCTCCCGGGGTGGGTTGCTCTCGTCCTCACCAAAAGCCACTTCGATAAAGGGCACGATGCCATAGAAGAAAATCGGTGTCAGCCACAGCCAAATTGGTGTGCCAGTTTCCTTGTACAGCGCAATGCCAAATACGGGCAGCAGGGCCAGTATTGTTGCGAGCGGCCACCAGTATTTCTTGTTATCTCTGTAGTCGACAACCGTGGTGTCATTCATCGGGTCTCTCCCATCCCAGTTGGCCAATACCGGTTGGCCCATCCCAGTCTGTATGTCCTTCCCCCGGACATAACAATTCGCCGCTACAGGGTAAGGATCACTTGTGTCATGTCAAGAATTAATGATAAAAATATCAATAAGACAAGTAAGACTTGAGAACAGAGGAGGTTTTTGGCTATCAAGGGAGCAGGAAACGCAAAGGACACCCTATGGCGCGTGCCGCCCGAACCCGTTTGAACCCCGAAGAACGTCGCAAGCAGCTGTTGGCAGCGGCTATTGATTTGTTTGCCGAAAAGGGTTTCGGTGAGGCCAAACACGCCGATATTGCCCGCCGTGTTGGGGTCTCTACCGCGGCGACATTTGTGTATTTCCCGACGCGCGAAGCGCTTCTGGATGCGGTGACCCAGGAAATAAGCGACTTTTTCCTCGAGTTTTTCAGCGGTATCGAAGTGATCAGAGGCGGCGCACCTGCCACGTTGCGCATGTTGGCGGCCCGCTCGCTCGAAACGGTGGATACGCACCGCAATTATGTTTTGGTGCAACAGGGTTGGGCTGCCCGGTTTGATCCTGAAATGCGCACGAAATTTCTCAAGTTTCAGGACGAAGTCCTGAGCCGCCTGAGCGAAATCCTCTGGGCCTCGGAGGATAACATCAGCCGTGAAAACCGCGATGACGCTCGAATTCTCCTGTCGGCAAGTCATGCATTGTCAGTGATGAAAATTGACGGCGAGCCGGAGGATAAGCTCGCCCGCTTCACCGATCACACCATTGATGTTGTGCTGGCCTACGGCAAACAATCCTGACCACTCCTTCCTTCTCTACCCTTAATTGCATTGCGCAACTGTCTTGCAGAGGTATTATCAGGTGGGGGGCGCGGGCAGGGAGAAGCTGGTTGATCATTCATCGCGCTTTAATGCTTCGAAGCCTGCAAGCAATGTGCTTGCTGGTCTTGCTCGCTTTTTCTACAGATGTACGGGCGCAAACCGGCGACAACATATACGCAGGCTTGCACACATTCGGAGAGCTGTTGTTGCCAGAAGGGTCGCAGCTAACGGTCGGTGCGGGGTTATCATACGGACCGGATTATTTCGGCTCTGATGATTATTCTCTGGAGCCGGATCCGGTTTTGTTCCTGAGATTGGGACAAGTTCTCACGCTGAGTAATGATGGTGCTTCGATTAATATTCTGGGACTAAGCGATTTCAAGTTTGGCCCGACACTGCATTTCACCGGTGGCCGAAACCAGAACACGAACCCGATCCTGGATGGTCTGGGTGACGTCGGGGATAGCCTGGATATTGGCGTGTTTGCCAAGGTTACAATTGCTGACCGTTTTATCACTCGGTTGCGCTACTATCATGCGGTCGCGGGGGCGAGTAATGGCGGCGTGATTGATCTGACTTTCAGTGCACTGCTGTATGAACAAGATACCTTCTCGCTGGCGCTTGGGGCGCGGGCACGCTGGGGTGACAAACGTCATACACGACAATTTTTTGGGGTGTCTGCGGAGCAGGCCGCTAACTCAGAGTTGACGGAGTTTTTGCCCGGCGCATCGGTTCAGGACCTACGCATCGGACTCGGTGCCCGGTGGGAAATGTCGGAAAAATGGGCGCTGAATGGCTATGCTCGCTATACCCGTCTCATTGGAGAGATTGACCAAAGCCCGATTGTTGACCCTTTTGGCTCACCCAACCAGATTATTGTTGGTGCTTATTTGTCCCATACCATCGATTTTTAAACCGCCATCACTCAGTGAATCCATGAGAACAGAGATGAGAAACTCAGGCCTGAGAAAAAATCTGACCGCGCTTTTGCTGGCGCCTTCCTTGCTAGCGGCCTGCACGTCGCGCGCTCCGGAGCCGCCGCTGCCGCAAATGACGGTCATTGACCCACCCCACATTGTTGTGGATGCAGACAGCGGGCGGCACAGCACGGAAATCGATGTCCTGATCTACAATATTGCCGCGCTGCCTTGGCCAATTTTGTCCAAGCGCACCAAGGCGATCAAGCTCATTGGTGCCGAGTTGAAACGGATGCGGGATGCCGGAACGGAGCCGGATATAGTGCTGCTGCAGGAGAGTTTTCGTCGGTCCTCGAAATATTTGGTTGAAATCAGCGGCTACCCCAACTGGGTTGGCGGGCCGAAAACCAGTGACCGGATGCCCGGATACTCTGAACGGGCTCCGGCGAAGTTCCGGCAGGAACGCAGTTTCTGGAAAGGTGAAAAGCTCGGCAAACTTATGAATGGCGGCCTGATAGCAATGAGCAACTGGCCGATCACTGCAAAAAGAACACGGCCCTTTTATCGCTATGAGTGCGCCGGGTTTGATTGCGGCGCCAACAAGGGCATGTTGCTTATAGATGTTGCGATACCCGGCTTGCCCGGGCCGGTGCATATCATCACCTCACACACGAATGCACAAAGTTCAGCGTCGGGTGTCAAGGAGGAGCGTACCCTTGCCGCGCACCATTTGCAGATTGACCATATGGTCGAGGTTGTCGGGAACACATGGACGAAGGAGTTTCCCCTGATTTTTGGCGGTGACTTCAACATGAAGCATGCAAAAGACCGGCTCGACTATGCGGTGGCAGAGGTGGAGAAGCCTTTCTACGAAGTCACTTACTGGTGCAGCAGGCCGGGTCACACCTGCGATGTGCGTATGTCATACGACAGCGACCACCCGTGGCTGGACACCCAGGATCTGCAGGGCTGGTTGCCCGGCAGAAAGATCGACATTGAACCAATCATGGTTGAGGCCCTTTTTGATGAACCCCATCCTCAAGGACCCAAAATCAGAGGGCGTCAAACCTTGTCGGATCATGATGGCTTTCTGGTGCGATATCGCCTGAGCTGGATGCCATGACCAATAGTTGAAGATTGTCCATCGAAGCATCGGTTCCAGTATCAACGCCAATTGCAACTCGCGTCGTGCGACACTGTAGCATAGGTCTTCGGGAGAAATTTTCGACATCCTGCGAACCGACCCCGTGTTTCGAGCGTTATGGTAGCAGGTAACGGGGAGGGACATCATGTCAGACATATCAAAACCTGCAGCCATGCGCAGCAAACTGTCGCTTGAGAAGCACCAGATTGGCTTGTGCCTTCTTGTTGGTGCTTTGCTGTGGTTTGTCGCCGCCATGATGTTGCAGATACTGGGCCCCATGGGCATCTACGAAGGCTCCTCGCGCGTAATCCTTTATGTACTCATCATACCCGGAACAGTGCCATTTCTGCTCATCGGATTCCGCGTCGCAAAACTTGAAGCGCACCAGTATTTTGTTGGTACTGCGTTGATGGACATGGCGGCAATGCTGCTTGACGGCGTCGCTCTTGCCTGGTTTCCGGCCCTGTATGGGGGAGAGGCGGAACTGGTTGCTGGCGCTGGTGCAGCGATTTTGTGGGGTGCCGCTGTTGCGCTGGGGTTGGCTTTTTTTATGAACCGCACCGAACCGTAGCAAAAGGGGGGAACAATGCTTATCTTTCGACTTCTACTCATTATTCTGACAATCAACATTCTCGTTTATACAGCGATAACCGGCTCAAATCATGGCTGGGACCTTGTTTCCGTGTTCTTTACCGACATTGCCGCCATGGGCTGGCCTGGCCAGTTCAACACGGATTTCCTGAGTTTCCTGATTCTGTCCATGGGCTGGACGATGTGGCGCAACAATTTCTCACCGCTTGGCGTTGGGCTTGGCATTGTGGCACTGTTTGGGGGCATCATGTTCCTGGCGCCTTATCTGCTGTTTCTCAGCTTTCAGACAAAAGGAGACATGATGGTAATTATACTTGGAGCTCAGAAGACCCGCATCTGAAAATTTGACCCCCAGCCGATAAATCGGCATGCTAGGCGTGATGTTCTAGGGAAGCACGGTTGGGGAATTTGATGCAGCCCGAGTTTAGAGAGTTTTTGTCCAGGTGGCAGGTTTTGGCCCTGGCGGCCGGCCCTCAAGGTTTGCCGACGCGCCAACAGGTGACCGCTAGCAGGTTCCATGCGTTTTTGCCAAACATGATGGTGGCGCGCTGGGACACAAAAAGCTGGATGCCTACCATCGACTATTGTGGCACGCGTATAGACCAGCTCATGAGGCGCGACGTGCAGCAGGAGCCAGTCAAAGCGCTTTTGGCGCCCGGCCCTCACATGGAAACGCATCTGGAAATCGCCAAAACCGTCATTACCAAGGAGGTCGGAGCTGAGCTTGAGGCAGAGGTGGCGCTTGGGGGTGGCAATGTTATTGTTGCCTCACAGTTGCGGTTGCCGCTTGCGCCCATGGATGGCAAGCCGACAATTATCAGCCTCTTTAGTATTCCTGATGTGCCGCCGAATGTCGCGATTGAGGGGAAGGTTTCCCTGCTGCAAATGAATCATCGCTTTATTGAGCTCAGGTCGCCGGAGTTTTCGACAGTATCAGTCGGGGCAGCTCAGTAACCCTGCACCGGATAATATACACTGGACACCATAGCGGCTGGTCGCGGTTGGGTGCGCGAATGGCAACAGGAAATTGAAGCTCTTCCATCGTTGGACTGCTTTTGATACCAGTCACTAGAATGTGCACCCGTTAACAAGCTAATCGGTTTATCGCCACGTGAACACGCAACAAAACAGTATGGTTAAAGACTTTCTGCTGGACCAGTGGCTGGTACGTCCTTCTCTAAACCGGCTGGAAAAACAGGGCAGGGAGACGAAGCTTGCTCCCAAGTTCATGCAGCTTCTTGTATATATGAGTTCAAAACCGGGAGAGCTTTTTACCAGGGAACAGCTTTTGAACGAAGTCTGGCCCGAGGTGCATGTCGTGGACGCCGTTTTAACGCGCGCAATTTCGGAACTGCGCCGTAGTCTGGACCCAGATGGAGACGGGCCTGTTTTCATCGAAACCATTCCCAAGTCCGGATACCGTTTGGTGGCTGCGGTTGCTGAGGTTCCCGAGCCCACCGAACCTGCAAAGGCAAGAATACGTCGGCACCAAAACTTGCGGATGGCGACAGCGATCCTGTTTGTGGCTGCAGTGCTGCTGCATTTTCTCATTGAGTTTGGCTCGCAAAAAGGGCCCGAATCCGCAACTGAGACCTTCGCAAGTTACCGGTTGACGCAGACGCCCGGGGAGGAGTTCGAACCTTCAGTCAGTCCCGACGGGCAATGGATCGCTTACGCACGCTATGCAGAGGAAGAGAGTGAATACCTGTTCCTTGAGGTTCGCGATCTGACCACGGGAAGCACGCAAATGATCCAGGAAGAGGGTTATCACCTCCGGGCTCCCAGATGGTCGCCCGATGGCACGCAGCTCGCCTACCGGCGCGATGATCAATCAGGCCGCTATGTATCCATCCAGAATTGGCCGCTGTCGGATGCCGCTCTGCCGAGCCATTTGCCCTGCAACTCTTGTGAAGACTTGTTTGACTGGGCCGGCAAAACCAGCCTGCTGATTGCCCGCCCGACAGCGTCAGGCCAAAATGCGATCCACACATATGATCTTGCAACCGGTGCCATGCAGCAGCTGACTTTCCCAGGTCCGACAGAGCAGGACACCTTGCCGGTGCTCCTGAAAGCGATAGGACATATTGCTTTTGTTCGGCAAACCGAAGGCGGGACCCGGATTTTGCAGGTGGATCCTGTTGCAGGCCAGCTTGAAACTCTGGCAAACGTGGAAAGTTCAGTCAGCGGTCTGGCGAGCGCAGGGCAGGACCAATCAGTGTATTTTATTGCAAGTGAAAGCCTGTGGCGCACGACAGCAGAAGTGAACGGGCCGCAATGGATAACACTTCTAGGCCAAACCGTTTCATCGCTTGATATCAGGCTTTCAGCGGGAGAAATCATCCTGTCTCAGGCTGTGTATGATATTGACCTCCAGGGACTTGATCTTAACTCGCCTGATGCAGAAATTACCACATTGGTGGATACGGCGGAGGTTAGCCGCAGCCCCAGTTTTTCGGCAGATGGCAGCGAACTTGCCTTTCTGATCAACCAGCCCGGACGCTGTGAGATTTGGGTCGAAAACATGAATTCCGGCACAAGGCAGTTGGTGCATGTCTTTGACGCAATGTGCGCACGTAGTGCCGAACTGCGCTGGAGTGCCAATAGCCTGCATCTCCTGTTGCTGGATGAAAAGGGCAACGGACGACTGAAGTTGTCCCGGGAAGGGGCCGCTCCCATGGTATTGAACGAAACTGACATACCTCGGTCGCAGCAGCCTTCGCAATTCAGCATCGAAGAGATGGAAGAGGGTAGTGGCCGCATAGTACGCCTGCCGGACGGAGAAGGTGAACCCGAGGTGATTTCACCTCTGGAGCTGCGATTGTTTGACGGATTTCAGTTCAGTGTATCGGACGCGACAAACCAGATTGCCTTCACCGTTCAGGGTTATGTCGGCAGCGACCTGATCGTGCTGCAACCTCTGCCCTAAATCTCTCTAAGCCGCCCTAAACCGTTCTGCGGATATTTTTGTGAGCTTTTTGTTAGCTGCCGGTTAGGACGCGCACGCTTCTTCGTGTCACGCCTTGCCGGACATTCAATAACATGGAGCGTCCAATGAAAGTCCGCCAAACAGGTTTCACGGCATTTGCAGCGATAGTGGCTGCAGTATCCATCACTCAAGCTGTCGCCGCACAAGACGATGGCATTGCAGCCTACATAGAGGAGCAACTCGAAAAATACCAGTCGTATGAGCGAGCCGGGACCTTGACGCCTGACTCTATCACGCTGAAAACGCCAGAGCGCATTCAGAGCGTCCGTTCGCTGTTCCGCTGGGAGGTGGACGTGGAAAACGTGCTGGGCCGCCACGGGGACCTGCCAACGTTCATTCAGTTCGAGCCGCTTTCCCAGGCGGGTGTGCCCGCATACAAAATCGAGTGGTACGGCTTTGGTGAAAACGGTGCCACAGACGACATCACATTTGTCCGGCAGGATAATTTTCAGCGCCTTTGGCGCGTGCTGGCGGCAGGCGGTGGCCGCTTCAACACCATCCACGATGTAATCGCCGGGCAAACAACAACACTTGACCTCTCGTTTGACGGCGCCGAGCCCAAAACCGAAGTGAAGACCTATCCGCTTTCCAACGCTTTTGATCTGGCGGCTCTGCCGTTTGCGCTTGCATTCAAGGAACGGTCGCCTGGCACTTTGCGCAAGGTAGCGATCAAAAACTCAAGCAGGGAAAACGGGTATGAGCTCGCGGACCTGGCTGAAATCGGGCCGGACCGTTTCACGGACGCCAAGGGCAGGTCTCATGCGGCCTACCGCTTCGACTTTGTCCGGGAAAACGGTGAGCACTGGGACTATTACGTCAGCTATGAACCGCCATACTGGTTTGGCCTGCTTGCCGACTTTCAGGACGGCCATAAAACGCATATCTTCATGCAGGATTTTGAGCTGCTGCAAACAAATGTAGACACAGAGTATTTGGAGTTTGTCGGCGAAGCGAAAGCCGACAATTAGTCTTCAAGCGTTTGATTAAAAGCCGGAAACAAAATATAGCCGGGCGCCCGCCCGGCTCTTTTCCTGCTCCGCACTTCGTTTTCTGAAGCCGAATGCTACCGATTGTGAAGCGGGTTGCTATCAACCCTGAAGTATATCGCTTTGTCTCTGCGTCCTATTGCTGCCCTCGAACCACAACCACGGGGGTTGAGGGCAATATATTGACGATGAGACAAACAATGAACGATATGACACAGATTTCAGAAGCTGCGCGCACTGAAGCATTTACAGGGCAGGTTGTGACCGATGTAGCCGCTGCCATTTCAGGTGTGATGACCACCATTGGTCACCGGTTGGGCCTCTATAGGGCAATGGCGGGCGCGGGTGCGCTCACATCGAATGACCTTGCGGGCAAGCTTGGCATGCACGAGCGGTATGTGAGGGAATGGCTCGGCAATCAGGTTGCTGGCGGTTATGTGAACTATCTGGCGGGTGAGGATGCTTACCAGTTGCCCGATGCGCATGTTCCTGTTCTGGCAGTTGAGGACAGCCCGGTATTTCTTGTGCCGGCCTTGGAAGTGTGCGCATCCCTCTGGTTTGACCGGGAAAAGATTGAGAGCGCTTTCCGGTCGGGTGAAGGTATCGCCTGGGCAGACCATCATGAAACTCTGTATTGTGGGTGCGAAGCTCTGTTCAAGCCCGGGTATCAGACCAGCCTGGTCAGCGAGTGGGTCGCTGCGCTGGACGGCATGACCGAGCGGCTGCAGGCTGGTGGGCGTATCGCCGATGTCGGGTGCGGCCATGGTGCTTCAGCGGTCTTGCTCGCTGAAGCATTCCCAAAGTCTCGGGTTTTTGGATTTGACGTCCATGACGCCTCAATTGAAACGGCGCGCTGCCGCGCGCAAGAGGCAGGCGTGGCGGACAATATTACCTTTGACGTGGCGCAAGCCAAGTCATTCAGCCAGAAAGATTTTGACCTGATTTGCTTTATGGATTGCCTGCACGACATGGGAGACCCGTCAGGTGCTGCCCGTCACGCGTTCGAGGCCTTGCAACCAGGTGGTTCTTTGCTGGTGGTGGAGCCTGCGGCGGCCGATACGCTGGCGGACAACATCAATCCGGTCAGCCGGCTTTACTATGCAGCGTCAACCGGGATTTGCACACCTTGTTCCCTGTCTCAGGACGTAGGCATGGGGCTCGGGGCGCAGGCAGGTCCGGCAAAGCTGGCGGCCATTCTGGAAGACGTCGGGTATGACAGCGTCAGGGTTGTTGCCCGCACGCCGTTCAATATTATTCTGGAGGCACGCAAATAGCGCGCTGTGCTTGTTCAAATAAAAGCCCCGGCGTGCCGGGGCTTTCGAAGCACTGATTGCTTTTCCTAGTTTTTCAGGGCTGCAACGCCGAGCGGCACGCTGAATTCTGCGCACCAGACGTAAAATTCGTTAAAGGCCGAGACATCAACGCCCGCCGGGATGGCGTAGGCTTGCAGGCCATTGATGCTCTCAAGCTTGGTGAATATTGTTTCGGTGTCAAATGAGCCATTGTTGCCAAATCCCAGCGTCGGGTCCGGTGCGCCGTCAAGGCTGAAATTGCTTTCAAGAACGGCGACATAGCCGGACGCGGTCTTGATGATCGAGACACCACCGCTGGTGACGTGATCGCTGCGCCCTTCAAACGTGCCGTTTGTCACGACCTGCGACGTGCCGTGCCCGTCGGCCTGCGCCGTGTTTGCAAGTGAAGCCCCAAGGCCCGCGATAACCATGATGGAGAGTATGAATTTCTTAAACATGTCGAATTTCCCTGTTTCAAGTTGCCTAGCAATTTGATCGCCCCTATATATTGTGGATCGATCGTTCAACAATTAGCCAAATGACTATTGTGGAATGAATGTTCAATAATAGATGTCATCACATGTTTGTGAGGAAAAGCCCATGGCGCGATTGCGCGAGTTTGACGACCGGAAAGCGCTTGAGACCGTGCGCGACCTGTTTTGGCAAAAAGGCTATGAGGGTACGTCATACGCTGACCTGAGCGCCGCCACAGGCTTGGGGCGGGGAAGTCTTTATGCTGCATTCGGCGACAAGCATGCTCTCTATCGCCGGGCGCTGGCGCTTTATATCGATGAAGAGGTGCAGACGGCGGTAACCCTCCTTGAGGGCACGGAACAGAGCGGCATAGACCGCATCAAGGCCTATCTGGACTTGGTCGTGGACGCGGCGGGGGTGCAGCAGGACCGCCGCGGTTGTTTCCTGTGCAACGCCGCAATTGACATGGCGTCTGACGACCCGGAAACAGGTGTGATGGTTCGTGAGGCGATGAATGCCATGCGCGATGCACTGCTGCAGGCGCTTGAGGATTGCGAGGTGCCGGACAAAGCCGCTGCAGCCGAGCATCTGTTGGCGGTTTATGCAGGTATGCGCACGATGGCCCGTGCGGGGCTCGACATTACCCAGCTCAAACGCGCCCGCGACGCGGCGCTGAACGTGTGAACAATAACATGGGTGCTGCATGCTTTGCCGGGTCCTACTGATTTTTAACTCTATAGTCTGTCGGGGAAAGGCCTGCATATTTCTTGAAGCCCCTGGCAAATGCAGACCGCGACTCAAAGCCGACCTTTGAGGCAATTTTTTTGACGGGATAATGGCTTGATGCCAGCAGATGCATCGCCTGTTGCATGCGCAATTGATTGAGAAAGTCCATCGGTCCCCGGCCATGTGTGCTGCGGAACAGCTTGGCAAATCGTGCCCTGCTCATTCCTGCCAGTGCTGCCAGGCTGGTGACTGAGTGCTTATCTGCCGGGTTTTCCATCAAATCTTGCAGGGCAGGCCAGAGCATTGGCGCATTCGCCGCCGCCAGCCAGCCCATTTTGCTATCGCCCGCATCCAAAGAGTGTTGCGTTATAGAAATCAGGCACGTTCGAATAAGTGCATTGACAATGGCAAGGCTGGCCATCCTGCCTCTGTTGGCTTCGGCAAGAACCATATCCATCAGCTTGTCGCAATAGCGAGATGTCTGTGAATTCACGACGATGGGTGAAATCAGAAAATCAAAAAGGGCACGGGCGCCTCGGACATGCACATTGAGCGTACCGCACAGTCCCATTATGCCACCGTCACCGTTGCCTGAAACCTGTCTTTTTTCTATGCAGGCGCCGAGCGTGTCCGCTGTTGGCGGCAGTGCTTTGCCGCCTTCGCAGGCATATAGCGTGTGACCCAGGTTTGCCGGTAAAAATACCAGTGACCCCTCTTCAACATCGATTGTGCGCTGGTCAGAAAACCGAATTTTGCCGCGGCCGTGCATTATATAGTGGAAAGACGCATTCGGCCGCACCGGCAGGTCCAGCTTTGCGTCGCCCTCCAGTACGCACAGCAGAAGCGATTCAGTATTGATTTCAAGGTCTGTGACCACACCGGCTCCCCTTTTCCCCCATGACTTGTCATACGCTAGCGCCAAATAGGTAGACCATAAAAAGCAAAAACAGGCCGGGCACGAAGTCGAGACGAATAGGCACGCCGGATTTGTTATGCCCGTCTGGGCAGGCAATTGGTGCTTGCATTCTTGCTTGGAGAGGACGTCTACATGAAAAAAATTACTTCTATTTATACAGCACTGTGTCTCACTTTGTGTGGGGGCTCAGCAACGGCTCAGGACACAGTTGTTGCCGCCGCTGACCGCGCCCCCGTTAATGACGGAT
The DNA here is from genome assembly GCA_947500295.1 of uncultured Kordiimonas sp. Lineage (GTDB taxonomy): Bacteria > Pseudomonadota > Alphaproteobacteria > Sphingomonadales > Kordiimonadaceae > Kordiimonas. The sequence goes on from CANMRM010000004.1 coordinate 123,372, forward strand.
TGCCCATGCCGGGTTTTGAAATCACCAAAGGTGACACGGCAATTGTCATCACCGACCCCCAGGTTGATTTTTTATCCCCCAGCGGTGTGACATGGGGTGTTGTTGGCAAAAGCGTGATGGAGAACAAGACGGTCAGAAACCTTGAGCACCTGTTCAAGGCTGCACATGACACCGGCATGCCGATGTTTGTATCGCCGCACTATTATTTCCCTTACGACCACAACTGGAAAATTGAGGGTGCGCTCGAGGTTTTGATGCACTCCCTCCATATGTTTGACCGCGAGGGGCCGCTCAATCTGGATGGCTTTAGTGGCTCCGGGGCCGACTGGCTGGAACAATATAAGCAGTACATCAACAATGGACATACAGTGGTCACGAGCCCGCACAAAGTATATGGCCCGGACACCAACGATCTTGTGCTGCAGCTCAGGAAAAACGGTATTTCAAAAGTTGTGCTCGCTGGCATGTCTGCCAACCTGTGCACAGAATCGCATATGCGGGAGCTTGTTGAACAGGGTTTCGACGTGATGATCGTCACCGATGCGACGGCCGCCGCCATAACCGAGCACTATGACGGTTATGCCGCTGCCCTGACCAATTTCCGCTTCATTGCCAGCCGGATCGATACGACAGAGACGATTGTCGCCGAAATCAAAGCGGCCTTCTAGGCTGCGCTCTGGCGCCGTGGCCCCCCCGTGACACGGCGCCGGACTTTAGCTTAACCATACAAGAGGAGCTTCCATGCGCGCTATCTATTACGGCCGACTTCTGATGAGCTGCGGTTTGTTCACCTTGCTGAGTGCTGGCGTCGTGGCCAGCGAGGAAGAAGGGAGCCTTCACCATTCGTCACCTCATCATTTGTCCGTGTTATTGGGTGGAACAGACCTGGTCAATGAAGACCATACAGCCTTCACAGTAGGGATTGACTATGAGTACCGGGTCAGCAATTTTCTGGGCCTTGGCCTGGTTGTGGAGCAAGCTTTTGGCAATATCGACTCCACAACCATTCTCGCTGTTGCTGATCTGCATTTGTGGCGTGGGTTGATCGCCCAGGTGGGTCCGGGTGTAGAATTTGTCGATGACAACTCATACGCGGCACTGAGGTTGGGTGCCCTCTATGAGTTCGAATTTGAAAACGGTTTTACCCTTTCCCCCCAGTTGCATTACGACTTCTCCCATGAAGATGCGTTGGTGTTTGGTATCGCGCTCGGCCGTGCTTTCTAGGGTGCTGGCTATACCGGCTGCAGGTCTGCTACGAGCCACTTGCAACTCTCCCATAAAAAAAGCCCCGGCGTGCCGGGGCTTTGGTGTTTCAGCTTTTGTACTGGTCTTCAGCCGCCGAGTTCGGTCGGCAGGGCCGGCGGCGTATGACGCTTGATCGGCTCGTAGCTCTCTAATTCAATCAGGATTTCCTGAATGGCGCGCTCGAGCTGCACGTCAACACCGGCATTCACCTGTGCCGGATCGAGCGTTACGTCGATGTCTGGGCCAACACCCTCGTTTTCCACGCGCCATTCGCCTTCGGGCGTGTAGAAGCGGAAGAAAGGCACCGTAAGGAAGCCACCGTCGATCAGCTGCGGGTTTGCCGCGATGCCGATGAGGCCGCCCCAGGTGCGCTTGCCGATGAGTTTGCCAATGCCCATGCGCTTGAACGAATAGGGCAGGAAGTCACCGCCGGAGCCAGCGTCCTGGTCGATCAGCATCACCTTGGGGCCAAACACGGCACCACCCGGCGTTTCAAACGTCATGCCGTCCCTGTCCATCCAGGACGAGAGATATTGGCGCGACAGCACATCGGTGATGTAGTTGGCCGCCTGACCGCCGCCATTCTGGCGCTCGTCGACAATCATCGATGGCTTGTCACTTTGCGCAAAGAACATGCGGTTGAAGTAGGTGAAGCCGCCACCTGCTGTGTTGGGCAGATAGACATAACCGGCGCGGCCATTTGTGGCCTCATCAACCCGTTTGCGGTTGCCTTCAACCCAAGCCCAATGCCGGAGCTGGCGCTCGTTGGCGATCGGCTCGACAACAACATCCCGCGCGTTTGCGGTGTCGCCGTCGCTGCTGACCGACAAAGTTACCTGCTTGCCGACGGTGTTGGCAAACTGGGCAAAGATGTTCTCAGCTCCGCTCACCGGTACGCCGTTAACTGCATGGATGAAGTCTCCGGCTTTTACGCCGATACCGGGGGCAGCCAGAGGTGCTTTAACAAACGGGTTCCAGTTTTCGCCGTCATAAACGCGCGCAACCTGATACATGCCGTTCGATACGCGCAGATCCGCGCCAAGCAGGCCAACAGGCACCGCCCTGTCGCGGTAAACGTCGCCGCGGCCCGCGCGGTTGTGGCCAACCTGCAACTCCGAAATCATGTCAACGATCAGGCGATTGAGGTCCGCGCGGGTAGCGACATGCGCGACTAGTGGCTGATACTTGTCATAGATGCCCTGCCAGTCGAGGCCGTGCATGTTTTCAGCATAGAAATACTGGTGCTCCAGCCGCCAGGCTTCGTCGAAAATCTGAGCCCATTCTTCGCGCGGGTCAATGAAGGCCCGCACATCGGATGTGTTCAGTTTTTTCGCCTTGATGTCTTTTTCGGCCTTGGCGGTCATCAGGGCGCGTTCGGGCGTTGCAACAATCACCATCTTGCCGTCTGCTGACAGGCTGTAACCGGTGACCCGGTCCATTGCTTTGGCGGCTTTTTTGTCCTTGAAGTCAAATCGCATCAGTTTTGCGACATTGCCTCCATTGTTGCCGTTTGGCTCACGCGTGCCTCCCGGCTGCGGGAACTCAAGAAAGAACAATCCGCCGTCATGAGCGACCGCGAGGCTCGCATAGGATCGTTCGGCAACTGGCAGCGCGACGATCCGGTCGGTCAGGCCATCCAAATCCACTTTTGTGGCTTTTTCTTCCTTTTTCTCGGATTTTTCGTCACTTTCTTCGCCGTTTTCGTCAGATTCTTCCGCTTCTTCGTCCGACTTCACGGCTTCGTCGCCTGCTTTGGGGAGCAGGGGAGACTTGCCGTCGGCAGCGAGAACAGCGGCATAAAGCCCAAAGCGGATCGGCCGTTCCTGCGTTGACATGTCAAGGCCAACAGCGGTCGGGCCAGCGTTGGTGCTTGCTGCAAAATAGAGGTGTTTGCCGTCCGGGCTGAATGCCGGAGACGCTGCATGGCTCATGCCGTCCGTCAGTTGCGTATGCGAACCGTCCGCGAAACTATAGAGGAAAACGTCACCGAAATAGTTGGCGCGCGCTTTTGTATAGGCAAGCCACATGCCATCCGGCGACAGGCTGAGTTGCACGCCAGAGCGGCGGTTGTCGGTATAAATCTTGGTGAGCGCACCGGTCTCGGCGTCCATCGACCAGACGGCCAGATGGTTGTCAGCAATGATGATTTTGCTGCCGTCACCGGACCAGTCAACAAGCTGATAATCATCGTCGCCCAGGTCGAAACTGCGCTGTTCCGTGCCTGACTGGTCAGCAATAACAACACGTATTTTTCTCGTCGCATCAGATAGATAAGCAACTTCGCCGCCGTTGGGTGACCACAGGGCCGTACTTTCTTTTGTACCGGCTGTGCGTGTCAGGTTGCGGGTGGAGCCGTCCTCGAGGGGCACGCTGTAGATATCACCGCGCGCCGTGACAAGCGCCCGCTTTCCTGTGGGTGAAAGACCAGCCGATGTCATGTTGCGCATGGCGTCTTTCCACTGGGGACGCGCCTCCGGCAAATCGGGGGTCAGGGTCACGTTTACAGCCCGGGCCCGACCGCGACGGGTGTCAAACATCACCAGGTCACCAGCTGTCGTCGTCAGTAACACGTCGTTGTCGTGTGCGCGTGCCCAGTTGATGTCCCAAACCCTCTGGTCGGTTACCATGTCGACCGTTTTGTCGTCTGCATCATACTTCCACAGGTTTTTCATGCCTGACCGGTCGGACAGAAAATAGACGTCGTCGCCTACCCAGATCGGGTTGGTGTCAGAAGCGCGCTCATGCGGGACTTCTTCCCAATCGCCCGAGGCCGGGTCCAGAATCCAGATTGGTGGTGTGCTGCCGCCGCGGTGGTTGCGCCAACCGCTGGCGCCGCGATGGGCAGTGTTGTAGGGCTGGTACGCCAGTTTCTGACCGTCATCGTCCCAGCGGCCATCCATGACAACGGCTTCCATTACCTTGGTTGGAAAGCCTCCGTCGGCGCTAACGTGCCAGGCCTGCGCACTGCGGCCACTGGTCATTTCGCGGCGTGACAAAAACAGGATGCTTTCGCCGTCCGGTGTCCAGCCGGTAACATTGTCTGCGTCCGGGTGCCACGTTAGCCGTTGTGGCTGCCCGCCCGTGACGGGAATCGTGTAAACATCTGTATTGCCGTCATATGTCGCTGAAAAGGCAATGGTTTGTCCATCAGGCGAAAAATGCGGTGTCATCTCCGGCGCCTGACGGGTCGTAAGCTGGCGTGGATTGCCGCCATCCCTGTCAGCAATCCAGATGTCGCCTCCGTAAACAAAAGTGATGTGATTTTCAGAGACGTCCGCCTGTTTGACGAGCCGTGTTTCGGCATGTGCGGTGCCCGCTACCGCAATAGTGCTCAGGCCGGCGCTAAGCGCCAGCGACAATAGTTTTCTGGTCATGAAACCCTCCCAATAATTCGTGTCGTGCAGGTAGAACCCAGAGGAATGTTCGGTTTGTAGCCGCATTCCTCTTTTTGTCGGGCGGCCAAAGCCACCTCTTATAAAGATCAATGTGGGGGGTGGGAGGGAGTGCGTCAAGGCAATTAGGTGTCAGAGGCCAGCCTCAGTCTGATTCCAATCAAAAACCGTCTTGACGCCGATGCAGCCCTCTTATATACCAGCGCAGCTTTTGGCGGCTGTGCCGCTGTTTTGAGTTGCTCGAGAGCTTGCAAACGCGTCAAAAGCATTTATCCGATGTGGTATGGCCGAGTAGCTCAGTTGGTTAGAGCAGTGGAATCATAATCCATGTGTCGGGGGTTCAAATCCCTCCTCGGCTACCATATCCTGAGTTGGAAACACCGGCCTCAAGCCGGTTTTTTTATGCCGCTTCCTGCATTACCCTTGATGCCGGGAAAATGAGAGAAACACGGGTGCCAACGCCGGGCTTGCTTTCGATTACACAGTTCCCCTGATGCAGCCCCATCATGGTTTTTACCAGATACAGACCAAGGCCCGACCCATTACTGGAACGGGTGTAGACATTCTCGCCCTGTACAAAGGGCTGGGTGACATTCGCAAGTATTCCCTCGCTCATGCCAATGCCGGTATCTTCAACCTCGACGACAAATTGACCGTCGGGCTGAAAATAGCTGCGGCACGTAATTTTACCGTCTGCATCGGTGAACTTGATGGCGTTCGAAAACAGGTTGGTGAAAATTTGCTTCAACAGGCGTACATCAGCGCATACCACCATGTCCGGATCAACGCCGTTCACATCAATGTCGGGTATACCCTCAAAAGTGTCGTGGCCAATGAGGGCAAGCGCTGCATTGACCGCATCGCGAATACATGTCGGCTGATCCATCACATCCATCTTGCCGGACTCAACTTTTGCCATATCGAGGATGTCGTTCACAAGGTTGAGGAGGTGCCTGCCGCTGTTGCGAATATCTGCGGCATAGTCGGCGTACCGCGGTTCATTGTGCTCTTTCATGTCAGGGTCCGCCAGAATTTCGGAGAAGCCGATTATGGCGTTCAAAGGCGTGCGCAGTTCATGGCTCATGTTGGCGACGAAGGCAGACTTGGCGGCGTTCGCTTCTTCCGCCTGGATTTTTGCGGTCTCCGCGATCTCGGCGGCCAGGCGCAGCCGCTCTGCAGAGTATGAAAGTGCCCTTGCTTCGGCGGCATCAGCACCTGCCTTGCGGAGCCTTTCACGCAGGTAACTGAAAATCGCCACAATCACAAACTGGCCCAACATGGCATTGATCATCATGATACCGTGCAGGTCATCCAGCGTTGTGTCGCCAAAGAGATACCCTGCCATCAAGGCCGCGAAAGAGAGTGCCAGGAAGGAAAAGCTCAACCGGAACCGCTGGTTGCGGACGTCAGCGAAAGTCAGCATTAAATAGTAGGCCGGAATCCAGATCAGGTAGAATTCGAAGTTGTTGGTTTTGCAATAGGTTGCACAGAAGTGTCCTGCCAAAAGAAAAGCGCCCGAGAGCGCCACAAAGGCTCTCCCAAGATGACGATCATATCGACGGCTTGGCATTAAATAACCGACAGTCAGCCCCAGCGTACCGAGACTGAGCGCAGGCAATGTATAATATTCAATGTTGGACAGGAAATTGTTCTTCAAACCAAGGAAAAAGCAGAAGGTTGCAGCCAGATGAATGCCGCCTGACACCAACGCCATATGTATGCTGGCTCTATCCTGATATGACCGGTTTGCCACCTGATACTCCACAGGTCACTCAACCCCAGCTCATATATTATCCGGAATAGGTAAAAATAATCGTAACAAATACAAGGACTAACAGTTGCAATTGCTATCGTTAGTGGTGTGAGTGCAGGGCGCTGTGCAAGCTGGTGCTCATGAATATTTACGGACCCGGTTTATTGGCGCTTTTGTGAATGCAGGGCGATACGGTTGCCTTCGCTGTCTTCGATCTCGGCAACAAAACCCAGTTCGCCGATGGACTTTTTTGCGTATAGCGTTGCACCGCCATGGGCGTTTGCCAGTGCAAGCACGGCGTCGATATCCTGCACGCTGAAATAAATGATCACACCGGTTTTTGACGGCACGTACACGTCACCTCTGGCGAGGGCACCCGCCGCACCACCAGTGTTATCGGCTGCAGTGAAGAGCGCCATTTCATATCCGTCGATACAGGTGCGTTCAAACGAGTAACCGAATACCGTGGAATAGAACTGAACAGCCCGGTCCATGTCTGTCACCGGGATTTCGAAATATGTCACCGGATTGGCCACGGCGACATTGTTGAGCCAGTGTATGGGAGAAGCAGCCAGCATGGTTGCCGCCAGAAAGCAGGCCAACCAACGGTGTCGCAGTCGCACAATCATTAAATCGAACTCCAGTCAAAGCTGCAAAGTTTGTTTGGCCATACTGCCATGTCGGGCCAGGGTCAGCTAGTGGATCATTGGACGGGTTTGTGCGGGGCAGGGCCGGACGTGTGCCAAACTATAGTTGAGCGTGCTTAAATGCTCATGGTGCGCTAGTCTGGCGTATGGTTTCAGGGGAGGGGACACATGAAACAAATACTAATGGGCATGCTATTTCTGTGCTTGTCGACGGCCGGACAGGCGTCAGATGAAAAATATGGTGACAAGGTCACCACGCTGGATTCGACCATTAAAACACTTTATGCGGTGATTTCGGGCGACAAGGGCGTTGAACGGGACTGGGAACTGTTCCGCTATCTCTTCAAACCCGGCGCGCGGCTCATGCCGTCCGGCAAGCGCCCCGACGGCACAGTCGGCATGCAGGTATTGAGCCCGGATGACTATATCGCTCGGTCAGGTTCATTTCTTGTCGACAATGGCTTTCATGAAGTTGAAATCGGCCGAAAGGTAGACGAGTACGGCACTATTGCGCAGGTTTTCAGCACCTATGCAGCCCGTCGCAGCCTCGATGATCCGGAGCCCTTCATGCGGGGGATCAACAGTATTCAGCTCCTCAAGGATAAGGGCCGCTGGTGGGTTGTCAGCGTTTTCTGGATGGCGGAAAGCGATGAGTTCCCGCTGCCTGAAGGCGCCATCGACTGAATTTGCCGCCAACCGAATGCTGGGTTAGGATGATTGTGAGTTTCCAATTTCATCAGCCCGGAGGCAGTTATGCGCAAATCAACCAATATGAATCGCCGCAAGTTTTTAGCAGGGACGGCTCTGCTGACGGCGGCGCTGCCTGCCGCGCAGGCGGCCGCCAAAGTAGCGCAGGGATCCGGGCCAGATCCTGATCTTACGGGCAAATCGATCCTGATCACCGGATGTTCGTCTGGTTTTGGTCGTTTGGGAGCGGAGCATTATGCCCGCCTGGGCGCCAAAGTATTTGCCACCATGCGCAACCTGCCGCGCGTTGAGGCTGAAGAGCTGCGGGCGCTGGCAGCGAGGGACGGGCTCGATATCACCGTTCTTGAACTGGATGTGTTATCTGACGAAAGCGTGCAGCAGGCCGTCGCTGGCGTGCAGGAAGCGGCTGGGGGCGCCATCGATATCCTGGTCAATAATGCCGGTATTGGCATTACGGGGCCGGTTGAGGTGCAGGACGCAGAAGCCACCAGGCTGGCATTCGAGACCAATGTCTTTGGGCCGCAACGGGTTTGGCAGGCGGTTTTGCCGGGTATGCGAGCGGCAAAAACCGGCCAGATTTTCAATATCTCCTCACAACTGGGTCGTCTGATTGTGCCAAGCGCCGGTCACTATTCGGCCACTAAATTCGCGCTTGAGGCCATGAGTGAGCAGCTGGCTTACGAGCTGGTGCCGCATGGTATTGATGTGACGGTCATCCAGCCCGGGGGATATCCCACCAAAATCTGGGTTAATCGAAACCGCTACAATGAAGAGCTGAAGGCGCGTTTGTCCGACGAGTTGCGCGAGGGATACGCTCAACTGGTTGCGCAAATGGGCACAGAAGACGGCACCGGCCGCAATACGGACCCGATGGACATTCCGCGCGCTATTGCCGAGATTGCCACGATGCCGGCGGGCGACAGGCCGCTCAGGCGGGCGGTGCATCCGCACAGGCGCCCGCAGGAGGGCATCAACAAGGTGATGGCAGACACGCAGCTCGCCTGGCTTGGAGGCTCCGGCTACGGACCATGGGTGAAGGCTGTTCTGACTTAGGCGGGTCCTGCTTTTTTTGTGCCAGTCCACCAGTCCCACAGGACTGCTGCAAGGAGGGTTAGAATACCGACGAGAATTAGCTTCTCTGCTACTTCAAGCCGCATAAACGGCGTGAGTCCGGGTACACCCAGCTGACGCATGATGAAAAAACCGGCATGTGTCCATGTGCCCACAATGAATGCGGTGCCGCACAGACCCGCAAGCCAAACCGGAATGATCAGGCGCGCCAGCGCCAGCGCCGCTGCGAACGTCCACAAAGCTTCCAGATTGGCATGGGCGTGGCCATAGCGTGCATCAGCCCGCTGGCCGCTGAAGGCTTCGTATCTAGCAAACTTTACAAGAGTGTCTCTTGACAGTTCTGCTGTCTGTGACTGGTCGGCGCTGTTGGCAGGTGCGGCCTTCAGGGTTTCAAGGCTTTCAAGATACTCACCATATGCGGGCCACAAAACCGGGCTTTGCACCGTGGTCATATAGTAGGCCATGTAAATGCCCAGCAGGAAAAGCAGGAGTGCTGAAACCTGCATGGCGCGCGAAATAGTGTGAATTGTCATTGTCATCCTCCACGAACATGTGCGGCTAGTCTGCAATGGATTGGGGCTTAAGGGGGCTTAAATGCTGCGTAGACAAAAAAAAGCCCGCTCGAAAGCGGGCTCTCGGGTCTTAACTAACCTTAACTTCAGCGGCCACCGCCGTCCATGCCGCCCTCGTTTTTCAGATACGTGTCAAGGAAGGTTACGTAGGCATCTGATGCAGCGATGCGGTTGGCCTTGTTACGGAAACCATGCCCTTCATCCGGAAACAGAATATATTCCACAGGGACGCCGTTTGCCTTCACAGCTGCAACAATCTCGTCACTTTCGACCTGCAGGACGCGTGGGTCGTTGGCGCCTTGGACCACCAGCATTGGCTTGGTGACATTTCCGGCATGAAAGAGAGGTGAAATACGGCGGTGCCGTTCTTCGTCCGTTGCCGGGTCACCCATTTCGTCATAGAGAGCTTCGCGGAAGCTTTCCCACCATGGCGGGATTGATTTCAGTGTACGCACCCAGTTGGTAACACCGAATATGTTGATGCCGACATCGAACGCCTCAGGCTCGAAAGCAAGAGCAGCGGCCACCATGAAGCCGCCATATGAGCCACCGATGATGCCGACACGGTCCCCGTCTACCCAGTCGAGGCTTTCAAGGTAGGTGCGCCCCATGACGATATCCTGAAGGTCGCCTTCGCCGTGAGCTTTGTCATCCATATGGAAGAAGGTTTTACCGTATCCTGAAGAGCCGCGGTTGTTGGCACCCAGAACAGCATATCCGTGGTTCACCAGATGCTGCACAAATGCACGGTACCCGCGCCGTGTCTGGCCGCCGGGACCGCCATGCACCAGCACAAGAGCCGGAACCTTGTTTTCGACGCTTGCGCCCTTGGGTCTGTAGAGAATGGAGGGAATGAGCGTGCCGTCAAAACTCGGGTAACGGACAACCGTGGCTTCAACGAGATCGCTTTGATTAATCGCCGGGTTGAGCGCATTTGTCAGCTTGTCAGCCGTGCCTGCAGACAAGTCCATGACATACAGGTCGCTCGGGCTGGTATCGCCGTTGAGCAGGAATGCAATTTTGCCGTCATCGTTTGAGAAGCGCACATTAAGCACGTTGCCTACGGGCAGTTCAGGCATGCCAACAGGGCCCGCAGTTTGACCATCCATGATGGTGATCTTGGTTTCTGCGTCAGCATTGACGCTTTGCACCCGATAACGGCCCGTGTGCGAATAGCCGATACCGGACACGTCCCAGTCGGCCGTAACATATGGCTTCTTCTCAGTGGTCTCGATGTCGTAGGCCCAGGCCTCAGAAAACTCGCTTGCCTCATTGGTCGCCAGGATCAGCTTGCCGCCCGCGGAAAACCCATACGTGCTGTAGGCAATGTTGCCTTCGTGCTCCGTGACCAGCGTAGGAGGGCCATCTGTGGATAGGTCCTTGAGGTATACATCGCTGTCTGCCGAGGTGCGCGCCTTTGTCATCGCGAGGTAGCGGTCATCACCGCTCACCGCATTCAGCTGCATGGCTTCAGTGTTTTCAAACACCATGCGACGGTCGTAGCCGTCTGCTTTGTACGCGTATAGGTCAAAGGCCCGCGGGTCGCGCTCGTTCGTGGAGAGATAGAATTCGCTGCCATCGGTGTTCCAGCCGACGAAGGCTGCCTTGGTGTTTTCGGTCGCTGTCAGGTCTGTTACAGATCCATCAAGTTCCCGGACCCATACGTGATTAAGCTCATCGCCGCCGCCATCTGCGGTGAACAAAATGCGTTCATCCGCCGGGAAATAGGTGAGGCCAAACGTGGCGCTGGTTGTCGAATTTGTGAGCTGTGTGCGCGATCCGGATGCAGTGTCCACAGCAAAAGCGTTGAAAATGCCGGTTTCATCACTTGTAAGCAGGACTTTACTGCTGTCCGGTGAAAATGCATGCCCCGCGCCAGACGAGGACGTAAAGCTTGTTGTATCAAAAAAAGCCTGAGCGGAATGCTTGGGTGCTGATGCTTCCGCTGCCGCGACATTTTCGCCTGAAGGTGCCGGTTGCCGGCTGTCGCAGGCAGTAAGCATGAGCGCGAGCGCTGGGACGATAAACAGTTGTTTCATGAGACCTCTCCCCAAATTAAGTTGGGTAGAGCCTATCCTGTTAACGAAAGTTGAGGCAAGGCCAATCGGTCTGCTGATGGATGGAAAAGGCGGGGCAAAACAGCCGCCCCGCCGCATCGCAGGTGTCTATGGGAGGATCACCCGGTCAATCACGTGAATGATTCCGTTTGTGGTCATGATGTCGGCCTGGATCACGTTGGCATTGTCGACGCGCACGCCATTGGTGGCGTCAATGTCTACGGTTGTGCCCTGGACTGTCTTGGCTTCAAGGCGTTTGCCCGCTAGGTCTGAGGACATAACCTTGCCGGGAACGACATGGTATGTCAGCACCGCGACCAGTTGTTGTTTATTCTCCGGTTTCAGGAGGTTTTCAATGGTGCCCGCTGGCAACTTGGCAAACGCGTCGTCGGTGGGTGCAAACACGGTAAAGGGCCCGTCGCTTTTGAGCGTGGCAACAAGGTCGGCTGCTTGGACGGCGGCAACAAGTGTGTTGAAAGCGCCTGCGCCAACAGCTGTGTCAACGATATCAGCGGATGCTGCGGCATGAGCCTTTGCCTTACCATGATGGTCAGCAATAGCAGCCGGTGATGCAAAAAAGGTAGTAGAAGCCAAAACGGCAAGGGTCAGTGTCTTAAGGGGGGATTTCATAAGTTACTCCTGTCGTACTCGGGTCGATTGTTAGTTTGTAACGTTGAGTACGGGCGGGATTTCAAACTGGATCGGTCGGGCCTTGTGAATTTTTCATGATCAACTGATCCCGTCCGGTGGCAATCCCTTAGGGATTGATGAAGGCGATTGTGCTGGTGGATTTTTTTCCCAGCCTGTAGGATGCGAGGGGCAAGGGACCGATATGACTGCGAACATTCTTCAGCAATATAGCCTTCGGGAAGAAATTCTCCATGCTGCTACACACGGTGTGGCGGCGCTCTTGTCGGTGGTGGCGCTCGTTTTTCTGCTGATGAAGGTTGATAGCGGACCAGTTGGAATTGTGGCTGTGTCGCTATATGGCGGTGCGATGATCGCGATGTTCACCTCTTCGACCTTGTATCACAGTCTGTTTGCCACCAAGGCGGCAGGTTTCTTCAAAATGCTGGATCACTCGGCGATCTATTTGAAAATTGCCGGTTCTTATGCGCCGTTTGCCCTTATCACCCTGCCTGTCAGTACCGGAGTTTGGGTGATGGTGGGGGCGTGGGGTGCCGCGGTGCTGGGCATATCCCTCAAGTTACGGGCGTTTCTCAAGAAAACCGGCAAGCGGTTCAGCCTTACTTCACTACTTCTGTATCTGGCGATGGGATGGGCCGGTATTTTGATGATTGCGCCCCTTTCTGATGCGCTGCCACCGGTGGCGATAAAATGGATCATTGCCGGAGGGCTCGCTTACACGATCGGCGCGGTGTTTTACGCCATGAAAAAATGGCCCTATACCCATGTGATCTGGCATTTGTTCGTTGTTGCTGGTGCCGCCTGCCACTTTGTGGCGATATATCGCTACGTTATTTGACGGCAGGAACTTGCGTGACGGAGCAGCTTTCCCGAAGTGTGGTCAGCAACCAGTCCGGGCCGCACGCGCGGCTTGAGCAAACAGTCCGTCGTCACCTTGCCCATGTGTCGCAGAAACCGATTGCCGATCACACGCGCGCCGCTTTTAAACGCATGGTGAGTTGGCTTAAAGACAGCAAACTGCCACTAATCCTGGATGCCTGTTGCGGCGTAGGGGACAGCAGCCGCAATCTTGCCCGGGCTTTTCCCGGGCACAGCGTCGTGGGTGTCGACAAGTCGTTGAAACGCTTGTCAACACAGCGGGAAAAAGACGAACCCGAAAATCTCCTGCTGCTGCGGGCTGATCTGAATGATTTCTACCGTCTTTGTGTGCGTCAGCGCCTGCGAGTTGAACAGCATTTCATCCTGTATCCAAACCCGTGGCCGAAAGCAGCGCATCTTGGGCGGCGGTGGCACGGTGCAGCGGCATTTGCCGACATCGTAGCACTGGGCGGTCGGCTCGAGTTGCGCTCAAACTGGCGGCTTTATCTGGAGGAATTTCAGATTGCCCTTGGTATTGCAGGAGTGGTCAGCGATCTGACCATCTATTCCCCGGAAGTCTTTCTGACACCTTTTGAGGCCAAATATCATCAAAGCGGACAGGCTATCTGGCGTCTTGTTGCGGACATGAATAACACCCGCTGAAAATCTATCGCTGTTTTCTTGACTTCTGGTTCGTTTAATATACTTCGTATACGAAATAAAACGAGATTGCATCGCATGCCAGAGCCCTCAATAGCTGATCCCCGTATGTTTCACCTGCTGCACCGGGTGCACCAGTCGCTGTTTCGCGCAGGCGACAAGGTACTAGCTGAAGCATTTGGCATAACCACCACACAAAGTGCGGTCCTGATGTATCTGAAGCACTCGGACGGTGCCCCAATGGGCGAATTGGCAAAGGCGATTGGACTGAAAATCACGTCAGCTTCAGGACTTGTCGACCGCATGGAGAAGAAAGGTCTGGTCGCGCGGCGTCGCTCGTCCAGCGATAAGCGCAGCATCAAAATCGGGCTGACAACGAAGGGGCGATGCGTGCTTGCAGAAGCAGAGCCGCTCGTTAGTGCATCCAACAAGCAGATGCTCAAAAAAATCGGCGAGCAGGGCGATGTGAGCGCTTTTGTGCGTGCCTGCGAAAACATTATTACGGCGGCGGAAGAGCTGTACCAAAGTGCTTCGCCCGCTTCCACTTCAACCATTCCAGTTTCTACAAAATCACAGAAAACAGGCTGAAAGGACATTTGATGACAACTGATATCCTTACCAAAATCGAAAACCGTGTATTGACCATAACCTTCAACCGGACGGACAAGAAAAACGCCATTACTGCCGCCATGTATCAGGCGATGGCTGACGCCATGGCGGACGCAAATGACAATGACGATGTGCGGTCCATTCTGTTCACCGCAAATGGTGATGCCTTCACGGCGGGTAACGACCTGATCGACTTTCGCGATAATCCACCCCTGACAGAAGATGCGCCAGTTTCGCAGTTTCTTCGGCAACTTGTTCTCGCCAGGAAGCCGATGGTAGCCGCCGTAAACGGCATTGCGGTGGGTGTTGGTTTCACGATGCTGTTGCACTGTGACATCGTATATCTGTCTGAAGCTGCCCAGTTGTCTGCGCCGTTCGTGGATTTGGCCCTGGTGCCGGAAGCGGCGTCTTCGATGCTTCTGCCAGCCCGCATCGGTCACGCCCAGGCCGCGGAGATATTTATGCTTGGCAAACGCATGAGCGCTGCCGATGCCAAAGCGTCCGGCGTTGCATCTGACGTTTTTGCTGCCGACGCTCTGGCAGCCGCGGCGGAAAAAGCAGCCTTGGCGCTTTCTAAAAAAGCACCAGCGTCGCTACAGCACACCAAACGATTGATGCGCGGTGACAAAGATGCAATTGCGGCACGCATGGCGGAAGAAAGCAAGGTTTTCGGTGCGCAGCTACTCTCACCCGAGCTTGCGGAAGCCGTGATGGCGTTCATGCAAAAGCGTGAGCCAAACTTTGGCTGACGCGTCAGGCGCTTAAGGGCGGTATCCTGCCAGTTTCTACTGGAATCAAACCGCAAAAGCTTTAAGGTGGCGCCTCCGCAATCCAGGAAAGGCGCCTCCCCATGCCCGATAACACTGGTAGAGCTAAAAGCTGGCAAAGCCCCGAGGTGTGTCTTGTGCTCATCGCAGCGGCTGGTCCGTTCAGTTTTGCCATCTGGATGGCGCTCCTCAATAATTTCTCGGTCGAAGTCGCCAATTTTACCGGCCGGGAAATCGGCATCCTTCAAAGCCTTCGGGAAATCCCCGGCTTTCTGGCCTTCACGGCGGTGTTTCTTTTGCTGCTGATGCGCGAACAGGTTCTGGTTGTGGTGTCGCTTGCTTTGCTGGGGTTTGGCATTGCCATCACCGGACTGCTGCCCAGCGAATACGGCCTCTATTTCACTACTGTCCTGATGTCCATCGGTTTCCACTATTACGAGACCGTGCAGATGTCCCTGTCGCTGCAGTGGCTGCCGAAAGACCGGGCCCCGCGTGTGATGGGTTGGCAGCTTTCCGCCAAGTCTGTGGCATCAATTGTTGCTTATGGCACCTTGTGGTTGCTTCTCGAGAGCTTCGACGTGCCGTTCGCCTGGTTGTTTGCCCTTGGGGGCGGGGTCACCATAGCGATGGCCTTCTTCATCTGGGCAGCGTTTCCGCGCATAGACGGGCACGAGCCACAGCATAAAAAGATGATCCTGAAAAAGCGCTACTGGCTTTACTATGCGCTCACTTTCATGGGGGGTGCTCGTCGTCAGATTTTTGTCGTTTTTGCAGGATTTTTGCTGGTGGAGAAGTTTGGCTTTTCTGCAGCCACTGTCGCGGCGCTTTACTTGGCCGATCAGGTGGTTACAAGCCTGATTTCGCCCAAAATCGGCAGTTATATAACCCGGTTCGGTGAACGCACCATGCTGATAGTTGAGTATATTGGCCTGATCATTGTTTTCGGCAGCTATGCCGTGGTGGAAAGCCCGATCATCGCCGCAGCGCTTTATGTCATTGATCATGTGTTCTTTTCTTTTGCGATTGCCCAGAAAAGCTATTTGCAGAAGATCGCAGACGGACGGGACATCGCCGCCACATCCAGTGTCAGTTTCTCAATCAATCATATCGCCGCTGTTGTTATACCCTGGGCCTTCGGCGCCTATCTGTGGGTGCTGTCGCCGTCCTATGTCTTCATTGCTGGCGCTGGCATGGCAGTTGTCTCGCTCATCCTATCGCTTAATGTGCCCCGACACCCTGAACCCGGCAACGAAGTTTTGTTCGGCAAAATCCCTGCGGCAGCTCCCGCGGAATAATAGGCGCTTCAGCTTTTGCCACAGCTTGCAAATTGGCTGTCATAAGCCTCAACCATGCCCTGAAGGCTGAATTTTTCAGTGACTCTGAGTTTGTTGGCCGTCCCAATGCTGGCGCACAAAGATGGGTCTGCCAGCAGTGTGTCCAGGCTGGAAGCCAGTTCGGCGGCATCCTGCCCACAGATGAATGAGCGGTTTTCTGACGCTACCATTTGGCTGATATCACCCACATCTGTGCTCGCGATGGGTTTAGATGCCGCCATTGCCTCAAGGACAGAAATGGGCATCTGTTCCGTGTCGGAAGATAATGAAAATATGTCAAACGCGGGGACGATTTTCTCCGGTGTTTCAATTGCACCGGTAAAAATGACCCGATCCGGTTCGCAGATGCGTTCCGCCAGCATTTTCAAGGCTGACATGCCCACGCCGCTGCCAACAATAACCAGGCGTGCTTCGGGATATTTGTTTTCGATGGCGCTGAAGGCTTCAATCAGTTTCCCGATATTTTTTTCAGGATTGAGACGAGCAACGGTGCCGATAATCCGGTGATCTGGTGCAAGACCGTGATGTGATAGCAAGGCGGCGTCGGCAGGCCGTGAAAACTTCGCCGTGTCGATACCGTTTGGTATGTAAAGCAACCTGTCATCCCGAATTTGCCAACTCTCCCGAGCCATTGTCTCCAGTTGCCGGGATGGAACGATCACCTTGTCGCAGGCTTTGTATCCAAACTGGCGCATGCGCCTGCGCGCCGGTTTTTCGGATTGCCGCTCGTCTTCGCCGAATCCGTCCTGAATATGGATCATCGGTGCCCGCTTCGGCCAGCGATTGGCGAGTGTCCACTCAATACTGCCCCAGTTGTAAGTAACCAGCAAGTCAGGGTTGACCCTCGCCAGCCACTTGCGGCAGGCCTTGATCGCCTTCCAAGTGCTGCCTTTCAATACCGCATCTTCAGGCAGGTTTGCTTTGTGGAAATGGTCTGTAAGGTCTGCGGCATCATAGCAACCGTCCAACGCATGGATAAGATGCGTGTGGGGTGTTTTTGTTTCATTGAGATAGGTGACCATGCGCCGCTGTGAACCGCCAAGTTCAAAGGACGGAAAAACATGTAGTATGCGCAATGCTTTAGCCAACACGGGCTCCTGACACTTCTGGTGACACCGAACAGGTCGTTAGTATCAGCGAACAATGGCTGTTCACAAGCGCAACATTGTTTGCGCGCTGGAATGAACTTGGTTTTTAATGGCTCATATAGATGGGAATGTCGCTGTTTTCGATCAAATGGCGGGTTACGCCGCCGAGGATAAGTTCCCGCCACCGCGCGGTTGAAAAAGCACCAATCACAATGGAATCAGCACCGGCTTCCTGCGCTTTGGCATACACATCTTCGCCCACTGTTCCATCGCTCTGTGGTTGCTGCACCAGGTTGCACTCAACACTGTGGGTATCAAGGTATCGGGCGATATCATCCAGGGTAGGCCGGTCCTCGCCCAGATCGCCGATTTGAAGCAGACTGAC
This sequence comes from uncultured Kordiimonas sp., assembly GCA_947500295.1. GTDB lineage: Bacteria > Pseudomonadota > Alphaproteobacteria > Sphingomonadales > Kordiimonadaceae > Kordiimonas. Next base: position 141,166 of record CANMRM010000004.1, read on the forward strand.
AGAGCTGGCCTTTCGCAACAATGGCAGCGCCGCGCCAACCGCCCGTGCACATTCTGCGCGCCCATTCCATGCGACCAGCATAGAGTCCAGCTTGGGCAAGGGGTGTGCCTCCGGAACCATCAGGACAGAGCGCCCCGACCTGAAGACAAGGTCGTTAAAAATGTCCGCCTGAGCCGAGTTTTTTTCACCGGGACGCTCGCAAATTGCGAAATCCGCGGTGCGGGCGCACCGGCCCACATGATCGCTGATGTCACCAACAACCACACGCCAGGCAGCGGTTCCCTGGCTACTTGCTGATGAATCGAACACGACACCGGCGGTTTCCATCGCAGCGCGGAATTGTTGCTCAGCTTCCGCTGCGTACCGCTGGCCTTCCCTCTCCGTTGCGTCACACATTTGCTGGATCATTTCCGCCGTGAGCCCTTCGCCCAGCAAAGGAATGGCATGTTTTGGATCACGCCGGACAAACAGTCCTGTAGCGGTGCCCCCAAGCTTATCAGCCAGGCCAGCGGCAGCTTTTGAAAGGAAGCTGGTGTTGCTTTCTCTGGTTAGCGGCAGGATTATTGACTTCATGATACCTTCCTCTCTTCGCCCTTGATGAGGTGTCCGGACACAATTTGCTTGAACAAGCCTGATAGTTGCCCATCATGTCGGTTCATCAAGGGTTCAGCCCCTCCATGGGAAATATAGCCTATGAAACGACTTTTTGGGATTTTGTTCATCACATTCTGCTGGTTGGCGGTTCCGCTTGCCTCTGGGCCCGCGTCGTCGGTCATGATTCAGGAACATGACGATGCCCGCGAAGCCCTCAGGCGTGGCGATATTCTGCCTTATTCGAGAATTAAGAAGATTGTCGAAAGTCAAGTGGATGGCAAAGTTGTTGGCCAGAAGCTTCGGCGCACCAATCGGGGATGGCAATATGATTTGCGCGTGAGGCCGCAAAACGGACGAGTGATCGTTCTGGTGGTTGATGCGCGCACCGGTGCCATCGTGAGCAGACGATAACAGAGATTTTCAAAGACAATTGAAGGGGCAGATATGCGTATATTGATTGTTGAAGATGACCAGACGCTGGCAGGACAGATTGCCGACAACCTCAAAGACGCCGGGTACACATATGATGTCGCCAACGACGGTGAAGAGGGCCATTTTCTTGGCGATACCGAGCCTTATGATGCTGTTATTCTGGACTTGGGGCTGCCAATCATGGACGGCGCCAGCATTCTAAAAAAGTGGCGGGCCGACGGAAGGGAAATGCCGGTATTGATCCTGACGGCTCGTGACAGCTGGACCGACAAGGTTGAAGGACTGGACGCTGGAGCCGACGACTATTTGGCAAAGCCCTTTATTGTAGAAGAACTTCTAGCCCGGTTGCGGGCGCTAATTCGCAGGTCAGCGGGACAGACATCGCCTATCCTGGAAGTGGGGCCTGTCCGGCTGGACACCCGCAATAGCAAGGTTACGGTTGAGGGTGCCGCTGTGAAATTGACGGCGCAGGAATTCAAGCTGTTGTCCTACCTGATGCATCATGACGGCAAGGTTATCTCCCGAACGGAGCTCACCGAGCATATCTATGATCAGGATTTTGATAAGGACTCGAATACCATTGAAGTCTTTGTGAATCGTATTCGAAAGAAGCTGGCGGTGCCGGTTATCCAGACGGTGCGAGGCCTTGGCTATAGAATGGAATGGGGAGAAGAGGGCGCGTGAGCAAAGGCGCGCAAAAGGGGCACGAAGCTGCACGGTCAGCCGGTCGGGTGTCGCGTTTTACAGCCTCGCTGGCCGGACGTTTGCTTATTTCTGCGGTTGTGTGGTCCTCCGTTGCGCTGGTCGTTGGCGGCGTCGTGCTTTCGTTTGCCTTCAGAAGTTATGTCTTGTCGGACGTGGACAAACGGCTGGAAATCCTCCTCGATACCTTGGTCGGCATTAGTGAAGTGGCTCCCAGCGGCGAGTTTCGGTTTAACCAGCCGCTTGCCGACCAGCGTTTCATGACCCCGTATTCGGGGTGGTACTGGCAGGTTTCTGAAGCAAGTATGGATCCGGAACGCTCACGGTCGCTCTGGGATTTCGCCCTGAATTCGGACCATGAGCAACGCAGTTTTGCCTTGCGCTATTCGATCGCCAATGGCCCGGATGGTCAGGTGCTCAGGCTGGCAGAGCACGACATTATTTTGCCGGAGGCAGATCGAGTGTTCCACTATCAGGTGGCAACCGACATGGCGGAAGTTCAGGCAGCCATCGACAGGTTCAACTGGTTGTTGTTCAGCGCGCTGGCACTCATTCTTGCAACCGTCACACTGGCTTTGGTGTTGCAGGTCAGCTACGGGTTGCGGCCCTTGCGGCAAATCCGCCGTGATCTTGCTGACGTCCGTGCAGGCCGGAGTGCCCGCCTGAAGGGGGCTGATGAAAGCCGGATGCCCGAAGACCTCATGCCGCTTGTCGATGAAATCAATGGTTTGATTGACCAGAATGATAAATTGCTTCAACGGGCGAGAACTCATGTGGGCAACTTGGCACATGCGCTCAAGACACCACTTTCCATTATACAGAACGCGGTGGACGGCGGCGAAGATGATGAATCTCGCCTGATCGCCCGGCAGACCAAAGATATTCGTGTTCATGTGGACCATCATCTCAAGCGCGCCCGGATCGCGGGTGGCGGCACTGGACCGGGGTTGCCTGTGGCTGAGCGCCTTGAAAAGCTTGTAAGGGCGGTGCGTGTAATTGCCGGGGATAAAAAGATAGAAACCCAGGTGAATTGCCCGCCGGATATAAGCTTTGATGGTGAAAAGGAAGACTTTGACGAACTTGTTGGCAACATCGTCGACAACGCAGCGAAGTGGGCCGCCTCTGCAGTGTCCCTTGATGTTGTGCGACTTGATCAGGGGCTTCGACGGCCGATGCTGGAGATCAGGGTTGAAGATGATGGGCCGGGTGTGCCGGCAGACGAGCGGGAAGCATTGTTCGACCGTGGAACGCGGCTTGATGAACAGGTACCCGGTACAGGACTGGGGCTCGCAATTGTACGTGACATTGCGGACATGTATGGTGGTAATGTTGAGTTATCTACCGCCGGGCTGGGCGGCTTGGCAGTTATCATAATGCTGCCGGCAAAATAGACGGCTTTTCGAAGCTGGTTTACAAAGGGGGCAATCGATGCAGGTAAAATCTGGAATTTTGTTGGTCTTGGCCGTTGCTGCGTCAGCGGTCATTGGGTTCAATGTAGGCAAAGACAATTCGTCGGGGGAGGAGGCTGTGACCGAACCAAGTTCCGGACCACAACCAGTGGAAACGCTCAGGGGTGATAACCGGGGTGATCGTGTGATGGGAGCCCCCTGGGCAACAAGAAGTGCCGTTCTTGGACGCGAGGGTATGGCGGCGACTTCACATCCTCTGGCGAGCCAGATTGCGATTGATATCCTGAAAAAAGGAGGTAGCGCAGTTGACGCCGCGATTGCCGCCAATGCCGCTCTTGGTTTGATGGAGCCGACGGGTAACGGTATTGGCGGCGACTTGTTCGCGATTGTGTGGGACCCCGCAAGCGAAAGATTACATGGCCTGAATGCGTCTGGGCGCGCGCCGCTGGGTCAGACCCTTGATGAGCTGAAGGCCAAGCTGACCGACAAAAATGACATTCCCGACTGGGGTAGCCTGTCTATATCTGTACCGGGTGCAGTGGATGGCTGGTTTATGCTGCATGAAAAATTTGGCCGCCTGCCCATGGAGGAGAATCTGGCGCCAACGGTGAGCTACGCCCGTGACGGTTTCCCGGTTACGCAAGTTATCGCCTATTATATGCAATTGCATGCCGATGGTTTTCCGCAACTTCATGCTGACGGCATTGTCGAGGAAATTGATAACTACAGGTCAACCTACCTGATCGACGGAAAAGCGCCCGTTGAAGGTCAGATGTTTGCGAACCCGGACCTTGCGGACACGCTGGAACGCATCGGCCGTGAGGGTCGGGACGTATTTTACAAGGGCGACTTCGCGGACGTGATGGATGCCTATTTCCGGCGCATTGGCGGCCCGCTGAGGAAAGCTGATTTCGAGCAGCACAGCGGCAACTGGATCGACCCGGTCAGTGTTAATTACCGGGGCTATGATGTTTGGGAGCTGCCGCCGAATGGTCAGGGAATTGCCGCCTTGCAAATGCTGAACATCGTCGAGGGTTATGACCTGAAATCGATGGGGCAGAACTCTGCTGATTATCTTCATGTGATGGTCGAAGCCAAGAAGCTCGCGTTTGAGGACCGGGCACGCTTCTACGCGGACCCTGACTTCTACAAGGTGCCGCTCGATACGCTTTTGTCCAAAGACTATGCCGCTGATCGCCGGGCATTGATCAGCATGGACAGCGTGCTGACGGATGTTGATCACGGCGATGAGCAACTGCTCGAGGGGGATACCATCTACATGACGGTTGCCGACAAGGACGGCATGATGGTGTCGCTTATTCAAAGCAATTATCGTGGCATGGGGTCTGGTCTGGTTCCTGATGGGCTTGGCTTCATGTTTCAGGACCGCGGTGCACAGTTCTCCCTGACAGAAGGGCACCCGAATGCCTACGCACCTGGCAAGCGCCCGTTTCATACGATTATCCCGGCTTTCCTGACCAAAGACGGCAATCCGATCATGAGTTTCGGCCTGATGGGTGGTGCGATGCAGCCGCAGGGCCATGCCCAGATCATCATCAACCTGCTGGATTTTGGCATGACGGTACAGGATGCGGGCGATGCCGCGCGTTTTCATCACACCGGGTCAACCGAACCTACCTGGCAGGGCCGCATGCAGGATGGGGGTACGCTGGAACTGGAAAGCGGTATTACGGCTGACGTATACGCCGAGCTTGAACGGCGCGGACATGCCCTCAGAATTACGTCCGGTCCCTTTGGCGGCTACCAAGCGATATGGCGTGATTCTGACAGCGGTGTCTATTGGGGCGCCACCGAAATGCGAAAGGATGGCATAGCGATCGGATACTAGGCTAAAGAAACTGCTTTTACTCTACCTATTAGTGTATTAAGCTATGACTTGATACGTTAATGCGACAATCTGCCTGCTTATGGGCGCATTTGTCGAGTGTAGTAATGCTACGGAAAATATGTGCGTTTTGTGACCGGTAGGGGCTGGGGGATCACGAAACTGCAACATGAATATGGTTGCGTGGCTACCTGAGTATATTGAGAGATTTATGGCCGACAGTTCAGCCCAAACACCTGAAAATTTTGCTGAAATTCCGTTTCCTTATGCCAGTATTTCAGTTGATGGACGCATTGAAGCGCACAACTCGGCTTTTTCTGGTTTGGTGGGCGCCGGGCAGTATGTCGGCACCACGTTGGATGAGCTTTTCGTGCCGGCCAGCAAACAGCAGCCGATGCGGGCGTTGATGAGTGAGTGCTTGTTCCGTAACACGCCGAGGTTACTATCCGGCCAACTGAAGCCCGGAGATCAGCGCGTGAAGCTGCTGATGACGCCTGACCAGGCCGGATCGCTCATATTCATTCAGGTCTTTCCCGAAATGGCGCAGGAAGTAACTGATCTGGACGTCGGATCTCAGTCAGACACGGGCTCGAGCCATACCCTTGATTTTTTGTCTGGCCTCAGCCATCACCTGCGAACACCGGTGAACGGTGTGCTCGGCATCGCTGATCTGCTGGCTGAAACCAAGCTCAGCAGACAGCAAGCCACCTATGTCGATATTTTGTCGCGGTCCTGCAACGCGCTGGTGCATCTGGTTGATGAAATCCAATCAATTACCCTGCTGGAGCAGGGCACTATGCAGCTTGAGCAGGAAGACACAGATATTGCGGACATTGCCGAACGCAGTCTGGAACAGTTCGCTGTACCCGCGGCTCAAAAGGAAATTGCTACAAAAATCGATCTAGCTGAAAGTGTTCCTGAGTTGCTTCAAGTCGACAAATCGAAGCTGGAGCAAATACTGTTTATCCTTCTTGATAACGCGTTTCGTTATACCGATCAGGGAACAGTCACTCTGTCTTTTGACATGGAAGAGGCACAAGGGGATACACCACATCTGCAGCTTCAGGTCGCTGATAACGGCATCGGCATCGCCAAAGACCGATTACCTTCGCTTTTCACCGGTGGTGTGGCCAGCAAGGCATCCTCGTATGGCAACACAGGGCTTGGACTAATTCTTTGCCATAAACTTGTGGAACTGATGCGGGGCACCATTTCCGTTCGGAGCAGCTTTGGACGGGGCAGCACCTTTACGGTGAGCCTCCCGATTGAAATAGGACCAGTCGAGGGAGATAGCCGGGCTGATGACAAACAGGCCTCGAGCAAAGCTGTCGCCAGAAAATCGGCTGACGATAGTCCAAGCTGGCACATCCTTATTGCGGAAGATAACCCTGTTAACCAGATGTTGTTCAAATCCATTCTGGAACGATTTGGGCATCGCGTTACGGTTGTTGGAAATGGTCAGGAAGCTGTCGCCAAAGTACAGCTGGGAATCCCGTTCGACATCATCCTGATGGACATATCCATGCCTGTGATGGATGGCCTTGAAGCAACAGCAATGATCCGTTCATTGTTTGGAGATGTCGGTTCCACGCCAATTCTTGCGCTGACCGCGCATGCTATGGAAGGTGACCGCGAGAAATTTATCAACGCCGGAATGGATGGCTATCAGTCTAAACCAGTTGATCCGATGGCCCTGCAAAAAGCGATTGCCGACGTTATCGGCAATCATGCCGAACAGGCAATCCTCGACAAGGCCATCGACGCTAATGTTTCTATGGCACCAGAACTATCGGAACGCCAAGCGAGTGAGCTAATGAGTTCGCGACGCTCCCGAGAATAAGGTCTGAAAGCTTCGAGCGTCCGCGACGGCCCACAAAAACCATCTGGGCGTGTTCATCCTTCGCAATATCCCGAATGACGTCTACCGGGTTGCCCCAGTCATAATGTGTGCTGATCTCCACACCCTTGTCGCTGTTGGCTTTGACCAGTGGGGCCAGGATGTTGTCCTTCGCGTGTTTTTCCTCTTCTTCCCGGGCTATCGGCCGATTTGCCAGCTCTTCAATCGACATGGGTTGATAGCCGGACCAAGGAATAACCGTCACAAGCTTCACATGAGCTCCAATTTCAGCGGCCAGATTCACGGCGCGCATCGTCGCCCTCTCGGACCATTCGCTGCCATCGACAGCCACCAGAAAAAGTCTGTTTTTAGACATCGTCAATCTCCCTTGCACGAGCAGTTGATATCGTTAGCTTTGACGCTGACCGTCCATTATTCCTTGATAATGGTCAACTGTTTCAGGCGTTTGACGTTTTCAGCAAGTCAGCGCATTTTTCTGCGATCATGATGGTTGGTGCATTTGTATTGCCGCCAATCAGGCGCGGCATAACCGAAGCGTCTGCAACACGCAGTCCCTCAATGCCAATCACCCTCAGTTCCGGATCAACAACGCTCGACACATTGTTTGCCGGGCCCATGGCACAGGTGCCGACCGGATGATAAATGGTCTCAGCAGACTGTCGGATCGCTTCGTCAATTGCGGTATCATCATCGGCATCAATGTCATGCCAGGGCGCGGCTTCCTTTTCGATAAAGGCGTCCAGCGCAGGCTGGTGCATCAGCCTGCGTACCAGCTTTACGCCTTCGCGCATCACACGCAGGTCCTCAGGAACTGCCAGATAGTTGGGATCAATCTTTGCCGGGGCGAGTGGATCGTCCGACAACAGTCCGACGGACCCGCGGCTGTGGGGGCGCAACTGGCACATGTGGATTCCAAAACCATGTTCTGTCGGGTCGGCAAAACCATGGGGCTCCGGTGCCATGGCCAGAATGATATGAAACTGAATGTCCGGGCGCTCCAGAGCAGCATCTGTTTTCAGAAAAGCCCCTACCGGTGTAACGCAGTCGGACATAACCCCGGGTTTTTTCAGAAACCACTTGCCAAGCTCAGCAATAGCGCGGTGCGGTGCCTTGTAACGCATGTAGGAAATAGGGTCCTTGAGGTGCGCATAGACCGTTACATCCAGGTGATCCTGCATGTTTTTGCCGACGCCGTTCAATTCATGAAACATGGGTAATCCAACACCCATGATGTCTTCCGGGTCGCCAATCCCCGATAGCTGCAACAGTTGGGGACTGTTAATTGCACCACCAGAAAGGATCACCTCTTTTCCGGCAAACCAGTTTTCGACCTTGCCGCGCCTGCTTACCTCCACACCGGTGGCTTTTTTGCCCTTCAGGATAACCCGGCGCACTTGGGTTTCTGTTAAAATCGTCAGGTTGGGGCGCCCTTCAGCAAGGCGGAGGTAGGCCCTTGCTGTGCTTTGGCGCCTGCCCCCCCGGATGGTTTGGTCATACCAGCCAACACCCTCCTGCTGCGCTCCGTTAAAATCTTCAGAACGAGGAAGGTCCAGTTCGTTGGCTGCATTCAGAAACGCCCTGTTGAGCGGATGGTCCGAGGTGTGCTGCGTTGTCAGCAATGGCCCATCGTTGGCGTGAAACCCATCAGCCGGGCGGTCGCTACCTTCCGATTTTTTAAAATACGGCAATACATCATCAAATGACCAGCCGGTGCATCCAAGCTGTGCCCATTCGTCATAGTCGCGAGCATGGCCCCGGACATACAACATGCCATTGATAGCCGAAGAGCCGCCCAGAACCTTACCGCGTGGCCAGAAAAGCTTGCGTCCAACGAGATTGGGTTGCGCCTCTGTCCAGTAGTTCCAGTTGTAGTCATTGGGCGGCACGACCTTGCTGATCATGGCCGGCATATCGATCTTGATCGATTTGTCTTTTTTGCCCGCTTCGATAAGGAGCACGCTGACGGCACTGTTTTCAGAAAGACGGGCGGCAAGCGCACAGCCCGCGGATCCAGCGCCGACAACGATGAAGTCGAACATCTTGTCGCTCATATCAGTTGATCGCTTTGAGGGTTACGGGCAGCCCGTCAACGGGTTTGATCAAGGGCATTATCTGAAACTGGGTTTGATACCCTGCCGGCAACACAATTTCATAATGTGGCAACAGGTGCGCCATGATCACTTTGGCCTGCATGTAGGCGAAGTGAAGACCCAGGCACATGTGGGCGCCGCCGCCAAACGGAACCCACGCAAAACGATGCCGGGTCTTGGCCCCGCCTTCGGGTGAAAAGCGCATGGGGTCAAATTTTTCGGGTTCAGGCCACAGCTGTTCATCTCTGTGAGTCGCGACGTTGCTGATGCCGACAATAGTACCTTTTGGAATACGGTGACCCTTGAATTCAATGTCACGCACTGTCAGGCGCGGCATAGCGGGGACCGGTGGGTTCATCCTGAGTGCTTCTTTGAAGGCATATTCCGTCAACGTCAGGTCGTTCATTTTTTCATAAGGCAGGCTGTCATTGTTGAGGCCGAGGCTCAGGATTTCCGACTGCAATGTCGTTTGCCATTCGGGGTGACGCCCCAGTTCATAAACGAGCGTCGTGACCGAGCTGGTGATGGTGTCATGAGCTGCCATCCAGAGGAAAATCATGTGGTCCACGACTTCCTGGTCGGTGAAGCTGTTGCCTTCATCATCCTCGGCATTGCACAACTGTGTGAAGATGTCGGTCGCTTCTGTGCCGCGACGCTTGGGTATTTCGCGCATCAGGAAATCAATCATGAATTTGCGGCCTTTGACACCGCGCGCCATGATGGTGCCTGGAAGCGGCACGCGCACAATGCCCATGCTCGCAGAAACCATATCGGTCAGCGCAGTGTTGATTTTCGCGCTTTCAGGTCCGGGTTCCAGTCCAAGAAAAACCAGCGTGGCCATATCCAGCGACAATTCCTTGATCGCGGGATAAAACTCAAAGCTGCCTCTTTTCCCCCATTCTTTGATCCGCTCCGGCATTGCTGCATTAAGCCGTTCAAGATATCCCTTCATCGGTCCGGTTTTGAACGCTGCGGCCATGATGTGCCGGTGGGCTTTATGTTCGTCGAAATCCATGAGCATCAAACCACGCGGGAACAGCCTTTCCAGATAGGGTGCCCAGCCCAGCTCACTGGATAAGTTTTTGCCTTTGTCCATCAGCACAAACTCGTTCGCATCAGGCCCGAGCATCGTCACATTGTGCTTAAAGAAAGAACTGGTGCGGTACACATCGCCGTATTTGGCGCGCATATAACCGCCGAAGCCGATAGGGTCCTTGAGAATACGGAAGGTATTGCCAAACAAGGGCAGGCCGGTTTCGCCGGGAATGTCAAACAGGCTCGGTGACTTTTCACCTGAGTCCATCGGTGTCGAGTTGTTTGCGGCCATCAGCTGTCCCCTCAATACGCGTTGTGCGTCAACATTATCGAACTGGTAAGTCCAGTAATTGACTATAGGCGCGAAAACCCTGAGGTCAAGCGGTGGACTTGGTGTGCACTGGGGCGCTTGATGGTGTCAGTCTGGCGCGCCAAAACCGCCGCCGCCCGGTGTCTCCAGCCGCAGGCGGTCTCCTGGCTCGACGTTGCACTTGTCAGCGTAGCGCAGCGGTTGCCGTTGGTCGGTTCGGCGGATAACAAGGGCCTTGCCTGGTTTTCCGCCCTTGCCACCGGCAAGTCCGGGTGGTTTGCTTTCATAGTGGTTGGCAAGGAGCGAGACTTCCATGGCTTCCAAAAACTCGAACTCCCGCACAACGCCGTTGCCACCCGTCTGTGCGCCGTCGCCCCCACTTTCGGGGCGGACACCAAACTCTCTGACAAGAACCGGATAACGCCACTCCAGCACCTCAATGTCGGTGAGGCGGCTATTTGTCATGTGGGAGTGAATGGCATCGGTTCCATCAATGCCGGGCCCGGCACCCGTGCCGCCCGCAATGGTCTCATAATATTGATACCGCTTATTGCCGAACGTCAGGTTGTTCATCGTGCCTTGTGATGCAGCCAGCGTTTCAGTTGCCAGGAAAAGGGCATTTGTGATTGCCTGGCTTGTTTCTACATTGCCTGCAACAACCGCCGCTGTGGGTCCCGGGTTCATCATGCTGCCTTCGGGCATGATAATATCAATGGGTTCGAGGCACCCGCTGTTAAGGGGGATATCGCCACCAGCCAATACCCTGAAAACGTAGAGAACTGCCGCCTTTACGACCGCAAAGGGCGCATTGTAGTTGCTGGTAAGTTCGGGACTGCTACCCGAAAAATCTATGGTCAACCGTTCCTGCTCAGGGTCCAGCTCTATGGATACGTTGATCTGGGCGCCGCAATCCATTGTGTAGGAGTAGGTGCCTGATGACAGCCTGCCAATCACGTTTCTGACGGCGTCTGCGGCATTCTCGCGAACAAATTGCATGTATGTGGCGACCGTGTCCGCCCCATAGTAGTTCACCAGGTCTTCAACCAGTGAAACACCTCTGGCGTTGGCGGCCACCTGGGCTTTCAGGTCTGCGATGTTCTGAACGGTGTTGCGGGCAGGATATTTGTGGCTGTTGAGTTTTTTTAAGGCAGCCTCGGTCTGGAAGGCGCCATTTTTGACCAGGTGAAAGTTGATGAAGCTTACACCTTCTTCCTCGAGATTTTTGGAGTCCGGTGGCATTGAGCCCGGCGTTGTGCCACCCACATCGGCATGGTGCCCGCGTGACGCGACATAAAAATCAGGGATAGTGCCCCCCGAGAGGAATATCGGGGTCACAACGGTAATGTCAGGTAAATGTGTGCCGCCCGCTGTTGGGTCATTAACCATGAAGACATCGCCGGGCTGCATGCTTGTTGACCGAGCCGCAGCGATGGCACCGACGCTCTCGCCCATGCTTCCCAGATGCACCGGCATGTGAGGTGCGTTTGCAATCAGCCGGGCTTGCGCGTCAAACACAGCACAGGAAAAATCCAACCTTTCTTTCACGTTCACAGAGTGTGCTGTTTTGGCCAGCACACCACCCATTTCTTCAGCAACGGACATGAAGAGATTGTTGAAAATTTCAAGCAAGATGGGATCGGCCCGACGGGTATCGAGTGTGTCCAACGCCTTGGCCCTTGTTCGGCGTAATTTTAGCGCACCACTTTCCGTTTTGCTTGCTATCCAGTCGGGTTCCAATACAGACGTGCTGCCATCCTCGACAATGATGGCTGGACCTGTAACGGACTGGCCGGGTACCAGGGATTTGCGATCAACTACCTGCGTGTTCGTCCAGTCTCCGCTCATGTAGGAATTGGTATTGTTGTGGGGTTTCGCATCGTCTGGCTGGTCAAGCGCACCGTCCAGATCCGTTCCAATGCGCGCTATGCATTCAGCTTCAACTGATTCCACGATCAGGCTGACATCAGGTTCAGTGAAACCAAACTGTCGCTGGTGCAACGCCGTGAATGCCTCGGAGGCTTGTTCGAGGTCTTCGAATGGAACAGCGAGCGCTGTGTCTGTGCCCGCATATTTTATGTGCAGTACAGCCCTCGACTCCTGTGCACTTTCATGCACGCCCTGGGCAACCAGACTGGTTCTTGCGTCAGCGCGCACGGTTTCAAGGGCGGCTTCAATCGCGCCTTTATTCGACAAAGGCTCTTCCACAGACAGATCAGCGATGGTGCGCTGGTCTGCGAGCCCCATGCCGAGCGCTGACAAAACACCTGCAAAGGGCGGGATGAGAACTGTTTCAACACCGAGCGCATCTGCGACCAGGCACGCGTGCTGACCGCCGGCGCCGCCGAATGTCAAAAGCGCATAATCCTTCACATTGTGGCCCCGCTCCACGGAAACCTTCTTTATGGCGCGGGCCATATGCTCCACAGCTACGGCCAGAAAACCTTCCGCAATAGCCTCAATTGGCATGTCTTGCCCGGTGCCGGTTTTTATGTCGTTTGCGATTGCCACAAAACCTGCTTCGCTGGCGCTAAGGTCAAGCGGTGTTGTGCCGTTCGGTCCAAACACGGCAGGGAAAAGAGACGCCTGGATTTTACCGAGCAGCAGATTGCAGTCGGTCACGGTGACCGGCCCACCGCGGCCATAGCAGGCGGGCCCGGGAAACGCCCCGGCGGACTGAGGCCCCACCTGAAACCGTCCATCAGCAAAGCGGCATATGGACCCACCTCCGGCGGCAACCGTGTGAATATCCATCATGGGCACAGTCATGCGCACGCCGGCAACCGATGTGTCCGTAACGCGCTCAAAATGGCCGGCATAATGGCTGACATCGGTTGACGTGCCGCCCATGTCAAAAGCCAGGATGCGGTTGATGCCGTCCCGACCTGCTGCGCTGGCAGCACCAACGATGCCGCCGGCAGGCCCTGACAGCACTGCGTCCTTGCCCTGAAAAGCGCTGGCCGCAACAAGGCCGCCGTTTGACTGCATGAAATAGAGTGGCGTAGCCCCGGTGGATGAGCGCACCTGATCAACATACCGCCGAAGCACAGGCGTGAGATAGGCGTCTGCGACCGTTGTATCTCCCCGCGGCACCAGTTTCATCAAAGGGCTGGTCTCATGGCTGACAGAGACCTGGCTGAAGCCAACTTCGGCTGCAATTTCAGCAGCAATGCTTTCGTGCGACGGATATCTGTATCCGTGGGCGAAGGCGATTGCGATGCTTTCAAAACCCTCTGCCCGAGATTGCTCCAGTGTTTCGCGCAGTGCCGTTTTATCTATTGATTGCAATACTTTGCCGTCAGCTGACAGGCGCTCATCAACTTCTGCAACACTGCCATAGAGCGGTTTCGGCCGCGTTGGTTTGAGCGCAAACAGGTCCTGGCGGTGTTGTTGCCCGATCAACAGCAAGTCTTTGAAACCTTTGGTGATCAGCAGCAGCGTTTTGGCACCCTCGCGTTCCAGTAGTGCGTTGGTCGCGACCGTGGTGCCCATCTTGATTGCAGCAACACGTTCGTCCGGAAACGGCGCGCCCGCTTCAATGTCCATAATGTCCCGCATCGCGAAAACCGCAGCATCTTCATAGCGTTCGGGGTTGACGGATAGGTATTTGTGGCTCGACAAGCCACCACTTGGATGGCGTGCAACAATGTCTGTAAAGGTACCGCCGCGGTCGATCCAGAACTGCCACTTTTTGTTGTCAGACATCAGCCGCTTCCCCACTCGTCACAAAAGCTCATTGGTGTTTTAGGGTGCACGATGTCGCTTGCCAATGTGTTTCCCTTCAAAAAAGTGTGGGAAAAGGATCAAAAAAGGCAGATAACTCGCAGGAAATGGCAGATAATCCTGCAAAAAGGGAAGGAAACCGCGTGGTCCGCATATATGTCGATGCCGACGCTTGTCCGGTCAAGGATGAAATCCTGAAAGTTGCCGGTCGGTTTGATCTGGAAGTTTTTCTGGTCTCCAACCAGTGGCTCCGCATGCCGGTCGGGCCAAAAGTGACCAAGCAGGTGGTGGCTGAAGGGGCGGACGCGGCAGATGACTGGATCGCCGAGCAAATCAATGAAGGTGACATCGCAATCACCAGCGATATTCCGCTGGCGTCTCGTGTGCTCGAGAAAGGCGCGGTGGCGCTCGGGCCAACAGGCAGGGCTTTCACCACGGACAATATCGGCATGGCGCTCGCGATGCGGGAGCTCAAGTCCCACCTGCGGGAAACCGGCGAAGACCGAGGGTTTAACGCAAGCTTCACCAAAGCGGACCGTTCCCAGTTCCTGAACGCGATGGACCGCTTGCTGACCCGCCTGACCAAAGCCACGAGCTAGGGCGCCGGCAAGAGGGCAGGGCGGCAGAGAGGCGGCGCTGGGTCGAAGCGCCCCCCCCACGGGCCAACCGCAAGCCGCTTTACTTTTTAATGTCATCGATTAACCTTCATGCGCATCCTGCGATGGGAGCGGGGGATGGGCCTTTTGTGGTTGCAAAAAAAGCATCTGCGAATGCGCGCGGAAATTTACCCGGAAATGTAGCCGGGAATATAGAAGGGGAGGGCACAGCGGATGACTGAGGCAGGGCAATCAAAAACCACACCAAGGGTCGCTATCATCGGTGCGGGCTTCTCCGGGCTTTGCATGGGCATCAAGCTACAGGAAGCCGGGATCACGTCATTCAGGATTTTTGAAAAGGCGGACAAGGTGGGCGGCACCTGGCGGGAAAACACATACCCGGGTGTGGCGTGCGATGTGCCCTCGCATCTTTACTGCTTTTCGTTTGAGCCCAACCCCAACTGGACCAAGCATTATTCTGGCGGCGCGGAAATCCAGGCCTATATCGAGCACACGAGCGACAAGCACGGCATGGACCGGTATCTGGAGTTTGGCGCACAGCTCGTGCGCGCAGAATTCAAAGACGGCGAATGGCACCTGACATTCGCGGATGGCCGCACCCATGTGGCGGATTTCCTGATCAATGGCATCGGCGGCCTGCATGTGCCCAGCTGGCCCGAGATCGAGGGCATGGACAGCTTCAAGGACACAGCCTTCCATTCTGCCCGGTGGGACCACGGGCATGACCTTGCGGGCCGGGATGTCGCGGTCATCGGCACGGCGGCAAGCGCGCTGCAGCTGATCCCTGAAATCGTTGACAAGGTCAAGTCGCTCACCGTCTTCCAGCGCACGCCCAACTGGGTGATGCCGCGCGAGGACGAGCCCTATTCAGCGGGCCAGAAGACCCGTTTCAGGAAATTTGATCTGCTGCGCAAACTGCACCGGCTGATGATTTACCTGTCGTATGAAATGCGCTTTCCGCTATTCCGGCAGAGCAGGCTCTTGCAGGCCTGGTCGCAGCGAATGGGCCGCAAGCACCTTGAAGAGCAGGTGCCGGACCCGGTGCTGCGCGCCAAACTCACGCCGGATTACCCGGTGGGCTGCAAGCGCATTCTGGGCTCGAACGACTATTACCCCGCCTTGCAGAAGGATAACGTCACGCTCGTCACAGATGCCATCAGCCACGTGACAGAAGACGGTGTCGTGGATGCGGCAGGCACCGAACATAAGGTTGATACCCTCATTTATGCCACGGGCTTCAAACCCTTCAGTCTATTGGATGGCATGGACATCATCGGCGTGGGCGGCACCCACATGACGGACTATTTCGCTGATGGCGGCGTGCGGGCGCACAACACCGTGTCGGTACCGGGCTTCCCCAATTTTGCGCTGCTCACAGGCCCCAACAGCGGGCTGGGGCACAATTCCATCATCCTGATGATCGAAGCGCAGGTCGCCTATATTGTTGGTTGCCTGCAGGCGATGCAAAAGCGCGGCGCAAAAACCATGGATGTAAAACCGGTAGCAAGCGACGCATACGACAAGCGCATTCAGGCCGACCTGAAGGGCAGCGTGTGGCTTTCCGGCTGTAAAAGCTGGTACATCGGGGCGGATGGTCGCAACCATACGCTTTGGCCGCACTCCACGCTAAAATATCGCCACGATATGAAGGTTGTGGACCACGCGGACTTTGTGTTTGAGGCATGAGGAAAAACACTCAATGGATAGCCTGCTGAAAATAGCCTCTGTGGCAATGGTCTCGCTGACGGCTAGTGCACTTTGCGGCGCGTCGGCGGATGACGAACGGACCGAACATGCCGCGACGGCGCGGGCAGCGGCGCAGCAGCTTGGCGGCACCTTGAAGGCACGGCTTGTTGGGGCGATGAAGGCAGACGGGCCGGTTGCCGCGATCAAGGTATGCGCTGAGGAAGCATATGCCATGGCGGCTCAGGTATCTGACGAAACCGGCATCGAGGTGGGCCGCAGCGCACTCAGGCTGCGCAATCCGGGCAATGCGCCTGATGCGTGGGAGCACAGCGCGCTGGCCCGGTTCCTTACGGCGCAAAACCGTGGGGAGGACCTGAGTGCCATGGAACACAGCGAAGTTGTGCGCGTGGACGGCGAAGAAGTTTTCTACTGGGCCAAGCCCATTCTTCTCCAAAAGCCCTGCACCGTCTGCCACGGCACCAACATCGCGCCAGAGGTGGCGGCAACAATTGCGGATTATTACCCTGATGATCAGGCCACGGGCTTTGAGGTCGGGGACCTCAGGGGCATTTTTACCGTGAAGAAGCGGCTGCCCTAGTCTTCAAGCACGCTTTCTGGCGTGCTTTCAGGGATGCGCTGTGGCAGGCCCTGCTTTTCTGACACCGCATTGAACTTCTCGGTGATGGCGGCGCCAAGGTCGATGCCGCGGGTGCTGGCAACCAGAAAAGCGTAGGTGACCGTGTCGGCAAGCTCCTTGCCGAGGGCCTCGTGCAAGCCTGCGGCGGTTTCGCTCTTCATGTTGCCGCCCACGCTCGTCTCAATCCGGCGGATTTTCTTGATCACATTGCAGGCTTCGCCGCATTCGCCCGCCATGGCATTGCCCCAGTCGGCGAGCGACCATTCTTCACCCTTCTCATGCCACTCTGCCGCGCGCTCGGCGTTGATACGCTGGAAGTCTTCAAACGTGATGCTCATGGGGCTATCCTTTTTTTGGGGAGCCAACCCTGACAAGTTGCGCAATTCTGTGCAATGCTTATTGATGGTTGAAGTTGGGGGCACAGCGAAAGCGGAAAGCGCTCCAGTAGATCGGCAATCAACAAATATGTTGCCTTGCTTAGAGCAGGCGAGGAATACGTTTGGAATGTTTCGATGATTGATTTTCTCAAGAATGTTTCCGTAAATCTGAAAGCCACCGGCCCGGCTGCTGTTTTGATAGTTTGGCTGATTTGCTTCACATGCATAACAATTTATGCGGAGCCAGATGCCAGAATTGGAGCCGTAATGGTTATGATGTTTGCATTTGCTGGCATTATCAGTGCCATGGGAACCAATGATAAGTGACTGGATTAGGTAGAGTTTTGAATGACTAAGCGCCGTCATCAGAAGCCTCTGAGCCGAGAGGATCGGATATGGCGAATAGCGCTACTGTGTTGCCACACGGTACGAAATGCAGCCTATTTTGAAGCACATGGTCAACGTGCGAAACAGCAAATGCCCGATGCAGAATATTGGCAGACTGTTGATAACAATTTTCTCGATATGTGCGTGTTGGAGTGGTCAAAACTGTTTGGTGAGTGGAACGGACGACACCATTGGAGACGTGTCATTGAGGATAGGGAGGTCTTCTGGGAGGGGCTGCTCAAAGAGCTGGCTGTTAAGAAACCTGAGTTTGAGCGGTTTCGAGAGCAGGTCGTTGATTATAGAGACCGTTTTGTCGCGCATTTGGATGACGAGAACACAATGCACATCCCGTTGCTTTCGATCATCAGAAAGTCTTCTTGTTACCTCTACAGCCATCTTGTTGAACACGAGAAAGCAGCGTTGGATGCCCCGATGCTGCCAGGTTCCATTTACGGGTATGAAAAGATGTGTCGGCTTGCCGCTGAACAGATTTATTCAGCTCGACTGAGCGACAATAGATGACAAATAAAGGGCACCATGTTTCTTTCGTTGCCCTCCAAATTGTCTGCCGCTTACTCCCCAGCCCCCTCAGCGTCCTGTCCGTCGGTCAGGCTGTCATAGCGCTGGCGCATGTTGGTGCGCATGCCGCTGCAGAAATCTTCCTTGCCAAAGTCGGTGATCAGGCTGTCGAACAGGCCCCTGCGCCGCCCGACCTGAAACAGGAACACGGTTGACGAGACGTCGCCGAGCAGGTCCATGCGCTGCTGGATCGATTGCTCGCGCCCGAGGTCGGTAAGGGTTTTGGCGATCGGGCTTTCGCCCGCTTCGATCGCGATGCGGTACGTGCTTTCCGTTGCCATCTGGTCAAGCGCGGCGGGGTCAAAATCACCGTTGGCGCACACCAGATCATAGGCCACCACCTGGCTTGCTTCCTCGACCAAATGCAAATCGGGTTTGGCCGCGTTTTCCGCCACATGCACCAGATGCTCGGCGGCGAGCGTGCGCACCAGCTTGGCGCGGCGCAGCATATAGGTCATGGAGCGGGCGTACTGCGCGCGGGCTTCTTCTTGCGTCATCGGTTTACTGGTGGTGGGCGTGACGGTTTCCTGTGGGGGTTCTTGCGCGGTTTCTGGCGCGGTTTCTGGCGCAGGTTGCGGCTCGGTCTCCTGAGCCTGCGCGCCTGCGGCTGCGGTGATGAGAAGGAAAATGGCAGTGCCAAAAGGTAAAATACGCATGATAAACACAATCCCCAAGGGTCCGCACTCTGCGGACACAAGCCCTGCGCCGGGGCACAGAGGCAGCTTTGCCCACGTCATAGCGTTTCTTCGCCGCCCGCAACACCCCTTTTGCACACATTGGGGGCGGAAATGGGCTTAAATCGAGCGATTTTCTCGAGAGGGGTGGCCTCGCACTATTCTATTGTATTTTCTACAATTTCTGGCTAGGCAGAAGGCAGGCAGACGCCACAAGGCATCTGAGCATTTGGCGATGGCGGGCACGCATGAACGGTTTCACGCATTATCTTGATCAGGCGGGCGAAGGCCGCACAGGTTTTCTCGCCTGGGTTATTGGCCTCGTGTTTGTCATCGCGCTTTATTTTGTTGGCGTGGCCCTGCTCACAATCGCTGAATTGATCGCTGTTTCCATGCTTACCGAAGGGGATGCGGCAGACAAACTGTTGAACCCGCTAACTGTGTCCGGGCATTTTTTTGTGCTGTCTTCCTTTTTGCCGATGATCTGGGCCTTGTGGCTGGTGCAAAAGAAATGGCACAAGCGGCCATGGCGTCTTTTGATGACGGCGGCACCCGCTTTCCGATGGAAGCTTTTGTGGGCGTCAGGCGGTATTTACCTGCTGCTGCTGGTCGTTTTGCTGTTGATTGAATGGCTGATGGCTGACCCGGCAGAGTTCACCTGGGTTTATAACCCGCAAACCTATTGGCCGTTCCTGCTGGTCACGCTGCTGATGGTGCCCTTTCAGGCCGCCAGCGAAGAAATGCTGTTTCGCGGCTATCTTGGCCAGTTGCTGGCGCGTTTTTTCAAAAACAAATGGCTGGTTTACCTGATCACCAGCGGTATGTTCGCCAGCCTTCATTTTTACAATCCGGAAGCTGAAGCTGACCTGGAACTTTATCTGATCCTCATTTTTGCCTTTGGTTTGATGGCCTGTGTGCTGACGCATTTCACGAACGGGCTCGAGGCGGCGATGGGCTTGCACATCTTCAACAATGCGTTTGTTTTTGCCATAGCCAGCAACGACCTTGCCGACACGGCGCAATCCTATCTGATCAGTCTGGGCGAGTTCAGCATCGACATTTTTGAGACCCTGCTGGCGATTGCCTTTGAGCTGTTGGCGGTTTACCTGATCCTGAAGCTGTGCCGACCCCTGTATCAGACCCGGCCAGAAATCACGCAAGAGATCACGCAAGAGACTACTCAAGAGACCGCTCAGGACTGAACCTGCCGCGAAAAACCCGTGATAGTGACCGTTTGTCCCCCAAAAATGCCGGTTCACCCCTTGCTTGCTTGAGCCTTTGCAGCTGGTGCGCGCATCATTGCTGTGAATTTTGGGAAGGGGTTTCGATGGTTCGCTTGTTCACATTTACACTCATGCTTGTGCTGTTTGCCGGGCTGCGACCGGCGATGGCAGAGGGCTACCAGATGCACGGCACGGAGATGCACACGCTTTCGTCCGACGTGCTGGGTGAAGACCTGCAGATCGCGGTGGCGCTGCCGTTTGGCTATAGCGCCTCGGAGGCAGCGTTTCCGCTGATGGTGGGGCTGGACGGCGATGTGATGTTTGGCATGGAAGCCGAGGTTGCGCGCCTGCTGTCGTTTGAGGGGCAGGTACCGCCGATGCTGGTGGCCTCCGTGATTTATGGTGACTTCCAGAGCTGGATCGCCAAGCGTCAGCGGGACTATCACCCCGGTGGTGGTGGTGCCGACAAGTTTCTGGCTGCCCTGAAGGCGGAGATCATGCCGTTTCTGGCGAAGACCTACCGCGTGGATGCGGGTCGCACCGTGCTCTATGGCCATTCGTCTGCGGGGTTGTTTGCCTATTATGCAGGCATAAAAGAGCCAGGCCTGTTTAGCCGCATCCTGGCGACCAGTCCGTCGCTGGAGGAAGAGCCCGAGTGGGCGGCGACCTTTCCCCGACTGATTGAAGAGGCGACTGCGTTGCCCGCGTTTTATGTGGCGGCGGACGCCAGCGAGGACAAGATTGTGACGGCTGTGACGCCGTCTTTCACCAGTCTGCAGGCCAAAGCAGGCGAGGCGCGCGCGACGTTTGACGTTTTAGCCGAGGGTAGTCACATGTCGGTCATCCCCAAGTCTTTCAAGGCGGGGCTTTATTATCTGTTTTCGCGCTGACCCATTCTCTGTCAACTGCGGGGCGGCACCACATACATGCCGGTGTCGCCCCTTTTTTCTAGAATAGCTGGAAGGCCATGATGCCCATACCAATAACGCCTGCAAACCAGGCGAGCGGGCGCACCATCGGCCAACCGGCCAGATAGATGACGGCATGCAGCACGCGGGCATAAAAGAAGACCTGCGCGCCCAGAAGGGTCATGTCGTTTGAAGCGCTGGCGGCATGGATGATCAGCACCAGCGGTGCGAACAAAACCATGTTTTCCTGCATGTTTTGCGACAGACGTGTCGCGCGCTTGTGGAACACTGTGGGTTCCGGCAAGTCGTCCCTTGGTCCACCCTGTGCCTTGGCGCCGTTGCGCTGGAGCGCTTCACCGGCCGGGATCAGGATCAGGATAAAAGTGAGTATGACGCTCCACAAAAGGAGCGTGAGTTCTGGTGTCATGGAAAATCTCCCCTGTTTTCCCCAAGTGGATACTAGCGGGTCTTCTGTGTCAGGCCAAGTGTAGCGCCCAGGCCCGTGTCAGTCCGGTAGCCAGGTCTGCAGGAAGCGCACGCTGTTTTCGCCCATCACGCGCCTGATGGTGGCCTCGCTGTGGCCCTTTTCCTGCAAAGCCTGTGTGATCAGCGGAAAGTCTGTTGCGGTCAATGAGCGCGTGCTGCCGTCCCAGTCGGAGCCGATGACCACATGATCCTCGCCGACCAGCTTGATGCCATAGTCGATAGCACCTGCGATGCCTTCCGGTGTCGGGGTGCAGATGGCTTCTTCCCAGAAGCCGACAGCGATCAGCCCGCCCTTGGCGGCGATGGCCTGCATCAGCTCGTCCGAGAAGTTGCGCGCGGTGTTGCAG
The DNA here is from genome assembly GCA_947500295.1 of uncultured Kordiimonas sp. Classification (GTDB taxonomy): domain Bacteria; phylum Pseudomonadota; class Alphaproteobacteria; order Sphingomonadales; family Kordiimonadaceae; genus Kordiimonas. Next base: position 163,083 of record CANMRM010000004.1, read on the forward strand.
TAGCCTTTGAAGCCGGTGTGGGACACGACGGGCGCGCGGGGAGAGCGCGCCAGAATTTCATAAGCTGCGGCCTCAGAAACATGGGCAAGATCTATGATGATCTCAAGCTCGTCAAAGCGTCTGACAGCGGCGCGGCCAAAGTCAGTAAGGCCGGATTTGCTGACACCGTGCAGGGAACCCGCGAGCTCGTTGTCGAAAAAGTGGGTAATGCCCATCATGCGGTACCCCGCGCTGAACATACGGTCGATGTTGGCGGCGTCGCCTTCAAGCGGATGTGCGCCTTCCGCACCCAGCAGCGCACCAAGGGTGGGCGCTGTTGCGGCGGCTTGCTCCCGCCGGTTCAGCAGCGCGGCAAGCTCGCGCTTATTCCTGACCCAGGCAAGCGCACCCTCTGAGCTGCTGACTGCTTCATTGAGCTTCTCCGCCTGATAGAGCGCGCGCTCCAGAAGGCTCGACCATGTGCGCATGGGCCAGCCCTGCACCATGACAAGCGGGGTGATATTGTCCGTGTCGCCGGTGTTTTCCCCGATGTTTTGGCCGCGTGGTGATTTGGTCACGGCCGTGAACATCATCAGGTCAAATCCGGCCTCCTGCAGGCGCGGCACATCGGCGTGGCCACGGTCGGCGCGCTCAAGGATGTTGCGGTCCCACAGCAGGGTATCCGTGTGCCAGTCCATGATCAGCATGTCTGCGTGCAGGGCGCGGGTTTCAGGTGTGATCGGCTGGTCGCTATAGTCGATCTGGCGATTGAGGGATTTTTCGAGCATGGGCGGTGCGACAAGGCGGACGCCGATAAGGATTGCGACAAGAAGCGCGAGCGCCCAAAGGCCGATTTTACGACCGCGTGATAGTGCCATGAAAAAACCTCCCCGGTTGCTTTAAAGGTAAAGCAAAGGGGAGGGGGTTCAAGTTGTGGTTCATTTTTGGGCGCGCACAGGGCGCGCGATTTCTGGCCTTAACGGCGACGGCTCTTACCGAGAAGCCGTTCTCTTTCATAGTCGCCGGAGATGGTTTCCGCGGCGGCGGTGAAGGCTTTCTCAAGCTTGTCGTCGTTTGGCATGTCGTCTTTGATCTGCGACAGCGCCAGGCGTTTTTCATAATCACCTGAAATGCTTTCCGCGATTTCGATTGCGAGCATCCAGTTGTTATCGTTCATGCGGCCTTCATCGATAACGGCGGCAAGCGCCAAGCGCTTCTCGTAGTCACCGCTGATCGACTGGATTGCATTGAGAAGGTCGCGGGTCATCTCAGCATCCATGTCCGCCTCTTCAGCAAACTGGCCAATCACCAGGCGAAGTTCATAGTCGCTGGAAATTGAGTGGGCCGCTTCGATCAGGCGTTTCTGGTTGGCTTTTGAAAGCTTGCCGGCGTCCATGGCTGCACCAAGAAGGAGGCGCAGTTCATAGTCACTTTCGATGCTGAGCGCACGCTCCAACACACGCTCCATGTTTTTGTCGTCAAAAGCAAAGGCTTCCAGAAGCGGTGTCAGCGTCAGCCGCAGCTCATAGTCGCTGTCGATGGAGGTGGTCAGGTCAAGCACGTCCTTAAGCGTGCTTTTGGTGATCAGGTCCTCATCCAGCAGCTTGGAGAGCATCAGGCGTGTTTCATAATCGCTTTTGACCACTTTGTAGGCTTTGAGCAGGCGCTCGACTTCCTTGTCATTGAGGTCTGCCTGCTCGATCATTTCGCTGGCAAAAACCCGGCGGACATAGTCTGTCTCCAGCTCTTCAAATTTCTTGAGCGCAAGCTTGGTGCCGCCCTGTTCAAGGTACCGCTCCATGCGGTTTTCCATGTCGATTGGTGTATTGCGCACGAGCATCTGCACGGTTTCAGCAAGCCATTGTTCGCCGTCAGCATCGAGCTGCTGCTTGTCGCCGTTACGCCAGTATGTGGTATCGAGTTCACCGTCTTCATCTTCGAAGCGTATGCGGCGGCTGTCGTCGCCGTCCGTGGTGCGAATATTGAGGGAGCCGTGGCGTGAAACCCACTTAATGGCTTTTTCATCGTCCGTGAGACCAAAGCGGCCATCCCAACGGACCTTGACCGTACGGTCGTCATCGGTCAGTTGCATGTTGCCGGAATGATAATCACCGTCACTTTCAAGGTGATGGCTGATGCGGGGGTGGGAAGCGAAGTCAACAGCAGCTTCTGTTGCGACTTCCGTCGCAGCTTCTATCGCTGCCTGAAAGTCAGCGCTTTCAATCATTTCCACAGCCGCCTGAAGCGAGGTTTCCGCTGCGAACCCGGCCGCGGCCTCAGCTGCTCTGGCAGCCTCTTCCGCCACGCGTTCGATTTCTTCTGCGGCCATCTCGATTCCCTCAATCGCTCTCGGGTCCAGTGGCCTGAAGTCGGGCGCGAGTGGCCTAACCCTTCGTGTAACATCACGTTCAAGGCGGCGCACCATGCGTTCGATTTCGCGGTCACTTGGTTCATCGTGGGGATGGGCGGCGGTCATGGCCGTGGCAAATTCAATGCTGGGCAGGCTGACGACAGCGGCGAGCAGCAATGCCGCCACGCCGCCGCGTTTCAGGCGGCCTGCAGTGTTGAAGGATGCACCGTCTGCCTTCAAAAGGCGTTCGACGCGCTGTTTCAGTATTGATTTGTCACCGGCCATGGCCAATCCCCATTGTATCTGTCGTGTCTCGGTTATTTTTTGTGCGCATGTATAGAGCGCTGTTGCGACGGCGCGCGCCGTCGATAGGTGAGTTGCTGCCCACTGGTCTGCTGCCAGTTCGGCATTATCCTCAAGCCGCTTGCGCGCAAGCGTGAAAAGCGGCTGGAAGAAGAAGATTCTGCTGAGTGTTTGTGTCACGATCATCATGAGCGGGTCGCGGCGCAGCATGTGAGCGAGTTCGTGTGCGATCAGGCTATCGAGTGCCTTCTCATCCATATCTTCAAAAGCCCAGTCTGGCAGACAGATTTCCCGTCGTGGCAGGCATACAGGGCTGTTGATGTCGCTGGAGCGGCTGAGATAGGGCACATGCCGGATATCGACCGTTTCACAAAGAGCCCGGAGTGTGCAATTGGCGTGGTGCTCGGCTGGCACCCGCACGCGATTACCCAGACTTCTGACGGCGCGTGTATATGAAACGCCCAGTGCGGTGAGCGCCACCAGCGCCAGAATTGCCCATGCACCGATCAGGAGGGTGTCGGGGTTCAGGGACGGGCCGGAAGCGCGCACCGGGGCTGGTTCAAAATCAGGATTAAAGGCGCTTGCCGGCAGCTGTCTTGTTTCCTGCGCGGCTCCCCGTTCCCGCCGGAGAGGTGCCGCACGGTCAACGGCTTGTGATCCATCGCGGACGATCGCCACGCCGCCGTCTTGCGTGGCGACAGTAGCAGCAGGCGACTGTTGCTCGGGCGCATTCAATTCAGCGCCGCTACCGGTGCGTTCCAGAGCCTGAGGTTCTGGGGCGACGGGCACAGCTGTGCGGCTTTCCAGTGCTGGCAGGGCACCGTATTCGGTGGCCACCGACTGTTCAATCGGGATTGTAAGGTTTGACGGCGACAGGGAGATGGGCAAAAGCGCCAGAAAGCTCGCCGCGATTGCCAGTTTCCATGCGCTTTCAGACATGTCAGGCGTGTCGATAACGCCGATCTTCTCCAATACCCAAACACTGCCAAGCAACAGGGTGCTTGCAATCATAAACTTCAGAAACAGCGCCAAAATCGGCAGGTCAATTATCAAACTGTCAATCATTGTTTGCCTCCGCGAGCATCTTCTGGATCTCGTCCAGATCATCGGCTTGCAAATCACTTTCTTTGACCAGATGCGCAAGAAGCTGCCGGTCGTCCCCTTTGAACAGAGTGCCGACAAGTGATGAAATCATCGAATGCCGAACTTCGCCTTCACTGACGACGGGTTGGAAAACTCTCTCCCGCCCCTGGGTATGCGATGTGAGAACGCCCTTTTTTTCAAGGCGGGTCAATATCGTGGCAATTGTTGTGTGCGCCAGGCCCATATGAGATGCTTGGGTCTGGACCGCTTTCGCTGATCCTTCACCAAGCTGCCAGAGTGCCCGCATTACCTGATATTGCTGGTCACTCAATTTAACGCTGTCGTTCATTTTTTGCCTCTATTTCTACAGATGTAGAATTTCATTTACTACAGGTGTAGAAACCTTGCAAGAAAAATTGAGGTGAATCGATTTTCTATTGCGCCGAACCGAAATAGGTCGGCGTGCTTTCGCGCACTACCTTCCGTTTCGAACCGGCATTGCAATTGACAAAAATATCTATAAGGTTTTGAAATCTTGGAAGGCTGGCCGTGGGACGGGGCACCTTAAATGACTGAGGACATTTCCTTTTTGATCCTGGCAACTTTGGTGATGCATCTGGCATCTGCATTGTTGCTTGCCGGGTTTTGGGCCAGGAATCAGGCGAGTTTTGGACTGGCTACCATCACAATCAGTCCTATCGCCAGTTTTATTGGTCTTGTGCTGGCACTGGGGTTCGGCGAAGCAAAAAGCCTTGCACATGTTCTCGCAATTTACGTGTTTCTCACGATTGGTCATGCTTCTGCGTGGCTGGGATTCGCGGATTTCTGGCACCAGAAGACCAAGCGGCTGACCGCTCTTGTCGCTTTGCTTGCTGTGCTGACGTTGATTGCAATTTGTTTTTACCAAGCCGGCGGCGGTGTGCCGATTGGCCGGACGGCACTTGTTTCTATCTTTTTTGCCATCAGCTCGTTTGCGATTGCCCTGCACATATATCTCGCCAAGGGTTTCAGAATCGATATTTATGAAAGCGCCATTCGCGAGAGCCGGGTCGGGTCCTATTTTGTAATGGGACTGTTTTTGCTTCATGGGCTGATGAACCTCTACCGTATCTTCAGCTGGCCGGAACTTGGCTTTGATACCGCCTTTTCTCCCAGCGGGTCGGAATGGGTCGCCCCCCTGACTATCATGGAGGCCCTGATGTTCACGCCGATGTATGTCATCGGTACAATCATGATGGTGGCGGAGCGACTGCAGACGGAGCTCAGGGTTGAGCAGATGCTCGAGCCGGTTACGCGCACGTTGAACCGCCGGGCTTTCCAAACTGTCTGCAAGGTGGTGCTGGCCCGCGCCCGGCGCAATGCAGACGCAGTGTCGATTTTGATGGTGGAAATTGGCAACTTCAAAGAGATTCGGGAAGCGGTCGGGCGAACCGGATGCGACAAGATATTGAAACAAATGGCCAATGCTGTGGTTGCCGGTCGCCGGGAACAGGATGTTTTTGGTCGCTTCAGCAACGATGAATTTCTGCTGATTTTGCCGGGCACGCCGGAAGAGGGTGCTCATCTGCTTGAAGAACGGGTCAGGAAAGAAGTATTGAGCAGGCCTTACCAGCAGAAAGGGCGAGACGTTTCTGTTGAAGTCAAAATTCAGTCGCACACGGCGCGTGGTGATGACCTGGATGTCGAAGGCATGATTGATGCCGTCGCCATGAAGCTGTCTGCGCAGTAGCCTTGCTGCTTACACTTTTTCAATTATGAAACTGCCGATCGAATAGCTGGCGCCAAAAGAGCAGATGAGGCCCAGGTCGCCGCTTTTGAAATCCTGTTTGTGATTGTTGAAGGCAATCATGCAGCCTGCGCCCGCGGTGTTTGCATACTGATCCAGAATTGTTGGCGCTTCGTCCTGGCTGGGTTCGTGGCCGAGAATTTTCTTGCTGGCAAACAGGTTCATGTTGATGTTCGCCTGATGCAGCCACATGCGTTTGAAGTCTTCGACGCGTTTGCCAATGGACGCCAAATGAGTTTCAACATGTTCAATCACTTTTGGCAGCAGTTCCTTGAACACCACCCGCCCGCTTTGACTGAAACGTTGAGCCGGGTCGCCAACCTTGTCCCGCTCTATCAGGACGCGTGAGCCAAAACCGGCCTGGATGTTGGTCGAAAACTCGGTGAAGAGCTTGCGATCCCGAATGCGAAATGCCGCCTCTGAGTCCGTTTCTTCTTCTCGTTCCAGGATCATGGCAACGGCGGCATCCCCGAAGATAAAGTGGCCATCCCGGTCTTCGTAAGCCATGAGGGGAGACAAATATTCAGCGGTGACAACAAGCGCTTTGTTCGCCATGCCGCTTTTCAAGGCATCAAATGCTGTCGACATGCCGAAGGTGGCCGACGAGCAGCCCATGGCCATGTCAAAGGCAAAGCCTTTTGCGCCCAGTATCGCCTGCAGCTCGGTTGCCATGGACGGCACGAAACGCTCCCAGACAGACGCCGAAATGATCACCATATCGATGTCTTCGCCGGTAAGACCTGCCTCACGGAGTGCCTCATTGGCTGCCGCCAGCGCCATCTTTACCTGAACGGGCGTATTTGCGAGCTCATCTTCCGCCATTTCTGAGAGGTAGGGGAACATGCGGTCTGGCTCCATCAGGCCAGAGGCTTCCATTAAAAAGCGGCTTTTGATGCCGGAGGCTTTTTCGATGAACGCGGTAGACGAATGGTCCTTTGCGGTCATGTTTCCGGCCTCGATCTCGGCGGCATGCTCGGCATTCCACAAGTCGACGTGGGCATTATAGCCTGCAACAAGGTCTTCATTGGACAACTTGTGGGGCGGGGTGAAAACCCCGGTCCCGCTAATCACAATGTTCCCCACCCTTTGTCCCCTAATCAGTGTTGGCTATTTAATGAGTTCAAAATACTCTTCGCGCACATCATTGTCGATGTAAACAGGGCCGCCGCCGTCAGCCCAATGACGATCCTGCCTGTTCTTCTTGGGGCCGGATACCCAGTATTCTTCACCCGTTTCAACGTCAAAGAAGTTGCCTGCAATGCCGCCACCCTTTGCGCGTTGCAGGGTCTTGCCCCGATAATGAATGGAGCGCCCGGTTTTTGAAAATGTGACCCGCCCTATCCAGGCGAGGCAATCACCCTCTTTTTGCTCCACAAACATGATGCGGCTTTTTGCCATCGCCGCCAGCTTACTGTTTTTCCACCATCAGGCTGCCGATTGAATAGCCAGCGCCAAATGAGCAGATGAGCCCTTTGTCGCCCGTCTTAAGATCGCCCCGGTGGTGATGGAAAGCGACAATCGATCCGGCACCGGCGGTATTGCCGTAGTTTTCGAGAACCGTCGGCGCTTCGCCCGGTCCGGGCTCGTGGCCCAGCAGTTTTTTAGCGGCATACATGTTCATGTTGATGTTGGCCTGATGCAGCCACATGCGTGACAAGTCACTCACGTCCATGTCTGCATCGGTCAGCTGCTCACTGATAAATGCGGTAACAAGGGGCAGCAACTCCTTGAATACCTTTCGGCCTTCCTGCACGAAGAACATATCTTCGCGGAACAGGGTACCGTCATCAATACGGGTCATGGGGCCGTAGTTTGAGCGGATGTTGTTCGAGAACTGGGTGCTTTGCTTGGTGTCTTTCACGAGCCAGCGGTCATCGCCGGATGCCAGGTCCGCGCGTTCAAGCACAACGGCCGTTGCAATATCCCCGAATATAAAGTGGCTGTCCCGGTCACGGAAGTTGACCATGGTGCTGAAAATTTCCGGATTGACCATCAGGACACGCTTTGCCGCGCCGCTTTTGATGGCGTTGACCCCTGCAATCAGACCATAGGTCGCGCTGGAGCAGCCCATGACCATGTCAAAGGCCGAGCCGCTGGTGCCGAGAAAGTGCTGGACCTCAATGCCGATCGCAGGGAACGAGCGCTGCATGACAGCGGAGGTGCAGACAATGTGATCAATATCTGCAGGTTCAAGGCCGGCCTGCTTCAGGGCCATTTTTGCTGCTGCAAGGCCCATCGCCGCCTGAAAACACGGAGTGTCGGCATCGCCGTGGCCGCCCGGAGGCATTTTTGACATCATGCGGTTGAGGTCCATTACGCCCTCAACATCTACGAGGCGTCGTTCCCGAATGCCCGATGCTTTTTCAATGAACTCCGCACTTGAGTGTTGTTTGGCAGGCATCAGGCCTGCCTCAATGTCGGCTTTATGCTCGGCGTTATATTGGTCGACATGCTCATTGAAGGCGGCGACCAGTTCTTCATTGGTGATTTTATTTTCAGGAACATACAAACCGGTCCCGGAAATAACGACATCAACCATGATACTCAATTCCTCTAAAATGCGCCCAAGCACTTTGTTGCAACTTTGTGACGATGGCGCACAGATATACTGGTTTTAGCGAGCTTCGCCAAGCGAACAAATTTATTGTTTTTGTAAACAGAAATTTGCCCAAGTTTTGAGTGGGATAGGGCACATGCCTGTGCTACCTGTTCGGCATGTCGATCTGGGGAAAAATAATTGGAGGTACGGCCGGGCTCGCCCTTGGCGGACCGATTGGCGCAATCATTGGCGTGTCGGTCGGTGCAGCCGTCGATGCCGGTATTTCCACTGTTGCCGGTGACGGCGAGGAAACACGGCAGGTTACGTTTACCATCGGCGTGATCGCACTGTCGGCCAAGATGGCCAAGGCAGATGGTCAGGTAACCCGCGAGGAGGTGGATGCTTTCAAGCAGGTGTTTAGGGTGCCGCCGCACGAGATGGCGAATGTTGGCCGGGTTTTTGATATGGCCCGAAAACACACCGCCGGGTTTGACGCTTACGCTCGCCAGATTGCAGACGTGATGCGCGGCAACCGAACCGTTTTGTCTGATGTGCTGGAAGCTCTGTTTTTTATCGCCAAGGCAGATGGCCACGTACACCCGAATGAACTCGATTACATTCGCGTCGTAGCGGATATATTTGGGTATTCTGCTGAGGAGGTTGAAGCTCTTGTCAATCGGCACGTGGGGGCAAATCCGGATTCCCCATACACGGTCCTTGGGGTCGAGCCTACGGTTGAAACATCCGTGTTGAAAAAGCGTTACCGCGAGCTTGTTCGGGAAAATCACCCAGACCGGCTGATAGCAGAAGGGGTGCCCAGCGACCTGATTGCTGTTGCGACCCGCCGAGCCGCCGAGATTAATGCCGCCTATGACGCGATCATGCAGTCGCGCGGCGAGCGTCCGTAGCGATGAAATTCAGGGACACATTGTTTGCCATCCTGATTGCGGGTGTTTGGGGGTTTAATTTCATTGCCACCAAATGGGCGGTCGAGGACTTTCCTCCTCTGTTTGCCAATGGATTGCGGTTTCTGGCCGTGTTTATTGTTCTGTTTCCCTTCCTCAGGTTGGTGCCTGGCAAGATGCGGCCTCTGATTGTTACGGCGTTCATTCTTGGTGTCGTGCATTTTGGTTTGTTGTTTTGGGGCATGAGCCTGGCAGGCGGGGTCGGTTCGGTTGCAATCGCATCCCAGCTCAATGTGCCATTTACCACAGTTCTGGGCATCATAATCCTCAAGGAAAAAGTCGGCTGGCCGAGAGTTTTCGGTATTTCGATCAGTTTTGTTGGTGTCATGCTGCTTGGCTTTGACCCGGTCATCTTCTCCTATTGGGACGCAATAATGACGATTGTGATGGCTGCGTTTGTGTATGCCGTTTCCGCCGTGATGATGCGCCAGCTTCGGGAAATTCCCGCGGTTACGGTTCAGGCCTGGGTTGCCCTTGCCGGTATGTTGGGTTCCTTTCTGATTTCTGCAATTCTTGAGCAGGGGCAAATTTCTTCCCTGAGCGATGCGGAGCAGCGGGCGTGGTTATCGGTGCTCTATTCGGGTCTCATATCGACACTTATCGGGCACGGCGGGGCCAACTATCTGTTTCGCCGCTACGAAGTGTCGATGGTTTCGCCTTATTTTCTGGTTTTGCCATTCTTTTCGGTTATTGGCGGCGTGGTCTTGCTTGACGAAGTTGTTGGCTGGCAGATGTTCCTGGGTGGAGGGCTCACCATCATCGGCGTTTTGATCGTGACCTTGCGCAACAGCCGCCGGGCGCAGGCCGCAAGGGAGACCGGGTAACACCATGCAGCTGATCGACATGAATAATCTGCAGTGCACACCTTCTCCGAACGCTGATGGTCGTGAGCCACCGGAAGGGGCAACCACCCCGGTAATTGATACTGTGATATTGCATTATACCGGTATGCAGACAGGCGAAGAAGCGCTCCAGCGCCTTTGTGATCCTGAAAGCAAAGTGTCCGCGCATTTCCTGATTGATGAGAACGGCGCGGCACACCAACTGGTTGCACCCGGGATGCGTGCTTGGCACGCTGGCGTTTCCCATTGGAGCGGTCGTGACGGCATGAACCACACATCCATTGGGATTGAGCTGGTGAACCCAGGCCATGAATTTGGCTACCGTCCATTTCCATCTGTGCAGATTGACAGACTGCTGGAACTTTTGGCGGCACTGGAAAAGCTGTTTGAAATTCCCAAATATCGATATCTTGGTCACAGCGATGTCGCGCCGGACAGGAAACAGGATCCCGGCGAACTTTTCCCGTGGCGTCAACTGGCGGCACTCGGTTTTGGTGTTTGGGCGGATTGCCCGAGGAATGACAAGACAATTCTTGCAAAAAAGGGTATGGTGGGTATGGAAAGCGCCTCTCTTAACAAGTCTCTAAGAAATATCGGCTATTCTGTTCCGGTGAGTGAGGAATTTTCCCAAGTAACTCTCGACGCCCTTGTTGCATTCCAGCGGCATTGGCGCCCCGAAGATGTAAACGGATTTCTGGATAAGGGCACAAAAAATGCCCTTAGTGACATCGAAAAACAAATCGACACGCACGAAAAACTGATGATGCAAATCAGTGGGGATGAATGATGAAAAAATTAGTGATTGCCGCTGTGGTTGCCCCAGCGATAACCCTGATGGCAGTGCCCGCGCAGGCACAAAATGGTGAAAATGGAGCTGCCGCAAGCGGCCACCAGCCCAATGAATATACCCTGGCATGCCTTGATGCACCCACACGAGACTGTGCCTTTTCCGCTGCGCTCCAGACAGTGATAGCGGAAGAGTTTGGTGTTGAACGCTCGAAGGTTTTGGTCGCGGTAGCTCGCGCTCTGATTGAAACGGGTCAGCAGCAGCAGGCGATAGAAACGCTAATGCTAGCGCTTGACGAGGCGAGGTCTGTGAATCTGAGCCTTGTTACACAGGAGAAGATTTCTGAAATCGCTCCTCTGCTGGCGAGGGCAGGTGACACCGCAGGCGCTCTTGCGCTGATCGAAGAGCTACAAATTCCAAGTGTAAAGCAGCGCGTTTTAATCTCTGTAGCTCGTGAAAATTTCGTCGCCGGACGGATTGGAGAGGCGGAAGTTGCCTTGTCGCAGATGTCGAGTGAAACACGGGCATTCTGGCAAAAGCTGAGGCTTCTGCCGCTGGCGCCGTCCGGGTCTCTGGCGAGTGTGAATGTTGCCGAGCTTGAGACACAAGTTCGCGCGTTCGAACAACCGGACAGACTATACCGCGGGCTTGTTGCGCTGGCCGTGCTTTCGGACAAAAAAGGTGAACCCGCCGACCGTCAGAGCTATCTGATGGAGGCTAATGAACTATTCGCCGGGCTCCTCAGCCTTAATGATCGGGCGCTGGCAACGGCACACCGCTTGCGGGCAATGTATGATGGCAATATGGCGCCGGCACTCATTCAGGAAAGTTATGACCTGATGCTGCTGCATGCCAGCCGGGTCAGGAGCCTGGAAACACTTGCATCTGTCGCGGAGCTTGTGGGCGTTGTGGAAGCCTCTCTCGGCAACCTGGAGGCTGCGGTACAGCGCATGGATATCTTTACAGATCTGCCGGACAAGGCCCGATACCTCAGTTCTCTCCGGTCTGATACCGATGAAGGTTCGCTTGCGGTTGAAATCCGCATGCTGTTGCGGGAAATTGTTGATCTTGAAGGTGTATACGAGCGTGACCTTGTGCGACTGCAATTGCTTGAAGGAGCCCTGGGCAACGACAATCTGCTGCTTGCTACGCGTGTCATTGCTGCCATAGAAGATGATGACAATCAGGCCCGCGGTTTGGCGCTTGCAGCGCCGTTACTACAATAAATTAGTGGACTGAATAGTCCAATAAAACTAAGCTTAATGACTGGGGAAGCAGAGAGCTTAGTTTTGGCAGGCACAGCATCAGTTTCGAAATCAGAAGTCACCGCGCGCGCCGGGCGCGGGCGACCACGGGACATCCAAAAAAACAGCGCAATTCTGGAGGCAGCAAGTCACCTGTTTCTTGAACAGGGTTTTGATGGGACCAGCATGGACGGCGTTGCCCGCAGAGCCGGTGTCTCCAAACAAACCGTTTACAGTCACTTCTCGAGCAAGGAACAGCTTTTCGGTGAAGCAGTTCACGCCGCCATTGCCGCATATTATCCCGATCGAGCGCTGGCTGCGGTCGAAACCCACACCCTGGAAGCGGATTTGCGTGCTGTTTGCCATATGCTCGCGTCTCTGCTGATGGACGAGCGGGCGATTTCGATGTTTCGATTGCTGGTTGCCGCGGGTGCCAAGGGGCCGACACTCGGCGAAATATTCTGGCACTCCGGTCCGGAAGAACTGCACCGGCAGCTATCGGATTTTCTGCAAGCGTGGACTGACAGAGGTCAGTTGAAAATTGAGGATACACAAAAAGCAGGACAGCAGTTGATTGCGCTCGTCAAAGAGCCTGCACATTTCAGAATATCAATTGGAATTCAGGACCCGCTAAAAGAAGCGGAAATTGAAACGTGTGTCGACGATGCAGTGTCGAGTTTTATGAAGTTGTACGGTACCTGATTGCAGTGCCGTTACCTATGTTACTGCCCTGAACCGTCTTCACTTTCCATACCCGCGCCACGCAGATTTTCTGTTGAATAGCGGGCGTTGCCTTGGTCGCCTTCCAGCGTTTGTGGCAAAGTCTCGATCTGGCGTTCGGTTTCCGGGCCCAGTGTTGTATCAAATATGATCTCGTCACCGCCACCACAGGCGGAAAGCAAAAGAAGTGCTGGTGCGACCAGAAGGGCGGGGCGATTCATTAACTGGGTTCCTCATACGCTCAAAACAAACTCCGCAAGGCAATGCTCATGCCTGCGTCGAGCGACAATGCCTCAATATCTCCAGTGGTGCAACCTTGATAACATGTGTTCGGGAGGCGCTTTGGGAATGACCGGAGGAGTGAGCGAAGGCTTGACCGGCGAGCGACAAGGTGGTTCATTGCCGACCGGCAGATGGCTGGATGATTGCCGCCGCGCGTGCGCGGGGGAGGAAAGTCCGGGCTCCACGGAAACACGGTGCTGGTTAACGGCCAGCGAGGGCGACCTCAGGGACAGTGCCACAGAAAGCAAACCGCCTGAACCAGTTAATGGGGACGGCAAGGGTGAAAGGGTGCGGTAAGAGCGCACCGCGCCCCTGGTGACAGGGGCGGCATGGTAAACCCCACCGGGAGCAAGACCAATAGGGATGGTTGCCCATGGCTTTGGCCAAGGGGCAGGCGGGTTTTCGCGCCACTGTCCGGGTCGGTTGCTTGAGCGTTTTGGCAACAAAACGCCTAGAGGAATGATCATCACCTGCTTTGGCAGGAACAGAACCCGGCTTACAGGCCATCTGCCGCTTACCTTTTTTCCAGCTCAACGCCATCGAATGTTGGCGCCAGTAAATAATCAATTCTCATCCTTAATCCGATAGATAAAAACTATCGTACACGTATTTGCTTGAAAGCAAAAAATAAATGCGTATCTAGGCGAAAACGGCTGGTTAAAACGTCTGTTACCGACTGCCGCGATTGGAAATTCAGACGTTCCAGATGCTGAATAAATATTGATTTTTTATTAGAGAAGACTTGAAAATAATGGCCCTTGCTGAGCATTTCCCCAAGAAAGAAGACTTCACTCGCCAGTTTCGCCGCGTTTTGGGACCGGAAGCATCCTACTACCGGCTGGCGATCCTTTTTAGTGCCTTTATCAGCCTGCTCGTGCTGGCGGTACCGATCTCGATTCAGATGCTGATTGACCAGGTCGCAAATACCGCGCTTTTACAGCCTGTAATCCTGCTTGCGGGAACCTTGTTTGCATTGCTTATCCTGTCAGGTTTTTTTTATGCCTGCAGAGAGTACATCCTCGAACTTTTCCAGCGACGCGTCTTCGCCCGTCTCGCCAGTGAGATCACACTCAAAATTGTTAACTCACCAGCGCACTACTTCGAGCAGGAACGGCGGGATGACCTGATCAATCGATATTTCGATATTATGACTGTGAAGAAAAACCTGCCCGCGCTGCTGGTTGGCATGTTCACGATCCTATTCCAATCCGGAATCGGTTTTATTGTGACAAGTCTCTATCACCCGATTTTCCTGTTGTTCAACGCAGCGCTCCTAGCCAGTTTGTTCGCTATCTGGAAAATATGGGGATGGCAGGCAACCGAACAGGCGTTCCAGGAAAGCGAAGCCAAGTATGATACGGCTGGGTGGATTGAGGGGTTGTCTCATAACTCGGAGTTTTTTAAGGCCGGGCCCAACGGTGATGACGCCATCCGCAAAACCAATCGATTGATTGAACGCCACATCGACATGATGAAGGGATATTTCCGCATTACATTCCGGCAGATGCTTGTGCTGCTTTTCTTGTATGCACTGGCAAGCGCTGCTCTACTGGGGCTTGGCGGCTGGCTGGTGATTATCGAAGAGCTGTCGCTGGGGCAACTGGTTGCAGCCGAACTTATCCTGTCGGTGATCTTTGCAAGTTTTGTAACGCTCGGTCACCTCCTGAAAGACTATTATGAGCTGTGTGCTGCAGTAGAAGAACTGGACCGCATCAGCGCCATCCCATCCCGTCTTCCGCCGAGGGCGGAGCGCATTCCCCTGGGTGGCGGGTGCATCCATATTGAAAATGCCCTTGTCATAGATGGTGACTACCGGATTGACCTGAGTTTTGACGTGGAGGCGGGTAGATCAATCCGACTGGAGCGGCCGTCGCCGCTGGAACGCCGCACACTCTCACGTCTTCTGAAAGGTCATGTTCATGCGCAAAGCGGCCGGGTCGAGGTTGATGCTTTGGACGTCAAGGATTGGCACCACCAGTCGCTCAACGGCGAAGTCAAAGTGATTGATCGGCCATCGCTGCCCCAAATGCCCCTAGGGGATTATGTCCAGCATGGCCACCCGGAAGTGGACCGGGCCCAGGTTTACCGGGCGTTGGGCGTTGTCGGGTTGACGGAACGTGTGAGTGGGCTTGCCAGGGGGCTGGAGACGATTATCTCGCCTACCGGCTGGCCATTAACGGTGGAAGAAATGCTGCGCCTCAAGTTGGCCGCCGCAATCATGGATGCGCCGCGCCTGCTGGTGCTGACCGATATCTATGAACTGGTTGAACCTGAACATATCATGGCCGCCCTTGAGGAGATGCGCAGCAAGCGAACGGTGACAGCGGTAGCTGTCCGCCGTGCAGATGACCTGCCGGGTTTCACGGTGGGCAAAATCCAGTCCCGTTCTTCTGTTGAAGGTGACACGGTTCGGAGTAATGCGGCATGACAAAATTTTCCTTCGAGAAGAATTACGACCGACACCAACTCCAGTTACTGGAATCGTTGCATATCGGAAAACTGCCTACGGCGCTGGCGGTATTCACATGGGCGAGCCTGTTTTTTACGCTTGCGGCGCTGGCCTTCATCACATTTGTACCCTGGGTGCAGACCATTGCAGGAGCTGGCCAGATTGTTGCGCTCAATCCGGCGGAAAGAGAGCAGGCGATCAGTGCCCTGGTGCCGGGGCGCATCGCAGAATGGTACGTCAGGGAAGGAAGTAGGGTTGAAACCGGTCAGCCAATCGCCCGGATTGTTGACAATGACCCTCAGCTTGTTGACCGGCTGCAAACCCAGCTGGATCTCGCTCGCGATCGCCTGGCAAGCGCACAAACGGCGTTGGCCACTGCTCGCCTTGATGCCGAACGAAAGGCAACATTGTTTGCAGACGGATTGGTTTCCAGGCTTGAAATGGAACAGACGCAGATCGCTCTGGCTGAATTTGAGGTGCGTTCCCAGAGCGCCGCGGATGAGCTTAACCGGGCTCAACTGGCGCTGTCCCGCGAAGGTAGCCAGGCCGTGGTGGCGCCGAGGTCAGGCGTCATCACCAAGGTTACAGCCGGTGGGACAGCCACTTTCGTGAAAGCAGGAGATGAGCTCGCCCAGTTTGTCCCCTACGATATCGAGAGTGCTGTGGAGCTTTATGTTGATGGCCGCGATGCAAGCCTTGTCACTGTTGGCCGTGATGTCCGGCTTCAGTTTGAAGGTTGGCCTGTAATCCAGTTTAGCGGCTGGCCCTCTGTCGCGATTGGTACTTTCCCGGGTGAGGTTGTGTTTGTTGATCCAATGGCGGGGCGAACGGGCAAATTCAGAATCGTTGTCCGCCCGAAAGAAGGAGAGCAAGCCTGGCCCTCCAATAATATCCTGCGCGTTGGAACAAATGCGCGCGGTTGGGTGCTGCTGGATGAGGTTTCTGTAGGCTACGAATTGTGGCGACAACTGAACAATTTCCCACCGGAATTTCCACAGCAATTTGTTGCGGACGCGCGATG
Source organism: uncultured Kordiimonas sp. (assembly GCA_947500295.1). GTDB lineage: Bacteria > Pseudomonadota > Alphaproteobacteria > Sphingomonadales > Kordiimonadaceae > Kordiimonas. The sequence continues at coordinate 179,433 of CANMRM010000004.1, forward strand.
ACACGAATGATTTTGGTGTTTTGCTTGCTTTTCCTGGGCGTAGGCCGGGTTGAAGCAGACGACGAAGCGATTGAGTTGGTGCCATTGAGCAACCTGACTTTCAGCGCCGGAACAATTCCAGCGAGGGTCGGTCAGGCTTCTGCGCGGGCACCGGGCGGCACGGACCTCGATGCCCTTCTTCAATCCGTTGAGCTTCATGCCCCGCAAGTGATGCAGGCACAGGCTGCTGCGGAGGCTGCTGCGGCACGCGAGACGATTGCCGCTGCACCCTTTGATCCGGTTCTCTCGGGCAGATACGACGGTCGCATGACAGGCTTCTATGGGGGTCAGGTTGGTGACGTGGAGGTGCGCCAGCGCCTTGAAGGTATGAACGCAACTTTTTATGGCGGGTACAGCATTTCGCGTGGACGGCTGCCCGTTTATGAAGACGAATATCTCACGAACCGGGGCGGCGAGGTGCGGGCAGGTGCACGCTTTGCCTTATTGCGCGGACGCGAGATTGACCCGCTGAGGGTTGCGCTGAGCAATGCGCGGCTTGCGACCCAGTCTGCCGAGCAAAAGGCTCAGCTGCGAATACTGGATATCAAGGCTGCTGCCATGCGAGCCTACGTGCGTTGGCTTTATGCGCAAAACACGCTTGCCGTTTACAGTGAGCTTTTAACGATCGCACAGGTGCGGGATGACGCTATACAGAAAGCGATTGAAGCCGGGCAACTTGCAAGCATTACGCGCGAGGAAAACCGGCAGCTGTTGCTGGCACGGCAGAGCCAGAAAATAAGGGCAGAGCAGATGGCGATGCAGGCGGCAATGGGGCTTGCCATCTATTTGCGCGACCAAAACGGTGAGCCAATGGCACCGCAGTTTGGCACTGAGGCCTATTTGCCGCAGCAAAACCCGTTTCGCCGGTTCACTGTGGAAGAAATGAGTCGCCGTACGTTGGATGGGCGCCCGGATTTTATAGCACTGAGCCTGGATATCGAGCAGTTGAAAACCAGCGAGAGGCTGGCGGAGAATGATCTGCAGCCCAACCTTGACCTGAAATATGAGTTTCGCCGTGATTTTGGTGATGGCTCACCCACGCGGGAAGGCACGGATCACAAGGTTGGACTGAACTTCAATTTACCAATTGAGCTGTCACGGGCGCGGGGTACTCGTAGCGAATTGATGGCCAGGATCAAAGCTGCACGCGCGGAACTCAGGCTGTTGGGCGACGAGGTGGGGCTTGCCCTGCGCGCCAACCAGATGGGTATTGTGGCGACGGAGCAGCAGCTTGAAATCGGTCGTTCGGAAGTCGCGATCGCAGAATCGCTGCAGCGTGCGGAAGAATCACGCTATCTGGCTGGCGCAAGTGACGTGTTTCGACTGAATGTTCAGGAAACTGCACTCGCGAACAGCAAATTACGGGTCCTGAACGCCCAGCGTGATCATGATTTGCTACTGGTGGAGTTTTTCGCCGTGACCGGGGAGTTATGGTTTTAGCCAAAACGCCCTGAGCAGAAACGGTTGTGCCGGGATTTTGCAGGGCCAGTTAAGCTCGGGAAAGGCTCGCTGCGTGCCATTTCCATCCTGTCATTTGGTGTTTTACAGGGTTCGAATTTTCCGGACTAAACTTCAGTGATAATGGACAAGGGCGGACAAAAGCCGTTTTATAGCGACGGCAAGCTGCCCGGTGGTCTGGCAGCGCTGCGAACGGGAGCGAATATGAAGAACGGAGTGTTAATGGGCCTTCTGGCTTTCCTGCTGGTTGTCACGTCGGTTGGGTCTCATGCTGATTTTGAAGAGGCGGTTGCCGCGCTCGATCATCGAGAGGGACTGGTTGATCTGTATGTGGACGATGCTGGCGGCAAGGTCATGCTTGCGCTTTCGCCGCAAGCTGACGGAACATTGGGACGCTATATATACGCGGCTTACCTGACAGGTGGTTTGGGCTCCAATCCGGTTGGACTGGACCGCAGCCGCCCATCTGACAGTCATATTCTTGCATTCAAGAGAAACGGCAATCAGGTTTATGCTGTTGTCGAAAACCATCGCTACCGCGCCAGTGCTGACAATCCTTCCGAAAAAAGGGCTGTGGAAACCAGTTTTGCGCAATCAATCATCTGGTCCGCTCCCGTTGTCGAAATGGCCGAGGATGGCCGGGTACTGGTGGACTTCACGCCTTTTCTCCTGAGGGACAGTGTCGGGGTCGCCGCGCAGTTGAAAAACCGTGGGCAGGGAAATTTCACGATCGACGCCAAGCGCAGTTTTGTCGACACGTCGGCTGCGCATGTATTTGAAAAAAATATGGAGATCGATGCACACGTAACCTTCGCAAGCGCCAATGCCGGCGGCGAAGTCAGAGCGACAACGCCTGTTCCGCATTCGGTTAGTCTTATTTTACATACGACCTTCGTGCCTTTACCTGATCCGGGCTATGCCCCGAGGATAGCGGACGAACGCGCGGGCGTCGTGACAACTTCCCATATCGATATGTCAGCGCCTCTGGACGGCGACACCGCAGTGCAGCTTGCGCGTCGTTTTCGCCTGGAGCTGGATGCAGACGGAAACGTTGTTAATCCCATAGTCTTCTATATCGACAACGGTGCGCCGGAGCCAATCCGCTCAGCGCTTCTTGATGGGGCACGTTGGTGGTCAGCGGCCTTTGAAGCAGCCGGTTTTCCGGGAGGATACCGGGCGGAGATATTGCCGGAAGGTGTGCACCCTCTTGATGCTCGGTACAATGTTGTGAACTGGGTGCACCGTGCCACGCGCGGTTGGTCGTATGGAGCATCTATCTTCGATCCACGCACCGGAGAAATTCTCCGTGGTGTTGTGCTGTTGGGGTCGTTGAGGGTTCGGCAGGATATCAAGATTTTCGAAGCGCTGGCAGGCGCTGGTAAAACCGGTACAGGTGATCCTGATGATCCGGTCGAGTTAGCGCTGGCGCGCATTCGCCAGCTCTCGGCTCATGAAATCGGACATGCTCTCGGATTCTCACACAATATGGCCGCAAGCTCATATGGCAGGCAGAGCGTTATGGACTATCCCGCGCCCGATGTGCGCGCGGGGGAAGACGGTCTCGACTTCAGTCAGGCATACGGTGTTGGCACCGGTGCCTGGGACAATTGGGTCACCAAGTATTTGTACGGCAACTATGATGATAGTGATTTGGCCGCCAAGCGGAGCTTGTTTCGTGAAGCTGATGCAGCTGGACTGTTATATGTGTCGGATAGCGACAGCCGGTCGGTAGGAACAGGCCATATTCGCGGTTCCCTGTGGGACAATGGTGCGGATGCCGTTGAAGAGCTCGACAATGTGATGCGGGTCCGCGCAACAGCGCTTTCGAATTTTGGCGTGAATAACCTGCGCCCTGACGAAAGCTATGCGGATTTGCAAACCAAGTTTGTGCCGCTTTACCTGTATCATCGATATCAGTTACAGGCGGCAGCCAAATTTGTGGGTGGATACGACTTTGTCTATCGCAATCAGGGTGACGGACGGCCGGAGCCGATCGCAGTTCCGTGGGCCGAGCAGATGCGCGCGCTTGACGGCCTGCTGGAGACGATTTCTCCGCAGGCGCTGTTGATCGATGAACGTCTGACATTACTCCTTAGCCCCCGAGGTGCCGGCGGCGGTGACCCTCAATTCAGGAGGGAAGCATTTGCGGGAACAGCATCACCTGCCTTCAGTGCAGATGAAGCAGTATCCACTGCTGCCGATCTTGTTTTTGACGCGCTCCTTCACCCCAGACGGTTACAGCGCCTGGTGGAGCAGGGCAGAAGAAACGGGCATCCGGGACTTGACGGTGTACTGGACCGAACTTTTCAATTCGTGATGCGTGCCAATCGGCGTGAATCCGCCCGGGAGATTGCCGTTCGCGCTGTGGTTCTGGAGCGGTTGACAGAGCATCTTATTACCCACTTGCAGGAACCGGGCACTGGCATCGCGGTCAGGGCAGGTGTGCGCAATGCCCTAGCGGACATCAGGCAGACCGCAGACCGGACGCGCGGCGGGATGGCGACATATGCACCGGCGCTCGTCAAGCGGATTGACGACGCTTTTGCCCGGGCCCGCACGCCAGCCGTGAAAGTGCCAAATGGCCCGTCAATTCCGCCGGGCAGCCCCATCGGGGCAGGTGCAGCCGAAAGCTGCTGGCACTGTTAACGGTGTTCTAACCAATCGCAAGCATCATGCATGGTCATGGTGCTTGCTCTCGTACCATTTGAAACGGCAAGTAGCTCCTTCTGCGGCACCTGTCCTCCACAAGAACAATAGCGAAAAACGCGTTAACCCTATTGAAACACTTACTAGGGTAACCTTAGTGTTAACCATAAAGCGCGTTGAGTTTCTTGGGGGAATTTGAATATGCAGGATCCACAGGGTGTACCGATTGCTCTTGTCAGCATGCCATGGTCTGCTGCCAAATTGCCCTCCATCCAGTTGGCGACCCTCGACGCGGTATTGCGCGGTTCCGGACTTTCATCCGAGCGCCATGAATTGTATCTGGATTTTTGCTCGCAGATCACACCCGCGCTCTACACGCTGCTCGCCAACGGTGATGAATTTTTGATCGAGTGGCTGTTTTCCAGAGACTATTTCGGCAATGAGTCCGGCAACTGGCTCCAGGAATTTGAGCGTCAGAGACCAAAGATCCCTCTGCCCAACCAAACCGACGATACAGAAATCGTGGAGGGCCTGAAGCTCGCTGCAACACATTTCCTGGATCGGTGCGAACAAGAGATCGACTGGTCTCGTCATGACATTATCGGCTTTTCGCTCAGTACCCAGCAACTGGGTGCGTCGATCGCGCTGGCGCGGCGCATAAAGCTCCGCTGTCCATCTGTACAAATTGTCTTTGGGGGCAGCATGTGCACCGGTGAAGCTGGCGGCGCAATATTGGATATGTGCCCTTACGTTGACGCTGTCGTTCGCACTGAAGGGGAGATCGTGTTTCCGGAGTTAATCCGGCGGTGGCGCGCAGAGGAGTCTCTGGACGGACTTGAAGGTGTCAGTCATCGAGGGCAGGGCAACAAAATTATTGATGAACCTGCGGGCGCTTTGTTTCAGAACAACAGTCCACGCCCGTTTCTCAACTATGATCCCTATTTTGCCAAAATTGAAAACCTGGGTTTGAGAAAAAGCCTTAACCCCATGATGGCTTTTGAAAGCAGTCGTGGCTGCTGGTGGGGCGAAAAAAGCCAATGCAGTTTTTGTGGACTTCATGAAATTATGAAGTATCGGCCCAAACAGCAGGATTTTGTGCTGCAGGAAATGGAGCATTTGGCCGCCCGCCATCACCATGATCGATTTTATGCCGTTGACCTGATAGCGCCCAAACAGTTTTACGAGAGCTTCTTCCCGGAAATCGAGCGGCGCGGCCATGAGTGGCAGCTTTTTTATGAAATCAAATCCAATGTGACGCGCGAACAACTTGCTGCCTTTGTTGATGGCAGCGGCGAAGTCATCCAGCCGGGCATCGAGAGCTTGCAAGGCACATCACTGAAGCGCATGCACAAAGGCGCGCACGTCCTGCAAAACATCCAGTTGCTCAAATGGTGTCGTGAAATGGACGTGACTGTCTACTGGAACTATCTGATGAGCCTGCCGGGGGAAGAGGCGACCGACTATGATGGTGCGGCTGAGAAGGTGCGACACCTGGTGCATCTGGAACCGCCGTCGACCATACGCGATGTGCTGATCACCCGCTACGCACCATATCATAAATCCCCCGACGACTATGGTATTACCAATCTTCGGCCCCATCATCACTATTCGTTGGTGTTCCCGACCAGTCAGTCTGCGATTGATGGTTTTGCCTATCTTTTTGAGGCCGACTGGCCAACGCGTGAGGCCGCCGCGGGCTATACTGACGATCTTAAGGCCGCATGCCGGGACTGGAAAAAACTGGATCGTCGCAAGCCCCGACTTGACGCTTTTCTACTGAAAGACGGCAGTTTGCTGATAACAGATACGCGCCGCGGTGACGAGGCGCAGCATCGGCTAACCATGCATGACAGCGCGCTCTATCTGTTGCTTGACGGTAAGCAGCTGGAAAACCGCCTTGAAGACAAGCTTGCTGCCGTCGACCCTCAGGCACTGCATGCCATAAGCAACAGTGGTGGCATTTCAGCGCGGCTGGAAGCATGGGAAAAGTCCGGGTTGATCCTGCGGGAAGACAAGCAGGTTTTGGCGCTGGCGGTGAAAACCTGGAGCGACGAAGGAACCATAATGCCCAAGAAAAGAATTTCAGAGAGTAAAGCCGCATAGCGCGGTGTTCAATAGATGACAAAGAGAGCCTAAATCGGCAGCAATCCAGAGAAAGGAACGGACCATGGATGCACTATATAATGCCCTGCCACACGACAAGGAGCATATCGACGGCTACTACACGAAACTCGGAGAGTTCTATAATTCTCTGAGCGCATCGGAAAAGAAGATATTCCATGCCAATGCGAAGCAAGCGAAATCAAACGCCCCAGGAATTGAAGCCTTGTTCAGTGACCCAGGCCACAAAGCTGACTTGGAGCAGTATCTGAAAGACAAGGCGGGTCTGCAGGACGTGCCTGAAGATGAAGACATGATGGACTCTGCATTTTTCTAGGGAGCCAGATTGGGCTTTCCGTACCCCTGGTACAGGGACGGCAGACCAAGAGGTTGACACAGTTCGCGTAGCGTTCGGGCTGCATAGTCCGAACGAGCGGCGGTTCTGTCCAGCGTGAGATAATCTCGATCTGTGCTCAGACGCGCCGCCAGCAAACCTGTAACAATGGCGACGGAGTCGGAAGAACCCACTTGGGCCGCATACAATGGCCTGCCGTCCTGCGATGCAACTGTGCTGGCGATGGCTGTGCCCGGGGCCAGGCAGGTGAGGCCGGGGCCGTAGCTGCCGATTGCCGAGAGATACAGGCCGTTTTCCCCACGCTTTACGGGGTCTTTGGGGGCAAAAACGAGGTCGGTTTCCGTGGTTGGGCCACAGGCATCGCGTCCAAGCGCACTCACCGCAGCAACATTTTCAAGTGCTGCGGGATAGCCTACTGGTTCTGCGCCTGTATTGCCTGCCGCGGCAATACAATAGGTGCCAGTCATACGGGCTTCTTCAATGGCGGCGGCCTGTGCGTCCGACGCTTTCTCGCTGCTAAGACTGAGGTTGATAAGGTCAACACCCACGTTCGTTGCCAGGTGCCGGATTGCTTGCGCGACGTCATCGGCCTTTGCGCCGTGTGCGCCCGCCTCATAAACCCGAACTGAAGAGAGGGCAGCGCCGGGTGCGATCCCGGCGGGGTGGTCGTTATTATCCGGTCGCGCACCAATCAAACCAGCCATCATGGTTCCGTGATACGACACGTCCGCGCCGTCTGCGCTATGTTCGCCGTCAACGAAGGCACCCAAATCGGCAACATGGGAAAGATAGGGGTGGGGGCCCGCGCCTGTGTCAATCAGGCCAACAGCAACGCCCTGACCGCGCCCGGGGTCATACGTCGTGATGCCCACGCTTTTATGCCACCAGCCAAGCGGTCCATCAAAAACCAGCGGTGGGCACTCAATCTCGACCCGCCTATTAAATTTCTGACTTGCACCATACCATGTGCCGGACTGTGCCACCGCGGAAACATAGAGGGGTTTTTCTTCAGCTGGTGCAAACGTGAGGCTTGTTTCCCCAGCTGAATTTGCCATCCCGGCGTGTACATGCTGGGCACCTGTTTCAATATTTTTAACAACCAGAAAAACAAGAGCGCCCGCAAGAGGGAGACCGGCGGAAGTCACGTATACATCAACACCGGACTGCTCGGGGTTTTGCGCGGATGCTCTCGGTTTTCCCAGGTGGTGCGAAAAATCATGTGGCATCCCGGTGCTGGACCTTTGCTGCTATTTTTTTGGAATTACTATTGTGAAAATCGATCCGCCGTCTTCTGATGTCCGGTAATCGACCGTCCCCTTGAGTGCGCCGTGTACAAGGTTGTGAACAATGTGCAGGCCAAGGCCCGTATTGCCCTGACCGCGTTTTGTGGTGAAGAAAGGGTCAAATATCTTGTTTTGATGGATTTCGGAAATCCCGCACCCGTTGTCTGACACTGCGATGGTCACAGCATTTGGCGACTGTCTCGCCTCTACACTTATTTCCCCCGCTTCATTGGGTTCAAATGCATGAGTTACCGCATTTGTAACCAGGTTTGTGATGACCTGACTTAATGCGCCTGCATTGATCAGGAGCCGTATGTTTTCGTCTCCTCCAACCGATGACTGATGTCCTTTTTCCATCAACAAAGGTTTCACGCTGATCATGACATCCCGCAAATAGGGTACAAGCTGGATATCGGCGATTTGCTGGCTGCTCTGGTCAGCGGACACCAGCTTGAAGCTCTTGATCATGTCTGCAGCTTTTTGGGCATTTTTGAGGGTGAGGCGCCCAAGGTCTCCGCTCAGGTCCAGATATTGCTCGAGGTCCGATTTGGTGATTTTTTGAGCGTCAAACTTGTCTTTGATCTTTGTCGTTTCACTTTCGATTTGAGACGCGCCGCTGACAACAAGGCCGATCGGTGTATTCACCTCGTGCGCGACGCCAGCCACAAGCCCGCCGAGCGCCGCAAGTTTTTCGGACTGTATCAGCTTTCCCTGCGTTTCCTTCAGCTCGGTCATCGTCTGCTCAATGCGCGTGTTCCGTTCTGCGAGCTCTGTTTTTTGCCGTTCTATCTTGTGAGTCCGCTCCACTACCTGTTGTTCAAGGCGCCGCTGGCTGGCCTCCAGTACAGCAAGGCGGGCACGATAGATGGCAAACAGGACCAGCAGTGCCATGGCCGCTACGAGCGCCTGGAACCAAAGCGTCTGATAGAAGGCAGGTAATACCTCAAAGGTTACTTGACTGGGCGTGGGGCTGGACCGGCCGTTTTGGTCAAATACGTTCATCATCAGCGTGTAGGAACCAGGTGAAAGGTTGGTGTAGGTGGCAGAACGCCGCGTGATGTCCGTATGGATCCAGTCACGGTCAAAACCCTGAAGCCGGTGGGCATAGGTATAGGATGCGGCATCTATCGGAGACAAACTTGCATATTCAACGGTGAAGTCCCGATCTTCCGGCGTAATTTCGATGGGGGCCACGGAAGAGCCCAACGCTTCGCTGTAGTCGTAGGCGTCCCGCCCACCGACTATCAAGCGTGTTATCGTCGGTGTCTGAAGTGCCTTTTGCCGCTCAAACATGGCGGGGGACACAATTGTCAGCCGCCGAACACCTGTAAAGACCAGTTCGTTGGTGCGCATGAGTTTAGCGCCCTTGTCGGGCACATTGAGGGGCATGTCCATACTGTCGTCAAACAACATTGACCGCCCGCTGTCTGGATCGTACGCCAGCACACCTTCGGACGTGGTGAACCACATCCGGCCTTCCTTATCTTCAAGAACAGTATTTGCGTTGGTTCCCCTGTAGTCGGTGCCGTCAAACGGGAAGATAAATCTGGGCTGGGAAGCAAAAGGCTCGGTGGTGTAGGCGATCTGTTCTCCTGCAATCCACAGCCGGCCAGCCTTGTCCATAGCCATGGCCCGCGCGCTTCGCATGCGATCCTGATTGTTATCTTCCGACATGCTCTGAATGCGTGTCAGTTCCCGCCTGTCAGGCGACAATTTGAATACGCCGGACCGCGTTCCCATCCAGATTGTTTTGTCGGCGCTCTCCAGCATATCGAGCACCGGGCCCAAGTCCTGAGGCGAGACGCCCGAAATCCCGGTGCCCACCGGTTGCGGTGTTTGTGTATCAGGATCGATGGTCAGGATGCCGCGAGAGAACTCTGACGTCCAGATAGTGCCGCTGCTGTCCTGAAAAATGGACACCAAATTCCAGCCTTCTGTACCGGAAACCAGGCTCACCGTATCGGTATCGAGGTCATAGGTATATAGCCCGCGCCCGACAGTTGGAATCCAAACGCGGCCGCTGCGGTCCTGCATGGCAGAAAAAATCCATACCGGTGGGCTGTCACCAGGAGGCAATTGCAGGCTTTTGTCCAATATAAGCTGCCCCCCGACACGCCTGAAGATTGCGGGCTTCTTGTCCCGACTTGTCAGCAACAAGCGTCCGTCAGCCAACTCAAGCAGCAACCGAACTTCTGAATTTGAAGAAAAAACACCACTTGCACCCGGGTCACTTTCGTAGACCCTGACATCTGTATTGCGGGGGTTGGCGACATTGAGGCCAGCACCCCATGTGGGTATCCATACCAAGCCGTTGGCGTCCTGAATGATGCTGAAGGTATTGTTCGAACTCAAACTGCTGTCGCGTCCCGGAACATGTTCGATCCGTCTGACCGACTGCTCCCCCCAGTCCACCACCTCAACTCCAGCGTCACGGTATCCAACCCAGAGGTCGCCATTTTCGTCCTCCATAAGGCTAGTCACAAAATCCGCGGTCAGAGGGACAGGAGGGGCGTTTGGGGCAAAATGGGTCAGAACATTTGACCCAGCCGTTTTCTGCATCAAGCCAATGCCGTCTGTGCCCAGCCACAAGGTATCTTCCCGATCAAACAGCACGACGGTAACCCGATCAAGCGGCGCATTTGTTTCAAGAGAGAAAGCTTCGCGGGCTCCTTCGAAAGTGCGTGTGGCTGGGTCAAACCGCTGCAGGCTGCCACCGAGACATCCGACCCAGAGATTGCCGCCCCTGTCGACATCCGCGGCCAGACAGAGATTGCTGCTCAGGCTACTTGGGTCGTTAGGGTCGTTGCGGTAGCGTTCGATCGTTTCCAGGTCCGGCAACAAGCGAACCATGCCGTCCCCGAAAACCATGAACATCATGCTGCCGTCTGGCAATTCCTGGATGAACAGTGTTTGTCCGGCGAAGTAGGTCTCGGCTTCTTCCGGATCATTGCCAAATCGCAAGAATATATTGGTGTCCGGGTCATACATGGTCACGCCATTTGACTCGGTGCCGACCCACACACGATCCATCCGGTCGACAACCACGCTTCTGAGCCGGTTGCCACTCAGGGAATTTTCGTTGTCAGGGTCATGGACATATTGAATGAAACGGTATCCATCATATCGGAACAAACCGGCGTAAGTCGCAACCCAGACGAATCCTTTGGAGTCACGCGCGACAGAAGAAAGTTCTTGCGATACGAGGCCCTGTTCAGCCCCAAACCGGTGAAATCGGAGCTGTGGGCTCACCATTCCTTCGTTGGTTTGTGCAATCGCGGTTTGCCAGGTTAATACCGTGCACAAGGTTGCAAGCAACCCCATTAATGGCCAGCTGAACACGCCAGGTCTTCTCATTTGCCCCACCATGATATAGTCCTGTCTATCGGCAATAACCTATTGATCATGCACGGGAATGACCACAAAAAAACAACTTTCAGAGGAAATCGTCGAATTTTTGGCGTCTGCGGGTCTGTTGTCATCAATGGCGGATCATGTGGTCTCGCTTTTGCCGGGTCGACGCCTTGCAGCCCAAGTTGACCTTGGAGCCGGCGAGCTTTTGTTCGTGAAAAAACATGGTTTGGCGTCCAGCCCCGGCGACCTGTGGCTCGACACGTCAGAGGCTGGCGGGGCTGCGGCCTCCCTTTGCGGCAGACCCGAAACACTTTTTAATCAGGAGGGCTGGTTTGCTAACCGCTATACACACAATAGGGGCACACTAAAAAACCTGCCTTTGGCGAGGTTTACGCCCGAACTGGCGCGCGCCATTGGACAGTCTCTTGGCTCGTTTCATAACAGAAGCGCCAGCTGGCTTTCCGGCCTTGGTCATGCGCCGGACAAGAGCGCAGATCCGCAACAAAGCATCCAGCCGATGCAAGCTCTTTCACCAGCCAGTTATGCCGATATGCCTGGTCTGGACAGGGATATGTTTATCGCGGCAAGTCAGGCCTGCTCTAAAGGGTTAACCACGCTTGCTGACGGGCTGAATACTGTCTGCGCGGTACACGGCGATTTCCAGGCTGGTAATATTTTGATCAAAAACGACCGTGCTGACGCTGTTTGTTTTGTTGATTGGGAGAATGCTGGGGTAGGGGACCCCTCATGGGATTTGGGTCACCTGTTCGCAACACTGTTGAAAAGATGGCTTTACACGGTTGATGCTGGCTCCGGCTCGATAGGTGGCGCGATTTTGCAGCAAAAGGGGGAATGGCTCCGGCTGTCAGGTTGGTGGGGTCATTTTCTCAAGGCCTATAATCAGGAACTGGCGATTGTCTGCAGTGCTAAAATCGATGAGCAACAGCTAGCACGTGTTGGAGGGCATGCTTTGATGCAGCAATGTAAAAATATACTGTACACGCGTGGTCAGTATACGGCCCGGGAGGTTCTGCTGCTGGCATTGGCAAGACAACTGATTGCAGAACCATGCAGGTCAATGGAGCTTTTGCTGCCTTCTAAGAAAAATGGCGACCGCCAATGAGTGTACGCGACCTGGTCTCCCATATTGTTGATGACTTCCGCTTCGATCCGAATGCCGGTTGGATACATGCAAGAGCAGGCGGAGTTGCATCTGCCGATGAAGTTTCAAAATTGGTCACCTTCCTCTACAGATATTATTATCAAGGGCTGACGCACCCGGCCCGGTATCAGTCAGATGCCGCTGAAGCTAAAACGATCAAAAGCCTCGAGAACAGAGATCTTGTGGCTCGCTTTGTGGCTGAGTTACCTGCGGCAGACTACAGCAGTGCGGGCTGGCGAATTGTTTCGAGGCAGAACAAGTACATATTGGTGGAGCGCAAGGGAATTCAGCTGACGCTGGCCGATACAGGACACACTGAAGGCGGCCAGATTGATGAGACTGTCTGCATTCGCATGCCATCAAGCAGACCGTACGCTTCTCCCGGGTTTTTCACAGGTTTTGGCTCACTGGGTCCGGCAGGCAAAGACGAAAAACTGGACAGGATTTATTTTAATGTTGATGTGAATTCCGCACCTGCGCTGTTCGGCTGGATATTGCGATGGGCCGATGCCAAGGCCTTGCCAGTCACAGTCAAGGCCATTAATGCTCCAGGAAATTATGACCGCAGAGACTGTATTGTGGCTTACTTCCCGCGCGCTCGCTTTCAGGACATTCGGGCCGTGCTGGGAGAGGAGGTTGCTGGGCTGGACTTATCATTCAAGCCTGAAGTCCCGGCCTTCACATGCAAAATGCATCGCGGTATCGCCTGGGCACAGGATCCTGGCTCTGATGGAGCTGGTCAAACAAGCTTCGGTATGCACCGGTGTTCAGTAATCGCCAACGGGCTGAGCCAGGACCGTGCGGCAGGCGCACGAGCTCTGCAGCTGGGCATCCTGCAACACTGGGAAAAGTCGGGTCTGAACTTGGACAGGCCCCATTTATCGCCTGTCCAATAAAAAGCAGACTATTCGTTCCAATCAACCGCTTCAAAGAAACGGCAGGCCGCCTCGCACTGTCCCATCAGTTGCGGTGTAAGTTTGCCGATTGTATCCCAGTTATCGCCGCGAACATTATATTCAATGGATTGTGCCGCCTCGGAAAGATGATACGCGCCAATAACGCCGCAACTTCCAGCAATTGAATGGGCAGAATACCGGACCCTTTCAGGGTCCTTGCGGGCAACGGAGATTTCCAATTCTCTGATAAAACGCGGGATATCGCGCATGAACATATCAACCAGCACGCGGGAGCGCGCATTGAGATCACCATAGATCTCAAGCAACTTGGTCAGGTCAATGCCTGCCTTCTCGGCCTCTTCAATGATTGAAACTTTGCCGGTTTTCGACTTGAGAAGAGGATAATGTTCAAGCACCAACGCTTCATCGTGGCTGGCTTCCACCCTCCGGCACTCTCCGGGCAGCCATTTATCGAGAGCGCTGGCAAGCGTTGCGATATCAACAGGCTTGCTGACATAATCATCCATGCCAGCCTTGCGGCTCATCTCAATGTCTTCCGGCAGAAAGCTGGCAGAAAGCGCTATTACTGGCATCCTGTCATTGTTGCCGTTTTCATTTTCACGAAGTTTGCGAACAACGTCATACCCTTCAATGTCTGGCATGAAGCAATCAATAAAGGCCAGATGGAACATGCCAATGTCTTCAGTCAGTGCTCTAATGGCGTCTCGGCCATTTTCGACGATACGCACCGAAATAGACAGATGCTCAAGCATTTTGCGCAGGACAAACTGATTTGTTCGGGAGTCATCCGCCACCAATACTTTGGCACCAGGAAAACGGATGCGCGACAAGTTGGCTTGATTGAAGTTTACCTTGTGCGGACCGGACGTTGCGCCATCATGAAGCTCTTGTGATTTCCCAGGGCTGACCAGATTTTTAACCCCGGAGATCAGAGCCTCCGACCGGATCACCTTCATGACTATCTGATCAACTTCATAGCCACGCAAGCGGGATATCAAGGACCGGCTGGAACGGCGGATCATTACGCCCACAGGGATATCGGTCAGTCGCTCGCGTTCGCGAATTTGACGTAACCAATGGATACAGTGATGATGATCTACAGTTTCATCAATAAGAATGGCGTCTATCGGCTTCTTTTTTGCAAGTGCCGTAACCAGATTGTCCACGGCCTGCGACGCGTCGCTAACATGCTGAACCTTCGCGCGCTCGTTGTGCAGGATCGCAGCCACGGTTTGCATGCTTTTGGTCGCGTCACCGATCAGCATAATTCTCTTGCTGTCCAGTGCGTCCGGGCTGCTGCTTTCATCAGGTTCGCCGTGAAGCGGGATGGAGAAACGGAAGGTCGAGCCGACATCATGCTCGCTTTCGACTTCGATGGTGCCGTGCATAAGTTCAACAAGCCTGCGGCTGATTGCCAACCCCAACCCGGTTCCACCATATTTGCGGCTGCTATCGCTGCTTGCCTGCTCAAAAGGAATATAAAGCCGTGATTGTTGCTCGGCGGTCATGCCGATGCCGGTATCTTCGATCTCGAACGTCAACCGATGACCGTCTTCGTCTTGTTGCTCGCATGAAACCCGGACAATGATATGTCCCTGGTTTGTGAACTTGATGGCATTGCCTACGAGGTTAATCAAAACCTGAGAGACGCGCTTGGGGTCGCACTCTACAAGTTCTGGCGCGCCTGGTTTGACATGGACAATCAGTTCCACGTCTTTCAGCCAGGCACGTGAGGCCAGCTGGTCGACCGCACCGTGGACCATGTCAGCCAGATTGACCGGCTTTTCTGCTATCTGAAGTTTGCCGGCATCGATCTTCGAGAAGTCCAAAATGTCATCGATAATCTCGAGCAGGTAACCGGCGCTGTCCTGGCAAATTTTGATCAGGGAATGTTGATCTTCGTCTGGTTTGGTATTGGACAGAAGTTCCAGGGTACCAAGGATGCCATGCATTGGAGTCCGGATTTCGTGGCTGACAGAGGCCAGGAACAGGGAGCGGGCGGCCGATTTGGCTTCAATGAACCGGCGGTGGCGCTCACTGCGCTCCAGATCCTGCATGTCAGCATAATTTCTAAGTGCGCCGATAACACTGGTGATCAACCGTTCTTGGGTAAGGTCGGTTTTCGAGCGATAGTCGTTAATGTCGTATTTCAGAACAACTTCGGCTTCAGGCGCCTGTCCTGGTTGGCCGGTACGCAGAATAATCCGTACCCGGCTGTTACCCATTTCATTGCGAATCTTTTCAACAAGCTTCAGGCCGGAGTTGTCACTCTCCATCACGACATCCAGCAGAATGACCGCGATCTCGGGGATATCGGCGAGCATTTTTTCAGCCTCGGCGGCTGAAAAAGCGCTTAGCAAGTCTATGCGTGCCCCGCGAAAGCCAATGCTGTGCAGATTGAGCTTGGTCAGGGTGTGCACTTCAGGTTCATCGTCAACGACGAGAACCTTCCAGTTCTCCGTTGGCGCATCGCCGGGCTCCGCAGGAAGTTCATCGTCCTGCGCGTCAGCAAACAAATAGTTATCCTGCATTTACCCCTGATCCGGCTGAGTTACACATAAGCTTAGTTACCCTAATCGGGATACAACCATAAGGAAAGAAAGTTTCGCAACTTATATCGAAGGCTTTCGACATAGGCCAGCCCATTTTAATTTTCGTTGCACGACGCCTTCCTTACTTAGTGTCAGCTAGGACAGGCAACGATAGAGACAAGTGTTGTGCAGCACATTTTTAGTATGTTCAGCGCTCTAACTTATTGCGCCGAGTTGCTGCAATTCGCGTATAGATTGAGTGGGCGGATGATTGTTCGCTTAATGACCTGGTTTTAACTTTCGGTACAGTCCCGGTTTTGGTCAGAGGTCTTGAGCGTGATAATCCGTTCAGGATCCGGGCTAGATGTACTGATAACGATATCAGGGTTTGCTCGACAAGTTTTGCAGAGGGCGGGGCGCTTTCCAATGACATATTTGTCCCAGATATTCATCTTGGAGTAGTGGCCACATTGACGACATCTGACCCGTGGTAACTTTATTATAAACAGAATGAATATTGTGGCGGCATTGGCGAGCAGAACATACACAATAGTATGAGAGTCGGTATGCACTGTCAGGGGTATGGCGATACCAAACAGAAGTACTCCTATTATTTTGTTCGCCAAGGTCATATGGGCTATAGCTGTTTTTCCGGCGGGTCAATGTTGCGTGTTGGTTCCAAGGCCTTTCCAGGGTCATCTGCTGTTCCATCCATTCAGCGCACGGACGGAGGCCTGCATGTTGATTTGCTAGCCTAGATCGCAATCGAAGTCGCGTATCAAATTGTAAAAAAGTGTCGCCTATTCGAAAAGGTTTGGCAGTTTTGTCGCGACATGGCCAGGCTGTAGACAAATCTGCCAAGAAGCGCTGTGCGTCACCTGTATTTGGCCAAAGCGTCGCATCGTATTTCTATCCAAACAGCTTGGTGTCGGTGTCGCTGTTTCTGGGGCGATATGGGAAATCATGGTTGCAGCCCGCAACAAGCTGCTCAGTTTTATGGTAATCATCAGGTTTGGGCTGTCTCGGTCCAAAGTGTCTTGATCAGGTAATATGTGTGAGAACAAATAGTAAACAAAAGGATGTAAGATACTGTAAAATATATAATATTAAAGGGATATGGGTTGGATTGAGGTTAAATTTCTTATTAGTATTTCCCATGAAATCCCATTGACCATAAGCTATTTCCCATGATATCCCATGAAAGTTCGGATGACGATCCGGATGCTCGTGGTGTTTGTGCTCGTTGAGCAGCCTGCGGGGGGAGGAAAGCGGGGGCTTGTGGGACAATGGCGTTATTCCTGTCCACATTTGAAAACAAGGTTGACAAGAAAGGGCGTGTTTCTGTCCCTGCGTCTTTTCGTACAGCCGTTGCTTCCAGCCATTTTCAAGGCGTTGCTGTCTACCGGCACCTGAGTTTGCCCTGCGTCGAAGGCGCTGATATCTCATTTTTGGAACAGTTGTCCGACCAACTCTATGAAGGGTTTGGCCCTTTCGATACGGACCAGTTGTCCGTTGCGACGTCGATACTGGCTGAGTCCAACCAGTTGGGCTTCGATTCTGAAGGCCGAATTCTACTGCCTGCCCCCATGCGGGAATTTATGGGTGTCGAAGGTTTTGCAACCTTTGTTGGCCTCGGCCGTAAGTTTCAGATCTGGGCGCCTGAGGCCTTTGCCGAGCACAGAGCCCGACAGCGTGACATTGCCGCCGACAAGATTACGGCTCTTCCGCCATTCGGCAAGCGCGATGGCGCAGGGGGACGGCCATGAGCGCCCCCCGTTTTGAACAGAAATTAGCCGGTCAACATATCCCTGTCTTGATGAATGAAGTTGTCGCCGCGATGCGGCCCGCGCCAGGTGAGATATATGTCGACGGTACGTTTGGTGCAGGTGGGTACAGTAGGGCGGTGCTTGAAAGTGCCGACTGCCACATCGTGGCCATTGACCGTGATCCGCAAGCCATTGAACGCGCCGATGACCTGTCGACCGAATTTGGCGAGCGTTTTACAATACTGTCGGGTTGTTTTGGTGACATGGACAGGCTGCTTGCTGCAGCTGACCTCGGGCCCGTTGACGGTGTCATGCTGGATATCGGCGTGTCCTCGTTTCAGCTGGATGATGCTGAACGCGGTTTCTCCTTTCAGGAAGATGGCCCGCTCGATATGCGGATGAGCGCTGACGGCGAAAGCGCAGCTGATGTCGTGAACACCTACGACGAAACAGATCTGGCAGATATCATCTATCAATTTGGTGAAGAGCGAAAGTCGCGCCGGATTGCTGCGGCAATTGTAAGGCGCCGGGAAGATCAGCCGTTTGAGAGGACGCTGGACCTTGCGCAACTCGTTGAGTCAGTCGTTGGCAGGCCTCCCGTTAAAAAGGGCCGAAAGGCCGTGCACCCAGCGACACGTACGTTTCAGGCTTTGCGCATACATGTAAACGATGAGCTCGGAGAACTGAAGCGGGGGCTGGCTGCGGCAGAAATTGTTCTTAAGCCAAATGGTCGCCTTGTGGTCGTTAGTTTTCACTCTCTTGAAGATCGCCTGGTTAAATCTTTTATGGCGGAGCGGTCCGGTCACGTGCCGGCCGCATCCCGCCATGTCCCTATGCATGACCAGCAAAAGGCACCCCCGTCGTTCCATCTCGAGAAGCGCGGCGTGACAAAACCGAGTGCTGAAGAAGAAGCGCAAAACCCTCGCGCGCGCTCTGCAAAGCTGCGTGTAGCGATCCGAACTGACGCCCCGGCCATGAAGGAGGTGTTTCATGCGTAAGACTTTCGCCGCCATAGCAGCTTTTTGTGCCCTGATGACAGGGGCAGCCCTCATGCAGCTCAAGTTGGCTGTACAGGAGCAGGCCGACAAGGTCGCTGCCCTCGCAGACCAGATTCATCAGGATGAGGAAAGTTTGCGCATCCTGGAGGCTGAGTGGGCGTATCTGACATCGCCGCAAGCTCTGCAGGAGCAGTCTATTGAGTTTCTTGCGCTTATGCCGCCGACACCAAGGCAAGTTATTGAAACAGCAAAAGATATTCCAATGAGGCGGAGCGACGAAGTTATCAGGGAAGACTCCTCGGTCTTGCTGCCAACGGCGCAAACGCCTCCGGAAAAGCCCGCCGATAACGAGACCAACGCGAAGGATAAAAGGAAAAAAGCGCTATGAGTTTCGCGCGTGCCCAAACGTTCCGTTTTGATTCAGGGCCTGTAAACGAGGACCTGTCGCCGATGACGATCGCCAGAAGTCGACTGATGATAGGCGTTTTGTTGTTTTTGGGTGCCTTTGTTCTCATGGGTGTGCGCACCATGGAGCTCGGGATGTCATCTCCGGCGGCGCAGCGCACGGCGGCGCGTGAGATCATTGTGCCAACAGTGACTTTTGCCCGGTCCGATATTGTGGACCGAAACGGCGAGCTGCTCGCTGCAAATCTTCAAACCTCGTCCTTGTATGCCAACCCGCGCAAAATCAAGAATGCAAGGGAGCTGGCAGGTGCTCTGGAACAAATACTACCCGGCCTGTCGCGGTCCGAGCTGGAGCAAAAACTGTCTTCGAGCCGCAGTTTTGTCTGGATCAAGCGAAAGCTTACACCAAGACAAAAATGGCAGGTCAATGCTCTGGGTGAACCAGCCCTGAACTTTCGGGATGAGGAAGATCGTCTCTACCCTCACGGGCGACTGGCGTCTCACGCCCTTGGTTATGTCGACATTGATGGCAAGGGCATCGCTGGTGTTGAACATTATTTCAATGACCGATTGTCTGAGGCTGGCCGAACCATGGAGCCTTTGGCGTTATCTCTTGATGTCCGTGTGCAATATGCGCTCGCTGATGAGTTGGAGGCTGCCATGCGCGCGCACCAGGCAATCGGCGCAGCCGGCCTGGTGATGGACGTCAATACCGGCGAAATTATTGCTATGGTTTCAATGCCGGATTTTGACCCCAACAATGTTCGCGGCGTTGGCGACACGGAAAAATTCAACCGCGCAACCAAAGGTGTTTACGAGCTTGGGTCGACTTTCAAAACCTTCACGTTTGCCAATGCGCTTGATGACGGTATCGCAACCTTTGATGACGGATACGATGCCACCAAGCCATTGCGTATTTCGAGGTTTACGATCAATGACGATCATCCCAAAAAACGGTATCTGACGCTGCCCGAGATATTCGCTTTTTCTTCCAACATTGGCACAGCGCAGCTTGCCCTTGATATTGGTGGCGAACGCCAGCAGGATTTCCTGCAGTCATTGGGGCTGTTGTCGCCGGCCAGCCTGGAGCTCACCGAAGTGGGGGCTCCTATGTATCCGACGACCTGGCGCAAAGTTTCGACGATGACGATTTCATATGGCCATGGCATCGCGGTCAGTCCTGTTCAGCTTGCGTCCGGCATTTCCTCAATGGTGAATGGCGGCAGGTTGAATGCGCCCACATTGCTTAAGTCCGGCGACAATTGGGACAACGGTCGGCAGGTTATATCGCCAGCGACCAGCCGCCAGATGCGGCAACTGCTCAGGCTGGCTGTTACCAAAGGCACGGGCGGTCGCTCAGACGCTCGCGGCTACCGGGTGGGTGGCAAAACAGGCACTGCAGAAAAAGCAAGCGGCGGGGGGTATGACCGCAAAGCTCTCATATCGTCTTTCATGGGCGTTTACCCCATGGACGACCCTCAATATGCCGTATTTGCGCTGTTGGATGAACCAAAAGGCACCAAAGAAACCTTTGGGTTTGCGTCCGGTGGCTGGGTGGCGGCGCCTGTGGTGAAGAATGTGATTTTGCGTACTGCTCCGCTGCTTGGAGTGCTGCCCAAAGAAGAGGATGAGGGGCTCTATCAGAGAGTTGCCTTGATGATCGACGACGACTGAAGAGGTCAAAGAGTGGCAACAAGTCTGTTGCAATTGCTGGGTGGTGATCTTGTGGCCAAGGATGTTGTCATCAGTGGATTGACGAATGACAGCCGGCGTGTGGGCCCTGGTGACTTGTTTGCGGCCTTGCCTGGATCCGGCGTAGATGGTCGAAAATTTATACCCGAAGCTATTGAACAAGGTGCTGCAGCGATCCTGACAACCAGCGTTGGGGAAATGGATTCTTGCAATATTCCTGTCGTCACAGATGCCAATCCACGTCGCCGTTATGCAGAGTTGGCTGCCCGGTTTTGTGGGCCGCAACCTGCGTTCCAGGTGGCGGTTACCGGAACAAATGGCAAGACCTCTGTTGCTGAATTCACCAGACAAATATGGCGCCATTCAGGATTGCAGGCTGCCAGCGTCGGCACACTCGGGGTCCGCGCGCAAACAAAGAATACAACTGGTGGCTTGACGACACCGGATCCAATGGAACTTCACGCTGCTTTGGCCGATCTCACCAAAAATGGCGTGAGCAACGTGGCTGTTGAGGCATCCAGCCATGGTCTGGATCAATATCGACTGGATGGCATGCAGTTTCAAGCAGCGGCCTTTACCAACCTGACCAGAGATCATCTGGACTACCACAAGACGGAGCAGGCCTATTTTTATGCCAAGGCCCGGCTTTTTGGGGAGCTTCTTGCGCCGGGCGCGACAGCCGTAATCAACACAGATGATAGTTGGGGCGCGATACTCGACGACATCGCCTGGGGACGTTCGCTCAGCCGGATAACTTTTGGTCGCGGCGAAAAGGCAGTACTCAGGCTTCTTGGTGCGGTGCCGACCAGCCGCGGCCAGCAGCTTCGAATTGCCTATGGTGGCAACGAATATGAAACTGAACTGGCTCTCATCGGGGAATTTCAGGCGTGGAATGCATTGGCTGCAGCTGGCCTGGTTTTGTCTGGCGGTGCAGACCTGCCAGATATTTTGGCCGCACTGCCAAAGCTTGAAGGCGTTCCGGGTCGCCTTGAATTGATTGGAACGATTAACGGTGCGAGCATATTCGTGGATTATGCTCACACACCGGATGGACTGCGGACCGTGTTGAATGCGGTGCGTGCCCACCAGCCTGCCCGCCTGCATGTCATATTCGGGTGCGGCGGAGACCGCGACAGTGGAAAACGGCCTCAAATGGGGCATATCGCCAGTGAACTCGCCGACGCAGTTTATGTGACAGATGACAATCCGCGATCAGAAAACCCTGGCAAAATTCGGCAAGAGATACTGGATGCCTGCCCGGGCGCACTCGAGTTTGCGGACAGGTCGACTGCCATTGAGGCAGCTGCAAACGCAGCCAATCCGGGTGATATGGTCATAGTTGCGGGAAAAGGGCACGAAACCGGCCAAACATTTGCGGACGGTACGATTGAGTATTCGGACATCGAAACTGTTCGGGCGTTAACAGGCGCGGTGTCTCACGCCGTACAAGGGAAGGTATAAGAACATGTTGCAGCTACTGGCAGAACAGGGTGGTCTGTTTAACCTGTTTTCCTACCTGACCTTTCGAACGGGCGGGGCCGTGATAACAGCATTGATAATCTGTTTTCTTACAGGCCCGAGGATAATTAACTGGTTGAAGACAAAGCAGAAAAAAGGCCAGCCTATTCGTGAAGACGGACCGCAAAGCCACATAGTGGCCAAAGCCGGAACCCCAACCATGGGCGGCTTCATGATTTTGCTGGCCTTATGCATATCCACGCTTTTGTGGTCTGATCTGCGTAACCCCTATGTGTGGGCTGTGCTCTTTGTCACCCTCAGTTTTGGGGCCATTGGATTTGTGGACGATTATCTCAAAGTGACCAAGGCGTCGTCGGCAGGTGTGCCGGGGCGGCTCAAATTTTTGATTGAAATGGCTATCGGGCTGGCTGTTGCATGGTGGTTGGCAGCGCTTGTGGAGCCCACACTGGCCCTGCCGTTTTTTAAAGCTCTCTTGATAAACCTCGGGTTATTTTATCTGCCTTTCGCCTGTCTGGTTATTGTTTGGGCTGGTAACGCCGTGAACTTGACCGATGGCCTGGACGGCCTCGCAATTGTTCCGGTGATGATTGCAGCCGCCGCATTTGGATTGATTGCCTACCTTGTCGGCAACACGGTTTACACCGAGTATCTCGGTATTGCTTATGTTGCCGGCGCCGGTGAACTTGCAGTGCTTTGCGGCGCCATTATCGGCGCTGGCCTCGGGTTTCTTTGGTTCAACGCTCCGCCTGCCATGGTATTCATGGGGGATACAGGGTCCCTCGCGCTCGGTGGTGCGATAGGGACCATTGCAGTTGTCACCAAACATGAAATTGTCCTGGGCATCATTGGCGGGCTGTTTTGGCTTGAAACCATTTCTGTAATCGTGCAGGTGCTATCGTTCAAACTGACGGGCAAGCGCGTTTTCAGAATGGCGCCCCTGCATCACCACTATGAACAAAAAGGCTGGGCAGAACCCACGATCGTAATCCGTTTCTGGATTATTGCGGTTGTGCTGGCACTGGTTGGCTTGGCAACGTTGAAACTGAGGTAGCGCACAGCGTGATAACCGCACCAGCATATCAGGGACAATCGATCGGTGTATTTGGTCTGGCGCGCTCAGGGCTTGCAACCGTACATTCTCTTGTTGCGTCCGGCGCGACGGTGTTCGCCTGGGATGACAACATTGAAGCCCGCGAAAAAGTAAGTGCCTGCGCTCATGACCTTTACATCATGGACTTCGATCTTTTGGACGCGCTTGTGTTGGCTCCCGGCATTCCCCTGACCCATCCAGCGCCGCACCCCCTCGTGGTCAAAGCCCAGGCGGCAAATGTACCCATTATCAGCGACCTTGATGTATTTGAGGCAGCTCGTTCAACGTTGCCACAACACAAGTTGGTGGGCATCACGGGAACAAACGGCAAATCGACGACGACGGCGCTGGTAGGCCACATTCTTGGTGAAGCGGGTCTCCCCGTCGCCATTGGCGGCAATATCGGAACGGGAGTTCTGGCGCTGGACCCCTTGCCGGAAGGTGGCGTTTACGTTCTTGAACTTTCGTCGTTTCAGCTGGATCTGTGCCAAAAACTCGCTTGTGACGTCGGTATCCTTTTGAATATCACACCTGATCATCTGGATCGACATGGCTCGATGGACGCATATGTTGGTGCCAAGCAACGCCTGTTTTCCTTGCAGCCGCAGAGCGCCGTTCCCGTAGTCGGCATTGATGATGACTATTGTCGGTCGATCGCTCAACATTGCCCGTCTGTCGTTCCTGTGTCCGTAAAGTCGCAGGTAAGCGGCGGCGTTTCTGCTGAAAACGGGCTGCTGACTTATGAAACCGGGGGCGAGATCAACACTATAGACATCCGTGCTTTGGCAAGCTTGAGAGGACAGCACAATTGGCAGAATGCAGCCGCGGCGTTTGCGGCCTGCAGGGCGTTGGGTATTGAACCAGCCACCATTGTCAAAGGGTTGGAGAGTTTTCCGGGGCTGGCCCATCGCCAAGAGCCGGTACCGTTTGATCCAGCCATAACGGTTGTGAACGATTCGAAGGCAACGAATGTGGATGCGGCTTCCAGGGCATTGAAAACATTTGATAACATTCGCTGGATTGCGGGCGGACGGTCCAAGGATAAAGACTTTTGCGGTCTTTCGGGCGCTCTGAAGTCTGTGCGTAAAGCCTACCTTATGGGCGAAGATGCTGAGGCGATTGCCTCCATCCTACCGCCTGCTATGCCTCGGGTGTTGCATCCGACAATGCTTGACGCTCTTTCACAAGCTCTGGATGACGCTGAAACCGGAGACACTGTTCTTTTATCTCCAGCTTGCACCGCTTTTGACCAATATCGCGATTTTGAGCACAGAGGCGACGCTTTCAAGGCTGCAGTGGCCGCATATGGAGAGCATTCATGATTGCTTTTTCCCGCAATGATAACTCTCTCTTGTCCCGATGGTGGTGGACGGTTGATCGCTGGATGCTGGTTCTGATTCTTGCGCTGACGATGGTCGGTGTTTGGCTAACCTTGACAGCAAGTCCTGCTGTGGCCGAGCGTCTGGGTCTCGGGTCCCTGCATTTTGTGAAAAAACAGACGGTTTTCCTGACGCTTGGGCTGGGGATCGTTGTCGGCGTTTCCATGCTATCAACAGCGACAATTCGCAGATTTGCGATCATCGGATTTCCCATATCCCTGGCGTTGCTTGTTCTCACGCTTTTCATCGGCCCGGAAATCAAAGGCGCAACACGCTGGTTGCCTCTGGGTATGTTTACCCTGCAGCCGAGCGAGTTCCTGAAACCATTTTTCATTGTCACCACGGCATGGGTCCTATCGGCACATTTTCGGGGTGAACAAATTCCGGCAAAACGAGTTGCCACCGGCCTGTATCTGCTCGTTGTGGTTTTTCTCATCATGCAGCCTGATTTTGGGCAGACAATACTTATTAGCGCGGTCTGGATATCCCAGATGGCACTTGCTGGATTGCCGCTTATGTGGCTGTCGCTGGCGGGCGTGGTTGCGATTATGGGACTTGGTCTTGGCTATGCCTTTCTGCCGCATGTCGCAAGCCGCATTGATCGCTTTGTCAATCCGGCAAGCGGTGACACGTTCCAGACGGACAAGGCGATGCAAGCCTTTGAGGCCGGCGGCATGCTGGGTAAGGGGCCTGGTGAAGGGGCCGTAAAACTTAACCTGCCTGATGCGCATACGGACTACATCTTTGCTGTTATTGGTGAAGAGTTTGGTGCTGTCGCCTGCATCATGTTGTTGATGCTGTTTGCCGGTGTTGTCATGCGCGGCCTGTCAAATCTGATCGAAGAAGAAAATCCTTTTCGGTTACTGGCTGCTGCTGGATTGATCATCCAGTTTGGCCTGCAGACCCTGATCAATGTTGGTGTCAATTTGGCAATCCTGCCATCAAAGGGCATGACGCTGCCTTTTGTTTCCTATGGTGGTTCTTCAATGCTGGCGCTGGCGATCGGTATGGGCATGGTATTGGCGTTGACCCGCCGCAACCGCTTTATTCAGCCGGACCTTGATCCCCTCGGATGGAAGGCGGCTGAATGATGTCCAATGCCCCTTATATCGTGCTCGCAAGCGGCGGTACCGGTGGCCATATGATGCCGGCGGAGGCAGTTGCCGACAGATTGATTGCAGCAGACTATGACGTCACGCTTTTGACTGACCGGCGCGGCGCCTCTATCGGCAATGTATTTCAGGACACCGATCGAGTGGTGCTGGAGACCAGCAGCCACATGGGCGGCGGTCTGTTCCAAAAACTCAAGTCGCTCTTCAGCGTTTTGCGCAGCACATTTGTGGTGCGCAGTAGGTTCAAAAAGAAGAAACCGACCGTTGTCGTCGGGTTTGGCGGCTACCCTTCCATGCCCGCCGTATTGGCCGCACGGTCGATGGGCATCCCCTATGTGTTGCATGAGCAAAATGCCGTTTTGGGACGGGTAAACCGCTGGATGGCGAAGAACAGCAGGTTGGTTGCGCTGAGTGTAGAGCAAACTGAAGGTGTGCCTCCAGGTGTTCATACAAGAGTAGTCGGCAACCCGGTCAGGTCGCTCATAGCAAACCTTGCCAATATTGCTTATGCCGTACCTATGGGAGGCGGTGATATCCGGCTTTTTGTTTTGGGTGGCAGTCAGGGTGCTCGTGTGTTGTCTGATATTGTGCCCGCGGCTCTGGCGTCTCTTGACGACGGATTGCGGAGCCAACTGGTCGTAACGCACCAGGCTCGTTCAGAAGATGTTGACCGTGTAGTGGCCGCATACTCCCAAGCCGGGATTCGGGCTGAGGTTAAGCCTTATTTTGATGACGTTGCGGGCCAACTGCTCAAAACCCAATTGGTTATATCGCGCGCGGGCGCATCGACGCTTGCTGAGCTCACAGCAATGGGCCGGCCGGCAGTGCTGGTTCCGCTCGCGATCGCTGCTGACAATCACCAGTATGCCAATGCATCGTTGGTCGGCAAAGCCGGTGGTGGCTGGGTGATAGAGGAAAAGGATTTCACAGTGGAACGCTTGTCCCAGTTGCTCATCGATCTGTTCGCTGACATGGGCGACCTCAGAACGGCCTCCGATCAGATGCGGCAACTGGCCCGTCTCGACGCTGCGGATTTGCTGGCGACTGAAGTGATCGACATAAGCGACCGGTTGGAGAACGCGGCATGAAGAGCGTACCTTTTGATATCGGCCTCGTTCATTTCACCGGTATTGGCGGCATTGGGATGTCCGGCATTGCAGAGGTGATGCACAACCTCGGCTATGCCGTTCAGGGCTCGGACCTTAGCGAAAACGCCAATGTCAAAAGATTGCGTGAGCAGGGTATCGAGGTCATGATTGGCCAACGTGCCCAAAACCTTGAGCAGGCCAAGGTTGTTGTGGTTTCTTCAGCTATCCAGTCAGACAACCCGGAAGTAAAAGAAGCGAAAAGGCGCGCATTGCCGATTGTGCGCCGCGCTGAGATGCTGGCCGAGCTAATGCGGTTGAAATGGTGTATCTCCGTCGCTGGAACTCATGGAAAAACTACGACCACCTCAATGGTGGCAGCGGTTCTGGAAGCTGGAGGCATCGACCCAACGGTCATCAATGGCGGTATCATCAACAGCTATGGCACCAATGCCCGGCTTGGGGAAAGTGACTGGATGGTGGTTGAAGCGGACGAGAGCGATGGCACTTTCGTCAAACTTCCTGCAACCATTGCCATCGTTACCAACATGGATCCGGAGCACCTGGATTTTTATGGCACTTTCGACAATGAAAAAGAGGCCTTCAGGCAGTTTTTGGATCGGGTGCCTTTTTACGGTGCTGCCGTTTTATGTATTGATCACCCGGAAGTGCAAAGTCTGATCAAATCGATCAGCGACCGCAAGTATGTGACCTATGGGCTTTCCGCTCAGGCGGATGTTCGGGCGATCAATATTTTGAGCAAAAAAGGTGCTACGACTTTCGATGTAGTTGTCAATGATCGCTTGACTGGCAGGACCAGCGAAATCAGGCAGGTGCAACTTCCGATGCCGGGCAACCACAATGTTCAAAATGCACTTGCCGCCATTGCAGCCGGCCTGGAAATGCGTATTGCGCCCGATGTACTCGCCAAGGCATTCAGGAATTTTGATGGTGTAAAAAGACGCTTTACCAAAACCGGAGAGGTTGGGGGTGTAACGATCATCGATGACTATGGTCATCACCCTGTGGAAATTGCTGCCGTTTTGAAAGCTGCCCGCGATGCATTTGACCATAAGGTCGTCGCTGTGGTGCAGCCGCACCGTTACTCCAGGCTGGAGAGCCTTTTTGAAGATTTTTGCACATGCTTCAACGACGCTGATGTTGTTCTTGTGTCTCCTGTTTATGCGGCCGGTGAGCAGCCGATCGCAGGGGCGGACCAAGATGCCCTGGTTGAAGGGTTGAGAACCCATGGGCATCGGCAGGTCGATGTATTCTCCGGCCCCGAAGACCTCGCGCAGAAAGTTGGTCACTATGCCGCCGAAGGAGATGTAGTCGTTTGCCTCGGGGCCGGCACAATCTCAGCATGGGCCAATGCGTTGCCAGAGCAGTTGAAAAGCACTCAGGAGGGTGGACAATGACGCCGGAGCAAATTGCTGACCTCAAGGCGGCTCTGCCTCATGTCAAAGGTCGGTTGGTGGAAAATGCCCCCATGGCGCGGCTGAGCTGGTTTAGAACCGGCGGCAATGCTGACTTGCTGTTTGAGCCGGCAGATGAAGATGATTTGCTGCACGTTCTCCGAAGACTGCCAGCTGGCGTGCCTATTACTGTCATCGGGGTCGGGTCAAATCTCCTGGTCAGGGACGGTGGCATCGAAGGTATCGTTATCAGATTGGGGCGTGGGTTTGGGGAAATCTGTGCGCGAGGCAACATTGTTAGCGCCGGCGCGGGCGCCATGGATGTCCATGTGGCAAAGGCTGCAGCTCAAAACGGTCTGGCCGGCCTGGAATTTCTCGTCGGTGTGCCGGGAACAATCGGCGGTGCGGTTCGAATGAATGCAGGTGCTTACGGCCGCGAAATCAAGGACGTCCTCAAGCATGCTCACGCGGTCGACCGGTTTGGCCACGTTGAGGAGTTAAAACCCGAGGATTTCCAGTTTTCATACCGACACGCTGCTCTTGCTGAAGATATGATCATCCTGAAAGCAGCTTTTGTTGCCGAGCAGGGAGACCCTGAAGAGATCAGAGCCCGTATGCAGGAGATTGCATCTGCGCGAGCGGAAAGCCAGCCTCTTGGAACCAGAACCGGTGGCAGCACGTTCAAAAATCCGGAAGGGGGCCACGCCTGGGAACTGGTAGATGCGGCAGGCTGCAGAGGCCTGCGCGTCGGTGATGCAGAAGTCTCAGCGAAGCACTGCAATTTTCTTATCAATCACGGTGAAGCGTCCGCCGCTGACATAGAGGAACTTGGCGAAACGGTACGGTCGCGCGTGAAAGAGCACTGCGGTGTTGAACTCGAATGGGAAATAAGGCGTATCGGGCGGCACGCTGAAGGAGAGCAGGAATGACAGCGATGCTTCGTCAAAACCTGATGAGTTTGAGTGTTTTTGCTGGTTTGGCAACGCTGTTGGTACTGAGTGTTGCACTGCAGCGGGAAGCGAGTAACTGGTTTGTTGAAACAAGCAGTGATGCGGGTTTTGTCCTCAATGATATTGAACTGAACGGTTTGGTTCGTACGCGGGAAAAGGATGTTCAGGCGGTACTGGACATTGATAGTGGTATGCCGCTATTGGCAATTGACCTGAAAAACCTTCAAGCGCGTATTGAAGCCTTGCCGTGGATCAAGCAGGCTCAGATTAATCGGGTACTCCCTGGTACGCTTACCATCAATGTTTTTGAACGCGAGCCATATGCTCTTGCACAAACGAATGGGCAGGTGAAACTTATCGATCCCGAAGGTGTTCGGATTACGGATCGCGGGTTAGCCAGCTACACTGATTTGATTTTGATCGTTGGCGATACGTCGGTCGCTGATCTGCGTACGCTTGACAGGCTGAAGGCAACTGCGCCAGCGCTTGCGTCAAGAATTCAGTCTGCGGTGCGCGTCAATCAACGACGCTGGGACCTGATATTCAAAAACGGAATTCGGATCAAATTGCCATCGGTTGCTGAACAGCCCTATGGATTGGAGCAGGCCTGGGCACGGTTCGGGGATTTGAACCAGGCACACCAGCTTCTCGAACGAGAGATCAGTGTGATCGACATGCGATTGCCGGACCGTCTGGTTGTCCGGGTAACCCCATTGGGCAGGCGCAAGATGGCGGGCAAAGAGTGGACGCTGTGAGTACAGAGAGCCAACATTTGGCAGTATTGAGTTGGATAACAATGCCATGGCAGTGAATGGTCGACAGGAAAGAGTGGTGGCCGCACTTGATATCGGATCAAGCAAGGTGGCTTGCTTGATCGCACATGTCGCGGCAAATGGTCAGATCAAAGTCCTTGGCGTCGGCAACAGGGCTTGCAACGGCGGTGTTGCCAGTGGCGTTGTGGTCGACATGGATGCAACTGAGCGCGCCATTCGGGCGGCAGTTGATCAAGCCGAAAAAATGGCTGGCCAAACGGTCAGTGATGTCATTCTGGCTTTTTCCGGCAGCGATCCGAAAAGTCAGGTTGTGGAAGTCTCTGTAGACGTTGCGGGGCATGCCGTAAGTGCCGAAGATCTAGACAATGCCTTGGCCCAAGCCAGGGAAAAGATACATGATGAGGACGGGGAGCTTCTGCATGTATTGCCCGCTGCCTATGCTGTTGATGGCAACTTTGGCGTCAAGATGCCAGTGGGCATGTACGGGAAAAAACTGACAGTCGCGCTGTTGGTGCTGACTGCGGACAGCGGACCGCTACAAAACCTGCAAGCCTGTGTCAGGCGCGCACATCTGAATGTGATCAACATAGTGCATGGCCCCTTTGCAGCAGGCTTGTCCACATTGGTTGACGATGAAATGAAAATGGGAGCAGCCTGTATTGATCTTGGTGCGGGAACGACGGGTGTTTCTGTGTTCGCACAAGGGTCACTGGTCCATGCTGAGTCGCTGCCGGTCGGTGGTGCGCAGGCGACCGAAGAAATAGCACGAACCCTGCTGACCCCTTTTGATCAGGCGGAACGGCTGAAAACATTTAATGGCGCAGCCATCGTAGACCCTGCGGATGCCCGGCTTGAAATCGAGGTGCAGCAGGTGGGCGAAGCCGGTCGTGACAGTTACAGTCGCCAACCACGCAGCAATCTTACCAGTGTTATGCAAAAGGAGCTGGAGCTCCTGTTCGCTACGATTGCGAAGCGGCTCGACGCATCCGGTTTTTCAGGCGTGGCCGGAAAACGGGTGGTTTTGACGGGCGGGGGCGCCAGTTGTGAAGGCATTGCCGACCTGGCGGGCAAAATTCTTGGACGCAAAGTGCGGATTGGCAGACCGCAGCTGGTCGGCGGGCTGCCTCAAGCCGCACAATCTCCAGGCTTTGCGGGCCTTGTGGGTTTGTTGCTCTATGAAACACATCCGGAATTGCGAGATATGAAACCGTCAATTTCAGAAGAAGACGGTCAGGAAGAAACCAAACTGGGAACATTCAGCCGCATGACGCGCTGGTTAAGGGACAATTTCTAATGGTCTATATCGTGTTCTTTGCTGGCATCAGCACAAGATGTGCGATAAAATGACTTGAAACGGAGGAACTGGGCAATGTCTATCGATTTCGGGAACACCGAACTGACGGAACTGACACCACGCATCGCCGTGGTGGGTGTTGGGGGCGCAGGCTGCAACGCTGTGAACAATATGATTGCTGCGCAATTGCAGGGTGTTGACTTCATCGTTGCCAACACCGATGCGCAAGCGCTTACGAACGCGCGCGCAGACAATAGAATTCAACTGGGTGTCGAGATCACTCAGGGGCTGGGCGCCGGGGCGCAGCCGAAAATTGGGGAAGCTGCAGCCGAAGAGGCTCTGGAGCGCATCGATGAGATGCTTGCCGGATGCCACATGGCTTTTGTGACAGCCGGCATGGGGGGCGGAACCGGTACCGGTGCAGCACCTGTTATTGCCAGACGCGCCCGTGAAAAAGGTATTCTGACAGTTGGCGTGGTTACCAAGCCGTTCCAGTTTGAAGGCGGCCGCCGCATGAACATTGCGGAGAGCGGCATAAAGGAGCTTGCGGGTCACGTAGATACGCTGATCATAATCCCGAACCAAAATCTGTTCCGGGTTGCCAATGAGCGCACCACTTTTGCCGATGCGTTCAATATGGCGGACGAGGTTCTTCATTCAGGTGTCCGCGGTATCACCGACCTGATGGTTATGCCGGGGCTTATCAATCTGGACTTTGCTGACGTTCGCACGGTTATGTCTGAAATGGGCAAGGCGATGATGGGCACGGGTGAGGCTGAGGGCGAAAGCCGTGCAGCAGATGCCGCTGCGGCCGCGATTTCCAATCCGCTTCTGGAGGAAGCCTCCCTGAAGGGTGCCAAAGGCGTCATCATCAATGTAACGGGCGGCATGGACATGACCCTGTTCGAGGTTGATGAAGCAGTGAACATGGTGCGCGAGCAAGTTGACGCCGATGCGCTGATTGTTTTTGGGTCTGCCTTTAATCAGGATCTGGAAGGCAAGCTGCGCGTTTCAGTTGTGGCAACTGGCATTGAGGGCACTGGCGGTGCAGGCCTGCCAATTCCTGAGCCTGTTCGTGAAGTTGTTGAAGAGCAGCCTGAAACGTCTGAGGACGAAGTAGAATCTGTAATGTCTCTCGATGAACCGGCGGACGCAGATACTCCTTCAGTGGAAGAAGCGCTTGGCGCGATCGAGTCAGAAATGACCGCTGAAGAGACCTCTACCGTTGATGATCTCGCTTTGCCGGAACTGGGTGACGACGAGAGCGACCAGTCTGAGGAGGTCCCGGAAATTGATGATCTGGAGAAACGTGCTCTGGAAACTCATGGCGAAGATTCTTTTGTTGCCGAAGCGCCGATGATGCCAAAAGAGTCGTTAGCGACACCGCATCAAGCTGCACCGGAGCAAGAAGTTGCCTATGCGTCTGAACCAAGTGCGCCAATGGACCAGATTGAGGAGCCTGTCGCTGAGGAGGCGCCTCAGAAGAAAAGTCTCTTTCAGTTGATGACGTCTGGCTTGCGCAGCCAGGAACCTGATGACGCGGCCACTGTTGCGCCGCCACCGGCCAGTAATGATGCAGGACGTCAGGCAACTGAGTCTCAAGAGGCTGGCTCATTGGGTGGATTGTCTGCAGATGACCGTCCCGCGCCAAAACCGAATACGGAGCAGCTTGAAATTCCAAGTTTCCTGAGGCGTCAGCAGAATTAGGCTGGCAATATTGTGAAGAATTTTTGGCCGGGCAATGCCCGGCCTTCTTTTTGGACCGGTCAGTCTTGCCAACGCTTGAGCGCAGCTTCATCCGTTTCTCGGGCGTCGACCCAGTTTGCCCCTTCACTGGTTTCTTCTTTCTTCCAGAAAGGTGCCTTTGACTTCAAAAAATCCATCAAAAACTCCGCCGCCTCGAAAGCTGCCTGCCTGTGGGAAGAGAGCGTAATCACCAGCACAATATTGTCGCCTGGCGCCAGCGCGCCATACCTGTGGATGACGCGGCTGCCCACCAGAGGCCATTTCTTCTCCGCCTCTTGAGCGATCCGTTCCAGTTCGGCTTCCGTCATGCCGGGATAATGCTCAAGTGTCATGGATTTCAATGTGCCGCCAATGTCACGGACCGTTCCGGTGAAGGTTACAATTGCACCAACGTCATAGTTTTCACGGCGCAGCGCTTCTATTTCTGCGTTGATGTCGAAATCTTCTGACTGGACGGAGACCGAGACCATTGCGATGCCCTTTAACCGCCCGTAACGGGTGGGAAAATGGCGACTTCGTCGTTGTCGGCAACAATATGGTCGTGTGTGACATGTGTCTGGTTGATGGCGACGCGGACAAAAACACGCTCGCCCAGAACGCGGGCATGCTCGTCGCTCAAGCCGCTGAGGTGATCCAGAAGGTCATGGACAGTCGAAACCGATTCCGGCTTGGAGAGTTGCTCCCCTGCGCTACCGACGCCTTCCCGAATCCAGGAAAAATACTTAATGTCCATTGGTCAAACCATATGCTTCAAACCGGCTCTCAGGTAATCGTAGCCGGTATAGAGAGTGAGAAGGGCTGCTACCCACAGGAGTGTCAGGCCAACCTCCAGAGCCGGCAGGCCAAATGACGGGGCACCTTCCGTCCACACAAGCGCTCCTAGGGCGACCATCTGCAATGTCGTTTTCCATTTTGCAAGAACGGTTACCGGCACGCTGACCTGAATGCCTGCCAGGAATTCCCGCAGGCCCGACACCAGTATTTCGCGGCACATGATGATCACCGCCGCAATAACATGATAGCCTGAGACCCAGCCAATATGGACGACCATGATTAGAATGGCACCCACCATCAGCTTGTCGGCAATGGGGTCAAGAAACTGGCCGATTATTGAAACGCTGCCTGTTGCCCTTGCGAGATATCCATCGAAGAAATCAGTGATGCCGGCAAGTGCAAATGTGACGAACGCGATATGGCTGCCCATTGGCTGTTCCATGTAAAAAGACGCAACAAGAACCGGGATCACAAAAATCCTGGACAGTGTCAGAATGTTGGGCAGGTTCCACATGGCATTCACGGTGCTCTCTAAACTTGCGCACACCATACCTCTTTGGCGTTTGAGGTCAATGTTAAGGCGGCAACTATGTTGGCCAAATCTCACTCATGAAAGTGATCATATATCTTTTGTGCAATCGCGCGCGATATGCCGTCGACACTGGCAATGTCTCTGACATCAGCACCCAGTACGGCTTTCGCAGAACCGAAATGATGCAGCAGCGCTTTTTTTCTTTTGGGGCCGATGCCCGGAACGCCATCAAGCGGCGATTTTTTGACGTCCGCTTTTCTGCGGGCACGGTGGGAGCCGATGGCGAACCTGTGTGCCTCGTCGCGCAACCTCTGCAGATAGTATAATACCGGGTCGTTCAAGGGCATTGTGAACGTTCCGCGATCTGGCATATGAAATTGTTCGCGGCCAGCATTCCTGTCAGGCCCCTTGGAAATCGCAACAACTGTAACGTCGTTGACACCCAGCTCCTCCAGCGTTTCCATGACCGACGAAAGCTGGCCACGTCCACCATCAATGACAAGCAGGTCGGGCCAGTGGCCGCGCGACCTGTCTTCGTCTTCTTTCAGGAGGCGTGAAAACCGTCGGCTCATGACTTCCCGCATCATGCCAAAGTCATCGCCAGGGCTTAAGTCGGTGTCTTTGATGTTGAACTTGCGGTAGCTGTTTTTTGTGAAGCCGTCCGGGCCTGCCACGACCATACCGCCAACTGCGTTGCTGCCCTGAATGTGGCTGTTATCGTAAATCTCAATTCTTGAGGGTGGTCCATCGAGGTCAAATTTTTCCGCGACACCTTCAAGGAGTTTTGTCTGACTTGCAGTCTCGGCAAGCTTGCGTTCCACAGCTTCCTTCGCATTGCGCTCGGCTTCCCGGACAGTGTCGTACTTTTTGCCGCGCGCCGGCACATCGATGCGTACCTTGCGCTCCATCCGTTCAGAAAGGGCAGTCGCCAGCAATGCCTGATCTTCCAGAGAATGCGACAGCAGGATTTGTTTGGGGGCCGGTTTGTTGTCGTAAAACTGTGCAACAAATGCTGTCAGCACCGAAGAAACATCGTCCCCCTTGTCATGCTTGGGGAAGTAGGCCCGGTGTCCCCAGTTTTGCCCGGCGCGGAAGAAAAACAGCTGAATGCCAACCTGGCCACCAACTTTGGCTGCTGCGATCACATCGGCCTCATCCACCATGGCGTTGACGATCGTCTGATGGCTCTGGATTTGTGTAAGTGCATTCAGTCGGTCCCGAAATACGGCAGCTGTTTCATATTCCATTTCATCGCTTGAAGCCTGCATGGCATCTGCGAATTTTTTCTGGATGTCAGTGTTGCGGCCCTCCAGAAATGCTCTGGTTTCAGAAACCATATCTGAGTATTCGCCGTCTTTCACCTTGCCGACACAGGGACCGGAGCATCGCTTGATTTGATAGAGCAAACACACCCGTGTACGTGTTTCCAGGGTGTTGTCGGAACATGAGCGAAGTTGAAAAACCTTCTGCAGCGTATTCATTGTCCGGTTTACTGCACCGGCGCTGGCGAAAGGTCCAAAATAGTGCCCCTTGTGCCGACGCGCGCCCCGGTGTTTGGTGATCTGTGGCCAATCGTGATCTGTGCGCAAGAGAATGTACGGGAATGACTTGTCGTCCTTCAGCAGGACATTGAAGGTTGGTTTGAAACGTTTGATCAGAGACGCTTCAAGCAGCAGTGCTTCCGCTTCGGTGCGAGTGGTGACGAAGACCATCGATTTCGTCGTAGATACCATTCGTTGAAGTCGGTTGTTTAGCCTCGCGACCTGCGTATAGCTGGTAACACGTTTCTGGATATTTTTGGCTTTGCCGACATACAGCACATCACCGTTTTTATCGAGCATGCGATAAACGCCGGGCGTGGTCGGCGCCGTTTTGACAAAAGTGCGAATGACAGCAATGCCATCTGATAAACTGGAAGCGGACAAGGTGAGCCACCTTTTTGATCTACAAGCATATTTTTGAACGATCGCGCGCCGGGAATCAACGACCCAATTTTTTGG
Source organism: uncultured Kordiimonas sp. (assembly GCA_947500295.1). GTDB lineage: Bacteria > Pseudomonadota > Alphaproteobacteria > Sphingomonadales > Kordiimonadaceae > Kordiimonas. The sequence goes on from CANMRM010000004.1 coordinate 215,765, forward strand.
GGCGTTTCACGGAAAAAACTGTCCACTTTCCCTGTGGATAACTTTGTGTGCAATTCGAGACATAAAACTGCAACATCGCTGTAATGCTAGACTTTTTACGGATTGCCTATTTTTTGTGCAAAAAAATTAAGTTATTGAAAATAAAGGAAAATAAATTCGTCAAGTTTCTCATAATAAATAAATTGAAATTGTAACCTTGTCACGGAATAGCACGTATGGCAACGAGCGATTCGGTGTGCACAACTTTGCCAGCTGCTTTTGTCATCCAGAATATTGCAGAACTGTTAAACGGTTAAAGTTTCGGAAGAATCTCGAACTAGCGGTGTCGTTCTATCTCGACACCGACACTTGCTGCTGCATTGACGGCTTCCAGTTTTTCCACCTTCACTCTAGCTTTCACTACCTGAGGGTTTCCGAGCGACATTTCTGCGATTTTTTCCGCCAAGGTTTCCACCAGATGGATATGTCCCTCATTGATGATAGCTTGAATGCCAAGCACCACTTCGTTGTAGCAAACAACATTTTCAATCTGGTCTTGATGATGTAGCCGCCCTTCAAGAACCGAAAGATCGACGCTGATTCGTATTTTCTGAGTGTCGCCTTTTTCGTGTGACCACACGCCGATCTCAGCGTCAGTGACATAATCGCGTACAAATACGTGACGCACGCCGTTTGCAGCATCTGCATAGGGCAGGTGCACAAGATTGTCGGGCGCGGGCATATCATCGATCGCCATGGTTTTTTATTCCTCAAGAATGTCCGGCGTCCGCCATGCGAGGTGCTGGCCGCCATCAAGCGTAATCATTTGACCTGTAATCGACGGTGTCTCAAGCAGAAACTTGACGGCCGCAGCGATTTCTTCCAAAGCCGGGCCTTGTCCAAGCATGACACTCCTGCTCTCTTCATTGAAGTCACGTTCAGCTTGAAACTGGTTTGCAAGAGTCGGCCCCGGACTGATTGCGTTGACCCTGATCAAAGGTGCGAGGCTTTGCGCCATGGTGCGAGTTGTCGTCCATAGGCCGGCTTTTGATGCAGTATACGAAAAATACTGCGGATTCAGCTTCAACACCCGCTGGTCAATGACGTTGACAACGCAGGCTGATTTGCCTTCGGGCAACTGTTGGGCCAGAGACTGGGTCAGGATAATGGGTGCGCGCAGGTTCACATTTTGATGCATGTCCCACGATTCTTGCGTGAGCGATTTCAGATCATCCTTTTCGAATACAGATGCATTGTTCACAAGAACATCAATCGCCGTGCCAAGGGTGTCTGCTGCCTCCGCCACCAGGCCAGAGGCTATGTCTCCCTTACTCAGGTCGCCCTTGACAGAGCATGCATGCCCGCCGGATTTCTGTATATGCGCCACCAATTCCGCCGCTTCTTTGTCGGAGCCACGGTGGTGGACGGCAACAGCGAGGCCCTTCTTGGCGAGCGATAACGCGATGGTCCGTCCAATTCGCTGTGCCGCTCCTGTAACGAGAGCGGCAGAATAGGGCGATTGCGTATTCATGGCTTTTCGTCCGCTTCTATAAAATCAGATTGGCATGCCCATCACGGCTGCACTGTCTGCACTGTGCGCAAGATGTACCATATAGCCAATATAGAGGGCCACCATGACGAAGCCTGAGATTTTACCAAGCTGGGACCTTAGTCTTGTGAACGGGATCAGAAGCAGTGCTGCACCCAGCATGACCCAGATATCGACTGCCAGGAAGCTATCGGGCACCGGAATGTCGCCCACCATCGACGACACGCCCATGATGGCCAGGATATTGAAGATGTTTGATCCCACAACATTGCCGACGGCGACATCACAATGACCTCGGATTGCAGCCACCATGGCCGTCACCAGCTCAGGCAAGCTTGTGCCCAGAGCTATCAGGGTCAGACCTATAAGGGCTTCTGAAACACCGAAGGCACGGGCAAGTTCAATGGAGCCAACGACAAGAAGATCAGCGCCGAGGGCCAGGCCAATCAGGCCACCAATCACCATTGCCCAGGATTTGCGGTAGGGTATCGGGTGCTCTTCGATCTCTGTAATTTCGTCGAGGCCGTCGAGTTCCGTCGGACATTTTTTTGCCCGCATCCCCGAATAGGTGAGAAACATAGCCAGCAGCGCCAGCAGGATCAGACCATGGCTGGACGTGAAAGTACCGGACTGAGCAAACCAGATGAAGATCAGTGTTGCACCCACCATCATCATCAGATTACGCCCCAACCGGGGCGCGTCGCATGTCATCGGCGCTATTATGGCAGGCAGTCCGACCACAAGGAGAGAGTTTGCGATATTGGAGCCGACAATGTTGCCAAGAGCGAGCGTAGGCGACCCCTTCAAAACGGCATCGACACCAACCACAAGTTCAGGAGCTGAAGTGCCGAAGGCAACGATCGTCAAGCCGATAATGAGGGTCGAGACACCGGCTCTATGCGCCAATGATACAGCGCCGCGCACCAAAAAGTCTCCGGCAACTACTAACAAAACAATACCGGTTACAACTTCCAAATAAGCCATGCAGCCAACAAGTCCTTAAAACGCGGGTGCGGCGGCGCGCGCACATTTGGAGATATATAGGGGTGGAGTGGGGCAAAAACCAGTGTCGCTCCACAAAAAAGTTACAAGATCACGCAATTGCGAAGTCATCAGTAACCCCTCTGTCGATCAAGGACATTTTCAGGTTGCATGCCAGCTTCAATCTTTTTGATGTTGTTGGCCACATACTCGGCAGCGGTTTTGGGCCGGGTTATGGATGCAATATGCGGTGTTACGATGATCTTGTCATGGGCCCAGAGGGGGCTGTCTTCTGTGAGTGGCTCTTCAACAAAAACATCAAGTGTGGCGGCGGAAAGATGACCGCTATCCAGCAGGTCAACAAGATCTTCAAGGTTGATGAGGCTACCCCGTCCGGCGTTGATGATGGAGGCGTATCTGGGCATTAACGCCATTGTTTCTCTGTTCAGCAGATTGGTGGTTTCCGGTGTTGACGGTAACAGACCTACCAAAATGTCGGTTCTTTTTAGGAAAGACTCAAACTGGTCTTTGCCACTGAAGTGTTCAATACCTTCTTCGGCGGCTTTGCCCGACCGCGACCATGCTGCAATTTGATAGCCAAGAGGCTTGAGGGCCTGTGCGCAGTATTTACCGAGGGCTCCATATCCCAGAATGCCGATCCTTACATCAGAAGCGAGCGGGGGAAACAGACGCCGCCATTCTCGTTTGCACTGAGCCGCCAGCATGCGCGGCATGTATCGCTGGTGCATCAATACCGTCATCAGCACAAACTCCGCCATGCCTTCCTTCAGGCCGTCGTCACTCATGCGGATGATCGGAATATCCTTGGGCAGGGACGGGTCGCGGGTAAGGTGATCGACCCCTGCACCAAGCGAAAAGATCGCCTTGATGTTTGGATACTTGGCTACCAACCCCAGTTCCGGTTCCCAGGCAAAAAGATAGGCGGGGCCTTCGTCCGGGCTGCCCCAGTCGGGATAGTTCCTGAAGTCGACACCCGGGATTGCGGCCTCGAATGCTGGTTGCCAGATTTCCCAACCCGGCTCGTCGAGATAAAAATACAGCCGCGTCATGGCACCTTCACAGCCAGTGTATCATGGTGACCGATAATCAACTCGCGGAGATAAAAACTCACGTCCGCCCGGTTTTTGAATCCGGCTGCGATCGCGGCAGCCTCGGCTTCTTCGGCTGTTACGTCAGCCGGAACCGCATACGCCTGCAGGCTCTCATAAAACCCGATTGTAAAGATATCGAAATCGGACCCGAATGAGACTTCAAATATGTCGTTCGGGCTTTGGCCAATGCGCCGGATGTAATCGTTTTCAATGACACGCTGGCGCATGAGGGCGGCATGGTTTCCTGCGCCGGCGTTGAACATCTCAATATGATAAAAGCCGCTGGCAGCATCTTTTGCTTTCAGGCCTTCCCAGCTTGTTTCGGACGATGCCTGAAAACTCAGCTCATAGTCTACAAGCGTGTCTGCAGCCCGCTCAAAAGCGGTCGCAGCTGCCTGACAGTCGTTGTCACATCCGGGCTTGTGTTTGCCCAGCAACATCAAGTCCCAGTGATTGCCCTGGCTATGTCTCATGATGATGGGGCGCCCCATTTCAAAAGCGTCCCATTTTGTAGTGGTAACGAGCTCCAGCAGGGCCGGAAACTTGCCAGGCGCTGCGCGGAATTGTGTCACCCAATAATCGTCGGCCACAACAGGCGTTGAGAGGGCGAAAAGCCCAAACGCACACAATAGCTTTTTCACCGTGCTCTCCCTATCTTAGCGGGCGGGCTTGCGCCGCACCGTGGAATATAGCGTTGGTGAAAATCAGGTTCAGGCCGTCAAGGTACGCGCGTACAGTCGGGTCCTGTGTGAAGCCAATGACCATGCCGTTACCGCGGTTTTCGACCACGACAAACGGCTTGAAAGCCAGTTGCTTGCGGTTTTCTTCCCACAGGTGGCCGCTTGCCAGCAACTCATCTGCACCCTTGAACCAGGCGACGTTGGTACCGCTGTTCAACTTGGACGGTGTATAGATGTCGCCACCGCGAATAAGCACGTTGAGCTCATCACTCACACCTGAAGCAAGCCAGTGGTCTTTGTCCACGCTGGCTGCGGCAAAGGCCCCAGGCACGCTGTCAGGGCGCTCGTTGGCAGGTTCAAGTGCCGCGCGCATTTCAGCTTCAGTGGTAAAGAGAGTACCATCGACGGTATTGCCCTCTGACTTGTCTTCGGACACACCTTCCTTGACCTGATTTTCGCGGCGGATCGACAAAAGGTTGACCTCATCATCAGCGAGATAACGCAGTGCGCTGCCGGTGCCAATCAACACACCGCCATCTCGCACCCATGCGTCAAGTTTTTTGGCACCTCTCTCGCCGAGTGCGCGAGCATAGCTGCCAAACGAAGACGGTATGATCAGCACCTGGTAGCGGTCCAGACGCAGGCGGCCAAAGTCGGCGGTCCGCACAGCGGTGACCGGATAACCGATCTGGCGTTCGATCATAAAGCGTGTGTTACCAGCTGCGTACTGGCTTGTAGGTTCATCCCACAGAATGGCAACCTTGGGTGCAGGCAGGCGGTTTACGGCCCGACTGCCCAGGTCCATGCCGGCGTCAACCCAGCTGTCATCAATGCCAATAGCTTCTGCTCCCGTTGCTTGAACGAGCTCAGCAACCTGCGCACCCAGATCATCAGGGTTGCGTGCGGCGTCGAGGATAAGTGTACCGGCCGAATAGGCCCGCCCGCCCAGGGTGAAACCCTCGTCGATGATTTTAACATCGAGTCCTGCGCGCAGGGCGCTAGCCAGAAAACGGCCTGCGGCCATATCGCCCCAAGGCACGAGGTAAGCGACGCTTGCCGCTGTGGTGTTCAGGCTGCCCTCGCCAATACGGTCTGGCGCAACGCGATTTGCGGCGGCATCAACGGCGCGGCCGCATATGTTCATATCCACGTTGAACATGACAGGCAGGGCCCAGGCCGTGACGTCATAAATGTCATGGCCGATATTTTTAGCGCGCTTTCGCTCCTGCTCGGCAACAAACTCGGCTTCCATGTCGACTTGCGGGTCGAGCAATGTCCTGATCATGCGCTTGCGTGGCTGCGCGGCGTCGACAAAAAAGGCGCCTGCACTGTAGTTCACGTTGCATGCGCGGAAGTCTTCAGTTGCTTCGTTGACCTCAATGCCCTGTTCGGCCAGCAGGCTCACAAGTTTGCGGTTTGCAGCGCTGTCACGACTGGCGGGGAAGATGTAACTCCGGTTTTCGCGGTCAGCGCGTCCTTCCGCAATTGCAGACTTCTGATAGTCGAAGAAATTCTGGAGAAGCGCCTCACGGTTGGTTGCAGTCGTCTCAAGTGTTCCCATCGACGTGATAAAGTGCTGGCGTACAGTCTGGGCATACGGCAGTTCTGTGCCGTCATAGCGGCGGTACACAAGGCCACGCGAAGATGCCTGCTCATAGGTCATGGCAACAGCACCGTAATATGCGGGCCAGCTGGCGCCGTATCCCGGGTAAAAGGCGTCATAGACATCCCGGGTGAAGTAATCGAATCCGAATTTATCGAACCATTTTGCGTTGGTTTTTCCAAACAGGAACAGCGAATCGCGCTGGCTTTGCGCAAGATGAGGGTTGTACGGGATCGCTTCGGGAGCAAAATAATAGGTGGAGTTGCCGCCCATTTCGTGCAGGTCAACAAATACAAGCGGATACCATTCCTGCAGGGCTTTCGAGTGCCCCTGTGTTTCCGGTTGGGTAAGGACGATCCAGTCACGGTTCATGTCGAACAGATAGTGGTTTGTCCTGCCGGACGGCCAGGGCTCGTTGTGTTCGGCGGAGGCTGGATCACTGTCCGCCTCGAGGCCGTTCGCCGTGCGGAACCGATGAATGAAGCGATCCCGCCCGTCCGGATTTTGCAATGGGTTGATGAAAACAATGCTGTTGTCGAGGATTGACGGTACGCGTTCATCCGCCCGGGACGCCAGCAAATGATAAGCCGTCATCATGGCAGCGTCGGTTGATGATATTTCATTGCCATGCACGCTGTAGGCAAGCCAGGTCGAAGCCGGAAGGTCGTTGATCAGCTGCGCCGCTTCAGTGTCGGATGTCTCCCTCGGGTCCCCCAGGGCATGCATGCCGGCCTTGACTTCGTCGAGGCGGCTGATGTTGCCGGCGCTTGAGATCGCGATGTAGATCAGCTCACGGCCTTCCCAGGTCTGGCCATACGGCATGATTCGCATTTTATCGGGGGCCGTATTTTCCAACGCGCGCATGTAGCGCAACATATCGGCATGAGTGGTGATCTTTTCGCCCGAGCTGTACCCGAGAATATCCTTAACGGTCGGTACCGCTGGATCATAGTTGGCACCTGGCCAGAAATACTCGTTTTCAGGATTGCTTTGCTGTGCCTGCACCGGCATGCCTAACAGTAATGCCAAACCCAACAACAGGCTTGCAGCGAAACGAACTATGGCCATGCTTTCCTCCCCAAAATTGAACACCGCTGAAAATACGGAACCCAAGTCAATAAAGTCAAAATGATCGCTTGAAAAGCCTTCAGAAATCACTTAACCGTCCGGGCAGTGCGAAAGTACGCCAGCTGAAGTAAAAAATGCTGCGAGTTTCGCTTGATTTTTAAAAAGTGTGCCCTTATGGTGCGCGCCTTGAATTGAGGTGTTCACCGCTTGGTGGGCCCATTTTATGCGCCCGGTGGCCCAAGCATGATAGGCTCCGGCGAGTGAGAAGGTAAGAAAATGGCAGTTCCAAAGAGAAAAGTGACCGGCTCCCGTCGTGGTATGCGTCGTTCGCACGATGCGCTGAAAGCTGTTAACTTTCAGGAAGATACGCACACTGGTGAATATAAACTTCGCCATCATATCGACCTGAAAACGGGCATGTACCGTGGCAAGCAAGTTCTGGAGCCAAAAGGCGACTACTAATCGCTTTCTGCTTCAATGCAAATACGAAAGGCGCTTTTCAGGAAGCGCCTTTTTTGTTGCAAAATTTGGGGGTATCCTGCTTGAGCCGATGCATTGGAGGAACCAGATGATCCGCAAAACTATAGTCGCCGCCACTCTTTTGTTGCTGACCGCCTGCATGGCGGAAAATTCAGTCACGGGCCGGTCGCAGTTCATTATCATTCCGCCGAGCCAGGATGCCGCGCTTGGCCTGGAAGCTCTGAACGAAGTAAAGAAGAGTGCGCCAGTGGTGACGAGCGGCCGCATGGCCGAGCGGGTGCAGCGCATCGGGGCAGGCATTGCCGCTGTATCGGACAAGCCTGACCTTGAGTGGGAATTTATTGTGATAGACGAGCCCGTCTTGAACGCCTGGGCCTTGCCGGGGGGCAAGGTGGCAGTTTATCGCAAGATGCTGGATAACCTGAACGACGAACAGCTCGCTGCAGTGCTTGGCCACGAGGTAGCCCACGCGGTGCTTCGTCACGGTGCGGAGCAGATGAGCAGGGCGCAGGCTCAGAATATGGCGATCATTGGACTAGGCGTGCTTGTTAGCAGCCAAACCGAAGATCAGCAGACTGCTCAGATGGCTGTTGGCCTGGGTGCGCTGGCGGCTCAGGGATTTGTCGCACTGCCGCACAGCCGGAAAATGGAACTCGAAGCCGATCATATCGGCACGATTTATATGGCGAAAGCCGGATACGACCCCAGAAACGCCGTTACGCTTTGGCAGAAAATGGCGCAGCTCAAAGACGGAGGCGGGCCGCCGACTTTCCTGTCAACTCACCCATCAGATGATAACCGCATCGCACGCTTGAACGTGCGGATGGATGAGTATCTCAGCTATTATCGTCGCTAATCAAGATGCGTAGTCGAGGCCGATGTCGACGGCAGGCGCTGACTGGGTCAGGCGCCCGACCGAGACAAAGTCGATGCCGGTTTCGGCGATGGCTCTGATGGATTTCAGCGTTACACCACCCGAAGCCTCCAGCGGCATGCGACCGTCCACAATGGCAACTGCCTGTTGCAGTGTCGCGGGCGCCATATTGTCGAGAAGCAAACTGGTGGCACCAGCATCAAGTGCCTCTCTAACCTGTTCGAGCGTGTCGCACTCCACCTGAATTTGTGATTGACCGCTTGCCTTGGCGGCTGAAACGGCTTGTTCAACTGACCCGGCAACGGCGAGATGATTGTCTTTGATCATCACGGCATCAAAGAGGCCCATCCGATGGTTTTGTGCGCCGCCACTTGCTGCGGCATATTTGGCAAGTTTCCTGAGGCCCGGGATGGTTTTTCGTGTGTCGAGCAGGCGTGTGCCCGTGCCTTCAATCGCTTTAATATACTGCTGTGTCAGCGTCGCAATGCCAGACAGATGTTGCAGGATATTGAGGGCAGTCCGCTCGGCAGTCAGCAAAGCACGGGCTGAGCCCACAATTGTGGAGATCTGGCCACCAGCAGCGACTTTTTCGCCATCCGCCGCGTGCATAGTGATTTCCACATTGTTATCCAGACGCCGAAAAATGGGTGCCACCAGCGGCAGCCCGGCTAGTACGAGGTCCTCACGCGCGTTCATCGTCGCGGACAGCTGTGCAGAATCTGGAATAACCGACTGTGCGGTCACGTCCCCGCTGCCTATATCCTCAGCAAAAGCCAGATCAATGAACTGGTCAATTTCTGTCTGGTTGAGAGGGAACTCTGCCATGGCTGCACCCCGTACCTTGGCTAAGAAAGGTCTTTTGCGGGCCCGGCTTGCGGACTCATTTCCAGCATGCGACGAAGCGGTTTTTCCGCGGCAATACGAGTCTCTTCATCCAAATTGATTTCAGGGCCAAGATCACGCAGGCAGAGATAGAGCTTTTCCATGGTGTTGAGGGCCATATAGGGACACGTGTTGCAGCTGCAATTACCGTCAGCACCGGGGGCGCCGATGAATGTTTTGTGCGGTGCCGCCTTTTCCATCTGGTGAATGATGCCCGGCTCGGTTGCGATAATGATGGTGTCCGCTTCGTTCTCCAGCGCAAACTTCAGGATTGAGCTTGTCGAACCGGTATGGTCGGCATGCTGGACGATATTGTCAGGACATTCAGGGTGGGCTGCTACTGGTGCACCCGGATGCTTGGCCTTTAACTTGATCAGCTCTTTTTCACTGAACATTTCGTGCACAATGCATGTGCCCTGCCACAAAAGCATGTCGCGCTCCAGTTTGCGCGAAAGAAAGCCACCCAAATGGCGGTCGGGTGCAAAAATGATCTTTTGGTCTTCAGGCAGCTGGCTGACGATATGTTCGGCGTTTGAACTCGTGACAATGATGTCGGTCAGGGCTTTCACGGCTGCGGAGCAGTTTATGTAGCTCAGGACCATATGGTCAGGGTGTGCGTCGACAAACTTTCTAAACTCGTCTGGAGGGCAGCTGTCTTCAAGGCTGCAACCTGCTGCAAGGTCCGGAAGAACCACTGTTTTTTTGGGGCTCAGGATTTTGGCCACTTCCGCCATAAAGCGAACACCGCAAAAGACAATAACATCCGCGTCGGTTTCCGCGGCTTTGCGCGACAGATCGAGACTATCGCCCACAAAGTCTGCAATGTCCTGAATTTCGCCAGCTTGGTAGTAGTGGGCAAGAATCACCGCGTTTTTCTCGTCCCGCAGCCGCTTGATCTCGGCGACGAGGTCGAGGGTCGGGTCAATTGTGGAAGCCATCAGGTTCATAAAACTCTCCGAAACACGGTCTTCACTCCAGCGTGACGCCTAGATACAGGCTGATGCTTTCTTTCGCAATCAAGGAATTATTGGCACGGCACCATCAAAACTAAACCAGCGTGTAGGTGGCTTCCAATGTTGGTTGCCCGTCGCAGTAAACCCTTCCATCATCGACCAGTGCGATAAGATGAGCAAGCACGGAGCGGGCTGCTGCGGGGTGAAGACGCGGGTCAATATCCTTGTACATTTCTTTGACCATCATATCGACCGTATGCACCCCTTTTTCAAGACGACGGACAATTTGTCCCTCCCGCATGCGACGATGGGTTATGATGCCGCGAACAAATCTGTTTGGGTTTTCGATCCAGGGTCCGTGCGTGGGCGCAAGCTTGTCAACATCAAGGGCGATGACTTTCCTGAGGCTTTGCAGATAGTCTTTCATGTCGCCGTCCGGCGGGGAAATGACAGTGGTTGCCCAGCCCATGACATGATCGCCGACAAAAAGCGTGTTTTCCTCACGGAGATGAAAGCACAGGTGGTTGGCTGTGTGTCCGGGGGTATGAACGGCTGTCAGTGTCCATCCTTCGCCTGCGATCACGTCTTTGTCTTGGAGAATTGCGTCAGGTTCGAATGATTTGTCGGCGCCGGCTTCAACGGCCTCACCTTCAAGGCCACCCTTGCGGCCTGCGCCGTGAGCTCCGAAAGCGTGGATAGGTGCGCCTGTTTTTTCCTTCAGCCAGGCGGATAACGGAGAGTGATCCAGGTGTGTATGGGTGACCAGGATATGGCTCACGGCCCTGTCACCTATTGTTGCCAGTATGGCCGCACCGTGCTCGGGCACCGTCGGACCCGGGTCGATGACCGCAACTGTCCCGGCGTTTCCAATGATGTAGGTTCCGGTGCCCGTGTAGGTGAAGGGGCTTGGGTTTTTGCACAAGACGCGCGTCACAAGAGGCGACATCTGTTCGGGTTCGCCGTAAAGGGCGTCAAAATCCCGTTTGAATTCCGGTGCTTCGGTTTTTGCCACAATCACACTCCAGTTCGAGCGCTCGTAACATGGCGTTCTTTTGCAGGAATGCAAAATAAAAACCGGCGACGCCTCGGTGGAATGGGAAAGGGGGCGTCGCCGGTTTTAAATTCGAACATGACCGATTGGCAGCTGGATCATGTCTCAGGCAAAGTTCCGGTTCGGTGGCAGCCGGAGTGCCGGAACTGCAGTTATAATCGCAATGGCTATGCCAGAAAATAAATTGTTTAATATCAAATAGTTATAATTTCGACCGTGAGAGATGTCCCGTTATGAGACGGAAGTGTCTACTTATGAACCACGAATAAGTGTCCCATTATGGTTCAGGCGGTCGAAATCCTGCCTTGAGCCAGATATCGCTTGCTTCATCTGAGCGCAACCAGGAGATAAATCCCTGTGCCAGGGCCCGGCGCTTGGCGCTGACGGTTGCCGGCACCATCGCGAAATAGCGAATTTGCTGATCAGAAGGCTGTTGCAATCTGATGACCGAGCAGGCGAGTACACTTTTCAGGGCGTCACTGTGATAAACAAAACCCGGAATACCTGCGCGTTCAATTTGCAAAAGTGCGAGCCGGACGTTGCCGGCAAACACGGCATTGTTTTGTGCATCAGCCCACAACGCGTGACGGGTGAGCCAACTGCGAGTGTATTCCCCTGCCGGTGAGACAGCAGGGTCTGCCATCACGAAACGCCTGTTCCGCAATAAGTCCCGGAGCTGCGCTTGTGTCATTTTCTGGCCTGCGTACTGGTTGCAAGCCGATGCGAAGACCAAATCGTTGTCTGCTAAGGGCGCTGGTGTACCGTTGATCAGGGACCTGGCCGAAAGATAGTCTACCCAACGACGGTTTGCAGAGATAAACAAGTCGGCGCCGGCACCTGCTTCAATTTGCCGGGCCATCACCGCGCTGGCACCAACCGATAGCCTGAACGCAGCTGCGTCATTGCTGGTTGCCCATTTCTTTTCCAGGTCTGGCAAAACGTCCGCAAGACTGGCTGCAGCAAACACTGTTAACGGGGCAGGGCGCGTGTCATCTTGCGCATGCACCAAATCTGAAACCAAGACGCACCCTAAGGCGAGCGCGAAGGCAAGGGCGGCTGCTAATCGTGAACGGAATTTAGTATGCACGCTCAATACAAAAATCCACAACGTCAATCATGGCAGATTTGGCTTCATTATCTTTAAAGATTGCGAGCGCATCCTTTGCCATCTCGCCGTAGTGGCGCGCGCGTTCCACAGTCGCGGCCAGCGTTCCGTGCTTCTGCAAAATACCGAGCGCCTGACCGAGGTCTTCATCCTTCTGACGGACAGCCTGCATTGTACGTTTCCAGAACTCGCGCTCTTCCTCTGTGCCGCGCCGGTAAGCCAGGATCACGGGCAATGTTATCTTGCCTTCCCGGAAGTCATCACCAACGTTTTTGCCCATGGTCGCTTGCCGCGATGAGTAGTCAAGCGCATCATCAATGAGCTGGAAGGCGATTCCAAGGTATCGACCATAAGCTTCAAGCGCGCTGATCACATCTTCGCCCTTGTCGGCAATAACGCCGGAAACTTCGCAGGCTGCTGCAAAAAGGACAGCTGTTTTCGCCGAAATGACTTCGAGGTATTTTTCCTCGGTAGTCGCAAGATCATTGGCGGTGGTGAGTTGCAAAACCTCACCTTCCGTGATGACCGAGGAAGCGTGAGACAGGATTTTCAGAACCCGCAGCGAGTCGGAGCCGACCATCAGTTCAAACGCCCGGCTGAAGAGAAAGTCTCCGACCAGAACTGTCGGCTGGTTGCCCCAGATCAGATTGGCGGTTTTTTTGCCGCGCCTCAGTGTGCTCTCATCGACCACATCGTCATGCAGCAGTGTGGCCGTGTGAATGAACTCAACAGCGGTCGCCAGACCAATATGTCGTTTTCCCTCATATCCAATCAGCTTTGCTGACGCGAGTGTCAGCATGGGCCTCAACCGTTTACCGCCGGAAGAGATGAGGTGACCGGCGAGTTCCGGGATAAGGGAAACAGGGCTCTGCATACGGTCGAGGATTGTCTCGTTCACTTCGGCCATGTCGCTGGCGGTCACAGCCTGCAAGCGGTCAATGGCCGTCTGGCTGTTTTTCTCGCTGGTGTTTCTGAGCGAGACAATATTGTCAGGGTGTGTTGTGTCGGCCATCTGTTTGTCTGTTTCCGCTACCTTATCGGGAGCAAGTTAACTATTTGGCGCGGACCATAATCTGCCGCCGCACCGAAAACAAGAAGTGCTGATCGAATTTCGGCGTCCGCGTCATTTGACCGCAACAAGTTTTGCCGTACAATCTCGCTCTAAGACAGGGAATGCAATTAAACTTATGGTGAATGAGACCAACGACCATGAACCGGAAACAAGCGAATTTTCCGGATCGACGATAGATGATTTTCTGGGGGGCGCGGTGCGGCTGCGGCAACCCAAAGACGGCTATCGTGTTTCCATGGACACGGTCATGCTGGCCGCAACCATTCCTGCCAAGGCCGGGGAAACTGTTATTGAGGGAGGCGTTGGCTCTGCGGGTGCCGCGCTGTGCCTTGCGCGGCGCGTCCCGGGCGTTCGGGTGCACGGCATTGATATTCAGCGGTCCATGCTGGCCCTTGCCCGCGAGAATATTGCCTGCAATGACCTTCAGGATTTTGTGACCGTCGCCAACCAGTGTGTGACCGATCTGTCGGGTCCGGAAGCGACATTCGATCACGTGATGGTCAATCCGCCTTATCTGGATCAGGGCAAGGCTATCCGCCCACCGGACCGGGGCAAAGGGCTTGCTCATATGGATTCTGCTGCAACCCTAAAGGATTGGGTGAAATTCTGCATTTACCGCGTAAAAAACCGCGGAACGGTCTCAATTGTGTATCGTGCAGATCGGGTGGATGAATTGATCTCGCTCCTTTACCGCAGGGTCGGGGACCTGAAGATTTTACCCCTGTGGCCAAGAGAAGGAACGCCGGCAAAGCGGGTGATTATCCAGGGGAGGAAGGGTATTCACGGCGCGGCAACGCTTTTGCCAGGGCTGGCTCTGCACGGGGAAGTGGACCGTTATACGCCGGAAGCCCGCCGGATCTTGTGGGACGGTGAGGCGCTGCCGTTGCAGTAAACTTGCAAAAAGCTTTGCGCTCAATCGCCAAAACCGCTAAGCACGGGCTCTTTGAAACAGCCGACATAATCTACCGCGAGGAAAGCAAATGGCTGGCAAAATCGGGAATTTCCTGTTTGGTATCAGGCGTCGCCTGTTTGGTGATCCGCCGCCTCGGGTTGCTGTGATTCCGCTTTACGGCGTGATTGCCGCGGGTGGGCGTTTCCGACAGTCGATCAATCTGTCGTCTTATGCGGACCGCATCGAACAGGCGTTTTCGACGCCGGGTGTGTCTGCTGTTGCTTTATTGATCAACTCGCCTGGCGGTTCGCCCGTGCAGTCCGCGATGATCACAAAGCGAATTCGCGACCTGGCTGCCGAGAAACACGTGCCGGTTCTAGCGTTTGCGGAAGATGTAGCCGCTTCAGGTGGCTATATGCTGGCGCTTGCCGGCGATGAGATTTTCGCGGACGAATCGTCGCTTATTGGCAGTATCGGTGTCATTTCGGCAGGGTTCGGTTTTGAAAAAGCCATCGCGAAGGTCGGCGTGGAACGTCGCCTTTATACTGCTGGCGAAAGCAAGGCGATGCTCGACAGTTTTTCAGAAGAAAAGGAAGAAGATGTTGCCCGCCTGAAAGACATGCAGGCAGAGATCCATGAGAATTTCAAAAAGATGGTGCGGGACCGGCGCGGCAAGCGCCTGAAGGGGCTGCGCGGCAAGATATTCTCTGGTGAGGTCTTTACAGGGCACGAGTCGATAAAGCTTGGACTAATCGACGGCATCGGGGACCTGCGCACGGTATTGCGTGATCGCTTCGGCGATAATGTCAAATTTCAGGTGCTGAGCGAGAAAAAGCCTCGCCTCGGTTCTCTGCTCGGGCTGGGGCGGAGCCAGGAAACAGCATCAGGACAGGCTACGGGTGGGATGGCTGACTTGCCGCATGGCATGCTGGCCGCAATCGAGGAACGGTTGTTCTGGAACAGATTTGGGCTCTGAGATAATGGAGCAGAAAGTGTCCCTGAGTGAACAACACAAGGCGCAGCTGAAGGCGTACCGTGAAAGCATCGACAACATTGATGCGGCGCTGGTTTTCATGCTGGCCGAGCGGTTCAAAATTACCAAAGCTGTCGGCTTTTATAAAAAAGAGCATGACCTGCCGCCGGCGGACCCGGCGCGCGAGCAAGAGCAAGTCGGCAGGCTGAGGGCTTTGGCCGATAGTGCAAACCTGGACCCCGAATTCAGTGAGAAGTTTTTAAACTTCATCATCCGTGAAGTTATCCAGCACCACGAACGCATAAGGGAAAAAGGCGAAGTCTGATGACCGTTGATGGCCCGGAGCAACTTGAGAAGTTGAAAGAAATTGGCGCGATTTGCCGCGATGTGCTGCGTGCAATGGGGGCAAAAGTTGCGCCCGGCCTAACCCCGCGCGAGCTGGATACAATGGCAGGCGAAATGCTCAAGGAAAGGGGCGCAAAGTCGGCGCCCATGCTGGCTTATGACTTTCCGGGCTATACCTGCATTTCCGTTGGCGACGCAATCGCACATGGTATCCCGTCCGACGAACCTCTCAAGGAAGGTGAACTTGTCAATATTGACGTGTCGGCGGAGAAAGACGGCTTTTTTGGCGACACGGGGGCAAGCTTTGCGATCGGCGAGGTATCTGCAGAACTCTGGACGCTGCTTCGTGCGACGGAGGCGGCTCAGCGCAAAGCAATGTTTGCAGCACGTGCCGGCCAGAAAATCAATGTTGTTGGCAAGGCTGTGGAACGGGAAGCAAAAAAACATGGTTTCAATATCATCGAGGGGCTGAATGGCCACGGCGTTGGTGCATGGATCCATGAAGAACCGTCAGTGCCGAATATTTATTATCCGTCAGAGCGCGCCAAGCTCAAAGAAGGGCAGGTCATCACCATCGAGCCTTTCCTCGCGACCAAAAGCCACCAGTATGAAGAAGACGACGACGGCTGGACCTTGAGGCTGGCGCAGGGCGGTTTTGCTGCCCAGTTTGAGCATACCTTCGTGGTTACCAAAGGCGCGCCGATTGTGCTAACCGCCTGACGGTAATTTTGCCACACAGGTCAATATGGTTCGCAGACCTTAAAAAGCCCGGCAAACTGCTTGCTTGACCGCCCCCCTGCATCCCGCTAGGTTGCCCGCAAATTTACCAATTTCAGAGTCGGTTAGACCCTTTTCATGAGCCAATCATCCAACAGTTCGCCTGCTTCCAAATCACCGGCGGCGATGCCGTTCCAGAAAATGATCCTGACGCTTCAGAATTATTGGGCGGATCAGGGCTGTGCTATTTTGCAGCCATATGACCTTGAAATGGGGGCAGGGACCTTTCATCCTGCCACAACGTTGAGGGCGCTTGGCCCGGAGCCCTGGAAGGCCGCTTATGTGCAGCCATGCCGCCGCCCGACAGATGGCCGTTACGGCGAAAACCCCAACCGACTTCAACACTATTATCAGTTTCAGGTGATCCTGAAGCCAAGCCCTGAAAACATGCAGGAGCTGTATCTCGGAAGCCTCAAGGCAATCGGTATCGATGCGGCGCTGCATGATATCCGGTTTGTTGAGGACGACTGGGAAAGCCCCACGCTCGGCGCCTGGGGCCTTGGTTGGGAAGTCTGGTGCGACGGCATGGAAGTCAGCCAGTACACATATTTCCAGCAGGTTGGCGGGTATGACTGCAGGCCGGTTTCTGGTGAGCTGACCTACGGTCTGGAGCGGCTTGCCATGTTCGTGCAGGGCGTGGACAACGTCTATGAGCTCGATTTCAATGGAGCTGGCATCAGCTACGGTGACGTGTATCTGGAAAACGAGCGCGAGCAATCGGCTTACAATTTCGAAATCGCTGATACGGACAAACTGTTTGAAGACTTCAGGAAGGCGCAGGATGAATGCGCCAAGCTTCTGGAAGCCAAGCTGCCGCTGCCAGCTTACGAGCAATGCATCAAATCCTCGCATACCTTCAATATGCTGGATGCGCGCGGGGTTATTTCCGTGACCGAACGCCAGGCCTACATCGGGCGAGTGCGTGATCTCGCCAAAGGCTGCTGCACCGCCTGGATGGAAAAGAACGCCGAGCGCTGGCGCGATAAATATGATTGGGAGGCATAAGATGGCTGATCTCCTGATCGAACTTTTCTCCGAAGAAATTCCGGCCCGCATGCAAGTAAGGGCTGCGGATGACCTCAAGCGAATGATGGCTGATGCGCTGAAGGGTGCGGGGCTGAGTTTCGACGCGGCAGACGCATATGCAACGCCGCGCCGCCTCGCGCTGCACATGACGGGCATTCCTGAAAGTACGCCAGATGTAAGAGAAGAACGCCGTGGCCCGCGCGCTGATGCACCCGAAAAAGCCATTGAAGGCTTTTTGCGTGGTGCCGGTGTGGCGCGCGAAGACCTCGTCGAGCGCGAAGACAAAAAAGGCACTTTCCTTTATGCGATCATCGAGCGTAAGGGCAGGGCCGCCTCCGACGTGATTGCAGAAGCGCTTTCCGACACCATCAAGAATTTCCCGTGGCCCAAGTCGCAGCGTTGGGGTGATGGGAGCTTGCGCTGGGTGAGGCCACTACACTCGATCCTCTGCCTGTTTGACGGGGCAGCCGTGGATATGGAGGTGGACGGTATCCGGGCGGGTGACAGCACACGCGGGCACCGGTTTATGGCACCTGAAGAGTTCACGGTCAGCGATTTTGCTGACTATAGGCAGAAACTTCTGGACCATAAGGTTATTCTGGATGCGGGTCGCCGCCAGACACTTGTTCGCGACACGGCACAGACACTGGCTTCCGCCGCGGGGCTGGAGCTGGTGGAAGACACTGGGCTGATTGCCGAAGTCGCAGGCTTGGTGGAATGGCCGGTGCCGATGATTGGTAGTTTCGACGCCAGTTTCCTCGAAGTACCGGAAGAAGTGCTGATCCTGACCATGAAGAAGGATCAGAAGTATCTGGTCACGCGCGACCCGGCGACAGGCAAGCTCGCCAACAAATTCATTTTTACAGCCAATATCGAACCGTCGGATGACGGCAGCGCCGTAACAGGCGGCAACGAGCGAGTGTTGACCGCGCGGCTCTCGGATGCGCGTTTCTTCTATGAGCAGGACCTCAAAGGCAAGCTTGAAGATAACCTGCCAGCGCTTGAGGACATCGTATTCCACAAAGATCTGGGCACGGTCGCAGAGCGGGTTGAGCGTATTCGCAAATTGGCTGTACATCTTGCCCCAATTGTTGGTTGTGATCCAAAAGAAGCAGATCAAGCCGCTGAGCTTTGCAAGGCTGATCTGGTGTCCGGCATGGTTTACGAGTTTCCGGAAGTGCAGGGCGTGATGGGTCGCTATTATGCTCAGGCGCAGGGTGAAAGCGATGCAGTGGCAGACGCGATCCGCGACCATTATGCGCCGCTTGGTCCCAATGACGCCTGTCCGTCAGCACCGGTCTCGATCACTGTGGCGCTTGCAGAAAAGCTGGACACACTCGTCGGTTTCTTTGGCATCGACCAGAAGCCGACCGGCTCCAAAGACCCCTATGCCCTGCGCCGCGCGGCGCTTGGCGTTATCCGCTTAATCACGGAAAATAGCATTCGTATCGCGTTAAACCAACTGTTTGACCAAGACCTGGGCCTGTTGACCTTCTTCGGCGATCGCCTGAAAGTTCAGCAGCGCGACAAGGGCGTGCGGCATGACCTGATCGATGCAGTGTTCGCCAAAGGCGATGATGATCTGGTCCGTGTCCTGAACCGGGTTGCAGCGCTTAGCGGATTCCTCGACACCGATGACGGCACCAACCTGCTCGCGGGCTTTAAGCGCGCAGCGAATATTCTGAAGATTGAAGAAAAGAAAGACGGCTCGTCGTATGACAAGCCGGTTGATGTATCGAAGCTCGGTGCACCCGAGGCTGAGGCCCTGTCTGATGCGTTGGCACGGGCCAAGGAGGGGGCGGAAAACGCGCTCATCTCTGAAGATTTTGAAGGTGCAATGGCGGCCCTGTCTGGCCTGCGTGCGCCCATCGATACTTTCTTCGACAAGGTTATTGTGAACGCTGATGATGCGGATGCGCGGGCGAGCCGATTGGCGCTGCTCGCTGAAATTCGTACAGCCGTCAACACGGTGGCGGACTTCAGTGTGATTGAAGGGTGATGTGAAGGCACTATAGTAATTCGGGTCAAAACACTTTGGGCGAAGTGTAACGCGCGCACCCGCGGTCAAACGGGGCGCAAACGAGGACTGGAAATCGTATGACCAAATGGGTGTATACCTTCGGTGACGGCGCGGCGGACGGCCGGGCTGACATGAAAAACCTGCTGGGCGGCAAGGGCGCAAACCTTGCAGAAATGGCGTCGCTGGGCCTGCCGGTGCCACCGGGCCTGACCATTACCACAGAAGTCTGCACCTATTATTACGACAACAGCCACACGTATCCCGCTGATCTTGAAGCGGCCGTCGATGCAGCGATTGAGGGCATCGAAGCAAGCGTTGGCGCCAAATTTGGTGACAAGGAAAACCCGCTTCTGGTGTCTGTGCGCTCAGGCGCCCGGGTGTCCATGCCGGGCATGATGGACACGGTGCTTAACCTCGGCCTCAATGACGAAACGGTCGAAGGCCTTGCAAAAAACAGTGAGAACCAGCGTTTCGCCTGGGACAGCTACCGCCGGTTCATCCAGATGTATTCCGATGTAGTGTTGGGCGTGGACCATTATCACTTCGAAGAACTGATCGAGATTCACAAGGAAGAAATCGGCGTCGATCTGGACACGGACCTCGGCGCTGACGACTGGAAACTGATCGCAGAGCGCTTCAAAGCCAAAACCGAAGAGGAACTGGGCCGCCCGTTCCCCCAGGATGTGCGCGAGCAGCTGTGGGGTGCGATTGGTGCCGTGTTTGGCAGCTGGCGCATTGACCGGGCGAAGGTATACCGCAAGCTCAACAATATCCCTGAAAGCTGGGGCACCGCCGTCAACGTGCAGGCGATGGTGTTTGGCAACATGGGCGAAACATCCGCAACGGGTGTTGCTTTCACCCGTGACCCGTCCACAGGCGACAATGAGATTTACGGCGAGTATCTGATCAACGCGCAAGGCGAGGATGTGGTCGCGGGTATCCGTACGCCGCAAAACCTGACCAGGCAGGCGCGCGAAGCGGCGGGCGCGAGCGCCCCGTCGATGGAAGAAAGCATGCCGGAAGTGTTCGGTCAGCTTGCGGACGTGTTTGAAAAGCTCGAAAAACACTACCGTGACATGCAGGACATTGAGTTTACCGTTCAGCGCGGCAAGCTCTGGATGCTGCAGACCCGTGCGGGCAAGCGCACCGCAAAAGCCGCACTCAAAATCGCCGTTGATATGGCTGCGGAAGGTCTGATTGACGAAAAAACTGCCGTGATGCGTGTTGAACCGGGTGCCCTGGATCAGTTGCTGCACCCGACACTTGACCCGGACGCACCACGCGACATTCTGACCCGCGGCCTGCCGGCATCGCCGGGCGCTGCCGCAGGTGCCGCCGTCTTTGACGCTGATGAAGCTGAAGCCTGGGCCCGCGACGGCAAGGACGTGATCCTGTGCCGGGTAGAAACAAGCCCTGAAGATATCCACGGTATGCACGCAGCCCAAGGCGTTCTGACCGCTCGCGGTGGCATGACCAGCCACGCAGCTGTTGTGGCACGGGGCATGGGTACACCCTGTGTTTCAGGGGCCGGTCAGTTGCGGATCGATGGCAAAACAGGCGTGATGAGCTGCATGGGCAGGGAAGTCAAAAAAGGTGACCTCATCACCATTGACGGCTCCACAGGCGAAGTGATGGTGGGGGCGGTGAAAACCCTGCAGCCGGAGCTTGCTGGCGACTTTGCCACTTTAATGGAATGGGCAGACAGCTACCGCAAGATGCGCGTGCGCACCAATTCTGATACACCGGCTGACACAGCCACGGCCCGCGAGTTTGGTGCCGAGGGCATTGGCCTGTGCCGGACCGAACACATGTTCTTTGAAGGCGAACGCATCATTGCCGTCAGGCAGATGATCCTTGCCGAAGACCTCTCGGGTCGCAAAGCCGCGCTTGAGAAACTGTTGCCGATGCAACGCAGCGACTTTGTCGAGATTTTCAAAATCATGCGGGGCCTGCCGGTGACGATCCGGCTGCTGGACCCACCGCTGCATGAGTTCCTGCCGCGTGAAGAAGATGAGTTCGAAGATGTCGCCAAAGCGATTGGCGCTGACGTTGCCAAACTCAAGCGCCGGGCTTCCGAACTGCACGAGTTTAACCCCATGCTGGGGCACCGCGGATGCCGGCTTGGCATAACCTACCCTGAAATCTATGAGATGCAGGCACGGGCGATTTTTGAAGCCGCTATCGCCGTTGAAGAGGAAACGGGCGATACGGTGGTGCCCGAGATCATGATCCCGCTGGTTGCGACCGAAAAAGAGCTTGCGATCTTGCGCGAACACGTTGATGCGGTTGCAAGCGAGGTGTTTGAAGAGAAGGGCCACCATGTAAACTTCATGGTTGGTACCATGATCGAGTTGCCGCGCGCAGCACTGCAAGCTGGAAAAATTGCCAACGCCGCAGACTTTTTCTCTTTTGGCACCAATGATTTGACCCAAACTGCTATTGGCATCAGCCGTGACGACGCTGCCCGTTTCCTCGAGCAATATGTCAAGGACGATATTTTCGCCCAGGACCCGTTTGTCTCGATTGACCAGGACGGGGTTGGTGAGCTGGTGCAATTGGGTGCTGATCGGGGCAGGGAAACCAAATCCGACCTCAAGCTCGGTATTTGCGGCGAGCATGGCGGCGACCCATCCAGTGTGGAGTTCTGCCATCGAGTGGGCCTTGATTATGTCAGCTGTTCGCCTTTCCGGGTGCCGATTGCAAGGCTGGCCGCAGCTCAGGCGGCGTTGAAAGACACTTGATACTCCTGATTTGCGCTTGATTAACTACGCAGCGCCTGTAGTTATGGTTGAACAAATGCAACCATAACTGTCAGCCATGTGCGCCGATAGCGACCGTGAGTTTACTCATCATGCCGCACTTCAAGCATATCGAACCGTCTTCCATCACGGCCGAGCATCCTGTTGCTCAGTTTTATATGAACTGGCGTGAAATGGACCGGCAGGGTGAGCTTACGCCCTGGTCTGTTTTTTCACCAATGCAGATGCCGCGGATACTTCCCTGGATGCTGTTGCTGGAAAAACAGGCAGAAGAAAAATATTATTACCGTGTCTGTGGCAGCTCGTGTGAGCAGCTTTTTGGGCAATCCTATCAGGGAAAATACCTTGGTGATGGCATGCCTGACGACGCGACCCGTATACGCATGCGAGAATTCAAGCAGGTTGAAGAAAGCGGGAAACCGCTGTTTTCTGAGGCCAACCTGCCGATCAGGGGCAAGGAATTTATTGAGGTCTATCGCGGTACATTCGGCTTTACTCAAGCCGGGGAGTTTGTCGACAGGATTTTGGTGGTCATCGCCCCAAAGGAAAGCAAATAGCAGAACCGATTGTGGACATGAGCTGTATTCGCGCAGGCGAACAGATGATTAATCCGCCATGACAAACAGCACAACAATAACGGTGGCGACAGAAACAACGAGAAGCAGCAGCTTCTTTACGTCATCATCGCCGCGGACTTCGGCTTGTCTCTGTTTTTTTGATTTTGTCATTGCTACACCCCAAATTCATGCTTCCCAACACACAAAAGATGCTACAAATCAAAGGCTTCGCCAAGTGTTTTTACCTGCTGCTCGCCAATTGTGATTAAAGGGGTAACAGGGCTGTTCCGTCCGCCTCCAGCGGACCATCCAGATATTCAAGTCGCAAATATGCCAGGCAGTAAGGACCCGATGCTGTCCGGATTTCGCCCGCCGTCTTGCCCTCTCCGGTCAGAATTTTGGCGCCAGCCTGCGGGTTTTCACTTGTTGACTTCAGGGGCACCAGCTTTTTCTTCAATGTGGTTCTGTGTTTCATGCGGGCCGTCAGTTCCTGGCCGACAAAGCAGCCTTTGGTGAAGGAAACGCCGTTTACTTCTTCAGCGTTTGTTTCCAACCAGAAGTCTTTTTCAATTTTCATGTCGCGACTGCCGTCGGGTACGCCGTGGCGAATGCGGCGTTCTTCATAGGCCTCAGGGGCGAGTGTGCTGGCATCCGGTGCAGGGTTTTCAGCAGCTATAACTCTCGTGTGCAGGCTGGTGTGCCGCGGGTCGTCGTATGCCACGCCGGTATCCGCAGTTCCGTCAAAAAGCGCCCAGACAGTGCGAGGGTCATCTGCAATATTCACGTCTGAGCGCAGCTTGTACATCATCAGGCGGCGCATCAGGTCCGGTTTGCGCTCGGCTTCAACATCGAGAAGCAGGTCATCGCCTTCCTGAACTATGATCATGTCGAACAGGAATTTTCCCTGCGGCGTGAGCAGGCCTGCATAGAGTGCTTTATCCGTCGATAACGTCTCGATGTCATTGGTAATCAGGCCTTGCATCAACGAACGGCTGTCCGGCCCGGAGAGGCGAATTACGGCGCGACTATCAAGTTTCAGCAAGTTCGTCATTGATGGGCTCCTTACCAAAAGACTGTCGGCATGTACCCGAACAGATAGCAAGTTGGGCGGCTGTTGCAAGGGACCGAATGTATTTTGCCCTCAAGAACCACGAAAACCGATGCCATTGCTGTTGTGAAACGCCAGGACCGAGTATAAAAAGAGCCTGAAACTCTCCAGTCAGCAACTCTACCAATCAGGCAGACAAATGATGTCGCACGCTCAAGACGCAACAACAACGGTCAATAAACTGGTCATTCGGCGTCCGGATGACTGGCACGTACATTTGCGAGATGACGCCATGCTTGAAGCGGTGGCCAATCACACGGCACGGCAATTCGCCCGGGCGATTATTATGCCCAATCTTGTGCCCCCGGTAACGACGGTTGCCGCTGCTTCAGCATACCGCAATCGCATACTGGAAGCGGTGGACGCGGCGTATGAATTCACGCCGTTGATGACCTGCTATTTGACCGATACCATTGATCCAACCGAAGTCCGAAACGGATTTGAGCAAGGCGTATTCACAGCTTGCAAGCTATATCCGGCAAACGCGACAACCAATTCCAGTCACGGCGTCACGGACGTAAAAAACATCTTCCCGGTTCTGGAGCAGATGCAAAAAATCGGCATGCCGCTCCTTGTGCATGGAGAAGTGACAGATGGCGACATCGATATATTTGACCGCGAGGCGGTGTTTATCGAGCGTGTTATGTCGCAAATCGCCAACGCGTTTCCTGAACTCAAGGTGGTTTTTGAACATATAACAACATCCGACGCGGTAAATTTTGTGCTGGAGAGCGGTGTCAATGTTGCGGCCACCGTCACGCCGCATCATCTGCAGTTTAATCGCAATGCCATGTTCCAGGGCGGTATGCGCCCACACTATTACTGTTTACCGGTTGCCAAGCGGGAGCAGCACAGGCTTGCCCTCAGAAAGGCCGCAACGTCAGGTTCTGCAAAGTTTTTCTTAGGCACAGACTCGGCCCCCCATACTGTGGGCGCCAAGGAATCTGCGTGTGGTTGCGCTGGCATATTCAACGCCCCTCATGCACTGGAATGTTATGCAACCGTGTTTGAAGAGGAAAACTCGCTCGACAAACTGGAAGCGTTTGCATCGTTGAATGGGCCTGAGTTTTACGGCCTGCCAGTGAATGACACGCGGATAATTCTGGAGCGCACGCCCGGTGAGGTGCCGGAAAAACTGGATACTGTAGGGGGGGCAATCCTGCCATACCACGCAGGCGAAACCCTGCCATGGTCGTTTAAGGGCCTGGAGCGATAGTTGTCCTGACAAGCAGGACAGTTTCCCGCCGCGAATTCCGGTGAAAATCCATTACATTTTTCTGATAAGTTTAACCGAAAAACGCAGAATCGGGGCCATTCGCAAAAAAGTCGATAAAATTGACGTGAAAACAAACATTTGCCCCATTTTGCCCGCTTGATCATACGGAAATCGCGTTCTATAGTCGCCAGAGTTTGTGATCTGCGGCGTTTTGAGGTTCGCGGGGGAACAATGTTGTAAGCGGGGAAACCCATCTCACTGGAGGAGCGATAATGACGTCCGTGCATCTGGGTAAAAAAATTCTGTTTGTTTCGGCGGCAGCTATGTTGCTGGCCGCATGCTCGAAGGAGCCGGAGCCACAGGTCTCAACTGGTGGTGCTGATGCTGGTGCTGAGGAATCAAGCTCCAATGGACAGCCGGATGCTGTCTCGACGCCAGAGGTGTCTGCAGACATTTTGAGAGAAAGAAACAATCGTGACAAATACGGCGCTTCAGCCAGCCAGTCAGCTCTGGAAGCTTTTGCAGGTGATCGTGTGTTTTTCGCCTATGACAGCTCTGAACTGACTGACGAGGCACGCAACACTCTGGCGATGCAGGCTGAATGGCTTGATTATCATAGTCGTGCACGCGTCACGGTTGAAGGCCACTGCGATGAGCGCGGCACCCGGGAATACAACCTCGCTCTGGGCGAGCGGCGCGCGAGCGCTGTGAAGAGCTACCTTATGGCTCTTGGTGTTTCCGCAAGCCGGATCAACACTATCAGTTATGGTAAAGAACGCCCCGCTGTTGTCGGCAACGGCGAATCCTCGTGGAGCCAGAACCGTCGCGGGGTTATGTCGGTTAATTAATAGGCTTTGAGTTTCAAGCACGGCCCCGTGTCCGGAAGTCCGGTGCGGGGCCGTCTTTTTTTAGTCGAATTGAATTGGTATCAATCCTGATAACCGATCTACGCTTTGGAAAGAGGTGAACGATGCGATTTGTTGGCGCTGCTGGTTTTGCTGTGATGATGTTTATGGGCTTCTCTACTCCTGTGTTGGCGCAAAGCAGTCCGGCTGTCATGAATGAACGCATCGAAACGCTCGAGCGCCAATTGAGGTTGCTTCAGCGGCGTCTGAGCGGAGGGCAGGTTGCCGCCACCACAGACAGTGTCGACTCGGGATCACCCGCGGTATCTGACCGGAGGTTACTTGCAGACATTTCCGCAAAGCTCGGCACCCTTGAACGGCAAATTCGTCAGTTGAATGGACGGCTGGAAGAATTTGAATATCAGCAGAACGAGTTGTCATCCAGAGTAGAGCAACTGGCTGTAATGCAGGCAGAACAGAATGCACGTCAGTTTTCAGCTGATAATGCTGCTGCATTGCCGTCTGCGCCAGTCGGCGAGAGCACTCAGCCGGTGATTGATTCAGCAGGAGGCGAAACACTGACTACCTTGCCGGTGGAGGAGCCTGACGAGACGCCGGGCGTTGAATTGCCGGAGGGGTCTGCAGCCGAGCGCTACAGTTACGCGTTTGGGTTTGTGCGAAGCAATGACCTGGACAGTGGTCGCATTGCGATGGAACAGTTTCTGGATGTTCATGGCGACGATTCTCAGGCTGCAAACGCCAAGTTCTGGCTGGGCCGAATTCATATGCAGCAGGGGCGCAATGCGGAAGCGGCTCAAATGTTTTTGCGGCTTATCGAAGAGCATCCCAACCATAATCGGCGTGGCGACTCGCTCGTGGATCTTGCCGACGTTCTGATCAACCTGGATGCGGCCGAAGATGCCTGCAACGCGCTTGCTGAATTTCGCCGTATCGAAAACGAAGCCTCGGATCGCTTAAAGGCTAACGCTCGTCGTTTGTCTGACCGGGCACGGTGCAATCTCTTTTGAACGATGAGACGCACACTATCGCTGAAGCGGCACTTTCCAGGCGTTTCCTTCGTGACCAATTAGCATTGCTGGACGTCGGGCCCGGCAGTCGGCTGGCCGTTGCCGTCTCTGGTGGTGCCGACAGCATGTGCCTGGCTCATCTGGCAAGCGACCATGAAAACTCTGTTGCCCTCATTGTTGATCATGGGCTGCGTGCAGGTTCCGCCAACGAAGCACAGACAGTCAAAACCCGCCTGGAGGAAATTGGCCTTGAGTGCCATGTTCTGACATGGCCTCATGGTGGGGCGCCGACGAGTAACATCCAGTCAACCGCCCGGGAAGCGCGTTATGAATTGATGCGACAATGGTGTGTCGAGCATAAAATCCCCTATTTGTTAACCGCGCATCATCAGGACGATCAGGCGGAGACGGTCGTATTGCGACTGGCGAGAGGCAGTGGTGTTTATGGGCTTGCAGGCATGGCGCCCACACGCGACCTGGGCGATGGTATAACCCTGGTAAGGCCTTTCCTGACGGTTTCCAAAAACCGACTGGTAGCAACGTGCCAACAGGCTGACCTCACATGGGTGGAAGACCCCAGCAATCAAAATCGCGATTTCGAAAGGGTGAAAGTTCGGGAGTTTCTCGGGTCATCTGTGCTGACGGGGCTAACGACTGACAGATTGGCGGAAACTGCTGCCCGACTGCGACGAACACGCGATGCGATAGAGTATTATGAGAGTGAATGGTTGCGGCACGCTGCAGCTTTTCATGACGCCGGCTATGTTGGCATCGAGACAGAGGCTTTTTCTCGCGCACCGGAAGAGATAACGCTCCGGGGTCTTGTTCAGGTCATTCGTTTTGCAGGTGGAGGAGACTACGCTCCTCGCTTTGAAAAACTGGAGCGATTGTGGGCTGCTTTGCAAAGCCCGGATTTTAAAGGTGCGACACTGGGAGGTGTTGTGTTTTCACCGGACCGTGCAGGTTTTGTGTTGGCGATGCGCGAACCCTCTGCGGTGTCTGCCACTCAGCCGGTTATTGCCACCAACGTCTGGGACAATCGTTACAAGGTACATGATGTGGACCCAGCGGCTCACAAAGACATGCTGATTGGTGTCGTTGGTGTCGATGGCTTGAATTTGATTGAGACAGAGATGTCTGGTGTGCCAGACATTCCCAAGGCTGCGGCACGCGTCGCGCCTGCTTTCTTTAAAGCGGGGAGATTGATTGCTGCCCCGCATTTGGGTTATAGTGATCCAAACGAAAAGGTACCGGTTTTAACCCATCGTTGGCTCACTTCATCTAAAACCGGTAAAAAAACGTATCGTGGTGTGCAATAAGCCCTTGTACCGCGAGGCATTGAGCTTATCTCAGAACGTAAGACTCGTGTGTCAAATGGGTTAAATGCGCGCGCCTCGTGCCGCAGCGAAAGGTAGTATAGTGAACGGTTTCATGCGTAACGCGTTGGTGTGGGGTGTGATCATCCTCATGCTGTTTGCGCTTTTCAACATGTTCCAGGGTGGCAATAGCCGCCAGCCGGAAATGGGCTATTCCGAGTTTATCCAGGCTGTTGAAAATAACGATGTAGCCCAGGCAGAGATTGCCGGACAAGACATCAAGATCACACTGAAGAACGGTGAAATTCGCCAGTCAGTAATGCCGAACTTCCATCCTGATCTTTTCAACATCCTCAAAGATAACGGTGTTCAATATAAACTCGTCAAGGAAGATAGCGGCGTCTTTACAGCGGCTATTTTGTCCTGGCTCCCG
Source organism: uncultured Kordiimonas sp. (assembly GCA_947500295.1). Taxonomy (GTDB): domain Bacteria; phylum Pseudomonadota; class Alphaproteobacteria; order Sphingomonadales; family Kordiimonadaceae; genus Kordiimonas. The sequence goes on from CANMRM010000004.1 coordinate 244,449, forward strand.
TTTTTGTTGATTATCGGTATCTGGATATTCTTCATGCGCCAGATGCAGGGCAAAGGCGGTGGCGGTGGCGCCATGGGCTTTGGCAAGTCACGAGCGCGCCTGCTGACGGAAAAGCAGGGCCGTGTAACATTTGAGGATGTTGCCGGTATTGAGGAAGCCAAGGAAGAACTTGAAGAAATCGTCGATTTTCTGAAAGACCCGCAAAAATTTCAGCGCCTGGGCGGCAAAATCCCCAAGGGTGCGCTTCTGGTTGGCCCTCCGGGCACAGGTAAAACCCTGCTCGCCCGCGCTATTGCAGGCGAGGCCAACGTTCCGTTCTTTACTATTTCAGGGTCGGATTTTGTCGAAATGTTCGTCGGTGTTGGCGCCAGCCGTGTCCGCGACATGTTCGAGCAAGCCAAGAAAAACGCGCCCTGTATCATTTTCATCGACGAGATCGACGCTGTCGGTCGCCATCGGGGCGCTGGCCTTGGCGGCGGCAATGACGAGCGCGAGCAAACGCTGAACCAGCTGCTTGTCGAGATGGATGGTTTTGAAGCCAATGAGGGCATTATCATCGTTGCCGCAACCAACCGGCCAGATGTGCTTGATCCAGCGCTGTTGCGTCCTGGCCGTTTTGACCGTCAGGTGGTTGTGCCAAATCCGGATATCGATGGCCGGGAAAAAATCCTTGGTGTTCATATCAGAAAAGTGCCGCTGGCACCTGATGTTGATATCAACACGGTTGCCCGTGGAACGCCCGGCTTTTCCGGCGCAGACCTGATGAACCTGGTGAACGAGGCAGCCCTTCTGGCTGCGCGTCGGGGCAAGAAAATCGTCTCCATGCAGGAGTTCGAGGATGCCAAGGACAAAGTGATGATGGGTACTGAGCGCCGCTCGATGGTCATGACCGATGACGAGAAAAAGCTCACCGCCTACCACGAAGGTGGACACGCGCTTGTCGCGTTGCATTGTCCAACGTCAGACCCTATCCACAAAGCAACCATTATTCCACGTGGCAGAGCCCTTGGCATGGTGATGCGCTTGCCGGAACGGGATCAGTATTCCCAGAGCCGCCAGAAAATGCATGACAACCTTGCAGTTGCAATGGGCGGACGTGTTGCTGAAGAAATCATTTTCGGTCATGACGCGGTCACGTCTGGAGCGGCGAGCGACATCCAGTATGCAACAAGCCTTGCGCGCAGCATGGTGACACAATGGGGCATGTCGGAAAAACTTGGCCCGCTTCAGTATGCTGCGAATGAGGAAGAGGTTTTCCTTGGTCATTCGGTTGCCAAGCAACAGAATATGTCCGATGAAACATCGAATATGATCGATGAGGAAATCAAGGCATTTGTTGGTGGTGCCAACGACCGGGCAACCAAAATCCTCAAGGACAATCTTGATGATCTTCATACGCTCGCCAAAGCGCTTCTGGAGTATGAGACGCTTTCCGGTGACGAGATTGATGCGCTTCTTAAAGGTGAGCCGATCAAGGTTAAGCCAGAGAAACCAGATGACACAACCAAAACGCCTCCGCGTAGATCCAGTGCTGTGCCGACGGCCGGTGTCGGTCAAGGTGAACCCCAGCCGGAAGGCTAGGCTTGGTGTCTGCTGATTTTTTGAACCAAATTCCCGACGGGTCGATACTGTATGTGCGGCCCGTCGGTTTTGTTTCTGCCCGCCATGCAGACGGTGCTGCCTCTTTCGACTACCGCCAGTCAGGCCGCAGGTTTACTGGCTTTGTGCTCTATGCCAGAGACGGCGAAAACCGTTTGCACGCAGGTTTTGTCGCCGCCGGCCAGGTTGGCGATATCGAGAACACCCTGGGTACTGAGGCAGCCGAAAGCGTCACAAAACAGCTTCATTTTCTGAGCGAGGCACATTCTGCCCTGGATCTTGCCAACGGCAAGTCACTCACCTTCACCCGTCCTCTGGTGATGGGTGTGCTGAACGTTACTCCGGACAGTTTTTCTGATGGCGGTAAGTTTCTGGACACCAATATTGCGGTGCGTCATGCACGGGCAATGGCGGCGGCCGGGGCGGATATCATCGACATTGGGGGCGAATCAACCCGGCCGGGTGCCACACCGGTTTGGGAGGGCGAGGAAGCCGAGCGAATTGTGCCTGTTATTCAGGCTCTGTCAGATGAAGGTGTTGCGCTCTCAGTTGACAGCCGCAACGCATTCGTCATGGAAAAAGCTGCGGGTGCCGGTGCACACATTATCAACGATGTGTCTGCGCTTACCCATGACCCTGAAAGCCTCGATCTTGCAGCGCGCCTTGGTTTGCCGGTTGTGTTGATGCATGCACAGGGAGATCCCCGCACCATGCAGGATGACCCTGTTTATGATCATGCGCTTTTGGATGTTTATGACTATCTTGCAGCGAGAATTCGGGCATGCGAGGTGGCAGGCATCGAAAGAAAGAACATTATCATAGATCCGGGTATTGGTTTCGGTAAACGCGTGGTGCAGGACAATCTGGATTTGATCAACGGCCTTCTGCTCTTTCAGACGCTTGGCTGCCCGGTGTTGCTGGGGGCTTCGCGCAAACGATTTATCGGCGCGATTACTGGTGTTGAAACGGTAGGTGAGCGCTTGGCTGGCTCCCTGGCAGCTGCCATCAAGGCAGCAGAGTTAGGCGCAAACATCGTGCGTGTTCACGATGTACGGGAAACGGCTGAAGCCATGAAACTGATTCAAGCGTCTTTGGATGCATCTGCGATGGACGGACTCTAAAGAGCAAGCTAGACTGCCGCCCGGTTTTGGGTTGATAGGGGAAAACTTGATATGAGCCGCAAGTACTTCGGCACCGACGGCATTCGCGGTCGTGTTAACCATAAGCATATGACGCCGGACGTTGCCATGCGTGTGGGCCTCGCTGCCGGTCGGGTTTTCAAACGGGGTGAACATGTGCACCGGGTGGTTATCGGCAAGGATACGCGCCGTTCCGGTTATATGTATGAGCCGGCGCTTGCGGCCGGCTTCGTTGCAGCCGGCATGGATGTTGTGATGGTAGGGCCGATGCCAACGCCCGCGGTCGCTATGCTGGTGCGCTCGCTCAGGGCGGACTTGGGTGTCATGATCTCGGCAAGCCACAATCCGCACTATGATAATGGACTGAAGTTTTTTGGGCCGGATGGATTCAAACTTTCTGACGACACCGAACTTGAAATTGAACACCTGCTCGACAATGGCTGCAATGATGTTCTTGTGGACAGCAGCGCGCTTGGCAAGGCTTCGCGGCTGGAAAGCGCCCGCGGTCGCTATGTGGAATTTGCCAAGGCAACGGTACCGTCAGGCGGTTCGTTTGATGGTCTGAAAGTCGTGGTTGATTGCGCTAACGGCGCTGCCTACAAGGTTGCGCCTGACGTTCTCTGGGAACTTGGTGCCGACGTTGTTTCGATGGGGGTGAACCCCAATGGTTTCAATATCAACGACCAGTGCGGGTCTACCTATCCGGAGGCCATGTGCAAACGTGTTATAGAAGAAGGTGCCGATATCGGCGTGGCCCTTGACGGTGACGCGGATCGCCTGATTCTTTGTGACGAAAAAGGTCGGATTGTTGACGGCGACCAGATCATGGCGCTGATTACGCGAAACTGGGCCGCACGCGGTGCCTTGAAAGGTGGAGGTCTTGTCTCCACTGTCATGTCCAACCTCGGTCTGGAGCGACTTCTCGAGAGCGAAAACCTGAAGCTGGAGCGGACAAAAGTTGGCGACAGATATGTCGTCGAGCGCATGCGCAGTCGTGGTATGAACGTTGGCGGGGAGCAGTCAGGGCACATTGTGCTGTCCGATTTTTCCACGACGGGTGACGGGATTATTTCCGCCCTTCAGGTTATGGCAGAGATTGTACAATCCGGTGTTACTGCGTCCGCCGCCTGCAGTCAGTTTGAACCTGTACCCCAGACATTGAAAAGTGTGCGTTACAAGGTGGATGACCCCTTGTCGATGCCGCAGGTCAAAAAGGCAATTGCCGATGCCGAAGAGGGCCTGAAGGGCTCGGGCAGGCTCGTGATCCGCAAGTCTGGAACCGAGCCGCTGGTGCGAGTGATGGCGGAAGGCGATGACGCCGATCTTGTGATTAAATATGTGGACAGCATTTGCCACGAGGTGGAGACAGCGGCTTGACGATGAAAGCCGACGGTATGGGCACTCACGCGATGGGGCGCGTTCTGGTGATTGCCGGTTCAGACCCGTCTGGTGGTGCAGGAATTCAAGCAGATATCAAAACAATTACCATGCTGGGCCAGTATGCCGCCACGGCAATTACCGCATTGACCGTTCAGAATACCGTAGGTGTCAAGGAAGCAATAGGCACTCAGCCGAGGGTTGTACGTGCTCAAGTGGAAGCAGTGCTGGAAGACGTTGGTGCCGATGCAGTCAAAACCGGCATGTTACATTCAGCGGACCTTGTGGCGGAAGTTGTGTCGATACTCCGTGATGCTGAATTTGCTGGCCCGGTTGTCGTTGACCCTGTGATGGTGGCGTCGTCTGGTGACAGGCTTCTTGACGACAGGGCAGTGTCACTTATCCAAAATGAATTGATCCCTCTTGCAGCGCTGGTGACACCGAACCTGCCCGAAGCACAGGTGCTGACCGGTAAAGCCGTGGAGAGCAACGAGGAGATGCAGGATGCCGGCCGCATGATATTGGACATGGGTGCAGGAGCCGTTTTGATGAAAGGCGGTCATCAGAGTACTTCGACCCTTACCGACTTTTTAATGACACCGGAGACAACTTTTTCTTTGTCTGCGCCTAAAGTCGATACACGGCACACGCACGGAACTGGTTGCAGTTTTGCCAGTGCGTTTGCCGCTTTGCTGGCAGCGGGCCATTCGCTGGACGAAGCATTTCCGATTGCACATGCGTTCATTCAGGAAGCTATCGCCCGGGCTCCCGGATTTGGTGCAGGCCACGGACCGCTTGGTCACGCTCGGGTGGGGCGCAATGGCAATTGAACTTTACGCCCGTAGGAAGGGTGACGGTCCCTGGCTGATTATGCTGCATGGTCTTTTCGGCTCTGGCGATAATCTTGGCGGGCTTGCTCGCCTGCTTGAAGCCAACTACCGCATTCTCCTTCTGGACTTACGCAATCATGGTCGCAGCCCACATGCCCCTGAAATGGCGTACGTTGACATGGCACAAGACGTGTTTGAGGCGATGGACCGGCATGACATTGAGAAAGCTATTGTTTTTGGCCACTCCATGGGGGGGAAGGTCGCGATGCAGGTGGCGCTTGCGGCACCAGCACGCATCTCCGCTCTTATCGTTGGGGACATCGCCCCGGTCCGGTACGGCAACCATCATGATCGCATTCTGAAAGGGCTCCAGGCCGTCTCGAAAGCCGCGCCTCAATCCCGTTCCGGCGCTCAGGAACTTCTGGCCGAATATGTTGACGAACCTGATGTGCTTAATTTTCTGATGACCAACTGGCGACGCGATGACCAGGGAAAATGGTGCTGGCGCATCAACCTGCCAGCCATCGCGGCTCGGTATGCCGACATCGCAAACGGCAACGATAGTGGGCGGTACGACGGCCCTGTATTGTTTTTACGCGGTGAACATTCGGACTATGTGCAAACAGCCCACCGCGATAAGATTCTTGCTTTATTCCCATCTGCAACGGTAAAAACCATTGGAGGGACGGGTCATTGGCTGCACGCAGAAAAACCGGACATGGTTGCGCGCAGTATATTGAGATTTTTGGAACAGGCTGAACTATCCTGATGCTCAGAGTTATTGTACCCGCACTGATCGCCTGCCTTGCATGGCTTGGGCCTGCCGCTTCAGCAACAACTGACAGCGAGGCATATGACAAGATTTTTCGCGAAGGCATGGCGGGAAAAAAGATTCCCGGTGCAGCCTACGCTATTGTTGAAATGGGTGAGCCTTTGCAGGTCGGCACCTTCGGTACACGGGCAAAGGGCCGGAATTTGCCAGTTACCAAAGACACGGTTTTCAGGCTGGCGTCTGTATCCAAAACATTTTCTGCAAGCCTTGTTGCGATGTTGGTGGAGGAAGGGCAGCTTAGGCTGGATACAAAAGTCAGCCCTTTTGTGCCAACGTTTCAGCTTAAGAAAAAAGGCCACGCCGAGCGGATCGAGCTGTCGCATCTTTTGTCCCACACTGTTGGGCTGACGCCGAATTCCTACGACAATATGATCGAGGATGGCTGGGACCTGCCGAAAATTTTACCACGTTTCAAACGCCTGTCCCCTCTATGCGCGCCAGGTAACTGCTACGGGTATCAGAATATTGCTTTCAGCCTTGTGGAACCGGTGGTGGAAGCCGCAACACATGAGGAATTCGAGCGTCTGATGGAGGCGCGCATTCTGTCCCCACTGGGCATGGAAACCGCATCCATCGGTATGAAGGGGTATCTGGAAAAAGAGGATCGCGCGCATCCGCACCTGAACACAAGGCGCGGCTGGTACCGCACAAAAGTAAAGCCCAACTACTATAATGTTGCGCCTGCTGCCGGCGTGAACGCCAGCATCCAGGATATGGTGAAATGGGTTGAGAGCTATCTTGGCTGGTACCCAGAGGTGATCAGCCCGGGTGTTATAGATATGGTGACGGAAAAACGTGTCCGCACGAAGCGCGAGCTCTACAAACGCCAATGGCGCCCCTATCTCGAAGACGCTCATTATGGTCTGGGTTGGCGTATCTATGACTTTGGCGATCATGAGATTGTGATGCATGCGGGTGGTGTTGCCGGCTTTCGCAGCATCGTGAGCTTTTCACAGGAGTTTGGAGTGGGCCTTGTTATCCTGATGAATGCAGAAAGCCGGGTTATTGATGACCTGACAGCACAGTTCTGGGATGCTCAGTTCAAAGAGCGCGAGCGACAAGCCACGCTTGCGGCACGCTAGGAAGCATCTGTATCGGTAAGCCCGCCAGGTCGCTGTCCATTTGGCCGCTGGCCGCCACGACCACGACCGCCTTTCTCCCCACGGCCTTCGCGTTCGCTGCTGCGTTCCTCGCGAGCCCTCTCCCTCATTGCGATCATAGCCTCTTCGGGGCTGACAAGGCAGTCGCCGTCGCGGTCAAGGGCCGCAAACTGGCTGTGGCTGACATCACTCAACTCCTGTGAACTGATGGCACCTGACTGGTCTGTGTCGACATCAGAAAACAAATGGAAGAGGAAGCTTTTGTCCTCGAATTTGGCATAGCGGTATTCGCTTGATGCCAATTCTTCATCTTCGTTGGTGTCGAGGATATAAAACAATTCGGCCCGCTCAAAAGCAACGTCGTCACAGGTAACGGCTCCATCGCTGTCATGATCCCAGCGCGCGAGAAAGCGTTCCTGCATTTCAGCCATGCGTTCCGGCGAGGGGGCAGGGCGCTCAGGACGCCTGTCTCCCGGGCCTGCACACGCAGCAAGACAAAGAGATGAAACAAGGGCAAGAGTTGCTGTCGTGCGTATCGGCATGAAAGGTCCTTTATTGTATTTGGTTTCGTTTATACGAATGCCGGTTTTTAAACCTTCGTTCGTGCCGCCACTTTTTTCTGTTGTTTTACCAGCAAATAAGCAGACTGTCCTCAATCTTCATCTTCGCAGGCACCGTGAGACAACTCAGAGAGAATGGATAGTGCGTGAATAATGTGGCCAGCCAATGGCTTCAGACAACGGTTTTGACGATACTGGCGCTGATGGCGTTTGCGGCAAACTCAGTTTTGTGCCGTTTGGCGCTTGAAAACCAATTGATCGACCCCTCAAGTTTTACATTGGTACGTCTCGTGTCGGGTATTGCCATCTTGGCGCTGTTGGTTCGTGTCAGGCATGGAGCCCCCGATCCGGTGACAAGCGCCAGGTGGAGCACAAGTTTGATGCTATTTGTGTATGCCATCACCTTCTCGCTGGCCTACATTACGCTTGATACCGGGACAGGCGCGTTGATCCTGTTTGGGTCTTTGCAGGTAACTGTTGTGGTTGTCACCATGCGGTCGGGTGCGCGCTTGAGTATCAGCGAATGGATTGGGCTGATGCTGGCGCTTTTCGGTTTTGTTTATCTGATGCTGCCGGGCGCCAGTGCGCCGCCAATCGGTGGCTTTTTGCTTATGGTGTGTGCAGGGGCCTCGACGGCTATTTATACTCTCGCAGGCCGCGACTCCACGCAGCCGCTGCGGGATACCTATTTCAATTTTCTGCGAACAGCACCGATGCTTGTGCTGCTACTGGTGCCCATTTTCTTAGGTGGCAAAGTCTCCTCAGAGGGCGTTTTTTACGCCGTCATCTCGGGCAGTGTCACCTCTGGGTTGGGGTATGCGGTCTGGTACAGTGCCCTGCGAGGTTTGTCCGCAATGCAGGCAGGTGTCCTGCAGCTTCTTGTACCTGTCATTGCCGCTCTTGGAGGCATGGTTTTTGTTTCCGAACCATTGGCGCCGCGTCTACCAATTTCTTCGCTGCTGATATTGGGTGGCATCATGGTTTTGGTGCTCACCAGAAACCGTTCTCCCCAGCACGACACAGCCTCGTAGCGGCAAATCGGCATCTCCGACTTTATTTCATTGACAGTCGACAGACTTTCTCTATTTTCCGTCCTCGGTACTTCCCCCAAACGGGAAGCAGCCGTCTGCGAGGTCGGCACACATTTTGGGACACGCCTCCCCAACGGGGCGCAACTATCTGGAAGGATAGAGACATGACGAAGCCACTTGTGGCGCCGCAGCGTCCAGAGTTCAGCTCTGGTCCGTGCGCCAAACGTCCGGGTTGGACACCGGACGTTCTTAATGACGCTCTTCTCGGGCGTTCGCACCGGTCAAAACCCGGTAAAGAAAAACTCCAGTATGCAATTGATAAAACACGCGAAATTCTAGGCGTGCCTGATGATTACCGGATTGGTATCGTGCCAGCATCCGACACTGGCGCGATGGAAATGGCGCTCTGGTCCATGCTGGGCGCGCGCGGCGTTGATATGTTGGCGTGGGAAAGCTTTGGCGCGGGTTGGGTAACTGACGTTGCCAAACAACTGCAGCTGGATGATGTGAATATCTACACAGCAGAGTATGGTGAACTGCCAGACCTGTCGAAAGTGGATACGGACCGCGATGTTGTGTTCACCTGGAACGGCACGACTTCCGGCGTGAAAGTGCCAGATGCCGACTGGATCAAGCCCGACCGCGAAGGTCTGACAATCTGCGATGCCACGTCGGCCGCGTTTGCCATGGATTTGCCGTTTGAAAAGCTAGATGTCGTTACCTACAGCTGGCAAAAAGTGCTAGGCGGCGAGGCGGCTCACGGCATGTTGATCCTGAGCCCGCGCGCTGTTGAACGCCTTGAAAACTATACACCTTCCTGGCCACTGCCAAAAATTTTCCGCCTGACCAAAGGGGGCAAATTGATTGAAGGCATTTTCAAAGGCGCAACAATCAACACGCCGTCCATGCTGTGCGTTGAAGACTATATCGATACGCTGGAGTGGGCAGACAGCCTGGGTGGTCTGAGTGCCTTGACCGCGCGTTCCGAGGCCAATCTGGCGGTGCTTGCCGACTGGGTCGAAAGTTCCGACTGGGCAGCATTTTTGGCGGATGATCCGGCAACAATTTCAAATACTTCCGTCTGCCTCAAGGTTGTTGACCCCTGGCTTGCATCGCTCGACACAGATGCACAGGCAGCTGTGCCCAAGCAGCTTGCGGCACTGCTGGATGCTGAAGGTGTGGCCTATGACATCGGCGCCTACCGCGACGCGCCTCCGGGCCTCAGGATATGGGCCGGGGCGACAGTGGAGACGGATGACCTGAAGGCGCTGACGGCCTGGCTTGACTGGGCGTACGCGCATGTAAAAGCGTCCCACGCCTGAACAAAAGTGACAACTTAAGGTCGAAAATGTCGGCCTTTTCCTCAAAAGTTACGGTTTTGTACCGAAAAATGAATTGAAAGGCAGATCCATGCCCAAAGTTTTAATCTCAGATAAAATGAGCCCGCTCGCTGAGCAGATTTTCAAAGAGCGTGGCATTGAAGTGGATTTCAAACCTGGTCTCAGCAAAGAAGAACTGATCGGCATTATAGGCGAGTATGATGGCCTTGCTGTTCGTTCAGCGACCAAAGCAACTCCGAATGTGTTGAAGGTGGCAAAAAACCTGAAAGTTATCGGTCGTGCCGGCATCGGAGTTGATAACATCGATATCCCGGCAGCAACTGATGCGGGTGTTGTCGTCATGAACACACCGTTTGGCAACTCCATTACCACTGCCGAGCACGCGATTGCCATGATGATGGCGCTGGCGCGGCAAATCCCGCACGCAAACGAAAGCACTCAGGCTGGCAAGTGGGAAAAATCAAGGTTCATGGGCGTTGAACTCACCGGGAAAACCCTGGGCCTGATCGGGTGCGGTAACATTGGCTCCATCGTTGCCGAGCGCGCATTGGGTCTCAAGATGAAAGTGGTGGCGTTTGACCCCTATCTTGCCGTTGAGCGCGCTGCGGACCTGGGTATCCAGAAAGTCGAACTTGATGAACTGTTTGAGCGCGCCGATGTGATTTCGCTGCATACGCCGCTTACCGACCAGACACGCGGTATCGTAGGTGTAGAAGCCCTCGCGAAAATGAAAGACGGCGTGCGTATCGTCAATTGTGCACGCGGCGGTTTGATCGATGAGGCCGCTCTCAAGGACGCGCTCGATAGCGGGAAGGTTTCCGGCGCAGCCCTCGATGTATTCGAGGTTGAACCTGCAACGGAAAACCCGCTTTTTGGCCACGAGAAAGTGATCTGTACACCACACCTTGGGGCTTCCACTAGCGAGGCACAGGTCAATGTTGCGCTACAGGTTGCCGAGCAGATGTCCGATTATCTGCTGACAGGCGGTGTCACCAATGCCCTGAATATGCCGTCGCTGAGCGCGGAAGAAGCCCCGAAATTGAAGCCCTACATGGAGCTTGCCAAGCAAATCGGCGGTTTCGCCGGCCAGATCACCGAGACGGGCCTCAAGCGTGTCGTGATTGAGTATGAAGGTCATGTGGGAAGCTTGAATACCAGTCCGCTGACCGCTGTGGTGCTTGAAGGGCTGCTGTCTCCACTGATGAGCAGCATCAACATGGTCAACGCGCCTGTGGTCGCCAAGAAACGCAACATCCAGATCACGGAAGTCAAGCATGACCGCGGCGGTGACTATCACACCCTGATCAAACTGACGGTGGACACCGAACGTGGGTCACGCTCTATTTCCGGCACCTTGTTCGCAAATCAGAAGCCCAGGATTGTCGAAGTCAATGACGTCATGCTGGAGGCGGAACTTGCGCCGAACATGCTCTATGTCGTTAATGATGACAAACCCGGCTTTATTGGAGCGCTTGGTTCGCTGCTGGGCCACAATGGTGTCAATGTTGCGACCTTTGCGCTGGGTCGGAAAGTGCTGGGTGAAGAGGCGGTTGCGCTGGTGGCTGTCGATGAGCCGGTTAAGGATATTGTGCTTGACCAACTGGCTGCTCTCGCGCATGTACGACAGGCTAAAAAACTGTCGTTCTAACCAACCAGAGGAGCGGACCAGATGAACGGTCCCAAATCATCCTCGGCGGGCAGCGAATATGCCCGCCAAGCCCTGTTGCCCGAAGGATTTCGCGATCAGCTTGCGCCAAAGGCCGAGCATGAGGCAACGCTGGTGCGCGGCTTGATAGATTGCTTCCTTTCATATGGGTACGACCGGGTTGCGCCACCTGTTGTGGAGTATGAGCAAAGCCTGCTGGTTGGTGCCGGTGCAACGCGCGCGAATACCATGTTCAGGGTCATGGACCCTGATACCCAAAGCATGATGGCGGTCAGAGCTGACATGACTGTCCAGATTTCACGCTTGGCGGCGACCAGGCTGTCCGACAGCCCGCGCCCGCTTCGGCTCAGCTATACGGGCAATGTGCTGAGGACCAAAGGAAGCCAGGTGCGGCCGACACGTCAGTTCGTGCAAGCCGGTATCGAATTGATAGGATCAACGAGCCTTGAAGCTGAATTTGAGGTGGTGAAAGTCGCCATCGAAGCACTGGAGCGTGTTGGTATCCGGGAGATGTCGATTGACCTGACGCTTGCACCCTTGCTGCAGATGATAGCTGACAAGCACGCATTGGCGGCCACAGACCGGGAAAGTGTCTTTGAGGCTCTGAATGCCAAGGACCGGGGTGCGCTCGCCTCGGCACCCGCTGGTGCAAGGCAGGAATTTGAAGCTTTGCTGGACGCTTCCGGCACTGCGGCACAGGCTTTGCCTGCGCTCAAAAAACTGGAGCTCAAAGGTGCAGCGGGCCAGCTTGTTGCGCGGCTTGGGCGGCTGTTGGATATGATTGCTGGCCACATGCCTGATATGCAAATCACAGTCGACCCCTGCGAAAGCCATGGGTTCGAATACAAGAGCGGTATCGGCTTTGCCTTGTTTGCCAAAGGTAACCAAAGCGAGCTGGGTCGAGGTGGCCGCTATCTTGTTGACCACCCTGATGGACATGCTGAGGAAGCTGCCGGATTTTCCGTTTATCTGGACAGTCTGGTGGAAGCACTTCCGGTGCCTGTCAGAAGCGACAAACTGTTTTTGCCTTATGGAACAAGTGACAAGGATGCGGCAGCTCAGCGGGCATCCGGCTGGCGCACTATTCAAGGCTTGACAGACGAGCCGGATGCCGCCAAAGAAGCGCGTCGCCTTGGGTGTAGTCATATCCTGGCGAACGGCAAAATCAGTAGCGTTTAACGGCACCTGAAGCAATTTATCCGTAAGGGGACGAAGAATGGGCAACGTAGTTGTTGTTGGCTCTCAATGGGGAGACGAGGGCAAAGGCAAAATTGTTGACTGGCTATCCGAGCGGGCGGATGTCGTGGTGCGTTTTCAGGGTGGGCATAATGCCGGCCATACACTGGTCATCGACGGTGAAGTCTACAAGCTGTCATTGCTGCCATCAGGCATTGTTCGCGGTGGCAAAACCAGTGTTATCGGTAACGGTGTTGTGGTCGATCCCTGGGCGCTTTTGACCGAAATGGATGCGCTGCGCAAACAGGGCGTGGATATTAATCCTGCCAGCTTGCAGATTGCCGCGAATGCAACACTTATTATGCCCTATCACAGGGAATTGGACGCTCTGCGTGAAGATGCGTCAAAGGGTGTCAAAATTGGAACCACGCGGCGCGGCATCGGGCCGGCGTATGAAGACAAAGTAGGGCGCCGTGCGCTTCGCGTTTGTGATCTGCAATCACGCGATATTGTTGAAGCCCGTCTTGCTGTTGCATTGACCCATCATAATGCGCTCAGAAAAGGCCTGGGCCACGAGGAAGTTGACGCTGCAGCAATCGCAGATGAGCTGATGGCGATGGCGGACAAGATCCTGCCATACGTCAGCAACGTATGGCGGACGCTTGATGAAGCCAAACTGGCTGGTAAGCGCGTGCTCTTTGAAGGTGCGCAGGGCACTTTGCTGGATATTGACCACGGTACATATCCGTTTGTGACCTCCTCCAACACCATTGCCGGACAAGCGGCTGGTGGTTCGGGCATGGGGCCTCGTGCGCTTGATTATGTGCTTGGAATTACAAAGGCTTACACAACGCGCGTCGGGTCTGGGCCGTTTCCGACCGAGCAGGATAACGAGGTGGGCCAGTATCTGGGCGAAAAAGGCCATGAGTTTGGTACTGTCACGGGCCGGTCGCGCCGGTGTGGCTGGTTTGACGCCGTGCTTGTGCGTCAAAGCCTGACCGTGGGCGGTGTTGATGGCATTGCCCTCACCAAACTGGACGTGCTTGATGGCCTGGACGAGATCAAAGTATGCGTGGGCTACAAGCATAATGGCGAAATCGTGGATTACCTGCCATACGGTATGGAAGATCAGGCAGCTGTTGAAGCTGTGTATGAAACGCTAGATGGCTGGTCTGAAACAACGTATGGCGCGCGAAGCTGGGCCGACCTGCCTGCTACGGCGGTTAAATACATCCGGCGGATTGAGGAATTGATTGGTGTTCCGGTTGCGATGTTGTCCACAAGTCCGGAAAGAGACGATACGATCCTCGTTCGTGATCCATTTTTGGACTAACTTCGTGTTAACCATCTAAAGTCCCGTTTTCTTTACGTTAATAAATTGCCTGTAGCATAGTATGTGAAGAAACCCCCTTTTGCTTTTTTTTGAGGCAAATGTTGGGTGTTTTCTCGTTACAGATTGTTGACTTGACGGGAAATGTTGTTGAAGAATCAACAGGGTTCGGGACGTACTGAGGGGATTGCACGGTGAGCGGCGAAAATGCGCCAGTTCCTGACAGCCAGAGTGCATTTGGTGATCGCTATGAAGTGATCACAGCGACACCGCTGCCTGAGTTCAGCACGCGCGGTGGCGACGCTTTTGCCGTGAAAGACAGGGAAAAGTCTGGCGGCGATATCTATGCGCTTGTTCACCATCCGTCGATACCCCTGAGGAACGAAGTCTACAAAACCCTGCGTGGCAAGCCAGTTGCCAATTTGATCTGCCCGGTTGATCGGGGATTGATGAATCTCCTTATCAATGGCCGTAAAGTACAGCGCCTGGTGACTATTTTCGGTCGGCCGACGGGCGGTGCTTTGATGGGGCAGGACGGCAAGGTAAACCCCCGCGTGAACGCCAACCGCCTGCGGCAGAATGTTGCGCTGTCAATCCTGAAGGCGATTACGGCACTTCACAAACGTGGCTTCATGCATCGTTCGATCATGCCAACCAACGTGTATTTCAGTACCCCGAGCAGTGATGACGTGGTTATCGGGGAGTGTTACAGCATGCCCCCCGGCTATCAGCAGCCGTTTGCCATGGAGTCGCTTGATCTGGCGCTTGCTGACGGTACCGCCCGCGGGGCCGGTGATGTTGAATCTGACTATTATCAGATGGGTGCAACGATGCAGGCACTCTACTTCGGCGAACAAATCTGGCGAGGCCGCGACCGCGACAGCATGCTGATGGCACGGGTTAACCAGGGCTCATTTTGGGCCTTGAGCGGTGGCCGCGAGGTGCCGGGTGCGCTTGGAAGCCTCATTCGAGGCCTGACAGCTGACGAAATTGATGAACGCTGGGGTGCTGAAGAGGTTCTGGACTGGTTCGAAGGCGTTGGGAAACCAAAACGAACCACGATGAAAGCCTGGTCGATGAACAGGCCAACAAACTTCAAGGGTGTTGCGGTTGTTGACCGTCGACTGCTGGCTCATGCATTTGCCCGAGACCCTGCGGAGGCGGCGAGTTTTCTGAAGTCGATTGATTTTCCGTCCTGGGTCCAAATGTCGTTCAGGGACGAGATTTTGACCGACCGGCTGGAATCCTTGCTGAACGTAAAGCCTGATAGTGGTTTTGGCGGCATGCGTTCGGATGATTACAAGATGGTTACCCGGGTATGTATGTTCCTGCACCCGACAGGCCCCATTCATTACAAGGGCCATTCCTTCTTTCTTGGTGGCATTCCTTCCATGATTGCTGAGGCATTTTCCCGGGATGACAGGGAAACGCTGTCTGCCATCGTTGATTTGCTCGATGCGAAATTTCTGCAGACTTTGGCAGATGTTGCCGAAGTTCAGGGCGTGAAACTGGGAACTCATCTTGCAGACCTGCGACGGGTGATGGCGTTTGCAGCCAGCAAACAGCTGGGCAAGGGAATGGAACGAGTTCTCTATGAGCTAAATCCCATTCTGCCGTGCGTGTCCCAACGATTTGGCAATGTCTGGATCGGTTCCATCATCCAAATGATGCGGGCCCTGGAGCGCATAGCTGCCTCTGGGACCACGCGGAACATTCTGCTGGACCGCCATCTGGCTGCATTCTGCGCAACGCACGGCGTGGATCTGGAGCGGGAATTCAATAATCTCGCGGCAGCGCAGCACAGTCCTGCCAAATTCAACAGTTTGTCGCTTAACTTCTTTGGTCTTTTGCAGCAGCGCTGCAAAATGGAGGCGCTGCCCAACCTGACCTCCAAGCTGGTGGATGGGCTCGCTCCTGCCGTTAAAGGCCTCAAGAACAAGAAGCGACGAGAACAGGTTCAGGCCGCGCTCGAAAAGAGCAAAAAGGGTGGGGATATCGCCAAGCTCTCGTCCGAGGTCAACATGGTAAAAGTACAGGCTGAAGATGCGCGCGAGTTTGCCCAGGCCCGAACACTGGTAGCCCGATTGGAGCGCGAGCGTAAAAAACTTCTTCGCAAAGTCCAGCCAAATGACCCGGAGGCACGCAAGATTGGCTTGAAGGGCAGTCGGATAATTGCCTTGGCTGGGTTTCTTATCGTGGCCTTCCTGACATTTTTCTGAGGTAAAGCATGAGCAAAAAGAAAAAAGCACCTGCTGTTCGCCGCCGCCGTCGCCCCCAGAGGGAGATGTCCGGCTTTGCGCCCATGCTGGTTGTAGGCTTTGCGGGCGCAGCGCTATACAGCCTCGGTTCGGCCATCATTATGGCGCTGGGCATAGCCCCGACAATCGTGCTCGGTTTCACCGGAAAAGGTGAATTTAAGGCTGAGCGCCTGCAGTGTGTCGGGTTTTGTAATCTGGCGGGTGTTCTACCCTTCATGTACCAGGCCAAATTGCGGGGTTGGGAAGCCGTAGTCGGTGACGCGATCAATATTGTCCTGATGTTTGGTTCGGCGGCTATTGGTTATGCGCTTGTGTATGTGGGACCCATGGTTGCTGCATTTGTGCTGCAGGGCCTGAACGAAGACAGGCTAAAAAAGATCGGGCAGCAAAGGCAGTCGCTTGTTGACCTTTGGAGCCACGAAGTGCTTGGCGATAGGGAAGAAGAGCAAAAACAGAACGCGGGCAAAGGATTTATCCGCTAACTGTTGCTGTCCGCTGACCTGAAAGCGCGGCGACTTTATTTGCTGGCCGCCAGCCGCATGTGTTTCTGCACTTTTTCAAATGCGCGGACTTCAATCTGCCGGATACGTTCGCGGCTCACACTGTATTCCTGCGACAGTTCTTCCAGCGTTTTTGCCGGATCCGAAAGGCGACGCTCTGTCAGGATGTGGCGTTCACGGTCGTTCAATTCACCCATGGCATCTTCAAGAAGGCCGAGGCGGATATTGCGTTCTTCCTTGTCAGCAGCCACCATTTCCTGGCTGGGGGCTTCGTCGACGAGCCAGTCTTGCCACTCGCCTTCGGCATCAGCGCGCAGCGGCGCGTTCAGGGAATGGTCATGGGCGGTCATACGGCGGTTCATGCTGATCACGTCGTCTTCTGACACATCCAGCTTTTCCGCAATTTTGGTGACATTCTCGGGCCGCAGGTCGCCTTCTTCAACGGCCTCGATCTGGCCTTTAAGGCGACGCAGGTTGAAAAACAGCTTTTTCTGTGCTGCTGTCGTTCCGATTTTCACCAGGCTCCAGCTGCGCAGGATGTATTCCTGAATAGCAGCCCTGATCCACCACATGGCGTATGTGGCGAGCCGAAATCCTTTTTCCGGGTCAAAGCGCTTGACGGCCTGCATCATGCCGACATTGCCTTCGGAAATGAGGTCTGCGACAGGTAGTCCATACCCGCGGTAGCCCATTGCGATCTTGGCAACCAGACGCAAATGGCTGGTGACCAACTGATGAGCAGCTTCTTTGTCCTCATGCTCGGTCCAGGCTTTCGCCAGCATATATTCCTGATTGGCCTCCAGCATCGGAAACTTGCGGATGTCCTGCAAATACTGACTAAGGCTGCCTTCCGGCGACAGAGTTGGCAGATTTGAAATATTGGACATAAGCGGTTTCCTGGCCCTGATTATTTTGGTGCTCGGTCGAGAGCATCTTTCCCCATAGTACGAAAGCGTCGTTAACTCAGCTTATAGCGACTGAGCCCGTCAAGCAAACGTGAGAAGTCATATGGGAGTTCGCTGTCGAATTTAAAGGGTTCCCGGCTCACGGGATGAAGAAATCCGAGTGTTTTGGCATGCAGTGCCTGCCTGTTGAAGCTGGAGAGCGCCGTACGCGCGTCACCCTTGACGAACGAAGGCAGTGAACTGCGCGCATACAGGGGGTCGCCGACAAGCGGATGACCGACATGGGCCATATGGACGCGAACCTGATGCGTGCGGCCGGTCTCCAACCTGCATTCAATGTGGCTGGCGATGGCATGCCCGGCTTGCTGAAAACTCTCCAGGGTCCTGAAATGGGTGACTGCAGGCTTGCCGCCATTTTTCACGACCGTCATTTTCTTGCGATCGTTTGGGTTGCGACCGATATTGCCTTCTATTCGGCCAGCGTGTGGGTTTGGCTGGCCCTTACATACTGCCCGGTAGCGGCGTTCGACCGTATGGGCCGCAAATTGTTCAGCGAGGCCGGTGTGCGCCTTGTCATGCTTGGCGACCACCAGGAGCCCGCTCGTGTCTTTGTCGATGCGATGGACAATGCCTGGGCGTTTCACGCCGCCAATGCCGCTCAGACTGCCTTTGCAATGATGCAAAAGTGCATTCACAAGCGTTCCGTCAGGACTGCCGGGTGCCGGATGCACTACCATGCCAGCCGGCTTGTTCACCACCACGAGGTGTTCGTCCTCAAAAACGATCTCAATCGGGATTGCCTGTGCTGCGGGCTCTGCGTCTTCCGCCTCGGGAATCGAGAGGGCGTAGTGTTCTCCTGGTTTGACGGCGCGCGAGGGCGCCACTATGGTACGCTCGCTTCCGGAGCTGCTTTCGACGACACAGCCCTCCTTGATGAGGGCCTGAATGCGTGAGCGAGACAGGTCAGGCAGCATATGTGACAATATCTTGTCCAGGCGCTTGCCGGCATGGTCGTCACGGATGGAAATTTCAACGCGGGATGACATGGGGCAGTTATGAACGGATCGGATCAAAAAGTCACGCCTATCGACGAAGAGACGATGGCCAGCGCCCCTTTCTGGCTCAAGGCGATTGTGGTGGGGCTGGGCATCGCAATTATCGCCATGATGGGCCTTATTCTTTACCGCATTGTTTCCGGGCCCAGTGAGGAGCCGGAGACAGTCTCAGCGCTTGCACCGGCCATTTCAGCGCCCACTTCTCAGAACCTTTCTGCCCGGGATTTCAACATCGATGCCCCACAGGGTGCGAGCCTTGTTGCCATGGTGCCGGCGGGGGCAGAAGTTTTCCTGCATTTTCGGCTGGAGGACGGTAGCGATCAGGTGATTATCCTAAACAGGGCCACCGGCGAGCAATCAACCGTGTGGGTTAACCGGAAAGCCCCTTAATCGAACGCATTAACAAGCTATTTGCAAACCTGCGGGGGCAGGCTATATCAGGAAAGGTTTAGCTGTTCTTATACGGGGAGATTTAAGAGTGCTTGGACACATGCAAGACTGGCCACTGCTGATTTCAAAGTTTTTGACCCACGCCGAAATTAACCACCCAAAACGCGAAATCTTCTCGATGCTGCCCGAAGGCGGTGAATTCAGTTACACAAATACGGATATGGCCAAGCGCGCGCGCCAGTGCGCCCAGGCGCTGGAGCGGCACGGTATCAACAAAGGTGACCGCGTAGGGACCTTTGCCTGGAATACGCACCGCCACGTAGAGATATGGTACGGCGCATCCGGTATGGGCGGCGTTACACACACCATCAATCCGCGGCTGTTCCCCGAGCAAATCATCTACATCATCAATCACGCGGAAGACAGGGTGCTGTTTCTGGACATCACCTTCGTACCGCTGATTGAAAAAGTAGCCGAACATCTTTCGACGGTCGAAAAATTCGTCATCATGGTTGGACAAGACCATATGCCGGAAACGACCCTCAAAAATGCTGTGGCATACGAAGAATTCATCGGCGCTGAAGACGGCAACTATGAATGGCCAACCTTCGACGAAAACAGCCCGTGCGCGCTGTGTTACACATCAGGCACCACTGGCAATCCAAAAGGCGTTCAGTATTCGCACCGGTCCAATTTCCTGCACACGCTGGTGGCGCTTGCCGGTGACACGCTGGGTGTTACGGCAAAATCGGTTATCCTGCCGGTTGTGCCGATGTTCCACGCCAATGCATGGGGTATCCCATACGCGGCGGCGGGCTCTGGCGCCAAGCTTGTGCTCAATGGTCCGCACCACGAGCCGGATGTATTGCACCGCCTGATGATGGAACACGGCATCACGGTAACAGCCGCTGTTCCCACCGTCTGGCTTGGCATGCTCAAATATCTGGAAGCAACCGGCAAGGACACCGGCAAGATGGAAATTGTGACCATTGGTGGCTCGGCCGCGCCGCGTTCCATGATCCAGGCGTTCCAGGACAAGTACGGTGTTCGCGTGAACCACGCATGGGGCATGACCGAAACCAGTCCGCTCGGCAGTCTTGGCAGCGAAAACTCATCAATCCAGGACCTGAGCGACGAAGAAAAGCTGGATATTCAGTGCAAGCAGGGCCGCTCTGTTCTAGGCGTTGAAATGTGCATCAAGGACGATGACGGCAACATCCTGCCACGGGACGGCGAAACGTCGGGACGCGTTATGGTACGTGGTCCCTGGGTGATCGGCAGTTATTTCAAAGGCGTCGGCGGCGATGTCCTTGACGAAGACAATTGGTTCGATACCGGCGATGTGGCCTGCATTGACGAGCATGGCTACATGCAAATCACCGATCGCGCGAAGGATGTGATCAAATCGGGCGGTGAGTGGATCAGCTCTATCGACCTCGAGAATGCGGCCGTCAGTCACGATGCTGTGGCCGAAGCCGCGGTTATCGGACTGCCGCACCCGAAGTGGGACGAGCGTCCGCTGCTGCTGGTGATCCTGGAGGACGGCAAGTCGGTTTCTTATGAAGAAATGAACGCCTTCCTGTCGGACAAGGTTGCCAAATGGTGGCTGCCAAACGACATGGTTGTTGTTGAGGACATCCCTCACACCGCCACGGGAAAGATCTCGAAAAAAGACCTGCGTGACCGGTTCAAGGACTATAGTTTCCCGGACGCTTGATGGATTCAGGTCAGCCAAACAATCAAAGGCCGTTTGCCACATCAGCTGTGGCAGCGGCCTTTGATGCATTTCCTGATAATGCGAAGACATGCCTACTTGAGATTAGAGCCCTGATCTTTGCCGTCGCAGATGAGACAGTGCACGTTGGCAACCTGACTGAATGCCTGAAGTGGGGACAACCCAGCTATCTGACGACCGAGACGAAATCAGGAACCACGATACGGCTTGGGATAGATAAAACCAGCAATCGTCCCGCGCTTTACGTGAACTGTCAAACCAACCTCTTGGACCAGTATCGAAGCCTGTTCCCCGAAAGCTTTGGCTTCGGCGGTAATCGTGCTCTACTTATAAAAGGGGCAGGCCTTCCAGACGCGGAATTGCGGCACTGTATTGGACTTGCACTAACTTACCACTTGAGAAGGCGGTAGGGGCAGGCAAGGATACAGCTGTTGATTACCAGGTTCACAGGGTTTTGGTTGGTGCAGAAAATGTATCAATTGGCGTCGTGTACAGCATCCAATTTTAATGGATACAGCTCCGCCAAATGCCTCGCCTCTTCGTAATAGCGATTTAGCTTGTCTTCATAGCCCGGGCTCCGTTTTTCCAACACAACCGCTGCGTTCTGGTGGTAACCCTGAGCGCGGAAATTTTGTATCGAGGATGGGAGGTTACGGTCTGCCTGTAGGGCAAGGAATCGATCAAATGGTAGTAACTTCCCCGATCTCGCCAGCCACCTGAAGGTAAGCTGACGTGCTTCCAGAAACTGGTAAAACGCCAAGAATTCATTTTCCCGAAAACGATAATAATGCAGCAGCTCATCAAAAACGATAACGCTGCCCGGGCCAAGCAGGTGGCAAAGATGATCAAAGATCACTTTGGTTGATGAATAGAGGTCACAATCAATATGAACAAGTTTCGGCGAACCAAGATCTGGTTTGTCTGCAAGAAATTGGGGCAGGCTTTTATCAAAAAAACCTTTAACCAAAGTTACATTGTCAGGGACATCCGGCATGCCATCTACGCGGAAATCCTGCTTCCAGTCGCTCCGCCCATCGTCGGGGAAGCCTTCGAAACTATCAAAGCCATAGTGAGGCGTTTCAGGTAGCAAGTTTGCCATAAACCGGATGGTCCGCCCACGGAATACGCCAAACTCTAGCACCGGACCGGATTCAGGTGCGTATTTGAGCGCATACTGCAAAACGCTCTGCACGCGTTTCCGGTGCCGCAGTCCCGGGATCAAGGTTCGATAATTGGCAACTTTGCTTTCGCGTTTATAGCGAGCGAAATGCATCAGTAGAAACTGATAATAGTGGGTGACATTTGTAGAGATTCTATCCCCCTGTACTCAATTGTTAGACGTCATAATGCAGATTAGTTTGGGGCGCAATAGTCGTGATCATACAATCAAGAGCATCTGTTTTTTGTTGTGCACGGTCCCATCAACTTCTGAAATACGTTGGGTCACCTGGGTGCCGGCACAAAGTCCGTAACCCGATAGTTTCAGCCCCATTTCATGCCTCGCGCACCTTAGTACGCTTAAACTTCATCTCTCCTTCGTTGACTGTCAACACGCTCGAGTGCGGCGTTAATCTACTTGTGGATCAGGCAAGTGAAAAAACACGTAATAGTAGCAACTATAGTCCATAAAACAGGTAATAGTAGTATTTCACGGCTTATTAGTGTATTATGTACAAAGTAAAGAGTATTGCACAACTAATTGGGGAGTCGATCGATGAAGAATATATTATTACTGTTTGGGCTTGGTTTCGCCATGATGAGCGGACTGCAGGACGCGAACGCGGCAGCGTGCAGCGCCGCCAAACGAGCCGAAATTCTGGAGGAACCGGACCATACAATCATCAATGTTTTTGGTAATGATGTAGTGATCATCACAGGGACCAACACGCATGTTACCATTGACTGTTATATCACGTTATCCAGTTCAGATCTCATTACAAAACTGGTCAGATTTATTGGGTCCGACAGCAGCGGTGTCACTTTCGACTGTAACGGCGCGAGAATCTTTCCGTTACAACCGCTTATCAGTTCGCACAGTCTCCGTGTCGCGACCAAGATAACCACGGTAAACGGTGTGGAGGTCTATGATCGGCCGGAAAACATAACGATCAAGAACTGTGACGTTTACGGTACAGTGCGCATACACGGTAGCGGATACAATCCAAATGATCTCAATGACTACAAGAACAACGCGGGTCCAGACTGGGTTCTGGATGTTCGGAATACATCCGCTAGAAACGTTACGTTCGATAATGTTGATATAACGAACTACTGGCACAAGGATGCTTTGTATTTCGGTGAGGGTGTTACCTACATCACATACAAAAATTCCAGGATATTCAACCAAACTCAGGGTGTGGCGGTCTATTTCGGATTTGAAACAGCATACAACACGCTGGAAAACAACGAGATATACAACAGAAGCTCTAACGATAGAGAGATCGTTGCTGTAGATGCTTCGGAATATAATGTGATTACCAGAAACTGGCTTGATGGCGTAAACAACGGCGGTATTTACCTTTACCGGAACTGTGGAGAAGGTGGAGCTGTCAAATATACTGGCCCCAGACACAACGAAATTTCCCACAACATGCTCTATTACAAGAACTATTCCGGCTCAAATCCAGGCATATATGTTGGTGAAAGAACTGGTGTAAACATAAGTTTTTGCAATCTGGATGCAGGATGGTCCTGGGATATCAGCGACGTGCCATCGTCCTTGGCCTGGGATTCAGATTGGGAGAGCAGCAGCTCTGATGATCGTGATTTCGCGAGGTTTAACGATGTAGAGGACAATCGTTTCTGCAACCGTAATCCAAGTTCATACATTACTGTAAAGGTTCCGTCGCACAATCACAGCAACGTGGTCAGCGGGAATACGAGTATCAACTGCCCGACATCCACACCACTGCCTCGCTAATACAAATATATGAAATTGGAGCAATAATTACGTCATAACGATACGTGGAGGTCGCGACCTCTAGGTGTAGGGGTGCCAGTCCATGGCACCTCTTTTTTTGTGATACGGGTGAAACGTCTTTCGGCAAATCACGTTTCGCAGGCTTGAACGTAGCGAACGCTCTGGCTTGGGCTTTTTAAATATATTGTTCTTTTGAAGTGTAGCGCAGGTTTTGATCCTAGTTTGCGTGATTTTGGGATCATTCCTCTTTTTGCCCGCCCATCCATTGCAGTAACTTCTTGACCGGGAAAATCCAGATGATGCCCGCGATCAGATAGTAGGTCATCTGAACCATCAGCGGCCAATCGTCCATCAAGTTGCCTATGCCGGCCGCCAGAAAAGCATACACCGTCAGCCCCACCAGCAGGATCAGCATGCCGATGCCGCTGCGGGATGAAGGTTTGTTTTGCTCGTTGGACATAGCGTCAACCTGTGTGTGATGGTGCGAATTCTCGCGCGAGGTCTCTCGCGGCGTTGATAATGCGTTTGGTCTCGCTCCACAAGGGCATAGCCAGTGCTGCGTCAATTTGATGGAACCGCGCGTCCGTTGCGTCTGACCCGGCGACGGGCTCGCCAGACTGGTAGAAGGCGAGATAGTCGAGGAGAACATAATGGAACCTGACGCTGTCCGCGCTTTCCTCGATAAAGTCAACAGCGTCAATCAAGGGTCCCAGCCGCACATCCAGGCCTGTTTCTTCCTTCACTTCGCGCAATGCAGCCTCTCGCGTGCCTTCGCCAAGTTCAACGCCGCCGCCCGGCAGGCTCCATTCGCCGACTTTTGGTGGTTTGCCGCGCCGGATAAGCAGGATTTCGTCGCCCCGCACGATGGCGGCGCCAACACCAACAATAGGTCTGGTCGGGGTCTCTCGGGTATCGGTCATAGGCTTGTCTCGGTGGGTCAGATGTGGAACAAGAACGGATCGATAGTGAGGCCAAGCCGGAAGCGACGCAAGAACCATGTGTGGACGATATCTTTTAACGGCACCAATTGACGCAATAGAGGATCTGTTCCCGTTGCCGGACGGTGACCCGCGGCCTGCTATCCCGGCACGATATAACGTGGCGCCACGCCAGCCTGTGCTTGTTGTCCGCCAGAGCGACAAGGGCGTGAACGAACTGGCAGCCGTTGAATGGGGGCTGGTGCCTGAGTGGAAGAAAGAGATTGGTGACAAGCCGCTGATTAACGCGCGGCTCGAAACAGTGGAGGCCAAGCCCTCCTTTCGTTCGTCCGTCAAGCGCAAACGTTGCCTTGTGCCCTTCAGCGGCTGGTATGAATGGCGGACCGAGAATGGGCGAAAACAGCCTTATGTGATTGAGCCGGCAAATGGCGAGCTGATGGCGTTTGCAGGCATTTGGTCTGTCTGGCACGGGCCAGCCGGAGACCATTGGCTGGAGACCATGGCAATTGTCACGGACGCAACGACAGGCCCGATGAAAAGCCTGCACCATCGCCGTCCGCTTGTGGTGCCCAAAACCCGCTACGGGGATTGGCTCCAGCCACACGACCCTCTGCCGCGAGGGTTTCTCAATGGATTTGACTGGGTTCCGGAAACTGCCTTTCAGTGGCGGGCCGTCAGCGCCCGCGTTGGCAATGTCAGGTTTGATGATCCAGGTCTGCTGGCACCGCCCGAGAGCGAGCGCCAGCAATCATTGTTTTAAGCCAAGGAAACAGCATGAGCGATATTTTCGACGCCCAATCCCACGTGTATGCCAGCATAGAGGGCGCTATCGGCCGGATCATATTGAACCGTCCGAACAAGAAAAATGCCATGTCGTACGACATGTGGTGCCGGGTCGCGGAGGCTGTGCGTGCACTGGATGCCACGCCAGACGCGCGGGTGATTGTCCTGTGCTCATCAACTGAAGGTTCGTTTTCAGCGGGTGCAGACCTTGTGGAACTTGAAAAAATCGCCAAAGACCCAGAGCGCCGGGAAGCCAACAGACAGGCGATACGGCAAGCCCAGCGCTCGCTTGCGCGTGCGGCCAAGCCGACAATCGCACAAATCTCGGGCCCGTGCGTCGGTGGCGGCTGTGGACTGGCAATACATTGTGATTTTAGGTTTGCGGCAGAAGGCGCGAGGTTCGGCATCACGCCCGCGAAAATCGGGCTGGTTTACCCCCTTAATGACACCAAGCAACTGATGGATCTGGTTGGGGCCTCAAACGCAAAATCGATGCTGTTTACAGCGAGACTTGTCGATGCGACGGAGGCCCTGTCCATAGGCTTGATCGATAGACGCCTTACGCCCGGCGACCTGGACGGAGAAGTTCGGGCTTTTGCGGATCATATGGCCTCCCTGTCGCAGTTTTCGCTCTATGGTATCAAAAGAACCATGCAGCATATTCTTGATGGGCAGGTGGACGATGACGCGGGTTCAGAGGCCCTGTTTCTGGATGCACATGAAGGCGTCGATGCCATTGAAGGCGTGCAGGCGTTCCTTGAAAAACGCAAGCCTCAATTCAAATGGTCTCCCTCGTCTGAAGACTAGGCTTGCCGGTCCACATGATAGGCTACGGGCAGGGCAGTCAGTGCCGATACGTGGACAGCGGACAGCAAAAAACCGAGCGTGCCGTTGACGATGAGGAATATGCGGTTGCTCTCGACGCCCATTCCTTCAAGGCCTGAGGCTATGAAGGCGCTTGCAAAAAAATACACCAGAAACAGACTGGCGAGGCTTGCAGATGCTGAGCGTGCATTTGGCTGAACCATCTGCCACGCTGCGGCGAGCGAGGTTGGATGGTCAGCGGCTTCCCTGAGAAGTGCAAAATTTGCGACGGTAAATACGATCACAGCAAACCACACGAGAACAAAGCTACCGGCAAATATTATCACCATGGCTAAAAAACCTACCGTGCTGGCCAGCATGCCAAGGATCGTCGCTCCCATGAAAATACCGGTGACAAAAAGAATATTGGCAAGTGTCAGGTGCCAGAAACTGCGCAGGCTCCGCTCGGCCAGCTTCAATGCGCCACCGCCAGCGGGCACAAATTCGCCGCCGAGGCTGGCGCGGGCCCAAAGCACCAGCGAAGCTGCATTCACGAGAGTGGACAGCAGCTGGCCCCAGACCAGTGTCGGCCAACCGCTGGTGATGAGGTCAACCGCCTGACTTGATGCGGTCTCCTCGTTTGCAGGCTCAAACACGGCGGCAATAGCGGTCATCAACTCGTAGGCCGGTGCAGACACAATGCTGACAACCAGACCCGTCAGGACCGCAAGCAGCATCAGCAGGTGTGAGCGTGCCTTCACAATTGCAAACGCGTGGATAAGCATTTCTGCTATTTTTGGCTGATATGTGCTCACTATGGGGTCCGGCCCTGAATGTTCTGGCGGCAGTCACTTTGAAGGCATGACATTTTGCCTTAAGTCATTAACTTATGATCCGTTCCGGCATCACACAAGGGGAGAGTGGCATGTTTAGTGATCAGGTTGTTTGGCTTACCGGTGCGTCCTCCGGTATTGGGGAAGCACTGGCATATGAAATGATTGGAAAAAACGCGAAACTGATCCTGTCTTCGCGGCGAAAGCCTGAGCTTGAGCGGGTGCGGGAAGGATGCCTGCAACGAGGTGCGAACGCCGAAGATATCCTGATCCTGCCGCTCGATGTGACGGACGAAGCGGCCATGCCAGCTGTTGTCGACGAGGCATACCGACAGTGGGGCAGGATCGATATGCTCCTGAATAATGCTGGTATTTCACAGCGTTCGCTTTGTGTGGATACCGACATGGCAACATATCGCACGCTTTTTGACGTTGATGTGTTTGGCCAGATTGCGCTGACCAAGCTGGTGCTGCCGATCATGATAGAGCAGGGCACGGGTCACCTGGCGGTGACGGCATCGGTTGCTGGCAAGATCGGTGCGGCGAAACGAACCGGCTACTGTGCTGCCAAACACGCCATGATGGGCTTTTTTGATGCACTACGAACCGAAGTAACACGGCATGGTATTCATGTAACAACAATCACGCCCGGTTATATCCGCACGGCAATCTCGGAGAATGCCCTCAAAGGCGATGGTTCCGTGTTTGGAGAAACGGACAAGAATATCGCGGGTGGCATGGATGTAAGCAAATGTGCGCAGGTGATTATGCGTGGCTTTGAAAAAGGCAAGTATGAAATCCCGGTTGGGGAAGGTATCGAGATGAAAGCCTTGCTCCTGAAGCGGTTTTTCCCCAACAAGCTTTTCAAAATGGCCGAGAAGATAGGCTGAAAATGATCGAAAAAAAACAGGCCACTATATCAACGAATAGTGGCCTGTGAATGGCTGAGTGCTCAGTAGTTCACCGTTAGTCGAACGTCAAAGCTCTGAACTGTGTTCCCGCGTACCTCATCAATTGAAAACTCGCCAGCAACACTAAAAGCAGACGAAAGGTTCCGCCAAACGCCGATCCGGTAGGTGTTGATATCCGCCTCGGTTGCTCGTGCGAAATCGAAATATGCTGATGTGGTTTCGCTTGCGTGCCAAGTCGTTTCCGCGATGAGATAGGTCTCATCCTCCAGAGTTTGAGCCAGCGCACGATCAATATCGATATATTCGAGTGACAGGTCAAAATGCTCATTTTGATAACCAAGACCAACGTCGAAAATTGGCTCTGCATGACCGGTGGCCGTGACATATCTTTTCTCGTAGCCGATAGACCCGTAAAACCCTGAGTTAAACAGGTTTGACCCACGCACCTGCACAAAATAGTTGTCGCTTAAATCAGAGCCGATCCCCAATGCATCATCACCGTCCCGTTGGTCAAACAGCCCGGCCCTCAGCGACCATTGGTCATTGAATGTGTATGTGCCTATGATAGATGGGCCAAGCTGATTGGAGACTGCAAAAGCACCCGCAGCACCGTATTCAAGAGACCCTTGCAGAGACCTGTCCACGGGAAAGCCGTTGGGTTTGAGGCCAAACAAAAGGGGTTGCGCACCGGCGCTCAAGGTGAAATTGCTACCAGCAATCCTGTCCCAGACGACATAGGCGTCTGCCAAAACCACATCGCCGCGGAAACTGCCGCCTAGATCCGTTGTGTTGCCGGTGCCAAGTACCAGCACACCCGTGATATTGTCCTTATGAAATTTAGTTGCTAATGCTGCGCGTGAGACACCCAGGCTGTCATCACCCTGGGTGTTGCCATGCCGGTCACCAATACTGTAATCAGCACGAATAAAGCCGCCGATTTCCACGGAATATCCTTTGCCCGTTTTCCATCCGGGCGTGTCCTGTGATTGGGGCACGGTCGCATCTTGTTTTGGTGTCGTCGGTTTTCCATCGACTTCATCGATAAGTTTCAGGTCTTGTTGGTCCCGCAAGCCCCGCAAAGCATCCTGAAGCGATTTAATCTGCTTCTGTTGTTCCTGAATCAACTGCCACATGTCGCTTGCGCTTGGTGACTGTTGGTCGTTTTCATTGGCGAATGCGGTCGGACTGACCAAAAAGCTGCTCGCGACAAGACTGTGAATTATGAATTTCCTGCTAGTCATTTCCACCTCCCTAGAATTTCAAACTCTCACATGTTTGAAAGGAGACCCCCATGAGGTGAGAAAACTAGTTTCCTAGTATAAACAATAGGTTAAAGAGATTTGGCGAGCATTTTGAAATGCACGCACTGGTACAAGTCTATGGTTAATCAAGTATGAAGCTATGTTTTGGGAGGCGCTGTTTATATGAGTATTGGAACTTCGCGAATAACGGCAAAGTTGTATTTAAAGTCATCAAAATAACTGCAAAACTATCGATTAATTCGTGATTTTTGCAGAGAATTAGAGGATTCTTGGGTCTTCGCCACCAGGTGTCCGTTGAAGCTGACTCCAGCGTTCCTCGATCCCACGACTGTAATCTGAGGCAGAACCTGGTTGTAGCCGGTGCCGGGATTTCCTCCGGTCTGGCAGAAAGCGTTCCCACCAGTGCAGGCTCAGATCAGGGCGGTTTGCGGGCTCAATGATTTCGAAATCCACGTTTGGCAATCCTGCACCCAAATCCAGAAATTCTACATCCATCACATGGTCATGGGCCGGTACAAGCCGGTCATTGGTACTGCTGTAGCAGGGTTTGCGGCGATATACGGAACAGCCCACGATATAGTTGGCATCGCCGCCCTGATCTGTCATTGGCAGATATAGTGAGTGTACGCAGCGGCGCTTGCCGCTTTTGGTCGTGATGTTTTCGGTGATGACCGCAGCGCAAGGCTGGTCCAGCACGGCGGCGTATAGCTTGGCGCTGTTTTCGCGCATGCTGGGCGCGGTCAGGTCGAAGGAATTCATGCCGATGAACGGGGAACGCCAGCTATCATTGCTGGCAGTACCAATCATGGTGACGTGAACCTGGTAGCGCTGGTGCCTTTTCAAAAGACTGAGGCGGGGCATCATTTCATGGAGGTCAGTTGGCAACAGGTTTTGCCGCGTCGGAAGCAGTGCACTCCCATCGCGTGGTAAAGACTTCCAGTAATCAAACAACTGTTCCAACACACCGGACAGGGGCATGGCAGCCTCCTCTCAGCACCAACAGTCATATGTGACCCAGCGCCAAGCATGCGGGTGCAGAGGAGCAATTTCAAGACAAGGGGACTGACCTAATTCTGGCCCGGTTTTTGACGCGCTTCAAACGTTTGAATCTGCTGTGTGATTCCCTCGGCCAAGTCATTGGGAATGGGAAAGACCAGGTGGTACTGTGCAATTTTCCAGCCGGCGTTTGTGCGAATCAGTACACCGGTACCCCGGCTGGTGCCATATTTTGCGTTTACCAGCAATTCGTCAAACCAGGCGTGATCACCGTCCGGCGTAAGATCAATATTGCGTTCCGTCATGCGGTAGGTCCAGCCACTGGTAGGTGCGGCATAGGCCTGGAAGGTTGGTTTGTCCCAGCGTTCCGAGGCGTCGGTGCCCAGAAAAATTGCATCGTCGGTATACAGTGAAAAATAACGCGCCCAATCTGCGGCCGCGGCGGCAGAGTGCAAATCATCAAGAACGGCGGAGATATCGGATTTATCGTCTGCCTTGACGTTTCCGACTACAAAAAACATCACAAAAACAAGTGTATATATTGATTTCATGAGACTCTCCTTTAGGCGCATTTCCTTTAGCGGGTTTCGACGATTTCGCCGGACTTGATGCGTGCGAGATAGCTTTGCAAATCGCGCTTGAGCTCCGGCGCGAGGAAGTAAATCCCGATAATGTTCGGTATGGCCATCAGGAAGAACATACCATCCATAAGGTCATACACGACCTGCGGGCTCCAAACAGCGCCGGGGATCAGTAGCACACAGTAGGTGACCTTGAAGATGGTCATGGACCGGTCGCTGCCTCCCCAAATGAATTCCCAGACCTTACTGGAATAGTATCCCCAGCTGATGATGGTGGAAAATCCGAACAGGAAGGCGGCTATCGCCAGGACAATCGGGAACCAGCTGATAACGCTGCCAAAGGCGGCTGATGTCATGGAGATGCCCTGGACTTCCTGACCGACCATATAGTTGCCAGTGATGACAATCACGAGCGCCGTCATGGTGGAGACAACGACGGTGTCGATAAAAGGCTCCATCAGGGCAACCATGCCTTCAGAGACGGGCTCCCGTGTCTTGGCGGCGGCGTGCGCCATCGAGGCGGAACCCAGTCCGGCTTCGGTGGAATAAACAGCCCGCTTCATTCCGATGATGATAACACCGGCTATCCCGCCCGCGATGCCTTCGGGGTTAAATGCCCCTTCAAAAATGGTGACAAAAGCCGCCGGTACTTCGGTGATATGACCAAGGATGATCACCAGGGCACCCGCGATATAAACTGTGGCCATCAGGGGCACAAGCTTGGCAGTGACGCCGCCGATTGACCGGATGCCGCCGATGATAACAACCGCGGTGAGGATCGCGAGCAGAACGCCGTATATCCAGCTGCTGGCTTCGCTTTCGAAGCCGGTAACAAAACTGATCGCTTCAAACGACTGGTTGACCTGCGCCACTTGCAGGATACTGGGAAACGCCAGAATGGCGTATGTCCAGGCCAGGGCTTTGCCGAATTTGGACCAGCCGCGCGCGCTCAGGCCTTTTTCGAGGAAATACATGGGTCCGCCAGCGACCGTTCCATCCTCGCGAACTTCCCTGTATTTTACAGCCAGCGTGCATTCCGCGAACTTCAGGCTCATGGCACACAGACCAATGATAATCATCCAGAAGGTTGCGCCCGGACCACCGATTGAGATCGCAACGGCAACGCCGGCGATGTTACCAAGACCTACAGTGCCCGAAAGCGCGGTGGACAAGGCCTGGAACTGTGTGACTTCGCCGGGCGCGTTCACGTCTTCATAGTGGCCGCGTACAATTTTTGAAGCTTGCCGGAAACCACGCAGGTTAATGAACGCGAAATAGATGGTGAGGAAGAACATCGGCGCGCCCATCCAGACCACGATCCACGGCATGTTTGCACCAAAAAGCGTGACTTCACTGAAAACGAAATTGCTAAAAGCGGTAATGACGTCGCTGGTTATGCGGACAAAGGCTGACCCTTCGCCGTCTTGCGCCGATGCGGCGGCGCTGACGCTCAGCAGGGCTAAAAAGCCCAGTAATAAACGATTGATGGTAAACACGTTTTTCCCCTGAGCAGTGAGGAGAACCTGCGACTGCCCTTCTTCTAAACTCTCCGCGCTTACCCTAGAAGACGGTCCGCGCGGAGGGAAGCAGAAAGTGGAAGCTACGCCATCATTCCCAAGTTGGCGGCTTTGCTAGCGCAAATTATAACTGAACTTGTACTTTACGCCTTCGGTGTCGACTGCTTCGCCATTTTCGTATCGGGGCGCGTACCTGAATTTTGCGACGGCATCCAGAGATGCTTGAGCGAAGGCGTCATGCCCGTTTAGTTCTATTACGGTCGGCGATTGGACAAATCCATCTTTGTCGACAGTAATTTCAACGATTGCGTACCCTTCTTTGCCGGATCGTTGGGCGCTTACGGGATAAATGGGTCTTACCTGATATACAGGATCAAAGTCCTGGTCGGGCTTTAGCGGCGCCTTTGCACCTATGGCCCTGCAGTGTTTGGTGGCTTCGTCCCTCAATCCCATTTTTTCATATGCTTCGATAAGAAAAGCGTGGTTGGTCATGGTGTTTGAACTATTGGGAGCGAGCTCTTCATAAATGCTGAGGCTGGCGAGAAGGTGCTTTGTTGCCTTCTTGTGCCGTTGCCGCGCCATTTGATACTGCCCAATGTAAAACTCTGTCTCTGCAAGATACGGGGCTGCACGTCCGGCGTCTGCTTTTTCGAGAGCATCTCTGGCTTTGTTAAGCAGGCGAAGGGCTTCTTTAGACTGTGCTTCATGGAGAGCAATTTTCCCCATTTCCACGCGGATAATACCCAGCATCAGGTTACTGTCCGGAAAATGTGTTTCTGCAAGCTTCAGCACCCTGCGGTATATTTTCCTGGCTTTACCCAATGTACCCAGGTCAGCGCTGTTTGCTGCCAGGTCCATAAGTGGGTCAATCAACTCTGCAGCGTCTTCACCATGGAGTGCTTCATGGCGATCAACTGCTTTTTGCAGGATTTTTCGAGCTTCCTCTTTGTCTTTTATCAAGCGACCATAGTTCAGAAGTAACGCTGCTGTATTTTTGTGATCCGGGCCAAACACCAATTCGCCGTACTCATAGGCTACTTTGGCATGGTCCAGAGCCTGCCAGGGGTTTCCGGCGGCTACAGCAGCCTGATAGGCTTTGTACGCATCGCGGAACGCTTTTTGGTCCGATTTTTCATCTGCAAAAACGGCACTGCTTGCCAGTGAAACAGCCATCGCCACATAAAGAAATCGTTTCATGATCGCCCCCATGATGAATCAATGAACCCCATAAGGGGAGGCTATCCAATGCATTAATTGTCATCAAGACAAATATGCTAGTGTCAGGTTTCCCCGAAGCGTGGCATCAGTTCGACAAAGTTGCAGGGCCTGAAACGGTTGTCGAGCTGGGTGACAAGGATTTTGTCCCAACCGTCCTTTACGGCACCGGTTGAACCGGGCAGGGCAAACATAAGGGTGGTACCTGATATGCCGCCTGTCGCGCGGCTCTGGATCGTGCTTGTGCCAATGAGGTCATAGGAAAGCATGCGGAACAACTCGCCAAATCCGGGAATGGCTTTGGTATACAAGGCTTCAAAACACTCCGGGGTCACGTCGCGACCCGTTATGCCGGTGCCCCCGGTTGAAATGATCACCTGAATTTCATTGTCTGCGATCCAGGCTTTCAGTTGCTCTGTGATGGACGGCTTGTCATCTTTGACAATCGTGCGTGCCTCAATGATGTGCCCAGCTGCTTCGGCGCGGGCGGCCAGAGTATCGCCAGAACGGTCATCCGCCGTGGTTCGGGTGTCCGAAATCGTCATTATCCCTAGTTTTACAGGGATAAAGTCGCGGTTTTCATCAATCATCTGCTGTCACATTCGTTGAGTTTTTGGTCAGGCGAATAGCCCGTTGCATTGCATCCGGCGTTTCGTCCGAATCCAGGTAATTAAGTGTTGGCCAGGCACCTGATGCCAGAGTATCGAGGCTCGGCGTGGGTTGCCCAATACGCATCCGATACAGCCAAAGGTTCGCCATGACGCGCTCAATGTAATTGCGCGTCTCGTAAAAGCTGATGGACTCGATGAAAAGCAAAGGGTCGACACCAAAATCCACTTCCCGTCGCCAACTGAGCAAACTGCCGGGGCCACCATTGTAGGCGGCAAGTGCCATCAGCAGATTGTCCTCCACATATTGGGTGCCCAGAAGATACTCAATATACTGCTGACCCAGTGCAATGTTGAACTCTGGCTCATACAGCTGGTTGCGGCTGCGGCGCAGTAGCGCGCGGTTGTTGGTGATGTAACTTGCTGTTGCAGGCATCACCTGCATGAGGCCACCTGCGCCAACCCTGCTGCGTGCCCGGCTTCTGAAGTCGCTTTCCTTGCGCACCATGGCAAAAATCATGGCGCGGTCCACCGTAAAGCCACCCGCCGGTTGCCAGTTTGGTAGCGGATAACGTGTTGCGACAGGGGCAGGGTCGCCCGTGCCACCAACACGACCAAGCCTGATTTGTATGGCTGGCAGGTTAAGAGCGGTAGCGAATGCCAGCATATCGTCCTGTACACCAACACCTTCGCGGCCCCACAAAAGTCGAAGCTCTTCATCGGCCACATCATCCCTGCCAACTTCAACGAGAGCGATGGCGCGGCGTGTTGCCGGGAAACGTAAAAGATGTTCAACGGCGGACGGCTGCAGCGGAGGAATTGACCAGTCAATGTCCGGGGTTATGCCCAATTGCCGTGCGGCGATCAGGCCATAGAAAGTCTCGACATAATTGGCGGCGGACTTCAGGTGGTCTGTTGCTTCCGCTGTTTGGCCAAGCCTGAGGGCTGCTCTGCCGGCCCAGTATGCACCAGCCGATAGCAGCCAGTCTCCTGCACGCTCGGAGTTTGCCAGAGCGTCGAAATGGACATAGGCGTTGTCCAGATTTCCGCGCCGCCAATGGGCGAGACCGGCGATCCAGTCAACCTGTGGCACGATTTCGCGTGAGAATTCGGCGCCCAGTTCGGCAAACTTCATGGCGCGAAAGTCGTCGCCTTCATAGTAGTAGCTTGCCGAAATTCGCTCGAGCGCTTGTGCTTTTTCATGGTCTGCCAATAACCCCCTGGCATCCATGGCCCAATATCGCTTTTCCGCGCGTTCGGGCGTGCCGCGTCGCACGTACCGTCGCACATTGGCCAAAAACGTCGTCACTGCCTTGCGTTCCAGCCGGCTGCGCCGCGGTACTGGCGGTTTTGGAAGTGCCGATTGTCCTGTAACGCCGGGATAACGGGTTTTTTCAGGTGACCTTGGTGCCCTCGCATTGCCCTGGCGCCTTTTTGCTAGCCGGTAGACCCGCCAGGCGTTCGGATGGTCCGCAAATCGCTTCATCCAGGCCGCCAGCTCGCTGTAGTTGCTGCGGTAGCCTGTCGGATGCATGAGTTTTTCAAATTGCACGTGACCAAGCAGGATGGTGTTGTCCAGCCTGTCAATCAGGCGCTGTGCTTCCTCCCACTTTGCCTGCTGGTGCAGTTCAAAAATGCGTTGGTATCGCTCGATGTCCTCCTGCGAGAGGACTTCAGGAATTTTAGCACTTGAAGCCGGCTGGGCCTGCACAGTAGCGCCCAATAGAGTGACAGCAATTGCCCCAATCATGAAATGCAAAACTGGTTTCATGCTTCCAACTCCGCCAGGCGGTGTTTTGCAGCCAACAGGTCCCGCCAGGCAAGGCCTTTGAGATGAGGCTGCCTGAGCAGGTAGGCTGGATGGAAAATCGGCAGCGCAGGGATATCGCGCCCGCCAACAGGCAGAGTTTTCCAACGACCCCGCAAGCGGGTAATTCCTTCTGTCGTTGCCAATAGCGCCTTTGCTGAAACACCACCAAACATGAGCAACAGTTTGGGTGATGCCAGTTCTATGTGGCGCCTGACAAAGGGCAGGCACATGGCGATAACTGCGTCATCCGGTGCGCGGTTGCCAAGGGGTCGCCAAGGCAGGATGTTGGAAATATAGACATTTTCTTCTCGGCTCATGCCCGCTGCAGCAAGCATGCGATCCAGAAGCTGACCTGAAACACCAACAAATGGCTTGCCGACCCTGTCCTCGTCCGCACCAGGAGCCTCACCAACGATCATCACCGGCGCGCCAGCGACACCGTCCGAAAACACGAGGTTTTTTGCGGACCGCTTCAACAAGCCGCCGTCAAAAGCCTCCATCGCCGCTTTCAGCTCCTCAAGAGAGTTGGCTCCAGCAGCAGCACTTGTTGCGGCGTCAGCGTTGCCACCCGCGATGGACTGAACTGGTTTGGCCGCGATTGGCCGTGGGCCGCGCGTTTCGGGTGGCGGACTTTGGTACGGGCTGGATTGTCCTGTTGCTGCCGTTGCCCGTGCCGGAGCTGGAGCAGTGAAACGATCCTGCGGCTCGTCGCCAATCGCTTCATCAGCTCCCATGGCTAATTGCCACGCCAGAAGGCTGCCGGGATCACTTGAATGCGGGAGTTCAGCTGTCATGCCGTATTGGTTTCCTTTATGCCGGACAATCATAAGGGCCTATCGGTCCAAATTGCATCAAAAATTTGACGCTCTTGTGCCAGTTGATCAATTTTGATCAAAAGCTGAGCCAATATGAGCAATCGCAAGTGTTTGACCTTTGCATGAGGCGCGGGCATAAGACTTGAAAATGCATGATCCCGGACCAGTTTAGGGCGCAGACAAACGATTTTGAGACCGCAGGACATTTCTGGGTCTTTTGTAAAGTAAGGAGCGGAACATGGAACGCGAATCCATGGAATTTGATGTTGTAATTGTTGGTGGTGGGCCCGCGGGCCTGTCCGCGGCGATCCGCCTGATGCAGTTGGCGCAGGAAAAAGACCAGGAACTTATGGTCTGCGTGATTGAAAAAGGTTCCGAAATCGGTGCGCATATCCTCTCAGGCGCAGTGGTGGATCCTATTGCGCTGAACGAACTCCTGCCTGACTGGAAGGAAAAAGGTGCACCGCTCAACACCCCAGTGACCGACAATCAGCATTGGGTTCTTACTGAAACCGGCAAATCCAGTTTCCCGCATTTTATTATGCCGCCGCTTTTGTCGAACAAGGGCATGTACACCACATCGCTAGGCAATCTTACCCGGTGGCTCGGCGAACAGGCCGAGGCAATGGGCGTGGAAATCTATCCAGGTTTTGCCGGCGCAGAGGTGCTTTATCACGAGGATGGTCGCGTCAAGGGCGTGGCAACCGGAGACATGGGTGTTGGGCGTGATGGAAATCCCAAGCCAAGCCACGAACCGGGCATGGAATTGCATGCAAAATACACACTGTTCGCTGAAGGTTGCCGGGGATCTCTTTCCAAAGAACTCGAGGCTAAATTCAACCTACGGGAAGATTGCCAGTTTCAGACTTATGGCATTGGTATCAAAGAGCTTTGGGACATTGACCCTGCCAAGCACGTGCCGGGCAGGGTGATCCACTCGCAAGGGTGGCCGCTGGACAACGAGACCGCTGGCGGTGGATTTATCTATCACCAGGAAAACAACCAAGTGGCCATCGGTTTTGTGGTGACCCTTGATTACAACAACCCTTACCTGTCGCCGTTTGATGAAATGCAACGGTACAAGAACCATCCAGCCGTGCGCGAAATCCTTGAAGGCGGCCGCAGAGTTGCGTACGGCGCGCGCGCCATTAACGAAGGCGGTTTGCAATCTGTGCCGAAACTCTATTTCCCGGGCGGTGCGCTCATCGGCTGCGCGGCCGGTTTTGTAAACGTGCCACGCATCAAGGGCAGCCACAATGCCATGAAATCGGGGATGCTGGCCGCAGAAAGCGCTTTTGACGCCATTGTCGGCGGTTCGGCTGGTGAGGTGGAACTTGCGGGCTACGAACAGGCCTTCAAATCAAGCTGGATATACAAGGACCTGCACAAGGTAAGGAATGCCCGCCCTGCGCTCAGCAAGTTTGGTGTCAAACTCGGCACCTTCTACTCGGGCTTCGACATGTGGATGAACACGATTGGTCTTGGCAAACTGTTGCCAACCTTGAAGCATCAGCATCCTGACAACGCAGCGACAAAAAAAGCGGCTGATGCTCAACCAATTGACTATCCAAAACCGGACGGAGAAATCACGTTCGACAAGCTTTCGTCTGTGTTCCTGTCAAACACGAACCATGAGGAAGACCAGCCCATTCATCT
Organism: uncultured Kordiimonas sp.; assembly: GCA_947500295.1. GTDB lineage: Bacteria > Pseudomonadota > Alphaproteobacteria > Sphingomonadales > Kordiimonadaceae > Kordiimonas. Next base: position 282,921 of record CANMRM010000004.1, read on the forward strand.
GACACTCAAGGATGAAACCATCCCGATGAAAGTCAATTTTGCCGAATATGCGGGCCCTGAACAGCGCTTTTGTCCTGCCGGTGTCTATGAGTTTATGGGGGAAGGCAGCGAAAAGCACCTTCAGATCAATGCGCAAAACTGCGTGCATTGCAAAACGTGCGATATCAAGGATTATACGCAGAATATCAACTGGGTTGTGCCGGAAGGCGGAGGTGGGCCTAATTATCCCAATATGTGATACAGTGCCCAAACCGTGTTTTTGTTAAGGAAGCAGGCATGATGCCGTTTCTAAAATTTATGCCCTTGGCGTTTGTCCTGGCAGGATGTGCCGGCCAGGTCACCAAGGGTGAGTACGCGCCTGTAACAGGGCAGCTTTACAGCGAGTTTTCTCAAGAAGCAGTCGAAGACGGCCTTTATACGCCGTTTGTCGCCGGGGCAATGGCGCAGCAGAACTCAGCGTTTGCTGATAGCGCCAGCTATTATTTGCGCGCGCTTGAGGCTGATCCGGAAAACGAGCTGATCGCCAGCCGGGCATTTTTCCAACTGCTGTATTCCGGCCGCATGGATGAGGCCGCGACGATTGCCGTTTCGCTGGCACAAAAAGGCGAGCCGGCTCTCGACGACAGTCTGGTATCCATTCTTTATGTGCTTGAAGCGTTCAAGCGACAGGACTGGGAACAGGTAAGGGATCGTCTGGAAGTTGTTCAGATGACAGGCTTTGGCAGCATGCTGGAGCCTTTGCTGGTCGGTTGGACGCATGCCGCAGAAAAGGATTTTTCCCGCGCTGAAGATGCCTTGTCGGCTATGGCGCTGGACCAGCGGCTGAAGCCCATAGCAGATGAACATAAAGCCTATATGCTGGACCATCTGCAGCAGTTTGAAAACGCTCAGGAACAGTATCTGCGGCTGGCGGATGCAGCCCAGCCAACATCTTTGCAACCATTTGTCGCCTACGCGCACATGCTGGCCAGAACGGGGCGGCGCGATGAGGCACGAACATTCCTCGGCGAACAGGCAGAGCGGTTTGCCAACAACAGGTTCCTGCTCAGGGAAGGCCGGCTCATTGCTGCAGGCCGGCCGCCAACCCAAACATCTGCAGAACCACTCGGCGCAGTGGGGGGTATGTTTTACCGACTGGCAAGCGAGTTTTCGCGGGGCAGTTCTCCGCAGGCGGCGATCATATATTTACGGATTGCCTCATTCCTGACGCCTGAAGTTGCCGACATCTATTTCATGCTTGGCAACCTGATGGATGACCTTGGCAATTCTGAAGCGGCGGCAACAGTTTACGGATCTGTTCCGTCGTCCAGCGTCTTGAAGCTGGCCGCGGATGAACGGCGGATCAATGCACTGCGGCGCGCGGGACGGGTTGCAGAAGCAGAGGATGCATTGCGCTCGGCACTGAGGGACAATCCCAAACAACCGGTTTTTTTAACGGCGCTGGGTGACATTCTGAGGGAGCGGGAAGAGTTTCCTGAAGCCATTCTGTATTACAGTCAGGCAATAGATTTGTATCGGGCGTCTGGCCGGGCTGACTGGTTTGCCTATTTTGCGCGCGGCGTCAGCTATGAACAGTCGAAAGACTGGCCAAAAGCGGAAATGGATTTTCTCGCTGCGCTTAAGATCAGCCCTGATGAACCCAGCGTGTTGAACTACCTGGGATATAGCTGGATTGACCGCGGTATGCGGGTTGAGGAAGCAAAGGACTTGATCGAAAAAGCGGTCGAACAGCGCCCTGATGACGGATTTATCGTCGATAGCCTTGGCTGGGTGAATTATCTTACCGGCGACTATGAAGAAGCGGTTCGTCTGCTTGAAAAAGCGGTGCGCATGGAACCCGATGATGTCACGATCAATCATCACCTGGGCGACGCCTATTGGCGCGTGGGCCGTTTCATTGAAGCACGGTTTCAGTGGCAACACGCTATAGACAGCGATCCTGATCCGGAGGAACTGGCCCAGCTCGTCGACAAGATGGATATGGGCCTGCGTGAGGATTCCTGACGTGGCAACTGACGTTCAGCAACGGGTCAACCAGGCGCCGGACGGCAGTCTTTATGTGATTGCACCCGCCAAGCTCAACCTGTTTCTTCATATCACCGGGCGACGCGATGACGGTTACCATGTGCTGGAAAGCCTGTTTGCCTTTACGAAGCGCGGTGATTTGTTGCGGTTTCGCGACGCCAGTACCTTCAGCTTGTCTGTGTCGGGTCCGTGTGCTGACATGCTGTCAGGCTGCGCGACCGCAGACAATCTTGTGGCAAAAGCTGCGCATGCGCTGGCAAAGCTTGCTGGCAGGCCCTGTGACGTTCAGATAGAGCTGGAAAAACAGTTGCCGACAGCTGCTGGTCTTGGCGGCGGCTCTGCTGATGCTGCAGCTACCCTGGTTGGTCTTAACCAACTATGGAATCTTCAGCTGACCGAGCATCAGCTGGGAGAAATCGCGCTGTCGCTGGGCGCGGATGTGCCTGCCTGTCTGGCCAGTAGGCCGCAGATTGTAAGAGGCATTGGTGAAAACCTGACATTTGTTTCCCCCGGGTGGTCGGCTGGCGTGGTCATTGTGAACCCTCGCAAATCGCTTGCAACCTCTCAGGTTTTCTCCGGATTCAAGACCTTCCGCGAAGAGCGGGGGCTGCCGCCATTTGACGTGGCAATCAGCGACCTGGAACGCGTCTGCTCGGAGATTGAGCTCCTGAACGTACTGACATCCAACAGCCTTCAGGACCCGGCGCTTAAGCTTTGTCCTGATATTATGGAGATTGAGCGGTTCCTGCGGCTCAATAGCCAGTATGAGCTTTTACGTATGAGTGGCAGCGGCGCATCAGTGTTTGCGCTTTACCATGACAAGGCTGCCGCAGACGCCGTGGCCCGGCGTGTCCGGGAGTTCCATCCGAACTGGTGGGTCATGGCCGATGAAATTGGCCTGTAAGCGCCCATTTGTGCGATTTTATATGGGTGTTGACCCAATATATCGAGAGGAATGCAAGCGCCTGTTCCGGTCGGTGGCCATTTTCTGATTTGCCAGCCAAAAAAGGTCTTTACAGGGTGAGACAGTTTCTTTACAAACCGCGCCACACCCATGGTGGGGCGTCGCCAAGTGGTAAGGCACCGGTTTTTGGTATCGGCATTCGCAGGTTCGAATCCTGCCGCCCCAGCCATCGTTTCAAGACTTCCAAATGAAGCTGTGCAATCTGGTATCAGTGATGCCCATTTGCATTGTCCCCGGACTTAATCAGCAGCTTTTTTTTGAGTTGTTAGCAGGCTGTCTTCCGTCAAGCGAATGCCAGCAATAGTGATATTGCCGATCGGGCTTCATTGGTCAGCAAACGCGATGCCTGTGTTAACGATTCAAGTTCGGCCAAGGTAACCCAGAAGCTGATTTCATCACTTTCGGTCGGAAAGTCTTTAGGTAATTCGACTATGCTGTAGCGGCAGCGGGATTTCATAAATCGCCCGCCTTCATCGGATTGGTCCACTGTCGCACGCATGCGACCGTAGCCTTGTTCTATAGCTTCTTCAATCCAGCCCGGAGAGGGCGCCAGACTTTCCTTTTTGTAGGTTGGTCCTAGCTCAACGCCACCACTCAGTCCAATTTCAAAGCTGAAGCGCAGCAGAAACCTGACAACCCCGCTTTGTTGCTGGGCAAACAGAATCACATGGTCTCTTTTTGTTGATCTAAGAAGTGGTTGGTCCCACGTTGGCTTCTCTCGTGTGGGTGCGTCGACGCTATAGAATTCAACATCGAATGCGCCGCCGGTCTGGCAAGTGATTGTGTTTTCCGTCAATTGCCAGTGGCGCAGCCCCTCCAATGCAATATGTTTGGTCTTTAAGTCAATCGCTCTACGAAGCCCATGAAGTCGTCGCACAATATGCTTGGTCAGTCCGGGTTGAACCGGATGAAAATAAGATGTTTCCAGCTCGGGCCATGCCTTTCCGCAGCTGCCGGCAAAGGGCACGGGATGTGTTGTCAGTAAGCTCCAAGGCGATGTGACGATGACAGACCGTGCATCGGTGTTGACCGAATAGTCCTCAAGGAGCAGTCCCTTGAGGAGGCCGGATGTATGCCAGCAATAGGCGTCAGTCGGACACGCTATCGGAAACGGTACGCGGCAAACAGCATTCCTGTTAAATTTTTGATAGAAACGGGTGCCTTGTTCAGATTGGAGACTGTAGCTTTCATAGCTTATCGAGTCGCTTGAAAAAAAATCCAGATAGTGAGTGACAGCGCCACCGTGAACACGTGAGTAATTGCTATAGGTTGCCTGAACCGTTGGTGCCAGTTGAACGCCGTGCACGTTTCCCGGTTCCGGTTTAGCTTGCATTAACCAACTGGCTTCCTGCTGACCAGAGGCAACAATAAAGCCCAGAACACCGATTTCTGGCTGATTGATGATCGGTTGCTGAACTCCATCTAGACATGCTGCTGCGCTATTGGTCTCGAGGCCGGAAATTTCAAAAAAACCGCCAGTCCAGTGTCTTATGCTGCCTCTTTGGTTTTGCCATTCTTGACTTTCGCGCAGGCTTATCGGTGTGACAGACAGTTCGGTTTCGGCTCTTTGTTGTTCCAGCCACATGATCAGCACTCATACTCGAACCAGTTGCTGTTCCAGCTAAGCTGCTTTGCACCATATTCAATAGCCCGTTCCCAGTTTTCGACCTTAGGCAAATCTTCTCCGGTTCGTCGTCGGAGCATCATTGAGAGACTCCCGCCATGTTGCCGACTGGTTAGCTGTGCTGCAGGGTTTAAAGCGTCCCAACCAGTCCACCTGAAAAGTTCAGCAGTATTGGGAGTGAGCAGAGTCCTATATATATCTTGCGCTGGAGTGCCAGCGCACCGATGCCCGAAATAGTCCGGCTTTCGGGCGAAACTTTTCGCTTGGGCGCTCAAAAGTGCGCGTAGGTCCTGCGAGGTAATGCTGTTGATCTTTTTCCACCAGAACTCCTGCTCCTCAGGTGGCATTGAATAGAGATATGGTTTCTTCTTGTCTTTGCAATTCACCCATTTTCGCTTCTCTGCGTTGCAATAGATTGTGGTGGGGCGGTCACCATTTTCCAGCGTCGCACCCAGTTTCCAAGCCCTCAACAACCAGTCTTCAAAAGGTGAACGAATAAGGGTCTTGGCTGGTTTCCAGGGTCCGACCTCGTCATAAACTGTACGTTTCAATACCCAGCTTGATGTAGGCTCGAACAATGTAGGCTTTTGGAAAAAGGCCATGGCGAGGGTGCGATCTGTGGGCGAAACAGCATTGACCACTGGCTGCATTTGGCCGCCATAGTCTGCGTAGGTTGTAAAAGCTGCCTGCCCGACAAACAGCTCGGCACCTGATGTTTGAAGACGGGAAAGCGCAATTTCCAGATGATCTGGTAACCACAGGTCATCATGGTTGAGATAGGCGATGTGGTCGCCTGTTGCACAGGCGCTGCCCGCGCTTATTGGGCCTGACTGCTCGCCGCAGCGCTCCTGAAGGTTAACGTAGAAAATTCGACTGTCGCCAAACGACTGTACAACTTTCGCTGTATCAGCTGCACAGGCGTCACCCACCACCAGCAGTTTCCAATATTTGAAACTTTGGGCCAACACCGACCGGATTGCGTATTGAAGCAACGCCGGGCGATTGTATGTTGGCAAAACTATCGTTACAGCTGCCACCTATGGTCCCCACTCAACTTACTCAGTTTTGGGTATCGAAGGGTGGGTTGATCCTCAAGCCGAAATTTGTATTAAATTGTATTCGGTTGCGACAATTTTTACATGTCTCTGGAGTTGGCGGTGTTCTGGAATTCAGGCTTCTAAAACCAATCGCTTCCGGTTAGTGTCGCCGCAGGCAAGTCAGGAGTTATGCATGCTTAAAGCCCAGATCCTACCCGTTACCGCATTTGCGCAAAACTGCAGCATTATCTGGTGCGATGAAACCATGGAGGGTGCGCTTGTTGACCCTGGCGGTGATGTTGAAAAGCTTCTTGGCCAGGTTGAAAAACTAGGCATTAAACTGACAAAAATTCTCCTTACCCATGGTCATCTGGACCATGCTGGCGGTGCGACTGATATACGGGAAAAACTTGGAATTCCGGTCATTGGCCCTCATGAAGAGGACAAGTTCTGGCTGGACCAGATTGAAGAGCATGCGGCCGCGTACAATATGCCCGGTCTCCGGTGTTGCGATCCCGACCAGTGGCTGAATGAAGGCGACTCCATCGAGGTCGGCAATGAAACCCTGGAAGTGTACCACACCCCAGGCCATACGCCGGGGCACGTCATCCTCTTTGACCGCAAACACCGGGTCGCTTTTGTTGGGGACGTTTTGTTCAAAGGGTCGGTCGGCCGGACCGATTTCCCGCGGGGAGATACGCAAACTTTGCTAAATGCTATCCAGCAAAAGCTATGGCCTCTGGGCAATGATGTGACATTTGTTCCGGGCCATGGTCCTCTGTCTACGTTCGGCGAAGAGCGCAAGACAAACCCGTTTGTCGCGGACCATGTGTTGTCCGCGCAGGGGTAAATTCCGCTGCTTCTTCTGGATTGAAGAAAAGCCTTTTGCTATATAGAGGTTAGGGGGAATGGAATTGCTTCGATATTTCCGTAAATGGTCTATCGCACTCAAACGTCGCCGTTTGAGAAAAGAGCGGATGCGACTTCAGCGTTACTCATCAATCGAGCAGGATGTGCGCGGTGGTGGCAGCGCCTGCTATAACTGCAATGCTCCGCTCACAGGCCCCTTTTGTCATATCTGTGGCCAAAAAGATGATGATTTGCGTCGTCCAATTTGGACCTTCTTCAAAGAGCTTCTTGACGCAATATTCGATACCGACAGCAAGATTATCAAAACGATCCTTTTGCTTGTTTTTATTCCGGGCGGCTTGTCCCGGGACTTTATGGAAGGCAAGCGTGCCAGGTACCTGCCTCCATTCAGGCTTTATATCGTCCTGTTGTTCATATTTTTCTCAACGCTCAGCATTGCCGATATTCTGATCATCGATATCCATGTCACCCCAAAAGCAGAAACTGTCGCAGCGAGGGAGGCACTTGAAGCCGAAATAGCCGCTGCGCAGGAAGTTCGTGATCAGGTCCAGGAAGCGCGGGAACGGGTAAAAGCGGCGACAGAAAATCTCGAAGCCGAAACTGAGTTTGGCTTTGCAAATCCGATCGATCCCATCGCTCTGGAGCAACAAATACAGGAGTCGGTTGCAGCCGCTGAGCAAAATGCCAGAGAAGCTGCAGCTTCCATCCAAGTTGATGCTCTTTTGAAAGTGATCGAAAACCTCGAGCGGCAGAATACAGCAGACAGCGAGGCGATCGAAGATTTTCTGGAGACACTTACGGATGAACTTTCACGCATTGAAGGGCAGGGTGAAGAAACCGATTTCGCAGCGGCCAGAGACAGAGCACGCGCACTGCTTGATGATCCGGAAACTCAACTGTCAGACGATTCCAAAACCGCTATACAGGCATTGCTATCATTAGACCCGCGCGCGCTGGCAATCGCCGCCGAAGCAGGTGCTGACGGCAGTGGAGGCATCAATGTCGGCGATCTCCCCTACAATTTTGATATCGATATGTTTGTTGCCAATGACAACGATGAACGAGAGGGCATCAAGCAGGAGGATATTGATTTTATTCTCGAAGACCCCGATACGCCTGAAATTGTCAAAAAAGCGACGGAAGGCTTTATGGAGGGGCTGCGTTCACCGCGTGAATTCAACAAGCTGTTCAATGACTGGCTGCCTTGGGCGCTTGTTTTTCTCATGCCGGTGTTTGCGGGGATTTTGCGCCTCACGCATTGGGGTAAGAAGCGTTACTATCTGAACCAGTTGGTTTTTGCGCTGCACTTCCACAGCTTCCTGTTTGTCATGCTGACGGTCTTTGCCTTTATTGTGCCGATGGTTGATGGTGGACCTGCCTTTGCTATTTTCTGGTGGGGCACCTCATTGTATCTGATTATCGCCCTAAAGGTTGGGCAGCAGCAGGGCTGGGTCCGGGCTTTCCTGAAGGCAGGTTTTATTTGGGTAGGCTATTTTGTGATCATGATGTGGACGATGGCGGCGGTTATGTTCTTTGGCATCAGTGACTCGACTGTTGGCGAGTTTGTGGAGCTGGTTCAGAACGCAAACGACGAAGCCGCTGTGGAAACGGCTTCGCCAGAAGCGCCAAATTCACTGGAGTTTTCTCCGCGTCAGGAGTGAACTACGCAGCGCGCACGCCTTGTTGCTGCAGGGCCGCAATCTGCGCTTCAGCTCGCGCGGTCGCCGCGTCCGCGCCTTTCGCGGTTTCACTGCTATCAATGATGGTGACATCCGTTATTCCGACAAACCTGAGCGCTTGGCGCATGTAGCTTGTGGCAAAATCGATCTCACTGCCCACTGCTGTGCCGCCTGAAGCAACAACAAGAAATGCGCGCTTGCCGGTGAGAAGGCCTTCGGGACCGCTTTCTGTGTACCGGAATGTCAGCCGGGCGCGGGCGATCATATCAACCCAGGCTTTCAATGTTGCGGGTATGCCAAAATTATAGATCGGCACTCCGATCACCAAGGTGTCTGCTTGCTTGAGTTCCTGCACGAGGCTATCGGACAAGGCCAGTTTTTGCTTCTGCTGCAAGGTCCGATCGTCTTCAGGCGTGAAGTTGGCGTTGACCCAGTCTTCATCAACAAAAGGGAGCCCTGCCGCGACATCACGTTCGATAATTCGGATGTCGTTCAACTGCGCACCAAGCGTGTCTATCAGTCGTTTGGAAAGTGCACGCGTGCTGGATCCGGTGCGCCGGGCACTGCTGCTGACGTGCAATATTGTATGATCTTTACTGGTCATTGGTTGGCTCCTTGTTAAACAACATGAAACCGATCTAGGTATTCGCAGGAAGCTACACTAGCTGATCAAATCAAGACGCTGAGTTGCAATATTGCGAACACAGACTATTTCTCTCTTTCAATCAGATTGAGGGAAGCAGAGTTGGTGCAATAGCGTAACCCTGTTGGTTGAGGGCCGTCAGGAAAGACATGTCCTAAATGGCTGTCGCAGCGAGCGCATGTGATTTCCGTACGCACCATGCCATAAGTGGTATCCGTTTTCTCCGTGATCCGGTCGTCGGCGACAGCAGCCCAAAAGCTGGGCCAGCCAGAGCCGCTGTCATATTTGGTTTCGCTGTCAAAAAGGTCGGCACCGCAGCCCGCGCATTGATAAACGCCGGGTGTTTTTGTGTCCCAGTATTTACCAGTAAAGGCTGGTTCGGTGCCGCCGCAGCGACAGATGGCATATTGCTCAGGCGTAAGGTCTTCGCGCCATTCGCTATCGGTTTTTTCAACTGGTTTTTCTGACATGAATTTACCTGACTTTACATTCGAAGCAGATGAGGTACCGGCCAGCCGGGTCGTTCAGCGTGCTCAGGAAGTCGAAATCGCTTTTCGCTTGCTGCAGCAGATCACCGACCGGGCCGGAAACACCTGATACCGGGTTGCCGGATCCGGTACTGATTGTGGAATTCAGGAAATCCGAGAGAAGCTGATCGAAGGGGTCTGGCTGTTCCACATAAAATACGGTTTCAAAGTCACCTTCGACACCGGCGGCGCGCGCGGCGGCAGCGAGTGCATCGTCAAATCCACCCAGGTGATCCACAAGGCCGAGCTCCTTGGCAGTTGCGCCGATCCAGACGCGGCCTTGCCCGATCCGGTCAACTTCATCAACGGTCATGTTGCGACCACCCGCGACCAGTTCCTTGAATTGCTCGTACCCTGATTCGATGCCTTGCTGGATAATGTCCTTGGTTAAGTCGCTCAATGGGCGGGTGACGTTGAAGGCCCCAGCCAGCGGGGTTGTGCCAACGCCGTCCGCGCTGACGCCAATTTTGTCGAGTGTGCCTTCATAGGTTGGGATGACACCAAAGATACCGATAGAGCCGGTAATCGTGCTTGGTGCCGCCCAGATTTCATCTGCTGTTGCGGATATCCAATAGCCACCGGACGCAGCGACCGGGCCAAAAGAGGCGATAACCTTGATGCCTTGCGCTTGCGCCATAACCAGTTCCTGCCGGATGAGTTCGGACGCAAAGGCTGAACCGCCAGGGCTGTCAACACGCAGCAAAATAGCCGCGGTCCGTGAATTCTGGCGAGCGCTGCGTATGTAATTCACTATTGTATCGGCCGCTGCAACCGTAACCGGGCCTTCACCCATGACGATTTCACCCTGCGCAGTGATGACCGCAATCTCGTTTGAGCTCGAGCGGCCATTGTCGGTGGCTGCCAGATAGGCCTGATAGTGAATTTGATTGAAGCTGTCGCCGTAGGAACTGCTGCCAAATTCGACCGCGATGTCATCGCGCCATTTGGCCCGGGGCGCCAGCTCGTCGACAAGCCCGGTTTCGACCGCGAGTTTTGCGAAGTCACCCTGAGCCGCGTTCAGGTTTGCTGAAATGTTGGTGATGTCATTGCCTATCTGACCAGCCTCAAGGCCACGCGCCTTTTCAACCGATGACACATATTGTTGCCAGAGTGCGCCAAGGAATTCGGTATTGGCTTCCTTTGCCTCTTCAGACATGTCGTCCCGAATGAAGGGTTCTACGGCTGATTTGAACGTGCCGACCCGGAATACATTTACCGTTGCACCGATCTTGTCGAACAGGCTTTTGTAATAGAGGCGATAGCGCGCAAAGCCGTTCAAAAGCACATTGCCCTGCGGGTTCATATAGATTTTGTCGGCTTCCGCCGCGATCAGGTAATCGGATTGGCTGTAGGCGGACGAGATGGCAAACACTTTTTTACCGCTCGCTTTAAAGTCGCGCACTGCAGCAGCGATGGTGTGCTGATGACTGGGCGCAATACCGCCCATACTGTCGGTTACGACCGCAAGCGCACTGATGCGGTCATCAGAAGTTGCTCGCCTGAGCGCCGTTGTGATGTCATGAATGCTGGTTTGAGCGGGACGGCGGTTAAAGGTGTCGAAATAAATTTCAAGCGGATCGGGGTTTTCCGTAATTTCAACGATCTGCCCTTCAGGCCAAAGCACCAACACGGCGCCGTCTGGAACAGATGGCCTTGGTTGAGGGCCGCTTGACAAAGCAACTATGGCCAGCCCGATGATGACAAGTACACCAATCGTAAAGCCGCCCAGACCAATGACAAACTTCCCGATGGCCCTGACGATTGCCCAAACACCCTGCATACCAAAAACTCCAGAAATAAATTACACCGTCGCCATTGCACGCAAACGATGGCACGTTATGTGTAAAGGTGCGACTGAAGCGTGGCTTCGTCAAGGCAGAGCAGGTTTTTTCTAGGTTTTCTTTCGTTTAATTCCACTCAAGGGGACACATTCATGACCAGTCAGGTTCCTTCCGTACCCAGGACCCATCACGAGCGCCGTTCAGGGGTTGCAGACGACATTGATTATGAGATCAAGGGCGCAGAGATGCAGTTCGTTGAAATTGAACTGGACCCTGGAGAATCAGCTGTTGCAGAAGCAGGGACCATGATGTTCAAGGACCAGTCAGTCCTTATGAATGCGGTCTTTGGGGACGGATCTGGCCAGGAAGCCGGTTTTATGGGCAAGCTTCTGGGGGCAGGCAAGCGCCTGATCACGGGCGAAAGCCTGTTTACAACTGTGTTCACGCATGAGGGCAACGGCAAAGCAAAAGTGGCGTTTGCCTCACCTTTCCCGGGAAACATCATGGCTGTAAAACTGGACGAGGTTGGCGGCGAATTGATCTGCCAAAAAGACAGCTTTCTCGCTGCCGCCCGGGGTGTCCAGATTGATATCGCTTTCCAGAAAAAGATTATGACCGGTTTGTTCGGCGGCGAGGGCTTTATAATGCAGCGCCTTACCGGTGACGGCTGGGCATTTGTTCATATCGGGGGCACGGTCGTTGAGCGCGTCCTTGCACCCGGTGAGGTTTTGCACGTCGACACCGGCTGCCTGGCGGCCATGACCGCTGATGTCGATATGGATATCGAGCGGGTTGGTGGAATAAAGTCGATGATTTTTGGCGGTGAAGGTGTGTTTTTTGCGCGGCTCTCCGGACCGGGCAAGGTGTGGATGCAGAGCCTGCCGTTCAGTCGATTGGCTGGCCGTATGCTTGCCGCAGCCCCCCAGGCTGGCGGAAAAGACCGCGGGGAAGGGTCCTTACTCGGCGGTGTTGGCAGGATGCTGGACGGGGACAACAGTTTTTAGGCTGGGAAATGACACTTGAAGTAGACAAACATATTGTCCTGTATCGGTCGCAGCGGTTTTTCAGCGCCTTTCCGAGCATAGTGACCCTGTCAGGGGGGGGCCTCCTGTTGGGGTTTCGGCGCGCACCCGACCACCGCTGGCTGTTTGGCGATCTTGCTGATGAGGACTTTAATGCCGTTGACCATGTCCATTTCAAGTCTCATATCGCGCTCAAGAGGTTTACCAGCGACCTGGAACCAATAGGCGATGCCATCTCGATGCCGATGCACCCGGAAGCCGGTGATCAGGATGCGAATTTGTTTTTGCATTCCGGTGGGCGGTTGCTGCAGCAGGGTTTCCTTTGGTATCCCGTGACCCTGGAAGCCGCGAAGCGGTTGAAAGAACAGGATCGCCATGTTCTGACGTCCGAACACTATGGTGCCGGGTATGTGTTTTGGGGTGGATACGTTCGCTATAGCGACGACGAGGGTCTGACATGGTCCGATTACATTGAGCTTCCGGTCAATGCATCCGGCGAGGTAGCTGGCGGCCCCTATGTCATGGGGACTGTTGCTGTGCGTGGCCGCATGGCTGAACGTCCGGACGGCAGCCTGATCTTCGCAGGTTATACGGCGGGCACCCGCGAAAGACCTCGTCAGCAAACCCGTTTTTTTACGTCGCAGGACAGAGGCGAAAGCTGGGCCCTGATGCCAGAACAGCTGACACTTGAGGATATCGACTTGCAGGAGCCTGCGGTCGCTGCCTGGCCTGAAGGCAATGTTACGGTTTTTCATCGAACGCGGGGTAACAATGACCGCCTGGTTGTTGCAGGCATGCAAGAGGTCGGATCGTTTAGTTCACCCAAAACGCTTGATGTGGTCGGGCATCCCTATGACCCTCTCGTGCTACCGGATGGCCGGCTTTTTCTCACCTATGGCTACCGTCATGACCCTATGGGCGTGCGCGCAAAGATTGTTTCTTCACTGGATGAGCTGGCATCAGCGCCCGAAATCATTGTGCGGGACGACAGCCCCAGCAAAGACACGGGATATCCGTCTTCGACCCTTCTTTCTGATGGACGAATTCTTGTTACGTACTATATCGCTGACAAGAAGGGGATCAGGGGCATTGAGGGCACCATCCTCAGATTTACATAGGCATCGCAGGCTGATTTATGACCTTAAGCAACAAAGACCTGGAAAATCAGGGATTCCGAACCTGGGGCAGCGAAGACCCTTTTGAAGACACAATCGGGCCCTTTTATTTCCGGCAGGAGAGCGATGGCAGCTGCCGGTGCGCATTTATTTCCGAACGAAAGCATCTTAACGGCGGCGGCATGTTACATGGCGGACTTTTGATGAGTTTTGCCGACTTCGCATTGTTTGCCATTGCAAGGGATCATCTGGACGGCATGGCGGTTACGGTTGGCTTCAACAGCGAATTCGTATCTGCGGGCCCCGGGGGAGCTTTGATCGAAGCTGATGGTGAAGTCACCAAAGCAACCCGGTCTCTATTGTTTGTGCGCGGCAAGATCTACAGCGGCACCGATACAATCATGACCTTCAGCGGCATTTTGAAGAAGGTCCGCAAGCCCTAGAAGACCCGCTGACCTTAATCAACGATTCATACTGGTTTTTTGGCTGTTCCACCGGTCTGGCCCTGTGGTTGACGGCGATTAGGTGGCATGCCTGCTGTTCCGACAATGAGGAGCGGCGGCATGAAACTAATGTATTTTGCAACCATCCTGCTGGGTGTTTCGTTCGCGAGCGGCGCGCAGGATCATGGACAATCAAACGAACAAGGGGCACACACTCCCCAAATAAGCTACATAGGGTTCAACACACTAAAAACAGATCATAAACCGGACCGTGTCAGTGCATTCAAGGACTACGTCAATACAATAACGCCGATCATGGAACGGTATGGCCATACGCTGGATGTTTACAGGGTTGACCACAATAGTGACCCTGGGCACCCGGTTGATTTCATCACTTTCGGTACCGCACCAACACAGGAAGCTTTTCAGGCTTTTTTTGCAGACGCGGATTTTCAGCAGGCATTCCCGACACTTGTTGGCATAATTGACAGTCACTATGTGACCTTTGTCGGCTCGCCAGTTGTGCCGGAAAGAGTGCATGGCGGTTACACCCAGCTCAATCTTGATTGGTTGAAGCCGATGGATGATGGCTTGCGTTCGGTTTTTGGCGGCATGGAGGAGCAGCTTCTCAGCCTTGGTCATGACAAAGGCGCTCGCCGCACGCATCGTGCTCGAGGCATGATGGCCAGCAGCGGACTTACGGACGACCTGGCGCCGGCAGAGGCGCCCAATATTGTCAGCCTGTGGCATATGACCGACCCACACGCTTTTCTCGAAAATGAGAAGGTCAGCGCTCTGAACAAACGCATGGCCGGTCATTCAAAGCAATTTCGCTCTTACTGGATATCTCCAATGCGATAATTTTGTCCGCGTGTAAGCGCTTGATTTTGAGATAACAAAATCCGAGTATCGGCCCGTCACACACTGTGCCGATCTCGGAGTTTGGTTTTGGAACGTTTATTGGAGCTGTCGACAAACCCGCTTTATATCGGTGTGGCTTTTTTTCTTGCGCTGGTCGTTTTGCATTATGTGCTTGTCTTCCGGTTTCCGTTAAACGCCAGGCAATGGAAACTTGCCGAATATGTGTGGGTCGCTCTCGCCCTCGTGTCTGTCGTTGGCGTGTTTGAGGAAGCACGTCTGCTGCGGTCGGACAATGCCGTGGAACAGTATCGGGACGTTGCGGAGGAAAAGTCCCGCGCCGTTGAAAACTGGTTTGACGTTTACAGCATATACGCCTGCGAGGAAAACGGCAGCTCGCCCGAAACAACGCAACTGTGCCGATGGGTAAGGGTAAAGAATTCGGACCTGAGGCTGGTGTTGGCCAACGAAGAATTCCCCGCGGATATTCCAACCAACCTACTGCTCGGTCTTCATGAAATCTCCGAGGGAATTGGGGACGCGGACAAGCGCATTATCGAAGGATATCTCGGGGACTATACGAAGGCGCGACGCGCTTACCTTGAAGCGGTTGCGGGCACAAAATATTCCACACTCTCGGCGTTGTTGATTTCCCTCGCGCCCCTCATGTTCGCATTGGCGATTGCGCTGAAGTTTGCAAAAGTCACGGGCGAGTACCGTCTTTTGCGCAACCGCTAACCGGCTAATCGTTTTCCGCGATTGACACCATCTCTTCGACGTCGGCAATTTTGGCTCTCGGGGCCTCGCCTTTTGCTGTATCAATTTCGACGGCCTCGATCTTTTTCCAATCCTGGAAGGTAACAATTTTCAGGTCACGATCCTGCACGATGTTCTCCAGACCATCGCGTCCCGGTTTTCCAGATGGCTGAACTTCCGCGAGAATTTTCGCCGCAATGCCAGCGCCGTCCGGTTTATTGGTGCCAATGGTGCCGGTGGGGCCACGCCGACACCAGCCGACGCAATAAAGCCCTGTTGAAATGAGGCCATCCTCATTTTCGTAAACGCCGCGCCATTCGTCGTAGGGAACATCCTCAAGAGGACTGGAACGGTAGCCGATGCAAGGCACGACAAGACCGACAGGCAAAACCTCGGACCGACCGGTGCCCACGCATTTTCCGTCTTCCACAAGCGTTTCTTCCAGCCGAATGGCACATGTGCAGTCATCCCCGACGATCGCCATGGGACGGCGATAAAACTGGATATGAAGCCTGACCGGTTTGTCGTTTTCGCTATTCTCTGCCATGGCTCTGAGAACGGTCATGTTTTTCTTGGTGGCTCCTGAAAGTGTTTCATCTATGTCTGTTGGCGGGAGTTGATCGCCGTCAACCAGCGTGACACAGTTTTCCAGCTTGTTCAGTTCGCCCAGTTCCTTGGGTGTAAAGGCTGCCTCCAAAGGACCACGCCGTCCAAGCAGATATATATCCTTGATCGCCGAACTATGGATCTCGGCGGCAGCGTGACCAGCAAGGTCGGATGACGCCATTTCCTCGGCGGTTTTTGCCAGGATACGGGCCACGTCCACCGCTACATTTCCGTTGCCGATTACCGCTACAGACGCAACCCTAAGGTCAGGCTCCAGGTCCTTATAGTCCGGGTGGCTGTTGTACCATCCCACAAACGCGCCCGAGCCAATGACGCCCGGCAAGTCCTCGCCCTCTACGCCGAGCGGGCGGTCCTTGGCGGCGCCGGTGGCGAGCACCACGACATCGTATATGTCCTGCAGTTCCTTTAGCGTAACATCTCTGCCAAGAGAGAGGTTGCCAACAAAACGGACATCGTCCCGTTGGTTTGTCGCTTCATATCGCCTTGAGACATTTTTGATGGATTGATGGTCAGGTGCGACCCCGGCTCTGATGAGCCCATAAGGTGTGGGTAATCTGTCGATGATATCGACCCTGACATTCTGCTCACCAGCTGTCAGCGCCTCCGCCGTGTAATAGCCCGCTGGTCCAGCCCCGATAACAGCAACCCAAAGGGTCGCATCTCCACCTTGCGCCATACATCCTCCCCTTTGCGGGAATAGTGAGACAGAGGTGCGGTCTTGTCAAAAAGAAAGCGGTTACAGATCAAGCTCAAGGTCTTGAGCGGGGTGATTGGCTGCAGGTTTGGCGCAGCAAATCAGTGCCTCGCCGTCAGCCGGAGCATATTGGGTGCCAGCTGGATGGTCCAAGCTGCCCTTCAGGATTTTAGTGAGGCAGGTGCCGCAGTTGCCGGCGCGGCAGGAGAAAGAGGCATCAACACCTGCTTCCTCCGCATGGTCGAGCAAGCTCCCTTTCGATGGATTCCAGATGATTTTCTTGCCACTCGATCTCAGTTTCACGTCGATATCCATGTCGACAGATGCCTGATGATCGGCTTTGCCGGGGCCAAAAGCTTCCTGTCTTATATTGCCTGCCGCAACCCCAAGACCTTTCAAGTGGTCCTGCATCGCCTCCATAAACCCTGCAGGGCCACAGAGATAAACGTCAGAATCGAGGTTTGCCATCACGCTTCGCAATAGATCAGCGTCAATGCGTCCACGTGCATAGAAGGCTTTTTGCACGATATCCTGCGTGGAAGGCTGGGAATAAACGTAGGTCACGCTTATGCCGTGGTCTTCGGCGGACCGCAGGATGGGATGATTTCTAAAGGCATGCTCTTCGCCGTTTCTGGCCGCATGGACAAAGGCTATCGGGCGCTTGCAACGCTTCCCTTCCGCGCACCCGTGTTGACTGACCAGTTCTTCAAGCATTGCTATCATTGGCGTAATGCCAACTCCGGCGGACAACAGAACAGTGGCTTTGTTGCTTTCTTCTTGAAGATGAAAATGTCCGCTCGGCGTCCGGGCGTCGATTTTATCGCCAACGCGGATGCGGTCGTGAAAGTGACGGGAAACAGTGCCCTGTGGCTCGCGTTTGATCGAAAGGCGATATTGATTACCGGAAGGCGCCCGGGAAAGCGTGTAGGTCCGCGTGGATTTGGGAAGCGCCGGAATGCGGACAGGCAAATGCTGGCCCGCCAGGTAGGGAGGCAGTGAGGCGTCGTCAGTCGGGCTCAGGTAAAAGGAATGAATCACCTCGCTCTCGCGCTCTACCCTGTCGATCCGCAGAGACCGCCAGTCTTCGGTAGCCTTGGGTTCTCCAGCTTTTGCATATGACCCGGTACCTTCAAGGCTGGGCGAATAGTCGCTGAAGCGCCACCGAGCTGGCATCGCGCCTTCAAGCAAGCGCGCCGCTGTGACCTCCACTTTGATCAGGCGCTGCGCACCTTCAAAGGCCAGCACCTCTGGGCCTTCCCAGACGACATCAGCTTTTCCCTCAATGAACAATAATTCGCCGGTTTCGAAATTGGGAAACAGTAATCCCACTTTCGGGTTAAGCATAATGTTACCGATCGTGTTGAAATGGTTGTTGCCGCTGAAGTCAGGAAATGTCAGTACACCGTCTTCATATTTGACGAAGCCCGGCTTGCCGCCGCGGTGTGACACGTCTACGCCGTGCTTGGTGTCTGCTGCGTCTTCAAAATAGCTTGAAGCGATGAAAAATGTGTCAGCGGCCTCCAGCCTGGTTTTTACGTCTCCTATGCCTGGGTTGTCCGTGGCAACCACAGAAGTCCGGTATGATGGATTGGTCGTGTCGTGAGGGAGTGATCGCGCCTGAATATACTGGGGGCAGTTACCGAATGTCTGGTCCACCTCTACTTCAAATCCGTTGTCGCCGGTGGCCGTTACCTTGCCATTCATGCGGTTGCGGCGCCTGGTTTCGAACTCAATTGCAAGAAAGCCCAGGGGTGATCCAACGCTGAGGTTTTCTCTCAAAGGATCTCCAGCAACAGGGGCGGTGGCGATTTGCACAGTTGTTTCCGACGGAGCTTTGATCATGCCCGGATAGCCAAAAAGTATCGAGGCTGTTGGTTGATGGCTCGCGTCGATGGAGCCAACCACGATGAATGGCAATGACTCCAGCAGTTTTCTGTGTTGGTCAGGCAGGAAGGAGCGGACGAATTTGGGTGCATAAGAATGGACCTGCGCGCGAACGCCCATTTTTTCCTGAATGGCTAGTTCGCCCGGGTGAAATGGGGTTTGAAGGGTGGCCATCGTCCGTCTCCTGTTTTCTTGAAGTTATGCGGCCTTCAGGCCGGCGGCGGTTTCTTGCATGGGCACAAAGCCGTCCAGCGCCTCAATGCGACCAAGCCAGGCGAGTAATTGCGGATAAGCATCCAGCGCCACATTGCCTTCCGGTGCGTGCGCGATGTAGCTGTAGGCTGCGACGTCAGCGATAGTCGGTGTGGTTCCCGCGAGAAACGCTTGGGAAGTAAGAACTCGTTCAACAACTTCGAACAGGCTGTGCGCAAGGTCGATGGCGTTTTGATGATCTAACCCAGCGCCAAACACTGTCACGAGCCGAGCGGCAGCAGGTCCAAAGGCGATTTTCCCTGCAGCGACCGAGAGCCATGGTGTTACCCGGGCTTCTTCCGCCGGATCAACCGGTAGCCAGCTACCGCCGCCGTATGTGCGGGCGAGGTAGATCAAGATAGCATTAGAATCCCACAGGACAACATCGCCGTCCTCAAGAACAGGGACCTGGCCAAAAGGGTTTTTGGCGAGAAAATCCGGTTGTTTTTGCTCACCTGCGAGCAGGTCAACATCAACAAGCTGAAAATCCAGTTTCAAAAGCGACAACATAAGCTCTATGCGGTGCGCGTGCCCCGACAGGGGGTGGCGGTATAGAGTGATCATGACATTCTCCTGTTTATTGAATTCAGAGTGTGTTCTTTCGATACCGCAGCTAGATAGCAACTGGACGTAATGTTGATAATCAGGTAATTTGAATAATAATTATCAACAATATGTTGACAATAATGGATACTATTGAAGGTATGCGGGTTTTCACCAAGGTGGTGGAACTGGGCAGTTTTACAGCTGCTGCCAGGCGGTTAAACATGTCCACAGCCCTTGCCAGCAAATATGTGCGGCAACTCGAAGACAAGCTTGGCGTGCAGCTTCTGGTGCGGTCCACACGCCATGTCCATCCAACGGATGCAGGCGTGCAATATGCGGATCGCTGCCAAACGATGATCGATCAACTGGATGACATGATCGAGCTTGCCGGGCATCAGGCCGGTGCGATCGTGGGCCACCTCAAAATCGCCGGGCCGCGGATCATTGGAGAAGAGCTGCTGGCGCGGTGCGTTCAGGACTTTCTCCAGTCGCACCCGGCAGTAACGGTGGACCTGCGCCTTGAAGAGCGAAAAGTTGATGTCGTGGCTGAAGGCTTTGATATCGCGGTACGTATTGGAGATTTGCAGGACAGCAGCCTGAAGGCCAAGAAGATCGCCGAATACAGCTATCATCTCTGTGCGTCTCCCAGTTACCTGAAAAAGCACGGAACGCCATCAAGGCCGCTGGAGCTCAAGACGCATGACTGTATTCTGGGCTCAACCATCAGCCCCAACAACCAACTGGACTTTCTGGAAAACGGGAAGAAGTTTCATGTGGGGCTGGAGCCGCGCGCTCGGGTGAATGCAGCCAGACCAATTCGGGACATGGTGATCGCTGGATTGGGGATTGGCTTGTGTCTTCGGTCAACAATCGACGAAGACGTAAAGAAAGGACGCCTGTCTTTGGTGCTCGAAGACTTCAACGCCTATCACAGGAATGTATACATGCTGTTTCCGGAGCAGCGTTATACCAGCGCAAAAGTACGCGCTTTTCTCGACCATGCCACTGAGTTTTTTCGCGGTATGCCCTGATCCCTGTTAAGGGTTACCAGAGTTTTGGGAATAGGGCGGGCACGCGGTTTTTATAGTCGCGGTATGTGTCTCCAAACTCGGCTATCAGGTCTCGTTCTTCAAAATAGAGGCCGATAGCCACGTACAGGATAACACCGGCAGCCAAAAGAGCTCGTCCGACCGTCATGTCCGGGGTTGCCAACATTGCAATGACGACACCTGTCTGGATCGGGTGGCGAACAAACCGGTAAAAACCGGGTGTCACAAGCTTCTTGGCCTGCGACTCTGGTTTGCCATCGCCAAACGATTGCCTGAGCCCCATCAGGTGAAATCCATCAATCATCTGTGTTGCCAGGAAGCTGACGATCCAACCGACCCAGTAAAGCGCGTGAAGAAGGGTGCGCAACCAGTCGGCTTCAACCTGCCAGACCAACCCAACCATTGGTCGCCAGAACAGGATGAGAATGAAGATGACCAGTGCTGTACCCAGAATGTACGTGCTGCGTTCAAGAGGGGCGGGCATGAATTTGGTTAACCATGATTTGAAGCCCGGCCTTGCCATCACAGAGTGCTGCACGCCAAATAGCGCGATCAGCGCCAGATTGTTCAGATAGGCATTGCCAGCCATGAAAGCTGCGGGCAGGTCGATGCCAAAAGCGCCGACCACGGGGTCGTCAAGCCAGATGCCCAACGAGACAAAGCCGTTGTTGGCGAAAAGAGTAAAGGCAACAAGACTTAATAGTCCGAGGCCGTATGAGACCAGACCATACAACCGGAAAAACATGGATTTCATTTTTGCAACACCCCTATGCATATATGCGACTTGCTGAAGCCGAATCTGCCCCTCTAAACTCTATGTATAGCAAGTTGGTTGGTGGGACAATTATGCAACACATAGTTTCAAAAAAACGCTCTTAGGTTGGTATGTCTGGCCGCTTTTCGTGGCCTCGCCTCGCATACGGCATAATCTTATCAAGGCGCTGATCCGGAATTTCTGAAAAGTTCACGGAATCAGCTCAATTTGACACAAAATAACAAAAACCCAGGACCACCATCCGCCAGGATAGGTGTTGCCACAGCAGGAGATGCTCCCCCATGAAAATGAATTCCAAGCAAAGATCGAGAGCGCTAAAAGCCGGGCTTTCGGCTATTGCTGTCTCGCTTGCCTTGCCCGTTTCGTTGCCCGCGGCAACCGCACAGGACAGTGGTGCCGACTCCGCGATTGAGGAAGTGGTGGTTATCGGTACCCGTCGCCGCGACAGAACGGTTACGGACAGCACAGTTCCGATTGATGTGCTTGGCACTGCAGAGCTCACAAGCACAGGTTTTACGGAAACCAATCAGTTGCTGGCAACGCTGCTGCCAAGCTTCAACTTTCCTCAGCCTTCAATCACTGATGCGACGGACCAGATCAGGCCCGCGCAGCTGCGAGGCCTTGCACCGGACCACACACTGGTTCTGATAAACGGCAAACGGCGCCACAAAAGTGCGCTTCTGAACCTCAATGGCTCGGTGGGCCGTGGCTCGCAGGCGGTAGACATCAACCAAATTCCCGCAAATGCAATCAAAAGCATTCAGGTCCTCAGGGACGGTGCCGCGGCTCAATATGGCTCGGATGCCATTGCCGGCGTGATCAACATCATCCTGAAAGACGAGTCTGAGGGGCTTTCTTTCTCGGCCGTGTATGGCCAGCACGCGACCACACTCGAAGGTGTGCCGAAAGTTGGCTCCGTCGAGCAGGTGCGCGGCGATGACTTTGCGCCAAGTGTTGTTGTTACTCCCAGTGACGAGGATGTAACTCGAAATGACGGCGAAACGCTGACGATCCGCGGTAATATAGGTTTGCCATTGGGCGACGATGGTTTCTTCAATGCGTCATTTGAGTATCGTGACCGCAACCCGACCAACCGGTCCGGTTTTGACCCACGACAGCAGTATCCGCTGGTGGCTGTTCCTGACTTGGTTTGTATTCAAGCTCTTCCTGATTCTAACAACTGCCTCCAACTGGACCCTAGAGAGCTCACATTCGATCGCTTCAATCACCGGTTTGGTAATGCGAAGGTTGAAGACATCACTGCGGTTATCAATGCAGGCGTGCCAATTACGGACACGATGGAAGCCTATCTCTTTGCGAGTTATGGCAAGCGTGATGGCAATAGCGCCGGATTTTATAGGCGTGCGCAGGACAGCCGGAACGTGCCGGAAATTTATCCGGACGGTTTCCTGCCGCAAATCACGACTGAAACCAATGACTTCTCCATTGCAACCGGTCTGCGCGGTGAGATTGCCGGTTGGGATTCAGACTTTTCCTTTGTCTACGGCGAAGATGACATTGATTTTGGTGTGGTTAACAGCCTGAACACCTCTTTCGGGCCAACCAGCCAGACAGAGTTCTTTGCCGGCTCGCTGATCAACGATCATGTCGTGGTCAATGCAGACTTCTCGCGTCTGTTCGAATTCAATGAATTGCCGGTCAATGTGGCGTTTGGCGCTGAGTACAGGGACGAAGGGTACCAGCTTTTGCAAGGTGAGCCTGCTTCCCTTCCAAACGGTCCGGGCGTTGGTCCGTTTGGCGGCGCAACCGGCTCTCAGGTGTTCCCTGGTTTTACGCCTGCGTCTGAAGTGGACAGTTCACGCGACAACATCGGCGTGTATCTGGAATTCGATGCGGATCTGAGTGAAGACTGGAACGTAGCCCTTGCCGGCCGTTTCGAGGACTATAGCGACTTTGGGTCTGACTTCAGCTGGAAAGCTGCCACACGCTACAGCGTGACGGATAACTTCAACCTGAGAGGTTCCGTGCAGACCGGTTTCCGGGCGCCAAGCCTTGGCCAGCAGTTCTTCCAATCCATTGCAACCGTATTTGTCGACGCCGTGCCGTTTGAAACGGGTACCTTCAGTCCAAACAGCGATGTTGCTGTTGCGCTCGGGTCACCGGGCCTGGACGCAGAAACGTCTTTCGGATTCAGTGCCGGTTTCACATGGCAACCCGCGCCCGGGCTTAACCTGACCGTTGACTATTACAACATCGACATTGATGACCGTATCGTGTTGTCGGAAAACCTGGGCGGCGACGAAGTGGAAGCCGTTCTGGCTGCGGCCGGTGTGGCGGCGACCCGTGGTCGTTTCTTCCTCAATGGAGCAGACACTAAAACACAAGGTGTTGACGTGGTCGCCACCTATGACTGGGATGTTGGAGACTATGGCACGGTGAGGCTGAACGCTGCCTTCAACTACAACGACATTGAGGTCACCGCTCTTGATGTGCCGCTTGCCATCGATATTGACGCGGATGGCATCTTCTCGCAGCGGGAAGCACGCCGGTTTGAGGACGGCTCTCCTGAGACGAAGCTCAACCTGGGTGCGACATGGCTATACGAGTCGTTGCGCGTCACGCTTCGTACCAACCGCTACGGTGAAACCATCGACCCGCAGGGCAATATTGCCGAAGACGAAGTCATCGGTGCGGAATGGATCACCGACCTTGAAGTGCAGTATGACTTTACTGAAAACTTCTATGCTGCTGTCGGTGCCAACAACATCTTCGACGTCTACCCGGAAACAACGGCGTCATTTAACGAGCGCAACGGCATCAATACGTCAACGTTTGACCGTATCTTCCCCTACTCAGGCTTTTCGCCGTATGGGTTCAGCGGCCGTTTTCTTTATGCACGTATTGGTGTGAATTTCTAGCAGGCTTCGATCCATCAGAAACCCAGCCGGGCAGGTTGCTGCCCGGCTTTTTTAATGCCGGCGTTTATTGCAGGCGGGTAATGGACGATTTAAAACGGATTTGATACTATCGTTTGGGTATGGAGGTTGGCCTGCGAGCCAGCTCTCGTTGGGGAAAAATCGATGAAATCGCTAGTAACACCATCCATTGCGCTCGCCTTGCTGGCCGGGGCCCACACAATGTTTCCGGGGCAAGAGCAAGCCCCGAGCGTTGAAGACTATGCGTTCAATCCGTCCAAATTGCGCCGCACCATATGTGGCCCAACGGGCTCAAACCGCGGGTCACTGTTCAGGCCGGATGTGGCTCGTCTGTTTTCTGTGGCAGCAGCCGCTTCCTCAACAGAAGGCGGTGAGGTCCCCTTGTTAAAGGGCCTGGACCTGCGTGATTTTCCGATGTCGTCCCGAAACGCCGAAGCGAAGGCCTACTTCCGCCAGGGCTTTTCCTTGCTTTATGGTTTCAATCATTGGGAAGCCATAAGGGCGTTCAAAAAAGCACAAGCGCTTGACCCGACTTGCGCCATCTGTTTTTGGGGAGAAGCCATTGCCCTTGGGCCCAACATTAACGCACCCATGACAGAGGAAGCTGCGCCTTTGGCGCTGGAGGCCATTCGGACGGCTGTTGCGTTGATAGAAAACGCAGACGGGCGGGAGCAAGCCCTTATCAAAGCCGCAGCCAAACGATACAGTGATGATGCAGGGCTTGGCAGGGCGCAGCTCGATGCTGCATATGCCGACGCAATGGCCGGGGTTTATGCTGCTTATCCAGACGATCAGGATATAGCAACCCTGTATGCTGAAGCTCTGATGGACACATCCCCGTGGGACTATTGGGAACGTGATTTTTCGTCACCGCGGCCTCACATAAAAACCGCGATCGATACAATCAACAAAGTGCTGGCAGTGAACCCTGATCATTACGGTGCCATTCATCTTCATATTCATTTGTACGAGGCAAGTGTGCGGGTGCAGGAATCTGAAGCCTATGCAGATCGGTTGGCAGACCTGCCAATTGCCTCCGGGCACCTAATCCATATGCCCAGCCATATTTATTTTCGTATTGGGCGCTATCTGGACAGTCTTGATATCAACATCAAGGCGGCGAAGATTGACAAGGAATATCTGGCCCAAACCGATAGCTCGCGGCTTTATCGCTTTGGGTATTATCCTCACAATGTTCACTTCATCCTCGTTTCCGCGCAGATGGCCGAAGACAAGGCGACATCGCTTGAATACGCTGAAATTCTGGACGAGATGATACCTGTTGAGCAGATATCTCTGGCAGACTGGTTGCCACCAATCAAAGTGGCGCCCTATTTTGCCTATGCCCAGTTCGGCGAAGTGAGCGATATTGAGGCTTTGCCTGACCCCGGTGATGCGGCGCCTTTCCTGAAAGCCATGTGGCATTACGCACGCGGTACGGTATATGCGCAAGCCGGGGATGATCAGGCGTGGGTGGAGCAGGAGGCCATTGAAACCCTGATCGAGGCGGAAGCCATTCAGTCAGCGGGCATTCCCGCTGCAACGGTTCTCGAGATTGCAGCCAATACCGTTGGTGCAAAGCATCTGATGGCTTCAGGGAACTACGAAGGCGCAATAGAGTTGTTACAGGAAAATGTTAAGCTTCAAGATAGTCTCATCTACCTGGAGCCGCCATTCTGGTATTATGCGGTCGAGCAGTCTCTTGCTGCTGCATACTATCTGAATGGCCAGTTTCAGGAAGCGGAACAGGCATTCAAAGACAGCCTTGTCCGGCATCCAAACAGCGCTGGCTCCCTGTATGGGTTGTGGCAAACCCAGCTCAAACTCGGGCTTGATGCCGAGGCGGATTTCACCAGAGGGCTCTATGAACAGGCAACCAGGAACCCTGCCGAGATATCAATCGCGGGGCTATGATATTTCGTAGGAGCCTGCTGCGGTTGTCTTAAGCAATGAGTTCGCTGTGATGAATTTGGAAAAACTGGCGTTCGGATTTGTTGAAGAGATTGAGACTGTTGTGGACCTGCCGCAGTTGGAAAAACTGTTTGCGCGTTATGTAGAACCTTTTGGTGTAGACTTTTTTTTGGCCGGGCAACTCGTTTTTCCAGGTGGTTATGTAAAGCCAATGCGTCTTTTTGGCGTATTCGATTTCGAGTGGTTTCGTTTTTACGATCAATATCATCTGTTCCTTGAAGACCCCGCAGCGCGTCACGCCCTGAGAGCTAACCGGCCATTTACCTGGTCTTGGATTACCAACTCACTGGATATGTCTGAAGGCGAGAAATTTGTCATGAACGAGCCTCGGAACTTCGGGCTATCGGAAGGATTGGCAATTCCGGTTTTTGGCCCCGGTGGCGCACTGGCTGGAGTGACTGTGGCGGGCAAAAATTTCGAACCTTGTCGCCTTGAAGTTGCCGCGCTGCAAATGATTGCAACTGCGGCGTACAATCACGCGGTTCATGTGTCGCGCATATTTGAGACTGTTACTGCACCCACACTGACCAGCCGTCAACGCGAATGTCTGAACTGGTTGCAGCATGGCAAGAGCAACGAAGATATTGCGGCGATTATCGGTATCAGTGCCAATACTGTGAAGGAGCATGTAACCGCCGCAAAAAAGGCTTTGGGTGTCGGCACCAGGATGGAAGCCGTTATCGAGGCGCGGCGCGCCAATCTTATCGGTCCGTAAGTAGACGGATTTTAGAGCTGTGGCGGTTATTTTTAGTATGAGTTCCAGCGAAGAATGAAGATCCTATGTCTATAGAAAAAAGCGCATTTGATTTTGTGGAGCAGGCCACATTTGCCACTTCCGTTGAGGAGTTGGATCGGCTGTTTTTGGCGCACGCAGAGCCTATGGGGGTGGATTATGCTTTGGGAGGTGTCGTCTTTGCTCGGCGTCGGGTCTTCAGGCCAAATATTCTTTTGGGAAGCCGAGACCACGCATGGTTCCGGCATTACAACGACCAAAACCTTTTTCGGCGCGACGTAATTTTGCCACGCATGTGTTCGACAGTGTCGCCGGTTTCTTGGTCGGCTGTTGCATCTGAGCGTGCTGTCACTCATGATGAATTGGAAGTCTTGCTGGGACCAAAAGATTTTGGTTTGAGTGATGGTCTAGCAATTCCGCTGCACTGTGCGCAGGGGGAAATGGGTACTTTGACAGTTGCGGGCTCTCATTTTGTGAGTGACGCCACTATTGAGATGGCCGTCTATATGATGGCGAAAAAGGCCTATCACCGTATGATAGAGTTGTTAGACGAGGAGCCTGTTAATCCAGTCAGCCCAAAGCTGAGCAAACGTCAGCTGCAGTGTTTGAACCTGGTGAAAGAAGGTAAGACTACGGCTGAAATAGCTGAAGTTCTGGAGATAAGTCCCCACACTGCTAAAGAGCACATCGAAAAGGTCATGGAGATTTTCGATGTCGGTACGCGTGTTGAGGCAGTTGTGGCAGCGCATCGTGACAATCTATTATCGTTTTAGGGCTTTGTAGAGGCCGAACATAAGACGACAGAACGGTTTGTATGCGTTTTCGTTTCGAAGCGAAATTGCGAGTCCACTATGTTGATCAGTCTGTTGCCGACACATGATGGAGGGTGCGCCGCACCTACATGACCGGTCTTTGTTGATAGTGTCAAATTTGGGACCAACAAGCTATCTGGAAAACAGTCGCTAAGTGCCTGATTTACGCGGTATACTGATGGCCAATGTATGTTTTGGCAGGTTGGTCTTGCTGCGTCACAATTTGGGTGAGTTGCCTATGTCATGTCCTTAAAGAGAAGCGCATTCGATGTCGCCAGGTCGCTGAGCGAAGCCACAACATTGGACGCACTCCGGGCATTGTTCGAGGAGTTCGCTTCACAACATGGCATTGAGCATTACATGTTTGGCCAGTTGGCGATGCCCGGCGGTGTCATTAAGACTGTTAGGCTGTTGGGTGCGTTTGATAGTGATTGGTTCCGCTTCTACGAAAAGAACCATTTGTTTATAAACGACCCAGTAGTGCGCTTGGTAAAAACGATTGACCGTCCTTACAGGTGGTCATGGGTCAGAAACACGCTCGACCTAACTGAAGCAGAACTAGACGTATTCATCCAGGCGGAGCGTTTCGGCTTGAAGGACGGCGTATTTTTTCCATTCCATGGAGCTGGTGGTTCCTTGGCGGGTGGCTCGATCGCTGGCTCGTCTTTTGATCCCTCCGACCAAGAAATAGCGGTATTGGAATTTGTTGTGCTGCAGGCCTGTCGCAAAGCGGCAAGCATCCTTGGGCTCTTTGATGAGCCTAAAGCGCCGACCATTTCGAAAAGGCAACGCGAGTGCCTGAACTGGGCACAGTTTGGCAAAAGTAATCAGGAAATCGGGAGTATCCTCGGTATTAGTGCGCATACCGTCAAGGAGCATATTGACGCCGCCAAACGAATTTTTGGGGTAAATAGCCGAATTGAAGCCATCGTCTTTGCTCGAAATGCGGGACTTATTGGATTTAGTCCACTTTCCGATATTGTCCGGCCTCCACCCCCCTGATTGGGGGGGTGCGATACCTCAATCACCATCCTAAACTGGATGTGTTGTTGCGTGATTGGGGTTAAAGGTTATGGCTGCTGTCGTTGGCGATTCGTCTGCGGAATTCATGTTTGATTTTGGAACGGTGGGGCAAAGGGTGCATGCAGGTGGCGCCCTGAAAAGGCCGGTCGTTGTGGTTGGTCATTTCCCTTGGTATCGGCTTGTGGCTCAAACCGCGGGTCTGCAATCTTTTTGTCTGTCGCAAGAGGAAGTCGAAGACCTTTCAAGGCCCGATTTATGGCACCGAAATCAGGAGTTCCTCAATTTTGTGTTGAGTGAGGGGGGCAGTTTTTTGCTTGCCACACCGCCGGCGCGCGCGCGTTCGGGGTCCTGGTTTGAAAAGGAACTGCGCTATTTGGCTTCTTTTGAAGCAAAATTTATTTCACCGCGCTTCATCGGGTCTTGACGATTGTTGACCTGGGCTTTTATGAAGGAGCGGGTTTTGCAGGAGTGCCCAACCGCCGAAAGCCGACGCATCCTGTCTATAACATCAAAACCAAGACCTTTTGCTAACAGCATGGTTCTTCAGGACACAAGAGAGCGGTTGATGTCCGGTATATGGAGAGACATGTCATGTCTACAGAAAGCATTAGCGGCGTCTACGACGCATTAATAACTTTCCTGAAAACCGAAGCGCGTCAGCTTCACAAAAAAGCCGATGCAGGTGAACAGAGCGCGGTTCTACGCCTGCAAGCCAATGCACCGGCTGTTATGGTTGGCAGCGAAATTCAACGCAAGCACGCACTTGCCACAATCGCCCGGGAAATTGGCTTTCCTAACTGGAAGGCCGTTGTCGACTGTTTCGATGAAAACGCAACTGGAGACTTCGCTGCCTTCCTGCACCCCAAGCGATGCCATGTGTACTGGAACATATGGCTTGCGCATTATGATGAAGCAAAAAAGGTGCATGCTGACCATGGCGGTTACTTGTTGTCCTATGCAAGTCAGTTTTTGGTTGTGGAGGGTGACTACATAAGGTCACTGGGCTTGGACCCGCTTGATCCTCGTTGGGAGGCCGTTGGTCGCGACTGGCATCAACCCAAGGATTATAGCGCGCTCGGAGTTTGCTCTGGAGATTGCGAAAGCCCATCTGCGTGTTGTGCGGCCCCAAGCCGTAGCAGCGTAGTCAAACGTTATGTCGAGGGCGGAAGGACCTGCCCTCGATTTGTCAAAATTGTTCCACATTTATTGTTCATGAAACATATATCAGCCTGCCGAACGCGTTGAAATTAGAGGACGAACATGCGAACGATGCTCCTGGTCCTTGTCTTCATTTTATTGTCAGCCACAGAGAGTGCGCCTGAACTGCGGGTCCATAAATCCAAGGCATACGGGGATTATTTTCGCCACTACCTTGAAAAGGAAGTGATCGATCGACAGGTTGCACAAGAAGTTGTTTGGAATGCTTTGTTCGCCGGGCGCTATGACTTTTTGCCAAAACTGGACCGCAGCAACCTCTGGCCGCTGGTCAGAGAGTGTGCAGTGGAAGGTGCGAGCCCTGTTGCTGAGCCCTTCGCTCGCGTGCTGAAGGAGGCGGCTTCCCATCGTGTGATGGCCTTCAATGAAGACCATTACGACCTGCGGCAGCGTTTCTTCCTATTGCAGAATCTGGAGGCCTTCTGGGCAGCAGGGTACCGGCATATTGGCTATGAGGCCTTATGGGCCGGAGAGCCGGGCGAAAACTTTGCAGAGACCCTTCACGCAGGCTTTTTCTTCAATGAAGCCGTGATGGCTGCGACCATGAGAAAGGCGCGGGCGCTTGGTTTTGAAATCTTTGCTTATGAGAGCCAAGAGCGCATATATGCTGACACCGATTGGGCCGATGCCATGAATATTCGGGAAGCAGGTCAAGCAAAACGGATCGCCGAGTATATGTCCGGAGTGCCAGAGAATGAACAGGTTCTTCTTTGGGCTGGCGGGCATCATATTACCAAGCGAACGGATCAAACGTTGGAGGGCCGGTCAATTGTCTGGATGGCGGCACGCCTTAAACGTGATCATAAGATTGACGCCTATTCGGTTGATCTGACGAACTGTCAGTATTCGGCTGGTAATGAAAACGATCCGGCAAGAGGGTATGAGCAGGTTGATGGCAATTGGCAGGTAAGTAACTTGTTTGAGCAGTGGGGTGTGGACGCCCAGTTCCATCTGCCGGTGGTTGTCGATGGTTATACTCCGGATCGCTATCGGAAACATATCGGTCGGCAAACCGAGGTTCCCAGGGTCTTGCGCGAGCTTTCAGATACGCTTTTTGTGCAAGCGTTTGCCTCTGAAGAGCCAGAGACCGCGACCGCATATGATAGTATTTTGATGTTTCCCGGGGAAGCGCTGCCCCTGTATTTACCTGCCGGTGACTTCAAGTTGGAAGGCTATGGCTCGGATGGCACGCGCTTGGGTGCCATCGACATAACGGTTGAGTGAGAACGCCACTGGCACAAAAAAATAACCCTTTTGGGGTTGAACCGGGTGCACCAATCTCCTAAATACAGGCACGCATTAGCACTCCATAGGGGTGAGTGCTAACAAATCATATTCCGGTTTATCAATTAGGAGACAAACCATGGCTTTTCGTCCGCTTCATGACCGTGTTCTGGTCAAGCGTCTTGAAAGCGAAGCTAAAACTGCTGGCGGCATCATTCTGCCAGACACCGCTCAGGAAAAACCTTCAGAAGGCGAAGTGATCGCCGTTGGCGCAGGCAGCAAAGCCGAAGACGGTGCTGTTACGCCGCTGGACGTTAAAGTTGGCGACAAGATTTTGTTCGGCAAATGGTCCGGCACCGAAGTCAAGCTTGACGGTGAAGACCTGCTGATCATGCAGGAAAAAGACATCATGGGCATCATCGAGTAACTGCTCGATACCCAGTCTCTCCATATATAACTTTAATTCTGACGTATCAGGAGGCCAAAAATGGCTGCAAAAGAAGTGAAACTTCGCGATGAAGCGCGCATCAAAATTCTGGCTGGTGTCGACACGCTCGCGAATGCTGTAAAAGTAACCCTGGGCCCTAAAGGCCGTAACGTTGTTCTCGACAAGTCTTTTGGCGCACCGCGCATCACCAAAGACGGTGTTTCGGTTGCCAAGGAAATTGAACTGGCTGACAAGTTCGAGAACATGGGCGCTCAAATGGTCAAGGAAGTTGCTTCCCGCACCAACGACGTGGCTGGTGACGGCACGACCACAGCAACGGTTCTGGCTCAGTCTATCGTTCGCGAAGGCATGAAGTCAGTGGCTGCCGGCATGAACCCGATGGATCTCAAGCGCGGTATTGACCTCGCAACAACCAAAGTTGTTGAAGACCTCAAAGGCCGTTCCAAAACTGTGACCACCAACGAAGAAATCGAGCAGGTCGGCACGATTTCCGCAAACGGTGAAGTGCAGGTAGGTAAAGACATCGCCGCTGCAATGGAAAAAGTTGGCAAAGAAGGTGTCATCACCGTTGAGGAAGCCAAAGGCCTCGAGAGCGAGCTTGACGTTGTGGAAGGCATGCAGTTCGACCGCGGTTACCTGTCACCATATTTCATCACAAACGCTGAAAAAATGACGGTTGATCTTGATGATCCGCTGATCCTCCTGCACGAGAAGAAGCTTTCCAACCTGCAGCCAATGCTGCCGCTTCTGGAAGCTGTCGTACAGGCAGGTCGTCCGCTGCTGATTATCGCGGAAGACATCGAAGGCGAAGCGCTGGCAACACTTGTTGTGAACAAGCTGCGCGGTGGCCTCAAAATCGCTGCTGTTAAAGCGCCTGGCTTCGGCGACCGCCGCAAAGCCATGCTCGAAGACATCGCCGTATTGACAGGTGGTCAGGTTGTTTCCGAAGATCTCGGCATCAAGCTTGAAAACGTTGGCATTGACATGCTCGGTTCCGCCAAGCGTGTGAACATCACCAAAGAAGATACGACAATTGTTGACGGTATCGGTGGTGAAGACGACATCAAGGCCCGTGTTGAGCAAATCAAAGCGCAAATCGAAACCACAACGTCTGACTATGACAAAGAGAAGCTGCAAGAGCGTCTTGCCAAGCTCTCTGGTGGTGTTGCCGTGATCAAAGTGGGCGGTGCAACCGAGGTTGAAGTTAAAGAGCGCAAAGACCGTGTTGACGATGCGCTGCACGCAACCCGTGCTGCTGTTGAAGAAGGTGTTGTTGCGGGTGGCGGTACTGCGCTTCTCTATGCAACGAAATCTCTCAATGGTCTCGAAGGCGCGAACGACGACCAGACCCGCGGTATTGCGATCATTCGCCGTGCGCTTGAAGCACCTGCTCGCCAGATCGCTGAAAACGCCGGTGTTGACGGTGCGGTTGTTGTTGGCAAGCTTCTTGAGCAAGATGATGCCAACCACGGTTTCGATGCACAAAATGAAGCTTACACGGACCTCGTTGCTGCCGGTATCATTGACCCAACAAAAGTTGTTCGCTCTGCTCTGCAGGATGCGGCTTCAATTGCTGGTCTGATGATCACTACAGAAGCAATGGTTGCAGACCTGCCTGAAGACAAGCCTGCACCAATGCCTGGCGGCGGTGGCATGCCAGACATGGGCGGCATGGGTGGAATGGGCTTCTAGGCCACTTATCCATCTGTTCGAGCTGTTGGCCCCTCGGCGCTTTGCCGGGGGGCTTTTTTTGTTTACGCTACGTCGACTTCAAATATGGAGCGGCGTGATGGCTGGGCTCGACCTGAAATCAATCGAAAAACAGTTCCGCAAAATCTGGAATCGATCCGCTTCCGGCGTGCTTGGGGACCTGCCTGAGTTTGATACTGACCTATGGCTGTCGCAGGCACTGGAAATCCTCAAACCGATCGCGATAGATGCGCCGCTCTTTCGCGAAACCGCGCCTGGCCTCAGGTTGCCGCTAGCCGGTGCCATAAATGTCATGGTGTTGTTTAAACTCCTGTCGGAAAAGAATATTTCGCCAGAGGAAATCAAAAGTCTGAGCGACAAAATTCTCAAGCTGGAAATCGATCGTTTTCCTGTCCTTGCAAGGCGCGTGTCTACATGGTTCCTGTTCACCAGCGTCGCAGCCAGGATGACCCGCCACTATGCAGACAGGTCAAACAAGGCCGATGAGCGACAATTTAAGCTGCAGTATGTAGATACAGGCGAGAATTCGTTTGGCATGAATATTACACAGTGTGCCATTTGTCGGTTGGCGGGTAGGCACGATATGAGTTCCATGGTGCCCTATATTTGTTCGATCGATGGCATGCTCTCTGAAATGCTGGGATGGGGATTGAAACGAACGCAAACAATTGCTGGTGGTGCCGAGCATTGTGACTTTGTCTTCCGAAAAGGTGCCCCAACGGAACTTGAGGCTTAGAAGCAGCTTGTGTTTACGCGTAGCCGATCAGCCGCGCTCCAAACCATAGATGGCTTGCCATCCGTCTCGAAAGTCATAGAGTGGGCAAACTTTATTTATCTGTTGGGGACTCTGATGCCTTTATATTTATTCAGTAAAACTCTCGCTGCTTCCATGTTTGTGGTCTTGTCGATTGAGGCCAGCCCCGTTGCCGCCACGGATTTTGACCGGGATACCGCCCTTGAAACTGTCAAAACCCTGGCAGCGGATGAAATGGGCGGTCGCGCCGCCGGTACAGAGGGTAATGCCATGGCACGCACGTACCTGTTGGACAGAATTGCAGCCCTTGACCTTTCTCCTGTGGGCCCAACCTTCGAACATAGTTTTCGTTTCTCCCGGGATGTGGAGGGGCAGGATCCTGTTGAGGTGACCGGGACCAACCTGTTGTTCCGGATGGAGGGTTCGGCAAACAGTGAACGGACGATCGTCATTTCAGCACACTATGATCATGTCGGAACCCGGAACGGTGAGATATATAACGGCGCAGACGACAACGCGTCGGGCGTGGCCGGTGTGCTTGCGATTGCTGAACATTTCAAGGCCAATCCCCCCGTTAATGATGTGATATTCGCCTTGTTTGATGCTGAGGAGATGGGCCTGCAGGGCGCTCGGGCGTTTGTACGCAACAAAGACCTCATCGATAGCAATATCGCGTTCAATATCAATTTCGATATGCTGAGCCGAAGCGACAAAAACGAACTGTATGTCGCCGGTGTTTTCCACCGCCCCGACCTGAAGCCCGTTGTTGAACGCATTGCGGGCAGTGTGCCAGTGACATTGCTGATGGGCCATGACGACCCGGCCCTGGGCAATAACGACTGGACCTTCTCGTCCGATCATGGGCCCTTTCACCGGGCCGGTATCCCGTTTCTATATTTTGGTGTAGAGGATCATCCGCATTATCACCGTCCCTCGGACGAATGGGATACGGTGCCGACCGACTTTTTCCTCAGGTCTCTGGAAACAGTGGTCACGGCCGCCAGCGAAATTGATGCTTCACTGAGTCTACTGGCTCAGTGAAACGCACCTGAAGAGCACACCATCTAAAGAAAGGCTGGATTTTTCCATCGCTTGACTATAGGGTTCCGGCGATTTGAACACAAAATCGTAACAGGGCTTATGATAAACACGCTCCATATCAATCGGTTAAACCGACTGCGACGACGCTAAGGGACGGATTTAAAACCTTTGTTGTCCACGGCGCATGTGCGCCCTTGATATGGAAAAAGCGATGTTCACGTTCGATCAGGAACGGATATCCGATGCGGCGGATATCACCTCAATTCTCAATACTGTCTTTGGTGCGGATCGGAAAAAGAAAGCTTCCTATGCCTTGCGGCAATCTGTGAAGCCTGTTGATTCCCTTTGTAGGGTCGCCCGGCATGAGCACGGTATTGCTGCCACGGTTCGGTTTTGGCCGGTGACAGTGAGTGATTTGCTGACCGGAAAGGAAACCACTTCACTGCTGCTGGGCCCTCTTGCTGTCCGTCCGGAATTTCAGGGATGCGGGATTGGCTCTCAGTTGGTTGATCACGCTCTGGAGTTGGCTGCAGGGCAGGGGCATGAGCGCATTCTGCTTGTTGGGGAGCAGAACTACTACGAGCGTTTTGGATTTGTGCCCGTTTTGCCCAGTTTCATCACGCTGCCCGGGGGGCAGGACGCACGCCGCCTGCTCGTAAAGCAGTCAGCGCGACTGTCATCCTTACCGGCGGTGGGGACGCTGACACCCTGGAAAAAGCAAAACTCGCTGGCGTTGCCGCAGGCCCAAAACCAGCAGCAGATGTATGCGGCGTGACACAGGCCTTTTCTTAAATGCCTTCAACGCCATATAATGGGTTGAGGAGACAAGAGTATGTCGGACGCACAGGTAAAACAGAGCTTTGATCTGTCAGAGTTCATGAAACAGGTAGGAGAGCAATCCTATCCGCCTGTCCATAAATGGAATCCTGATTTCTGCGGCGACATCGATATGCGTATCGCGAGTGATGGCACGTGGTTTTACATGGGAACGCCGATCGGCAGACAGAAGATGGTTCGCTTGTTCTCTTCCGTGCTGCGCAAAGATGAAGACGGCAAAACCTACCTTGTTACGCCGGTCGAAAAAATTGGTATTACGGTTGAAGATGCCCCCTTTGTGGCAGTATCCGTTGAAGTGGCGGATGACGGGGGGGAACAGTCTGTGTGCTTCACAACCAACGTTGGGGATCAGGTGGTTGCGGGGCCGGAAAATCCGATCCGTGTTGACGTCGACACGGAAACTGGTGAACCGCGACCCTACATTCTTGTACGTGACCGCCTGGAAGCCCTGATCTCGCGCAATGTCTATTATCAGTTGGTCGAGTTAAGTGACATAGTCGAGGCGGACGGCAAAAGTAGCTGTTCAATAGAAAGCAGGGGCGTGCGTTTTTCGCTTGGTGAATGGCAATTTGGCGAGGGTGCGTCTGTATGATCGAAAGCTGGATTAAACAGGCACTGTCTTCGCGCAATCCAGCGGCGCGCGGCGCGCGAAGCGATTTTGACCTCAACCGGGAAAGAGACGCCGACCACCTGTTGCAGGAACCGGTGCGCAAAGCTGCCGTACTTGTGCCCATAGTCACCTATGAAGACGATATAACGATCCTGCTGACAAAACGAACGGAACATCTGGCGAAGCATGCCGGCCAGGTCAGTTTTCCGGGCGGCAGCATCGATCCCGGCGACGAGAATGCCGTGGCAGCCGCCCTGAGGGAAGCCGATGAGGAAATTGGCCTGAGTGCAGATCACGTCAATGTTCACGGCAGCCTGGATACCTATAGAACAGGCACCGGCTTCGAGATCACGCCTGTTGTGGCAACCATCCAGCCCGGCTTTTCGCTTCAGATTGATGACGGTGAAGTTGCTGATGTTTTTGAAGTGCCATTTGACTTTATTATGGACCGGAGCAACCACCAGCGCCAAAGCGCGGTCTGGCGCGGCCGCCGCCGACACTATTATGCCATGCCTTACGATGGTTATTTCATTTGGGGGGCGACCGCTGCTATGCTGGTTAATCTGGTTGATGTCCTTGAAGCCGCGCGTGAGGAGGCATGAAATGGCCTTGCTGTTGAGAATTGTTCTGGTTTTAATCCCGATTGTCGCGGTGCTGGCGTGGTTGCGCTGGCGGATGAAGCGTGATCTCGATGAAGAAGTACGGCTTGCCGAGTTCAAACGATTGAAAATCAGCTTTGTCTGTTTGACGGTTGTCCTTTTGTTTGCTGGTCTCGGACTTCGGTTTCTGAACGATACGTCTGGAAACGTTGATGAAGTCTATGTGCCAGCACGTGTGGAAAATGGTGTACTTATCCCCGGCAAGTTCGTGCCGAAAGAGGAACTGGAAGCGCAAAACCCGAACCCGGCGAAGCCGCAGCCATCCCCAGAGGAGGATGATCCAGAGGGTGTGCCCGATGGGGGAGGGGCGGGTGCTTCTTGAGCCCCCGGCAGACTGGAGCCCTGCGTGGCTGACATCTGAGGTCTCCCGACAAATCATCTCCGCGCTTGGGAAAGAAAACGTGCGCTTTGTAGGCGGTGCCGTTCGGGACAGTCTCCTGGGCCAAACCGCCTGTGACATAGACATGGCAACAATACACAGTCCGGAAAAGGTCTGCGAATTGTTGCGGGAAAAAGGCATCAAAGCAATCGGAACGGGAATGCAACATGGTACGGTAACCGCCGTCTGGAAGGGGCATTCATGTGAAATCACGACACTGCGTCGCGACATGGAAACTGACGGCCGCCATGCCAAAGTTGCCTTCACGGATGATTGGCAGGAAGACGCCAAGCGTCGTGATTTCACCATCAACGCCCTTTATGCGACGGCAGATCGGCAGATTTTTGATCCCTTTGATGGACTTGAGGACCTGAAGCACAATCGTGTGCGTTTCATCGGTGATGCGGAAACCCGAATCAGGGAAGACGCACTCAGGATTTATCGTTTTTTCCGTTTTTCCGCTCGTTTTGGAACACAGCTTGACGCGGAGGGTCTTGCTGCCTGCCGGGCCCGGTCCGCGGATGTCAGCGGTTTGTCGCGCGAGCGCGTGCGCGACGAACTACTGAAGCTTTTGTCGGTATCCGATCCGAGACCGTATGTAAAACAGATGGCCGCCATCGGCATTTTGCCAACAATCGAAGGCTCACTCCCTTCTCTGGTCTGCTTTAACGGTCATGTCGCAAAAGAACTGAATGTTGGTGGCAAGACGCGCTCTGTGACAAAATTGTCTGCTTTGTATGCCGACTGTTCAGTAGATGCCATTGCTCATTATTTCAGGCTGTCCAACAAGCAAGGAGACTTCATGCGATCCGTTCGGGCAGTCCTGCAGGTATTGACAGAAAAGGCTCCGATTGGATACTTGCTCTATCGCTATGGTACACCCGCCCTGCGCGAAGCACTGGCTGTGTATTCGGGCGACAATCGTAGCATTCTGGTTGAAGAGGCAGGGAATTGGGACCACCCCGGGTTTCCCGTTTCAGGTAAGGATTTGTTGGCGCGCGGATTCGTCTCGGGAGAAGCGTTGGGTAAAGCTTTAGAGGTGCTCGAGCAGCGCTGGATTGACAGTGGTTTCAAGCTCTCGCGTAAGGAATTGCTGCAGGACATGCCGCTTCCGCCACCTTAAATAAAAACTGTTTATTGCCCCGGTGGGAATGCAAAATCAAAGCTAGGTGCGTAATTCAGCAGGAAATTCATTAATGAAAACACTTGTTGCCTCTGGGCTGATTGTCCTTTCGTCCTTTAACCCTGCCAACGCCGTTGTGATCAGGCATGACAAAACGGACGACGCTTACACATTGGAGCAAGGGCCGCGGGCATTGGCGGATATGCGCCATGAAGGCCATGGTGTTTTGATTGCACCGCAATGGGTTGCCACCGTTGCGCACACTGTTTTTTATGATTACCGCGGCAAGACAATTACGCTCGGCAATGTGGCATATGAGATCGAAGCCGTCATATTCCATCC
Source organism: uncultured Kordiimonas sp. (assembly GCA_947500295.1). Lineage (GTDB taxonomy): Bacteria > Pseudomonadota > Alphaproteobacteria > Sphingomonadales > Kordiimonadaceae > Kordiimonas. The sequence continues at coordinate 321,870 of CANMRM010000004.1, forward strand.
CGGCTACACTAAACCAGCGGAAGGGCTTTTTACAGGACATTCAAGTCCGTCGCAGGCCTATTTGCGCAGCAATCACGATATTGCCCTGGTCAAATTGAAGCAGCCTGTCATCGGCGTGGAACCGGCAACCCTTTACCGCAGTGACCAGGAAGCCGATCAAGAGTTTGCTTTTTTCGGGAAGGGGAAAACCGGTACCGGCCTAACGGGACAGATAGACGGACCGGCACGTGGTGTGTTGCGTCGTGCGACAAACACCGTGGATTCTGCACAGAATCAGTGGCTGTATTATGACTTTGATAAGGGAAATGAGGGCCTTCCGAACGAGGGCATGCAGGGAGCTGGTGATAGTGGAGGTGCCGTTTTTGCCAGAGTTGATGGTCAGGAACAAGTAATAGGTCTTGTCTCGTGGAACTTATATGACGGAGATATTGCCGACTTTAAAGGAGGCCTCTATGGGATGTCCGGTGCGCTGGTGAGGCTATCCTATTATGCGAACTGGATAGACGATGTGCAGGGCTGGAGTACAGATAAATTGCTAACCCTGCACAACAAGATCAAGGAACCCTGAGGGTCGGGGAACCCTGATCGGTTAGTCTTTTACAGCCTGTGAATAAGCTACGGCTTAGCGGCCATTGTTGGATTTGTTGAGTTTTTTGTCCTGCCAGTATTTGGTGCCACGCAGTGTCGCCTGAAGGGCAAGGCCAGCTTTGTTATATTGGTAAACATTGACCTTTTTACTGAGCGTGCTGGCGCCTGAGAGTTCGCCGCCCTTGTCGCCAGAATTAGCGGCAGCATCGGCCTCGCCGGAGAAATCCCAGCCTTCTTCAACAAAGTCGTTAAAGGCTTTTTGATCGTGAAAGACGAATATCGCCCGGAAATCCTTAATGCCCAGGCCCAGCCCAAGTCCGACCGTGCCCATTCGCATGAAGGTTTCTTCACCGGTAATCTGGTTTTTGGCGACACCCTTGCCACCACCGCCGGAAACAAAAACAACATTCACACCGACATTTGAGAAAACGGCATAGCCGACAGAGTTTTGCACTTCGAGCCGTGTTTCAGGGCGGTCTCGATAGAGGCGTTCCATCACCTCCTGGCGCATCTCAAGAATTTCAACGCGTCGCTTTTCGCTTTTGTCTGCAAGCGCAGCAGGTGCCGCCAGCACAACGGACATAATGCCAATGATCAAATGTCGAGTAAGGGAAGCCATAGTATTTCCTCAAATTAAACTGCAGGACAATCAGCCAGTGAAATAAGACAATTTTACGGCGTTCCCAGAGGTGATCACGCCTTTGTTATGGCCATTTTGCCATCGGCGGCAGGGACATCAATATCGCTTCGACATTGCCACCGGTTTTCAGACCAAAGGTCGTGCCGCGGTCGTAGGCAAGATTGAACTCTGCATAATGCCCGCGGTAAACCAGCTGCGTTTCGCGCTCATCGTCAGTCCAGGCCTCATTCATGTGGCGACGCACCAAGGCCGGATAAATGCGGTTAAATGTACGACCGACGTCCTTGGTGAAGGCGAAATCCGCCGCCCAGTCCCCGGATGAGAGCTGATCATAGAAAATGCCACCTTCACCGCGTGCCTTGTTCCTGTGGGGAATGTGAAAATATTCATCGCACCATTTTTTGAAGCGTTCGTAATAGTCATCGCCGTGTCGGTCGCAGCATTCCTGAAGTGCGGCATGAAAGTCTGTGGTGTCGTCAGCGTTTGGAAGAGGTGCGTTGAGGTCGGCCCCGCCACCGAACCAGTTTTTTGTGGTAACGATAAAGCGTGTGTTCATATGGACCGCGGGCACGCGAGGACTGTTCATGTGTGCAACCAGCGATATGCCTGTTGCAAAAAAGCGGGGGTCTTCAGACGCACCCGGAATATTCTTGGCAAATTCTTCACTAAAAGAACCAAAAACCGTCGAGATGTTGACACCAACTTTTTCAAATACGCGTCCGCCCCGCATGAGAGACATCACGCCGCCGCCGCCCGGAGCTCCATCCGACTGGTTTGTCCGGTCCCAGCTTTTGCGCTCAAAGCGCCCGGGCACGCGGTCAGATAGTGGGCCTTCGTTTTCGTCTTCAAGTGCTTCGAAGCTGTCGCAAATCTGGTCTCTCAGGGATTGAAACCATCCTGCGGCATCTTTTTTTCTCACCTCTATTTCCATGTCTGTTCCGCTCATTCTACTTTTTACCTGCCAATGTGAAGCCGTCCGTTTGCCGCAAGGCCTCGCCAGCTACCATGGCGGCTGCGACCGCCACATTCAAAGACCTTACCTCGCGGTGCATGGGGATAGTGATCCTCGCACTTGCTGCCTCATGCACAAATTCCGGTGCACCTGATGACTCGCTCCCCACCATCAGGACGTCGTCTTTATGAAAGTCGAAATCGACATAAGACTTGGCACTTTTTGTTGTCAGTAGCACCAGTCGGCCCCCTGAATTCCCTCGCCAACTTTCAAATGCATCCCAGTCAACATGATGGTGCAGGGTCACGTGGTCTGCATAATCCATAGCATAGCGTTTGACAGCCTTTGCAGAGAAAGGGAAGCCACAGGGTTCAATCACATGCACCGGCATACCAGTGCATGCGCCAAAACGCAGCAATGTGCCTGTATTCGGGGGCTGATCAGGTTGAAAAAGGGCGAGATGCATGGAGCGGACCCTATAGCGCGAAGCCGTGACAATCAACGGCTTCTCCCGGCAGGTGCATAATTTACCAATTTTTTTGATTTTGACAGTATAAACGCTTGCCTCTTGACGTTCGGGCGACTAAACCAATTCCAATTTGCCGGAGCGGTTTTGGGGCTGACCGGCACCCTTTCAGTTGGCTACTGCGTCCCTGTGACGCGGGTCTGTTCTGGAAGGGGGCGATAGAATAGGGTCCGCGCCCAATGGCGTATGGGCCTTTAATATCATCTTCCTGTCAGGGAACATTAAATGAGCACACTCGAAAACACTCATCATGAAGAGGACGGTGTCACCCGTCGTGATATGATTCATGTCGGTGCCGGCGTTATGGCCGGTGTTGGCGCTGTTGCCTCTCTATGGCCATTCATCGATCAGATGAACCCGGCCGCCGACACACTCGCTCTTGCTTCAATCGAGATCGACATCAGTCAGATCGATACCGGGTCTGCGATCATTGTAAAATGGCGCGGTAAACCGGTTTTCATTCGTCATCGGACTGCTGAAGAAATCTCGGAGGCCAATGCTGTTGCCGTTGCCGATCTGATCGACCGTCAGACCGACGAAGAGCGCGTCCAGGCAGGCAAAGAAGAATGGCTTGTAGTGATGGGTGTTTGCACACACCTTGGTTGCGTGCCGCTTGGTACAAAAACCGGTGAAGAAAAAGGCGACTATGGCGGATGGTTCTGCCCTTGTCATGGATCGCACTATGATACATCCGGCCGTATCCGGAAAGGCCCGGCACCCAAGAACCTTGAGGTGCCCGAGTATGCCTTCCTGACTGATACAACGCTGAAAATCGGGTAAGGGGACAGATTATGGCTGAATGGAAAGCTGCAAAGCCCGAAAACAAGGTACTTGGATGGGTGGAAGAACGCCTGCCGATCCTGTCGCTGGTCAACAATGTTGTGGGCCCTGACACCCCAACACCGCGCAACCTGAACTACTGGTGGAATTTCGGCTCACTGGCAGGATTGATGCTGGTGATCCAGATTATCAGTGGTGTGGTCCTGGCCATGCATTATGCCGCAACTACAGGCGTTGCATTCGACAGTGTTGAACGCATCATGCGCGACGTGAACTATGGTTGGCTCATTCGCTATATGCACGCAAATGGCGCCTCCTTCTTCTTCATCGCTGTGTATATCCATATTTTCCGGGGGCTCTACTTCGGCTCCTACAAGGCGCCACGGGAAGTGCTGTGGATGCTGGGTGTGGTTATCTTCCTGTTGATGATGGCAACAGCTTTCATGGGCTACGTGCTGCCTTGGGGACAGATGTCCTTCTGGGGCGCAACCGTGATTACCAACCTTTTCTCGGCCATACCGATGGTGGGTGAAAGCATTGTACAGCTGCTGTGGGGTGGTTTTTCTGTCGACAATCCGACACTGAACCGGTTCTTCAGCCTGCACTATCTGCTGCCATTTGTGATTGCCGGTGTCGTGATCCTTCACCTGTGGGCGAAGAAAATCTCTGACAGTGGCAACCCTCTGGGTATTGACGTGAAGTCAAGCGCCGACCAAATTCCGTTCCACCCGTTCTATACGGTTAAGGATGCTTTTGGTGCTGGTGTCTTCTTCTTTGTCTTCGCCATGTTCATTTTCTATATGCCAAACGCACTTGGCCATCCGGACAACTACATCCCGGCCGATCCGCTCGTAACACCGCCAAGCATTGTGCCCGAATGGTACTTCCTGCCGTATTATGCGATCCTGAGGTCTATCGACTTCCCGCTTGGCATTCCCGGTGTATTTGAACTGGTTGACGCGAAGCTTCTCGGTGTGTTGGCGATGTTCGCCTCCATCCTTGTGTGGCTGTTGCTGCCATGGCTTGACACTTCGAAAGTCCGGTCCGGCAATTTCCGTCCGCTGTTCAAATGGTTCTTTGCCTTCCTGGTGGTCGATATGTTTATCCTCACCTGGCTTGGTGCGCAAAAACCAGAGGGTAACATCCCGCTCTACGGTAAAATCGCTACGGCATACTATTTCGCCTACTTCCTGGTGATCTTGCCGGTGCTGAGCCGCAAGGAAACGACGCTTCCGCTACCGGAAAGCATTTCCAACCCAGTCCTGAAGCCTGCGGAATAAGGGGTATCATCATGAAACTCGTAAAGAATATCGCGATTGCCCTGACGCTTGGTACAGTTGCCCTTACTGGCGCAAATGCAGCCGACGCAGGAAAGCATCCTCTGCAGATAGACTGGTCATTCAGCGGTCCGCTTGGCAAATTCGATCAGGCCTCGGCACAACGCGGCTGGCAGGTGTACAAGCAGGTTTGCTCCAGCTGCCATGGCCTGAAATATTTCCGTTTCCGCAATCTGGCGGACATTGGATACGGCGAAGACATGATCAAAGCATTCGCCGCCGAGTATGAAGTGCCCGGAGATGTGGATGACTTTGGTGACCCGACTGTGAGACCAGCGGAACCGAAAGATGCATTCCCTAGCCCGTTTCCAAATGAAAATGCGGCTCGTGCTTCAAACGGCGGAGCCCTGCCACCTGATCTGTCGCTGATCAACAAAGCGCGGCACGACGGTGCAAACTATGTATACAGCCTGCTGGTTGGTTATGACGATGCGCCCGCAGATTTCGAGCTTGGCGCGGGCATGAACTACAACCCCTATTTCAAGGGTAGTCAGATCGCCATGGCTGAGCCCCTGTTTGAGGGCGCGGTGGATTATGAAGATGGCACACCTGCCACTCAGGAACAGATGGCAAAAGACGTTGTCCAGTTCCTGATGTATGTTGCCGAGCCTTCATTGGAAAAACGTCATCAGATGGGAATCAAGGTTTTGATCTTCCTGGCACTGCTGACCATTCTTCTCTATATTTCGATGAAGGTAATCTGGAAGCCGGTCAAAGAAGGCAAAAACTTCTACGACGAGTAGTCACAGGAATAAAACGTTCGAAAAAGCCCTCAATTTTTGGGGGCTTTTTTTATTTGATGTGACTGCCGGTGCCATCGCCTTTGGGCAGCCAGCGGCGTGCTCGGTTTTCGGCCATCTTGCCGGTAACTTCCTTATCCAGGTCCAGGCCCAGTTGCTGCATCAGGCGAAACAACAGAATAGTGACATCAGCGGCCTCTTTTCCGCTTTCCTGAATGTCGCCATTTTTCACGGCCTCACGCAGTTCGGCAAGTTCTATGGCGGCACGATCAACGAGTACGGTAGCATTGCTGACAGGACCAAAGGTCTGTTCCGCCCAACCCGCGATTGATTGCTGCGTTTCAGGACCATTTTCTGATCTCATACCGGGCTCCATTTATTTTAATTGATTGGTGCCGCCAACATCTGGATTGGCATCGACACAGCAAAAGACCTGCCGGCATAGGTGGATGCGGCGGCTTGCTCTATTTCACTAATCTTTTCGCTCACTTCAGGATCGGCGACGGCAATCTTGTATGCGGACCAAGTCTCGACAAAGGCCATAAACTGTTCAAATGTCCAGTCGACGTCGATCGAAAATTTCGGCGTTTCGAGGAGCTTGAACGGAAACTGAATTTCGTCAGGTCGGTATCCGCGCATGATGATGCGATTGCCCTCAGCCCAGAAAGGGTCGACAAGGTTTTTTATCGGTTCCAGAACCTGTCCAGCAAGTGCTTCGTCGACCTCGGGCCAAACATATGCCCATGCACAAAAGAGCGCCCCGGGTTTGGAAACGCGCCGCACCTCCGGCCAGAAGCGGTTGAAGTCGAACCAATGAAGGGCCTGCGCGACTGTTACCAAGTCAAATGTGTCGTCTTCAAAACCGCTGTCTTCTGCCGAGGCCGCCGTGTAACTGATGTTGGGTGCAGCAAAACCTTGAGCGACTTGTTCTTTGCTGAGGTCAGTCGCGCAAACCTTTTCAAACCGTGTGGCGAGAGAACGGGCTGCCTGTCCGTTTCCTGTGGCGCAGTCCCAGGCGACCTGGCGTCCCCTGCAATGAGAAACGATCCAGTCAAACAGAGGCTCCGGATAGCTTGGTCTGCTATCCGCGTATCCTTCTGATCGTTGACCGAAAGTAGCGACATTGGAATTGGAGGTGGCCATCAGGGACGTGCTTCATAATTGATGATGCAATTGCTTGGTGCGCCGGCGCCGAGGTCCATGTAGTGCAGGTCCCTGATATGCTGGCCTTTCCGATCACTGACGTCGCGGTCGCCCAGGTTTCCGGCTGGCCGTCTGCCATATCCGTACGCCAGCATATGGTTGACATCGCCGTCATCATCACAAATCGGGAACTGCATGGTTTCAAATAAATATGTTGCGCCGGAGCGAGTCGTTATGACGTCACCGATATAAGCCCCGCAGGGCGTTCCAAATACAGTTTCGTGATACAGGTGCATCAGCGGTTTGAATTCATCCGCTATGATATCATAATAGTTGACACCGGAGCCGGTGAGGCCTGAAAGGCGTTCCATTTCCGTGCCGACAAACTGGAGCGTCAGGTCATGCTTGCCGCGGTATTGGAAAATCGCTGTTTGCGTCAGCAACGCACCCAGCGTCGAGGGGCCACAACTTTTCCGGGCAGGCAGAAACGGATGATTAGACCTGGGAAGCGACTCCCAAACGGTCAGAAATTCGTCGAAATTTTCCGTTTCTTTCACACGGACTCCTTAAATTACAGCCCATCATTATCATGTGCTGTCGCTTATACCCCCGGTAGAATAGCATGACGGCTTTTCAGCTATTTTTCAATTTGCGATAGTACAGCAGTGCGTTCCTGCTCGTCGACAATGTTAAGCAGCACTTCCCAAAACCCTGCCACGGCATCAGGTCCCGCGGTTTTGTATGCATCGGCCACGCGATTTCGTTGTGTGTCGAACAACCGTTTTTCGAATTCCTGACCTTTGTCGGTCAGAAACAAGAGGCGCTGCCGTCGGTCCTCGGCACCGGTTTTTTGCAAGATGTAACCTTCATCCACCAGTTGGCCCAAAACTCGGGACAGGCTTTGTTTGGTGATGCGCAACAATTTTAACAGGCCCGAAACTGTGGTGCCCGGGTTGCGGCCCACAAAATACAGGACGCGGTGATGAGCCCTGCCGAAATTTGACTCTGCCAGAATGACATCTGGGTCCCTGGTGAAATCCCGGTAGGCGAAATACAACAGCTCTATTCCACGGCGCAATTCTTCTTCGCGCAGATACAAATTTGAATGGGGCAGTTTTCGTTGCATTCAGGATCAACCAATTGTCATCGTCAGGGCGCCAATATTTATGGCAGCTTTATTGACACAATAGGGGTGCGCTGATACGAAGATCAAGAAAAATAAGATACCACGCAGTGGGTGTCAGGGACCCTGCCGCAGGTGCATATCACTCAGTTTGGAGAAGTATCATGGCGGCGTTGCCATATGACGACCGAGACGGCTGGATTTGGATGGACGGGGAATATAAGCCGTGGCGCGACTGTAACGTCCATATTTTGACCCATGCGATTCATTACGGTGGTGCGGCATTTGAAGGCCAGCGTGCATACAATGGCACTATCTTCAAACTTCAGGAGCATACTGACCGTTTGTTCAAATCGGCGGGAATTCTTGGCTATGAAATTCCATTCACTAAAGATGAAATCAACGATGCCTGCAATGAATTGCTGGTGAAAAACGGGTTTGTTGATGCTTATTGCAGGCCAGTGGTCTGGCGCGGCAGTGAAATGATGGGCGTTTCTGCACAGCAAAATACCATCCATGCAGCTGTGGCGGTTTGGGAGTGGCCTTCATACTTTTCCCCGGAATCAAAGTTGCGTGGCCTGAGGCTCGATATTTCTGACTGGCGGCGTCCGGCCCCAGACACGGCACCTACCGACGCCAAGGCGTCAGGGCTGTACATGATTTGCACCATGTCAAAGCACTCGGCGGAAGCCAAAGGGTTTGATGATGCCCTGATGTATGATTACCGGGGGCAGGTGGCGGAAGCTACGGGAGCCAACATCTTTTTTGTTCAAAATGGTGAGCTGCACACACCGACACCGGACTGTTTTCTTGATGGCATCACCCGCCGCACCGTGATTGATTTGGCGCACAAGAGACAAATCAAGGTGATTGAGCGGGCAATCATGCCAGAGGAAATGGCGGATTTTGAACAGGCGTTCCTGACCGGGACCGCTGCAGAGGTTACGCCACTCTCGGAAATTGGGCCTTACCGTTTTGAAGTTGGCGAAATTACCAAAACGCTGATGTTTGACTATGACAAATTGGTGCGTTCGTAGCCCCAACAAAAAAAGTCAATTAAGGCCCCGCAACGTTAGTTCGCGGGGTCTTTTTTTTCGCTGTCCCGAATGGCGTGTACAAGGTCGGTCAAGGCCTGGCGCAAGCTGGTGGGTTGCAGCGTGTTGATCTCCGGCATAACGAAATCAAGATCATCCAGTCGCCCCCTGAACAGCTCCTCGCTGGGTGGAAGGCCCTGATAAAAATAGCCGACGTCGACTTTCAATATGTGCGCAAGCAAAAACAAACGCCCGGCGCTCACCCGATTGCTGCCATTTTCATACTTCTGGAGTTGTTGGTAGGAAACACCAAGAATTTCGCTTATCTCTTGTTGCGAAATCTGCAATTCACGACGGCGTTCTCGTATACAGGCACCTACATGCTTGTCCACTATGTCAGCTTTGCGGGCAGAACCCGCTTGATCCAAGACAGGTGTGGATTTGGCAGTTTTCATAAGCTCAATCTCATGTCCTTGATTATCGCACTAAGCTGGTATGTATTCTTCATTGGCGGGTGTGGCTTCCTGTGCTAGAGAAACGCAAGGAGCCAACAATAGTACCCGCGTGCAAATATTAGTATAGTTATTGATACTAATGGTTGTAACAGGGTGTGACAATAAATTTTGGGTCTTGTTTACACAGCGACCCTTGCGACCGGAGTTTTGGGCAAAAATGCGTTCCAATTGGCTTAAGCAATCCATGATAGGGGTATCTTTGTTAGGACTCGCCGCTTGCAGTTCAAGTGGCGATGAAGACACATACATCGCGCGCGATGTAGAGGTCCTTTATAACCTGGCTCACGATAACCTTGATCGAGAAAGATACAGATTTTCAGCAGCACTGTTCGACGAAGTTGAGCGGCAGCACCCATATTCGGTGTGGGCCCGGCGCGCACAACTCATGGCCGCTTATTCGGCATACATGAGTAACCAGTATGATGATTCCGTGCTGGCGGCACAGCGCTTTCTGCAGCTTCATCCGGGTAACGCGTCGGCTCCCTATGCCTATTATCTTATCGCTCTGTGCCACTATGAGCAGATTTCAGATATTGGCCGGGACCAGGCGAAAACCGAAGAGGCTGAGTCCGCCCTCATTGAGGTAATTCGCCGCTTTCCGGAATCTGAGTATGCGCAAGACGCGCAGCTAAAATTGAACCTGACACATGATCATTTGGCGGGAAAGGACATGGAAGTCGGTCGCTTCTACCAGAACCGTCAGGAATATTTGGCCGCAACGCTTCGTTTCCGTCGTGTCGTCGACAGGTTCCAGACAACAAGTCATACCCCTGAAGCCCTGCATCGCTTGGTCGAGAGCTATCTGGCGCTGGGTATGGTGGATGAAGCGCGGTCAACTGCGGCCGTTCTCGGCGAGAATTTTGGCGACACAAAATGGTACCGTTACAGCTATTCGCTGATAATAGATGGTCGGACAGCGCCTGAAGCGCAAGGTGGCTCGTTTCTGTCAGCCTTGTGGCCGTTCTGATATTCAACTAGGGGAGGCAGGATGCTGACCGGTCTCAGCATTCGGGATATTGTCTTAATCGACAAATTGACGCTGGCTTTTTCTCCCGGATTGAACGTATTGACCGGTGAAACCGGTGCCGGAAAGTCCATACTTCTGGACAGTTTGGGCTTGGCTCTTGGTGCGCGCGCTGACCGCACACTTGTGCGTGCCGGCGAGCAAAAAGGCGTGGTTTCTGCCCGTTTCGAAGTATCGTCCCGTCACCCTGCATGCCAGATTTTACAGGATATGGCCGTTGATGACGGCGATGGAGAGCTGGTCCTCAAGCGGCAGATAGCTGAAGATGGCCGAAGCCGTGCCTGGATCAACGATGAGCCTGTAAGCCAAAGTCTTCTGTCTGAGGTGGCAGCTACATTGGTTGAGGTTCACGGGCAACATGATGATCGTGGCCTTCTTGACGCCAGTGCTCACAGGTCGCTGCTTGATCACTATGCGGGTTTGAAACCTGAAAAAGACTCGGTGTCCCAGACCTGGCTCGCCTACAGAGAAGCTCAAAAAGAAGAACGCGCGCTGAGAGAGGCGCTGGAGAGCGCCCGCCGCGATGAAGACTATGTCCGCCATGCGGTTGCCGAGCTTGATGCGCTTGCCCCGGAAGAAGGTGAAGAGGCCCAACTCGCGGATCGTAGAACGCTCATGATGCAGGGAGAAAAAGCAGCACAGGATCTTGCGGATTTTCAGCAAACTCTCAGTGCAAACGAAGGAGTGGACGCCATCGTTCGCGGGGTTTTGCGGCGTATGAACAGGCTCGGGGATGAGCTCGCCACGATCATGGCGCCCGCAGCCGAAGCTCTCGACAGGGCGGCTGAAGAGTTGGCAGTTGCAGACCAGGAGCTGGCGCGGGTTCTGGACAGTCTGTCTTTCAATCCGGCGGAGCTGGAGCGAGTTGAAGAACGTTTGTTTGAATACAGACGCCTCGCACGTAAGCACAACTGTCAGCCAGAGGATCTTCCGGCACTGCAGCTAGGTCTTTCAAGCCAATTGGAAAATATTGACGGTGGAGGTGCCGCCCTTGAAGCCGCCGTTCAGAAAGTTGCGGATAGCCGGCATGCCTATTCTGTGGCCGTTGCTACGCTCTCGGAAAAAAGGAGGAAAGCCTGTCTTGAACTGGACAAGCTTGTTAACTCCGAACTGCCACCGCTGAAGCTGGAAAAAGCCACTTTCAGGACAATGATCACTGCGCTGCCGGAAGAAGAATGGAGCGAATCTGGCGGCGAAAAGGTCATGTTCGAGGTGAAAACCAACGCGGGAAGCAATTTTGGACCCATGGTCAAAGTTGCTTCAGGCGGGGAGCTTGCGCGTTTCATCCTGGCACTTAAGGTGGTTTTGTCCAAAAACTCGACACCGGCATCCATGATTTTCGATGAAGTTGACAGGGGCATAGGCGGTGCCACAGCCAGCGCTGTTGGTGAGCGCCTGAAGCGGTTGAGTGAAGGATCACAGCTTCTTGTCGTGACACACAGTCCGCAGGTAGCGGCGCTGGGTGATACGCAATTTCAGATCAGCAAGACGGACGTAGGCCAGGAGACACGCACCGACGTGGTTCAGCTGTCGCCGGATCACCGGCGAGAGGAGATTGCACGTATGCTTGCTGGCGCAGAAGTTACCGAAGCGGCACGGGCTGCTGCAGAACAATTGTTGGCCGCGCAGAAATGAGTGCAATGAATACAGAAAAACCGGTTGAGGAACTGGCTGAAGGTGAGGCTCGCAAGGAGCTTGCATCTCTGGCAATGACCATCGCTTTTCATGACGCCCGGTATCACGGCGAAGACGACCCGGTGATCAGTGACGCGGAATATGATGCACTCAGGCGGCGCAATGATGCGATTGAAGCGCAGTTTCCGACTTTGGTGCGAGAAGACAGCCCGTCAAAGAAAGTTGGTCATCCGGCCCGGCAAAGCAAGTTCGAGAAGGTCACTCATGTTCGGCCAATGTTATCGCTTGATAATGCCTTCAATGACGAAGATGTGGATGAATTTGTTGCGCGCATACGACGTTTTCTTGGACTGTCAGACGCGGCGATTGTCGAGCTGACCGCAGAGCCGAAAATCGACGGTTTGTCGCTTGCGCTTCGGTATGAGCAAGGCGAGCTTGTATCGGCGGCAACGCGGGGCGATGGGGAAGTTGGCGAGAATGTCACTGTAAATGCCCGCACCATCGACAATATTCCTCACCGACTTACGGGCAGCAAGGTGCCCGATGTGCTCGAGGTGCGCGGAGAGGTTTACATCGGCAAATCGGATTTTGCGGAGCTGAATGACGCGCAGGAAGCCAAAGGCGGCAAAGTGTTTGCCAATCCGAGGAATGCTGCGGCGGGCAGCCTGCGGCAACTCGATTCTTCCATCACCGCGTCTCGCCCACTGAAGTTTTTTGCCTATGCCTGGGGGGATGTCAGCGGCCTTCCGGCAACAAGCCAAATGGATATGGTCAACCTCTTTGCCGAGTGGGGTTTCTCGATAAACCCCCTGATGAAAAGAGTTTTGGGGGCAGCGGGTGCCATAGAACATTATCGGCTCATCGAAGCCCAGCGGTCATCTCTCGACTATGATATTGACGGCGTCGTTTACAAGATCGACAGGCTGGACTGGCAAAGCAGGCTTGGCATGGTGGCACGTGCACCGCGCTGGGCAATCGCACATAAGTTTCCTGCCGAAAAAGCCACGACTATTGTCAACGATATTGAAATCCAGGTAGGGCGCACCGGTGCACTGACCCCGGTTGCCAAGCTGGAGCCGGTCACGGTTGGTGGTGTGGTTGTCTCGAACGCCACCTTGCACAACCCGGACGAAATCGCGCGCTTGGGTGTGCGTGTTGGCGACACAGTTGTCATTCAGCGGGCGGGGGATGTTATCCCCCAGGTAGTCTCCGTGGTGATGAGCGAGCGCCCAGAGGGAACCCAGCCCTTCGAGTTTCCGGCTGAATGCCCTGTTTGTGGCTCGCTTGCGGCGTCCGAAGGGGATGACGTGGTGGTGCGCTGTACCGGGGGGTTGGTATGCTCCGCGCAAAGAGTGGAACGGCTCAGCCACTTTGTTTCCAAAAACGCATTCGATATTGATGGATTGGGTGAAAAGCAGATTGCTCAGCTTTTTGATAAAGGCTGGGTGCACGACCCCGCAGACATTTTCAAACTTGCCGTCCGGAACGAGGCCGAAGGGCAGGTCCTGCAGACGTGGGGCGGTTGGGGGGAACTGTCGGTCAACAACCTGATGCAGGCGATTGAGGCGAGGCGCACAATCGAGTTTCACCGGTTCCTGTTTGGTCTCGGCATTCCGTCGATCGGACAGGAAACCGCCAAGCTTCTCGCACGGCATTTTGGTAGTGCCACAAGTTTTCTCGCGTTTCTGGAGCGGGCGAGGACAATTGTCGACCAGAAAAGTCAGGAGCTTGATGCGCAGGATGTATCTTCACTGAACTATGTTCTGATGCGGCTTGGCCACCTGAAGGAGTTCTCCGCAACCCTGACGCCGACCGACCTGTTCGCTGGCAGCACCAGCATTCCAGCGCTGGTTGCCAGCCGACTTGAACGCATTGAGGCAGGCACACTGAAAGGTGACAACCTGAAGCTCTCGCATCTCAAGCGTGTTGCCGCGATGGGCGAGCGGGAAAGCTTTGAGTTCCCTTCGACGTTGGCGTCACAGCTCTACAATCACAATCAGGAACTTACCGCCATAGACGGCGTCGGCGTTGATGTGATCCTCAACCTTGAGGATTTCTATTTTGAGCCACAAAACCGTGATGTTTTGGATGCGCTCATTGCCGAATTGACGATAACAGATGCGGCAGCGCAGGCGACGGATAGTCCCGTATCCGGCATGACCGTCGTATTTACAGGATCCCTGCAAAATCTCACTCGTGCAGAGGCCAAGGCGGGCGCAGAAGCGCTCGGTGCGAAAGTGGCCGGGTCGGTGTCCAAGAAAACCGACATAGTCGTCGCCGGGCCAGGCGCTGGGTCAAAGCTCAAGAAAGCACAAGACCTTGGTGTGCGCACCATGAGCGAAGAAGAATGGATCGCCTTTACATCTGACTAACAGCTGGCATAGGCTTGCCGCTGTCATGGGGTAGGGAGGCTGTGCATGGCTCTAAAGCTGTTGCAGGTGATGGCACCAATCGCTGCTGAAACCAATGTCCGCAAAATTGCCGAGCAGGAAGGCGTCATCTCATTTTACAAAGAGTGTGAAACCGACGATGAGCACGTTGTATTCAGCCTTTTGACAGATTCGTCGCATCGCCAGGCCTTGATCGACTCCCTGCAGGAGTTGACAGCTTTGTCTCCCCGTTTCCGTATCAACATCCTGCCGGTTGACACCACCATTCCGGCAGCAGGTTCTACAAGCACAGCCGATACACGGGAAGAGCTCAAAGCAAAAATGGCGCAAGGCGCGCATCTGGACTTCAACTATCTGCTGCTCACTTTTCTTTCAACGCTGGTGGCGCTGATTGGGCTGTTGCAGGACAATATTGCTGTTGTGATCGGCGCCATGGTCATTGCGCCGTTCCTCGGGCCTAATCTCGCCTTTGCTTTTGCTACGTCGCTCGGCAACCGGTCCCTTATGGTGGAAGCCTTCAAAACCGGCACCATTGGTGTGGGATTCGGGTGTCTGATTGGCGTATTGTTCGGCTTCTTCTGGGGAAGCGTGCCGGCAAGCGAAGAACTGCTGGCCCGTACAACCATTGGCCTTGACGGGGTCGCATTGGCCGTTGCGTCGGGCGTGGCCGGAGTTCTGTCACTAACGTCAGGTCTCTCCATGACGCTGGTGGGAGTAATGGTTGCCGTGGCAATCCTGCCACCAGCTGCTACTTTTGGCTTCATGGCTGGAGCTGGCGAATTGAAACTTGCCTACGGTGCTTTGCTGATGGTGTCAGTAAACATTGTTTGCGTTAACCTTTCCGGTCTTATGGTTTTCCTCGCTAAGGGGATCAAGCCACGACGCTGGTTCGAGCGACGTATGGCAAAGCCCTTCGTTCTGGGGGGAATTGTTGTTTGGTCAGTGCTTCTGGTAATTTTGGTCGTTGCCATTCGAAACCCGTTGCTGTGACAGACTAGCCATTCGGCTTGAAGCAAATGCACTCACGCAATTGTATCCATATGTAACAAAATGTAATGACACTTGTGAATAGCTATGCGTTTTATGCATATCTAGTGTGCGATTTTCTCCTCTACTAGCCTCCATTCTTGCATCCTATATAGGTGCCAGCAGCGCGAAGGCTGCGAGTTACTTAACGTAACTGGTTAATGATTCAGCGAGTATTGAGGAGCCAGACCATGGCACGCAAACAACAAGAGATCGAATTGATCGCAACAAACTCATTCATGGGCCTGCTGGCAAGCAAAAACCAGATTCCAGGCGTTGTCGGCGTTGAAGCTGCACCGGAACTGCGCCGCACTGGGCGTCTGTTTGAGGTAGTTGGCCGCAAGGAAGCCAAATCCAAGGTTTCATTCCGGATCGTTCGTCCATCCAGTTGGGGTGGCAACGTAGACGGCGGCGCGTTCGCCCACTAAAACTGTTGGGGTCGACAGGGTCGGCACCTGATCAGAAAAAAGCCTGCAGATACGTCTGCAGGCTTTTTTGTTAGCGTCAGCTTGTTAGTTGAAGGGCGCTCCATTCACCGCTCTCTTCGGATTTGATGAGCTGTAGTCCCTGATCCTGATAGGCTTGCATGACTTCGCTCTGTTGCGTGATGAGCAGGCCGGAGAGGATAAGAACCCCGCCCGGGGCCAGTGCCGCCACGATGTCGCTGGCCATCGCGACGAGGGGGCCGGCAAGAATGTTGGCAATGATCACATCGTATGGAGCTTCACTCTGGAGCTCGGCATCGTCCAGACCATCTGCTGTCTTGAAAGCGACCCCGGGTATTCCCGGTTTGAATTCGCGTATTGGCACTTTGTTGATGCTTGCGTTTTCGACTGCAACATCAGTGGCAATCGGGTCAATATCGGTGGCGGTGCCGCTGGCTGCAGGCCACAGTTTGTTTGCCGCCAAGGCGAGCACACCGGAGCCGGTGCCCAGATCAAGAAATTTGCCTGGCGATATGTCACTGCCCAATGCGTCGAGCAGGGCTAGACAGGCCGCGGTCGTTTCATGCTTGCCGGTACCAAATGCCTGGCCCGCATCAACTTGCAGATTGACGAGGTTAGCATCAGCCTTGTCTGCATCGTGGGCACCAAACACAAAAAACCGCCCCGCCTGCACGGGGGCCAGCAGCTTTTGGCTCTCACTCACCCAGTCGCGGTCCTCAACAGGACCGAATGTATGGTGCCATTGAAGAAGCCCCGCTTTATCAAGGAGTTCCTTGACAAATTTATCGGTGGGCCGGCCATCAAAAAAGATATCGATTTGCCACAGATCGCTGTTTGGCTTCTCAAAGCGAGATAGTGTCGGCGGATCTATACCGTAAAAATCTGACAGGCTTTCGAGCGTGATTTCGAGCTGTGGGGCGCGATCGTTTTCAAGGTCACCGCTGAGTTTCCAGCCAGGTTCTGTCATGGTGTCTCTTTTCATTATGCGGGACGTACAAATCGGTCAACCACACGCTTGGTGCCCGCCTTCTCGAAGGCGACCAGCAATTTGTTACCTTCTACGTCTTCGACCATGCCGTAGCCAAATTTGTCATGAAACACGCGCTCTCCCACCGCAATATCACTGACTTTTTGGCTGGTTTTTTCGCTGGCTGAGCCGGAAGTTGATGGCATGTCGATCGTCACCGAACGCTTGCGGCGCGATATCTTATCGCCGTAGCTGGCTCCGGAGCTTGAAAAGCCACCGCTTTGGCGGTTTTTGGCCCGGGCCCAGCCGGGGCCGTATTTGTCTCCGGACGAGGTGAAATAGCCTTCATC
Source organism: uncultured Kordiimonas sp. (assembly GCA_947500295.1). GTDB lineage: Bacteria > Pseudomonadota > Alphaproteobacteria > Sphingomonadales > Kordiimonadaceae > Kordiimonas. The sequence goes on from CANMRM010000004.1 coordinate 339,086, forward strand.
CGACCAGTCCTCGTCAGAGCCCCAGCCACCGCGGTTCGAACGCGCACCATAGAGGCCTTGCGCCGATTCCATTTCAATATGATCTTTTGGAAGTTCTTCAATGAAGCGGCTGGGCAGGCTGGACTGCCATTGCCCGAACACCTGCCGGTTGCCGGCAAAATAGATGTAGGCTTGCTGTTTGGCGCGTGTAATGCCGACATAGGCAAGGCGGCGTTCTTCCTCAAGCCCTTTGGCGCCGCTTTCGTCAAGGGCACGCTGGTTTGGAAAAACACCTTCTTCCCAACCCGGCAGGAACACATGATCGAACTCCAGGCCTTTTGCAGAGTGCAGCGTCATCAGGGACACTTTTTCGCGGCTGTCGTTGCTGTCGTTTTCCATTACGAGCGAGATGTGTTCCAGAAAACCCGCGAGGTTTTCGAACTCGCTCATCGCCGAAACAAGTTCCTTGAGGTTGTCCAGCCGTCCAGGGGCATCGGCGGATTTATCATTTTGCCACATTTCCGTGTAGCCGGATTCCTCAAGAACAATCTGCGCCAGTTCGCTTTGGCTTTCGCTTGCGACCATGGACCGCCAGCGGTCGAAATCGTTCATCAGTCCTGAAAGCGACTTTCGGGCCGCTGCCCTGAGTTCATCAAGCTCCAGAATTTGAAGTGCTGCGCGTGACATGGAAACGCCGTGAGCGCGCGCAAGATGATGAATTTTCTGAACTGTGGTTGCACCAAGCCCGCGCTTGGGCACATTGATGATCCGCTCAAATGCCAGATCGTCGTCAGGCTGTGCGATCACCCGCAGATACGCCATGGCGTCCCGGATTTCGGCGCGTTCGTAGAAGCGTGGGCCGCCGACAACCCGGTAGGGCACGCCGAGGGTTATCATGCGTTCCTCGAACTCGCGTGTCTGGAACCCTGCGCGGACAAGGACCGCGATTTCGCTCAGGGCGATATCTTTGCGCTGCAGATTTTCAATATCCTCGCCGATTGACCGCGCCTCTTCAGGTGCGTCCCACACGCCTTTTATCTGCACCTTCTCGCCGTCGCCGCTGTCGGTCCACAATTCCTTGCCGAGCCGCCCTTCGTTGGCTGCAATAAGCGCGGACGCCGCCGCAAGAATATGCCCGGTGGAGCGATAGTTCTGCTCAAGCCGCACTACTTTTGCGCCCGGGAAATCTTCAGAAAAGCGAAGAATATTGCCGACTTCGGCTCCGCGCCATCCATAGATGCTCTGGTCATCGTCGCCAACACAGCAGATATTGCGCTCAGCCTGTGCCAATAGTCTGAGCCACAGATATTGCGCGACATTGGTATCCTGATACTCGTCCACGAGAATGTAGCGGAACTGTCTGTGGTATTCGGCAAGGACATCAGGGTTGCTTTGGAAGAGCGTGATGACATGCATAAGCAGGTCGCCGAAGTCACAGGCATTCAGGACCTTCAAGCGCTCCTGATAGGCTTTGTAGAGCTCTCCGCCCAGCCCGTTCGCGAAGGCATAGCTCTCCCCAGATGGCACTTTCTCAGGCGTCAACGCCCGGTTTTTCCAGCGGTCGATCAGGCCCGCGAGGGTTCTTGCAGGCCACCGTTTGTCGTCAATATTCTCTGCCTGGATAAGCTGCTTCAACAGGCGGATCTGGTCATCGGTATCAAGAATGGTGAAATTGGATTTCAGCCCTGCGAGTTCTGCATGACGCCGCAGTATCCGTACGCAGATGCTGTGGAAGGTGCCAATCCACATCCCCTCGACGGGTCTGCCGATCACCCGTGCCACCCGGTCCTGCATTTCCTTGGCGGCTTTGTTGGTGAAGGTGACCGACAAAATGTTCCAGGGTGCGGCGCGGCCCGTTGCCATAAGATGGCCTAACCGCGTTGTCAGAACACGGGTTTTGCCCGTGCCGGCGCCGGCAAGTACGAGTACAGGCCCATCTGTTGCCAGCACGGCTTCTTTCTGCGGTGCGTTCAACCCATCCAGATAAGGCGGTTCCCCCGAAACCTGGGCAGGTGCCGGCGTTGCCTCGTGGGCCATGTCTAAATCATCAAGGTCGAAGGGATCTGCAGTCATAAGGGCTTCATAGCACCCTTATCAGGGAGGGCAAACAGAAGCTTGAGGAATTTATGACTCTATCAAATTTACCACTATGTGATGCGGTTCATCGACCGATCCTGACCGTGTGTCTCGAGCAGGGCACGCGTATACTCTTTCATCACGTCGCGGTGCCTGATCAGGCCGACAACAACATCTTTTTGACTTGGAGAAACAACCGGCAATGCTTCTTCACCAGAGCGATCCAGTCGCTTGAGTGCAACTTCCAGAGGTTCAGTTGTTTTGATCAGATTCCCGACTTCCCGGGTGAATTCTCCAACAAGACGGTCCCGTTCCTGGCCTGTTTCAAATACAGAGGCGGGCATCTGATTGAGCGAAAGGACACCGGAAATTTTACCGGTTTCGTCTGTCACGACGAGTACGCCGCCACCTTGAACGATCAGGAGTTCCCTCGCTTTTTCAACGGTGTCTGTGTCCCGGATGGTGAAAAAGTCTCGGCTCATATGTTCGCCAACAGTTGCCGACTTAAGAAGGTAGGTGGCTCGTCCGCCTTCAAGCTGAAGGCCTCGATGCGCCAGTTGCATCAGGAAGAAAGAGCGCTGATAAAAGATACTTGTCACGACGCTGGCGATGGCCGACGCGATCATGACCGCAATGGTGACATTATAGTCGCCGGTAATTTCGAAGACGATCAGGATTGTCGAGATGGGCGCTCCCAGTACGGCAGATGCCACCGCCCCCATGCCGACAACGGCATAGAGCCCGGGCGTCGATGCGAGTTCAGGAAAAACACTGCCCGCGATAATGCCGAAAGCGCCGCCGACCATCGCACCCACAAAGAGTGAGGGGCTGAAGACACCACCCCCAAATCGGCCAGCGTAGGAAACAACAGTTGCCGCCATTTTGGCGACAATCAGGGCAAGCAGCAGGGGGAACGCATATGTGCCGTTGAGCGCATGGCTTGTCGCCTCATACCCAATACTCAGTACTTCGGGATACAGCAGAGCCATGGCACCGATGATCAAGCCGGCGATGCCGGGTTGAAGCCAGATTGGGATGGCTTTCCATCTGTCCCGCATCTGGTCCGCCCATCGCAAACCGGCCATGAATGTGACGGCCGCTATGGCAGACGCAATACCGAGAATGAGGAATGCCGGAAATTCCCAAAAGCTTGTTATGAAATAGTCGGTAGTTTCAAAAGCAGGGAAGTTGCCGAGGTGTATCCGGCTGACGACGGTCCCGGCGATGGCAGCGATCACGATCGGTGCAAATGTCTGCAGGGCATAGTGACCAATGATCACCTCAAGAGCGAAAAACACGCCTGCTATCGGTGCGTTAAAAGACGCCGCAACTGCTGCAGCCACACCGCACCCAAGCAGTGTTCGGGCTGCTGCCGGATTAAGTTTCAAAGTCTGGGTAACGACGGACGCGAGGGTTGCGCCAATGTGCACGGCCGGGCCTTCGCGCCCCATCGAGGCGCCGGTACCGAGCGACACGATTGTCGCCGCAGCGCTCAGGGTGCCATCTTTCAGGTCAACACGGCTGTCTCGCAGCGCTGAGGCTTCAATGACATTTGAAACCCCGCTGGTTTGGCCGCGATCGTGAAACCTGAGCAATTGTCCAACAACAAGGCCACCTGCGACAGGCACAAACAAAAGGTGCCACCAATCCAGGTTGCTGGCACCGGTTGCAAGCGTAGCACCGTCAACGCCAAAAGTTTGTGTTAGCAGCCAACTGATGGCCAGATAGAACGCAATGGCCGCATATCCCACGATGACCCCCACCAACACCGCCAGCAGAGATATGGCGCCGAAGCCATATCCGCCCGAGCGAAACAGACGGGCGCGGATGCGCCGCATCAGTTTTGAGTAGGGGGAGCGTCTTTGCCGAGCCATTTGTTTCCTGATCGCGTTTGCGAAAATGAAAATTTTTCACAGAGTCTTCAAAGGTTTGCTCGCACCTTAGCCATCAATGATCTAAAGGTTAAGTGAAAATCGGTCGTATATTTGCCAAATTCATCATGCTAATAATTGGCTGTCGCGGCGCTTCGGCCGCTTTGATTGATAGGCCCGACTGTGAAGAAGAAAACAGTTTCCTTTTTTCTGTTTGGATTGCTGACCCTTCTGCTCGTGTCGATTTCGGTCACGCTCTATGTCATAGACTGGAACAAGTACCGGGACACATTGGCCTCACTTGCGACCGACAGGCTGGGTGTGCGGGTGGAGCTCGCGGGGGACCTGAGCCTTGGTTTCCTGCCGCGTCCTACTGTTTCTGCCCGGCTTGTCCGCCTGACGCCGGGCCAGGCTGGCTTCAACGACGCCATTGCCACCGCAGACCGAATTGATATGCACCTCGGCCTGACGGCCTTGATGACAGGCTCACTTGAGTTGCAAAGCCTCGCTTTTGACGGCTTGACGGCAAGCCTGCTGGAAACGGACGAGGGCTGGACAATCGAAGGATGGCCGACAGGTGACGGCGAGGCGGGTGCGCCAACCCTGTTGTCCCTGGACCGATTCAGGATCAACAGTGGCACAATCAATGTGCGACCACTCGCTGGAGAGACGGTGTCCCTTGAGGGCCTGGATCTGTCGCTCGCGGGGCGTTTGCCCATGGGGCCCCTGGACTGGGATGGCTCCGCAGTTGTCGCGGGCCGCAATGTGGTGGTTTCGGGCCGGGTCGCGCCGACGCGGTCTGAAGAGGCGACATCCTTGAAAGCCACCGTTTCGGTGGAAGATAATACGCTTGAATTCTCCGGCCGCGTCAAACCGGACGGCGCCGTTCGCGGCAGGTTTCAGGCGAGCGGCAGGGATATCAACACTCCCCTTGATTTTCTTGAAGCAGCGTTTGGGGCCACAGCTGCGCCCGCGCTGCCCGCTCTCGCATTTGACCTGGACCTTCAGGTCGACAGGGACTCCAGAGGTGTAAGTCGCCTGATATCCCGCCGCGCCAGTTTGGGCAATACACGGGGTACCCTCGATTTGACACTCGCGGACAATGCCGAAAAGCTGCATGTCACGGGCACGGCCTCGCTGGGCGCAGTTCCGCTGGACACATGGTTGGCTGACCTTGCCGGCCCTGCCGCCGAAAACAGCGCCGATGATGCTCCTGCGGCAAGCCCTCTGACCGGCAGTATCGATATCTCTGTTGAAGCCGTGGAATTGCGCGGCAGGCAGATCCAACAGGTGGCGACCAGCCTGCGTTTCTCTGACACCGGCATGCAGGTAAGCGAATTCTCGGCGCTGCTTCCCGGTGCATCGCGGTTCTCCTATGTCGGGCAAGATGCGAGCGGCGGCACCGTTCAGTTCCAGTCAGGGGGGCTGCAGGAGATTTTAGGCTGGGCCGGAGTTGAAACATCAAGCGCTGTGCCTGCGGGCCGCCTCACAACGGCTAATTTGCGGGGCCGGCTGAACCTGACGGAAACTGCATGGATCTTGAGCGAACTGACGGGCGCCATTGATACGTCCACACTGCTGGCTGAAGTTTCTGGCAGCATCCAGCCCTTTGCGCTGGGTGAGATCATAGCATCGGTAGACACACTTAACCTGGACGCATATTGGCCCGATCCGGAGTTTCAGGGCGGCGGCGAGCCCGTGCCAGCTCTTCCGCCCGTGGCTTTTCAACTGGATGCGGAGAAGCTGCACTGGCTTGGACAGAATTTCACCGGCGTGCGGTTTGCTGGTTCTGTCGGCAACGATGCAATTGCTGTCTCTGACGTACAGGCCAGGCATTTCGACGGCGATATATCAGGGTCCTTTGCTGCGCAGTTTTCGGAAGACCGTGCGCTGCAGGACCTCGCCGTGTCACTCACCTATTCAGATTGGCGTTTTCCTGTACTTGAAAGTCTGGCGCCCGACGCAGGCCTACTGTTGTCGAATTTTACGGGCAACCGGCCAGCTTCCGGCGGGCTCGAGGCAAATGGTCCGGCGAGCGCGCTTCAATCGCGCGTTACCCTCAACTCTGACGCAGCCTCGTTTGATTTTGCCGGTGCTATCGACGTTTCAGCGATGCGCGGCCGCCTTCAAGGTAGCCTGTCGCTCCGGAACGTAGCTGACATGACGCATCGCATGGGCATCTGGAAAGCGGCCGATGGTCATCTTCTGCCGATATCCAGCAACCTGACAATTGATGGCGCTCGAGAGAGGTTTAGCTACACAGCCACCGGCGATTTTGCGGCTAGCCAGTTTTCTGCGTCAGGTGACTATTCATCGACTGGTATCACTCTTGTTGCTTCCATTTCTGCTGGTCCTGACCAGCAAACCGGCCTTGACGCGGTTGTTCAGCAAGCTGGTCTTCCTGTTGACACGTCCCAGCCGCGCCGAGCGCGCTTCAGCCTCGTTTCCGGGGAGGAGAACTGGTCGCTGTCGGACATCGACATCCGTAATGGAAACATGGCGATAGCTGGAAACCTTCAACGCGGCGCAGAAGCAATCAGCGGTGGCCTGATTGTCCAGGAATTCGACATGTCGACGCTGGCGGCAAACAACGACAACCAAGGTCGGGAAATGAATGTGCCACCTGGTGCCGTTTCTCTGGACCTTCGCAACATTCGTTGGTTTGGCCAGAGGTTGACAGCGCCTGCTGCGGGCTTGAATGCGGACGGCGAGACTGCAACCTTTACTTTAGGTGACGGCGCAACGCTTAATGAAAACCCGATTTCAGTAGACTTATCATTTCAGGAACGCAGCGGCCTGGTGGCGGCAAAGCTTGATGCCGCGAGTGTGGATATCGCACGGTTGGCCCAGGCTGTTGGGGCTTCAGGTGCTTTCTCCGGCTCTGCCGCCGCGCAGCTCGACCTCACAGCAAATCTCAAGGCAGAGAGCAGCCTGGTTTCGACGCTTTCAGGCCAGGGGCGATTCGAAGGGGGTGCAGGCTCCCTGTATTTCATGGCCGTGCCGGAATTGATCTCAACCATCCAGAACGGCGATAGCGCAGCAAGCTTTCTGGGCGGAATAGGGTCACTTTTAAGGTCCGGAACAACTGATTTCGCACGCATTGAGGGATCTTTTCAGATCGACAGTGGCGTCGCGCTTGTCGATGCGATTGTCGCGGAGGGCGATTGGGGCCAGCTGGAACTTGACGGGCAGGTAAATATTCCAGATGACTATATCAATATGTCCGGGGAACTGGCTCTGGCGCGCCCGCAGGATGCTCCGGTGCTGCCGGTGGTTTATGAAGGTGCCCTGTCAGCCCCCAATGTACGCTGGACCAGTCGTGCCTTGGAGCGTTTTGCCATAGCCGGTATTGAACGGCGCCTCCGAACCCGATTGTTTGGTGAACTCGAACAGGCGCAAGGTGGGGAGGGCGCGCCACCAAATCCGGGTGCAGTTGTGAGTGAGCTCGCTGCCGGGCTTCTGGCGAGGCTGAAAGCTCGACAGGAAGAAAAGCGCCGGGCTGCTGAAGAGGGTAAAAACCCTAACGAAACCGACTCTCAAGGGACTGAAGGACAAAGGCCCTGATTGCACCCGACAACGACCCGGCTCTTGCTTCGTCGAGTTGGCGCACAAGCTCATTGATCGACACGTTGCGATCCTCCGCAATCTGGCGCAGATGACGCCAGAAACAAGCTTCCAGAGAAATAGAGGTCCGGTGTCCCGCGATGGTTACCGAGTGTTTCTTGAGCTTCGCATCTTCAAGGTCAATCATGCTGAATGGGTCGCACCATAAGGGGCAGACCGTCAAGGGAATTTCCTCTTGTATTGAACCCCGAGTTGAATAAAGTGGGTGAGAACAAAAAAAGAACAAATGCGAGGTGCGACGTGGAACCATTCAAGGAATTTATCAATTTTCGTGTGATAGAGACATTGGGAGATATCTACAAACGTGTCTGGCCTTCGTTTGACCGGGATCACTTTGTAGAAAATGCGTCGCGTTCGCTGGCTGACCTTGAACTCAAACAGCGTGTTTTACAGGTGGCCACTTCGCTCAACGGGACGTTGCCCAGCGACTTTGATGAAGCCACCAGGATATTGCTGGCTTCCCTGCATCCCAGTGAAGATACGGACCGCGATGGCATTGAGTTTGGGCCAGAGGGCGCCAACAATTGGGCGGTCTGGCCACTAACAGAACTGGTGGTCATGCGAGGGTTTGATCATCCCGAAGCGTCTTTGGCGGTCCTCAAGGAAATGACCAAGCGGTCTTCATCCGAGTTTGCAGTCCGTCCGTTTCTGGCTGAAAAGCCTGATGTTGCGCTACCGATTTTTTATGAGTGGGCGAGCGATCCGAACAGACATGTCCGGCGTCTTGCCAGTGAGGGAAGCAGGCCCCGGCTGCCATGGGGCATGCGCCTTCAATCTTTTGTCGAGAACCCTTCACCACTTTTGCCTATTCTTGAAGCTCTGAAAGACGATCCCGAAGAGTACGTCCGGCGGTCTGTTGCCAACAACCTCAATGATATTGCCAAAGACCATCCGGATCTTGTTGCAGACCTTGCAGCCAGTTGGCTTCAGGGTGCTTCCAGGAACCGCCAACGGCTTGTGAAGCATGCTTGCCGCACTCTCATCAAGAAAGGGCACCCGGGTGCCCTGGGTGCCTTTGGGTATGGACCGGTTGAGCCGAAAAAAGCAGCGCTGTCTGTGTCGACGCCGACCGTTACGTATGGCGGTGCGCTTGAGTTTGAACTGTCACTTGATGGTTTGCCCTCCGGCGGCAATCTAATGATTGATTATGCCATACATTTTGTGAAGGCGAACGGCGAGCTGGCACCCAAAGTGTTTAAATGGAAAGATATGCAATCAATTGGGTCTACGAAGCTAAAAGCGGAACGCCGCCATGCCATCAAGCCCATAACCACAAGAAAATACTACCCCGGTCGTCACATGATCGAGATCATAGTCAATGGAAGCTCCATCGCGCAGGCTGATTTCGAGTTGCTGATGCCTTGATGCAGCAACAAATCTGCTGGGGAGATTTTGAAAATGACGTTGAAGGCAGTTTGCTCCTTATTTGTCGCCATTGTTATCGCTTCTGGGGCTTCCGCGCAGGGCAAAACGGCCCTCGATGAGCTTGCCGGGATGCTGGCGGGAGAGTTTGAAAGCAGGCGGCAAATGCAGGAAGACCTTGACGCCGGATTTGCTGATGGCAAGCGCCACTATTGGGTAAACAGGACGTTCCAGCAGGTTGAAGCCCCCAAAGTTGGTTCACATGTCTTTGTTGCGACGACCGAATATAATTTTAACCGCTGGATATTTGACTTTAACGAGTTCTATGTGTGGACGCTGCAGGGGGCGGACAGCCCCGGGCAGATCATCATGAGACCCTTGCGGTTCAAGGAGCAGGAGAAAAAGCTACCGTTTGCCCGCGAAGCCTGGAAGTTGGCGGGTTTTGGTCCGGACGACCTTGAGCCGGCGCGCGGCGGTGGTGCCTGCACAATCATTTGGACACGTACCGAAGGGGGGTTCAGGGGTGAAAGTGAGCCTTGCAGGGTTATGTCCACGACAAAGGACAAAATGCTGGATTGGGAGTGGCGGTTTGATCTCTCACCGCAAGCGCTTTTTGTTGAATTTAATGGCCGCGACGAGACCGGGGCTTCCCTCGATGGTACGGATGGCATGACACCTTACCGTCTGGACAGGGTTGCTCCCTAGGCCTTTCTATTCGTCCGGGATGTCTTCCGGCGCCCAAATGCACAGACCGCGAGGGTTGTAGTCCACGCCCATGCGCCGGTACATATGAATTGTGCGGACATTGGTGGTTGTGATCGTCCATTTGACGTGCACACCTTCTGACCGCCCAAGGTGGCCGATCGCAAGCAGCAGTTTTTTGCCAATACCGCGACCACGGGCACTCGGTCGAACAAAAAGATCGTCGATTTCAATCAGATTTTCGCCGAACCAGATATGAAACCGGTGAAAATAGGTAACGATACCCGCGATCTGACCATCAAGTTCGGCCACCATAATCTCGAATTTGGATGTGTCGCCAAATGCAGCGCTGGTAAAGGTGGCTTCATCTATCTGCAGATAGTCATCAAGCCCTTCATGCTGTGCCAGTTTGCGAACAAGTTCGTAGCAGCCGACAGCATCTTCCCTGACAGCTGGCCTGATCACATAATCCATTGGCTTTCCCCCATGTTTTTACCATGACTTGACCCAAGCCACTGGATACCACATCAGGGTTGCCTTGGCACCCGATTAAACATCCTTGAAAAAGTCGTTGCCTTTGTCATCGACCACGATAAAGGCAGGGAAGTCTTTGACCTCGATCTTCCAAACGGCTTCCATGCCCAGGTCCTCGAAGTCCAGCACTTCAACATGTGTGATGTTGTTTTTTGCCAGAATGGCGGCCGGGCCGCCGATTGAGCCGAGATAAAAGCCACCATTTTCCTCACAGGCCTTGGTGACGGCACGTGAGCGGTTGCCCTTGGCGAGGCTCACCATCGATCCGCCGAGCTTCTGGAACGGACCGACATAGCTGTCCATACGGCCCGCCGTTGTGGGGCCAAAACTGCCTGAGGCATAGCCTTCCGGAGTTTTCGCCGGGCCAGCGTAATAGATGATGTGATCCTTGAAATAATCGGGCATGGCACCGCCGTCTTCGATCATTTGCTGAATACGGGCATGGGCAAGGTCACGGGCAACCACGATGGTGCCTGAGAGCGCCAGACGTGTCTTGATCGGGTACTGACCGAGCGTTTTGAGGATTTCAGGCATTGGCTGGTTGAGGTCAACCTTCACGACTTCGCCTGAAAGGTCACCGTCAGTCACCTCAGGCATATATTTAGCCGGGTCGGTCTCAAGCGCTTCGAGGAACACACCTTCACCAGTTATCTTGGCCTTGATCTGCCGGTCTGCGGAGCAGGAGACGCCGATACCCACCGGCAGGCTGGCACCATGCCGGGGCAGGCGGATCACACGCACATCATGGCAGAAATATTTGCCACCAAACTGAGCGCCAATACCCATGTTCCGTGTCATCTCCAGGACTTGCTCTTCCATTTCGGGGTCACGGAAAGCACGGCCTGTTGCATCGCCTGTGGTCGGCAGGCTGTCCAGGTCCCTTGCCGACGCTTTTTTGACTGTTGCAAGATTTTGCTCCGCCGACAAACCACCAATCACAATTGCCAGATGATAGGGAGGGCACGCCGAGGTGCCGAGCGTGCGGATTTTTTCGTCAAGGAAGGCCAGCATGCGGTCTTCGCGAAGCGTTGCAGGCGTTTGCTGGAACAGGAAGGTCTTGTTAGCGCTTCCTCCGCCTTTGGCCAGGAAAAGGAATTCATATTCATTGCCGGTTCCGGCGTAAATGTCGATCTGGGCCGGGGTATTGTTTTTGGTATTGGCTTCCTTGTACATGGACAAGGGTGCCATCTGGCTGTAGCGCAGGTTCGTTTCCGTGTAGGTGCGCATGACACCCTTGCTGATCGGTGCGGCATCGTCGCCGTCGGTCCAGACGAATTGCCCCTTTTTGCCGACAACGATGGCAGTGCCGGTGTCCTGACATCCGGGTAGCACGCGTCCGGCCGCAATATTGGCGTTTTTCAGGAGTTCGGTCGCGACAAAGCGGTCATTGTCGCTGGCTTCTTCGTCTTCCAGAATATCGGCCAGTTGCTGCAGGTGGCCGGGTCGTAACAGGTGGGCGATATCTGACATTGCTTCCCGCGTGAGCAGTTCAAGCGCTTCGTCCTCAACCTTCAGGACCGTCTTTCCCTCCACATCCAATACCGATACATGATCGGAAGTCAGCTTGCGATAGGATGTTTGGTCGTCGCCCAGTTGGAATAGCTTTGTGTATGTCCAGTCCGACATCGTGTTGGCCCTTGCGTTTAGAGAAAACTGTCTGTCAGACGACAGTATCTGGTTGAAAGCCCTGTCCGGGCAATAGTTACTTTTTGCGGAAGGCATCCAGCGCAACGACATTGTCGCGCGCGTCTTCAGGCCGTTCTTCAGACTGTTCTTCAGACTGATCTTCAGGCTGTTCTTCCGGCGCTCCGGTCGCGGCTTCTGAGTCCTGCGCTAACTCCGGGCCCGCGGCGCTTGCTGCGGTTTCTTCGTTTGTTGCGGCCTCGTTTGTGTCCGGGAGGAACATGGCATCCGTGTCTTCAGCGGGCGCTGTGATCTCTTCCTCGGCAGCTTCCTGCGCAGCGACGTCAACGTCGCTTTCATCGTGAAACTGCAGTGCAAACTGTACGCTCGGGTCAACAAACCCGACGATGGCGTCAAAAGGAATGACCAGGTGCTCAGGTTTCTGGTTGAAGGACAGGCCGATCTCGAACCGGTCGTCATGAATTTCGAGCCCCCAGAATTTGTGCTGCAACACAATCGTCATTTCGTCCGGGAAACGGCTAACCAGGTGGGCAGGAATGTTCACACCCTCAGCCTGGGTCTTAAAGGCGATGTAGAAGTGATGGTCGCCCATCAATCCGTCTCTTGCGGTGTCGAGAAGAACATTCTTCACGACGCTCCGCAGAGCATCCTGTACTTTGGCATCATAATCGATATGGCTGTCAGTCATTACTAAGGCTCAGCAGTTTCACACACCTGACGACCTTATAAACGCTGAAAAAGCTGCCGTGAAGGCTAAACCTTGTTGAAAGTGATAATGTTTGGCTTAGTTGGATTTGCCGCGCGGCGAGTTGGCATCGCAGACGCCCTTCAATCTGGCCTGTGTGACTGTGATGCATGAGAGGCACCACTGCTGCGGCATTGCCCGGAAAAATCTCTTGCAATGTTTATAATATTACATAACACAATGACGCCATGCCCCCTGAATGGTAGCTTTTTCGTACATCAGGAGGATAGAGCCGAAATTGGGAGGGTTGACTGGTGAAAAAGTGTCTGGTGTTTCTGGGTGTGCTGTTACTGTGGATGGTGCCGGCCCATGGTGGCCTGAGCGCGGATGACAAGCAGCAACTCGTGGACCGCGTCGTCGCGGCTTATGGTGGTGATGCGCTGCTGAGCCTGCCGAGGTTGGCATTTGAAGACCGTACCCGCAGATTGCAGTTTGGTCAAAGCGTGCGTCCGGACGAAATTGACCTCACACCCTATCGGGCTTCCATTGTGATAGATTTCGAGAATAACCGCAAAAGCTGGCGGTCCGCCGCCTGGTTTGGCAGCGAGAGATACACCCAGAACCAGTTTTTTGACGGCAACCGGGGTGTCAGCCTGAACCACACGGCGCGCACGTTTGCTGAGGATGCAGGCCTGAGTTTCGCGCGGGCGGACAGGTCGCTGTCCTACACACTCGACACGGTGCTGGTTCGCCTGCTGCACGGTGCAGCGCAAGATGCCCGCTACTCCGGAGATGTGTTGCTTGGCGGTGCCTTGCACCATATGCTGGTGTTTCAGGCAGACGGGCACCCACAAATGACCCTGTTCATCAACGCGGAAACCGCCGTGATTTCCAAAATGACGCGGCCGCACTGGATGGAAGGAGCGGTCCATAGTTATCGATTCAGCAGGCATGAACGGCGGAACAACATCCTGTATGCGGCAGACACCTATGTGCTCAGCAGGGGGCAACCCAGAACCATCACCGTCAGCCGGGAGGTCAATCTCAATCCTTCTATGGATGGTTTGTTCGATATTCCTTCCGGCTATGAAGAGGAGGGGGCCGGCATCGATTTTTCCGAGATGAAAGCAGAAGAGATTGGCGACGGCGTCTATATCGCGGGCCAGAACTGGGGTTTTTCCCTGTTCGTTGATGAAGGCGACCATTTCATTGCAGCTGGTGGTTATGCCGGTTTCACAGACAGATACGAGGCTGTCACGTCGCTCGTCGGCGAGGACAAGCCTGTCAGGTATTTTATCGTCAGCCACCACCATCTCGACCATATGGGCGGCATGCAGGAAATCGCCGGGCTTGGTGCAACGTTTGTTGTTCACCGGAGCCATCTGACGTCTTTGCAAGCCCGCCTCGACCAGCCGGTTGCAGAATCAGAAGTCGTCCTGATCAGCGACGAACGCGCAGCTCTAGGCGCGCGGGTTCAGGTTGTTGATGTGCCATCCGCCCACGCCAGTCACAACCTGACAACCTATGTTCATGATGACGGCAGTTTTTTTTCCGCCGACATGTTTTTCTCGCGGCAACAGCAAGGCGGTGTACGTGCCACTGCGGCGCTTGCCGAAACCCTCAAGCGGCTCCGGGTCGCCCCTCGGCAATTTGTGGCGGCCCACAGCAGTCGCCCTCTGTCGCTCCAGGACCTGACAACCGCAGTTGGTGAAGACAGGCCTGACAGGTGCCCGGAAAGCTGGACTATCTGTACCCCATAACAGGGCTTTCGGCGGCACCACGCATTCTAGAATCCGCATGCCATGGCCCGGGCACTGGCGTGCCGCCAAATCAGTATCGGTAATATTATATTATTTCATTTCATCGTGAGTGCTGCCCCACTCACCGCAAAGCCATTGTGAGCCCCCCGCTTCCTCCTAGCCTGAGCGTCTTGATGGGTTGGGTGATGGCGCTGAAAAGACAGGTTTCTGTCTCTCGTCAGTGTGCCCAACAGTTGGAAGGGGATTATTAATATGTCGACTAAATATATTCTGGCGGCAGGCAGCCTCGTTTTCGCAGCGCTGCCTGCCTGGGCAGGCCCGGCTGAAGACGCCTTGATTGATAAGGTAGTCCAGGCCTATGGCGGTGAGGCGGTTTCATCTGCTCGTTCACTAATCATACGAAATCACAACAAGATAATACCGTTTGGCCAAAGCGCGGGCCCGGATGTTCTGGATATCAGCGACGGGCGCACTGAGCTCGTGATAGATCTTGAAAACCGCCGGAAAAGCTTCTCGAGCTGGAACAAAAACCGGGCGGGCACATTTTTGACCCAGACAGTGTTTGCTGATGATGCGGCCTATACGCTGGATCATGTGAACAAGACCCGTGCCGCTAACCAAAATGCTGTTTTCGATGCCATTGGCGGAGGCACGGTCAGAAGCGTGGACCTCACGCTCGTCTACGTGCTTCTGGATAATCGGGATCAGGCACAAGCGGCTGGATCCAGTGTGATCAAAGGCACCCCCCACAGTGCACTGACCTTCCCTATGGAAGGAAGCCCGGACCTGACAATCCACATCAACGACCAGACCGGATTGATAACGCGAATGACGCGGGAAAATGCTCAGTTTGGTACGCTCAGCTACAATTTTTCTGATCACGTAAGCGACGGCGGCGTCATGTATGCCACACAGGCAAACTTCCAGATCGCCGGGCAGGCAAACACCTTGTCGGTATTCCGTGAAATAGCGGTCAATACAGCGACTGACGCAATGTTTCCTGACGGGGATGGCTACCGTGAGGCCGGTGCTCAAATTGACCGGAGTGAAATGACAGTTCGTGATCTGGGGCAAGGCATCTTCTATGTTGGGCAAAACATCGGTTTTTCCATTTTTGTTGATGCCGGAGACCATTATGTGGCGTCCGGCGGATACGCAGCTCTTACCCAGCGCTTTGAAGCCCTGCAGGAGCACACGGGCACGGAAAAACCCCTGCGTTATCAGATCGTTACACATCATCATTCAGATCATGTTGGTGGTATGGGCGAAGCAGTAGCCTTGAACGCCAGTTTGATAACCGTTGCTGAGCATGTCGCGCCGATACAGGCCTCACTGGAAAGCCCGTTGGCGGATGATCGCTTTATGCTCGTTGATGGCCGCGCCACTCTGGCAGGCGGCAAAATTGAAGTCTTCGATATCGGGACAGCCCATTCCAACCATTATCTGCTGGTTTATTTGCCCGAATTGAACCTGGTATTTAGCGCAGACCATTTCAGTACGGCGCTTGAGGAAGGCTTGCCTCCTGCCAACAAAAACATGACAACTTTCCGCACAGCGGTTGAAGCGCTCAATCTGGACATTGACGGTTTCCTCGGGGCGCATGGTCCGCGCATGCTTACTATGTCTGATTTGCGGCGCGCTACGGACGGCTACCGGGAAGTGGTCTGCCCAAACAACGCCGCGATCTGCTCGAACTAGCGGCACCAGACCATATGTGATGGGGGTGCGCCCCGATCACAAACTCTGCTATTGGTGGGAGAGAATGGGCCGTTCTGTTGCTAGGTGGCCCAAGCCCCACCTGAAGGCGTCAACCCTCAGGAATTGAGATAAATGTAGTTTACAGTGACAGCTTACGCTGCAACTGCCAACTCGACAGGATTGTCGTTAGCATTTATTTTAAGGTGGCCCATCACGGCGGTGCCATCCCGGGCGAAAGACAAACAACTTTCGATACACGTCGATCCTGGTTCGCCCCCATCAGCAAGGATCAGACCTTTGTCTGACCTTTTGTCTGGTCCTTCCTGGTGGAGGCGCCGGGCACTGCCCCCGGGTCCGCAATACGTACTCACTGCGTCGTTTATCGCCATAGCTGGCAAGCCAGCCCCTTCTATATAGGGTGTGTTCAGGCAAAATAGAAGTCAGATTATTAACTTTCCCAATCGGATCACAGCCACCCCATAGATGAGGGTAGTACAGCTTACTCTTTGTTTTTCTTGATTTTTTGATGTTACTACCATTACGCTGCCGTCGGGGACACCTTGTTGAGTATACCAAAAAGAGAGCCGGCTTCCGTGCATCAGCTTGCCTACATCAGCGCTGCAGCGCCCTCGGTGGGAGAAAAAGAGCTCTCGCACATCCTGAAAAGTGCTCAAAAAAATAACACGTCAAATGCCATAACCGGTATTCTGATGTTTCATAACCAACAGTTCCTGCAGGTGCTTGAAGGTCCAAAAGATGCTGTTGAAGCCTGTTTCACGCGTATCAAGTCAGACGCGCGGCACAGGAGCATTATCAAGCTTTTTGACGAGCCCGCGGACGAGAGATGCTTTGCCGAGTGGAGCATGGCCGTGTTCGGTTTGGCGAACTGCGAGTCCAGCCTTAGGGAACAACTTTTAGACCTTTTCGAGCTACGCTCGCATCCACGATATGATGACCTGCAAAAAAACAAGGTCATCGGCGTATTTGTCGACACTTTCCTGGCGGATATGAACAGGTTCGGCGACCTGCTTGACCTTCCCAAAACCTGAGCCATTTTCCTGATGAAAGCGCTTGCCTGCATGTCCGGCGTCAGCAATAACATGTAGCGGCGGACAACTGTCCCGGGCTGCCTGGTTGCGGCTGTGGCAGCGACGGAATTTTCAACTGGGGGCTATATGGAACAGTATCTAGATTTGCTGAAGCGCGTAAGAGAACAGGGCACCTTCCGTGGTGATAGGACCGGCACTGGAACCTACAGCGTTTTTGGCCACCAGATGCGGTTTAACCTGCAAGACGGTTTTCCCGTTGTGACGACTAAAAAGGTGCATTTGCGGTCCATTATTCACGAACTACTGTGGTTTGTGGCCGGCGATACAAACATCAAGTACCTGAAGGAAAATGGCGTTTCCATTTGGGACGAGTGGGCGGACGAAAATGGGGACTTGGGCCCCGTTTACGGCCACCAATGGCGCAGCTGGCCCACCCCTGACGGCCGAACCGTTGACCAAATCAAAAATCTTGTTACCCAGATCAAGACCAACCCCAACAGTCGCCGCCATATTGTTTCAGCCTGGAATGTTTCTGAGGTAGACGATATGGCCTTGCCGCCTTGCCACTGTTTGTTCCAGTTCTATGTCGCTGATGGCAAACTGTCCTGCCAGCTGTATCAGCGCAGCGCAGATGTGTTTCTGGGCGTACCTTTCAACATTGCCTCCTACGCGTTGTTGACCCATATGGTCGCGCAGGTGTGCGACCTTGATGTGGGTGACTTTGTGCACACGTTTGGTGACGCCCATTTGTATTCCAATCATATTGAGCAAGCCGATACCCAGTTGGCGCGGGACCCGTTGCCGTTACCAAAGCTTGAACTCAATCCGGACGTTAGGAATATATTTGCATTTACCTACGATGATATCCGAATCGAAGGGTATGAATCGCATGCTCTGATAAAGGCGGCTGTCGCTGTCTGACGATCCCGACGCCCATAGGTGATACTGGCGCGGGGCCAATAGTATCGCGAAGGGGCACCCGTGTTCGGAGCACGTGAGATTAATTACCGTCAGTTGTCGTTGCTCAGCCTCATCGTGTTCACGGGGCTGTTCCTGACCGGTTTTATCGTTAACGAGGTATATCGCACGGCTGTCAATGACGCTCGAAACGAGTTTCGCGATGCGTCTTCCCGGTTTTTGGCGCGGGTTTCGTCCGAGCTTACCAACCTAAACGCTTCTGTTACCCGTTTTGCGGATGTCTTTGCCCTTACCGGCGAACCGGATGGTGGTGCCCTCGCAGAATTGGTCGACAGCTATACGTCCATCAATCCTGCTTCCACAGTAACAACTCTTCTCGTTGTTGGCGCTGATACCCTGGAAGAGCGAAACAAAGTCCTCACACTGATCAGGGATATCAACCCCGGTCCTCTTGGGCCAATGGGAGCCCTGACTAACCAAGACACCAATGAAGTCAGTTATTATCTTACATACTTTGGTGCTCGCGAAGCCGATGTATCAACAGATGGCGGTGCAGCGCTTCTTGGCTTCGATTTGGCTACAATAGACAGCTACAGGAGCCTGTTCAATCGCTCTCTGGCGGTCGGGCAAACAGATTTTGCGTTGATCAATGAGCGGCTCAGCCCTGCCGCAACCGAAACCGGCAAGCTTGTGATTGCAAGCCCCTTCCGGGCGGACATTGGCGCAGCATTTCTGGTGGAAGTTATCCATCTGGATGTCCTTGTCGACACTTTTGGGTCCCAGTTTCGATATGTGGGTGACGTTTTGTTTTCGACTGCCGAAGCTTCCCAGACCGCCGCTCTTTCCGGGCAGCCGGTTATTGTATCTGTTGGATCGTCGCCAGACCCGGATATTGTGCCCTCTGCGGGCGCCTGGACGTCCAGCATTTCTTTGAACGTTGGCCTTGGCGGACTGGAGGTCACCGTTGTGGCGAGCGCTGAAGCCTACGACGTCAATTATCAGAATGTCGTGCGGGCAGCCCTGATTGGTCTCTTGATCACCGGTGTACTGGCTTTCCTCGCCTACGATCAGATTCGGCGCGCGAACCGGGTCGTTGAGATTGTCAATCGTCGCACCAGAGCACTAAAGGAAGCGCACTCCGAGCTCGAAAACCACTATAAACTGCTTCAAAACCTTAATAGTGATGTCGAAGACGCTCGCAAGGCCGCAGAAGCCGCCAACCTGGCGAAGTCAGAGTTTCTCGCCACCATGAGCCATGAACTACGCACACCGCTTAATGCGATACTAGGCTTTTCCGAGATTCTCGAGACAGAAACACTGGGCCCGATCGGCGACAAACGGTATGTCGATTACGCGCGCGATATCAATAGCTCCGGCAACCATCTGCTCAGCATTATCAACGACATCCTGGACTTGGCAAAACTGGAGGCCGGCCGCGTAAAAATTGAGAAAAAGCCCTTTGAACCCAGACACCTGGTCGAAAGGGTGATTGGATTGCTCGGTCATCAGGCAGAAGAAAAGGATCTGGAACTGACATTTGATGTAACGGATGACATGCCGCAATTCATTCAGGGTGATGAGTTGCGCCTGCGACAGGTCCTGATCAATCTGGCGTCCAATGCCATTAAATTCACGTCCAGTGGGTCCGTCAGTATTCGTATGCATCCCAAACCGTTTAAGAACGGCGCCGCTGCATGGGTGTTGGAAGTTCAGGACACGGGGATTGGTATTCCTGAAGACAAGCAGTCCATTTTGTTCGATCGGTTCACTCAGGTCGACACAACCCACGCAAGGCGACATGGTGGTGTAGGGCTCGGACTGGCAATTTGCCGGGAACTGGTGGACCGGATGGACGGTATGATCAGTGTTCGCAGTATCCAAGGTGTCGGAACAACGATCCGGGTTCAACTACCGCTTGACGTTTCAGAGGGCGATGATGATGATGGCGCGCTTATTTAAGCGCTCCATTAGGCTTATGCATCGGACCCTTCTATGACCGTTTCCATGATAGTTGCAATGGCATCAGGCAATGTTATCGGCATCGAAAACAAATTGCCCTGGCATCTTTCTGCGGACCTTAAATATTTTAAGTCCGTGACGATGGGCAAACCCATCATCATGGGCCGAAAGACGTTCGAATCGATTGGCCGTCCGCTCCCGGGAAGGCGCAACCTTGTGATTACGAGGGATACCGCTTGGTCAGCAGACGGTGTGGACGTGTTCCATACGCCGGAAGCAGCGCTTGCAGCGGTGTCCGGAGTTGACGAAGCCATGGTGATTGGCGGGGCCGAGATTTATGCACTTCTGCTGCCATTCACTCACAAGCTCTATGTTACAGAGGTGGCGCTGGACGTAAAAGGGGACGCGCATTTTCCTGTGATCGAGGTCGGCGACTGGAGGGAAACCAGTCGCGACAGTTTTGATGCAGAAGACACGCAGCCGGCATATTCCTTTGTTACCTACGAGCGCTGCGCTTAGCTGACGTGCATTGCTACTTTCTCTGCAATGGCCTCGTAAGCGGCTTTCGCCGGGCTCTCGCCTTCCTGCGCCATGACAGGTGTGCCACTGTCGGCACTCAGGCGCACATCCATTTCCAGTGGAATGCCGCCAAGGAAGGGGCAACCAAGCCGGTTGGCAGTTTCTTCCGCGCCGCCATGCCCAAATATGTGGCTTTCGCCGCCGCAATGCGGGCAAAGAAAGCTGGTCATGTTTTCGATGATGCCCAGAATAGGAACATTGACCTTCTCGAACATCGCCAGACCTTTGCGGGCATCAATGAGTGCCAGGTCCTGAGGTGTCGAAACAATCACGGCCCCGGTTAGCGGTGCCTGCTGCACCATGGTCAGCTGCACATCTCCTGTGCCGGGCGGCATGTCGACTATCAAAACATCAAGTGGCCCCCATGCCACGTCGCGCAGCAACTGCTGGGTTGCCCCCATTACACGAGGACCACGCCAAACAACAGGCTGATCAACTTCTATCAAAAAGCCGATCGACATGAGTTTCAGGCCGTGCGCGATCAGCGGCTGAATAATTTTGTTTTTGGTCTCCGGTTTTGCGTCCAGTCCGGTCAGCATGGGAAGGGACGGACCAAAAATGTCAGCGTCCATGATGCCGACGCTAAAGCCGCGGTCCCTGAGGGCGATCGCAAGGTTGACCGAGGTTGTGGATTTTCCGACACCGCCCTTTCCGCTGGCCACGGCAATAATATGTCGTACGCCCGGGATTTCGGTGGGGGTGGGGGGCGCCTTGGGAGCCGGCGAGAGGGTTGGTGCCGGTTTCACCTGTCTAGGACTGCCGGTTGCCGGGGCTTTTTTGGGAGTGGACGTAACAACAACGTTTGCCGAAGTTACGCCAGACAACTTCTGAATTGCGCTTTCAATATCCGAGCGTAGCGCCGCAGCATTTTGTGGCAGGTTCGTACCAAAATCCAGAACGATGCCCACCTGATCACCATCCACAATGACGGCACTGACGATTTTGGCGGTGACAATGTTCTCATCGCTGCCGTCTACAGAGAAGGATTCCAGCGCTTTTTCGACATTTTTTTTCAGGTTTTCGTTCATAAATTGCTCGTCACATTCTCTTTTCAGCGCAAAACACGTGGATTTTGGCCCAACATCATTGCAGGTCCGGTGTCGCTACCATATATAGCTAATCAACATAGTTCGGCTTTCTATATAGAGAGCCTGTACAATTTGTCACGTCCGTGACGCCCGAAGGAGTAAAGTATGCCCTGGCAAAATAATGGTGACGGCGAGCGCCCCAATCCGTGGGGGAACGGCCAGCGCGGCGGCGGTGGCCGCGGCGGCGGCAACGAACCCAACATCGACGAGGTTATCCGCAAAGGTCAGGAAAAACTGAGAGGCGCGCTGCCAGGTGGCAAGGGCGGTGTATTTCTGATTTTGCTCGCGGCATTGGTTATCTGGATGCTCAGCGGTTTTTATCGTGTCGAGCCCAACGAGCAGGGCGTCGTGTTACGGTTTGGTGAGCGTACAATCCTGTCTGACCCCGGTTTGCACTGGCATTTGCCATATCCCGTTGAAACTGTTGAAGTTCGCGGCGTTACCGACGAAAAAACCACGTCGATCGGTATCACCGGCAGCAGCTCGCGCCGTTCAGGCGGGCTGGGTGAAAGCCTGATGCTGACGCAGGACGAAAACATCGTTGATGTGCGTTTCAATGTGGTCTGGCAGATCAAAGACCTCGGCAATTACCTGTTCAAATTACGTGACCCGGAAGGCACCATCAAAGCCGTTTCGGAGAGTGTCATGCGTGAAATTGTCGGTCAAAACCAGATTGTGCCGATCATCACCACAGCCCGCGAACAAATCCAGCAGCAGGCTCTGGAGCAAATCATCGAGACACTTGACAGCTACGAAAGTGGTGTGCGTGTCCTGCGTGTTCAGATTATTGAATCTGAAGCGCCAGAGGCGGTCAAGGATGCCTTTCTGGACGTACAACGAGCTGAAGCTGACCAGCAGCGCTCTCGCAATGAAGCAACCCGCTACGCCAACGAGGTTATACCGCGTGCTCAGGGTGAAGCCGAACGCATGCTTCAGCAGGCCGAAGCATACAGGGCGCAGACGGTTGCCCGCGCCGAAGGTGAGGCTGCTCGCTTCACGTCAGTTTACAACGAGTATATCGCTGCAAAAGATGTGACCAGAAAACGAATGTATCTGGAAACGATGGAGCACATTCTCTCGGGAATGGACAAGATCATTCTTGATGGTGATGCAGGCTCGGGCGTCGTGCCATACCTGCCGCTGACTGAACTGAATAAATCCAAAAGCGATGGAGAATAAGTCATGAACGTCAAATCCATTGCAGCAATAGTCACTCTTGCTTTGATCGCCTTTGTTGCGGCCAGCAGCCTCTATGTCGTCAATGAACGCGAACAGGCCATCGTGGTCCAGTTTGGTGAGCCAAAAGACACTGTTCCGGATCCCGGACTGCACTTTAAAAAGCCTTTTATCGAGCAGGTAATTTTTATCGACAAGCGCATCCTGAGCCTCGATATTCGGCCCCAGGAAGTGCTGGCAAGCGATCAGCGTCGTATCCTTGTTGATAGTTTTGCCCGGTATAAAGTGGTTGATCCTTTGAAACGCTATCAGGCCGCAGCTACCGACCGGATCGCAAGCGACCTCCTTGAGGGTATCATGGTCTCCACCGTGCGCGACGTGCTGGCAAGCCAGCCCATGCAGAGCATAGTATCGGGTCAGCGTGCGGAACTGATGGCGCAAATCAGTTCTCTAACCAACCAGCGGGCTGCTTCGATTGGCCTTGAAGTTGTTGACGTGCGCTTGAAACGTGTTGATTTGCCGATCGAGAACAGCCAGGCGATTTTCCGTCGCATGGAAACCGAGCGTCAGCAGGAAGCTGCTGAAAAGCGCGCTGAAGGTGAGCGTGACAAGGTCAAGATTACTTCAGACGCAGACAGGCAGGTTGCCGTTCTCGTTGCAAATGCCGAACGTCAATCGCAGATCATTCGGGGTGAAGCAGACGGCCGCGCGGTCAAAATCTTTGCCGAAGCATTTGGCAAGGACGAAGAGTTTTTTGAATTCTACCGTACCATGCAGGCCTATCGTGCAGCGCTTGGTAAGGATGACACACGGCTTATTCTTTCACCGGATAGTGAATTCTTTAAGCTGTTTGTGAATTCCCAGGGCGGTCAAAATAACTAACTATAGTTGACCAAAGAGGGGCTTGTTTTGGACTGGTCGCTTCTGGTTGTAGGGCTGGGCCTCGCTCTCTTTTTGGAGGGCGCGGCCTACGCGCTTTTACCGGAAAGGATGAAATCGCTGCTTATCGCAATGCTCGAACAACCCGCCGCAAAGCTGCGGGGCGTGGGCTTGACCATGGCGATGATTGGTGTAGCCATTGTATGGCTCGTACAAGGCGTGTGATCGGATTTCGCCTCGCGACAGTAGAAAATGAGTAACGAGTTAACAAAAAGGAGAGGTGCATTGCGCACTTACTTTACAAAAACAATAGACCAGCGAGCACTTGCTTCGCCTATGAAAGCGCTCCTTGCGGCGCTGCTGGTTGCCGCAATGGCGGCCACCTTGGTTCCAGCAGTACGCGCGGATGACAGGCCTGATACATTTGCGGATCTGGTTGAAAATTTGTCGCCTGCAGTGGTGAATATTTCAACGGTTCAAACAATAGAGCGCCGCGGCAACCGGCGTATGCCGCAAATTCCGGACGGTATGCCCTTTGAAGAATTCTGGGAACAATTTCGTGACCGGTTTGAAGAAGATGAAGAGCCTCGTCAGGCCCGGTCTCTTGGTTCAGGATTTGTCATAGACAGATCAGGCATTGTCATTACCAACAACCATGTGGTGGAAGGGGCGGACGAAATTACCGTGTCATTCCCGGACCGTAGCGATTACACCGCTGAGGTCATCGGCCGCGACGCGTTGTCAGACCTTGCGGTTTTGAAAATCAATCACGAAAATGGCGATGACTTTCCATTTGTTGCATGGGGCAATGACGAAGCCACACGCATTGGCGACTGGGTCATTGCGATCGGTAACCCCTTTGGCCAGTCCGGCACGGTAACAGCAGGCATTATTTCCGCCCGCAACCGCAGCATCGGTAACGCCAACGATGTGGAATTCATTCAAACCGATGCATCAATCAACCGCGGAAACTCAGGTGGTCCGCTGTTCAATATGGAAGGTGAAGTGATTGGTGTGAACACAGCGATCTTCTCGCCGTCCGGCGGCAATGTGGGTATCGGCTTCTCTATTCCGTCAAACCACGCGAAGAACGTTGTTGAGCAGCTGCAGGAACACGGCAAGGTGCGCCGTGGTTGGCTCGGTGTGGGCATCCAGCCGCTTACGGAAGAGATCGCTGAAACGCTTGGCCTCGATATCGAAGAAGGTGCGATGATCACGCGTGTTGAACCTGATAGCCCGGCGGACGCAGCCGACCTTCAGGAAGGCGATATCATCATTACCTGGGATGGCCAGGAGGTGATCGACTCTGCAAGCCTGAGCCGCCTCGTGAAGCGCACGCCAATCGACAAGGCTGTTGACGTGGTCATCGTTCGCAATGGTGACCGCGAGACGATATCAGTCCGCACTGGCGCTCTGCCGGACGAGCTTGCTCTAATCGCGCCCGATGAAGAAGACGGCGATAACGAGCGTGACCGTGGACGCGATCGTTCTGACCGTGAACTCACGGAAGGTATGGAGCTGTCTCCATTGAATGACAGCCTGCGCCAACGCTTTGATATTGACGAAGAAGTCGACGGCGTTGTGATCGTACGGGTATCTCGCCGCAGCAACGCATACCGTGCCGGTATCCGCGCCGGTGCCGTGATTGTGCGAGTTAACCAGCAGCGGGTTGAAAGCCCTGGCGACGTGGTTGATCTGTTTGACGAAGCGGTGGATGAAGGTCGGGACCGAGTTCTGGTGCTGATCAATCTGCGCGGCAATACAGTTCACGTGCCACTGCGGCTGGAAACAGGCGAGTAAGCAACGCGTATAAGGTTATGGAAGGGTCGCTTCGGCGGCCCTTTTTTTGTCCCGTCGCGCCTGATTAAACCGCCGCAAACTCGTCGAAGCGGTACCCTTGAAAATAGAGCAGGGTTGTCAGGTCTCCGTTGCGAACGGCGGCATGTGTGGCAGCGGCAGTTTTGGGTTTGGCGTGGTAAGCGATGCCGAGCCCGGCCGCTTTCAGCATCGGGATGTCATTGGCGCCGTCACCGACCGCCAAAACCTGCTCATTCAGGAGTTTCCTGTCCGCGCAATAATCCTCAAGCGCTTCAAGCTTTGCCGCGGCGCCGCAGATTGGTTCAGCAACAGAGCCTGTTAAAACATCATCTGAAATTTCGAGAATGTTGGCGCGCGTGTCGTGGAAGCCGATGGTGCTGGCAACGCGCTCTGTGAAAAAGGTAAACCCTCCGGATACAAGGGCGGCAAATGCGCCGCCCGTCGTCATGGTACGTACCAGCTGTCGCGCACCCGGCATGACTGTGATGCGTTCCTTGTAGCAGATTTCCAGGGCTTCCACGGAGAGCCCTTTAAGGAGGGCAACGCGTTCTTTAAGCGCCGCTTCAAAATCGAGTTCTCCGCGCATGGCCGCTTCCGTGATTTCGGATACTTGCTCTTTCATGCCAACAAAATCAGCGAGCTCGTCAATGCACTCAACAGTGATCATCGTCGAATCCATATCAGCAATCAGCATTGATTTTCGCCTATGGTGGCCATTCGGTTGCAAGCACCAGTCTATGGTCGCGTAGTCCAAAAGCGTTTCGCTGACGCGTTTGCGAGATTGCTGCAGGTCCTCAGTTTCAGCAAACACGTCGATGGCTCTGCCAGCGTGCAGCACAAGAGTTTCCGGCACGCGGGCCCCCAGTGCTGCCGAGGCATCTCTTGTCGCTTTTTCGAGATCATCTTCAAGGCCGGGGTTGACGGCAAGGGTCAATACAATGTCCATTGAAAATCCGATACAGAAGTCAGGCGAGTGAGCCGGAAATTGAAACGAGCCCTTTTTATTGCAGGTCCCACGGCAAGCGGCAAGTCAGCTTTTGCGTTGAAAGCAGCCGCCGCTTACGATGGTGTTATTATCAATGCTGACAGCATGCAGGTTTACCGGGACCTGAGTGTCATAACGGCTTGTCCAACCCTCGAGGAGCAACAGCAGGTGCCACACCGGCTGTATGGCTTTCTTGACGCGACAGAAGTCTGCTCTGCCGCTTTCTGGGCAGAAAAAGCCATGGAGGAAATCCGGTCGACCTGGTCTGCCGGCAAGCTTCCCATTTTGGTGGGGGGAACAGGCATGTATTTCAAGGTCCTGATTGATGGCATCGCAAAAATCCCCGATATCCCGGCTGACATCCGGTCTGCTGTCCGGCAGGAATGCAAGGCCAGCGGTCCGGAGGTTTTGCATGCGGAACTAACACGCCTTGACCCCACTATGGCGGAACGGCTTGCTCCGGGCGACAGCCAGCGGATCAGTCGCGCGATTGAAGTCGTGCGGGCCACAGGAATTCCCTTGAGTGAATGGCAAAAGAACACAGAAGAGGGGCCCATGTACCCGTTTGATGTTGAGGGCGGTATCGAGAAGTATGTGTTGTTGCCCGAACGCAGCGAGCTCTATGCACGCTGCGATCGCCGGTTTGATTTGATGCTGGACTGTGGCGGCCTTGATGAAGTCCGGGAATTGGCGACCAGAAACCTACCCACTGAATTGCCGATCATGAGAGCATTGGGTGTACCGTCTTTGATGGCCCACCTGGCTGGCGAGATGACGTTGCAGGACGCTGTAGAGCAGGCGAAGATGCAGACACGCCGGTTTGCAAAACGACAATTAACCTGGTTTAGAAACCAGTTTTCCCACTGGAAAACCCTAAACGCGCAATATTCGGAAAGGTATTTTGACAAATTCGTTACTAAATTATTCGAAAAATAGGTTGACCGAGTAATTATCGTACAATAAAAGGGGTTTTGACGGTGCCTCGCCAGCCTGCGGCACCGTCGGAGGCCTGATAGCCCAAAGCAGGCCTCAACTGTGACGAGACCCACCCCGGGGGCGCTCTTGGAGCGCCCCCAATTATTATAGGGAGTGTGGCGCCCTGGAGGCGCCCTTACTTGTTTTAGGGGGTGAGTAGCGTCTGGCGGGCTGGCGGAAACCATATATATGTAACGTGTTTGAACAATGTGAGTGAAACCAGATGACTGCATCGATGGCAAAGACCCGTGAAAAACCGGTCGCCGCGACGAAGTTGAGCGGCGCCCAGATGATCCTCAAAGCTTTGACGGACCTCGGTGTCGAGGTCGTCTTTGGTTATCCAGGGGGGGCCGTGCTGCCCATCTATGACGAGCTGTTCAAGCAAGATAAAATCAAGCATATTCTCGTGAGGCACGAACAGGCTGCCACGCATGCCGCTGAAGGCTATGCGCGGGCGACCGGCAAGCCGGGTGTGGTACTGGTGACGTCTGGGCCGGGGGCAACCAATGCGGTGACCGGCCTGACGGACGCAATGCTCGATTCCATTCCGATGATCTGCCTGACAGGGCAGGTTGCGCGCCACCTGATTGGCAATGACGCGTTTCAGGAGGCAGATACTGTTGGTATCACGCGGCCTTGCACGAAGCACAATTACCTTGTCAAAGACGCAGCGGATATCGCGAACGTGTTTCATGAAGCCTTTTATGTTGCCACCAACGGCCGGCCGGGGCCTGTGGTCATTGATCTGCCCAAGGATGTTCAGGTTGAAGAAGCAGAGTATCTGCACACCGGGCACGGTGAACATCGCACTTACCGCCCGCAGCTTGAGGGGGAAGAGACAGCAATACGAGAAGCCGTTCGGTTGATGGCCGGCGCCAAGCGCCCGATTTTATATACGGGCGGCGGCATCATCAATGCTGGACCTGAAGCCTCGGAGCTGTTGACGGAACTGGCTCATATGACGGGCATGCCGGTTACCAGTACTTTGATGGGCCTTGGGGCGTTTGCCGCAAGTGATAAACAGTTTCTTGGTATGCTGGGAATGCATGGCACCTGGGAAGCCAACCATGCGATGCACGATTGTGACGTGATGGTTGCGCTGGGCGCCCGTTTTGATGACCGGGTCACCGGTCGGATCGATGCCTTTTCCCCTGGATCAAAGAAAATTCACGTCGATATCGACTTGTCGTCCATCAACAAGAATGTTGCCGTTGATGTGCCGATTGTGGGTGATGCAGCGCATGTGATGAAACGCATGATCGATATCTGGAAAGAAGAAAACTATGCTTCCGAGCAGCCCTCGCTTGAAGGTTGGTGGCAACAAATAGACACATGGCGTGAAAAACAATGCCTGGCGTACGAGGACAGTACAGCGCATATCATGCCGCAGAAAGCTCTTGAACGCCTGCAGGCCCTCATAAAGGACAAGGACCCGATAGTTTCCACCGAGGTGGGCCAGCATCAAATGTGGGCTGCGCAGTTTATTGAGTTCGAGAAGCCAAACCGGTGGCTTACGTCTGGCGGCCTCGGAACCATGGGGTATGGGCTGCCAGCCGCAATGGGTGCTCAGATCGCGTTTCCGGACCGGTTATGTATTGATGTGGCGGGCGAAGCCTCGATCCAGATGAATATCCAGGAACTTGGAACCATCGCGCAGTATAATCTGCCGGTAAAGGTTTTCATCCTGAACAATGAGTTTATGGGCATGGTCCGTCAGTGGCAGGACCTGAGCTATGAAGGTCGTCGTTCTGAAAGTTATTCGGCGTCGCTGCCGGACTTTGTTGCCCTGGCTGCGGCTTACGGCATCAAGGGCCTGAAGGTGGAAGATCCTGCTGACCTTGACGCCGTCATCACCGAGATGGTTGAGACGGATGGACCGGTTATCGTGGACTGTCGTGTTGCAAAGCTGGAAAACTGTTTTCCGATGGTGCCTGCTGGCGCAGCCCACAACGAGATGATGCTCTCCGGGGACGGAATCAGCAAACCAAAAGACGCAGAAGCGCTGGCTGTGGTATAGACACCTGCCGCCACAATACGGATATCAGACTCATGAAAGAACAAGGCACAGTTGCAACGCACACGATCAGCGTTGTTGTTGACAATGAAGCGGGCGTACTTGCGCGCGTGATTGGCCTGTTTTCGGGCCGTGGATATAACATCGAAAGCCTCACGGTGGCTGCTGTGGACAGGAATGACAGGCGGTCGCGGATCACCGTTGTTACCACCGGCACCAGGATGGTGATCGAACAGATCAAGGCCCAGCTCGACCGGCTTGTGCCGGTGCAGAAAGTTGCAGACCTGACCATGGAAGGGCCGCTTATCTCGCGCGATTTGGCGCTGGTGAAGGTTTCGGGAGAAGGCGAAAAACGGGTTGAGGCGCTGCGGCTTGCCGATGCGTTTCGCGCACGGGTCATCGATAGCACCAAGAGCAGCTTTGTCTTTGAGCTGACGGGATCAGCCAGCAAACTCGACGCTTTTGTTGATCTGATGCGGGATTTAGGGCTCGTGGAGGCGGCGCGTACAGGCGCGGTCGCACTTTCGCGCGGTGAAACAGGGCTTTAAGCAGAAATTTTTAATGTATTGGCGCAGGGCGCGCCGGAACTTAGGGAATGAAAAATGCGAGTGTATTTTGATAGCGATGCGGACGTAAATCTGGTCAAGGACAAGACCGTGGCGATTGTCGGGTACGGCAGCCAGGGGCACGCCCATGCCGGTAACCTGCGGGACAGCGGCGTCAAGGAAGTGATTGTGGCGTTGCGGGAAGGTTCCTCGACGCGCAAAAAAGCAGAAGCCGCGGGCTTTACCTGCATGACGGCGGCCGAAGCAGCCAAGGTTGCGGACATGGTCATGATGCTTGCACCCGATGAGCACCAGGCGGCCATTTATGCAAACGACCTGGCCGGCAACATGAAAGAGGGCGCCGTGCTGATGTTTGCGCACGGGTTGAACATTCACTTTGGCCTCATTGAGCCGCGCGGGGACCTGGACGTGATCATGGTCGCACCAAAAGGGCCTGGCCATACCGTTCGCAGCCAGTATGCCGCGGGCAAGGGTGTGCCTTGCCTTATTGCGGTCCACCAGGATGCCAGCGGCAAAGCACATGACCTGTGCCTTTCCTATGCATCAGCTATTGGCGGTGGCCGTTCCGGCATTATCGAAACAAATTTCCGCGAAGAGTGCGAAACTGATCTGTTCGGCGAACAGGCTGTTTTGTGTGGTGGTGTTTCAGAACTAATCAAAGCCGGCTTCGAGACGCTCGTTGAAGCAGGCTACGCGCCGGAGATGGCATATTTTGAGTGTTTGCATGAAGTGAAACTGATTGTGGACCTGATCTATGAGGGCGGCATTGCCAACATGCGTTATTCGATTTCGAATACCGCAGAGTATGGTGATTACAAGACAGGGCCCCGCATCATCACTGATGAAACCAAAGCTGAAATGAAGCGCGTTCTGGCGGATATTCAGGAAGGCCGGTTTGTAAAGGATTTCATTACCGACAACAATGCCGGTAACCCTGAACTGAAAGCGCACCGGGGCCTGGCTGAACGGCATCCCATTGAGGACGTTGGCTCGAAGCTTCGCGGTATGATGCCCTGGATGCAAGAGGGCAAGTTGGTGGACAAAGCCAAAAACTGACCGCCTTTGGGCGTGGGTCAAACACATTAGGGCGGCCATCTCCTGAGGCCGCCCTTTTTTGTGGACGATAACGGCATTATTGTTAATGTCCCGCCATGGCTGATTTATTACCCTTGATGACCGAACGCTTGCTCTTGCGGTCCTTCCGTCCGAACGATGCTGCCGCCTTTCATGGCTGGCGCAACGAAGAGGAGGTCGCACGCTATACGCTTTGGGAATTTCCATACCCCATGGCAGCGGCAAAGGCTTTCTGCCAAGAACAAGCGGCGCTGCCGCCGTTTCCGGACGGAGAGTGGTATCAGGTGCTGATCGAAGAACGCGAAAGCAGCGAGCCTGTTGGTGACATCGGTGTTGGCAACGCGCTGGAGCTCATGGCGCCGGGGGTCATCTCAATCGGTTACAGCCTTAGTGAGCGGGTGCGTGGCAGGGGGTATATGACGGAAGCGCTGATGGCGCTTTTGCCTGCGCTTGTGGAGGGCCTCGGCAATCATGCTTTCCATGCTGAGATTGATGCCCGCAATCCAGCGTCAGGCCGCGTCTTGGAAAAGCTGGGCTTTCAAGCCGGTTTGCTGCAGGAACGGCGTACCTTCGTAAAAGGCGAATGGTGTGACGAAATCGAGTACAGCCTTCAGGTTGACGAGATGGAATACGGCAACAATGAATAGTTTCTTCTGTGACTATTTGAAATAAAATTTCCCAAAATTGGTTCTTGCGCAAATAAAATAATATGATAATTCTTGCATTCTATGAATTTTACGAGGACCAGAGCGAAGCATGACCATGCCTCGACATCGGAACACGAAAGCCCGCGCGGTTGCGAAAGCAGCGTCTGCGACAGAGGCTGACACGCGCCTGATACTCTTCGGTGCGACGGTGATCCTGTCTTCTCTCCTGCTACTTGACCGCCTACTAGATGCGGGCCGACTAGTTGGCCCTTGAGCACAACGGCAGAAGCGTATGAACGCTTCGGTGCTTAAGGGAACAGCCTGAAGTTAAGTTCAATCGTTCATAATAAAATTTGGGAATATATCATGTCACACCGTGAACAGGACCGTGTGCGGATTTTTGATACTACATTGCGTGACGGCGAGCAGTCGCCGGGCGCCTCCATGACATTGGAAGAAAAACTGCGTATTGCAGAACAGCTTGAGGCCATGGGAGTTGATGTTATCGAGGCCGGGTTTGCGATTGCGTCAAACGGAGACTTCGAATGCGTCCGGCAAATCGCAGAGCGTATCAGGAACTCAACCGTTTGCTCCCTGGCGCGAGCAGCCCTTGGAGATATTGATCGTGCGGCGGAAGCCATCAAGCCGGCCAGAAGCGGCCGCATCCACACCTTTATCGCCACAAGCCCGCTTCATATGAAAGTGAAGCTACAAATGGAGCCAGATGCGGTTCTTGATGCCATTCATCAGTCGGTAAGCCATGCCCGGCGCTTTACCGACGATGTTGAATGGTCGGCGGAAGACGCCACGCGGACGGAAACAGATTTTCTGTACCGAGCCGTTGATACAGCGATCAGGGCTGGTGCAACGACAATCAACTTGCCGGATACTGTTGGTTATGCCACGCCGGACGAGTATGGCCAGATGTACCGGGACGTGATCAAAAACGTCTCAAACGCAGACAAAGCCGTGTTTTCCACCCATTGCCACAATGACCTGGGCCTGGCTGTTGCCAATTCGCTTGCGGGTGTCATGGGTGGTGCCCGGCAGATAGAGTGCACCATTAATGGTATTGGCGAGCGCGCGGGTAACGCCGCAATGGAAGAGGTCGTCATGGCGCTGAAAACACGGGCTGATGCCATGCCCTTCCATACCAATATCGTGTCGACAGAGATATCCAAGGCAAGCAAGCTCGTGTCTCTCGTTACCGGCTTCAGCGTGCAGAACAACAAAGCGATTGTCGGTGCCAACGCTTTTGCGCATGAAAGTGGTATTCATCAGGACGGTGTGCTCAAAGCCGCTGAAACATACGAGATCATGACGCCCGAGTCTGTTGGTGTGACCAAAACCACGCTGGTTCTGGGCAAGCTCTCAGGCCGGGCTGCTTTCGCGGACAAATTGAAAGAACTTGGTTATGAGCTCGGCGACAACGCTTTTCAGGATTGTTTCCGTCGCTTCAAGGAACTGGCCGACCGTAAAAAGACCATTTACGACGAAGATATTGTTGCGTTGGTAGATGACGAAGTCGCCACGTCAGAAAACCGGCTGCAGGTCGTTGCCTTGAATACACATTCTTCTTCAAGCGGCACGGCGGTCGCAGACCTGACCATGAAAATTGATGATGAAGAAAAGAAAACAGTCGTTTATGGTTCGGGCCCGGTCGACGCTGTTTTCAATGCGATCAAGGAACTCGTGGAATTCGACCCCCATTTGGTGCTGTTTCAGGTCCACGCGGTAACGCATGGCACGGACGCACAGGCCGAGTGTACCGTTCGGCTTGAAGAGAACGGCCGTACCGTCAATGGCCAGGGCGCGCACGAAGATACTGTGACTGCCGCTGCGCGGGCCTATGTTGCAGCTGCGAACAAGCTTCTTGTCAAACGCGAGAAGACGATGCCTGACCCTATCGTGGCGGCGGGGTAGCCTCAAAAGCAAGGGGAGCGAAACACCTGTTTCGCTCCACACTATTTTAGATCGATCGCCCTTTTGAACGATTGAACGGGCCTAGTTTCCAATCATCTTTTTGCAATAGAGCAGCGCGACGTTTTTGGGCCTGTTTTCCAATGCCGCATCTTGTGCTTCCGTCATTTCAAATGCAGAACGCACACCAGCGTGATATTTGTTGGAACCGTCACCACCTTCGCCGGAATGCCGCGTCGCGGAGCCGCTTTTTGGAACATTTGCCCAGCCAATGCCGTCACCCACGTAGTTTCGGCCGAAAAACCCCGTTATCCGGCTATATTGGTGCCCATGATCTCCTGTCTGGTCGTCCTGCAGTGAACCTGCCGACCTGAGGCCGTCGGTGTCCTGGTTTTGCCCGCTCTTGTCAATGCCTCTAATGAAGCGCCCGTATGCCGGGGAATAGTCGTTCCAGCCAGCAGGGCATGATGGGGCATCAAACGCCATGACGGACCCGGGTGGCGTAACATAATAGTCAGACACAACCTGAGGAAACGCTATCGCAAGTGAGGGGCCGCTGGTGTTTATCGAAATGAAACCGGCTTCGTAGGTCAGTCTGCCCACGCCGTCAGTCTCAGCAACGTCAGGGTCTGATCTCGTGCAGTCAATTTGAATATTGGAGTTGGTAATATCCGGTTGGGCCGCCACGTCCACAGCGTTGTTGTTGGCAACCATAGATTCTTCGCAGGTGTAGTTTTGACTTCGAACACCAAAATACTTGAGAGTGCCGTCGTGCGTTGAGTCGACTTCAAAATGGATAAACTGCGAGTGCTCTCCATTGGGGGTGAACTTGATCTTTATGTCTTTGCGAGACATGTCGATACACTGATTCCATGCCGAAAGTGCGGGCACACTGAGTGTTTGCGCTTCTTCATAGAGATCACTTTTGGACGATGCGAAGGACTCATTGTCGTCGCACCAAGCCTTCAACCGGGTACGTTGCTGGCTGCTGTTGTATCCGCCAGAACCGCTGCCAAATCCAAAAATGGATGCGCTTGCGCGAGCAACGGCGCTGTCACTTGCTGAGTTGAAGTCGATTCCACAATAGCTGTGCCATTTGTAGGCGATGGCATGTTCGGCGCTTTGATACTTCGCAATGTTGGTTATGCCATGCTGTAACAGAAGGTCACAGCTGCTCTGCGCCACCGCCGCTGTGCCACAAACCAAACCGACAATCAGGTTGGTAAATACCAGCATAATTCGTCTGAGCCTCATTCCAGTTCTCCCTTGATCGCTACCGGACTAAATCTGCATTTCGTATGAACTCAGTTTCGATTTTATCGGTGCCCGAGGGATTGAGGCTGTGACAACGATCACGTTCTCGCAGACGAACCCGCGAAGGGAGAAAACTCCTTCGTCATTGCCAGATCGGCGACTGGCGGAATGTCACCGCTTAAAAGATCAAATTTTCTAAAAATTTCGGGTGCTTATCGACAAATAACCACTCGATACGGTATTTGTTGGCGCAGGAACCACAAAAAAATCAAAATCTTGTGTGGAACTGATGCGTCAAGGCTTGTGTCCGGGCTGTAAGTGGCCCATAACCAGCAAGAGATTCCCAATTGGGGTAACTGATTTTTCTAGAGTTTGAGAGGCGCTAAATGCTTTCAAAATTGCTCGGTATGTTTTCCTCCGACA
The DNA here is from genome assembly GCA_947500295.1 of uncultured Kordiimonas sp. Lineage (GTDB taxonomy): Bacteria > Pseudomonadota > Alphaproteobacteria > Sphingomonadales > Kordiimonadaceae > Kordiimonas. The sequence goes on from CANMRM010000004.1 coordinate 374,345, forward strand.
TGGCCATCGATTTGGGGACGGCCAATACACTCGTTTATGTGAAAGGACGGGGTATTGTCTTGAACGAACCGTCGGTGGTTGCGATCAAGAGTGAGCAGGGGCGTGACCGTGTTCTTGCAGTCGGTGATGAAGCAAAACTGATGTTGGGACGTACGCCGCACGGTATTCAAGCGATCCGGCCTTTAAGAGACGGTGTGATTGCAGACTTCCATGTAGCTGAGCAGATGATCAAACACTTTATCCAGAAGGTGCATAATCGCTCGTTTGCAAGCCCGCAGGTTGTCGTTTGTGTGCCGTCGGGGTCGACTGCTGTTGAGCGCAAGGCGATCCAGGAGTCTGCTGAACAGGCTGGTGCCCGCAAAGTGTATTTGATCGACGAGCCGATGGCGGCAGCCATTGGTGCCGGACTGCCGGTGACCGAACCGCAAGGATCGATGGTTGTAGATATTGGTGGTGGAACAACGGAAGTTGCTGTGCTGTCGCTGAGCGGCATTGTGTTTGCGACCTCCGTTCGTGTGGGCGGCGATAAAATGGATGACGCTTTGATTGCCTACATCCGCCGCAACCACAATTTGCTCATTGGTGAGGCAACGGCGGAACGCATCAAAAAAGAAATCGGCACCGCTTTGATACCGGAAGACGGCGTCGGAGCAACCATGACCATCAAGGGCCGTGACCTGATGAACGGCGTGCCGAAAGAGCTGGAAGTTAATCAGCTGCAGGTGGCCGAAGCATTGTCAGAACCGGTAAGCGCCATTGTAGAGGGTGTTAAAGTTGCTCTGGAACAAACCGCACCAGAGCTTGCTGCGGACATCGTTGACCGGGGCGTCGTGCTGACCGGTGGTGGTGGCCTTTTACAGGACATGGACACGGTAATTCGACGTGCAACCGGGTTGCCGGTGACCATCGCCGAAGAGCCACTCACCTGCGTGGCATTAGGGACGGGTCGGGCCCTCGAAGACGAAGGCCTTCGTCTGGTTCTGACTGAAAGCTACTGAGGTAACATCCAAACATGTTGGCCCTCTAACTGAAGAACAGGGGAGGGGTTAGACTGAACCCGACCATGCAAACAACTGGCGTTTCTGGCCGGGGAGCTCGTTTTAAGCGAGTTGCCCGTGGTAGGGACGCTTTTTGGCTTTACATGGCGATCGCGCTGGCCTTGCTCGCACTGGAAGTTTTTGGTTCGGGCGTTCCTCGCCAGATCAGGGGGTATGCCAACGATTTGGCTGCACCGCTTCTATCATTGCTGGATGGACCAATTCGCGCCACACAGGCGGGGCTGGAACGTGTTGCAGGCGTTGGTGACATATATTCGGAAAATCAGGAGCTCAGGGACGAAAACGACCGGCTGCGCCAGTGGCGGGAAGCGGCGCAAAGATTGATTTTGGAAAATGAACGCCTGCGGCAAATATTGAAGGTGCCGCAGCGCGAAATCCCACCGTTGGTGACAGCCAGTGTGATCGGTGTCGGTGGCGGTGCTTTTGAGCGCAGTGTCTTGATCAACGCCGGTGCTGGCGACAATGTGGCGACAAGCCTGCCTGTTGTTGACGAGGAAGGCCTGGTTGGCCGCACAATTGAAGTGGGATTGCTGACAACCCGTGTATTGCTCATCACTGACCTGAACAGTCGCGTACCTATCAGACTGGAGCGTACCGGCGATGTTGCTATAGCCGAAGGCATGAATGAACCCTTCATGCGGTTGCGGTTTTTGCCGGTAGATAGCACGGCTCAGATTGGGGACCGCGTGGTTACCTCCGGGCATGGTGGCTTGTATCCGCCGGATGTTCCGGTTGCACAGGTGACATCTATTGAAGACGACTTCATCCGATTGACGCCGCTCAGCAATCTCGAGGCACTCGACTTTGTCAGAGTGATGGACTACCGGCCTTTGGCGCCAGAAGCGGAAGCCGAGCAAGCTTCTGGTGAGGAGGGCACTGGCTGATGGCACCTGCAAGACAAACACAACCACTGTTTGGTGCGATCGGATTGATGCCGATAACGGTCAGCTTTTTGCTGGCCATGCTGATGCTGTTGCCACTCGGTAGCGGCATTGCCGGCTATGCAACACCGCACCTGGTGATGATATCCTGTTTCTACTGGCTTTCCTGGCGGCCGCTTTTGATGCCTTACGGCGCGTGCATGCTTCTCGGTCTTTTTCTGGACTTGTGGCTGGGGGTGCCACTGGGTGTGAACATTGTCATGCTTTTGCTGACACGTCTTTTTGTGCTGAACCAGCTGAAGTATTACAAAGGTAAGAACCGAGGCGTTTACTGGCTGGTGTTCTCGGTTATGGCGCTGGGTTTCTTTACCATCTCCTGGCTGATTATGTCTGCAGTCGCTGGCACCTTGTTGCCTGTTGATACTGTCTTTTTGCAGTGGCTTGTGACATCATTCTTTTATGCGCCTGTGGCTTTTGTATTGGGCCGGTTGAGACGCTGGGTGTTGTAGGACCAAAATGCCGCGTGAAGGTTTAAGATATCAGATTTATTCCAGACGCGCCTTGTTGCTGGCAGGTGTGCAGGGTCTGGCACTGGCTGCGCTCGGTGCTCGCCTCTACTATCTGTCGATTGTAAACGGTGAGAAATACCGCCTCCGGGCCGATAAAAACCGGATTTCAATCAGGCTTATCGCGCCGGAACGCGGCGAGATTTTTGATCGAAACGGGCGCAAGCTGGCGACCAACACACAAGACCTGCGGGCCTTGCTTGTACCAGAGCAAGCCGATCAGCTTGAGCCAACTTTGCAAAAAGTTCAGCAGATCATTGACATCAATGACCGACGGCTCGCTCGCATACGCCAGAGAATTAAACGGCAAAGGCAGTTTGTCCCGGTAACGCTTGCTCAGGGGCTGGATTGGGAGACTTTCAGTCGCCTGAATGTGGAGATGCCAAAATTACCAGGCGTGCAGACCGATGCAGGGTTGAGCAGGCTTTATCCGGGCGGTGAAGCCATTGCACATCTTGTGGGCTATATGGCGAGCCCGGACGAGGAAGATGTTTACAAAAGCCCTTTGTATCAGCTGCCGGGTTTCAAAATCGGCCGACAGGGGCTGGAGCGCCGATACGAGTCGCTGCTCCGTGGAGCGTCAGGAACGCGCCGGGTGGAAGTGAATGCGGTTGGACGCGAAATTCGCGAACTGCCGCCCCGCGAGGAATCACTGCGCGGCAATGACCTTCACCTGACCCTTGATATGGGCCTGCAGCAATATGTGATGCAGGAGCTTGGGGAAGAAGCGGCAGGTGTCGTTGTTCTTGATATCGCCTCAGGAGATATTCTGGCGATGGCTTCGTCGCCGGGGTATGACCCCAACGAATTTACGCGGGGCATTAGCAACGCCAATTGGCAGGCGCTTTTGAAGGATCCAAGGTCACCCCTGCTGAATAAAAGTGTATCGGGACAGTATCCGCCGGGCTCGACAATCAAGATGATTGTGGCACTCGCTGCGCTTGAGCAGGGGTTGATAACACCGGAAACCGAATTCTACTGCAATGGCAGACATCGTTTGGGCAATCACACGTTTCACTGTTGGCAAAACCGTGGCCACGGCAAGGTTGATATGATGCAGGCCGTTGCCAAGAGCTGCGATGTTTATTTTTACGAAATTGCAGAGAGGCTGGATATTGACCTCATCGCAGACATGGCAAATCGCTTTGGCATGGGTTCTGTCTTTGATATTGGAATTGATGGCGAAAAAGAAGGCTTGGTGCCAACCCGCGAATGGAAGCGAATTTTTCAGCAAGAATCCTGGCAGCTTGGCGAGACCCTGAATGTGGCGATCGGGCAGGGTGCCATGCTTGCGACGCCATTGCAGTTAGCGGTTATGACCGCTCGCCTGGCCAGCGGGCAGGCGGTGACACCCCGGATTGTTGCAGACAATTTTGGTGGCGCATTCTTCCAGCCGATGGATGTAAACCCCTTCCATCTGGAAACTGTACGGCGAACCATGGAAATGGTGATGGAAGAAGGCGGAACGGCCCATGATTATGCCCGGCGCAAATCAGCCATCCGTCAGGCAGGCAAAACCGGAACCGCGCAGGTGCGGCGGATATCTCTGGCAGAGCGTCAGGCGGAAGGCGGTGTGCTGGACAATGACGAATTGCCCTGGGCTTCGCGCGATCATGCCTTGTTTGTCGGCTATGCGCCGGTAGAAAACCCGCAAATTGCCGTTTCTGTTGTTGTACAGCATGGTGGGGGTGGTTCGAGCGTGGCGGCACCGCTGGCACGGCGAATCCTGGATCGGGCGCTCAATCCTCCGACACCGGTACCGGAAGAGCAAGCCTGATGGGGACAGCACGTATGTTTGGCCCTCGCCGGGTCCAGAAGTCTGTGTGGCAGCGTTTTGCCGGACTGAACTGGGGCATTGTGTTGGCGACTGTGCTGATCGCAGTTGTCGGCTTCGCTATGTTGTATTCCGTTGCAGACGGGACCTGGGATCCGTGGGCCAGCCGGCAGATGCTGCGCTTTGGCGTCGCCCTCTTGCTGATGCTTGGCATTGCGGTTGTCGATATTCGATATTGGGTCGCGCTTGCATACCCGGCTTGGTTCGCCGGGCTGGTGCTGCTGATCGCGGTTGAGTTTGTTGGTGACACCGGCATGGGCGGCCAGCGCTGGCTTGATCTTGGCTTTATGCGCCTGCAGCCATCGGAGTTGATGAAAATTGCAACTGTGATGGCCGTGGCCCGTTACTATCATGGCCGGACGCAGTTGCAGAGCAAAAGCCTGCGCTCACTGTTTATCCCGCTTCTGATGCTGTTAGTGCCTTTTGTTCTGGTTGTGCGGCAACCTGATTTGGGTACCGCACTCATGATTATGGCGGGTGGTCTTGCTGTTATTTTTCTGTCGGGTGCTCCGGCTTGGCTTTTTGTTGTCTCAGGCATCGGTGTTGCGGCTGCCGTGCCTGTTGCCTGGCAGTTTTTGCGACCCTACCAGAAGGACCGTATCCTGACATTCATAAACCCTGAATCGGACCCCCTGGGGGCCGGATACCAGATCACGCAGTCCAAGATTGCTCTGGGGTCAGGCGGTATGACGGGCAAAGGTTTTCTCGAGGGAACCCAAAGTCATCTTAATTTTCTGCCAGAGATGAAAACGGACTTTATTTTTACGGTGCTTGTCGAGGAGTTTGGCTTGGTGGGTGCCACCATCGTGCTGGCGCTTTACGGGATAGTGCTGACGTATGGCCTGCTCATTGGTATCGGGTGCCGCAACCAGTTTGGCCGTCTTCTGGCATCTGGGCTGGCGGTTTCTCTCTTTCTCTATGTGCTCATTAACGTGGGCATGGTCATGGGGCTCTTGCCGGTAGTTGGCGTACCTCTGCCGCTGGTATCATACGGCGGTTCCGCCATGCTCACCTGGATGCTGGCCTACGGCTTGATCCTGTCCGTGTCCGTGCACCGGCACGTCACAATCGCGCCGAAGGGCAGTGGGATTGTTTGAGATAGACTGGAACGCCGGATAGCTTTCGTTGCGTGTCTCGATCAGGTTGAGCATACGCTCCACGGTTTTTCTTAATATTTGAAGCCTAGCGTAAATCCATAGGTTCTCGGTTCACCAAAAGCTTGCGTAGTATTGACGAAGATTCCACTGCGATCGTCGGCATAATTTACGTAAAGCTCATCAAAAACATTGTGTGCCCATAAGGAAGCGGTCCAGTGATCGCGTTCAAGGCGAACCCGAACATCAAAGAGGTGTCGACCGCCGCCGCTCAAGCGGCTGCTGTTCTGGGGCTCGAAAAACACTTGGCTGCGATAGTTCCAATCGGCGCGAATGAACAGTTGGCCAAGCCAGTCGATGTCTCGCTGGTACTCCAGACCTGCTGTAAGAGACCATTCGGGAGCGAGATTGAGAAACCGGCCGCGACAGTTGTCGGTCACCGGGCCTGTTTCGGCGCCAGGCGCTGGACAGCCGGGAAAGTCGCTATATGTTGCGTCCAAATAGCCCGCGCTGGCATCAAAAGCCAGCGACCGAGAGATTACGGCGTATAGCTCAGCTTCGACTCCATAAATGTCGGCCGCTGACGCATTATTCAGCGACACGCTACCCGCGGTTATTTGCGATAGTTGAAGGTTTTGATAGTCCGTGTAAAAACCCGCTAAATTTAGGCGGATACGTCTGTCAAAAAGTTCTGTTTTGGCACCGATCTCAAACGATTTGGCGTGTTCAGGTTCGGCCTCGAGGTTGCTTGTGGCAGTGACAAAATCCGTATTGAAACCTGCACTTTTAAACCCTTCCGCATAGCGGAAGAACACCAGCGCATTGCTTCGCAACTGATACGAAATCGACGCACTTGGCGCAAAGTCGTTATCGCGCCGGTTTGCACGAAAATCTGTGGAGCCGAAGATGCCGGTTTGGTCTGCTTGGATGTGAAACGCGGTTTTCTCCTCAGTGACAAAGCGACCGCCCACTTCAAAGGACAGCTGGTCAGTGAGTGCCAGGTTTACATTGTAAAAGGCTGCAAAACTTTGAGTGTCGACACCACTTGTGAGGTCGATTGGGGGCTCCACCCCAGGCGCGCCGGTCAGGAAGTCTCCAAGAGCAAAGTTGGAGACGTTATCAGCGTCCTGGGAAAAATAATAAGCGCCAAACAGAAGAGAGATATTGTCGCCAAGGGTGCCGGTATACCGGGTTTCCGCCGTGAAAATTTCTGTGTCGCTCGAGAAGAAATCTGAAAAAAACCGCACCGATACCTTGTCGGCATCAAGCGCTGCATCGAATGAACTGTCTCGGAAGCCTAATACGGTTGTCCATGTGGCGCTTCCGTTTAGGCTAATGTTGGAAGTGAGAGATACACCAAAAATGTCCCGGTCGAGAAAATTCGGTTGGTCTTGGTTGACGGTGAACGGAGTGGCTTCTGACGGGTCGTCGATGAACGAAACGTCACTGACTTCAAAAAAAGCAGGTTCGCTACGGTCAACAAGATAATCTGCGCTTAAGAGAAACTCTGAGTTGGTCGAGGGTGTGAAGCGGATTTTGCTTCTAAACGAAGCCTCGTCGATTGTATCGAGGTCCGGGCCAATGCCTGTTAGATTCTCGACGATGCCGTCACGGCGCGTGTAGTTCGCGGCAAAACTTACAGAGAGACGATCTTTCACGACGGGCCCGGAGGCCAGTCCGCGAACACGAACAAGGTTGAAGTTGCCATACTGGGCTTCTATCTGTGCGGTAAGATCATCGCTTGGGCGTTTGGTTATAATGTTAATCGCACCGGCAATCGTATTTTTCCCAAAGACGGTCCCCTGCGGGCCGCGAAGTACTTCGACGCGCTCCACATCGAACAGCGGTTGATTGAAGGTTTCAGGTCGACCGGAGTAAACACCATCAACGTAGTATCCAACGCCTGTTTCGAGCCCAACAAAGCGCACAAGTGTTGAAATTCCTCGAATGCTGACCAGTCCCTGAAGATTACCGCCGATCCCCCCAGACTGGCTGGCGTTGGGGACGGCGTTTAGGACCTGGTCAAATTTGTAAATGCCCCGATCCAGCAGATTGTTGCTCGTTAGCCCTGTGACGGACACAGGTACTTGTTGCAGGTCCTCAGTCTTTTTGCGCGCATACACTTTGATTTCTTCAAGAGCATAGGTGGCGTTATCAGCCGTAGGCTCGATAGCAGCCGTTTCTTTCGAGGCAGCCAGAACCTTGCCGCCACAAGCAAGGTGGGCGATCACAAAAATGTATATAAATGGTTGTTTCCACATGACGAATCGATTGTGTGCTTGATCCCGCTGAAACCATTGCAAATTTTACGGTTGGCGGTAAACAAAGGATTGAAATAATACTGATTGTAATCCGCTTTAAACAATTTTAACGGGAAATCCAGCTAGCTAAAGTCGCATTAATATTGTATCAATGTGATAGTTAACCTAAATGCAACACACTCGCACTGAGAATTGTTACAAAGGCCTAAGAAAGCGGATTGAACTCAAGGGTCACAAATGAGCCACATGCCAAAGATGATTCTACTCGATGAAAGTGAGTATATTTCCTTCAATGCGTCTCCTAAGCCTTGGCTGAAAGAATTCCAGATTATGGGCGTGGTCCGGGAAGATGGCATAATTGTATTGTCCTCGGATAAAGTCCATGCGCCAAAGGGCCTGATAAGTTTTGAGGCCTTTATGGACTTTGTAAAAAATGGACTTCCCAAACATTGAAGAAGTGAGAATTGGAAGTGAAAATCCGTGCGATGTGTTGCAATTTGGAAAATCGCCTAGAAACTAGTACTATTTCGAGACTAGGATCGATTCGTTAGGGAATGGGCGGATAACCTGAATGCACCCCAATGACGTCATAGCTTGCATCAATAATGCAGCTGGCAAAAGTGAACTCCATGAAGTTGTGGGCGAATATGCCCAACACATCGGCATGGACGGAGCCTATATCATCAATTTTCATCCGTCTCACGGAATGACTTTTGTGGACAAGCGGCCTGAAGAGTGGATGAAAATATATGGTCGTGGTGGCTATATTTATTTTGATCCGATAGCAGAGCGTGCCTTCCAAGGAAAGGGGTCGTTTACCTGGGATCAGTGTATAAACAGGTCAAAACTGTCTCGTGAACAAAAAAATCTCATGTGGCAGGCGCGAGATTTTGGTCTGAAACAAGGTTACAATACTGCTCTCCCTGGCGAAGACATGTCATACTCTGCGTCAACGTGTTGTTTTTACAACGAACACCTTGGAAGCTTTGAACAAAGTCTACGGCAAAATAAAGCCAACATGGATAGTGTTGGTGCTGCCGCGCAGCTCAAGCTCCGAAAGATTGTAGAGAGCTCGATCGAACTGCCGCACCTTTCGGATCGTCAAAAGCAATGTTTAATTCAAGCGGCACGCGGTCTTTCCAATGAGGATATTGCAACAGTAATTGGTATATCGAAAAATACAGTAAATTCGCATATTCGCGATGCATGCTGTGAGCTGGGGACTCGCACGAAAATTCAGGCGGTGACCAAGGCTATACAACTTAGACTAATCTTCCCTTTCGATCTTTCTACTCCAGATTAGGGTGACCCGCGCATTGAGCGGGGTGCTTTTTGATGCGATTCGCGTCAACCTGATTGTTCAACAATCAGGAGAACTATCGTGTTCGTCACCCTTATCACAGCTGACAACCGTCACCTTCATTCCGATCAGATGGACCAAATCTTCCGGCTCAGACATCAGACATTCAATGAGTGGCTGAAATGGGGCCTGCCAAGCGAAAACGGACGAGAGTTTGACAAGTATGACGACTCCGCGATGCACCTTGCGGCGCTCGAAGATGATGGCACGCTACTGGCTACATGGCGAATGATGCCAACCACAAAACCCTACATGACGGCCGAAATGTTCCCGCAGCTGCTTGTGGACGGTATTCCATCGGATCCCACGATTTGGGATTTGTCTCGATTTGCCGTAGCGAGAGATCGCATTGCAGGCAACAAAGGGCTCCAAGGCCGCCTGCTTGCGTCAATGGCGGCCGCTGTTTACGAGTTTGGAATGATCAACGGTATTGCCGAGTACTTCAGCGTTCAGAACAGTTATATCACGCCAATTGCAAATGAAATGCTTGGGGAGCCTGTATGGGAAAGCCCCAAAGTTGATGCTGGCGCGACTGACGCCGCTCTATACATTTATGAGCCTTCAATGACTCGTCTATTCGGATTGCGCACACAATACAAATTACCGGCGCCGGTTCTGCGTCAATTCCAGATCACACAACAACAAGTCGCAGCATAGGAGTTGCACCATGAAATTCATAAAAATAGATAGCTTGCCGGAGTCCATTGTGGTGCACGCTGACACAAAGAAGAAGTTTGAAGATCATGTCGCTCGCTTTTGCTATTCGGCAGCCATGCTCCCGGACCTACAAATAGAAGCTGTTTTGGAGATTCTTGAAGCCTGTGCCGAGAGCGAGACAATGCCGCTAAAAAGCGCTTCACTCACAGCCACTCTGCAATGACCGCCCACCGAAACAGTGCCTCTAAACCACCCTAAAGGTGGTTTGGGGCGCAGACCTGGTTGGGTTAGATTGTAGAGCCTACACTTGATCTTCACGATCAAATCACAGGTTGACGACTGAACTACTGGAAACTGCGGGTCGAAGCATATACAATGCCCAAAAAACAGGGGATTTGTTTTGGCACACTCGCACGATCACGCTGCATGCATTGAGAACGCAGTTGAAGAGGCGGAACGGATTTGCGCTGAGCGAGGCTCGCGTTTCACCGATTTACGCCGTCGAATTTTGATGATGATCTGGCAAGGGCACAAGGCTGTTAAAGCCTATGATCTGCTTGACCAGCTCGCCTCCGAAGGTGGTTCAGCGAAACCACCAACGGTGTATCGTGCGCTTGATTTCCTCATGGAAGAAGGGCTTGTGCACAAAATTGAGTCCCTGAATGCCTACATTGGATGTCCGCACCCGGGCAGTGACCATATCAGCCAATTCCTGATTTGCGACAATTGTGAAACGGTAGAAGAGGTTACGTCTCCAGCTCTTGCCAAAGCGGTAAAGGGGGCAGCTGCCACGCAGTCATTCTCAATCAGGCGCCAGACGCTTGAGCTGCATGGCACCTGTGAAAACTGCGCCAAGGGCCAGAAAGCCGCGTAAGCAGGTTTTGCGGTGCGGTTCGGTTGGGTCCTGACAAACGGTTTTTGTCAGATATGGCAGCTGGTTATGCCGCGCTTCATAAGATATTTTTGATGGTAATCTTCCGCTGGCCAATAGGGCGCCTGTGGCTCGATAGTGGTGACAATTGGCTTATTGAAACGATTTGATGTTTGCAGTTCACTGATTTTTTGCTGCACAAGATTTCGTTCAATGTCGTCTGACGTAAAAACAACCGACCGATACTGAGAGCCCACATCCGGCCCCTGCCTGTTCAGCTGGGTTGGATTGTGATTGTCAAAGAAAACGTCGAGCAGCTCTGAATAGCTTACTTTTTCGGGGTTATATGTCACCTGCACGACTTCCGCGTGCCCGGTCCGGTCTGTGCAGACTTGTTCATACGTCGGGTTTTCGACAGAGCCGCCTGCATAGCCCACGGATGTTTCCAGAACACCGTCCAAGGTGCGGAACACTTCCTCAACACCCCAAAAACAACCCGCACCAAATGTTGCCTTAGCCATCTTTTGTCCTTTTTTTGCCGCCATTTTGCGATTCCGGTGATCACCAAACCGACTACAGGCGTAATTTCTTGCTTCGGTGTGAATATGTGGTTGCTTCATTGCCTTGTCGAGGGGCAAACTTACACAAATAAGTTACCGAAAGGTCTGCCATGTCAATCAAGCGCCGGGACAAATCCATGAGCTTCAGGGCCAGACTGGCCACAGCCTTTTTCACGATTGTGGTCGGAGTGACCCCCACGCTTGCTCAAAGCCAGGATATTCCCGAAGATTTGCTGGCTCTTGACCACCAGAGATGCATGAACGGATGCGTACCGGGTTTTGGGGAAGCAACCTGCAAGCCGCTGTGCGATTGCACCGTTGGGGAGTTCAAGAAAAAACTCACCTTTGAAAGCTATCTGGATATGTCGGTGCAACTATCTCGGAACACGCTTACGCCCGAGTTGCGCACCTTTCTGGACACCGTGGCAAATTACTGCACGGCTGAACTGGACCGGCAGGGCATCCAGGTTGGTGATGGCGGGTCAACCCCGCCCGCCTCCGAAAACCAGCCAGAGCAGCCCTGACTTCAAGAAGCCTGATGGTCAGAGGTCTATGGGCCTTGGCTGGCCGTCTTTATCCACGGCAACAAATATGTAGCAACCTTCGGTCACTTTGTGTTCGTTGGCGCTTGGACCACGCTCTGCGTAAACCTCGATAGAAACGGTTATTGATGTTCGGCCTATCTTTTCGATGTCAGCGTAGATGCTGACCAGGTCGCCGACTTCGATAGGGCGGTGAAACTTCATGCTGTTGACGGCAACCGTTGCAACCGGGCCATGAGCACGCTCTTTTGCAACAGCCGCACCAGCCAAATCCATTTGTGACAGCACCCAGCCACCAAAAATATTGCCGTTCACATTCAAGTCTGCAGGTTGCGGAACCGTCCTGATGGTGACGCGTCGTTCGGTCATAAAGCTTTCCTATTGATTTTTGTGTTGCAGATGGAGCGGAGCGATCTCCAGGTCGTCGCCAAGCGCTTCCAGGTAAAGACTTCTGCTTGGGAACGCAAAGCCGGTTCCTGCTTCTTCGACGATTGACTTGATTTCCAGCAACAGCCGTTCTTTTATCGCCAACCAGTCGAGCCAGTCCGTGGTATGTGTGAAGCAATACAAGAGAATATCAATTGAGCTGTCCGAAAAGCGGTCGATGCGAACAAATGTGGATGTGTCCGCGGGTTGCACAAAATCTCCATGGTCGGTGATGTAGGCTTCGATAGCATCTCTTACTTTGCTGAGTTGTTCCTCGGTTGAACCATACTCGAGACCAATCACCCACTTGATCCGCCGGTAGGTCATCCGGGAAAAGTTTGTAACTGCGTTGTCGGACAATTGCGCGTTGGGAACATAAACCGGTGCTTTGTCGAACCGCCGGATGGTAGTGGTTCTGAAGCCAATTTCTTCGACAGTACCCTCCACAATGCCTTTAACCAAAATCCAGTCCCCCGGGTGAAAGCGTCTTTCCCCGATGACAAACAGGCCGGCAATCAGGTTTTTGAAAAGGTCTTGGGCACCCAGCGCAACCGCTACGCCGAACAGGCCCAATCCTGCGATCAGCGCTCCTACCTGAATTCCCCATACCTCGAGAATGGTGGCGGCACCAAGTAGAACGAAGGCAACTTTGATGGCTTTTGAAATCCACTGGATCATCGACGTGGTCAGCACATGGGCAGCGCGCATCATGATGGCGCTCAAAGGGTCAGACATTCTGTATAGCGCCCAGAAAATCGTAAAGGCGATCAGGCTTCTGTTCAGGTTTGTTGCGAAGTTCTGAAGTTCGTCGGAAAGACTGAGGTAGCTCGTCGCAAGGAAGAACCCGAGGACGACCGGTACAAACCGAATAGGGTTCCTGAGTGCGTCAACGAGCGTATCATCAAGTTGTGTTTCAGTGCGTGCAACCAGCTTTTCGAGCCTGTTGACAACAAAGCGGGTAAACAGATCCCGAATCATCAGAAGTGTGATGAAGATGGCCAGTGCTACGATAATCTGGCCAATATCCACTCCCAGAAGGCCATTTTTCCAAACATCAACGACAAGTTGCCAGAATTCCTCAAAGTCGGACGTGTTCACGACGTCGACCTCCCTTTCTTAAAGGAAACGTTATTGGTCTGGCGTAACCTCGTCTGTGTCATCCGTCAAATGGTAAACAGTTTCGTCATGGCCATTGCGGTTGGAGTAAAATATCAATGCCATCAGGCCGAAACCGATAGCCATGGTGAAGAGAACACCGAGGCCAAGGGCAATTTTGCCATGAATTGACAACTCCACGCCCTGGGTTGCCACAAGGACTGTCATGCCCCAGTAGGAAACTGCGCCAATCGCAATTGCCGAGAGCACAATGGCCAATATGTTTTTCATGACGCTTCCTTGATTGTAGATACTGATGGGCTCCAGATAGTACTTTGATCTCGATAGGCCAACCCGGTGCGACAGTAGAGCGCAAGTTCGGCCTACTGGATTTAATGTCGCTTTAGTTTTGCACGTTTTCCGCAAATTGTGCATACTCAAAACACTGTCAAGCAGGTCCGGTCGGACTTCGGCTGGGCCCAATTCGGGAGAGCCATTATGAATGTCGGGAAAATACTGGAAGCCAAAGGCAGCGAAATCATCGCGCTAGAAGATACTTGTACGGTTCTCGAAGTGGCCAAATTGCTGGGTGAGCGAAGAATTGGTGCCATACCCATCATGCGGGGCGCTCAGCTATGTGGTATTATTTCTGAACGCGATGTGGTTCGGGGCTTGGCAATTCGAGGTGGTGGTGTGCTGGCGGACGGTGTCTCCACCCTTATGACAAAGTCGGTCGTCACCTGCGGCATGGAAGACAGCGTTCAGCAACTGATGGTGATGATGACGGAACGTCGCATTCGACATGTGCCGGTTGTTGAAAATGGCCAATTGAAAGGCATGATATCCATCGGGGACGTCGTCAAGGAACGTATGCAGGAAACCGAGCAGGAAGCGGAAGCGCTGAAAGCTTATATTTCAAGTGCCTAGGTGCTAGCTGTCCAGATGTTGTTCTGCAAGAGTGCAGATTTCCTGCGCGTTGTTGTCCCAGGTGAACTTTCGCGAACGGATCAGGTCTTTGCCTGCAAGCCCGATGCGAACCCTGAGGTTTTCATCTTGCGATAGCCGGACGATCGCTTCCTCCGCCTGGTCAAAGTTGTCAGGGTCAAACAAAACACCGGTTTCGTCATGGCTCAGAATTTCCCGGATATTGGGTTGGTCCGGAGCGATTGTTGCCAGCCCGGAGATCAGATACTCGAACATTTTGAGGGGGCTCGCGTAGTCTGTCACGGCCGGTTGCAGAGCAATGTCCATGGCCGCCAGATGATCCGGGATCGCAGAGCGGTCCTGAAAACCGACAAAATGGGTTCGATGCGCAACGCCAATCTGGTCAGCGAGTTCCTTGCAGTCGGCTACCGCGGGCCCATCCCCCACGACAAGCAAGTGCAGGTCAGGGTTTGTGCCGTGGTGGCTCAGCACCTGGATCACCCTGTCGAGCCGGTGCCATTCCCGGATAAATCCAACAAACCCAAGGACGACTTTACCCTGCATACCTAATGAGTCGCGAAGATGCGTTCCATCAGCCGATGCATATTCCGAGGGTATGATACCGTTGTGCAGCACCGTTATCCGCTCTGGTGAAGCCCCCATCTGGCAGATAATGTCTGCCAGAACCTGTGAAACCGGGAAAAGGCGATCCGCATTCCTGAACGTTTCGCGCTCAAATCGTTTCGCCAATCCTTTGAGCGCCAGCCCTGAATATTCCGCCCTTTCGTCGGACAATGGTGCATTCACTTCGACAAAGTAGGGAATGCCCGTCTTTTTCCTGAGCCAACTGCCAGCCGGGAGAAATAGATTGTATCGCTCATACAGAAAATCGGGTTGATGTTGCTCAAAGGCTGCCTTCAGTTTGAAGTAGGCTCTAACGCCGTACAAAAGTTCGAGCAGCTCCTGCGCAAATTTTGGCAGTGCCTTGCGGATGAATTTTAGTGCGCGGTTTTCCTCACCGAGCGAAGAAGGCCTTATGGATGGACCAACAAAGATAATCTCATGTCCTTGACGCTCAAACGCAGACACCAGTTCGCGAATATGGACGCTTTGGCCGTCCTGCGCCGCGACCCGGTGATGATAGAGAATCTTGAGTTTTCGATTGGGTTGGTCAGGCATCAGCTGTTGATCCTGTGATGAATGATTGCGATGGCGTCTTTGAGTTGAGGAAGACCCGCGTCAAAAGCGCGGTTACCTTCTTCGATCATTTCCTGGCATCGGTGAAATTCCATCAGACCGATGTGGCCGCAGCGGGGTGTAATGGTAACGTCCGGCGGGTCACCAGCCAGGCGAGAGCGTGACAATCGGTTTTGCATGATGTTGAGGCTGGCCACCATATTGGTGAACAGGCTTGGCGCATCCCGCTTTTGCCGGAATAAACGCCGAAAGAAGGAGCGCTCCGAAGACTTGGATTCGTCGGCCAGTGTTTCCAGGTTTTCAAAAACCCCATAACTGGAGTCGTCCAGCGCCCCGGCACTACTGGCCCGTGCCCGGCCATATATGTCTTCAGCCAGATTAACAGCGATAACAAGATCGCATCCGGCCGCTCTGCAAACCGAGACCGGAACAGGGTTGACGAGCGCGCCATCAACCAGCCACTGGCCAGCAATCTGTTGTGGTTCAAATACGCCGGGCAGGGCGAAGCTTGCCCGTAATCCATCCGACAGGCCGCCATCTTTTAGCCAAACCTCGTGGCCGGTTTTCAAGTCGCACGCGACAGCGGTGAAGGGAATGGGCAGGTCCTCGAACCGCCACTCACCAAACTGTTCGCGCATCAGTGTTTCCAGACGTTCGCTGCCAAATAGGCCAGAGCCACTCAATTTCAGGTCAAGAAAACGAAGGAAGCTGCTATTTTTCAGTGAAAATGCCCAGTCTTCTAGGGCGTCCAGGTTGCCGCTTGCATAGGCGCCACCAACCACCGCGCCAATCGAAGTGCCAGCGACCACGTCTGGGACAATTCCTTCGCAGGCCAGGCCCCGCAAAACACCAATATGAGCCCAACCTCTGGCAACTCCTGCGCCGAGGGCAAGTCCAATTTTCAGCTTTCGCTTGCGATCCGCTGGCGTCACATCACGGCTTTCGGCGGCGGTCTTTTTGTCAGCTCCAAATGGCATTGAATACGCGCCTGAATAAACTGTTGACCCCCACGGGGATAAGACGGGAAACTCAAAACATATTCAAGCGGTTTATGGTCTGGTCGTGTCAGAGATCTTCATGATACTCGAGGATGTCTCCGGGCTGACACTCCAAATATTCACAGATTGCAGCCAGCGTCGCGAATCGAACACCTTTTACTTTGCCAGACTTCAGCAGGCTGAGGTTGGCCTCGGTTATTCCTATATGCGCGGCCAGGTCTTTTGATTTCACCTTTCGCTTGGCCAGCAGCACGTCAAGACGAACGATGATTGGCATAATGCTTACTCACTCACACAATTTCGTTGAGTTCATCGCGCTGGCTGCGGGCGATGCGAACCATATGGCCAATGATCAGGCATAGCAGGGCAGGTACCAAAGTCATCAGGTCATTTGTCGAAACCGACACCGAGAAGTGATGCTCACCTTCAGGGTTGTTCATGGTAAGCAGCAACACAAGCAGTGTGCGATGCAAAATTGTCAGTCCAACGAAGATGATCAGCCATCTGCCAATTTGAGTGCAGTGGTTCTCGCTGTCCTGGTCAAACCATTTGCCGGCAATGAGGGCATTGGACAATTTCAACAACAAAATCATCGCCCAGACGAGCGCAAGCTTTGGTGCCAAAGTTATCAAAAACCCGAGTGCAGACTGTTGGGGGTCCAGACTTTCCAAACCGCCATACTGGCTGATTATGGGATGGCTTGTTTCAACAAAATCACTGGAAAACGGCGCGAACCAATACCAGAATTGGCCGCCCAGCATCAAAACTATCATGATGATGACGATGGATTTCAGAATGCGTATGTTGCGATCTATTTTTGTCATAGTTTCGCCAAACTATTATTGTTTTACAGAAAACGCAATCACTCCTATGGTGCTTGCCAAACCTTTGAGGGGCAATTCGGCAATATGGTGTTAAAGGCGGCATTTTCAGTCTCACCTGCAATAGCCTGTGTTTTATTTGTTCAGTTGGTTATTCCGTCCGGACAGACACAAGCTCAGGAGAATGATGACGAGCCAGTGGGCTCGACCGCACCATCGGTTTTGGACGGGGGCGCTTTGGACGTGCCGGTTTATCCGCGACTTAAACCGACTGAGGGCCTCAAGGACATTGAAAGTTTGAAAGACAGCTTTGTTGTCCTGGAAGACGGGGCAGTGGTGTCCTTGGCCGATTGGGTTCTGGGCTCACTGACGAAATCCAACGTGCATGCCGGCATGTCGGACTATCAAAACAGGCTGTTTTTGGGTCAGGTGGCACGGGCCGTCGCTGGCCTCGACGAAAATATGGTGCACCACAGCTTCGAAAATGCTGGTCCGCCCAGACCCTTTGTGCCGCACACGCCGCCTGCTGCTATCCAGGCTGCTCAAGGTTTCTTGTCAATGTTTATTCCAGCGTTTGCCCCCGGCTGGTCAACGAGTGTGCCGGAGATTGCGCTTGCCAGCCATCGAAGCCAGCAAGAAGGCACAACCTTCCAGTTCAATAAACAGTTTGAAGAGGCGATGGCCCAATCATCGGCAGACCTTGTTTATTTTGGAACACTGTCGAATATGCTGAAAGCCAACCCGCCAGATTCGGCAAACTAGTCGAATTTCCGAATGCCAGAATGCTTGCTAAGCGGGTCAGCTCACTTTTCGGCTTCCGGGTGCCTTGTCACGCAGGAAGTCGGTAGCGTGTAGAAGCTTTCAAAATCTCTGACAAAAACCATTGTTTTGCCGTCGGGGGAGAAGGTCGGGAAGTTTTCATTGCCTTCGACTGTGTTCGCGCCTGATGCAATCGGTTTTGGCACTGTCCACTGATTGTTGAGTTTTTGGCTGTACCAAAGATCTGACGGGCCCGGCCTGCCGTCTTCATTTCGTGTTGAGACCTCTATGATGGCCAACAGTCCGTCCGGCGACAAGTCAGACGTCCAGACAAAAAGCTCGGGTTGCGCGTGCGCCCATTCTCGAAATTGCTCCCGGTCAGAATCGAGTGCAGGCGGCGTGTATTCTTCCGCTGAAAGCTGTGAGACATACTCATGCGTTTCCGTCCAGTCTGCCGATGCGCTGGAGAACCTGATTGTTCCGTCATTCAAAAAATGAGCGCGATTGTCATATTGTTGAAACGAGCTGATGACGGCCAGAAACTCCGGTTCACCCCATCCATCCTCGGTTCGCTGGATTTTCCAGAAATTTGCGTTGGTCTTTTCGGACGGGTCATTGGGAGCTGGGCGATATGAGGAAAACACCATCACTTGTCCGTCCGGGGACAGGGCAGGGTAGAAGTCCGAGTGATTTTCTCCCAAAGTAAGGCGTTCGGGCGTTGTCCAGGAATTAACCCCATTTTTGGAACTTGAAAAGATGCCGTAGTTTTCGGCCCCTTGCAGGGATCTAAAGAAATAGAATTTGTCGTTCCCTGGAGCAAACACGCCCCTAAAAATTTCGTGCCCGGTGTCTGATACTGTACCGCCAGCAAAAATCTCCGCAGCACAGTCTTTGGAGGTAGGTGAAACCGGCGCCTGGTCAGAGGCAAGAGACAACAACTCCATTGATAGCAACATCGCAATAATGTTCATGAAGCTCTCCAGTAGGTGCAATGTTATCTTATAATCAAATTGGAGGCTTTGCAAACTCCGCTCCCCTGTTGACCTGGACGCAGGCAGGAAATTTTGATCGCAGCCACCCCACTGTTTGCCGCACACAGATGGACCGCCACATTTGCGGTTGTGATACTGTGCCGGGTGATTCAGGGTAGAAGGGGATAGCCATGCGACAATATCATCATGACCCGGACGGACTTCGTCTGCCGATCAAAATAGACAATGCTTCGAATGGCGAATTTGCGCCGCTTCCGTTGCCGGACCGCTGCAGACTTGGCAATGAGCAGGCGTTACTGGATGCAGATGAGGCCGCCAGAAAACTTGGCCAGGATCGTCGTTCCTTTCTGGTCGGCGCCTGCGGGGCTGCCAGCACGTTGCTTTCGCTCAATGCGGTCAATGCCGCGGCCGGGAATACGGGTGGCTTTTTTGACGTTTCAGAGGAGGCGCGGTTTGAGCCGGCGTCGGCGCAAGCCGCAGTCGGTGGGGATGAGTTTATTTTCGATGTGCACGGCCATTTTATAAACCCACAGGGCGCATGGCGCGATGCGGTGCCCGAGGGTGCGCGGCCATTTTTTGGCATGCCCAAGGTCCAAAGTTGTGCCACTCCCGAGATGGAGGGGCTTGATTATCTCGAGTGTCTTTCAGGCGAGCAATTTGTCAAAGATGTGTTTGTTGACAGTGATACGGACATGATGGTTTTGACCTTCGTGCCATCACCGGCAGATGCCGAACCGCTCAAGATAGAAGAGGCCGAGGTAACGAAACGCCTTTTGAACCAGGAAGGCACGGAAACGCGGCTTCTGGTCCATGGCCGGGTGAACCCCAATCAGGCGGGCGACCTTGAAGCGATGGACGAGCTTGCAGAGCGCTGGAACGTTGCAGCCTGGAAGACATACACCCAATGGGGCCCTGAGGGCGTTGGTTTCTGGCTGGATGATGAAGACACCGGCATTCCATTCCTTGAAAAAGCACGCAGTCTCGGTATCAAAAACATCGCTGTGCACAAAGGTATCCCGTTTGGTCAGCGATCATACGAGCACAGCAGGTCTGATGACATTGGGCGCGTGGCCAGGCGATATCCGGATTTGAATTTCCTTGTATATCATTCAGGTTTTGTGCCGGGAAAAGCAGAAGCTGCATTTGAGGAAGGTGCTGGCAAAGACGGCGTAGATGCTCTGGTCCAGTCGCTGCTGGATAACGACGTTGGGCCCAATGAAAACGTTTATGCGGATTTGGGGTCCACATGGCGTATGTGGATGCAGGATCCGGATTCGGCGGCGCATGGCATGGGCAAGCTATTAAAATATGTCGGCCAAGACAGAGTTGTTTGGGGCACGGATTCGATTTGGTATGGGTCGCCACAGGACCAAATCCAGGCATTCAGGACATTTCAGATATCAGAAGAGTTGCGAGAGCGATTTGGATACCCAGAGATGACGGCGGCTCTGCGCACCAAGGTTTTTGGACTTAATGCTGTCAAACCTTATGGCATTGACGTGGCAGCGATGGCGAAGGCTCATGTGTCTGACAATCTGTCTGTGACCAGGCATGCTGCCCAACAGGCGGCCGATCCGCACTTTCTGACGTTCGGCCCGAAAAGTCGGCGGGAATTTCTTGCTTTCCGGCGTGCGGAAGGTGATCTTTAAGTCATCATTGACGTTCAGAGGGGATTGTCGTGGCTCTATTTAAGTCCGTTATTGGCATGCTTGTGCTCGCGGTGGCGGCGTCGCTGCAGTCGATGGCTGAGCCTGTTCATGTGGTGCTGGAAACGGAAAAAGGAGCAATTGAATTGCGTCTGGATGTTGATAGGGCACCCCTCTCGGCGGGCAGCTTCCTCGCTCATCTTGACGCTGGCCTCTACGATGGCAGCGGGTTTTATCGCACTGTCCATCCGGAGAATGACAACGGTAATCCCAAGATCAGTGTTATCCAGGGCGGGGTGCTTGCAGGAACGGAGGGGTTACCGCCGGTAGCGCACGAGACGACTGAGCAAACAGGTATTCTCCATAAAGACGGTGTTGTTTCTCTTGCTCGTGGTGAAGTAGGAACCGGTGGCGGCGCAGCTTTTTTCATTTGTATCGGTGACCAGCCGTCGCTGGATATGGGCGGTGGTCGTGCAGTATCCGGTGACGGGCAGGGGTTTGCGGCTTTCGGTCGGGTCATCTCGGGCATGGAGGTTGTTCGCGCCATTCATCGAAGCCCACCCACCTCTCAGAGCGCTGATGCCTATCTTGCAGGCCAGATTCTCGATCCGCCTGTGAAGATTCTGAACGCATTCCGAAAATAGCGTTTGTTTGTTCTTTGGATGGCGGTTGATTTCCGCTTTTTGACACGGAAAAAACAAAGAAATCCAGCGCTTTAACAAGTGCGTGTCATTTTTTTGTAGTTTTTTTGAAAAAGAGGTTTGACAGGGGACTAAGACCCCCCTATAACCCGCCTCCACCGACGGGGCGCAACGACTAGCGCGGTACGCACCGACGGTTTTCTTGTGGAAATCAACATGTGGCTGTAAGTCACGATTTCAATACAAGATTTGCTCTTTGACATAGTTGATTTGGAAGGGAGATGTGGACGGTGGTCTGGTTGATCATCATCTATATTTCCGAGAT
>CANMRM010000005.1 GCA_947500295.1 uncultured Kordiimonas sp.
ATCTCGGAAATATAGATGATGATCAACCAGACCACCGTCCACATCTCCCTTCCAAATCAACTATGTCAAAGAGCAAAAAACACCCGAACCGGTAAAACCAGTCTTTGCAGTTCTATCGCTTCAGGCTGTGCCGGACCGGACATTTCGTCAGCGTGCGGCAAGGTCGATCTGTATATGATGGGTCACCCCAAAATGTCAAGGCTACAAAAGCAACCAGACCAGACCGATTTGGCGACGCGCCCTTTGGGTTCAGCGAAGCATCTTTCCGATGCTGTTTGCCGAGGCCCGCTGTGCTCGTCGGTGGAGCGGTTTCTAGTTGCAGCCCCAATGAAACGCAAGCGCTTTTTTCCGCTTTTTTTCCTTTTTTTTCCTGGCAACAGGAAGAACGGCAGAATATCAACCGTTTCAGGCCATGACAGGTCGCAAAATACAGGTAGATTTTACGAAAATATGGCAGCATCATTGCCCATTATAATATATACAGGTAAAAGAAACAGAGATGGGCGACACGAGCACAGACTCGTTTCGTCGGTGGGATGGAAGTTTTTAGTTACCACGGAGGACCAATGCGTTCCCTGTCCGAATTAATTTTCGAAGCAACCATGAAATCATGGGCCGCTATCAGGAAAATACCCGCCAGCAGCCTTTTGCGTGCCAGCGAGTCGCCCATGGGTTTTGCCGCTCTTGCCGGTGCTGGCGTCGGCTGCGTTTTATTGTTGAATATCGTTGGCGGCGCCGGATCAGGCGGCGCAGCGCAATCCTACAAAAACGCAGCTGGTTCAAATACGCCGGCCCCACAGGCAGAAGCCTCACAGTCTGTCGGCGCGGAAACGCAAGCTGTTGCAGAACCCACAGCACAACCTGTCGAAAGCTTCAAACTTCGCCGCAACGAAACGCTGATCAATCTTCTGGAACGTGCCCGGATCATGCGTCGCAATGCGCATGCGGTTGTCAATGTGCTTGATGACATCACCAATCTGCGCAAGCTCCAGCGCGGTCAAGAAATCAAGATCCAGCGCGTACAGGAAGCTGACGGACTGATTCAAGCGCTGTGGATCAGGGATTCGTTTGGGGAGCAAGCCGTCGCCAGACGCACCGACGCCCGATACAGTGCCGCGAGGGAGCCAATTTCAACCATTGCCCTCACGCACCTGGTGGAAGGCACCATCACCGACAATCTGTACTTGTCTGCCAAGCGCGAAGGGCTGCCAGACAACGTGATCATCGATCTGATTCGCATGATGAGTTTCAATGTCGATTTCGAGAGAGAAATCAGGCAGGGCGATACATTTCAGGTCTATTTCGAGCGCCGTTATGCACCGGAATTTGACGACATGGAAAATGGTCGCATCCTGCATGTGGACCTTGACCTGCAGCGTCGGCCGGTGAACGCGACATGGTTCGAGGACAGCGAGGGCAACAGAGACTATTTTGATCTTGGCGGCGAAAGTACGCGCCGCGCCTTGATGAAGACGCCCCTTGATGTTGCGGTCGTCACATCCCGCTATGGCAAGCGCAAGCATCCGGTGCTGGGCTACACACGCATGCACAAGGGCGTGGATTTCAGGGCGCCTACCGGCACCCCGATCATGGCCGCCGGGGACGGCGTCATTGAAATGGCCGCCAGGAACGGCAGCTATGGCAACTACATCCGCATCCGCCACAATGACACCTACAAGACAGCATATGGCCACCTCAGCAAATTTGGCAAAGGCGTCAAGCGCGGGCGCAGGGTGAAACAGGGCCAGATTATCGGCTATTCAGGCGCTACAGGCCGTGTGACCGCTGCGCATTTGCACTATGAAGTGCTGGTGAGCGGACGACAAAGCAACCCTTTGACACTGAAACTGCCGACAGGACGCGTTCTGGCCGGTGACGACCTGGAGCGTTTCCAGCGCCTGCGCGGCGCCATAGTCGCTGATATCAACAATATCCGGGAAACAGGCTCCCAGCTGGCAGCTGCCGGTGCTTCTCTCGCACAGGCTCAATAGCAGGGCATCCGTTAACGGGCATTTCCGCAATCTGGTCACAATTGTTGCTGCAGCCCACGATGGGACTTGAATTTGCTTGCGAGCCCGATCAGTATGGCAGCCGATTTCTGTTTGGGCACATAAGTATCGGGTAACATCATGTCGAAGTTTTTGTTGAAACACAGTCTACTGGCTTTTGGTTTTTTGGCCATTGCGGTTCCAGGCGTCTCAGCGCAGGACGAAGATCAAATCAAGGATCTGCTGGCCTGTGACAAAATCCAGAAAGCAGAAGACAAGCTTGAGTGTTTCAACGCCGTTATTGAAATCCTGAAACAGCAGGAAGCGGAAAAAGAAACCCGCAACGATAGTGTCGACAGCAGTCTGGCGCGTCGTCGATCTGTCGATGTTTCCACAGCACGCCGGTCGGATTTCGGTTTCACCGCCGAAGAGATTGAACGCCGCAGAAATACAGGACGTTCGGACGAGAAAAAGAACCCCAAACAGCAGGTTTTCCGCTTTACCCGCGCCTGGCAGGACCTTGTCGGCAAATACTATTTCCTGATGGAAAATGGCCAGGTCTGGAAAGAAACCGGCGGCTCGCATCTGATTGTGCCCAAGCGGGCGAAAACCATTCGCATCAAGCGCAATATCATGGGCGGCTATTATGCCTATATCGAGGGCATGAACGGGCGAAAAGGCCAGGTAAAACGACTGCGCTAGCCTGCTCTCGCGGCATCTGGCGCGAGACCCCGAAAGGGCCTAGCGCAGCATTTTTTACATCAATTTTTGATGAATGCGCACCCTGCGCCAGCAGCAGGCTGAAACGCTCTCCAGACCTAAACGAAGGATCGGAGATCGTACGTAAAACTGCGCAATATCTGTCGAAAACCTTGATTTAGACCCCTCAAAGCGTGGCATACAGCGCAATTGTGGCGGAAACGCAACAGTGTTACCAGAGTCTTAAACTTTTGTGACCGTTTTGGCCGATCTCACCTTTACTTACGAACGAAACTTTTCATTCTCTAACGTGGGCTCAGTGGGGTTTGACGCATGTTTTGCACTAGGCAGATTTCTGCTGAGACTTTCTTTGACAATCATTGGGTAGTTTCTCGAAACATCCTTGGGAGGAGTTAATATGGCTCATACAGATGAGTTTAAGCGCAAGCTGAGGCTGGGCACAGCTTGTACTTTGCTGAGCGCCATGGGCGTTGCCGGTCTAAACCCGGCCTACGCGCAAGACGCCGCAGCAGACGACGAAGATTTTGAAGTGGAAGAAGTGGTCGTTACCGGTTCCCGGATTAAGCGGCAGGGCTTTGACACTGTAAACCCAGCAACGGTTGTAGACAGCGAGTTCCTCGAGCTCCGTGCTTTCACAAACGTTGCGCAAGCGCTGAACGAACTTCCTTCGTTCGGTATTCCGGGTGCTTCTGAAAACGGTGGTCAGTCTGGCCAGAACGTTGGTCAGAACTTTGTGAACGCCTTCGGTCTTGGCTCTCAGCGTACGCTGACACTGGTCAACGGCCGTCGCGTTGTTTCGCAGGCTTCTGTGTCTGTGACAGGCATTGGTGTTGCCGGCTCTGGTATCCAGGTTGACCTGAACACCATTCCAACTGCACTGATCGACCGCGTTGAAACCATCTACACCGGTGGTGCACCAATTTATGGTTCTGACGCTATCGCAGGTACTGTGAACGTTATCCTGAAAGATGACTTCGAAGGCCTTAATGTTGACCTCGAATATGGTATTGCCGATGAAGGCGATGCTGAAAACTATCGCTATCGTACACTGGTTGGCGGCAACTTCGCTGACGGTCGCGGTAACATCGTTGTTTCGATGGAATACGCGAAACAGGATGGCCTGCTGACAAACGCACGTCCATTCCTGGCACGCGGCGCTGGCTTTGTTAACAACGAAGCAAACGTTGGTGCAGGCGACGGCATTGCCGATCTTCGCTTCGCTACGGACACTGTAGGCGTTTTCCAGGTTCTCGAATCTGGTGTTCCGCTTGCTCAAGGCTCTACCTTCCACCAACTGGGTCGTCCTTTCAGAACTGATGGTCAAGACCCAAGCGTGGGCGATGGTCTGCTGTACAGCGGTGGTCGTGATGGAGACGGCGTTGGCATCGGCGTTCCGTTGATCTTTGGCCTGAATGGTGGTTTTGTTGACGCGGCTGTTGCCAATATTGGTACTCGCCCGACTGACACCGCTGGTCGTAACAGCATCTTCTTCTCGCTGGGTTCAAACGCGATCAACAACCCGTATGTCCTGGCAACCAACGAAGCCAACTCTCTCGTTTCACCACTGGAGCGTTACACCTTCACACAGTTGTCGCACTTTGACCTGACGGATAACATCCGCTGGTTCTCGGAAGCTGCTTACTCTCGTTCAGAATCTACTGACGAGATCAACCAGCCTTCATGGTCGACGACATTCTTCGGCCCGGGTGCAAACGGCACACTGCGTGTGAACGTTGCGGACAACCCGTATCTCACAGACGAGATGCGCGATATCCTGGCGCTCAACAACGACGGCGAACTGCCTGAGTTCCTGGACATCACCCGTACAAACACGGATATCCAGGAAGGCAACGAGAACCGCCGTTCGCAGGATAGCTTCCGTTTCGTAACCGGCTTTGAAGGTGACTTTGAAGCATTCGGTCGTTCATGGAACTGGGACGTTTCCTACAGCTACGGTGAAACAAACGCCAACACGTCTAACGCCAACATCAACGGTGTTCGTTACGGTCTGGCAGTTGACGCAATCGCCGACCCTGTAACTGGTCGTCCGGTTTGTCGTTCATCTGTTGAAGGCTTTGGTGACGGTGTTCCGGATCAGCCAGGCGGCATTACGGCGCCAGCAACACCTTCCGATATCACTGAGTGTGTGCCAATCAACATTCTTGGCTACAACCAGTTTGGTGATGACGTTCGGGATTATCTGATCCAGAACAACATGTCTTCACTTGAGCTGCAGCAAACTGTGATCGAAGGCAGCATCGCCGGTGATATCCTTGACCTGCCTGCAGGTCCTGTTGGTCTCGCTATCGGTGTTACCCACCGTCGTGAGCGTGGTCGCTTTGATGTTGACCAAGGTCTGGCGATTGGTATCGATCCTACTGCTCCAACCGGTTCTGTACAGGGTGGTTTCGACACTGACGAAGTTTACGGTGAGATGCTGATCCCCGTCGTAACCAACGGTGAAGGCCTTGGTGACGCGATTGGTAGCTTCATCAACAACTTCAACATTGAAGGCGCACTTCGCTTCGTTGATAACTCCGCTGCTGGTGGTGACTACACTTGGACACTTGGTGGTCGTTTGAACCTCAACCTGCCAGGTATTGGTGACGCACTTACCTTCCGTGGTAACTACACTGAAGCGATCCGGTCTCCGTCGATCACTGAGCTGTTTGCACCTCAGGTACAAACGTTCAACTTCGCACAAGACCCTTGCGAAAACCGCTTCATCGGTAACGGCCCGAACCCGGCTGTTCGTCGCGCAAACTGTGAGGCACAATTTGCTTCACTTTCATCCACTCTGAACCCAGCTGTTGACTTCGATACTTATGTATCGGTTATCACCAACGCGTCTCAGCCTGGTTTCACTGGCGGTAACCCGAACCTGCAGAACGAAGTATCAGAGTCATACACACTTGGTTTCGTGTTTGAGCCTGACTTTGTACCTGGCCTGACGATTTCGTCTGACTACACCAACCTTGAGGTGACAGACGTGATCCAAAGCTTGACTGCTACGCAGGTGGCGAATGCTTGTTACGACAGTAACAACTTCCCAGGCGAAGCGTCTTGTGCGCAGTTCACTCGGAACGCAACCACCTTCCAGCTTGAGAACTTCATCACTGGTCAGGTGAACGCGGCTCGCCGTCGTCTTGAGGCAATCATCACAGATGCCAGCTACACCTTCGATCTGGCTGATATCTCTGAGAGCCTTGGTGGTACGATGAACCTGACAGCCAACTACTTCCTGCTTCTGAAGTCGGATCTGAAAGTTGGTTCTGCTGACCTTGACGTTCTTGATCGTGAGCGTAACCACCTCCGTCACCGCTGGCAGGTGAACGCTAGCTACCAGCTCGATCGCTGGTCTGGCCTGCTTCAGTGGCGTCACGAGAGTGGTGGTCTGTTCTCTAACGAGGATTCAGACGATCGTCGTGATATCTTCCGCTTCAAAGACTTCAACACATACAATGCGACTATCCGCTATCAGCTGACTGATACGCTGTCTGCTCGCTTTGTTGTGAACAACATCTTTGATAACCTCGGCAATCCAACACGTCTTGCCGCAGCGGGTGGTAACAACCTGAACTTCTCTGACTTCATTGGTCGCCGCTTCATCTTCGGCATCAATGCTAGCTTCTAAGTTAGTTTGAGAGATTGAATTGGAACGGGGCCTTCGGGCCCCGTTTTTTTTATGCCACAGCCGCAAGCGGGCGTTTCCTCACCGCCAGACAGTCCCGGAAATCGATTGTCCGGACAGCCCTATTCCATCCAAATGAAAACAGTGCAGACCTGGCAAAAGATCAAAGCCTGATACCGTCCAAAGCTTATCTGCCAGAAACCGGTTCAGGCCAGACGCGCGGTCGCGTCATCAATAGCCTTCTTCAAAGTGAACTCTCCGACAGGCCGGCAAAGCCGTTCAACACGGGCGCTCCCCATCAGTGCTTCAATGGCACCATCCACTGCCTGACCTATCTGGTCCTGTATGATAATGGTTGGCAGCTTACAGCTCTTCGACAGGCTGGCGATCAATTCGGTTCCCGTCATGTCCGGGAGGGACTGCGTGGTTACCAGCACATCCACCGTGCCAAGCGCAACCCGATCAACCGCCATGTTACCCTCTTCCACATGCGTAACATTATATTGCTGACCAAGCCTGCGGGAAAACTGTGAATAATCGTCCTCATCCGCGACAATCAAAACATTGATAGCAGCCTCTGCTGACGTCATTCTAGTTCCTTACCTACCCAAAACCTGCGTACTTGCGGGACCATACCAGACCCCAAGAATAACGTTAAACTTGTATATTCACTACCTAAAGTCAAGAATTGCTACAACGCCAGGTTTTTGCTCAGGCAGAGTTTTTGACACCAAAGCCCCGGTCTGTACCGGTTGATAGTGACACGCATGGTAATTTCCGACTAAACGCAGGTTTACTCGACGGTGGGTTGCAGCGGTTCAGCAGCCGATAAGCTAGCTGTTCCCTCGATTTCCGCCATTACAACCCTCAATCACGGGCTGTGGTGGATAGGTCACAGTATTTTCATATTTCAGCCTTGATTCACGCAATTTTGGCGAAGTTTTGCAGTCAGAATCGGAAATTTCTGCTTAGTTGTTAGGCAGCAAAGACTGTGACCCGACGTTTTGGGGGCTCATTGCCAGGGTCAGTCTTTCGAGGGTAATAAACAAAAAGGATTACAACGTGGTTCAGGAACTTAAAAGATTCCGTCGCGCTGCTCTATTGGGTAGCACGGCAACACTCGTTGCGAGCTTCGCGCTCGGTGCCGGCGCTTATGCGCAAGATGCGGCTGCCGACGATGAAGAACTTGCAATCGAGGAAGTTGTGGTAACCGGTTCGCGTATCGTTCGCCGCGACATCGATGCACCAAGCCCGGTCACAGTGATCGGCGCGGTTGACATTCGCGATTCCGGTGAAACCGACGTATCAAAATTGTTGCGTGAAATTCCTTCACTCAACGGCTCATTGACAGCAACCGGCTCGGTAAACACCGGTTTTGCAAGTGACCTTAACGATGATGCCGGCGTAGGTCGTTTGAACCTGCGTAACCTTGGCACCAACCGGACACTGGTTCTGGTCAATGGTCGTCGGCACGTTTCAGCGATCCAGGGTAGCGCGGACGTCGATACGACATCCATTCCTATCGCTCTGATCGAACGGGTTGAAACCACCACGGGTGGTGGCTCCTCTGTTTATGGTGCGGACGCCGTATCAGGCGTAATCAACTTCGTGATGAAACAAGACTTCGAAGGTCTGGACTACCGGGCACAATACTCGCTGTCTGATGAAGGCGATGCTGACAATGTCTTCGCTGCAATCACAGGCGGTGTGAACTTCGACGATGGTCGCGGTAACGCGGTTCTGAGCGTTGAATACACCCGTCAATCACGTGTGACACGCCGGGATCGGGCTTCAACCCGCAATGCTGATTTCTTCAGCCTTGTGGCAAACTCGCCTGAACTGACTGCAGCGTTCGGCTTTGACCCTGATGCAGACAATGTCTTCATCCCGGATTTCCGCATCAACTTCTCCAGCGCCGACGGCATCATTGCTCTTTATGATTCTGCTGTTGGTGGTTCTGTGTTTGGCGGCGTTGTTGGTGGTCCTGCTGCTGGCGGCACGATCGCTGGTGAAGGCTCCATTCCGGGCGTTCCATCAGTACAGGTATTTAACGGCGGCACCTTGCGTGCATTTGACTTCGGCGTGATCTCGAACCCGTTCGAATCGTCAGGTGGTGACGGTATCGAATCCGTCAACCCGAACGCAGCCATCGTTCCTTACATCGACCGTATCAATGTGAACGGCCTGTTCCGTTACGAACTGAACGACAGCATCGAGATGTATGCGGAAACCAAATATGTCCGCACGCAAACGTTCGACGCTGACGGCATTCCGTTCAACGATGATATTCCGATCGCACTCGATAACGCCTTTATTCCAGCGGCGCTTCAGGCACAGATTGATGCCGCTATCGCACAGGGTATCACGCCAGAAATTACCATGAGCCGTGACATTCTGGACAGCGAAGTAATCGGTCAAACCTCTACCGACCGTACAACTCTTCGTCTTGTCGGTGGTTTCCGCGGCGAGTTTGAAAACGGCTGGCGCTGGGATGTGTCCTATAACTATGGTCGCACAGACATCGACTCCACGAACCACAATAGCCGCGTCGAGGATCGTTTCTTCGCAGGTGTTGACGCTGTCGTTGATCCTGCCACCGGCAACATCGTGTGTCGCTCTGACCTGGATGCAACCGCTTTGCCTCCCGGATCACCGTTCCCATCAAACCGTCCGGGCTTCCTGACGTTTGATCCGGGCGACGGCCAGTGTATCCCGATCAATCTGTTTGGTCAGGATTCCATTACGGCTGAATCCGGTGCATTTGCCTTTATCGATACGGCAGAAAACTCCGAAATCGAGCAGCGCCAGTTCCTGGCTACCTTGGCTGGTGACAGTGCTGACTTCTTCGAACTGCCAGCTGGTCCGGTTGATTTTGCGATCGGTTACGAGTATCGCCAAGAGAAGTCCAGCTTCACGCCTCCTGAACTGGAGCGTGCAGGACTGCTGTACAACACAGTTGGTGAAGCTCGCGACATTGTGTCAGGCACGTACGACGTGAACGAAATCTTCGGCGAGGTCAGCATTCCAGTTCTGGAAGATGTTGCTTTTGCTGAATCAGTTCGCGTGGATGGATCGTTCCGTTACACCGACCACAGCACTGCTGGTTCAATCGAGACCTATGGTGCAGCGCTTATCTGGCAGGTTGACTCGAACGTTCGCTTCCGCGGTGCCTATAACCGTGCGGTCCGTGCGCCGAACATCTTCGAGCTGTTCTCTCCTGCTCAGCCAGCGTTCATCGGTGTGACAGCTGATCCTTGTGCACCACAGAACATCAACGCGGGTACATCGAACCGGGCTACGAACTGTGCTCAGTTTGTTGCGCCTGACTTTGATCCGGCTGACTTCCTGTCGGCTCGTGTTGCCGGTTCAACTGGTGGTAACCCTGGCCTGGCGCCTGAGACCGCTGACACCTACACCATTGGTGTCGTGATCACGCCTGAGTTCGCACCGGGTCTGACAATCACCGCAGACTATTACAACATTGAGATCAAAGACGCGATTGACGCGCTCACCGGTCGCGAAGTTGCAGAGCTCTGTGTGGATCTGCCAACGATCAACAACCCATTCTGTGCCGCTGTAACGCGTGACCCGAACAACGGTAACGCGATTTCAGACTTTGAATCGGGTAATGTGAACCTGGGTGCCTTCTCCACTGAAGGTATCGACGTTGCGGTTAACTATGCGATGGATCTTGCGAACGTATTCGATGGTGATTACGGCACGCTTGACCAGACACTGACGGCAACACACGTGTTCAACAATATTGAGTTCCCGGATCCACTGGACCCAGCCTTTGCCCTGCCGGATGAAGGTCAGCTCAATATTCCAACATGGATCCTGAACTACCAGGCGCGTTGGACATACCGTGACTTCAGCCTGACATGGCAGACCCGCTACCAGAACAGCCAGCTGAACATCGGCATCAACAATGAAGACATTGCTGACAACCCGACGTTTGCTGACCCGCTGAATTCTGGCGACGCGTTTGTGCATGATGTGTCGGCAACTTACCGGGTGAACGACTATGCCAACCTCACGTTTGGTATCAACAACCTGTCGAACCGCAAGCCGTTCATCGGCTCGACGACACAGCCGGTTGACCCGATTGGTCGCACATTCTTCATGAGCATCCAGGGCAACTTCTAAGCCCAGGTCTCAAGACCAGAAGACAATAAAAAAGCCGCGGTTCGCCGCGGCTTTTCCTTTTCTTAGACCTGTTCGGCCCTAGTGAACGACCGTTTGTTCCATAAAGAGCCCGTCTTCGCCCGCATCAAACATCACGTTGTCCCCGGACTTGACCTCTCCGGCCAGCAGCTTTTCAGCCAATACATCCTGTACGGTGCGCTGGATTGTGCGCTTCAAGGGCCGCGCACCATACACCGGGTCATAGCCTGCCTCCGCCAGCCAATCACGAGCCTCAGGGGTCAAGTCTATATTGATCTTGCGCTCGGCAAGCAGCTTTTGCAGCCGTTCCATTTGGATGTCCACAATCCCTGTCATATGACCGCGCGCCAGCCTGTGGAACAGGATAATTTCGTCAAGTCGGTTCAGGAACTCAGGCCGGAACGCTGCCTTGACTACGTCCATCACAGGGTTGCGCACACTTTCCACATCTGCTTCATCATCAAGCTCTGCGATCAGATGCGAACCCAGGTTCGATGTCAAAATGATCAGGGTGTTTGAAAAATCAACCGTCCTGCCCTGCCCGTCCGTCAATCGGCCGTCGTCGAGCACCTGCAGCAACACATTGAAAACATCACTGTGCGCTTTCTCGACTTCGTCAAACAGGATCACCTGATACGGTCGCCTGCGCACTGCTTCCGTCAACACGCCACCTTCTTCGTAACCGACGTAACCCGGGGGCGCTCCAATAAGCCGCGCAACCGCATGCTTTTCCATAAACTCCGACATATCGATACGCACCATTGCTGTGTCGTCGTTGAAGAGGAACGACGCCAGGGCTTTGGTTAGCTCCGTCTTGCCAACCCCTGTTGGCCCCAGGAACAAAAAGCTTCCCAAGGGTCGGTTAGGGTCCTGCAGCCCGGCGCGTGCACGCCGCACGGATTTGGAAACCGCTTCAAGCGCTTCCTGCTGTCCAATCACACGTTTGCCCAGTGCGTCTTCCATGCGCAGGAGCTTGTCGCGTTCGCCTTCAAGCATCCGGTCCACCGGCACACCGGTCCAGCGTGAAACAACAGCAGCGATATCCTGATCCGTCACTTCCTCCCGCAAAAGGGTGTCACCTGCGTCACCCTCTGATGCGGCTGCAAGCTTCAACTCAAGCTCGGGAATAACACCGTGCTGCAGCTCTCCGGCGCGGGCAAAATCACCAGCGCGTTCCGCTTGCTCCAGCTCCATCCGGGCACGGTCCAGTGCTTCGATTGAGGTTTTCTCGCCCGCGATGCGTTCCCGCTCGCTTTGCCAGCGGGCCGTTAGCTCCGCGGCACTTTGCTCCAGGTCCGCCAGCTCCTTTTCAAGGTCCTTGAGCCTTGCTTTGGAGCCCTCGTCCTTTTCCTTCTTCAGGGCTTCACGCTCAATCTTCAACTGGATGATCCGGCGATCAAGCTCGTCGATTTCCTCTGGCTTGCTTTCCGTTTCCATCCGCAGTCGGCTGGCAGCCTCATCCATCAGGTCAATGGCTTTATCCGGTAAAAACCGGTCCGTAATATAGCGATTGGATAATGTTGCCGCTGAAACAAGTGCATTGTCCGTGATGCGAACCCCGTGGTGCACTTCGTATTTTTCCTTCAGCCCCCGCAAGATAGAGATGGTGTCCTCTACCGTTGGCTCCAGGACCATCACGGGCTGGAACCGTCGCTCAAGCGCCGCATCCTTTTCAACATGCTTGCGGTATTCATTCAGCGTGGTTGCACCAATGCAGTGCAGCTCGCCGCGCGCCAATGCCGGTTTCAAAAGGTTGGAAGCATCCATGGCGCCTTCTGTTTTACCGGCACCCACCAGCGTGTGCATTTCATCGATAAACAGGATCACGTCGCCCCCTCCGTGCGCCACTTCCTGCAGCACGCCTTTCAGGCGTTCCTCAAACTCGCCGCGGTATTTGGCGCCAGCAACCAGCGCGCCCATATCAAGCGACATGATGCGTTTGGTCTTCAGGCTATCAGGAACGTCCCCGTTTGCGATCCGAAGCGCCAGGCCCTCAGCGATGGCGGTTTTACCCACACCGGGCTCACCGATCAGAACCGGGTTGTTTTTTGTCCGACGGGACAAAACCTGCACGGTACGCCGGATTTCTTCATCGCGGCCAATAACCGGGTCAAGCTTGCCTTCACGCGCGCGCTCTGTCAGGTCCTGAGCAAACCGATTAAGGGCATCATACGAATCCTCGGCCGAGGACGTGTTCGCGGAACGCCCTTTGCGTACCTCATTGATAGCTTTGTTCAAGCCATCTGCTGTTGCGCCCGCCTTTTTGAGGATATCGCCTGCACGACACTTGGGCGTCAGCAGGTATGCCAGCAGCAGGCGTTCAGCGGTGACAAATTTATCACCGGCCTTGTCGGAAATTTCTTCGGCTTTGGCGAACAGTTGCGCTGTCAGTGGGTCAAGATGAAGCTGCCCAGCACCAGATCCCTCTACTTTCGGCATCTTGCCAAGCTCGGCTTCCACGTCAGCCAGAGCCCGAGCCGGATCAGCAGCAGAAGCCTTCAACAGGTTTGCAGCCAAACCTTCCTTATCATCCAGCTGCACCTTCAACAGATGTTCGGGCGAAAATCGCTGATGGTTTTCGCGAAGAGCGAGTGCCTGTGCAGATTGAATGAAACCGCGACTGCGGTCAGTAAATCTCTCAATATTCATGTGTCATCAACCCCATGATATGACGTGCCCCAATGGTGGCGGCATGTCGGTAAACATTACTCGAAGCGCCCCGATTGGGCACGCTTCATGAGATACATGTAATCATGAAGACCAAATTCTCAAGGGGTGACAAAATTTGACAAAATGTCGCTGCTGCAGGGGTTTACATCCTGTGTTTACAGGCCAGTCCACCGCCGCAAACACAAAAAGCACCCGAAAAAGGTGCTTTTCACAAAGGTTTAAGCGCATCCCACAGGATACTATTCGGCGACAGCAACCACTACTTCAGGTGCTTCTGCATCGGCCGCTGGCTCGGGCTTTTTGCGAGGTGCCCGACGCTTTCTTGGCGGTTTGGGCTGTTCGTCCCCGAGATTAAGCTCGGGATGAACCTCCGCCGGTTGCGCATCCGAGTCCTGTTTGGCGCCATTTACAGGCGCCTCAGATGTATCTGAGGACTCCACGGGAGCATTCTTCTCGTTTGCACCATCGCCTGTTTCCGGAGCGGCCGACGACGCCTGCTGTGGCTGATCATCCTGCGGGCCTCTGCCACGGCGGCGGCGGCGCGAATCATTGCGCCCACCATCGCCTTCATTCTGCGATGCGCCCGCTCTCTCGTTCACGATGCGATAATAGTGATCAGCAAACTGAAAATAATATTCAGCCTGCGTCCGGTCACCAGCTTGCAAAGCTTCTCGAGCCTGATTTTTGTATTTTTCAACAAGTTGCTTCGGGTTACCCCGAATTTTTTGTTCCGACCGATTTCCCGGTCCGCCTGGTTTTCCGCCCTGGCGGGAGGAAGGTCTGCCACGCTGTTTGTTACGCGCGTTCTGAGCCTGTTTCATGCTTTGTCATTACCAACAATGAAAAGAAGTCTATTAATTATGGCACGTTTCCCTGCCACTGTTCCGAGATCGCTAAACGACTTTGTTCGGAGTTCCCAACTCAACGGGCCATCTGGCGCCTTTCTTCCTGTTGGGCTAAAACCAGCCTAGCGACTAATGAAAGCCATTCCAAGCCCCAAATCCGAATTCTCAGGCTTTTTTACCGATAACCACTCGATCGACACCGGCAAGATCGCGCCGAACACCTGCAAGCTCAAGCCCCGCAGCGGCAAAAAGTGCGCTCACATCATCGGCTTGACCCATACCAACTTCAACCGCAAGTATGCCACCAGCCGCAAGCCACTTGGGCGAATCGCTGGCTATTATGCGATAACAATCCAGCCCATCCGGGCCACCCATCAGCGCCGATTTTGGCTCAAAATCCCGCACGTCACGCATCAGTGCATCGATCGTATCGTTCTCGATGTAAGGGGGATTGGAAACAATCAAATCGAAATGGCTGCCATCTGGCACCGCTTTAAACCAGTCGCTTTGCATGAATTGAGCCCGCCCTTCCAGTTCATGTCTATGCGCGTTTTTGCGTGCAACAATCAGTGCCTCTTCAGAGACATCGACACCAATCCCTTTTGCATTTGGAAGTTCATGCAACAGACTGAGCATAATGCAGCCCGATCCCGTCCCGAGGTCAAGAATTTCCGGAGCTTCAACCCCGTGAAGATACTCCAACCCGGCAGACACGAGTGTTTCGGTGTCAGGGCGCGGAACAAGCGTGTGATTATTTACCTGGAAAGTCAGAGACCAGAAGTCCTGCTCCCCTGTAATATAAGCAACGGGCCTACCGGTCAGCCGGTCGGCGAGATATCGGTCAAACTGGCGCAGCTCACCGTCCGAGAGTTGAGTGTCAACCAAAGGCAACCTTGCCGGCTCAATCTGCAGTATATGGCACAGGAGAATTTCCGCGTCCCGGCGCGCCGTACCATTGCCAGCTTGTGCAAGACGCTGCTCACCACGCCTGACAATGTCCAGAGCACTCGATTTTGCCGATGTCAAAAGCCTGCTTCCATCGCCGACAGTTTCACAGCCTGATCTTCAGCGATCAGGTTGTCGATAACCTCGGTGAGGCCTTCACCAGCCAGAACCTGGTCGAGCTTATGGAGGGTCAGGCCAATCCGGTGGTCTGTTACGCGTCCTTGCGGAAAATTGTAGGTGCGAATGCGCTCCGACCGGTCACCCGAGCCAACCTGCGCCTTCCGGTCTTCAGAACGTTCCGCCGCCACCTTATCGCGCTCAAGTTCAAAAAGCTTCGCATGCATGATTTTCCATGCTTTTTCGCGGTTCTTATGCTGCGATTTCTCGCTCTGAACCACCATGATGCCGGTCGGTATATGCGTAATGCGAACAGCGGAATCGGTCGTGTTCACATGCTGCCCACCCGAGCCAGACGCTCGCATGGTATCAACACGGAAGTCTTCTGTTTTGATGTCCAGATCCACCTCAGCCGCTTCCGGCAACACGGCAACTGTCGCAGCGCTGGTGTGAATGCGGCCGCCGGATTCGGTTGTTGGCACACGCTGTACCCGGTGCACACCGGATTCAAACTTCATTTTGGCAAACACACCTTTGCCGGAAACATTGGCAACAACTTCCTTGAAGCCACCAACGTCAGACGGGGACCCGGAAATCATCTCCACTTTCCAGCCCTGGCTTTCGGCATACTTTTCGTACATGCGAAATAGATCGCCGGCGAACAGGGCGGCTTCGTCACCGCCGGTGCCTGCACGGATTTCGAGAATCGCAGAACGCTCATCCGCCACATCCTTGGGCAGCAACTGGATGGAGAGCGCCCTTTCCATCTTCGGGAGCTTTTCCTTAAGGTCCAGAAACTCTTCCTGAGCCAGCTCTTTCATCTCGGGGTCATCACCGGACGCCATCATTTCCGCGAGGTCTGCTATTTCAACACGCCCGGCTTTCAGCTCATTGGCGGCGTCAACAACCGGCCCAAGGTCAGCATATTCCTTGCTGAGCTGGACAAATTCTTCGTTGGAAAACTGATCCGGCGTGCCAAGAGAGTGGGCCAGATAGTCATACCGTTCCAGCAGTTGTTCAATCCGCTCGTCCGTGATCACCGGGCATCTCCACCCATGTTGCAAACGGTTTCTGCCAGGTCCGGGAACGCCACATCTGACTGCGTGCCGGCATCCAGGTCTTTCACGGCGGCAAGACCGCTTTCCAGCTCGTTATCACCAACGATCACAGCAAACCTGGCCCCGGCCCTGTTCGCCCTGTTCAGGCGTTTTTTCAAGTTGCCTGACCGGTCGGAGATGACGTTCGCACCCGCTGATCGAAGCTCTTCTGCAAGCTCAAAGGCTTTCCGGGTTGCCGCTTCGCCCATGGGCATGAGCATAACGGGCCGAGCTGGCACATGCCCGGCCGCAGAAAGCATGGCGAGGCGCTCTATGCCGCCTGCCCAGCCAACACCGGGTGTCGGCGGGCCGCCAAGCTGCTCAATGAGACCATCGTAGCGGCCGCCGGCAAGCACCGTGCCCTGAGCACCAAGTTCGCTTGTTATGAACTCAAAAGCTGTATGGCAATAATAGTCCATACCCCGCACCAGCTT
The DNA here is from genome assembly GCA_947500295.1 of uncultured Kordiimonas sp. Classification (GTDB taxonomy): domain Bacteria; phylum Pseudomonadota; class Alphaproteobacteria; order Sphingomonadales; family Kordiimonadaceae; genus Kordiimonas. The sequence continues at coordinate 16,612 of CANMRM010000005.1, forward strand.
CTCGTCATGAACGTAAGGGATACCGATTGCATCCAATCCTGCCTTCACCGTGTCAAAAAACTGTTTTGAGGCTTCGTTCATTGAAGCCGACATGGGCGGCGCACCCGCGACAATTTCACGGTCTCCCTCGTCCTTGCTGTCAAGAATGCGCAAGGGGTTTGTCTCGAGCCTGCGCAAGCTGTCCTCGGACAGCCTGTCTTTATGGCTCGAAAGATAGGCAACCAGATCTGCGCGGTAAGCTGCGCGACTTTCCTGATCACCAAGCGAATTCAGGTGCAAAACAATTTTGTCGCCAAGACCAAGTTCGTTGAGAAGACGCCAGGCCATGGCAATGATATCCACATCGGCCTCAGGGTTATCCTGGCCCAGAAGTTCCGCATTGATCTGATGGAATTGGCGGTAGCGTCCTTTCTGTGGCCGCTCGCGCCGAAATGCCGGCCCCCAACTCATGAACCGGCATGGCAGATTTTGCTGCATGCCGTTAGAGATAAAGGCCCTGCATATGCCGGCTGTGAATTCAGGCCGCAGGGTAAGCTCTTCCGGCTCTTTGTCGCCAGCCTCACGGGCCGAGCTTTCAAAGCTGTACATTTCTTTTGAGACAATGTCAGACGTTTCTCCAAGCGGACGCTTGTACACCTCTGTAAATTCGAAAATTGGCGTTGCCAATTCTTCAAATCCGTAAGACGACGCGACCCGCTGGAAAGCATCAACCACCGCTCGCATGTTGCGGGCTTCTTCGCCATATATGTCGCGCGTGCCCCGCGCTGGTTGCAGTTTGGACACTGATGGATTCCTTCGAATTCGCTAACTGGCGGCTTTGATATCTTCGCCTGAATTTGCTGCCTCGGCATCCAGTTCGGCCGCCTTGGCTTCCACAAGCTCAACGATATGGTCCACGAGCTTGTCGTCATCAATTTTGTGATCGGTCACGCCGGAAAGATAGACCATATGGTTGCCGTTGCCGCCGCCAGTGAGGCCGATATCCGTCTCGCGGGCTTCACCCGGTCCGTTCACCACACAGCCAATGATCGACAGGCTCATCGGCGTATGAATATGGGCAAGGCGCTCTTCAAGAGTTTCAACTGTTTTGATCACAGGGAAAGCCTGCCGCGCACAAGACGGACAGGACACGATACGCACACCGCGGTGACGCAAGCCCAACGACTTGAGAATTTCAAAACCGACCTTCACCTCTTCAACGGGATCAGCCGATAGCGAGACCCGCACCGTATCCCCAATGCCCGCCCACAATAGCGAACCGATACCAATCGACGATTTCACAGTGCCACCGGTCAGGCCACCGGCTTCGGTTATACCCAGATGCAACGGATAGTCGCAGGCATCCGCGAGCCCGTGATACGCGGCGACCGCCAGAAATACATCCGATGCCTTTACGCTGATCTTGAAGTCAAAGAAGTCATTGTCTTCGAGGAGCTTTGCATGCTCCAGCGCACTTTCAACAAGCGCTTCGGGGCATGGTTCCGCATATTTTTCCAACAGGTGTTTTTCCAGCGAACCTGCGTTGACGCCGATGCGCATCGAGCAGCCGTTTGCCTTGGCCGCGCGCACCACCTCCTTAACCCGTTCAGACGATCCGATGTTGCCTGGGTTAATGCGCAGGCAGGCCGCACCCGCATCAGCGGCCTCAAGCGCGCGCTTGTAATGGAAGTGAATATCCGCAACCACAGGCACACCGGCCTCACGGCAAATCTCCGGCATCGCAGCCGTAGAGGCTTCGTCCGGACAGGATACCCGCACAATATCCGCGCCTGCTTCAGACGCCGCATGCACCTGCCTGATGGTGGCTGCAGCATCCGATGTCAGCGTGTTGGTCATGGTTTGCACGCTGATAGGAGCGTCACCGCCGACGGGCACCGTGCCCACCATAATCTGACGGGATTTGCGCCTGATGACATCACGCCATGGACGAATACTCATGTCCTGCTCTGCCTTTGTTTGCTGCTTACAGCCGGGCCCATTGCCCATTTTCAGGCCTTATACATGAGTGTTTCCGTCAGGAAAAGCAAAGAAGTGTCGCACAGGCGCGGGCCGCGCCGTTCAGAACATGAAAAAAGCTGGGGTTTCTATTCGCCTGCTGACCCGGCGAGGGAAACAGACGACCCGGTCTGCCGGTCGCTGCTGAACACGGCTGGCGAAAGCGCGAAGTCTTCAACCACGCTGCCGCGGGCACCGAGCGGCCCATGCGTTTCATTATACTGGCGCAGCAGGATACCGCCTGCGTTGCTGGTCGTCAGGAACACATCGCCAACAAGCTCAGGCCTGTAGGACTGCCCTGCCCGCAAAACGCCGGACCACAGCTCCGTACCGTCAGAGTAGGACAGCTGTATCCAGCTATCTTCGGATGCTTCCAGAATGATTGATTGCGTTGACGCACCGGTATTCAAAGGCGCACCGGCATGCGCAGCAGGCGTGAACAGGGAGGTTGCGGCGGCAAGAGGTGTCGGCGTTTCAAGCACTACAGAGCTATCTGTGTAGATTGTCTCTTCCATGCCGCCCGGCGCTTCAGCGAGAGCGGCCAGCACACGTTCTTCCGTCTGCTGGTCCACTTCAGCGGTAGACACCAGAACGGCAGGTGTCGCGCCAATCCACATCCATGAAAGCCCCGCACCAACAAGACCAACAACTGGCGACAGCCAGGCTGGCCAATGCTTTTTAGGCCGGGCATTTACCTGATAATTGAGTTCGGGTGCCGGTTTTGGCGCCGCAGGGGTGCCGTCAACCGTGCTCAACTCTGCGTCCAGACAACGGGCCGCCAGAAATTCCTGCTTGAATTGCAGGGCGACAGATGTCTGATCAAGCTTCAGAGCCTTGGCGTAGGCTTTGACAAACCCAAGGGCAAAAGTAAGTTCCGGCAAATCTTCATGCCGCCCTTCTTCAAGCGCCTCAAGAAAACACGAGCGCACGCAGATATCGCGTGACACCGATTCGATTGTCAGCTTTTGTTTTTCACGCTGCCCACGCAACAGGCGCGCAACATCCGTTACATCTGTTTTGGCTTTGTCAGCCATAGTCCGTCCCCACGGGATTGCAGCTCGCTTGCCGTTCGGCATTATCCGCTGTTTCCCAAATTGCTTTTGACTCCGGCTCAAGGTGTCAAGTTCATCTTCCGAGCAGCAAATTTCAGGCTCGTCAGTGTCAACACATATGATGCCAGTGCTGGATACTAGTCCGCACCTGTCAAGAAACACTTAATGGATACTGTCAATTAGAATTAATTTTTCAAGCGAAAAATTATACTATCTTGTCGCCGAACTGCCGAAAAATACTGAAGTTTTCAGAATCAGATCTTGATGGCGTGATCCCGGGCAAACATGATCAGGCTGTCCCGCACCGAGTGTTCCGGGGACTGTATGTGCTCAACCAGAAAGGCCCTGAGCTGGTTCATATCCACCGATCGCAACAACCGTTTCACCGTACCAACGGATGACGGCGACACGGAAAGCCGTTTCAGCCCAAGCGCAACGAGAGCCATGGCTTCAACCGCACGTCCACCCATTTCACCGCACAATGTAACCGGCACATCGGCTTTGTGGCAGGCGGCAATAACCATGCGCAGGAATGACAGAGCCGACGGCGCCAGCATGTCATACCGGTCCGCAAGTTTTGGGTTCGAACGGTCGCAGGCAAAAAAGAACTGCATCAGGTCATTGGTGCCGATCGACAGGAAGTCCACTTCTTCCAGCAAACTATCGAGCTGCCAGGCCAGAGAGGGCACCTCAAACATACAACCGACCTGTATTTCCTTGGGACGCTCCTTGCCAAACCGGTCGAGTCGCTCGATTTCCTTCTGCAAAATCGCCTTGCATTTCTTCAGTTCGGCAACCTCGGCAATCATCGGAAACATAACATGCAGACTTCGGCCAGCGGCAGCATACAAAAGAGCGCGCAGCTGATACCGCAGTAGCGCGGGCCGCTCCAGCGCCACCCTGATCGCGCGCCAGCCCATCGCCGGGTTCTCTTCCGGTTCACGCGGCAGAAACGGCACAGGCTTGTCACCGCCGATATCGAGCGTACGAAAAACAACAGGCTTGTCGCCAGCTGCATCCAGCACAGCGGAATAGACCTTGGTTTGTTCGTCAACCCGCGGCAACGCCGGTGACACCATGAACTGGAACTCCGTCCTGAAGAGGCCAATACCTTCGGCGCCGGTTGAGTCTAGGCTTGGCAGGTCCGCAAGCAATCCTGCGTTCATCAGGAGGTCAACACGTTCACCATCGAGGGTCTCGACGGGCAGGCCACGCTCGGCCTCATACTCGGCGAACAGCTGCTCCTGCACCTTCACCGCATCGCGGTAGCTCTCGATAACTTCTTCGTTTGGGCGTACATAAACATGGTCGTGCGCCGTATCGACAACGACCTCGTCGCCCGGCTCCACATGGGACAGCAAATCAGGGATCTGGCCCATCACCGGAATACCCATGGCACGGGCAATGATGGTTACATGAGCAGTTGAAGACCCTTCCTCAAGAATAACTGCCTTCAGGAACTGACGATCAAAATCCATCAATTCTGCGGGCCCGACCGTGCGCGCGACCAATACACTGTCTTCGGTGAGCTGCTGGCGCTCGTCACCGGTTTCGCCCTGGATGATACGGATCAGTCGCCCTGCCAAATCTTCAAAATCAAGAATTCGTTCCCGCAGGTAGGGGTCTCGTATTTTTGCCATACGGGCCCGGTTTTCCTGCTGCACCCGCTCAACGGCGGCTTCTGCCGTCAGGCCCGACCCCACCGCTTCACGCATCTTATCCTGCCAGCCGCGGTCGTAGGCAAACAGTCGATAGGTCTCCAGCACCTCGCGGTGCTCACCGCCATGCGCGAGGTCCGGGTGTTCCAGCATTTCCTCGAGCTGCAGCCGCATGTGCGCGATGGCGTCCTCGAGTCGCTGCCGCTCTTCCCTGACACTGTCTGCAATGGTCTTGGTAATGCGGATTTGTGGCTTGCTGAATACCGCAACGCCCGCCGCAATCCCGGACACCAGGGACAGGCCATTGAGTGTCTGCGACTGGCCCAGCGCCGTGGCATCCTCGCTAAGCTCGTCAATGTTCACGAGGTCACCGGAGTTCACAAGCTCCGCCAGCACCATTGCAATGGTCTGCAGGGCTTCCACTTCTTCGGGGCTATAAAGTCGTGCGGCTACATTCTGCACAACCAGCACACCCGTGACCTTGCCATGCCTGAGGATCGGCACACCAAGGAAACTATGGTACATGTCCTCGCCGGTTTCAGGGCGGTAGGCAAATCGCGGGTGCTTGGGCGCTTCCGACAAATTCAGGGGCAGCCCACGCTCTGCAACCAGGCCCACAAGGCCTTCACCGACATGCAGGCGCGTCCGGTGAACGGCTTCTTCCTTCAGGCCCTCGGTGGAGAAAAGTTCCAGAACCTCGCCCGCACGAGCCAGGTAAACGGAGCACACTTCTGCGACCATGTTTTGCGCAATCACACGCACAACACGGTCCAGTCGTTCCTGCGCACCGCCATCGCCGCCCATCACACTGTGAAGGCGCCTTAAAAGCAGTCTTGGCTGGCTAACTGTGTCAGGCAAGAAGTGTCCTTTATTGTTTGAAGTCTGCGCTGCCGAAAGCGGCTGAAACAATTAAATTCGCAGACAGTTATGTATGATCTGGCGCCAGATACGCAACCGCCTGACCAACCAATTCATCAATAATATCTTGTGTCGGCTCGATTTTCTTAACCATTCCAACACTTTGGCCTGCCATAACCGAGCCGGTTTCAACGTCGCCGTCGACCACAGCACGCCGCAGTGCACCGCCCCAGAACTGCTCAATCTGCATCTGGGCGTCGTCCTGGTTCACCTTGCCAGCGTGGAAATCAGCAACAACTTCGCGCTGTTTTTCCATGAATTTTTCGGTGCCTTCATTCTTTAGAGCCCGCACCGGGATAACCGGAAACTGCGGATCGATTTGCACACTTGCAACAGCATCGCGGGCGTTGCCCCGAATGAAGGCCTTTTTAAATTTTTCGTGCGCCACGCACTCCTCGGCAACAACAAACCGCGTGCCAAGCTGCGCACCGGACGCCCCCATCTCCAGATAGGATGCGAGCACATCACCGCGCCCAATGCCACCCGCAACAAACACCGGCACATCACGGATAACCGGCAGGATTTCCTGGGCCAGCACACTGGTGGAAACCGGCCCGATATGGCCGCCGGCTTCCATGCCTTCAATGACAATGGCGTCAACGCCCGAGCGCACCAGCTTTTTGGCTAGCGTCGCCGTCGGGGCAAAACACATCAGTTTCGCGCCAAAATCCTTGATGGCAGCAATGGAGGCCCCGCTTGGCAAACCACCTGCCAGCACCACGTGCGAAACCTCATGGTCCCGGCAGACACCAATCAGGTTCTCGACATCCGGGTGCAGCGTGATGAGGTTTACGCCAAAAGGTTTGTCTGTCAGCGCGCGCGTCGCTTCAATTTCTGCGGACAAAAGTTTTGTGTCCATGCCGCCGCAGGCAATAACGCCGAAACCGCCTGCGTTTGAAATGGCGGACACGAGGTTGCGCTCGGAGACCCATGTCATGGCACCGCCCAAAACGGCATGTTTGCTGCCCAGAAAGTCTGTCCCGCGTTGCCACAAGGCCTGAAGGCGCGCAGCCCCCTTGGGGTCCAACATTGTGCTTTCGCTGTGCCGATCAATATCAGCCATAGGATTCCCCTAATTCATGAATGTTTAGCTGGCGTCGCCCTGGTCGAGGCCATAAGCCGTATGCAACGCTCGCACAGCCAGCTCGGTATATTCGGCATCAATGACCACGCTTACCTTGATTTCAGACGTGGAGATAACCTGAATGTTAATGCCTTTTTCCGCAAGGGTATCGAACATCGTGCTGGCAACGCCTGCGTGACTGCGCATGCCAACCCCGACGATTGACACCTTCACCACATCTCCCCTGTAAACAAGGTCGTTAAAACCAAGGGTGCCGCGGTTTTCTTCAAGAATTTTGATGGTTTTTTTCAGGTCGTCTTCCGGCACGGTGAAGGTCACATCGGTTGTCGTACCATTATCGGAAGCACTCTGCACAATCATATCAACGTTGATATTGTTTTTGGCAAGCGGTGCAAACACCCCCGAGACCTTACCCGGCGTATCGTCCAGTCCAACAATGGTTACCTTGGCTTCGCCGCGCGAGTATGCGATGCCGCTGACTACTTCCTGTTCCACGATTTCATCCTCCCCTACAACCAGGGTTCCTGGCAACTCTTCAAAAGACGACAGAACCTGTGTTCGCACACCGTGCTTCATGGCGAGTGCGACCGAACGGGTCTGCAGGACTTTGGCGCCAAGAGACGCCATTTCCAGCATCTCTTCATATGTGATTTTATCAAGCTTGCGTGCTTTTGGCACAATGCGGGGGTCGGTGGTGTAGATACCGTCCACATCCGTATAGATATCGCAGCGGTCCGCCTTAACTGCCGCAGCCAGCGCCACAGCAGACGTATCGCTGCCACCGCGCCCGAGTGTTGTGATGCGATTGTCGCCGCCTAACCCTTGAAACCCTGCAACCACGGCCACCCGGCCTTCCTTGAAACAGGCATCCAGTACTGTGGGGTCAATTTCCTCAATACGCGCGGCACCATGAATGCTGTTGGTCTTGAGCGGAATTTGCCATCCCAGGAAAGAGCGCGCAGGCACACCCATTTCCTGCAGGGTTATAGCCAGCAGGCCCGCCGTGATCTGCTCCCCGGCGGCAACCACCGTGTCATACTCACGGGCGTCATGAAAAACCGCCGCCGACTTGCAATAGCCAACCAGCTGGTTGGTCACACCGGCCATGGCGGAGACGACAACAGCAACCTCATGGCCATCTTCAACCGCTTTCGCGACCCGTCTGGCAACATTCTGGATGCGGTCCATGTCTCCAACGGACGTGCCGCCAAATTTTTTAACAATTCGTGCCATAGGTTTCAGATCCTGAACTTCTTGCCCGGCCAATATGACGCAAGCCTTGACCCAAGGGGGGCATTACCGCGTATAGAAGGCGAACGCGCCCTGTTTAATGGCTGCCGCACAAGCACGCAAGCACCGAGCGCGCAATAAACTTGCTAATTTCAGGATGAACGAGCGGATGACCAGTCAAGCAAATGGAGAAACAGCGGGCCAGATGGCCGCTGGGCAAACAGTTGACGAGGATGAGGTCGCCTTCTTTGCGCGCATTGCCGACAGCTGGTGGGATCCGACCGGGCCCTTCAAACCCCTGCATATGCTCAATCCGACCCGACTTCTTTACATACGCCAGATGGTTGAAAAGCATTTTGGCCTGGAACCCGGGGCTCAGAAACCTTTTGAAAGGCTGCGTTTGCTAGACATCGGCTGCGGTGGCGGTTTGATCTCGGAGCCGATGGCACGCCTGGGCGCAACCGTTGTGGCGGTCGATGCATCGGACAAAAACATCAAAACCGCGAGCCTGCATGCGGAAAGAAGCGGCCTTGATATTGATTTCAGGCACACTACCGCTGAAGCATTGGCGGAAGCGGGTGAGCAGTTTGACATCATTGTTAACATGGAGGTGGTGGAGCATGTGGCCGACGTGAATGTCTATCTGGCGGCGTGCAAAAGCCTCATGAAGCCGAACGGCATCATGCTGCTCTCCACCATTAACCGCACACCCAAGGCCTATCTGTTTGCCATCATCGGCGCAGAGCGGGTGCTCAGGTGGCTGCCGGTCGGCGCGCATGACTGGAACAAATTCCTCAAGCCTGAAGAGCTGGCGGATTTTGTATCGAACAATGGCATGACGCCTAGCGACGCCACCGGTTATGTGTTCAACCCCTTGAGCCAGAAATGGCGACTGGATCCGCGGGACACGTCCGTCAATTACGCCATGGCTGCGACTGTCACTTAGGAAGGTTTTTGTCGGTTTTATACCGGGTCAGGCGTCGGTACGGCGCACACCTGGAAGCGGCATGACGTCTATGCCCTCTTCCAGAAGCTCTTCGGCTTCTTCAAGGGAACTTTCACCGTAAATACCGCGCTCTTCGCTTTCGCCGTAATGGATCTTGCGTGCTTCTTCGGCAAACTTGTCGCCAACATTCTCGCAGTTCTTTTCGACATGGGCGTGAAGTTCCGCCATGGCGGAAGCCGCTTTTTCAGCGAGTGCGCGCAGTTCCGGGCTTGGTGTTACCGCCGCGCCAACTGCCGGGGCAGGCGCAGGAGCGTCTTCGACGGAAATAGCTGGCGCTGAGGTTTTTTGATTTCCCTTAGCCGCCACGTTAGGTGCCATGGGGGCCTTTTCGACAACGCTTGAGCCACAGTAAGGGCACTCAACAAAACCCGCGTCCCGTTGCTCTTCATAAGCCGAGGACGAACGAAACCAGCTTTCAAACTGGTGCCCTTCTTCACATTTCAGATCAAAAACAATCATGGCTCATTCAATAGACATCAAACGTTAATTTTCTGCACCGTTATGTCGCGGTCATGCCGCAGGGACGGTATCTGCTGGCGCACCTTATCGACCTGATTAAGCTCGAGGTCAACCATTGTCACGCCGGGTTCGGTGCCGGCGTCAGCAATAATTTTGCCCCAGGGGTCAATCGCGAGGCTGTGGCCGAAGGTGCTGCGGCCGGTGGCGTGCATTCCGGTTTGCGCCGCCGCGAGCACAAAACAACCCGTTTCGATCGCACGGGCTTGCAACAGCGTGTGCCAATGCGCCTCGCCAGTGGGCTGAGTGAAAGCAGATGGTACCAGAAGAATGTTGGCACCAGCATGTGCAAGCGCGCGGTAGAGATAGGGAAAGCGCAAATCATAACAGACACTCAGGCCAAAATTCGCCTGATCTGTTTTGGCAACAAAGGCGGCGTCACCGGCTTGGTAGAGTGCGGATTCCCGGTAGCTTTCGCCGCCACCAAGCTCCACATCAAACAGGTGGACTTTGTCGTACCGCGCAGCAATCTCGCCCTTGGGTGATATCAGGAACGAGCGGTTAGCAAGCTTGTCGGCCGAGACCTTGATAATCAGCGAGCCAATATGCAACCAGATACCAAGGTCGGCAGCCAGAGCTCTGAACGCCGCGAGGCCCGGGTCATCCTGTTCGCCAAAAGTCTTTGCCAGCACACGCTCCCGCTTCATTTCCATCAGGTGCGTGGTTTCAGGCGTGGTCACAAAAACCGCGCCCTGATCCGCTGCCTCGCGCACCATGGAACTGACGGTTTCCACATTCGGAGCGATCTCGTTGCCTGATGTAAGCTGGATAAGTGACGCCCGCACAACTTTACCTAACTGGCCTTGAGCAGAGGATCGAGCCCCCCGCGCTGATCAAGCGCAAAAAGGTCATCGCATCCACCCACGTGGGTGTCGTCTATCCAGATCTGGGGCACGCTGTTGGCGCCGCCTGCCTTCTGACGCATCTCCGCGCGCAATGCAGGCTTCATATCAACCGAGACTTCCTTGAAGGACACACCTTTTTGGGTAAGGAGTGCTTTGGCCCGGTGGCAGAAGGGACAAAACATTGAGCTGTAAATCGTTACATTTGCCACAATTTTTTCCTCGTATTACGCCTTTTTCCGGCGAAAAATTCACGTTTTTGCAGACTCTATACGTCATTTCCAGCCATGCCGGATGACAAGTCAACCGGTTCGCTATGTGGGGCCAGTGCATTAAAACGTAAAGCTTCCAGCCGGTCACCTCTGCGTGATCAACGGGAAAACGGCCTGTTTGTCAACCAGGAATGGGCTCTCCCACCCGTGCGAAGGCCGCAACCACAACACGCCGGGCCCCAGCCTTCTTCAGGGCTTCTGCGCAAGCTCCTGCTGTAGCTCCCGTGGTAAGAACATCATCCACCAGCACAACGGTCTTGCCTTCTACCTCTTTGATTTTTTTGGTTTTTACAGCGAAAGCCGCTCGCACATTTCTGAACCTGCCAGATCGATTGAGCCCGCCTTGTGTTGGCGTTGGTTTTATGCGCTCAAGTGCGGTCGCCAACAATGGCATGCCGGTCCGGGAGGCCAGCGACTGCGCCAACAACTGTGACTGGTTGAAGCGGCGGCCAAGCAAACGCCAGCGATGCAACGGCACCGGCACCAGAACAGCGGGACCATCAAGTTTGTTCATAACCGAAGGTGCCATCAACCGCGCCATCGCCGGCGCGGCTGCGAACAGCCGGCCATATTTCAGCGCCAGCACAAGGTCCCTACCCTTATCCTTGTAGAGGGCCGGCGCAACCGCACCGTCAAACGCCGGAGGGTGTGCCAGACAGGCCCCGCACTGCAGGCCATCACTCGCATGGGCAAATGGCAAACCACACCGCTCACATTTCGGGTCCGCAACAAGATCAAGCTCGGTCCAGCATGCAGCACATAAATGCCCATGCTCAATGATCCTGCTCCGGCACAGCGGGCATCGAGGCGGCAGCACCATGTCCAGTGCCCAGCGCGGCAAAGCCATGATCTTTGAAAGAGCATCTGTCATGGACAAGCCCTACCATTCCACAAGCGCTTGTGCCATCTCAAAGCCCTTGCGTACCAGCCACAGATTGCTTATCTGGAGCCATGAATGACACACCTCCCATATTGTTCGATAGCCGACAGGTGGCCCGAAACAGAGCCCGCGCTGCCAGCATGGATGCAAGCCACCAGTTCCTGAAAGCCGAAATTGCAGACCGGATTCACGAACGCCTTCAGGAGGTGAATCGCGATTTTCCAGACCGTGCGGACCTTGGTGGCGGCTTTGCCTCCTTCCTTCCGGCTGCGGAGAAGGCTAAATATACGCAAGTGCCTCACGGCGAAAACCAGCTCGCACTCCGCGAGGCAAGCAGTGACCTGATCGTTAGCAACCTCGACCTGCACTGGGTTAACGACCTGCCCGGGTTTCTGGTGCAGGCCCGCATGGCGCTCCGGCCCGACGGCCTGTTTTGTGCCTCTATGCTGGGCGGCGACACCCTCCAAGAACTGAGGCATGCGCTGATCGCCGCAGAATCGGAGATTCGGGGCGGTGCAGGCCAGCGCGTCATCCCCTTTGCAGATGTCAGGGACCTTGGCAGCCTGATGCAACGCGCGGGCTTTGCCCTGCCGGTCACTGATGTCGACACACTGACACTCACGTATGAGCATCCACTCAGCCTGATGCACGAATTGCGCGGCATGGGCGAAACCAATGCGATGGTCAATCGCCCAAAAACCCCGTTGCGCCGGGATGTTCTGATGCGGGCTGCCGAGATTTACCAGCAGCAATTCAGCCGTGAAGATGGTCGGGTCGTCGCCACCTTTGAAGTGATGTACCTGACCGGCTGGCATCCGCACGAGAGCCAGCAAAAGCCTTTGAAACCGGGAAGTGGCAAGGTGAATTTGGCGGACGCAATCAAGGCAGGAAAACCACCCGCCGGCGACTAGATCAGCTGGCAAACACCCTCAGTCGGGGCCAGCGGGCGAGCCAGCCCTTGGCCTTAAGCCGCGCACTGAAACCGGCAGGATCATGCCGCTTCATCGCCGGGGTTATCCGCAAAACATGATCAAACAGGTCTTCAAATCCAAAGGGAGCAATAAACTCCGGTTCGTTTGTGTGGGTCAATCGAAGGCCAACGGTAGTTGCGGTTTCCGCCCAATGCCTGAGTGCCTCTTCAATATCCGCAAATGGTGGATGGCCACCAAACTTGTGCATGCGTGCCTGGTTCCGCACCTGCCAGATGCCGTTTGGCAAACGGGTTTCCAGCTGCTTTTCAAACGCCAAATCATGCATTTTTTCCGGTTTTTGCCGGTCAAAATACACCACATCTATATCAATGTCCGGGAACGGACCGTTACGCTCGTATAACGAGTCCCAAACACGGTTGCGCACAAACCCTGCCGCTACAAAGGCTTTCTCGGGCCCGTGGTCACGAACCGTCTCCAGCACGCGGACGACATTTGGATCTGAAAGGAGAAGCGACGCCAGGCGCTCCGGCACTAGAGAAAATCCCGTAACATGGCGACAAGCGGCACATCGGCAGGCGGCATCGGATAGTCACCGAGCTCCCGAATCTTGACCCATTTGGTTTTCTGGCCTTCCTGCGGCGAGATCAATCCATCCCACTTGCGACACAAATATAACGGCATCAGGAGGTGAAACTTTTCATAGGAATGAGAGGCGAATGCAAACGGCGCCAAACAGGCTGCCGAGATATCGATGTCCAATTCTTCTTTGCATTCCCGGATAAGGGCAGCTTCCGGGATCTCGCCCTCTTCAATCTTGCCGCCCGGGAACTCCCATAATCCCGCCATGGACTTGCCCTCGGGTCGCTGGGCAATGAGGATGTGCCCGTCAATATCCACAAGAGCAATGGCAGCTACCAACACAGTCGGCAGGCCAGCATCAATTCGCACATTTGGTTCAGGACATTCGTAATCACTCATAGAGGGTGAGTTAGCGCCAACTTTAGGCAAATACAAGCTTTAACACCTTGTTTAGATTTGCCCCCAACACTGTGGTCAGGCACCAGTGACCGGGCATCAGGCAACCAGGGAGCCATTACCATGGCAAAGACAATCTTGCAGTCGTGTGGCAAAGCAGGACACGAATGCAACCCGACGCACGCAAGAGGCTATGCAGTCGCTTCAAATACAATAACATCACTATGGAAACGAACCGACGGCGCCACCGCCGTGGAATATGGCCTGCTGGCCGGATTGGTCGCAATTGGCCTCGCCGGCGGGCTCGGCGCTCTGGCTGATCTTGTCAGCCTGCTGTTTGAGGTCATTGGCGACGAAGCCGCGGATGTGTCAAGCGCGATGAATGAAGAATAAAAAAGCTTAAGCACCACCCCTGTGGGCAGCGCCATTTCAAAGAAGATCAATCGTGAATGAGGCGATCATTCCGCCTCGCGAATACAAGTGGTTTTTTAGCTGTAGGCCACTTCCTGATAATCAGTTTCCCGATACTGGCGTCGCGGTTTTTCCTCGGTCTCAAGGCGCTCGGAAATGACCCGCTTGGCCCGTTGAACCTCTTTTTGCATGTAGGTCAACTCTGCAAGCTTCTCATCACTTTCTCCCGAATATCGACCCAGCGCATCAGCAAGCGCAGTTTCGAGCTCGTTTAAAAACTTCAGCTGCAGGTCCAAATTTACCGTTGGCATAACACTCTCCAAAATAGCTTGGTGGGACGAACCCAGCATCAACTATTCAAATGTCATGCCACAATTTTTTCTTTATATTTCAAATATATAACGCGCCGTATTGCTGGGTTCGGCAGATTCTGCACATACATACCTGTCTGCCGGGAAACTTTCGCCGATTGCAGTTTGCACGCAGGAGCTGTCAACTGCGGTAGTCTGCATTGATATCAATGTAACCGTGGGTCATGTCACAGGTCCAGACAACAGCTTGGCCGTTGCCGACACCAACATCGACCTTCAATTCAATATTTTGGCCGCGCATATGCTCGGCAGCGATGGATTCACGATACTGTTTGCTGACCATTCCATTTTCTGCCACCAGCTGCCCCCCGATCCAGATAGCAAGGGCATCGCGGTTTGCCTGCTCCCCGGACTTGCCAACCGCCATCACCAACCTGCCCCAATTTGGGTCTTCCCCGGCAATGGCCGTTTTGACAAGCGGACTGTTGGCTATTGATTTTGCGATCGTCCGTGCCGACAGGTCTGACGCAGCCCCCGACACATCGACCGAGACAAATTTTGTCGCGCCTTCACCATCGCGAACAATCTGTTGCGCAAGACTGACTGCAACCTCGAAGAATTTACTGGCAAAATCAACAAGGCGTGGGTCCGCGGCTGACTGGATCACCTCCCTGTTCGCATTCTTGCCGGTCGCAAACGCCAGAACACAATCGTTGGTAGACGTGTCACCGTCCACCGTGATGGCATTAAAGCTTTTATCGACAGTGGCCTGCAACAGGTCCTGCAAGCACCCCGCAGAAACATTGGCGTTGGTGAAAATGAACCCAAGCATTGTTGCCATATCAGGCGCAATCATACCGGAACCTTTTGCGATGCCGGAGATAACAACAGGTCGTCCATCCACGGTGGCAACCCGACTACAGCCTTTGGGGAACGTATCGGTTGTTGTAATGGCTTGCGCAACCTCATGCCACATGGCACCGGACAGGCCTTCGTTTATCCGCTTCAGGTATGTTGGAAACCTTGCCGTATCAAGCGGTTCGCCTATAACCCCGGTGGAAGCAACAAGAACCTCCTCCTCGGCACAGCCAACAATATCTGCAGCGTAGCGCGCTGTTGCGGCGGCTGCTTTTTCACCCTTGATACCCGTAAAGGCATTTGCGTTTCCTGCGTTAACAACCAAGGCCTGGGCACCACCACCATTTGCCCGCAAAACCTGTTTGCACCAATCCACGGGCGCAGCAGGCATTTTGCTTTTTGTGAAAACACCCGCGGCTCTTGTTCCTTCTGCAAGGCGCGCCAGCATCAGGTCAGGTCGCCCTTCATAACGCAAACCTGCCGCAGCTGCCCCCACCTCAACGCCGGCAACTGGCAAAAGATTGGGAAAATTGTCTGGGGCCAACGGGCTTTTTTGAGGGCCTTGCATGTCAGTCTCCGGGTCAGTAAAGAGCAAATAAGAGGCTGGCGAAACACCAATTGAACCAGTGTTTGCCTCGACCCCTGAGGCTGAGGAGTTTGCAGAGGCCCTCTTCAGATTGCAAGCTGTATGCTATCCAGTGCGCCGGAACACTTTAATTTGTAGGTCCAAATCGAGAGCCACAGGTTGACAGAAGCCTTGGCTATACTTATCTGTGCGTGCATTCTTGTGAGGATTATTTTGCTCTTTTGTACAGGTGATTGCGCCCGCGACGTCGAGCGAAAAAAAGATGCTGCCGCATCAAGGTTTGTGACCCTGAGCCAAAGCAGCCAATTGGGAAGTATCATATGTTGGGTTTAGGCTCGCTCGCGAAAAAGATTTTTGGTTCCGCCAACGATCGCTATCTGTCCAAGCTTGCGCCGCGCGTTGCAGCGATCAATGCGCTGGAACCGGAGATGGAAGCCTTGTCGGATGAGGCACTGCGCACCAAGACAGACGAGTTCCGCAATCGCCTCTCCGAGGGCGAGACCCTCGACAATCTGCTCATCGAAGCTTTTGCCGTCGTACGTGAAGCCGCCAAACGCTCGCTTGGCCTGCGCCACTATGACGTACAGCTCATCGGCGGTATGGTTCTTGACGATACCAGTATCGCGGAAATGAAAACAGGCGAAGGTAAAACACTGGTCGCTACGCTTGCCGCCTACCTCAATGCCCTGCCCGGTAAGGGTGTGCACGTGGTAACCGTCAATGACTATCTGGCTGAGCGGGACGCCGACTGGATGGGCAAGGTGTACGGATTCCTTGGCATGACCACAGGCGTGATTGTCCCAGGCAAGACGGACCCGGAGCGGCAGGAAGCATACGCGGCCGACATTACCTATGGCACCAACAATGAATTCGGCTTTGACTATTTGCGCGACAATATGAAAAACCGTCGTGAAGAAATGGTCCAGCGTGACTTTGCCTTTGCTATCGTCGATGAGGTGGACTCAATCCTTGTTGACGAAGCGCGGACACCACTGATTATTTCAGGCCCCACCGAAGACAAGTCCGACCTTTACATGGCAATTGACAAGGTAGTCGCTGAAATAGGTGATGACGACTATGAAAAGGACGAGAAAGCCAAGAATGTCTCGTTGACGGAAGATGGCACCGAACATGTGGAGCAGATTCTGAAGGACGCTGACCTCCTGAAATCTGACAATCTGTATGATTATGAAAATACAGCGATAGTTCACCATGTGGATCAGGCGCTGAAAGCGCGCACCATGTTCGAGCGCGACACGGACTATATCGTCAAGGACAATAAGGTCATCATCATCGACGAATTCACCGGCCGGATGATGGATGGTCGCCGCTACTCGGGTGGCTTGCACCAGGCGCTTGAAGCCAAAGAAGGTGTGCAGATCCAGCCTGAAAACCAGACGATGGCCTCGATCACATTCCAGAATTATTTCCGCATGTACCCCAAGCTTTCCGGCATGACCGGTACGGCTGCGACGGAAGCCGAGGAATTTGCAGACATTTACGGTCTGGGTGTTGTTGAAATACCGACCAATGTTGAAATTGCGCGTGTTGACGAGCACGACGAATTTTACCGCACTGCCGGTGAAAAATATGATGCGATTCTAGCGGATATTACCGATGCGCAGCAAAAGGGCCAGCCAGTGCTTGTTGGCACGGTCTCGATTGAAAAATCGGAGCTTCTGTCCGATTTCCTCAAGAAGAAAAAAATCAAACACCAGGTTCTGAATGCCCGGCATCATGAACAGGAAGCCTTTATCGTCAGCCAGGCGGGCCGCCTGGGCGCTGTGACGATCGCAACCAACATGGCGGGCCGCGGTACCGACATCCAGTTGGGCGGCAATGCAGAGATGCGTATTGCGGAAGAAACCAAGGACCTGGATGACGAAGCGAAGGTCAGGAAAATCGCTGAACGCATCAAAGCTGAAGTCGCCGCTGAAAAAGAAAAAGTCATTGAAGCCGGTGGTCTTTACATCATGGCGACCGAGCGCCACGAAAGCCGCCGGATCGACAACCAGCTGCGGGGACGCGCAGGCCGTCAGGGTGACCCGGGACGTTCCAAGTTTTTCCTTTCGCTGCAAGACGACCTGATGCGGATTTTCGGCCCTGAACGCATGGACAGCATGCTCGTGCGGCTGGGCATTGAAGAAGGCGAAGCGATCATCCACCCCTGGATCAACAAGGCGATTGAAAAAGCGCAACAGAAGGTGGAAGCCAGAAACTACGATATCCGTAAGAACCTGGTGAAATACGATGACGTGATGAACGATCAGCGCCGCGTGATCTATGAGCAGCGCCGTGAAATTATGGACGCGGAGATCGTTTCAGATACGATCAAGAACATGCGTGAAGATGTGGTGCAGCACATTGTTGAAAATCGCATCCCGCCCAAGTCCTATCCCGAGCAATGGGATATTGAAGGACTGCAGGAAGATGTGACCAACATTCTGGGCCTCCAGGACGTGTCTGTAACCGACTGGGCCGCTGAGGAAGGTGTTGACGACGACGAGATCATCGCACGCCTGGAAAAAGCGACCGATGACCTGATCGAAAGCAAGAAAGAGACAGCCAACCAGCTGATCGGCCGCCCGGAAGGCGCAGATGCGGATGAAGAAACACCTGGCTACTGGGAAGCCATGATTGAACGAAATATCCTGCTGCAGGTCCTTGACCAGGAATGGAAAGACCACCTGCAGAACCTGGATCATTTGCGCCAGGGTGTCGGATTGCGTGCCTACGGCCAGCGCGACCCGCTAAACGAATACAAAACTGAAGCCTTCACGCTGTTTGAGGGCATGCTTTATCATATTCGAGAAACCACGACGCAAATATTGTCGCGTATTGAACTTGCAGCCCAATCTGCACCGATGTCGGTGGCACCACCCCCTCCGCCTGCGGCGGATTTGCAGGCCAGTCACCCTGACCCGAACGCCGGAGGCATTATCCCGGGTGCGGCAGATGCGGGACTTGAGGGCCCTGACCCGAACGACACTTCGACCTGGAGCAATGTGCCGAGAAACGCGCCTTGCCCATGTGGCTCGGGCCAGAAGTTCAAGCATTGCCATGGCGATATGGCAGGGGCAAGCCAGGCTTTCCCGCCACCAGCCAGCAACCCGTTTGCAAATGTTGGCCGGAATGACCCCTGTCCGTGTGGCTCCGGCAAGAAGTTCAAGCACTGCCACGGCAGTCTGTAACAGGCCAGGCCATTGAACAGGTCAGGCCATTGAACAGGTCAGGCCATTGAACAGGTCAGGCCATTTCGTCTGACCTCGCCGATCTGCAACTGAACGCCATATGAACGTGCGTCTCAGCTAATCATAAGCTCGCCTCCGCTAGGGTGATTCGAAACTAGCGGAGGAGACGAGCTATGAGACGGACGGAAACCCCAGCCACAAGGCCATTTTCACGCCTGAAAACAGGGCTCCTTCTGGTCATGGTCGCTGCCAGTGCACCAACAGCGGCGCACGACGGTGCCGGTTATCATGTCGATCCGGTTGACTATGAGTTTCGTGCAAGTCATCCGTTCCGGGTTTTTGTTGATCTTGAGCGCGGCCAGACACGCAAGGCGTACCGGCAGGACGCCAACGACCATTACATCCGGGACCGGCTGCGCTATGTGTTGCCGAGCAACATTGTCATCGTTTCCCGGCGACGGGACGCCGATATGACCGTCCAGGCGCGACTGACAGATTACAATTTGTCATTTCACGTAACGGACATTGCCCGGCGCAACAAGAAATACAAGAAGCGCTATCGCTACACACCTGGCCAGTGTGGACACCACAAGCGGGCTTTCTATACACGCGTGACGGAAAAAGGTGTGGCGGTTGCCGACTATCAGCTGACCTACCGCATACGCGGAGAAGGTGCATACGCTGACGCGTTACGTGTTCATGCTGCCGAGAGTTATCGCTACGGTGAAAACCTTCAAGCCCTCACAAACTGTGGCGTGGTGCCGTCAGCCAACTATCCAAACAGCACTGTTGCGCGTTTGTTTACGCAGGCTGGCGGCCACTACCGCGACACACTTGCCCAGGAGATACGCACCGAAGGTTTGCGCAACCTCGCCCAGTTGCTTGCTGGTAAAATCAGAGCGCGCGCGGACCAGTTTTACGTATCGCTTGCCGCACGTCACGACAGCTTCGGGCCGTCCCGGGGTTCAGCGGTCTATGACTATGACGATGTGGAACCACGCCGTCGTCCGGCTTACGGACGCTGGCAGGATGATTGATTGCTTCTCCCAATGAGGCAGGCGCGCTGAGGGCATTGTCCTCGCTGGCCTGAAGCGCAGCCCTGCCCACTATGGCGCCCGGATTGTTACGAGTTTAGTTTCGAGTTATCCGGGCGCCAATTTCTTCAGGCGAATGCCTCGTCCCAGTTGCCACGAGTGGCTGCCTTGGAATATTCCGTCGCCCGGTTTTCAAAGAAGTTAGTGTGCTCCACAGCGTTCAGCATGCTGTCGAGCCAGGGCAACGGATTTTCTTCAATGTGATATTCTTCTTCAAGCCCGAGCTGCAGAAGACGGCGGTCTGCGATGTAGCGGATGTACTGTTTCACGTCTTCGGCTTCCAGGCCTTCAACAGGGCCGAGGCCAAACGCGAGATCAATGAAGGCATCTTCATGCTCTACAATCGTACGGCAGGCCTCCAGCAATTCCTGCCGGAGGCCAGCGTCCCACAACTGCGGGTTTTCGCTGACCAGCGTACGGAACAATTTGACCATATTGTCACAGTGCAGGCTTTCATCCCGCACCGACCAGCTGACGATCTGACCCATGCCCTTCATTTTGTTGAAACGCGGGAAATTGAGAAGCATCGCAAAACTCGCAAAAAGCTGGAGCCCCTCGGTGAAGGCGCCAAACACTGCAAGTGTGATCGCTGTTGACCGCAGGTCATCAGAATTGAACTGCTGCATGAAATCATACTTGTCCTTCATCTCCTTATAGTGGAGGAAGGCGGAATATTCAGTTTCCGGCATGCCGATCGTATCGAGCAAATGGCTGTAAGCCGCAATATGGATGGTTTCCATATTGGAAAAGGCAGACAGCATCATCTGCACTTCGGTGGGCTTGAACACCTTGGTATAGTGCTTCATGTAACAGTTGTTTACTTCGATGTCGCTCTGCGTGAAGAAGCGGAAAATCTGCGTCAGCAGGTTCTTTTCCGATTCGTTCAGGTTGCGCGCCCAGTCTCGCACATCCTCCGCGAGCGGCACCTCTTCGGGCAACCAATGTACTTGCTGCTGCGTCAGCCAGGCTTCATAGGCCCAAGGGTATTTGAAAGGCTTGTATACGTGGCGTTCGGTCAGCAGATTGCTGTTTTCAAGTACGTCGGTTGTTTCCATTGACGGGCCCCTTTTACTAAAAACGCCGCGGGTCCCCTGAAACCCAAGGCAGGCAAATTCCTGAAATACGCGTGAGCGCAGAATCAGCGGAGTATACTACCGCACTTGGTATATTGGAATTGCGGAAGCACAATATTTTGTTTTTTTGGCATGATTGATTGCCACGAGGCGATGCTGAAAACGACTTCCCAAACGAAATCAAATGCTTACCTGCCAGCAGCTATGAACTGTGTCGACATGACCATCCAATGCCCCAAAACCGGCATTGCCTGACAGTCCAGCTGACCCTACCATCTGCCGGACACTAAAGGGGACACAGGATGAGCCACACGCCAAGCATTGAAGATATTGCAGAAGCTGCAGAGGCCGCGAAAAGCAGGTGCGGCAATCGCATCGAACATACCCCGATTGTGCGAAGCAAACTGGTGGACGGGCTTTACTACAAGACCGAAAATTTCCAGCGCACCGGGTCCTTCAAGATCAGAGGCGCCATGAGCAAGCTGACAAAAGTGCGGGAAAAGGGAGACCTCTCGTCACGCAAGTTTGTCACTGCCTCTTCCGGCAATCATGGCATCGGGGCGGCCACAGCAGCGATTGACCTCGGCGCCGACATGACGGTGGTTCTACCGGAGAATGTTGCGCCTATGAAACTGGAGCGCATCCGCTCCATCGGCGCAAACGTTGTGGTGGCGGGAGCCGAAGCCGGCGCTTCGGAACTGCATGCCATGGCGCTGGCCCGCGACGAAGGATATATCTACATATCGCCATACAATGACCCGGATATCATCGCCGGCCAGGGCACCATCGGCGTCGAACTTATCGAGGATTTTGGTGATCGGCACATCGACAACATCTTCATCTCGCTTGGGGGTGGAGGACTGGTGAGCGGCATCGGCGCTGTTTTGAAACACAACTTCCCGGGCACAAAGGTATGGGGTGTTTCTGCGCGGAACTCCGCCGCACTGGATGCATCACTGAAGGCAGGTAAGGTTGTGGAAACCGAGCACTTGGCCACCATCGCAGATGCTGTGGCGGGCGGCATTGACGAAAACACCATCACCTTACCTCTGGCGCAGGCCGTAGTGGACGAATGCCTGCTCTGCTCCGAAGACGACATAAAGGCCTGCCTGCTCACCCTCGCCTACGAAGAAGGCATGATTGTCGAAGGGTCGGCTGCTCTCGCTCTTGCAGGCTATCAGCAGGTTGCCTCAAAACTTGAAGGCCAATCATCGGTGGTATTGCTGTGCGGCGGCAACATAAGTCGCGAGCAGGCAAACACATTGCTTTGCTGCACAAAATCGTAGGGCCTGCCTGATGACAAAAGTCTTCACCCTCGACCAGATACTGAGTGTCCTGCCGGATATCAACCTCGTTGACGCAATGGAAGATGCGTTTGTTTCCTATAGTCAGGGCCTTGCAGATGTCCCTCCGGTCGGGGAACTTTTGTTTCCCGAAAACCGGGGCGAACTGCACATCAAATACGGCGCCATTAAAGGCCACGAAAATTTTGTTATCAAAGTCGCAACCGGTTTTTACAATAATCCGCAACGTGGCCTGTCTCCCTTTGGCGGCTGCATGATGGTTCTGTCGCAAACAACAGGCGCGGTAGAGGCAGTGCTATTGGAAGGTGGCATTCTCACTAACCACCGAACTGCAGCCGCCGGTGCGGTGGCAGCAAAACACCTGGCGCCATCAGACATTCAATCCATCGGTATCATCGGGGCTGGCGTACAGGCACGACTGCAGGCAGAGTATCTTAGAAAAGTCACCGATTGCCGGTCAGTATGCCTGTGGGCGCGAGACCCTGAAAGTGCGGGCGATGCAGCCGCTGCAATCTCCGATTTTGGATATGAGGTTTCGCTTGCGGATGACGTGCAACACCTCTGCAAATCCTGCCAGTTGATCGTGACAACCACCCCGGCTTCGCAACCGCTGATAAAGTCGGGCATGGTGCAACCGGGCACCCACATTACGGCCATGGGCTCGGACACGCCCGTTAAATGCGAACTTGATCCGGGCCTTCTGGGCAAAGCCGACCTTGTTGTCGCTGACAGCATTGCCCAATGCAGAGTATCCGGCGAAATTCATCATGCGCTTGAAAATGGCACGACCTCGGAACCGGCAATAGTCGAATTGGGGCAGATCATTACAGGTGAGCAGCAAGGCCGAACGTCAAAGGAGCAAATCACCATTGCTGACCTGACCGGCGTCGCGGTGCAGGATATCGCAATTGCCACCGCTGTTCTCGAACGCCTGGTATACTGACGCATTAATGCTCTCCCCGGCAGGCTTTCAGAAGCCAACGCCTCTGAACCAGGTGAGTGCCCAGTCGACGACCTGTGCACCACTGTGATGTCATGCCCCGCCGCCTTGGCAGGCAGGAGCATATTGTGCCCGATCATGCCGGTGGCGCTAGTGATGGTTATGTACATATGGGTTTCTGGATTTTTGATACCGACTTTGGCCAAAAAAAATAGGGCCCGACATTTCAGGGCCCTACTTAAAACAGATATTCAATGCATTACTGGCAGGCCAGGCACTCTTCATAGTCGGTCGTATTGGCCGCCATGAGTTCCAGCTGGCGCTCTTGTTCCTGCTTCGCGGTCTTGGTTGAGCCTGTGGCCACAACCTCTGCCCGCTGGATGGATTTAGAGCGGCAGTAATAAAGGCTTTTCAGCCCTTTCTTCCACGCCTGATAATGGATCTGGTGCAA
Source organism: uncultured Kordiimonas sp. (assembly GCA_947500295.1). GTDB lineage: Bacteria > Pseudomonadota > Alphaproteobacteria > Sphingomonadales > Kordiimonadaceae > Kordiimonas. The sequence goes on from CANMRM010000005.1 coordinate 40,191, forward strand.
GTCACGCTTGTGCACGTCTGCCGGCAGGAAGATGTTCACGGATTGTGCCTGCGATACATGAGGCGCCCGATCTGCGGCCAGTTCCACAACCCAGCGCTGGTCCAGTTCAAAGGCTGTTTTAAAGACATCCTTCTCATGCTGATCGAGGAAATCAAGATGCTGCACCGACCCTTCGTTCACGGTAATGGAGGTCCAGACCTCTTCCGTGTTCTGGCCTTTTTCATCGAGAAGGCGTGTCAGGGCCTGATTGCGGACAATGAAGTTGCCCGACAGGGTTTTCTGGTTGTAACTGTTGGCGGCAATCGGTTCGATCCCCGGGCTTGCGCCGCCACAGATGGTTGAAATAGAGGCCGTGGGCGCGATGGCTGTTTTATTGGAAAATCTCTCCATCATGCCATAGTCAGCGGCGTCAGGGCACGGACCCCGCTCAAACGCCAGAGCTTCCGACGCACGGTTCACTTCTTTTTCAATGTGTTTGAAAATGTTGAAGTTCCATGACTTTGCCATGCTGCTTTCAAACGGGATCATATTGTCCTGCAGGAAGCTATGGAAGCCCATAACACCAAGCCCGACCGAGCGTTCCCGCATGGCGGAATAGCGGGCTTTTGCCATTTCATTTGGCGCGCGATCGATGAAGTCCTGCAGCACGTTGTCGAGGAAGCGCATCACATCAGGGATGAAGTTCTTGTCGTCTTTCCAGACCTTATAGTGCTCCAGATTGAGGCTCGACAGACAGCAAACCGCTGTGCGTTCGTTACCAAGATGATCAAGGCCTGTCGGCAGCGTAATTTCCGCACACAGGTTCGAGGTTTTTACGGTGAGGCCAGCGAGCTTGTGATGCTCAGGCATCTGGTTGTTTACCGTATCCGAGAAGATGAAGTAAGGCTCTCCGGTTTCAACACGGGCTGTCAGCAACCGGATCCACAAGGCACGCGCCGATACCGTGCGCACAACATGATGGTCCTTCGGGCTCGTGAGCGCCCAGTCTTCATCTGCTTCAACTGCACGCATGAAGGCGTCCGAAATCAATACGCCGTGGTGCAGGTTTGGCGTTTTGCGGTTTGGGTCACCGCCAGTTGGGCGGCGCAGTTCGGCAAATTCTTCAATTTCCGGATGACTGACCGGCAGGTAAATCGCTGCAGACCCGCGGCGCAGAGAGCCTTGAGAAATTGCAAGCGTGAGGCTGTCCATGACCCGCACAAACGGGATGATTCCACTGGTTTTTCCGACACCGCCAACGGTCTCGCCGATCGAGCGCAGGTTACCCCAGTAGGAGCCAATGCCGCCGCCTTTTGATGCAAGCCAGACATTTTCAGTCCACAGATCAACAATCGAGTTCAGCTTGTCCTGTGCTTCGTTCAGGAAACAGCTGATCGGCAGGCCACGGTTGGTTCCGCCGTTCGACAACACAGGAGTTGCCGGCATGAACCAGAGATTTGATATGTAATTATAGAGCCGCTGAGAATGTGCAGCGTCATCGCCATAAAAAGACGCAACCCGGGCAAACAAATCCTGATAATTCTCACCCGGCATCAAATACCGGTCCGTCAGTGTTGCTTTACCAAATTCAGTGAGTAGGTCGTCCTTGCTGCGGTCAATCTCTACCGCGCCGCCGCGTTCGAAATGGGTTACTTCAAACATCTTTGCCTCTTACTCCCTAGTCCGCCCCGATTTCCAGACCCTGATCATTTTAATGATTCTGGTGCAGCAACGGCTCGCATACCCGACGAACCCGGCGCCACAGACTCCTTCTCTGTTTCGGGAAACTCTATAGAGTAGCCCGATTAGAGAACAAAAGTCGAACAAAATCAACTTTTTATTTATTTTCAATAACTTACGAAGCTGACCGCCCGACGTCCCCCGTTTGGTAATAGCTTCGTTGTTTGCGGAAACAAGAATAAGAGCGAAGCATGCCATTCGTCAAGATAAAGTGGAGAAACTTTTAAAGGCCCACAATATATGGTGTTTCCGCCCGAGAAATTGAACGACTCGGAAGCAGCTTTCTTTTACCGGACAATCTTGAGGACAGTAAACGCCAGCAACCCCGGCGATTCGCAACTCGTGAGTGAACGCCAAGGGATAGCTAGCACAAATTTGTTGCAGATTATTTAAGAGGCACTCAATGAAGGGCCCAAGTGGGTAGGCAAAGGTCGCCTTTAGGCGATGCCTTTGCTCCCGATCGACAGGAATTTTTCCCGCCGCAGTTCCTTCAGGCGAGCGCCATCAAGACCTGCCATGTCGCGCAGGGCAGCTTCCATATTATCGCCGAGCACATTCATGCCACGCTCCGGATCGCGGTGCGCACCGCCCAGAGGCTCGGGAACAATACCGTCAATGACGCCAAGCTTCAGCAGATCCTGCGCTGTGATTTTAAGCGCAATCGCAGCGTCCTGTGCCTTGTCGTTGGTGCGCCAAAGGATCGAGGCACAGCCTTCGGGTGAAATCACCGAATAGATTGCATGTTCCATCATCAACACATGATTGGCAGCAGCGATCGCCACGGCACCACCTGAGCCACCTTCACCGACGATGCAGGTGACGACAGGCGTTTCAAGAGACAGGCATTTGTCGGTTGACCGTGCAATGGCCTCTGCCTGACCGCGCTCTTCGGCGCCAACACCGGGATAGGCGCCAGATGTATCAACCAGCGTCAGCACAGGCAGGCCAAACCGATCAGCCATATCCATCAGGCGAATGGCTTTCCTGTAGCCTTCAGGGCGCGCCATGCCGAAATTGTGCTTCAGCCGGCTTTCGGTGTCCGAGCCTTTCTCGTGTCCCATCACAATACAGGCTTCACCGCGGAAGCGTGCGATCCCGCCAAGGAGAGCAGCATCTTCACCGAAGACACGGTCACCGCCCAGCGGCGTAAAATCTTCGAACAAATGATCAACAATGTCTGAAAAATGAGGGCGTTCCGGATGCCGGGCCACCTGAATCTTCTGGCTCGGCGTCAACCCAGCGTAGGTTTCTTTTAGCAGTTTGCCGAGCTTGGTCTCGAGCTGACCGACCTCAACCGATATATCAACATCACCGCCTGCGCCCGAAAAGCTTTTGAGTTCCCTGATCTTGCCTTCCAGTTCGGCAATTGGTTTTTCGAACTCCAGGAATGTCATCATATCCTTGTCTTTCTGTTTTGCAGGATCACCGGTCATTGGCCAGTTAACCATTTTTGATGGTCGCGCGCAAAATCGTCAAAAGCCCTGCACTTGTCAAGGCTTCGTAAGCGCTCATATTTCCAATGGACTGTCAATCATACCCTCTCTGATTCGATGTAAGCTCTATCCGCCGCATTTGCAAGGCTGTCTGAACGGGGAACACCGCTAGTCATCGGCCATGGGGTGTTTCTCCAAAACAAGAGATTTAAGGCGTTCATCAATCACGTGGGTGTAGATTTGGGTAGTTGAAATATCCGCATGGCCAAGCATTTGCTGAACCGCACGAAGGTCCGCGCCGTTAGTCAACAAATGTGTCGCAAACGCATGTCGCAGCTTGTGCGGGCTGACAGTTTGGGGGTCAAGGCCCGCTTCGACGGCAAGCTTCTTGATCAGCTGCCCCGCCCGACGGCGCGTCAGGTGCCCCTTCGCTCCTCTGGACGGGAAAAGATAATGTGTGCCCGCCGGGCTTTTCACACCCTTTTCTGCCTCCTTGGCCAGCAGCGCCTGCAAGTAAACAGCAAGAGCGCGACGCGCCTTGTCGCCAAGGGGAACCATGCGCTCACGCCCGCCTTTGCCGCGCACGAGTATCATCGTTGTATCGGGCCCCACGGCACGACGCGGCAGGCTTACCAGTTCGCTGATCCTGAGGCCGGTGGCATACAGCGTCTCGAGAAGCGCATGCGCCCTGAGAGCCTTGAGTTTGCCACGCCTGGTTTTTTGCTCGGCTGTATCAAGAAGCCTCCCCACGTCCTTGTCAGCCAACGTCATGGGAAGTTTTACCGGCTGGCGCGGGCTTTCGATATTTTTGGCAGGATTGTCACTGCGAATTCCTTCCCGGTAAAGAAACAGAAACAACTGCCGTATTGCCGACAAGCGCCTGGCGACTGTTGAAACCTTCAAACCCTCCGCATGCAACTCTGCCAAATAATGCCGGATGGTTTCGGATGTCGTATTCAGGAGGGGGTCAGATGTGTGTTCCAGGAAATTTTCAATGTCGCGCCGGTAGGCTGACAAGCTGTTGGCTGCCCGGCCACGCTCTGCGGCCAGCATTTCCAAAAACTGATCCACGAGCTCTTTGTCTGCCATGGCACCTAATTCTTCTGGCTGATCAAGATTTCCAACGCCAATGCTCGCGCTGTATCCTCGAAGTTCATTTGCTTCAACCCGGCAACCAATGTGCCCGCAACTGCTGGTGGCAGGTCCGCCGGGCCAACCTGAACACTTATCTCATACAATGCTGACAAAAGTGCTACAGGGTCATTCCCCTTCATGCCAAGCAAAAGCTTACGCCATACAGCAGGTGCAAGCGATCCCCCTTCATACAAAACGGGGCCATCTTCGAGTGCGGACCATTGTTCCTGCGCCACACTGCCACCCAGAGCTTCCAGAATTGTTAACAATAGGTTTGCCGTGCGGTAACGGTCGACGCTGCCTGATTGCAGCAGCCACCACCGATCAAGAACAGAGTTCATCGGCCCGGCTGTTCCGTCAGAAATAGCCATGACAGGCCAGAGGCTGACAAGTGCCTGATCCGCATCAGGGTCTTCACCTGCAACACGTGTCCGCAGGCGCCTCAACCAACCTTCCGCATCAGCGTCCTCTCCAGACACATACGCTGCTCGGGTTAACAGCGCAACGGCTTGCGGTATTGACTGCAATGCTGAAGGACGGCCGGGGTCGGTTATCGCGTTAAGCGCAGGCGCGATCGCCGCCTGCTGACCGGCAGCAGCCGCCTGCCTCCACAGCACATTCAGGGCAACGGGTGCCTCGGCATCATGCCGTGCTATCTTCGCAAGCAGAACCGATTGGAGCGTCGTCTCCTCGAAGGGAAGAACCACTTCCTGGCCTTCATCCAGATCATCAGCCGACGCAGCTTCACTGTCAGCCTGTGCAGCAGCAAGCCAGGCACTGATCGCTCCACTTTCATCTTCACTGACGTCAAAAGCTGCGGCGAATTCGGCTATCTGCCCGCTTTTTACAACACCACGATCGATCAGATAGGCGATCAGCTTGCTCTGCGCATCCCTCAACACCATTGGGTTTTCGAGCAGAAGCGGCACGGCTAGAGGATTGAGACTGGCAACATTCACATCCGTAACACTCACACGGGCAAGTCGCGCCATGGCAGCAGAAAGGATGTCAGTTGGCAGAACCCCATCGAGCGGAATGATTGGCGGCAGCACTGCGCCCGGGGGCTGTTCAGCCTCAACCAGAATCTGGTCGATAAGCTGGTAGAATACTGGATCAAGTGCGGTTGTTTCCTCAAGAATTCCCAGCTGGAAATCAACGCCAGTCCGATTGCCGGCGGCCGCCATGCAGAATGTGGAAAGGCGGACCCAGTAAGGGTCCTGATCCGCCGCCCGCTGTGTATCAGCAACGGTGCAAGCATCGGTCAGCTCGCCTTTCAGAAGGTGTGCTTTGGCAAAATGACGCGCAAGGGCATTCCAGTCCCGGTCTTTTGGCAACTGATCTATCAGGCCAACATAAGCTTCACGGTCTGCCTGTGATTGAAAGACTGTCAGACGCGCGTCCAGAAAATCGGTTACTTCCTGATCATTGGCAGGCTCAGGCACGTCAAACCGTGATGCGGCAATCGTTGACGCAAAACGCGTCAGCGTCGGTGACAGCGAGGGCTGGGCCAATAGGGCCAGAAAATCATGGATGTCACCACGATCATAGCCTTGCCAGATGGTATCAAGCGCGTTTCCAACCGGGAAACCAGACGGGTCGATTTGCTGAAGTACGCCTTCCTGAAACGCATCTGTTTGAAAAGCCGCATCGAAGCCACTTTCAGCCGCCTGGCCGGGCAGGTCTGCTTCAGGCTCTTGATCCTGAACTTCCTCGGCACCGTCACCGGGGCCTGCAGGCGCCAAAAACTGACTGTCCGGCAAACGAGATGCATTGGCGTCCAAAGTCGTTTCAGGGTCATTTGCGCCGGTTTCTACCGGCGCCTCTTCTGCTCCGGGTGTTATCTCTGGGGTTGTTTCGGGTTCGGGCACCTGCAGCGATCCTGGCGAGATCAACGGCTGCGGCAATATTGACTTCGGCGCGCCAACACTTGGCCCCAACTGGCGGTCCAGGGTTATCTTGGGTCCGATGAAGTAAAGAGTGCGCCTTTCAGGCGTTTCCGGAAGTACTGGCCCAGCAGCGTCCGTAGCGGGCGCTTCGTCAGCAGGAGCTTCCTCTTCGGCCTGCGTGTCATCTTCATCCTGAGCCGCTGCAACGCCAAAAGGCGCCACAAACAGCAGGCTCACCATTGCAATAAGATGGAGATGACGAGAGATCATGATCAGGAAGGGAAGCGGTCATTGCTCAGAGTTTTGGTGACTTTTTCAGATGGTGCCGGGATATCCCAGGTCATCAGAAATATACCACCGCCAACAACAACAAGCGCCACTGCCGCAATCAAAATTTGAGTCATTCTCGACATCCAACGAGTCCCCATGGAATTTCAAACGCCTTTGGCTTGAAGACGCTCGGGTTTTTATAGGCCCCGCGCGCCCGCAAGTCCAGCAGTCAAACCGAAATTCAACTGCACTTACAGACGACTATTCCGCCAATAAATGACAAAATTGTGGTGGGTAGGGAACCGGTTATCTCTGATAGACGGAAAAAAGCCTTTGCGGCCATCCGATGCAGCTTGTAAATGGGCGTATGTCCAATAGTACCTCAGCACCCTCCAATATGGCAACTGCGGCGGAACCATCATTTTCCGTTGACCGCACAATTGTGCTTGTCGGATTGATGGGAGCAGGAAAAACAACCGTGGGCCGCCGTCTGGCCAAACGCCTGGGGCTGGAATTTGCAGATTCAGATTTCGAGATAGAGAAAGCCGCACAAATGTCGGTCAATGACATCTTTGCAAATTATGGCGAGGAGTATTTCCGTTCCGGGGAACGCCGGGTCATTGCCCGCCTGCTGAGCGGGCCTGCCCGCGTGCTGGCCACGGGTGGTGGCGCCTTCATCAATGAAGAAACCCGAACCCTGATGAAAGACCAGGCGATTACTGTCTGGCTTGACGCCGCGCTCGACGTTCTGGTTGAACGCACTGCGCGGCGCGACACCCGCCCGCTCCTGAAACAGGGCGATCCCGCCGAAATCCTGCAGTCCCTGATGCAGGAGCGCGCGCCAATCTATGCCGAGGCCGATATCAGGGTACAATCTTCCGACGGTCCGCATGATGCTGTGGTGGACTCCATTATGATGTCCCTGCAAGAAAGAGAATTTATTCGTGCCTGATAGCCCGAACAGAGAAACCGTTGCGCTGGAGCTTGGTCCCCGGTCCTACGATATCGTTATCGAGGCTGGCCTGCTGGACAACATCGGCCCTGCCCTGACACCCCTGTTGAAAAACCGCCGGGTTTTCGTTGTGACCGAAGAAACAGTCATGCATCACCAGGGAACAAGACTGCAACAGGCCCTGGAACGCGATAAAATTGACAGTCGCTTTTTCACCCTAAATGCCGGTGAGGCCACAAAATCATTCACTCATCTGGAACCGCTTGTCAGCGACCTGTTGAAATCCGGAATTGAACGCAATGACGTCATTGTCGCCTTTGGCGGCGGTGTCATTGGAGATCTTGCAGGTTTCGCCGCATCAATCGTGCTGCGAGGCGTGGATTTTGTGCAGGTGCCAACAACACTCTTGGCACAGGTTGACAGCTCTGTCGGCGGCAAAACAGGCATCAACACACCGGAAGGCAAAAACCTTGCTGGCGCTTTTTATCAGCCCAAGGGAGTGTTCATAGACACAGACACACTCCAGACGCTGCGCCGGCGCGAACTACTGGCGGGATATGCCGAGGTTGTTAAGTACGGCGTTATCGATGACCCGGTGTTTTTCGCCTGGCTTGAAGACCATGGTCAGACCATGGTCGCTCTTGATAACAGCCCTGAGGTTGAGGCCGTCAGGGCAAAAGCAATTGCCCACAGTTGTCGTGCAAAAGCCCGTGTTGTTGCGGAAGACGAACTGGAAACCGGCAGGCGGGCACTCCTGAATCTGGGACATACATTTGGTCACGCGCTTGAAGCCGAGTGCGGGTATGGCGATCAGCTCCTGCACGGTGAAGCCGTTGCGATCGGCATGGTTATGGCGCTTGAAACATCTGCGCGGATGGGCCTGGCATCTCATGAGGACTGTTCGCGTTTGACGCATCACCTCCAATCGGTCGGCTTGAAAACGGCTGCATCGGAAATAGAGATGACAACAGATGCTGATCGTCTGTTGGGGCACATGCACAAAGACAAGAAGGTTGAGGCTGGCATGATCGGTTTCGTTTTGGGTGGCATTGGCACCGCCGCGGTTCACAGGGGCGTCGACCTTGAAATTGTGCGCGCTGTCCTCCATGATTCTCTCACCACAGGCTAATTAGCCCAACACGAGGAAACAGCGGTCATGGATGCCGCCGATATTTTCAATACCGAATTCTGGGTCACGACGGGCGTAATTTTTGTTCTGTTGCTGCTTTCTGGGCTTTTTTCAGGCTCTGAAACAGCTCTGACCGCCGCCTCCAAGGCACGCATTCACCATATGGCAAAGCATGGAGACAAGCGGGCCAAAAGGGTTTCTCGGCTGATTGATGACAAAGAAAGGCTGATCGGGGCTATCCTGCTTGGCAACAATCTTGTCAACATCCTGGCTTCGGCGCTGGCGACCAGCCTGTTCCTGTCCATAATGGGCGATGAGGGTGTGTTTATCGCCACCGCAGTTATGACCGCCCTGGTCCTGATTTTTGCAGAAGTCCTGCCAAAGTCCTATGCCATTGCGAATACTGAAAGAATGGCGCTGACGGTATCGCGTATCATCCAGTTTGTGGTGTTTCTGTTTGCGCCTATCGTTGCATTGGTCCAGCGCATTGTGCGCATCACCCTGAAACTGGTTGGCGTCGATATTTCATCGATCGACAATGCACTATCTCCACAGGAAGAAATTCGGGGTGCCATTGATCTGCATCGTCATGAAGGCGGGCTCGTCAAAGAAGACCAGCATATGCTGGGTTCGATCCTGGACCTTGAGGATGTTTCGATCGAAGACGTGATGCTGCACCGTAAAAGCATGCAGATGCTTGACGTTAATGCGCCAACCGACGAGATCATCGCCGCCGTCGTCCGAAGCCCTCACACCCGGTTACCGCTTTATGAAAAAGAGCCTGAAAACATCGTTGGAGTGTTGCATGCCAAAGATGTCCTGCGCGCCCTCAGGCGAGCTGGCGGACAAATGCATCGCTTCAACGTCAAACGCATCATGACAAAACCATGGTTCGTGCCAGAAACCACGAGCTTGAAAGAGCAGCTGAATGCTTTCCTCGAGCGCAAATCCCACTTTGCCCTTGTCGTAGACGAATATGGTGACATCCAGGGACTGGTTACGCTCGAGGACATTCTGGAAGAAATTGTCGGCGACATCGCGGACGAGCATGATTTTGATGTTGCAGGCGTACGCAGCTTCAACGACGGCACAGTGGTCGCAGAAGGTTATGTTACCATTCGCGACCTCAACCGTATGTTCGATTGGCATTTGCCCGACGAAAACGCGACCACAGTCGCCGGTTTGCTGATTTATGAAGCCGAAACGATCCCCATCGTTGGCAGCCGCTATGATTTTCATGGCTTCCGCTTCGAAGTCACGGCGCGCAGCAAGAACCAGATAACCGGTGTTAAACTGCGTCGGCTGAAAAGCTGACCCCAATCACCTCACTTTAACGTGAGTCATTAAAACTTCATTCTCCTGTCACGCAACTGCCAAGACGGAAAGGCTAAGCAGCCGCCATAGCCCTAGACGGTCTGTGCATGCAGGCAGGCCCATACACATGGAGAATGAAATGCCCCTAAAAAGCCTTTCCTGGCTGACCGCAGGCGCAAGCCTGTCAGCAATTCTGGCGTCTGCTCCCGCTGTTGCACAGTCGGCAGCTGACGCAGACGACGATAGCATTGTCGAAGAAATCATCGTTACCACGCAAAAACGAGAACAATCGCTGAGGGACGTACCGGTTACGGTTACCAGTTATTCTGGCCGCCTGCTTGAAGACCTGAACATCGATGAATTTGACGAAGTGTCAGAGATCACGCCCGGCCTGATCATTCAGGAGCAAAGCCCCAACAACCCGGCATTTGTGATCCGCGGCATCACGTCCGACAGTGGTTCGGCACAAATCGCTCCGCGTGTTTCAATTTACCTCAATGGCATCGATGTATCCCGGTCACGGGGCTCACATTTCGAGTTGTTTGACATTGAACGCATCGAAGTGGCCAAAGGCCCACAAGCAACATTGTTTGGCACCGCTTCTGCCATTGGCGCCGTATCTGTCATTACCCGGAAACCTCAGGAAGAGTTTGCCGCAGAATTGAGTGTTGGCTATGGCAACTTTGATAGCTACCAGGCACGCGGTTTTGTTACGGGTGGCAGCGAAACGATTCAAGGCAGGCTGGCTTTTAGCTATCGCAAACGGGATGGTTTCGTCGAAAACATTGCTGGTGATCCGGGCTCCCAGTCTGAAGGCGGCACGGTCCAGCCAGACCTGAATGGCATCGAACGCTTTGGTGTGCGAGGCAGCCTGCGTCTGGTACCAAACGACAATGTCACAGTTGATCTTGTACTGAATTACGAGAAAAACGATGACACAGGTACCAGCTTCAAATCCGGTAGATTTGCGCCCACAGGCGGCGCTACCGACCCCTTCAGTTTCGCAGAACTTGGCGGAGGCGGCCCCCGTTCAGCAGAAGTATTGGGCGACGATGTGTTGGGCATCGATCGGGAGGTTTACGACGGCAACCTGACCATTCGCTGGGATGTCAGCGACAGTTGGTCGATTACCTCCGTGTCCGGCTACCGTGAGTTTGACAGCCTGGAGGTGTTTGATGCAGATGGCACGCAGGCGATTTTTGCGGAGTTTGCCGAAGATTCCAGCGGTGACCAGTTTAGTCAGGAGTTAAGGGCGAACTATAGCGGTGACCGCCTCAATGCATTTTTTGGCGTCAACTACTTTACGGAAGAAGGGCGCCAACGTGTTCCGTTTCTGACAGAGGAAGGCACTTTCCTGCAATGTGCGGCAGGCGTCATTCCGGGGCTGGCTTGTGTTGGTTCGGATGGAACGGTTGGTTCGCTAACAGCCGCGCAAGGCCTGCCGCCCATTTTCTATGACGCCGTATTTGGTAACACGGGCGAATTTGACATCTATTCGGTGTTCGCGGATGCAACATACGCCGTCACCGACCGGCTGGAATTCACGGCCGGCATCCGGTTTGTTTATGAAGAACGCGAAAGCGGTGCCTTTGCAACGCTGCCAAATTCAGTGCTGACAGGCGCCCCGCTCCTCGCATTCGGCAATGTAGACACCAACGGCGGCGTGGTAACGGCATCTGAGGATTACGACGCCTTCCTGCCACGCTTCAACCTGCGTTATGAGTTGAGCGATGACGTCAGCCTTTACGCCACGGTCTCGAAGGGTCGCAGGTCAGACGTGATCGATGTGGGTTCCGTTGCAGACACAAATGGCAACCCTGTTGCCGACCCAACCTTTGTGCCTGAGGAAATCATCTGGAACTACGAAGGCGGCATCAAGGGCCGAACGCCCGATGGAAAACTGGATTTTGCCCTTTCGGCCTTTTATCAGGACTATGAAAACTTCCAGGTTTCAGTCCTTGATATCAATGGCGTGGCGCGCCCCTCCAACGCAGGATCAGCCTCCAACTTTGGTGTTGAAGCCGAGGCGCGCACGCAACTGGGCCAGTATTTTCAGATGTTCGGCAATGTGGCCTACATCGATGCGCAAATTGACGACGAGGACGCAAACGGTATTTTTGCCGGCAATCGCTTCCGGTTGCAGCCTGAATGGTCAACAGCACTTGGCGGGCTTTTCAGCTATCCAATCACAAGCGAAATCAACTTCTTTGCCAATGCGACATGGACTTATCGTTCAAGCGTCTTTTTCGAGATCGAAAACCAACCGATTGCCGGTCTGGACATCGCCGAAGACGATGTAAATCTGGTGAATTTGAGAGCCGGGTTTGCGGCGGCGGACGACAGCTGGGAAGTCAACTTCTTTGCCAACAACCTGTTTGACAAAGATTACATCATTGATGCGGGCAACACGGGCGGTGCCTTTGGCACACCGACATTTGTTGCAGGACCTCCACGCTTTTACGGTGTGCAGCTAACTGGCCGGTATTAGAAACTCCCTCCCCAAGAAAAAAGGCGGTGACCAAGGTCGCCGCCCATTCTTTTTGGAAAGGCTATCGTCACCCTAAAGGTGGAAAAACTGAAGTCCCATATGCAAGTCAGGTTGATACTCGTTTGGTAGGCGACGAAAGGAAATGTGGGCACCGATTTCCGCATTGTTCCAGTGAGCCTTGCGATCCAGGATACGGCGCAGAAGCCTGGCGTCCAGCTCACACGTCAATACTTTCTGGGCCCGTTGATCAGATGCGTCCGCTGCAGCAAAATGGGGGTAAATCTGATAGGCGCCGCCATCCAGAACAATCCGAACCGAGAAATCGGATTCTATGCCAAACCGGCTCATGCGTTCAGTCATGGCGGCCGATGCAGCTTCCACATCCTGAAGAAGAAGGGCAGTATCTGGCGAGGCATCCAACTGATGGGGGTACTTGAGGTCCGCAAGTTCTTTTTCGATATAATGTTCCATATCCGTTGGATCGAGCGGCTCGTAGGGACGGTCGGAAGCTCCTGACTGGATGTCCAGCGTGTCGCCTTCGCGCATCAAGACAACCTTGGTGTCTCCAATATCCTGCGCGCACACATAGTCCGCACATTCATCCCAGGTGCTGGTGCCGAGATATTTGTTTTTATGCCGCAGGTCACCGCCCAGCACGTAGGCACCGGCAAACGGCAGCATCATTCTGGGCTCCAGTCCTTGTACAAGATCAACAACATGGTCGAAGTTCCGCTTCAATATCCGGTGGTGCTCAGAGAGTTTTTTCTCTTCGCTCAGGTCATCGAAACAGCTGGGATATGGCCCGGCTGCATTGTAATTCAGCATCGCGAGGTCAATGGTTCCAAAACGTTCCCTTATCATGGCACAGGAGGCCACAGTGGGCGTATTGTCATTGGTGTTGAAGGCGGTAACACCATCACAGGAAACCACCATCGCGGAATCGATCAGATTCCCAATCTTAGCTTCATGGAAACTATGTTTCGCAAAGGGTGCAAACATGGTGATTTCAAATTCCCTGAAGGGAACCGTCTCACCGCTTTTGATTTTCACAAGGTTGGTGTATCCGAGCATGGTGAGCTTGCGGACGAGAAAATTCGGGCCATGGTCCATAACGATAAGCGGCTTGTTTCGATCAAAATCGAAATACCGCTCGTCGAAATGGTCAGGATGCAGATGAGATACATAGACCGCATCCACGTCCTGAACATCGGCCATCGTCGTTCTCAGCTTTGGATAATGGCACCAGCTGCCGTCAAATACGCCGTCGTTAAGCCAGGGGTCGCATAAAATCCGCGTCCCTTCTTTTCCGGTAAAGATGCCGCACGCATTGGCAACAAACTGGAAGCGAAGTGCGCTGGTCATGGCTATATCCTCATTGATGTAGTGTCGCTTTGGCCACTAGGGCGCTACGTCGCCGAGTGGTCCCACCAGACACTATGCAAATTGGACGCCAAACCGCAATCTGCAAGCCGGTGACAAAGAGACCGCAACCAAAAAAGGCTGCCAGCAACACGTGTGCGGACAGCCTTTTCCCGGAACGTAGAATCGTTAATTTTTACGCGAGACCTTTTTCCATCGCAGCACTGAGTCTGCGGGCAAATGCGCTGGTGTCTTCCAGAGCATCACCTTCCAAAATCCTGGCCTGGTCAAGGATCAGCAGAACTGGGTCGGCAAGGGCATCAATTGCACCCTTATCCTTCGATTTTTCCGCCAGCTTGCGAATAAGTGGATGCGACGGGTTCACTTCAAGAACCTTGGCAGTCATCTGATCCAGCTGGTTGTGAGCCTTCAAAATGCGCTCAAGATGCATATCCATGCCGCTTTCGCTCGCGACCAGGCAGGCAGAAGTATCTGTCAAACGGTCTGTGACACGCACGTCAGATACTTTCTCGCCCAACACCTCTTTCATCAGTGTGGTCAGCGTGGTCATCTCCCCTTCGCTGGCGGTCTCTTTTGGTTCGTCATCCGACTTTTCTGCCGCTATGTCCTTCAGGTCGCTGTCACCGCGGGTGATCGACTTGAACGGCTTGCCGTCATAGTCCGGCGCCATCTGGATCCAGAATTCATCGACCGGGTCCGACAGCAGCAGCACTTCAATACCGCGAGACCGGAAACCTTCCAGCTGCGGGCTTTTTGCAACGGCGTCTGCATCTGTGCCGGTGATGTAGTAAATCGCCGACTGTTTGTCCTTCATGCGCCCGACATAGTCTTCAAGCGTTGTCCAGTCGTCTGCATCCGTTGACCGGAAATGCGATATCTTGAGGAGCGCGTCACGGCGTTCATGATCTTCATAAATGCCTTCCTTGATGACGGGACCAAACTCCGACCAGATCGACAGGAATTTTTCCCTGTCTTTTTTTGCCAGTTTCTCGAACTCGCTGATCACCCGCTTTGTAATCGCTTTCGACATGCGCGCCATCGTCGGATTGTTCTGTAGCATCTCTCGGCTGATATTGAGCGGCAAGTCCTGGCTATCCACCACACCGCGCATAAACCGGAGCCAACCAGGCAGCAAATCAGCACTGTCATCCGAAATAAAGACCCGTTTTACGTAGAGCTTAACCCGGTTTTTGCGTGCCGGATCAAACAGATCCATGGGTTGCTGTGATGGCACAAAAAGCAAAACCGTATATTCCTGCATGCCCTCCGCTTTATAATGCAGCGTCATTGCAGGTTCGTCGAAAGCATGCCCGGCGCTACGGTAAAACTCCGTATATTGTTCATCAGAGATATCGCTTTTTGGGCGCGTCCAGATAGCAGAGCCCTCGTTGACAATCTTGGGTTCGGCGTCCGCTTCTTCCTTGCCCTTGATGGCAAGCGTGATTGGCACTGCAATATGGTCGCTGTATTTGCCGACAATGCTTTGGAGACGATGCTGTTCTGTGAACTCGCCAGCGTCATCCTTCAGGTGCAACGTAATTTCTGTACCACCAGACGTTTTTTCCGCTGGCGAGATTTCATATGATCCTTCGCCGTTGCTGGTCCAGCGCCAGGCGTCCGCTTCCCCAGCCTTGCGAGTGACCACATCAACACGGTCCGCAACCATGAAAACCGAATAGAAACCCACACCAAACTGCCCGATCAACTGCATGTCGGTTTTGCTGTCACCTGTCAGCTGATCAACAAACTTAGCCGTACCCGAACGTGCAATTGTTCCCAGGTTTTCGATAAGGTCGTCCTTACTCATACCGATGCCATTGTCCGAGATAACAAGCGTTTTGGCATCACCATCAGCAACAATCGACACACCAAATTCGCCGTTGTCCTTCAAAAGGTCCGCGTTCGTCAGCCCCTCATACCGAAGCTTGTCGCATGCATCCGACGCATTCGAAATCAGCTCACGCAGGAAAATTTCCCTGTCCGAATAAACCGAATGCACCATCATATGTAGCAGGCGGGAAACTTCTGCTTCAAACCCGCGTTTTTCGCCCGTATTCTCTTCAGTCTGTTCGCTCATTTTTGAATTCTCTCCAAACTTTTCGCCGCACTCTTTCCGCGGCCGGTCCTTGTGGGTGCTGTGACCCGCTAGCCCTTGGGTTGATCCTGATTTAGGTAGCAATGTCCGCGCTTCAAGAGGCGTTTACATCAGTCTCTTGCGATTCGACGAAGTCTGCACGTGTCTGCATTAGAATATTGGCGTCGAAATCGGAAATTTTGAACAGCCAACCGCGCAGCTTTGCATTGAGCTCCTGCGCCTCAGCGGCGCCGTCTTCCGGCGCATCCGGAAGCGTGCCAGTTGCGCCCTCGGATGCCTGATCCGAGTTATGATCTGCCGCCAGCTGGATCCATTTGTCATTTCCACTTTCAAACAAAGTGAACGAGACTTGAAGCCCGTCATGGGTGATAAAGCCGCCAGATGCTGCCGGTTCCATTAACGGATTTGTCGTTTGTTGCACATCCAGAAGCGATAACCTCGCGAGCGTGCGAGCTGGCTCAGCCCGTTTGTATGTCGCTACCGGGGCTTCACCGTCTGCCATCCCGGAAACGGTGAAATTTGTTTCCCCCAAAGGACGTGCAAGCGTAACACCGTTCAAGGTGACAGAACGAATGCGATCTTCAGCAACGTCAAAAAGTGAATCATCAAGCCACGCAGAGGTGTCAAGTGAGGCTTCTTCGATCTCGCTGACAAGCCACGCCCGGGTATCCGTTGGCTGAAATATATATGTCAGGGACCGACCACCGCCACCTTCCTTGCGTTTGCCAATCTGCACCTCAAGCAACGGGCCGCCAGTGTCGTCTTCCAGCGTCACCAGTGTCGCCAAGGCTCCAAGCTCAAGAAGGGGAAACCTATCCTGGTTGGCGGTTTTGGGCTCCCGCCGCTCAGAAAGGGCAAACCCCCTAAGAAACTCCCGAACCTGAGCATCGTCGGCCGGGTAGTCAGACTTGCTGGCAACCCGCCAGTCCTCTCCCTCACGATAAAGGGTAACGGATTGGTCTGACTTGCTGAGGGTGATTGTTGTCGTCTCGTTGATCCGTTCAGCAAGGCCGGAAAAAGTATGTTCGCCGCGAGCGCCCTGATCGCGACTGGGGTCTTCCCCAAACAAAATCCAGATTGCCGCCAGGATGGCTGCAAGCGTCAAATACCCGAGAATATTTGTCATGCGTTCCGACATGGTAACCTCAAAACTTTATAGGAACCGGTGCTTGCGTTTGCTGCGGCGCAGCATCAGGCGCACCAAAACATAGAAAACGATCAGAAGTGGCATCAGGGCAATATTGATGAAGGCAAGCCAGTCACCGAGCGTGTCGATATCCTGACGCAAATTGCGTTTGACTTCCCGGAGCGCTTTGCGGGTTTCCAGCAACTGGGCCCTGAATTGTTCGATCTCTGCTTCCTGCTCAACAGAGAGAACCGTTGACCCGTCAGGGTTCTGGCTTTCAAGCGACGCAATGCGTGCTTCGGTTTCGCTCAGCCTGTTTTGCAGCTCTTCTTCTTCAACAAGATACTTGGCTTCAGCTTCCCGTCGCAGCGTATCGACCTTGTCAAAGGGCCGCTTTGAAATACCGCGACCACGCAAGCTCAGCAGTGCTTCAGAACCGGATATATGATCCGCCAGGTTGAGGACAAAACTACCGTTTCCGGCAAGTGGCACTGCAATACGCTGACCGAGCATGTCCTGCAGTTGCACCCAAAAACGATCATCAAAAAGGTCTGTGTCGGCTGTCAGTACAATATTTATGTCGCCACTTGCTACCGAACCTGATGTGGCCTCCGCAGCGTCAGCGATCACTGCCTGCGCAACACGGTCAGGAAACGCTGTTTCGGCAGCCCCTTGAATGCGGGTGGAAAGCACATAGCTTTCACCTGTCGGAACCATATCCCGAAGCAAGCTGTCCGGATCTGGAATACCAACCGCCCGATCAGCAGGAAACAACATTGACGCCGCGCTTGTCGTTACAAGTGGCTCCAGGCTCGTCGTCGCTTCTGCAACTGGCCGGATCACACCCGCACTTGCTAGATTGAGGCTTCCGATGGCGCCAGTAACCACATCTACCGAGGATAAAAAGCCATCATTGATTGCCAGCCAGAAGACATAGTCCTTGACCGCGTCCGGGCCAAAGCCACCCATTTGGACACGTTGGGCAAGCGATGCGTCACCGACAACCTGCCCCTCGGGCATTTCAACCCCCCAGGCACCCAAGAGGGGACCAAGGGAACTCGATGAAGCAACCGTCGCACGCGGGTTCATCGCCTCGGAATGTGGGTCCAGGAAGAAGAGTGCTCTTCCTCCTTTCAGAACATACTGATCGATAGCAAACAGCTGGTCATCGTTGAGCTCGGGAGGGTGTACCACCATCAAAACATCAGTTTCGGCAGAAATTTCCGTGAAGTCAGGTGCCAGGTCCTGCACATCAAAAAAGTCGAACAGCTGCTCATAGAGCACGTAAGGCTGTGCCTGACCCGCCATCATGGCCTGAGGCCCACCGGGCCCGAATTGCATGGGCAATGTGGTCAGGAGCGAAAGTGTTCGCCGGTTTGATGTATCCAGTGTCGCGAGCAACTTTACTAAGTCATATTCTAGAAACTTTTCCCGTTCCTCAGCGAAGAATGGGATGATGGCTTCGCCGTCGACGGAGTCCGCTGCAGACAGGCCCATATACAGCGTTGATCCGTCATTGAGTGGGATACCCCGCAGCCCAAGCGCAACCGCGTCATCTTCCTCTTCAGAAAAAGCCTCGGGGTCGATGATTGAAAGCTGAATGTTTGAGGGATTAACAGACTGAAACGCCCTCAACAAATCTTCTACCCGCTTGCCGTAGGCCAGCAGTTGCGGAAAGGGCGTGGCCAGCGTTTTCGAGAAGTAGAAATTGAGCACAATCGGCTCTTCGTAAGTAGAGAGAAGCTCTTTGGTTCCGTCCGAAAGGCTGTATAGACCTTCCGCTGTCAGGTCGATCCGTGCCCCGCGAAAAAACCGGTCCCCAATGACTGTCACCGATAAAAAAACAAGCACTGCCAGCAATAGCTGGGTTGTTGAGCGCCGGGCAAAAAATTCAGCTATTTTTTTCATTATCCAGCCTCCCGCTTGCTTTCAATCACAATCCGGTTGACCCACAACCAGAACACAATGACGGCGAGGAAGTAGACAATGTCTCCCAAGGTTACGACACCCTTCTGAAGCGCATCAAAATGACTGAGGAAGGAGAGGTTCGCAACCGCAAGAACAAGTGCTTCGGGTGCCCAACCACTCACAACGTCCAGAACCATAGGCAATCCTGCGACAAGAAACAGGAAGCAAACCGTCACTGCCAGAATAAAGGCGACGACCTGGTTTTTTGTGATAGCTGACATGGCGGCACCGATCGAAAGATACGCAGCAGCCATCAGAAGCGATCCGAGATACCCCGTGATGATCACGCCGTTATCGGGCGCACCGAGCCAGTTTACGGTGATCCAGATGGGAAATGTGAGCGCAAGCGCAAGCGCCGCAAAAGCAAGCGCGGCAAGGTATTTACCGGCAACGACCGCGCGTGTCGGAATAGGCAGAGTGAGCAGCAGCTCAAACGTGCCGGCACGGCGCTCTTCGGCCCAAAGGCGCATGGCGATGGACGGCATTAAAAAGAGATAGAGCCAGGGCTGATACGTAAAGAATGACACGAGGTCCGCCTGTTCCCGCTCATAAAACGAACCCAGGTAGAAAGTGAACAGGCCCTGCATGATCAGGAAGATCACCAGGAAAACATACGCAACCGGGCTCGCAAAATAGCTGGCAAATTCGCGCCGGAAGATTGTCGAAATGGCGTCCATTAAACGTCCCTCTCGGTCAGTTGACGGAACACATCATCAAGGCGGCCCGGATCAACAGTAAACTGGCTGACCTGCCAGTTGCTCACGGCCGCAATGTCGCCGATTGTGTCCGCTATGTCGCCGCCGCCACGCGCAACGACTGTAAGGCGCATCATATCGCCTTCCCGGGCGGCTTCCACATTGGAGACAAGCTTGATACCTTTGAGCGCCGAGGCAGCCGCTTCAGCCCGGTCAAGGGGCAATAGCATTGTAACGGCATTCTTGTACCGGGACCGTGCGCGCAGCTCACTGGGCGTACCATCCGCAACGATCGCACCTTTATTGATGATTACCGCCCGATGACAAAGGGCATCCACCTCTTCAAGAATATGCGTTGAGACAATGATAGCGCGATCAACTGACATAGCTTCGATCAGTCGGCGCACTTCATGTTTCTGGTTCGGGTCCAGCCCGTCCGTCGGCTCATCAAGGATTAGAACGTCGGGCGCATGCAATATCGCAGCAGCCAGGCCAACGCGCCGCTTGAAACCCTTTGAGAGTGTTTCGATGCGCTGGGTCATCACGCCGTCGAGATTGACTGCGCTTGCAGCACTTTCAACGACATCGGCGGCTTCAGCTCCTTTGAGCCCGTGCGTCGCAGCGATAAACTGCAGAAAACTGCGGGGTGACATCTCACCGTAGAGAGGCGCTCCTTCCGGCAAATACCCAACTCGCGCCTTTGCGCGCTCGTTGTCGGAGGTCACCTGTTCGCCACAGATGAAGGCACTTCCTTCCGTGGGCGCAAGAAAACCGGTCAACATCTTCATTGTTGTGGTTTTGCCGGCCCCGTTAGGGCCAAGAAAACCCAACACTTCGCCTTTTTTGACCGACAACGAGATATCATCGACGGCCTTTAGGTCTCCAAAGTGTTTACTGAGGTTGCGGGCTTCCAGCAGAACATCAGCCACAATGCGGTCCTCTTTGATAATATTTGCGCCTAGTGAAACTTAGCTGTCTGATATATCTGATTCGCCGCAGCTTGCAAGGGTCGAGCGACGGAATTGCCCGAATTTTAGACCGCCCGCTTTGCTTTCCGGGCGAGGCCATCAAAAAGGTCAAACATATCTTCCCGCCAGTTTCGGACCGGTTCGCTGAACTCGACGGGGTCGAAGTCTGTCACTATATGAGGCCACATCAGGGAACCCATAAGGCAATAGTCGGCAAACGCGGGCGCTTCGCCACTGAGGAATTTATTATTGTCGAGCAGAGCCTCCACCGGCCCCAGGTTTGCCTTGAATGCCTGACAAGCCTGATCGCGAGAGCTTTGGGCTTCCTCAATGGTGCGACCACCAAGGCGCGGTTCCCGGCTTTGCCGAAACGCCACTTTATTCTCCTCATCAAGCGCGTCAAAAATGTCACCAACAATCATCGGGAACATGGGGGCCACAATGTTGCGATCAAACCAGTTGTTGATAAGAATTGCCTGTTCGGCGGCAAGTGCTGTTTCAAAGAGAGGCTGCTGCGGGAACTTTTCGTCCAGATAACGCGCGATCGTGAGACTCTCGCTAATCCAGGCATCCCCATCTCTGATAACCGGGACGGTTTTCAGTCCGGATGGCTCGAGTGCGGATTTGTCGGTAAAGGTCACGGTCTGGCTTTCGTAGGATACATCCTTATGCGCCAGCATCAGCTTGATCCGCCAGACAAACGGGCTAAACCGCACGTCTTTGTCTGCTCCACACAATTCGTAAAAAGTCAGCATCTGTTTCCCTCCACCCTCTCAGGCTACAACCAACTGCATCCTGGGTCGGACTTTAGCGAGTTGGTTGGCTAAATACCATGTTTGGCAGAACATATTTTGGCAGGTGTCAGACGAAAGAGAAACTGGCCCGACCGGGGGACAAAGAGAACCTAGGGGTCAGGGGGACCAAGGAACGCAACCGATCGGGCCAGTAGAGGCCAACAAAAAAAAGATGAGCCCCGATTGGGGCTCATCAATGACTGAAATGTGGCGAAAAAACGCCGCCAGATTTGTTGTGCAGCTATCAGCGCAAAATAACGTCGCCTGAGCCCATGGCCCTGGTTTTCACCTTGTCAGGCTTGCCAAAAACGACCACATCGCCGGAGCCCATGATGCCGACATCAACGCTGGCATTCAGCGTTGCTGCAACGTCGCCGGATCCCATGATCCCGATGTCTCCATTTTCACAGGCCATATCCCGCGCGCTGACATCGCCAGAACCTTTCACTTCAACATCCAGGTTTGTACACGAACCCGAGGCTTCAACATCACCAGACCCTTTTATGTCGATCGACAGGCGGTCCGCCTTGGCGTTGATAAGCTCGATGTCACCTGAGCCGTTCACGTTGGCTTTGAAGTCTGCCGTTTCTACACCACGGACCTCAAAATCACCCGAGCCATCAACACGCACTGCTTCCAGCGTTGGCACTGTGATGTCCACCCGCAACACGTCGATGTTGCGGTAGCCACGCCAGTTGTCGCGATCTTCGAGCTGGATGTGCAGGGTTGTTCCGCGCACTTCTGTTTCAACATGCTCGATGATGTCGCTGTCTGCCGTAACCTTTACGGATTGTTCCGAGCCGACCGATACATTGACTTCAAAGGAACCCTTGTTGCGAATGCGTGTGAAGCTGTCGACGCTGCGCATTTCCTCGGATGTGTCGTCAGCCTGCACACTGAATGTTGTTGCACCGGCCAGAATTGCCGCACATGAAACGGCTGCTACCAGAGTTTTCATCTGTTTTCCCCTCATGAATTGTATGAGCCCGTCGGGCCTATTTGATTGAAATACTGGAAAGGCCACCCGCATGCTTGCGCACGTCCTTAGGGTCGCCATACACCGAAATGGATGCCACACCGGATACACGCGCATCGATGCTGTCGCTGGCAAAGACACTGGCTGAGCCTGCCCCTTTCACGTCAACCTCGACATTGGCGCATTTCAAATCATCCGCATCGATGTCGCCCGCGCCCTTCACGTCGAGCGTAAGCGTTCCACACGTGCCTTCAATTTCGACGTCTGCCGCGCCGCGCACGTCAATTTCCAGTTCGTCGCTGTCAACGGCATAGATTTCACCGTCAACCGCGCCCAGAACTTCAAGTTCTGCCAGCATCGGCATAGTGATGGTGACGTCAACGTCGGCGTCATCCCACCAACTGTTGCGACGACCGTCTTCCATATCGATAACAAGTGTATCGCCGTCCAGTTCAGTGATCACGTCTTCCATTCGGTCTTCGCGTGTCCGAATACTGATCGAATGGTCCTTGCCGGCAGTAAGCTCAAGTTCGATAGCGCCTCTAACCTGAATTCGGGTAAATCCGGAAATATCCCGGGCCTCCGTTACGCGGTCACGGCCATCCCTGTCGTGCGCCATGCTCGCATTGCTGGCGACGGAATAAAGAACCGTGGCTCCCACGCCCGCAGCCATCAGGCCAGCAAGCGCTTTTCGCCCCACGGAGGGACGCCTAAAAGATGATGAATGTCTCACGAGTTTAATCCTCTCTGTTGCTGTCGTATTTTTTTATCGTTATTTGACGGGTCGTCGTTTTGTTTATGAACCCGATATAAATATCCCATTAACCGACTTCAAGGTCAAGTACTACACGTGTCGTCGACAGAACTGCACGATTTGCCGTAAAAACTTAAGTTTATACCGTGATATTTACGTAATTTGGTACTGCGCAGCCGAATCACTGGCTGTTTGCTTTCCGTCCGGATTTACAGCAGAATGCCCATATTGAGGAGAACTATGGACGATATTTCATCGCAGCAAATCGGCCTCCTGATCGACAATCAGGACCAAAACGGCCAACGCCCCAGGGAGCATAAAAGGACCAGTGTGGTGTATTTTATGCGACCCGAGCTATCCAAAATACTCGATGTTTATGGCAGAGTGGTTGCCGCTGGTGAATGGCGGGATTATGCGATTGATCACCTTCGGGACCACGCAGTTTTTTCCATATTTCGCCGTGCCAGCGAGATGCCGCATTACCGCATTATCAAAGAGCCCTCCCTTGCCAACCAGCAGGGTGCCTGGCGGATTTTGAGCGCAAGTGGCCAGGTGTTGAAACGGGGTCGTCGCCTGGATCAGCTGCTACGCTATTTTGACCGTCATCTGCTGAAAGCTGTTGATTAGGCCGAGCGATCAGCACAAAGGCTTTTGATCTTCTGATCAAGGGAAGGCCAGTCGATCGGTTTGGCCGCACAATCATCCATTCCCACGTCAAGATACTCTTTGACATGCGTATCGGCAGCGTCCGCTGTTAGCGCAATCATGGGTGTAGAACCCCAGTCATGGGAAGACTTGCGAATTTTCCTGGCGGCTGTCACACCGTCCATCTCCGGCATGTGAATATCCATCAGGATGACGTCAAAGCTGTTTTTCGACAGTTGATCTATCGCCTGCTTGCCGTCTGATACGATGGTGACCTGATAGCCATAGCGATCAATCAAAAACTTCCGCAGCATCATTTGATTTACAGGGTTGTCCTCCGCGGCCAATACGCGAATATCCGAGGAAGTCACGTCATCGGCTGTCGCATCGGCCTTGCTGCTGACAGCATCACCGGCCGCCGCGCGCTCGAAAGCGGCTTCAAAATAGAAAGTACTGCCAAAACCCTTTTTGCTGGCACACCAAACCTTACCCCCCATCATTGTTGCGAGGTTCTTGCATATGGACAAACCGAGGCCGGTGCCCTCCGAGGAACGGCTGCGTGTGCCTTCAGCCTGATAAAATGGCTGAAACAGTTTGCCGCGCTCGCTCGGCGCCAAGCCCAAACCATCGTCCTTGACGGAAAAACTGACGAATACTTTGCCCTTGTCACCGGAGCCATAGCTTTCATCAATCTCGACCAGCAGTGCCACCTCTCCCGTGTCGGTAAACTTGGTAGCATTTGATAGGTAGTTATTCAGAATTTGCGTCACTCTGACCGGATCCATCATCAAGGTCAGCTCACTATCCCCGATTACTTTTCTTGAAAATCCAAGTCCTTTGGCTTCGGTTGCATTCTTATGGGTTTGTGACAACTCCTCCACCAAGTCCGCAATCTTGACCGGACGTGGGCTCAGGTCAAAACGTCCTGCCTCCATTTTTGATACATCGAGAACATCAGACAGTACTGTCAGCAACTGATCACTGCTGTTGAGAGCCAGTTGCGCCAGCCGTTTCCGCTCTTCGGCATCCGCCTCATCGCCGAGCAACTGTAGTACGCTTGTAATACCGTTGAGCGGCGTGCGCACTTCATGACTGATCAGCGCGAGGAAATCCGACTTTGCCCGATTGGCTTTGTGTGCTTCGTCGCGTGCCTTGACCAGCTGCTCTTCCCTTGCCTTAAGGTTGGAGATATCCTGATGCGTCCCGACAATCCTCAAAGGCGAACCATCCGGCGTTCTGCTGACAACTTTCCCGCGGCTCAGTATCCAGATAAAGCTGCCGTCCTTGCAGCGCATTTGAAACTCGTCTTCAAGAAATCCGTCACCAACCGCGATGTAGTCTTCAACGCCTTGTTGGTAATCGATGAAATCCTCCGGTTTACAGAAAGTGGTCCAGGTATCGTAGGAATGCGGTAACTCGAACTGCTCATACCCAAGCATCTTCATATACTGTCGGCTGAAATAGACTTCGCCTGTGACCACATTCCAGTCCCACAGGCCATAGTCCGCTCCGTCAACGGCAAACCGCAGTTGATCTCTTTCACGAAGCAGTCGTTTGGTTTCTTCCTCGGGTCTGTCAAACGGCCGCACAATAACGATAAAACAGGCGTCCTTTTCGTAATATGTCTCGGTTTCCCCAACCGGTGCCGCGCTCCAGCGCAGCACTCTGTCCGGTGTACCCTCATCATTGGTGGCAAGGTCTACAATCTGATCACGGAGCGATCCGCCATTCGTCAGCGTATTTAAATCTGATTTTCGCAGGAAATTTTTGCAGATAGTGAAATGAGACTGACCAATGAGGTCATCTGTATCCCTCAGATTGAGAAGTGCCGACCACAGGGAATTGACGGCTACATAGAACCCCTGGCTGTCCAGCACCGCAGCGCCCACACCCATCGCTTCCAGAACCAGGTCGCCAAAAGCGACAGACGGCGCAGGCGGCGCATCAACTGCCTGCGCAAATCCCGGTTTCCGGGTCGCGGCGTCGGGGGCAGATGATGGTTTTGGGTCTGATTTCACGAGTGGTCACCCAATCTGGAAACAGAGTTAACACAAAGCGTAGCTCCGTTATCGTGACCAATCTAATTCATAAATACAAGTACTGCACGCGAGCATGGTCGAGATGCGACCTGTGGTTTCAGCGGGCCGGAGGCTTGAGAAACAGCGCAGGCGTATTGGCCTTGTATTGCTGATAGGCCGGGTCGTCGCCCCAAACCTTGTTGGCGTGATGCTCAAGTTTTGGCACACCGCTTACACGGGTCAGTAACACAAAAACAAACAGGGGCGAGATCATGACAGCCCACTGAACCCCCGACAGGACCGGTACGGATATTACGGCAATGCCGAGCCACAGTAAAATTTCGCCAAAATAGTTGGGGTGCCGCGACCAGGCCCAAATGCCAGTGCTGATAAACTTACCGTCGTTTTCAGGGTTGGCCCGAAACGCCTTTTTCTGTTCATCAGCCATCACTTCTATGATGAAGCCGACCAGCCACATCACAGCCCCAACGTATGCGAACACGCCGAGGGGCACGTTCGACGTGCTGGTAATCACGGCGAGAGCGCATGCGGCCGTGAGGATTACCCACAGGCCCTGCAGCGTCCATGTCATCAGAAAACGCATGGGTGCGGTTTTGATCTTGTCGAAACGGCGGTCTTTGCCGTCTTTCTTGATACGGGCGAACAAAAAGCTACCCAGCCGAACCGCCCAAACAGCAACCATGATGGCGACAAGCATGGCACGGGCCTCAAGCGGTTGTGAAAAATATGCGGCAACACCGACCACCGAGAGGTAAGTCAAGGACCCCGTAAGATCATAATATTTTTCGGTTTTAAAAATATTCGCCGGAACAAAAGCAAGCCAGTTGATGCCAAATGCCAGCGCCCCGCATGCCAGCATCACAGAAATCGGGCCATATTCACTGCCCCCCTGTCCACCAGCCCAGGCAACGGCCAATCCCAGTGCAGCACAGATAATGACAACGAGAAAAAGTTTCATGATTTTAGCCTCTCCCGGCGCCAATGATAAAGGCACAGTTGGTTGTGCCGGAGCCACCCACGTTATAAGTGCCAACTGTTTTAGCATTGGCAACCTGATAGTCCCCTGCACTATCGGTGACTTGTTTGCTGGCATCAAGCATCATGCGCACGCCCGTCGCGCCGACAGGATGCCCGAGGCCGATCAGTCCGCCGGAGGGATTAACCGGTAACGAACCATTAAAGGCAACTATGCCGCCTTCGATTGCCTGCCAGGCTTTACCGGGCTCAGTAAGGCCAAAATGTTCTATGGCCATATATTCGGTGATAGAGAAACAGTCGTGGGTTTCAATGGCGTCGAGAGCTTCTGGCCCGCCAATACCCGCCCGTGTATAGGCGTCGGTGATCGCTTTGCGGGTCCAGGGCAAAACATAATCTGACCCTTCGCTTGCAGCCAGTTTGGTGCTCATCAACATCGGCGCCGTTGTGTGCCCCCACCCCTGAATGCAGGCAAGGCTTTCAAGCGCAACGCCATGCTTTGCCGCATAGGCTGCTGCATATTTTTCGGACGCCAGCATAACAACGGCGGCACCATCTGAAATCTGGCTGCAATCCTGCCGGCGCATCCAGCCTTCGACAACCGGATTGGCGTCGTCGTGCGCCGTGAAACTTTCATCGGCAAAGTCCCACTTACGCGCCTGGGCGTTAGGGTTGCGCCGTGCATTGGCAAAGTTCTTCTTCGAAATTTCGGCCAGATGATCATACTTCAGGCCGTAACGCCGGTCATATTCCTCGGCGAGGTCAGAAAACATGGCAGGCCAGATATATTTTGCTTCATTTGCCTCTTCACCAACCCAGATAGCAGCACCCAGATTGTCAGCCGCCTGCTGGCCGGATACGTTACGCATCATTTCAACACCCGCCACACAGGCGAGATCATATCGACCGCTCTCGATATCGGCCATCGCACCCAGGATTGCGAGCGACCCAGATGCACATGCGCCTTCATGGCGCGACGCGGGCATGCCTGCCATGTCGGGATGCACGTGGCCAAAAAAACCTCCAAGCATGCCCTGCCCGGTGAACAGTTCGGCAACAAAGTTGCCAACGTGTCCCACCTCTACATCCCTGGCATCAATCTTGGTTGCCTCCAGCGCACTCAGGACGGAATGCGAGAAGAGATCAAACAGGGTTTTGCCTGCGCGGTCCCAGTTCTGTGAAAAGTCGCTTTGGTACCCACCAAGGATGTAGATTTTTGTCATGACCTAAGCCGCTCCCTCCAGCTCTCCTGCCTCTGCCCATACGGCATGCGTGCCACTGCAGATCCTGTGAGGCAGAATAATCTGGCAAACGGGACCTTTTTCAATGTCTTTTGCGTCCAGAATAACACACTCGGACCGGTCCAGGTTCATATCCGTAATGAAGCTGATGATGTATCCGTCGTCTTCGTCCACTGCACCCTTGCGCGGAATAAAGGGGGCCTCAGACCCGTATCTTTTATCGCCAAAGTCATAGCGCTGGGTTTTGCCGGTTTCCAAATCATGCTTCACAAGACCCGTGAACAGAAACCAGCCCTTTTCTCCCAATACGCTGTAGACATATCGGTACTTCTCTCCCATCACTTTCGGATTGAAGGTGCCGAACTCAACGATTTCCTCGTCGTATAACCTCTCTTCCGTGGTTTCGCCGGTCTTCAGGTTAAAGCGCCAGCGGTGCAGATACGTCTGGAGCGAATGCAGGTCAACGTTGGAGCCGAGCAACTGATAGCGCTCCGGCATGGACATCAAGGGGTCGGGGCGGGGATTGTCCTGAAAATACCCGTCCATCACCACTTCATCGCCGTCCTCGAAGGCATTCAGGAAATGCAGGACATAGGTGTTGTCGGCCTCGAACCATTTGATATCCTCCGGATTGCCGTAGCGCGGGATCACAGCAAAGCGGGCGGGCATACTGTCGTCATACACCGGGATATAGAGTTTCTGCTTAATCGCTTCCTCAAGCCAGAACTGTGGGAAATCATTGAGGATCGAGTAGTTTTTTGTAAAAGCCATGTCATGCGGCAGCCTTGGACCCGGCAGCTCGACCGGAACATAGTGCTTTAGCTTGTTGTCAGCACCGACAACGCCGTAATGCATGTAGGGCCAGTGGGTGGAATAGTTAAAGAACATCAACTCTCCGGTGTTCAGATCCACCTTCGGGTGAGCGGAAATACCATCAATCGGCGTCCAGCCTTCGATGCCCAGCGTATCAAGCGATTGTGGGTCCAGCCGGTACCCTTCGCCACATTGCCAGAAAGTCGACAGGATTTTGCCAGCATGTACCAAAACATCGGTTGAGCTACTGTCCTTCAGGTAGCTGTGCGCGCCCCACCCGGGCCGCTTCGACCGGTCTGGCTTGCCCATGCAGCCAATCCACAACGCCTCGCCCGCTTCGGCCTCGGCCTCAAAGGCTCGTGTACGCACAAACCGGTTCTTGTATTCCGCCTTGCCGCCGGAAATACGCATCATATGCAGCATGCCGTCACCATCGAACGGGTGATAGCGGCCGATCGCATCATGAACCGGGTTTTCCGTGTTGCGCACATAAATCCCGTCAATGTCAGCAGGGATCTCGCCAATCACCTCCATGTCATTCGCATCATATTCGTCAAAATTCGGCGTCCAGGCCCCGTTCAAATAGGGATGGTCATTCTCGGAAAGCGTCGCTGCAACGGTGTTCACGAGCGTCGGCATAATTAATCCTTATTGTATGGTATGTTTATAATAGTTACTGTCTTATGTTGGATTCTCGCCTTGCCGTCAACCAAAAACGAACCTTACGTTATCTGTTATCTACGATGGAAACATCCTGGGGCGCGACGTGATCACTGCATTTTCCACATGATATTATGGGTTTAAGCTTATTTCCGCACTTTTTATGCACAAGCAAAACAGGCGCGCCTTCCGGCGAGGCATAATAGCTGTCACCCCACAGCATCAACATCATGATGATATAATAATAATCAAACCCCTTACGGGTAAGATAATACTCGAGCCGTGTTGGCGTGTGCTGATAGGGCTCCGTCCTGATGACCCCCAGCTCAGTCAGTGACTTCAGCCGCGACGACAGTGTGTTTGGCACCGCGCCTGTGTCTTTGAGGATGGCATCGAAGCGGCGAATACCGCTGAAGACCGCACGCATAATGAGTGCAGACCACCGGTCCCCCAGAATCTCGACTGATCCCCGCAGCAGCGACGGCTGTTCTGTCTGGATGGCCTGTTGGTTGCGGCGGCGACTGTAGTGCGGCGCCATCCAGCCGATGCCGGGTCCGGGCTTCCAGTCGATATCTTCAAGCGTAAAGGGTTTGCCGCATGAGCCACAGCGCGTGATCGGGTCCAGAACAGCCCCACATTTTTCATGTCGCAGCAGAAGGTTGCGACGTTCTTTGGCGGTGCCCCATTCCCGTTCCCAGCGATAGAGCATGAGGACAACGTCAAACAGCCCGACGCCTTTGTGTGTGAGCACGTACCGATGCACCTTGGGCGCATCGGGCACAGTGCGTTTTTCCACAATACCCTTTTCAATTAGCCGCTTCAGCCTGTCCGACAACAGGGCCTTGAGAAGGCCTGTGCGTTCCTGCAATTCACCAAACCGGTGCATTCCCATCCAGATGGACTCGAGAATAAGCAACACGGGCGTGTCGCCTATATCCTCAAGCGCACGCCATATCGAACAGGTGCGCACCAGATTGTCTTCTGTTTTTGCCGCCAGTCTTTCAGCCATAGCTGGTTTCTAGCAACATTCCATGCATGTCGCCAAGGGATAAGCAAGTAGATACTCTCCAGTGAGAGCTCTCTATCAAGCTGATCGTCACAAGCCTTTCGACCCGAGAGCAGAAAAACAAAGCCTCACACCCCGCATAGTTTATATCGTGCCGCTTAGAATATAACTTTAGTTCTAAACATATGATTTATGACAGGTCCTTGATTTGACATACATTTTCAGCAGACCTACCGTTCAGCAACCGTACGCTTATTGCGGAGGGGACGATGAGCGGCACCAGTCCGGTTGCGGATACTCTAACTGAACGTTGGCCAGCCATGATTGCGGCTCTGGTGGCTCTGTTTCTCGCTGCCTGCTCGGGCGGCGGAGGAGGAAGTCCTGCTGTAACAGTGCCACCGCCCGTCCTTGAACCCAGTGACCATCCGCAACAGGCCTTCGCCGATTTTGCCGAACAATCGGGGCTTCAGCAAACAGGCCTTGCTCTGGTACTGGGGCAGAACGGCGTTCTAAATGCCCGTCTCCTTCAGGATGACGGCCTGCAAGACCGGCAACATCTGCGTTTCGACAACAATTCGTTTGAGCTTGTATCGAACATCAATATTGAAGGCAGTCAGGTTTTCACAGATACCTCCGGCACTCTGGACGTATTTCAAACATTCGATTCAGTTTTCACCAACTGGGAGTCGAATGGGCGACGTAATCTTTTTCAGAAGATACTTGTCCTCAAACCAGGAGAAGACGGGATCGGCCTGTCCTATTCGACCCTGGCCTATTGGGCTGATGCACTGGCGACGCGCCCAGCTGTTGGCGTTGTTGTGTGGGGTGTTCCTTTGCGCGCGCAGGACGTGCCAACAACGGGTTCTGCAGAATACAGCGGCATAATGCGTGGCTTCATGACAGGTGACGAGCAAACCTGGGAACTGCATGCAGATTTCAACGCAGCCGTCGAATTTGCCACGGGGTCGTTTTCAGGCGCATTCACGAATGGAATCCGGGTCGACATGCAGCGCAGTGATGGCACTTTCTTCAGCTCCCACGTCACTGACCTTGAGCTTCCGGACCGCATCAGAATGCCCGAAAATTTCGCTGATACATTTGACTGGTCATTGAACGGCTCTCTGGTCGCCGGGCAAAATCTGTTTGGCGGAACTCTCTCTGGCACCGGCACCGGATCTGACTGGATAGGACAATTTTCAGGCTCTTTCTTTGGCAGCGGCAACACCGCGTTTCCCGAAGAACTGGGTGGGCTCTGGCAAGCAACGAACCCTTCTGGGCATGTTGCCGCAGGCGGGTTTGTCGGAAAAAATGAGTAGTAGGCTGCGCTGTTTGTTGCCGGACTACGGATTTTTTTTAGCTGCTGTTTTCATTGCTTGCCTATTTCCAGCTTCAACTGCTTTTGGTCTAAACACCGGGCCCCAGCAAGCGCCCGACGCTACCGCAGAGGAGGCCATTGTTGTTCTTTCCCCCCTCAAAGCGCTGCGCCAGTTGATCGACAGCGGCCAAACCGCAGAAGCAAAATTGGTTCTGGAGGCCCTGGACCTGGCTATAAAGGGGGTACACCCACCGGCAACGATATCCCCACAGGACTGGATTGAGCTGGAGTTCCTGCGTGGCCGACTGGCGCTTCTTGACGACCAGGCCGCCAGTGCAGCCGCGATCTTTGAAAACATCCTGTACCGATACCCGGATATTGTCAGGGTTCGGTTGGAGCTTGGATTGGCCCTGTTTCAAATGAAACAGGATCAGAGGGCAAACTACCATCTGGACCTCGCCCTTCAACAGGAGGTCCCGGAAGTGACCATGAATAGGGTGGAAAGTTTGAAACAGGTGATGCGACAGCGCCGCCGGTGGCAAGTTTCCATCAAGGTCGCTGCAGTACCGGATTCGAACGTCAATGCAGCGACAGATGCACCAACCGTCGACCTTTTTGGCCTGCCCTTCATTCTGGACGAAGACGCGCGTCGCCGGACTGGATTGGGAGCGCTCGCATCAATCAGCATCATAAACGCCACCCCGGTCTCGCGCGGCACTGTTCTCGCTTCAGAGTTGAGGGTGCGACATGTCGAATATAAAAGCGGTCAATTTGACGACTCACTCGTGTCTTTCTACGCCGGGCCTGAAATGTCATCGGCAACAAAGAGGGTCGGGTTACGAGTCGGCGGGTTCAGGCGATGGTTCGGCCAGAACGGTTTCAATTGGGGCGCCGGTGGCCAACTCAGTACCACTGTTCTGTTCACCCGGCCCTGGAGCGGCGGGCTGAATCTTGGCGCACACTGGATAGGGTATGACCAGCTGGCCGCACGGTCAGGCTTTTCATTGCAGGTCGAGCCTTTTGTAAGGCGAGCGATTGGGGCATCGGGACAAGTCCGGTCCAGCGTCGCCTACCGCAGGGACTTTGCCCGGGAAAAAAACCAGGCCAACACCACCATCCAATATGGCGTGTCTTTTCAGCGCGAACTGCGAAACAACATAAGGCTTGGACTGAAGGGGCTTGTTGGTGTGCGTAATTTCCGGGCCGCTCAAACGCCATTTGGTGTGCGGCGGGAAGACAGGTTCTTTTCCCTTGGTGCGCAGATCACCGTTGCGGGCATTCGATTTTTGGGCGCCGCTCTCGAAGCATCATACGATTTTCAACAGTCAAACAGCAATGTGGCGCTCTTCGACTATACCCGCCATCGATTTGAAATCGGGTTTACCAAAGAATTCTGACTCTCCGGACAGCTGTTCACAGTCAATGAAGTTGAAGGAAAATGGTGCCGCTGGGGAGAATTGAACTCCCGGCCTCACCCTTACCAAGGGTGCGCTCTACCACTGAGCTACAGCGGCCCAAAAAGGGCAGACGGTACCTTGAAGGCCGTTCGCCGCGCCTATTGCCATATGGGGCACGCGGATGCAAGCCAAAACTCATGGCGAGATGAAGGCTCACCGAATTTTTGTTCGGATGTTAACAGAAGCCGCTTGAAAAACCCGGTCAATTTAAGCAGGTTGGCTGCATGAGCAGTGATCCGACAAAATCGCCCGAGAAAACGCCTGACGACAAGACACCTGAAAAAGCCAAATCGGCCGAAAAACAGGCACGTCTTTCAGAAGCGCTGCGTGCAAACTTGCGCCGCCGCAAGGATCAGGCACGCGAGCGAAGGCAGCCTGACTAGCGAGTTGCGCCGTCTTATGCCAGCCGCCCACCACATCTTGTATAAAGGTTCTTGTTTAGCCATAGAGATTGGCTTACTAATCCCAGAACTTGGGGGCCCGTCCCGGGCAGTATATTAAGTAGTAGGGGAAACCATCACCATGGCCATCATGTCCGACAAATGGATCAGAACAATGTCGCAGGAACACGGCATGATCGAACCTTTCGTCGATGGCCAGATCAGGGACGGCAATATTTCCTACGGCCTGTCTTCTTACGGCTATGACGCCCGTGTTGCACCCGAATTCAAGATATTCACCAATGTCGACTCAGCCGTAGTCGATCCAAAGAATTTTTCGCCGAAAAGTTTCGTTGACCGCGACACGGATGAGTGTGTGATTCCACCCAACAGCTTTGCGCTGGCCCGCACGGTGGAGTATTTCCGGGTACCAAAAGATGTGCTCGTCATCTGCCTTGGCAAATCAACCTATGCTCGCTGCGGTATCATCGTGAATGTCACACCGCTGGAGCCAGGCTGGGAAGGGCATGTAACGCTCGAATTTTCAAACACAACGCCTCTGCCCGCCCGCATCTATGCCAACGAGGGGGCCTGCCAGTTCCTGTTTCTGCAGGGCAATGAACCCTGTGAAACCGCCTACAGCGACCGCGCCGGCAAATACCAGGGCCAAACAGGCGTGACACTGCCAAAACTATAGAAAAATGCGTCGTTGCCGCTTTGCTGCCGCTTTTGACCAGCAAGACAATCGAACGCAAGGTCAAATCACGGAAAGCGCATAAAGCATGGAAAAACTGGTCATCACAGGCGGCAACCGGCTCGAAGGCACTGTCGATATAAGCGGCGCAAAAAACGCAGCGCTGCCCCTGATGTGCGCACCGCTTCTGACCGACGAGCCAATGACGCTTACCAACCTGCCGCGGCTCGCCGACATCACAACGCTGTCGGACCTCCTCAATCATCTTGGGGTTACCGTCACTATCGCAGGCGGTAATGGCGGCGGACTTACCGGCCGTTCCATGACATTTGACGCATCCAACATCGCCGATACCGTCGCGCCATATGACATTGTCAGAAAAATGCGGGCTTCCATCATTGTGCTCGGGCCTCTGGTCGCTCGCGCTGGCGAAGCCATCGTGAGTTTGCCGGGGGGGTGCGCCATCGGTAACCGGCCGATTGATCTGCACCTGAAAGCGCTTGAAGCCCTGGGCGCCGATATCGACCTTGAGGACGGCTACGTGCGCGCCAGCGCACCAAAGGGCCTTTCTGGTGGCACGGTCCGCTTTCCGTTTGTCTCGGTCGGTGCCACTGAAAACGCGCTGATGGCAGCCGCGCTTGCCAAAGGCACGTCGGTGATCGAAAACGCCGCACGCGAACCGGAAATTGCAGACCTTGCCAATTGCCTTATTGCCATGGGCGCAAAAATTGAGGGTGCAGGAACCGAGACAATCACCATCGAAGGTGTCGACCGGTTGCACGGCACCACCTATGCTGTCATGCCCGACCGGATCGAAGCCGGCTCATACGCCGTTGCCGCTCTCATGACCCGCGGTAATTTGTTACTGCAGAACGCCCGGATGGCTGACATACAGGCTCCGATGGATGTTTTGTCGGAAGCGGGCGCAATCATCTCGGAAGAAAAAGACGGCGTCCGGGTCAAGTCAAACGGTCATCTGCAGGGCTTCAATATTGTCACCCAGCCTTTCCCTGCTTTTCCCACTGACATGCAGGCGCAATTTATGGCGCTTGCGACCGTGGCGGACGGCGCAAGCGTGATCACCGAGGCCATCTTCGAAAACCGCTTTATGCATGTGCCTGAGCTGTGCCGCCTGGGGGCAGACATTACCGTCACAGGCGCCAGCGCCACAATTCGCGGCGTGCCGAGCCTGCGCGGCGCTCAGGTTATGGCAACGGACCTGCGTGCGAGCATGAGCCTGGCGCTCGCAGGGCTGGTGGCGGACGGCGACACAGTCGTCAACCGGCTCTACCATCTTGACCGCGGCTACGAACGGCTGGAGGAAAAGCTCCGGAACGTCGGTGCACAGATCGAGCGCGTCAGCGCTTAACCATACCCGATACTGGTCTATCTCATGGCTTGGCTTGTTCCTTAGCAAGCATTCGCCGGATGAAGTCGTCGATTTTCACCTCTAGAAGGCTCAACGGCAAAGTACCGTTTTCCAGTATCGCATCATGAAAAAGCCGGATGTCAAACCAGTCACCCAAAGCATCTTGAGCCCGGGCACGAAGCTCCAGGATTTTCAGTTCGCCCATCTTGTAAGCGAGCGCCTGACCCGGCCATGATATATAGCGGTCCACCTCGGTATTAATATTGTGAAGGGACAGGGCCGAATTTTCCACGAAAAATGCAACAGCCTGTTCCCGGCTCCATCCCATAGCGTGCAAGCCGGTGTCAACAACCAGTCGCCCTGCCCGCCACATCTCATAGCTCAACCGGCCGAAATGCTCGTAGGGCGTTTCGTAGATGCCCATCTCAATGCCCAGTTTTTCAGCATACAGCCCCCAACCCTCTCCAAAGGCATTTACATAGAGTTCTTTTCTGAACTCCGGGACATTCTCTATTTCTCGGGACAATGCATTCTGCAGGTGATGGCCGGGCACCCCTTCATGCAGGGCAAGGGCGGCCAGTGTATAGAGCGGTCGTTTGTCGAGTGCATAGGTGTTGACCATAAAGAGGCCACCGCGCTTGCCCGGAATAGCGTCCCAGTATCGTCCGGTTGTATAGTTGGGCGCAATTTCGTCCGGTACCGCACGCACACCATATGGCATGCGTGGCAGAGTATTGAAGAAAGCCGGCAACTTCTCGTCAATTCGCTTTGAAATCCAGGCTGCCTCCTGCAATAGCGCCTTTGGCGTTTTGGCATAAAACTGGGGGTCAGACCTCAGAAACCCGAGAAACTCAGAAAAGGTTCCCTTAAACCCTACCTCGTCAATGATTGTCTCCATTTTTGATCGAATTCGGGCGACTTCCGAGCGGCCAAGCGCGTGGACTTCCAGAGCTGTAATTTCCGTGGTCGTGAAGAATTTTACCCGCTGGTCATAGTAGGCTGCGCCCTCAGGCATTTGAGTTGCCCCAAGTGTATTCCTGGCAGCGGGCATATAGTCTTCCAGAAAGAAACGATGAAGCCGCCGGTATGCTGGCAGAACAATAGCGTCAATGGCCTCCATTCCTGCAGCCCGCAGACGCTCTTTTTCCGCCACAGGCATGTCGTCCGGCATACTCAGGAAGGGAGCATAAAAAGCACTTTCGTAGGCGCTTTTGACCTCGGCATGAGCTGCAAAACTCGGCGCTATTTTTGCCAAGATGGCTTTTGGCTGGGAAAAACCCTCTGCAAGCCCCAGCCGCATGTTGGCGATGTGCTGATCGAAATAATCCCCAACCTGCTCCAGCCGGGCAATATAAGCTTCATAGTCAGCGGTGGTGTTCGCCTGCACACCTTCCACCGAAGCTGCCACCTGCGTATGAAAGCCGGCATCCGACAGAAACGGAATGCGCCACGGCCTGAAAAGCGCATAGCTGATGCGGTTTTCGAGCACAAACTCGAAAACATCATAGCTGACTTTGTCTTCCTCGTTCAAACTCGCACGGTCGATAGCATGCAAACGCGAGAGAAACACCTGATCTTCGGCGACATATCGGGCCTGTGCGGCGGGCGAAACATCCGGCAACTGGTCTGCATAACCGCTTGCACCAACGGCAGCGGCCAGAAACGGGTCGCGTTCAAATCGCGCAGCCCACTCCTGATCAAGCAAGGTGTGCAGGGCTTCGGGCGCAGGTGCCGCCGTTGCAGCCGCCAACCCTGCTGCATTCAAAAAAGACGCGTAAATAAAAGCAATGGCAAAAACAGCAAAACGCATTGACCCACTCCCCTGATATGACATCGTCACATCAAGTCAAACCAACCGTCCTTTGTCAAAGGACAAGTCGATGTGCGTTAGCGCTTGGGTGGGATAAACCCTGTTGTATAAATCTGGTCAATCAGGTCGCGCTGCACCGGCAGGATCGCCAAACCTCCCTGCGTGCCGCCTTCAAACTTTCTGGAAATCGCACGCGCTGCATCCACATGCGCAAACTTGGCTTCCTGTCCGGTGAGGTCGGGCAGATAGTCCATACCGTACAGAACCTGCAGATGGTTCGTTAACCCAAACACCTGCGGAAAGCCTGAGAACTCATAAAGTCCCGGCACACGGCGCTGCCAGCTTTCAAGCTTGTCTCGCAAGGTATCCGTCCAGGTGTCGGGATTGGCATTGTCGATCCAGAAGTCCGTGTCAGTGCGCTTGGTGATGGCATAGTGCAGTTTGATGAAATCAATAATGTCCGCATACATTTCATTCATGCGGGAATTGAAATCACGTGCTGCCACTTCGAATTTGTCAGTGGTTGAAACAAACTCCGCGAGCCACCTGAGCGCCATATCCACCAGGAAAATGCCCGTGGACTCGAGCGGCTCGATAAATCCGGCTGACAGACCAACCGAAACGCAGTTGCCTTTCCATTGCTGGCGTCTTTTTCCGGTACGGATGTCAATATGCCAGACATTTAGATCATCTCCGCGCGGACCAAGATATTCCCGCAGCAAGGCCTCAGCCTTGTCCTTGTCTGCATACTTGTTCGAATACACATACCCGACGCCGCGCCTGTTATTGAGCGGAATATCCCATGTCCAGCCCTCAGTGTGGGCTGTCGCAGTTGTATAGGGCGGGATCGGGTCCTTTTCCGTTTCGTAGGGAATTTGGCAAGCGACGGCGCTGTTGCAGAACAACACATCATTCATGCTGGTGAATTCAGTCCCCATTGCCTTTTCGATAAGGCGGGCATGGAACCCGGTGCAGTCAATATAGAGGTCAGCCGTAAAGTCTCCGGCTTCCTTGGTTTTCACAACCGCAATATCGCCGTTTTCCGCCAGCTCCACGTCTTCAACGGTTGCTATGACCTGGGTGATGCCGCGTTCTTTACCTTTTTTCTTCAACAACTCAGCCAACCGGCCCGCGTCAAAATGGTAGGCATATTCCATCGGCCCGGTGTACTGAGGGTCTGTGATGCGCTTCGGGCCTCTGCCCCCATCGCAAATACCACCCTCAACCATGGCGTAATCAACATAGCTTTTGCCGCTTCTCTCACGGTCCAGCACCCAGTAGGGGGCCATCAGGTCGCCGTTCACCTGCTGGAATTTCCCGAACGTGTGATAATAGCTGTGCGCAACATCCCCAACCTTGTCAGCGCCGTGCAGCCAGTTATCGAATTTGATGGCGAGTTTGAAGGTCGCGGAGGTTTCCCGCATGAATTCTGCTTCATCGAAGCCGAGGACCGAAACAATCGTTTTGATCGGCGGGATGGTTGCTTCACCAACACCAATGGTTGGAATGTCACTTGATTCAATCAGCGTAACGTGTACACCGCCCTCACGGCCATCCCCCATGTGACGCGCCAAATAATTGGCGGTGAGCCATCCGGAGGTGCCACCACCGACGACGAGAATATTCTTGATCTGCGACATGCCCTAAACCATTAGATTACAACTAACCCTCGGTTATAGAAGCGGCAAGAGTGCTCGCCTGTCAACCCAAAGGCCGAGCCTGCCGCATTCGGTCGCACCCGCAACGTTCGAATTGCCAATTCCCTACTTGAAGCGGCCGCCCTCTACGCATACATTGCGGTCACGAACAGCGCACAATGCGCCTGACCCATGCAAGCAACCGTCAGTGCATCCCTTCAACAGAGAATGAGCCACTTATTCATGATCGAAGCCCTGAAATTGATCGCACAGACCCCTGAGGACCTGACCGTGATGTCGAGCCTGATGCAGGACGCCACAGTGAAGGTTGGCGACATGGCCTGGCAGGCTGACGAGCAACTGTTTGCGCTGGTGGGCAACCGCTTCCGTTGGGAGAAGAAGGGCTGGTTCCGCCGGCCCAAAGGCGAGCGCGTGCGCTCAGGTGTGCATTTTGCCGGTATCTCGAGCGCACAGCTGTCCGGTATTGACCTTGGCGCCAAAGATACGGTGCTTGAGCTTCTTGACATGGAAGCGCACGATACGGGCGTGGGCGCAACGATTATCCTTAATTTTGCGGGAGGCGGCGCGGTTCGCCTGTCCTGTGAAGTTGTGGACGCAACGCTGACCGACCTGACAACCCCCTGGGAAGCGAAAGCACGGCCTCGGCACGCTGATTAAGCGCTACAGACAGGATATCTGATGGAACCCAGTGACAAACTTGTTCTCGCCCTGCCGAAGGGCCGTATTCTTGGTGAAGTGATGCCGCTGGTGCGCGCAGCCGGCATCGAACCGGAAGCAGCGTTTGACGACCCAAAGTCACGCCAGCTTGAATTCGCCACCAACGTGAAAGGGCTTTCAATCATCCGCGTCCGCGCTTTTGATGCCGCCACCTTTGTGGCTTTTGGTGCAGCACACCTGGGTGTGGTCGGCAACGATGTTTTGCAGGAGTTCGGATATTCCGACCTCTATTCACCCCTGGACCTGGACATAGGCCACTGTCGTCTGTCACTGGCCATGCCGGAAAGTGAGCCGAACACGGACCCGAAAGAATGGTCGCACATTCGGGTCGCGACCAAATATCCAAACCTGACCCGTGCCTACTACGCAGGCCGCGGCGTGCAGGCAGAATGCATCAAGCTCAATGGCGCGATGGAACTGGCGCCCAGCCTGGGGCTTTCGAAGCGCATTGTTGATCTGGTGTCAACCGGAGGCACGCTGAAGGCCAACAAGCTCAAGGAAGTTGAAGTGCTGACCGAGATAACATCCCGGCTGGTCGTCAACCGGCCCGCGTTCAAAACGCGTCCGCAGGAAATCAGCTACTGGATTGATCGCTTCAGGGAGGTGCTCAGCAATGGCGCAGAAGCTTGACAGCCGCGCTGCCGACTTTGAGGAAAAGTTTGAGGCACTTCTGGGGCAAAAACGCGAATCGTCAGATGATGTGCGCGAGGTTGTTGCCGGTATCATAAGCGATGTGCGCACGCGCGGCGACGCCGCCCTGTTTGAATTAACCCACCGTTTCGACCGGTTTGACGCCGCCCGGAAAGGCCTGGCAATTTCGCAGCAGGAGATCAACGACGCCTGGAACTCGATTGATGCCACGGTCAGGGAGGCATTAGAGGTTGCGGCGGATCGTATTCAGTCTTTCCACGCCCGTCAGTTGCCGGAAGATATCGATTACCGTGACACTGACGGCGTGCGCCTTGGGCAGGCCTGGAAATCCGTGCAGGCTGTCGGGCTTTATGTACCGGGCGGACTGGCAAGTTACCCGTCGAGTGTTTTGATGAACGCCGTGCCAGCGAAAGTTGCTGGTGTGGAACGGATCGTGATGGTGGTGCCCACACCGGATGATACACTCAATCCGCTGGTGCTCGCGGCGGCCAAGCTTGCAGGCGTGACCGAGATTTATCGCGTTGGCGGCGCGCAGGCGGTCGCAGCTCTCGCTTTCGGCACCGAAACCATCATGCCCGTCGACAAGATTGTCGGCCCTGGCAATGCCTTCGTCGCTGAAGCGAAACGCCAGGTGTTTGGCAAGGTGGGTATAGACAGCATCGCTGGCCCCAGCGAAATTCTGGTGATTGCAGACAATAAAACCGATCCGCGCTGGATCGCTGCCGACCTCCTGTCACAAGCTGAACATGACGAAGTAGCGCAGAGTATCCTGATCACCGATGACGCCAAATATGCACGCATGGTAGAGGATGCGGTGGAAGATCACCTTGCGGGCCTCACGAGGCGTGAAATCGCCCTTGCGAGCTGGCGGGATTATGGCGCCGTTATTACTGTCGAAACACTTGACGATGCCATTCCGCTCACGGACAGGCTTGCGCCGGAGCACCTGGAGCTCTGTGTAGATGACCCGGAGGCCATGCGGCAAAAGATCACCAACGCGGGTGCAATTTTCATGGGACGCCACACGCCGGAAGCCATTGGCGACTATGTCGCCGGACCCAACCATGTGCTGCCAACTGCCCGCACAGCGCGCTTTTCGAGCGGGCTCAGCGTTTATGACTTTATGAAGCGCACCACGTTTGTGGAATGCGACGCAGACAATTTGCGCGCCATTGGCCCCGCCGCCGTGACGTTGGCAAACGAAGAAGGGCTTGGCGCGCACGCACTTTCTGTTACCATCCGGCTCGACGACTGAACAAGCGCGAGCCCCCATGACAACCCGCAAGCTCATTGACGTTACGCTGGACGAATCGACCATTGTTCGCTGGAGCGCGGATGTGGAGCACGAGCGCCGTATTGCGGTCTTTGACCTTCTGGAAGAAAACAGCTTCCACCTCCAGAAATCGGCAGATGACACCTACGAAGGTCCCTACAAATTGCACTTGGGCACCATCGAAGGCCGCCTGCAGTTTGATGTCAAGAATGACGGGGATCATCTGCTGATGAGTTTTCGGCTGGCCATGACACCTTTCCGGCGCATCATCCGGGAGTATTTTGCGATCTGCGACAGTTATTATGAAGCCATCAAAAGTGCGTCTCCGTCTCAGATTGAGGCGATCGACATGGGCCGCAGGGGCCTGCACAACGAGGGCAGCTCACTGTTGATGGAACGCCTGGAAGGCAAGGTTGAGGTGGACATGCAAACCGCTCGGCGACTGTTTACGCTTGTGTGCGTCTTGCACCTCAAGGACGGTAGGGGCCCGAGATGACAGACGGGCAAAGCTCTGGAAATTCAAGGAAAATTCAAAGCGTGCTTTTTGTCTGCAACCAAAATGCCGTCAGGAGTCCGATGGCGGAAGCACTGGCGAACCGACATTGCAAACGCCGGGTCTATATCGACTCGGTCGGTTTGATTGCCGGCAACCTGGATCCTTTTTCCGTGGCAGCGATGGGCGAAGACGGCCTCGACATCTCCGGCCACGCTCCCAAGCCCCTGAGTTCCATTGACATTTCGGAGTTTGACCTGGTGATCGCACTGACGCCGGAAAGCCGGGACCATATCGAAAAAACCAGAAAGACTGGCGATTTCGAGCTTGAATTCTGGCCAACGCCTGACCCTTCGGACAGCGAAGGCAACCGAAACCAGGTCGTCGACAGCTACCGGCTTGTGCGCGACCGGCTCGAGACCAGAATCGCTGACCGCTTCAATTTTTAAGAGCCAAAACCCAAAATCTGCGGCCTTTCTGTTGCAGAAAAAGTGCTTTTTCCTGCCAAAAAAGAAGTGAAAAGGAGCATTTCCGGGGCAAAACGGTTGCTTTTTCAAGTTAACATCGTCATGTATGTGCGCGAATTGCGAGCCATGACAAGGAGACAAAATGGCTAAAGAAGAAGTCCTCGAAATGCGCGGCACGGTAACCGAACTGTTGCCGAACGCCATGTTCCGGGTAAAACTTGAAAACGACCACGAGATTTTGGGTCACACCGCCGGCAAGATGCGCAAAAACCGCATCCGGGTACTGGCCGGCGACGATGTTCTCGTTGAACTCACGCCTTACGACCTGACCAAGGGTCGCATCACTTACCGTTTCAAATAAGCAGGTCTGGTCCTCATGACCGGCCCTGAAACCGCCCTACAAAATCGTCCGGGCGCGCTGGTGCTCGCCTCCGCTTCGCCGCGGCGGCTTGAACTGTTGGCCCAAATCGGCGTCACGCCAGACAAAGTCGTGCCAGCCAACATTGACGAAACACCCCTCAAGGGTGAGCTTCCCAAAACATACGCCGAGCGCATGGCAAAGGAAAAAGCCGCCGCTGTTGCGCCGGAGCACAAGAACGCGCTGGTGCTGGCGGCGGATACCGTTGTTGCCTGCGGACGCCGCATCCTGCCCAAGGCGGAAAACGAACCGGCTGCACGTCAATGCCTTGCGCTTCTCTCGGGCCGTCGTCACAGGGTGATCTCGGGCATTTCGCTGTCGCTACCAAATGGCAGGCAGCTGACCAAATCCGTCACCACGACTGTCGCGTTCAACCGGCTGTCGGCAACCGACATCGATGCCTACATCACATCCGGCGAGTGGGACGGCAAAGCCGGCGGTTATGCCATCCAGGGGCTGGCCGCAACATATGTGCGCTTTCTGTCAGGCTCCTACTCCAACGTTGTCGGGCTGCCGCTTTTTGAAGTTGGCGGCTGGCTCAATACCCATTTGAAAGCTGGATCATGACAAACGCCCCCCTGACGATCATCGAGCCGGGCATCGGCGGTGTGCGCAGCGCCGACATCGGAGCTGATGAACTGCCAACAGACCTGCGTTTCCATGATGATGAGCGCCTGAGCCCGCTTGAGGCCGTTTATGCCGCGCGCATCACCAACATTGAGACGGCAAGCGATCTGGCATTCGCCGATCTCGGTAATGGGCGTACTGGCGTTATGAACCTGCGGCGTGCGCGCCTGCGGGTAAAGGGGCAGGTCCAGTCGATCAAGGACTGCGTCACGGAGGGAGAGCGCCTGCTGGTGCAGGTGACAAGCGAACCCTCGGCCCTTGAGGCAAAAGCCTTCTCCATCACGCCGCGCCCGCGGCTGATGGGCCGGTATCTGGTCGCCGAGGCAGGCGGAAGCCGCCTGAATTTCTCCAAGGACCTGCCGCCCAAAATTGTGAAGGCGCTGGAGGCAGACCTGAAAGCCTTTGCGGGCGACGCCGCCCTCATTGTCCGGCGCAGCGCAGCAGTGGTGCCCGCAGACGCGGTGAGCGCAGAGGCTGAACGCCTGACCACTGCGCTCATGACCGGGGCAGACACACCCGGCCTCGTGTTCGCCTTCAGCCCGCTTGAAAAAGCGCTGCTGGCTGTACCAGACGAGAGCGAACAAATTCTGGTCGAGGGCGGGAGCAATTTCGCAGATGCCAAAGCCCTCGCGGCCGAGCATTGGCCCGACCTGCTGGACCGCCTCGCACCCTACAGTGAGAGCGAACCCGCGTTCGAGCA
Source organism: uncultured Kordiimonas sp. (assembly GCA_947500295.1). Lineage (GTDB taxonomy): Bacteria > Pseudomonadota > Alphaproteobacteria > Sphingomonadales > Kordiimonadaceae > Kordiimonas. The sequence goes on from CANMRM010000005.1 coordinate 84,680, forward strand.
CTTCGGCGTAAATGAAGCGGTCGAGGAAGCGCTTGCTGACCGCATAGAACTGCCATCAGGCGGCTGGATCAGCCTGACGGAAACCCCAGCCATGACGGTGGTGGACGTCAACATGGGCGGCGCGCTCAAGGGCCGTTCGGCCAATGAAGCCAGGCTGCAGGTCAATATGGAAGCCGCGCTCGCCACCCTGTATCACCTGCGCTTTCAGGACATCGGCGGCCTTGTGGTTGTCGACTTTATCGACATGAGCGCCAAGGGAGCGGCAAAAGAACTGATGACGCTGATCGAACACACAGCCCGCACAGACCGTGTGCCGCTCAATCACACCGGTCTTTCGACCTTCGGGCTCGTGGAGTTTGCACGCAAGCGTTCGGGCGTTTCCCTGAGGGGGCGCATGCAGGCGCCGGGCCTGCCCCGGCGGCGGGCAAGCGCAGTTGCGATCGAGCTGTTGCGCCGCGGCACGCATATCGGCCGCATGGCAGAGCCGGGTGCGCTGATTGTCTCGGGCCCCGAACCGGTGATCGGATGGCTGAAAGCAAACGAGCAGTTTGTTGAAGAACTGGAAACCACTACACAGCGCGCAGTGGAGCTGATGCTCGGCGCCGAGACCGACGTGTTTTTGCGCGGTTAGCTTTATGGTGTGAGTGATGAGTGACCCAAATATGAAAACAGGCATAAAAACTGTCAGCAAAGTCAAATGCCCACAATGCGGGAAACCGGTGGTACAAGCCTATCGGCCCTTCTGCAGCAAACGCTGCGCCGACCTGGATTTGGGCAAATGGCTCAATGAAAGCTATGTGCTGCCGGGAGACAGCGAAATTCCGGATGATATCGGGGAAGAAGGATAGGATTTTTGTTGGGTTCGGCACCAGCCCACACCCCCACCCGACCACCGCACGGTATTATACTTGGGTGGTCGGGTGGGGGTGTGGGCTGGTGCAGCAAGCAGATTAAAACCCGCCTCACAAAAATTTCGATTCACCGCTGGACAGACCCTCTGATATTGGCTACAAGCCCCTTCGCACGTCAGGAAACCCACCTGACAGATATATGTGCCCGGGTAGCTCAGGGGTAGAGCAGCGGATTGAAAATCCGCGTGTCGGTGGTTCAAATCCGCCCCCGGGCACCACTAAAAAGGCCACTCCTTTTTTGGGGTGGCTTTTTTAGTTTGTGTTCTGGGTAGCTGCTTTGACTAGTGCTCATACTGAGCAAAGCGAAGGTGGCTCGCCTTGCCGCCATTGCTAAAGCTGGCACAATAATTCTGCTGCTTTCAGTAAAGTGTCATCGTTTTTAGCAAAACACAGCCGGATCACTTTATTGTTCTCCAGATACGTAGCCCGATGTTCCGATCGGTAAAAAGGGCTGAGAGGAATGGCGGCAACGCCTATTTCTTTGGTTAACCACTGACAAAACTCACGGTCACCCAGTGTTGATATGGCTGAATAATCCAATAACAGGAAATACGTGCCTTTTGATGGCAGTATGTTAAAGCGAGAACCTTGCAGTGCGTTGATGAGCAAATCGCGTTTTTGCTGATAAAACCCTGCCAAACCAACAACATGTGATGGCTGCTCTTTCAGCATTTGCGCAATGGCTACTTGTGCAGGGGTAAAGGAGCAAAAGTTGACGTATTGATGGACTTTTCTGAACTCATCAGACAGTTCATTTGGCGCAGCGCAATAGCCCATTTTCCAACCGGTACAATGAAAAGTCTTGCCAAAACTGGAAACGACAAAGGCGCGCCCGAATAACTCAGGGTACCGCAAAACACTCTCATGCCTTAGGCCATCAAAGGTCATATGCTCGTACACTTCGTCGCTGATGACATATAGATTATGTTTTTCAACCAATGTCTGCAGCGCAATGAGATCAGACTGGCGCAAAATTGAACCTGTTGGATTGTGCGGGTTGTTAATGATGATGGCACGCGTGTTGGCACTGATCGTTTGTTCTACTATTGCCCAGTTTATTGCATAGCTTGGAGCCTCAAGTGCGATATGGCGACACACGCCTCCTGCAAGCTCAACGGAAGGTTCATAAGAGTCGTAAGCGGGGTCAAAAACAATCACTTCATCATTTTTACGCACAAGGGTTTGTATCGCGACCCATAAGGCTTCCGTTGCCCCTGTCGTAATAGTGACATTGTTTAAACCATCGAGTTTTTGTTCAGCGGTTAACTCGGCCTGATAATGCCGGTGCACCATTTCGGCGATTTGAGTTAACAACTCAGGCAAACCATTTGAGGGGGCGTATTGATTTTTCCCTTCGCTTATGGCGCGGTTAATTTTGTCTTTCAAAAAAGCGGGCGTATCAAATTCGGGGAAGCCTTGAGACAGGTTAATCGCTTGATGTTGATGAGCCATTATCGACATTTCAGTGAAAATACTGGTCTCTAAATTTGGCAGTTTGCCGATAAAAGCAGATGACACCAAAGGCCCCTTTGATTGTTGTTAGCGAGTTTGCTTCAGTTCTTTTGCAAACTCTTTGCAAAAGCAAAACTATTGAAATTCAATACACTACGCAACCTGGCACCAAACCAGTTACTGCTGGATTGAAAATCCGCGTGTCGCCATAGGCTTTTGGGGTTCAAATCCGCCCCCGGGCACCACTAAAAAGGCCGCTCCTTGTGAGCGGCTTTTTTAATTTTGTCTGCGGGATCGAGATTGGGACCACTGTTCTTTGCGAAGCCGCAGGCGAAGCTGGTGAGCGTTAGCGAACCTAATCCGCTCACAGCATACCTCCCCTCGTCGCGCGTGCCGCGCCCACTCCCCGAAAAGAAAATACGCGAAACACTATCGTTTCCCATGCACCGTGATACTGTGAAATTTCGTGATCGCATGAGGCCAAGCCTGCTCGCGTTTTAAGTAAACTGATCACAACAACTCTACCTTGAAACGGTTGCGGGATATCATATGCCAAACCAAAAGTTTACTGCGCTCCACACATGGGTTTTAGACACGCTGGAGCTCTATTCCATTTCTGACCACATCACGGAAAACGCCGAATACGGGGCGGTTCTGGAGGACAGGCTCTCTGGCTTCAGGCCCAACCCGAACGGCCCCATCCTTGAGGTGCAAATATCGGGGGATCAGCTTCCCGACTGGATCCAGCCCCTGCAGTTTGAGAAAAACCTCAACAGCGCCCTGGATGCTTTGCAGACCACCGATGCCTTGCTCAAGGACTTCAGGGAACTGCTGCTATCAGAGGTTCAGACTAACTTTATGGGGGGCCTTTTGTCGGCGGAGGAAAACCCGGAGTTTCTGGCAATCCACCGCAACCTTACAGACGGCATCAACCTGGAAGCCGCCAAAGACAGCTTAAGGCGACGTATTGCTCATTCATTGATCGACCTGATTGAGTTTTCAAAGGCCGCCAAGCTGGGTGCCTACCTGCTTTTTAAAATTCCGCTATCTGACCACCAAAACGGCGGCTCAGTGAGAGGTATCTCCATCGTCAGGGAGAGCCTGAGGGGCCTGCTAAATCAATACCGGAAGATTGCTTCTCTGGAGCAAACAACAACTGTCTCGCTAAGCCTGAAACGGGCAAAGAAAAAGAACGGAGAGTGGCTTTCGTCTGAATGGCCGGCAAAACGGTCTTCAACGATTGGCCCCACCGAACATGTCTTCAACATCGACCTTGAAGAATCCGGCTATTTCGAGCGGTTCACCAACCCCAGAATTCGAAAAGTCGGCTTCCAGGTTATCGATGGCTGGTCGGGCCGTAGACGGTTTATGCCCAAACAACGGCTGAAAGACATGCACGGGTTTTGCCCGCAAGGGTGGGACCTAACACTCAGGGACCAGTCTGGCGGCTTGCCGCTGGCAGACAGCCTTGCGGAAAAGAAGCACCGCATTGAAGACACTGCCTTCAGCAATGTGATTGGAACGAGAGACCCCAAAATAGTGAGCTGGAGCAATAATGCCTCGCTGATCAATATCCCGCCAGCGAGGAAATGGAGCATTGAACTCGGGGAGGTTTCAACCATGAACAATCCGGCCCGCCCGACCAAAGCCCGGAACCGTCATGAGGTCCTCGATGTGTTCATGCATTTCGACATTTCCTTTATGCCATAGGTGAAGGGTTGGACATGACCGACGCTCTCAAGGATCTACAGGCTGAACGGGACCGCCTGCTTGCCCGCCAGCAGCAGGCGCAGCAGTCAGCAGACCATACCAAGGTGGCTGGCTATATGGCCGCTGCCGCCTTTGCCCTGACAACTTTCGCCGCCAAAAGGATAACAATAACAGGAACGGGCATGGCTGTTGCGCTGGCCACAGGCTTGATGAAACTGAGGGGGCTGAAAATTGCCTTCGCCAAATATCTGGCCAACAAAGAAGAAGCGAAAAGCCGGGCTGAGCTTGATTCAATCGAGGTCAGTCTGGCGCTGCTCGAATCCAGTATTATGATCCTAGAAGGTGCCCAGGATCAGGCACGCGAAGGCGCAGCAAGCGAGCTTTTCAACCGGTCCATCGACCATGTCGAGAGGCCCGTTGAAGCCGGGGGGCGGGACCCCCATACGCGTGTTGCGTGATGTAGCGACCAACACGAGCCTAGGGCCCAAAGCACTGCACCCACCGCGCACCCGGTGGCGCGTTCATCACGTATATTAAACGGTTCGTCACAATGCCGGTGAACAGCCTGAAACCCAGCTTAATGTAGCGGCCTGTCTGCCCGGATGCGGGCGCGTGTCATTTCATTCAGGGTGTCTATAGCGGCGGGATGGCTTTATGAGTTTCGAGTTTGCTGCAGCTTCGCGCCGCACCTCTAAAGAGAGCAAGCCCGCCAAATCCGGTCGCGCGTCCGGAAGGCGCGTGTGGCACACGGTCCATAGCTGGGTTGGGCTCAAGCTCTCGGTCTTCATGAGCTTTGTCCTGATAACCGGCACGCTGGCGGTGTTTGCACCTGAAATTGACTGGTTGCTCACGCCTGAAATGCGCGCCTCCAAAAACGGAAACGGAAGCGGGCCCCTTCCGCTTGCTGAGCTCTATGACCGCGCAAAACGCGCATACCCGGGGTGGGAACTGGACCGGATCGACGCGCCGCAGGGCAGCTGGTTTACAGTACAGGCTTTGGCCTACCGGCCAGACGGTGACCTCAGGCGCATTTACATAGACCCCTACACAGGCGACATTTCCGGAGACTGCCCCTTTTTTAACGTGCAGAGATTTTTGCGCGAAACCCACCGCAACCTGTTTCTGCCAACATGGGTCGGCGTGCCGCTTGTCGGGTCACTTTCTTTTGTCCTGGCCATTTCTCTGGTCACCGGTCTGGTGGTTTACCGAAAATGGTGGCGGGGGTTTTTCAAATGGCCACGGGCAAAAAACCGCCGCCAGTTTCTTGGCAACCTCCACAGGTTTTTGGGGCTTTGGAGCCTCTGGTTTGTACTGGTGATGTCGGCGACGGGCATATGGTACTTCATTGAGTATACAGGCGGGCGGGCACTCCGGCTGCCCGCGCCCGGCTATGCCGCCGAGGGCGCCACCATACGGCATCTGCCCGGCGCCGAGTTGCAGTTGATCGCTGAAAGTGCCTTTGAAGACCTCAATATTCTGAGAATTCAACCACCGGACCGCCCGGGCAGGCCCATCGTATTTCTGGGGCAGGCCAGCGCCAGTCTGGTGCGCACCCGTGCCAACTTCATTGCGCTGAACCCGGCAACCGGTGCGGTTGTCCGGATATCAGACGCAGAGGACCTGAGCCTGCACCAGCGCATTTCCGAAATGGCGGACCCCCTGCATTTCGGTACCTTTGGCGGCCTTGTTTCGCGGGCTGTCTGGTTCCTGTTCGGCCTTTTGCTCAGCACGATCGCGGTGACCGGCGCCCTTGTATACGGTAATCGATGTATCAATCAGCTTGAAACCAGCCCAACTCTTGCCGGGATTTGGCGCGGTATGGGCACTGGCAGGCTTGTGACATTGTTGCTTGCCGTCACTTATCTGGTGGCCGGTTTCCTGTTTTTGACCTAGCAGACACGATTGCCACAATGCCGACCGGCAGCCCTCCTTTGCTGGGATGCTGATAGTTTTTTCCAATCTTCCTGCGCCCTTTTGCCTTTTCAGGAAAATCGGCTAGGCTATCCGTCGGGTTTTTGAACAGGCTTGAGGGGGACTATTGAGATGACGTCGTTTCGCACATTCACCATTCCAACACTGACCGCAATTGCGCTGGCCATGCAGGCGAGCGGCGCGCTGGCACAGGATGCACCGATCGTGCAACCGGGTGCGCCGGGCAAACCAAGTCAGGCGCTTGACGCTGACAAAGCAACCGAGATCGCCAAAAACAGCTATAGCCGGGACGACGTTACCTTCATGCAGGACATGATCCCGCACCACAATCAGGCGGTACAGATGGCAGCGCTCGTGGCCGAGCGCACCAACTCCCAGGAGCTGATCAGCATCGCAGGGCGCATCGACGCCTCACAGGAAGACGAAATCAAGTTCATGTCGGACTGGCTGGCTGCGCGCAGCGAGAGGGTGCCGGAGGCAACGGCCCATCATGCCATGCACATGTCCCATGATATGGCCGGCATGGCGTCACCGGAAGATATGGCCCGGCTTGCCGCCTCCAGTGCGACCGACTTTGACCGGCTGTTTCTGGAGCTGATGATCGAACACCACAAGGGCGCCGTGACAATGGTGCAGGACCTGCTCGGCCGGTCTGGCTCTGCCTATGACCCGGTGCTGTTCCAGTTCGTCAATGACATCGTCAATGATCAGGAAGCGGAAATCGCGCGCATGACTGACCTGCTGGTGGGCCTGTCCTCAGATCCCCGCGCAGGGCTTGCCGCCGGCTTCCGGGACGCTGGCTCGGCCGCACTTAACCTGGAACTTGTCGCCTCATTGCCCAGGCCGCCAGGCTTTTTTGACCCCGAGAACCCCTCGGACCTGCCGCCTGTGGTGGAAAGCGACGAAGACGAGGAGGATGACAACGACGACGAAGATGAAGTGGAGCGCGGTGAGCGCTCACCTTTCCTGAGTTTTTCGAACACCGACATGGCGTTCGCCGGCAACAAGCTGGTAGCCGGCAGCTATCACGGCTTCAATGTTTATGAGCTTTCAGACGACGGCATGCCAACACTCTACAGCTCCGTTGTTTGTCCCGGCGGCCAGGGCGATATTTCCGTCGTAGGTGACCTGCTGATCATGTCTGTCGAGCAGACGCGTGGGCGTGTAGACTGCGGGCTGCAGGGCATCAGCGAGGACGTGAGCCCGGACCGGTTCAGGGGTCTGCGCATTTTCGACATCAGCGACCTGAAGCGGCCAAGACAGGTGGGGCAAGTACAGACATGCCGCGGCTCCCACACCCACTCCGTGGTGTCGAACAAGGATGGCAAAATTGTTGTCTATAATTCAGGCACTTCAAGGGTACGCAGCGAAGAAGAGCTGGCGGGCTGCATCGGCCGGGTGCCGGGCGATGACCGCACTGCCCTTTTCCGTATCGACGTAATTGAAATCCCTGTCGACAATCCGGCAGCGTCGCGCATTGTTGACAGCCCGGCCGTGTTTGCTGATCCGGAAACCGGTCGGTTGGGTGGCCTTTGGGAAGGTGGCGACCACGGTGAAAACACGCAGGACACCAGCGAAACCGACCAGTGTCATGACATCACCGTATTCCCGGAAGCGAACATCGCGGCTGGCGCCTGTTCGGGTAACGGGATCATTTTCGATATTACTGATCCTCTCAAACCAACACGCATTGACGCGGTAACCGACCCCGGCTTTGCCTATTGGCATTCCGCCACATTCAACAACGACGGCACCAAGGTTCTGTTCACGGACGAATGGGGCGGCGGCGGCCGTCCGCGCTGTATGGCACACGACCCCAAAACGTGGGGCGCAGACGTGTTTTATGACATCGAAAACGGCAAACTTGAGTATAAGGGCCGCTTCAAGCTGCCAGCCCCTCAGTCCGAAACAGAAAACTGCGTCGCTCACAATGGTTCTGTGGTGCCGGTGCCCGGCCGCGATATCTTTGCGCAGGCCTGGTATCAGGGTGGCCTGTCGGTGATCGATTTTACCGACTCCACCAACCCACAGGAAATAGCCTTTTTTGACCGGGGACCTATTCATGAAGAGGCCCTGGTCACGGGTGGCTACTGGTCAACCTATTGGTATGGCGGCAAGATTTATGGCACCGAGATTGTGCGCGGCCTGGATGTGATGGCTCTCACACCAAGCGAGCACCTGAGCGCAAACGAGATTGCGGCAGCAGCACTTGCCAACCAGGGCGAGGTGTTCAACCCGCAGCAACAGTTCCGGGTGACCTGGCCAGCAGCGCCGGTTGTGGCCATGGCCTATCTGGACCAGCTTGAGCGCACCGGCGGAATGAATGCTGAAGATATCTCAGCCATGCGAGCTGCCCTTGAGCAGGCAAGAGCAAGTCTGGCTGGTGGCTCGGGCGATATGGGCCTCGCGGAAAATCTGCAGTCGATGGCCAGTGGCCTTTCCGGCAGTTCAGATGCAGCAACAAACGCGCGTCTGTCATCGCTTGGAGAAACCCTGAACGGCATCGCCGCCCGCCTGCGCTAACGATTGCGGCCTGAGGTATAGGTGCCTCAGGCCGTTTCCGACCCCACCTTGCCTTGGCAGGCTGTACCTTCGCTGCTAAAAAGCATTTCATGAACGAAAAAATGAATTCAGCCCGGCCGGAAAAGAAGAGCGAAACCATTGAAGTTCGGGTTTCCTACTCCGAAAAACTTGCCTTCATGGAAGCCTGCAAACAGGCTGGCACAACAGCAAGCCACGCAATCCGGGGCTACATCGGTGATTTTCTGGGCCCTGAAAGAGCGATGCAGAAACGATCTCAAATTCTGATTGCTATGGCGCTGCTCGTCTTATCGGTCGTTGCGGCCGCGGCCTTTGTTTGGACCAACAGTGGCCCACAGGCTGCCACCACCGGGACCCGAGTTGTGCAATATTTCGACAAGGACGGCGACGGCGTCATTACTCTGGCAGACAGCGCAGGCAACAACGCCACAACGGAAGATACCATTCGTTGGCTGATGGCAACGGTCGACACAAATGCCGACTCTCGTATCACACCAAAGGAGATCAGCCACCTTGCCAATATTACATTTGAGCTGCGCGGCAATCCCTCTGCTGAAAACAGAGCCGGCATCGAAAAACTTCTGGTGGTTCCGCCCGGCATGAACGAGGCAGAACGGGCCGCGTTTCTGGAGCAGAGCGGCATCGAACAGCATATTAACCCGGAAGATATGACACGGCTGACACGCTTGATTGATGCCCTCCATGCAGAGGGCACCAAAAACTCGAACCTGAACAATTAAGTGTGCGGATGGCTGGATGAGGATGAGAGTGGCTGATCCTTATATCGGTTAGCCAACCAACGCCAGAATTCGCTTTCAAGTTGGTTTATGTTGCTTGGCAAAGCCATTGCAGCCCCTTCCCTTGCAAGCCAACCAGACATCGTACCGCCAGCTGCTATGTCACGGGCAATGGTGGCAAATATACGCTGGTTCCCGGTTCGCTCAATCATGAAGTCAGCGAACCCGCGAGACTGGGAATAGAACATGGCGGGGCTGCGGCCATCATCACCGTTTTCCAGGTCTTCCCTGGACAACATCACCACGCCGCCGCGCGCGCGGCCCTGTGCTGTATTTTGTCGTGCCTGTATGACCCGCTTTGCCTGATCAAAAGCCGGATGCTGCATATCGAAATATTCTTCAAGCGGCCAGAGCGCCTCAAAATCATTGGCAGCATTGTTGGCATCTGTCAGCCCCTCTTCCCGCCCCGCGGTCAATGCTTCATTCTCCATGAGAACTGCGGCCATTTCATCAAGCCAGTCCGGCCCCGGACCAGCATAACGGTCCAACTGCATTCGATTGGGTTCCGTCACGTCCAGATCTTCACCCGGCCAAAAAGTGCGGATGAAAAACAGATGCCCCAGTTCGTGAGCAAACACACCTTGGTGCAAGTCTTCCGACCCAGTATTGCTGGACGCCAAACTGGCTTCAACCGATCGTTCAACGATGGCATCCAGAGCCTTTTCACCAATATCCGGCTGCTGCCGCCTGACCTGCCTGCGCACGCCCTCCGCCACCATATTCTCCCGGTCTTGGATAGTCAGCCATGGCAGCACCACCGGATAAAGTTCACGCAGGCGCCGCCGAAGGCTTCGATCCACAACTTCGCCAAGTACAACAGCGGCGCGTGGCGCAGGTTCGCCAAAAAACTGATAGAACTGGTCCGCAGCACGGTCTACCCCACCGGCGTATATGGCTGTGCTGCCGGGCTTACCAATCACCACGCCCGCGGGACTAGTCAGGCACTCAATGGCCTTATCTGCGCATATTTCCTCAAGGGTCGGCGCTGCCCGCGTTTGCCAGGCCAAAAGACCGGATACAGCGACAAATACAATGCCGCACAAAATTATTTGTCGATAAGTTGGTTTTTTCATTGTGTTGATCCTCGCTATGGATTTTGTCAAACCATCCAAGCCGCGGAAGATGGGTCAGGCCCAGAAACAATTTGTCCGGACACCCGGTTTCAGGTTGAGATTCTTGTCCGGACAAAGGAACCAACATATGGAAACAATGGTGGGTGGACGAGTGCACGCCAGTCTGGAATATTTTTCATCGGGAGCCGGAACGCTTTCCAAAAAAACTTCACTAGCGACTTGAAAGTTGTTTCCAAGCCTTTATCTGTATATGCATGTTTATACGAAAGGCCTGTTGATGCCCAACAAGGAAAAAAGCAGTCTCGACCCCGGTCATTGCATGAGCTACCGGCTCCGGCGCGCTGCCCGTACGGCAGCCCGGCACTTTGATCAGGCCCTCAAACCAGCCGGACTGCGCAACACGCAGTTCACGATGATGAGTGTACTAAGCGCTGAAGGACCCACAACGATCGGCGATCTGGCAAAAATGCTGGGCACAAACGCAACGACGCTTACGCGAAACCTGGATGTTCTTGCGCGCCGAGGTCTCGTTGAAGACACCAGATCAGACGACGCCCGGGAACGCTGGGTGACCCTGTCACAAGACGGATCGGCCCGGGTACAGGCAGCACTTCCCCTTTGGGAATCCGCCCAGAAGTCACTCCTGGCTTCCCTCGAAAACAGAAGCTGGCCAGAGATGATGGAAGGCTTGATGGCCATTGAAAAAACCAACCCGCCCATCTGAAAAAAATTTACCTCATTATCTGTATATACAGGTATTAATCTTGCAGTTGAAAAGGATTTCCCATGCAACCTCTCGAAATATTCGCGACACAACTTTTATTCAGCCTGCTCGTTTATGGCCTTCTCGCCAAATGGCTTGTGGTGCCAAAACTCAGATCGCTTTCAAATGAACAGGCGTTGTTCTGGTTGATGATACCCCATACATCGCGTCATATCGGCCTGTCGTTTCTTGTTCCCGGCCTCGCTGCGGGCCCACTTGAGCCCGCGTTTTCAATGCCCACGGCATACGGCGACTTCGCAACAGCAATTCTTGCGTTGTTGTCACTTGTCCTGTTGAGAGCCAAACACAGGCTTGCGCTTGCCCTTGTCTGGATCACCAATATTTTTGGTACAGCGGATCTGCTGAAAGCCCTGAGCAACCCGGATATGGTGCCATACCTCGGCGCTAACTGGTACATCCCCACCATGTGGGTGCCACTTTTGCTTGTCAGTCATTTCCTGATTTTCAAGCAACTTCTGAATCAGAAAACCGCGTTGGCCTAGATGCTATCTGGCCCCCGGAGGGCCAGCTTCAAAAGCGCTTGCCCCGTTGTCGGCAAGCGCTTCACCAGCTCTACGGTCACCAAAAACCGTGCCTTGCTCCGGGTAGTATCCACGGGCAGAAAGAGGCGGAGATTAAATTCCTAGAGGGCAACTGCGGTTTCAAACTTTTTGCAGGACCAGACCACATGGGTGTCATACCGGCGAATGTTCGGGTTGCTCATGAAGACCTGTTTGCCCCACTCTTCGTACCATTCAACACTCGGTCCCTGAACAATCACGATATAGTCCACCGATCCTGAGATGTGATAACTCTGGAGGACTTCAGGCAACTCAAGCATCTGCCGGTCAAAGGCCTCAAAAATGTCGATACCTTCATTCTGGAAAGAGATTGTGACCACCAGACGCACGCCGATCCCTGAGCTGTTGAGCAGGGCCACGTCACGTTCGATGACACCATTGTCGCGTAACTGCCTGAGACGGCGGCGCACCGCCGAAGACGACAGGCCAATGCGCTCGCCAATAGCACTGTGGGTCAACTGATTATTGTACTGCACCAAATTGAGAATCTGTCGATCAAACGGATCCAGCACGCCTAAATTCGCCATAATTTACCCTTAAAATGAAGAAATTCGTTGTCATTGTAACGATATTGAGCGGGAAGCGGCAGAATTTTTCCATTAGATATCGTTGTCACAACAAGAAAGGGACGTAGATATTTTGCGCGTTGGCAAAAAATTGGCGCGGACATTCTCCCGTTAGTTGCAAATTGGGCAGACTATTTCACTAAATTGCCAGAAACCGGAACGACCGAGTACACGACAGATTAATTGAACAGGATCCCCATGAAAAATTTCTCCCGCTTGACAGGATGTCTTGCGCTTGCGGCCTTGTCGGCCTGCACGCCATCAGCGGACACAGAAACGGCCACGCCAATATTTGAGTTCACAAACCGCTGCGCAGACGGCGTGTTACAATGCCTTGTCTCGCTGGAAGTGCCGCAGGGGCCGTCAATCGCCCCAGATGGTGGTGCCGTTGCCTTTACCATCCGAAAGGCGGATTGGGAAAACAACAGGTATGACCGTGAAATTTACCTAAGTCACAATGGCAAGGTCATTCAGCTGACCGATAATCCCGATGGCTCATCGGCGGATGCCTCCTGGTCCCCGGATGGCAAGCTGATCGCCTTTAGAGCCTCGACCAACAATGGCGCCCAGCTTTTCACCGTAAACGGCGATGGCTCTGACAAACGACAAGTGACTGACCTCGAAGGTGGCGTTTCCGAGTATGTCTGGTCGCCTGACAGCACACGGTTTGCGCTCAAATTGTCCGATCGCCCAACACAAGCGTCAGAGGCCGCGGAAGAGCGGTATGGGACTTTTTCTTTTGCGGGCGACTATTCTGACCGCGATCATTTGTGGTTGCTGGACCTTGAGAAAGCGAGCGCTGCAAAAGAACCGGTTGCCTGCCGGCGGGAAAACGACTGTGCCCGCAACCTGACACTCAAACGCCTCACCGGCGGCAGTGATTTCACGGTGGGTAGTTTTTTTGGCGGAAGTTTTACCTTCACACCGGATGGGCAAGAGGTGCTTTTTGACCATGCGAAGAGCGGGTCCCCTTTTGATCTCGGTACCCAGGACATCTCAGCCGTGCACGTCGAGACCGGTGTCATCCGCCCGATTGTCCGGCGCCCCGGCATTGATCTGGGCCCCCGGGTATCCCCTGATGGCAAACAGGTCGCTTTTCACATGGGCGAACCCCCTTACTATTACACGCGCCAATACTGGATTGCGCTGACCTCCATTGACGGCGGGCCGATCGAGCGCGTGACCGAAGGCGTACCAAACGAAGCATCGGTGTACGACTGGTATGGGGAAAACCTGCTTTTCCTCTCGCACCTGGGTGTCGAAAGCAACGTATACCGGCTTGACACAAACACAGGCGAAGTCAGCAACCTGACGGCGGGGCGCGGCCGCATCAGGGGGGTGTCTATTGCCAGCGACGGTAAAACCATTGCTTTCACAGCGGTCGATGGTGAAAACCCGGTCGAGCTTTATGTCAGGGACGCGAACGGTTCGGAACGAAAACTGACTAGTTTTGGGTCTGCCATAGGTGACTGGCCGGATACGGAAGTGCGACTCGTGCAATGGACGACGCCGGACGGTCTCGAGCTTGAAGGAGTGCTAACACTTCCCGCGCCCGAACACAGGCCGGACGGCCCTTTTCCCGTGCTGACTATTTCGCACGGTGGCCCGGCATCAACGTCCCGCCCCAAGAGGGTAGCAGACGAAGTTTATCCCACCGAATATTGGCTGCGGAAAGGTGCCGCCATCTTTGAACCGAACTACCGGGGCTCCGGCAGCTATACCGATGAATTGATGGCAGCCAATGTGCGGCGGATGGGTGAAGGCTACACCATCGACGTAGAATCAGGGCTCGATCACCTCGTAGAGATGGGCATAGCCGATCCGGACAAACTCGGCGCCATGGGCTGGAGCGCCGGCGGTTCTGTGACAGCGGCTCTTGCTGTTCGGACAAATCGCTTCAAAGCCCTGTCTGTTGGTGCCGGGATCAGTGACTATGCCACCTATTACGCCCTGAGCGACCAGCCCGCCAGCCCGTTGGCCTACCTTGAGGCCACACCCTGGGACGACCCCGCGATCTATGCGCGGGCCGGTGCGATGGCTCACGTTAAAAATGCGGTCACACCCACCCTGATCCAGCATGGTCGGGGAGATGGCCGTGTCCCGTTTGCCAACGGCTTACAACTGTATCGGGGCCTCAAGGACGCAGGCGTGGAAACAGAACTGGTGATATTTGAAAACACCGGCCATGTCATTTCCCGACCAAAGGAACGGCTAGCCGCGCTGGAGCAAAATGTGCGCTGGTTCGACAACTATCTCTTTCAAGACAGAGAGAGTCCTGACCTGGATTTAATCGCAAAATAGGCCCTGACCAGATCGCACTGGTGTCAGTTGCGGCTCCCCTTCATAGCCGACCTTATCACAAAAGTTTACAAACCTAAGTTCATCAGCCAATGTGCGGGTGTGGGTTTGGGCTATACCGGGGTTGGTTGTGACAGAATATTTTGGATTCAGTTTTGGCGAAGAAGGCCAAAAACTGTTGCGCCTGGCTGCGCGCGGCAACCACCAAACAGCTCTGGAAACTTTCCAGACTCTCTCATACCGCCCGATGGGCGAAGAGCAGGTTGCCTTCGTGACGACCTTGTTGGCGATCAGGGCCACTGACGTCGCGGTTGGAGTTGCGCACACCTTGTTCAGGGAAAACCCGGACAGTGTAGACGCGGCATATCTGCATGCGCTCGCGGAGGTCTATGCCGGGCGGGAAGACGCGGCAATTCGGATTGCCGGCGATGCAACCAATCGATTAGGGCAGAACCCGCGCCTGCACACGGTTGTGGGGCTTGCCATGATGTCGGTGGGATCGCTTCAAAATGCCGGCTCCATCCTGCAGGCCGCGTTGCAGCAACAGGCGGCTCCAATTGTATTTGCCTACCTTGCAGAAGTATTGCGCCTTATGGGCCGGACCAAGGATGCGCTCGCCGTTTTTCAGCGCTGCTTTGCAGCAGGCTGCACGGACGCAGAAGCCTTTTTTCTGGCCGGCAATACTCACTATGATGATGGCCAGATCGATTTGGCGATCCAATATTACGACAAGGCATTGGCACAAAAACCGTGGTACATGGACGCTCATGACACGCTGAACAAAACGCTATGGGAACATGGCCAACGCGACCGTTTCCTGCAGAGTTTTGATGTGGCATCCAATGCAGTGCCGGATTTGCTGGAGCTGAAGCTTCGGCAAGCCCATTACCGCATTATGGCTGGCAAGCTTGAATTGGCGGCAAATGAGCTCGAAAACTGCCTGACAACGTTTGGTCCAAATGCCAGAACACTCGCGGAGCTGGCGACAGTCAAGGAACAGCTTGATGCATCTTTCGATGTAATGTCGCTTTATGAGCAGGCCTGGCAGCTTGATGCACGCAACATCGGTGTTATCAAGCGCTTCAGCCAGGCGCTCATCAGCAATGCGCAATACACCCGGGCAGCAGACGTGTTAAACGGCAGAAATGCGGAAGATCAATTCGACCAGGAATGTCTCGGCCTGCTTGCGGTTTGCAACAGCCACATCAATACAGCTGAAGCAACAAGGGTGAATGACTATGAAGGTCTGGTGCAGGTATTTGACCTGCCGTTGCCTGAAGGTCATGCCTCGCTCGAGACCTTTAACCAGACACTCCTTGAAGCCTTGCAGCCCATGCATCGATCCGACATTGCGCCAATTGACCAAACGCTGGTGCGCGGCACTCAAACGCACGGCAACCTTTTTCAAACCGACAACACCACAATCAAATCCCTGGAAGAAAGCCTGAAAACCTGCATCCATAATTACGTCAATCACCTCAAACAAACCGGGCCCGGTGAATTCCGGGATCGCATCACCGACGGCTTTGACTTCTCTGGTGCCTGGAGCGTGCAATTGTCCGATGGTGGGTTCCACAACGACCACGTGCACACGGCAGGCTGGATCAGTTCCGTATATTATGTCGAGGTGCCAGACGAACTCGACGCTGAAACGCATGAAGGGTGGCTCAAGTTTGGCGACGTGCCTTTTGACCCGGAGAACACGGGCCCGCATCGTTATATTGAACCAAAACCGGGACGGCTGGTTTTGTTTCCTTCCTACATGTTCCACGGCACAGTACCCATCGCCGCAGGAAAACGACGCACAACAATAGCCTTTGATGTTGTCCCCTACTGAGCTTTTAACCTTATGAAGGCATTGTGATTTGGCGGGCGGGGAAGGCCTGCTATCCTCCCGGAAATTGAATTTGCTGCTCAGATGCACAGCATGCAGGAGGAATATTTATGCCAGCCCAGACTGAGAAAGCCACGTTCCCTGGCGCCAGCGGCGACATGCTTGCCGGGAGGTTGGAGATGCCCAATGGCAAGCCGCATGCCTTTGCCTTGTGGGCGCATTGCTTCAGTTGCAGCAAGGACGTTGTTGCCGCTTCACGCGTTGCACGGGCATTGACCGATCACGGCATAGCGGTACTGCGTTTTGATTTCACCGGGCTCGGTGCCAGCGAAGGCGATTTCGCCAACACCAATTTTTCGTCAAATGTTCAGGACCTGCTCGCCGCAGTTGACTTCCTGCGCCGGGAATATGAAGCACCACAAATCCTGATCGGGCATTCGCTTGGCGGCGCTGCCGTGCTGGCAGCTGCAGGAGATGTGCCCGAAGTACGCGCTGTATGCACTATCGCCGCGCCCGCCGACCCGGCGCATGTGGCGCATCAGTTCGAAGACAAAATCACGGAAATTGAAACCGAAGGTGAAGCTGAGGTGTCGCTGGCCGGCCGGCCGTTTCGGGTCAAGAAACAGTTTCTGGAAGATGTAGGAGCCCAAAAACTTGAACAGGCCGTTGGCGGTCTCAGGAAAGCACTTTTGGTGTTTCATTCCCCGACCGACGCATCAGTCGGCATAGAGAACGCGAGCCAGATTTTTGGCGCCGCCAAACACCCAAAGAGCTTTGTTTCCCTGGACGGCGCCGATCATCTGCTAACGAGAAAGGAAGATGCCGCATACGTGGCCAATGTTATTGCCACGTGGGCAATGCGGTATGTCAACGCCCCGGGCCTTGAAAACCAGGATACACCAGCGGACGCGGTTACAGTGACGGAAACCGGGACCGGCAAGTTCACCAATCTTGTCTCGATAGGGGGGCGCCACAGTTTTCTTGCGGATGAGCCAGCGAGTGTTGGAGGCAACGACAGGGGACCAACGCCCTATGACTTGTTGCTCGCCGCCCTTGGCGCTTGCAAAAGCATGACCATGCGCATGTATGCAGCACACAAGGGCTTTCCGCTGGACACCGCGAAAGTCACTCTCCGGCACAGCAAGATCCACGCACACGACTGCGCCACTTGTGAAACCGAAACCGGCAAAGTTGACAGGATTGATGTGGATATTGAGGTGACCGGCGACATGGATGCAGAGACCCGGCAAAAGATCATAGACATTGCCGACAAATGCCCTGTGCATCGCACACTGAACTCTGAGGTGCTGATCAAGAAGCACTCAAAGCACTAGATATGCCGTTTACAAATTCATCCCCATGCGAAAGCTCGAAAGTGCGGTATCGTCGCCAACCTTAAGGTCAACCGGCGATATCTCACCAAACCCGAGTTTCACAAAGGCCTCAACTGATGAAGCCGCCGCCAGCAACTCCAGACGCTGGTACCCCTCTGCACAGACCGCCTGCCTGCATTGTCGAAATATCTGTGCCGCTATCCCGCGCCTGACGTGGTCTGGATCAACAAAAAAACTCCTGAGGGTGGCCGCACCCGGGTTCGCAAGGGCAACGCTCGCCTTTAGGCTTGGTGCTACGGCATGTGCAACGAGTTCCCGTCGGCGGCTCCAGCCGCCACAGCCGATAATTGCGCTATTGTCCCTGGCCACGTAGAAGGTGCCAGCTTCGATCAGCTCATTGTCAATTTTGCAGAATCTCTCTTTTGCATTCACGAGCTGCCTTTCAGAATAGTAGGCCCGGATGGTGCCTTCAAACGCACGGCCAACCAGCTCATAAATGGCAGCGACATCGGACATATGTGCCAGCCCAATATTTAGTTTGCTGCTCATACGAAGAGCCCTCCGAGCATGACAATGGCAACACCGGCAGGTGCCACATACCGCAGGCAAATTCGCCACAACCAGTACAGTCTCAAATTCTGTGTGCCGCTGGCGTCCTTCATCCGGCGTGCAGGAACAAGCCAACCCGCAAACAGCGCAACCAATATTCCACCGGTTGGCAACAACAGGCTGATGGCCGTGAAAGTCGACAGCTCAAACAGGTTTTTGCCAAAGACGGCAACATCCGACCAGATGCTGAAGGATAACGCCTGAACCAAACCCAGGCCCCAGACCAAAGCTGCCGCCAGGATCGCAGCCGAGCGACGGTTAACCCTGGCTTTTTCCCGGACAAAAGCAACGATTGGTTCCAAAAGGGACGGCGATGACGTCAAAGCCGCGAAGGACAACACCGCAAAAAACACCACTGCGAGAATATCTCCCCCCGGCAAGCCGGAAAATGCAATGGGCATTGTAATGAAAACAAGCCCAGGCCCGGCATCGGCTTCAAGACCGCTGGCGAAGACAATAGGAAAGATCGCCATGCCTGCCAGAAGCGCCATAGCCGTGTCCAAACCAACCACGAAGATGCTGGCCCGCACCAGCCCAATACCGTTCGGCAGGTATGACCCGAATGTCAGCATAGCGCCTACGCCCACGCCCAGGGTGAAAAAGGCGTGCCCCAGAGCAACAAGCAAGGCCTCAGCATCCAACTGCGCAAAATCGGGCGCAAACAAAAAATCGAAGCCTGCCTCAAACTTGCCGGTCGTGACAGCGGCACATATCACCATGACACCAAGCAACAGGAAAAGAGCTGGCACAAGAAAACGCGAAAGTCGCTCGATGCCCGCCCGCACCCCGCTACCCACTATGGCGGCCGTTAGCGCCATAAAGGCCGTCTGCCAGACAACTGACCGCACCGGATCGCCTGCAAGTTCATTAAAGGCCTTTGCAAATTCGACCGGCGCGGTCGTCTCCTCGCTTATTGAACCAAGACTTTGAAGGGCGGTGGCAAGATAGGCGAACGCCCAGCCGCCCACGACACCGTAGAAAGACAAGATGATCAACACAGCCAACAAACCGATCCAGCCAATCATGGTCCAACGAGACGAATGGCCGGATTCAGCTGCAATACTGGCAAAACTATCAACCACGTTGCGTGCGCCCAACCGGCCGAGCGCCAGCTCGGCCATAAAAATGGGCAAACCAACCACCAGAATGCAGGCAAGGTAGACCAGAACAAAAGCACCGCCGCCATTTTCGCCAACGATGTAAGGGAATTTCCAGATGTTTCCGAGACCCGCAGCAGCGCCTGCGGCGACCAAAATAAAGCCCGTCCGGGAAGACCATCTTTCGCGTATATTTTGTTGCTTCATGGCGCGGCATTATTACAAAGCACTGAAGGCAAGTGTTTGCTTTTTCTTGCTCAATAATCTAATTTAAGACAATCTTTCTCCTGTTTTTAAAATTATTAGGGTGATTTATGCCTCGCTCGATTGTAGATCAAACTGACAAACGGCTTCTGAAAGTGCTGCGCACGAATGGACGTATCACCAACGCCGACCTTGCTGACAAAGTCGCGCTATCCCAGTCGCCGTGCTTGCGCCGTGTCAAGCGACTTGAGACAGAAGGGGTGATCCGCGGTTACGGGGCTCAACTGGACCTGAAAAAGATGGGCTGGGATATCACGGCCTTTGTCCATATCAACTCCGAAAAACACAGAAAGGCAGATGCTGTGCGGTTTGAAGAAACACTTGCCGCCATCCCGCGGGTTGTATCCTGTTACGCCCTCGCCGGCCCCTGGGACCTGATGCTGCATGTGGTCGCCAAAGATATAGAGGACTATTACGACCTTGTTCAGGTGTTGGGGGGCCTTGAGTTCGTGAAGGATATCGAAAGCACGATCGTGATTGGCGAGATCAAGCCGGACAAGGGGGTTCCCATAGTCTGATGACTGACAGCACAGCATGAGCCCTGCGCTTCCGAACCTGGCGGGCGACGGTCATAGCCCAACAATCGCCGCAATCGCTGCAGAAAATGTCATTGGGTTTTTCCCCGAACTCCCTCAAATTCCCGGGACGCAATTTCCATGACATTCAAGCTAAGTACATTG
Source organism: uncultured Kordiimonas sp. (assembly GCA_947500295.1). Lineage (GTDB taxonomy): Bacteria > Pseudomonadota > Alphaproteobacteria > Sphingomonadales > Kordiimonadaceae > Kordiimonas. Next base: position 105,122 of record CANMRM010000005.1, read on the forward strand.
CTGACTCTGCTCATTTGGGTGGCATCCTCGCCCGCTTCCGCCAACAACAGTTTCCAGGACGGTGTCCGCGAAATAGAAGAACGCCTGAACGCGCGGGTCGGTGTTGTGATGTTCGACACCCAAACCGGTAGCAGCGATATCTACAGGGGTGAGGGACGCTTCCCTGTACTCAGCACTTTCAAAACCCTTGCCTGTGCACACCTTCTCCATCTCTCCGAACAGGGGCAGGTGTCACTGGACTCACTTGTTCCCATCCAGCGTTCCGACTTGGTGCCCTATGCGCCCGTTACCGAGAAACTGGTTGGCGGGCCCGGCATGAGCCTCGGCGACTTGTGCCATGCCACCATGACAACCAGCGACAACACAGCCGCCAACCTGATACTGCGAGCGACCGGAGGCCCGTCCGCTCTCACTGGGTTCTTGCGCGCCCTGGGTGACAAGACCACACGGCTTGACCGCTGGGAAGTCGAGCTGAACACTGCGATACCCGGCGATAAGCGTGACACCACGAGCCCGCTTGCGATGATCGCGACACTCCGCACCATCCTATTGGGAAACACGTTGGCACCTGCTTCGCGGCAGCAATTGATTGACTGGATGAAAGGCACCCAGGTTGCTGACCACCTGCTTCGAAGCACCCTGCCCCCAGGCTGGCAAATCGCTGATCGGACAGGAGCCGGAGAAAACGGCGCCCGCGCGATCACTGCCATCGTATTACCCCCTGAACGCGCGCCTGTCCTGATCGCAATTTATATCACTGAAACTGATGCAAGCTTTGATCGCCGCAACGCAGCGATCGCAGAGATAGGCACAATTCTGTTCAACTCACTTACGTCAAAAAACTAGGCTGCTACCGTTACACCCGCAGCCCTCAACCCATCGGCCCGGTGGCGTACTGCCTCAAGGTTTTCCGTGACCAGTATCTGCCCATCCCGGTATACCGGCTGTAATTCATCTGTACCCACCGCCGAATCTTTCCGCACAGTCTGGTACCCGTCCGATGTGCGCTGCAATGCAAGCACACCGCGCTTGGACTGTTTGGCCAGGTCTGTTTTGGGTTCCTTGAAAACATCGCGCCATTCGCCGTTTACTTTAATCGCGGAGCACTTCATGGCGAACTGCTGGCTGTCCCGGTTGACCTGCTGCAAGAGCCCCGAGCCCATGCCGAAAACAATATTTTCTGCTGATAGTCCTTCCTCTTCCATACGTCCTAGAGCAGTACCAATGAGGGCGGGCGTTATGCCATCACCCTGCAATACCCGGACATAGTCAGGCAAAACCCGATAGCCCTTGCTATTCACCTCAGCGCCAAATTTTTGCATCAAAAGCCTGATGACCCGAATGGGTGTTTCAACCGGATCACCACTGTCGGGACGCACTACCAATCTGGAACCGGCCTCGGCGTTCTCCAGCACCTGGTCCTTAAGGTCACCCCCAAAATGATGCTCGATGGCACCATAAATGTCGTAGCTGTCGGCAACGATGGATATGATGTTTGACCCCTTGAACTGGCTGAGCATGTTGGCGTAGGCCGCTCCCTCGCCTTCCTGTGTCCAGCTGGTCATGGTGCTGTGCTCTGCGGCGGGCACCGAATAAGCAGCCATGGGTTCACGGTAATATTGTTTGGCGGCCAGAAGCGCACTGATGGTATCCGTACCCCGGAAATTCACTAGGTGCGCCAGCCCGCCCAAAGCGGCACTCTCTTCTGATGACACCCCCCGCGCACCAAAGTCATGCAACATGAACTGGGCAATCGGTTCCGGGTCATTGTCCGATGTCCGCTGCAGATAATCGAGCATCACCTGTTTGGCATAATAACTGTTGGTTGCAACGGTGGTTGGATACCAAATCGCCCGCAACAGCGAGGTTTCAATAAAGCTCGTCAGCCAGAACGCTGCCGGGTCCGTATTTCTTACCTGAACCAGAACATTCGATGTACCAACAAGGGACCCTTCTGGCACCGCCTCAATCAGAAGCGGCAGCAAGCCGCCATGCTCGTGCACAACATGTTCCCAACCAGCTCGGTTGAACGGAACACCATGTTGGTTGCAGATCCATGCGGCGTTATCAACGTCTTCAAGCGTAACAGGCGTGTTCAGTGTTTTCAGCATCCAGGCCTGGAGCCCAAAGAACAGCGTCCTTTCGTGCACACCACCACGGCTTTCAATATAGCTGTTAACGATGGTAGTACCTTTTGGATACTGGAGATAATGGCTGTGTTTGTAGCTGTCTGTATCGAGAATGATGTTGGTCATGAGATCCTCCGTGACCTTGTCTATTTGCAGCGGTCTTTCCGCTGTTATGTCTATGCAAACGTGTCACGCAACATGGTTTGAATAATATGGAAGTGATCTTCAAACAGGCGATCGCTTTCCAGATCTGCAATCGGAACCCAGCGTGCCTTTTCGGCATCGTCCGCACCCTTGATGCGGGGCAGCCCGCCAGCGTCTCCCACCAACTCGATGAGAAAGGAAGTGGTGATTGTGCGCCCGCGCGATGAGCGATAGGGATCATCAAAAACCTCTTTGCCCTTAATCGATCCGTAAAGCACAGGTTTTGGCACCGAAATCTTGGTTTCCTCGCGCAGTTCACGAACGGCTGCATCAATCAGTTTTTCGTGGGGGTTAACAAAGCCACCTGGAAGTGCCCAAAGCCCTTTGCCCGGTGAGCTTCTGCGTTTAACAAGCAATATATGGCCTGACTGCACCACCACTGCATCCACGGTGACGAACGTCGGAATATAGGGCGTGTTTTGCCACGACCGCCGATAATCATCCGTTACTCCCTGCTCGTGCTGCAATTGCCGATATGCGGGGGAACCAAAAAAATCCAACAGAAAACCGGCCGTGCTTTCCGTTGCACCGAGTGCGCTCAATGCGCCTGCCTCGATGCCGTCTCCCAATCGCAGGTACGCCTCCCGGATTGTCGTTGCATCAAGCGCAGCTTGCTGGGGAACATTGACGTTGCCCCACTGAGGGAACATTTTCAGGTAGTAGCTGGTGTGGTCCTTGGCGTGCCCGATCAGGCCAATGCGCTTGTCGCCCGTAACCTGATACTGGCAGGCAATTCCCTGCACGCTCATTTGCACGTTGCGAATCCAGCTTTGTTCCGCATACGGCAGGTCCAGAAGAGGCGTACAATGGATTCGTGCCTGTTCATCTGCCGAAAAGGCGCCGCGAATCATGTCCGAGCGCTCTTCCCAGCTGAAGGGATTTCTTATGGAACGCGCTTCTTTTGCGGATCCGATCAAGACGACGACATGCCTGGCACGCTCCAGGGCGGCATCGATGACGGCCTTATGGCCTTTATGAAATGGCTGGAAACGCCCGATGAACACGAGAAAATCAAAGTCATATTCGGATCGGACCTTGGCCGATTGGCCAAGAGTTAAACTGGTCATTGCCGCAAACTCCTTGCTGGCTAGATATGGCAAGCGGTCTATCCGCTTATCATTAATGTAATGCCGACACTTATATGTGTCAATAGTTGAAGATCAAAAACCGGTCGCCGGACTGCAACGCACAGGCCAAGCAACAGCCTGCCCTGTCAGGAGCCGATACGACGTGTTTGGCCCACCAAACTTCTTGCTTTTTGACAATAGCCCCTATATTGACTGACTGGTCAGTCAATATAGGGGCTATCCAGGCAATGCGACCACAAGCCGGCAAAGACAAAATACTCGACGCAGCACTGGACCTGTTTGCAACAAGGGGCTTTCATCGAACGTCCGTTGACCAGATTGCCGCCAAAGCCGGAGTTTCCAAAGGCCTTACATACAACTACTTCGACCGCAAAGAAGACTTGTTGATTGCTCTGGTGGAACGGGCAAGTGAAGCGATGGTTTCAGTTGCCGGCGTGCATGCAGGTTCTGCGACCGGATACCAGATAATGCTTCGAGATCTTCTGGCTCGCTTTGGCCGCATGCTGAAACAGAATCATGAAGGCTTGTCATTCCAACTTAGCTTGCTTTTCGATCCTGCGCTCCAGGACCTCCTGCGCCCTTTACTGCGCAAGCGATCCGAAGGCTTGCTGGCGGCAAGCAAAGACCTTTTCCATACGGCAGGCGTGGCTGATCCCGAGATGACGGCGCGGCGGTTTGTCAGTGAACTGGACGGCATCGCGCTCCACTACCTCAGGGTTTTTGAGGACTATCCGCTCGATGACATGCTGATCGGGCTCTATGAAAACTATAAGGACATCGGCAAATGAGGAAGATCACCTTCACCAGAGTGTCAGTTGACACATTGGCAAACCTGAAACGTGACTATTACGCTGCACTGACTGCTCCTTCTGACGGCATGTGGAGCACCTTCGCCAGCCAGGCAGACCATTTTTTGCTTGTCGACAATGATGAAGCCAAAGGCTTCTGCTGTGTCAACTCTGACCAGAAACTTTTGCAGTTCTATGTTGAACCGAATTATGACGCCCGTACCGCGTTCGGGCAGGCTTTAGAAGATTTGCCTATTTCCGGAGCGTTTGCCGCGACCATCGACCCGCTTGCCATCGCCCTTGCCCTGGACCACCAGACGTCACTAAAGGTCCATGCGCTAATGTATCAGTTTCCGAAAACAGCTGAGGTGAAAAACCCCGTTTTCCCGGACGGCGCAGACTTTCAGCAACTTTCCCAATCACACCTCGATGACGCCGTTGCCTTTGCCCATGAAACATTAGGTGCCAGCCCGGCGTGGCTCTCCTCCTATTTTTCAGGATTGATCAGCAGGCAGGAGCTATACGGCGTGCTGCTCAAGGGATCGCTGATCGCAACCGGCGAATGCCGCCGCAACGAAAACCATCCTGCAGTCTCGGACGTGGGCATGGTGATTGGTAAAAACCACCGGGGAAAAGGGCTGGCCACCAATGTGCTGCGATCACTGGTAAAAACGTCCCACCGCCGGGGTGACCTTGCGATTTGCTCGACTGAAGCTGACAATCCGGCGGCCCAGAAAGCGATCTCCCGCGCCGGATTTGTCTGTTACCACCGAATCATCGAATTCGGCTTTTGATCAGCCCTTACTCCTCAGCAAGTTTGCTGACCATGGCAAGCGGTTCGCCCGCACGCACAGGCGGCGTAGCGACAACATAGTTTACCACACCTGCAAAAGGCGACCTGATTGTGGCGATCGGCGCACCGAAAAAATCCACCAACTGGCCAAGCACACCACCCTCCGCGATAGCATAACCATCCTTCACAGCGGGCCTGAACACGCCGGCCTCGGGGCTTGTGACCACCTGATAGTCCTTCAACCAGACAACAGGGTCCGCAGGAGCCGCATCCCCAACCAACATCTCGAGGTGCCGCATCAGGTTAAAGGCCCCGTTTACGTTGATATCAACCCAGTGCGGGTCGCTTGAACCAAGCTGACCGGCCTCCGTTGTCATGGCGGGAATACCGCGTGACAGAGCGGTCATATCGGTGAAAACCGTCTGGTCAGGCGCGCTTACAGCCCGCTCGTCAATCACGATATGGTCGATGCCGAACGCAAGTGCCATGCCCTTGATTTTCGCATCCAGATCCGCGTTTCCGGTACGGGGCATATAGATGTAGGGCCGCAGCGCCTCGTTGCCGTCACCGCTGTGCATGTCCACAACATAATCTGCGCCTTCGATCACCTTTGTCGTGATCTGATGAGCGATGCGTTCGCTGAGCGTGCCACCCGCATCACCTGGATAGGCGCGATTGAGGTTCTTGCCGTCAGCCGGGCTGTAGTAGATTGTCCGGCCAAGAAAAGAAGGCATGTTCGCCACATGCACAATAATCAGCGTGCCCTTGAAGGTGGCCGGATCAAGCTGCTCTGCAACCTGCTGCAACGCGATAATGGGTGCATACTCATAGCCATGCGTGCCGCCGATCAGCGCCAGTGTCGGCCCTTCTGTTCGCCCGCGAACAATCGTTACCGGAATTCTTGCGCCCTCGTCATCAACAGGCGCAACCTCAATGAACCCCGTCGTTTTTTCACCCGCCAAGGCGTTCATGTCAGCGATCAGATCCGCATGTGTGGCCTTTAAGCCCATCGCGCCCATCATGGTGACCATCATGGTGACCATCGTCATCACATATGTAAATTTCGCCAAGACTTTCATACCATATCCCCTAACTGTGACCCCGCCGATATAGACCTGTGTGCCTGCGGGCTATATGCTCGCTGTTCCCTTTAACCGTCAGTGAAGTGTTACATGCTTTCCCAGAAATTGAAAATCACCCTTGTAGGCCTGATGTTCCTGCCCGGCGCGTCCGCCATCAGCCAGGACAAGCGCGATACCGAATTGGAAAATCAGCGCGCAGTCTACAAAAAATATACATCAGACAATTTCGATGACGGAGGAGCGATCAGCCACTATGTCTGGAAAAACTTCCCCGCCTTTTTTCCGCACGACACCATTTTGCGCACCAACGCTATACGACCGCTCACCACGACGCCGCGTGATGATGTTGCCGCACTTGAGGTGGACGCCGAGGGCGAGACAACAACACTCAATGACTATGTGGTCGAAAGCCCGCTGGTCGATGGCATGATTGTACTGGCAGGCGGGCAAGTCGTCTATGAAGCCTACCCGCGCATGAAGCCATATGAGCGCCACCTGGGCTGGTCCGTTACCAAGGTAGTCGTGGGCGCAGCACTCGCGGCCCTGGAGCATCAGGGCAAGGTCGATGTTGACCAACCGGTCGAAACATATGTCCCGGACCTTAGACGAACAGCCTGGGAAGGCATCAGCGTGCGCAACATCGTCAACATGGCGTCCGGCATCGCATGCCTGGATGCTGAAGGCTACCAAAACACTGACGGCTGTATTTATCGATACGAAGAATCACTTGGACTGACCGCACGGCACAACGAGCCGGTGGATACCATCGACCTGCTGAAAGGCATGCGTCGCCACCGGGCGGCGGCAACCAAATATGAATATGTGTCCGCAGACACATTTGTATCCGGGCTGGTGGTTGAAAACGTAAGCGGGCAGCCCCTTGCCAGCGCCATAAAGTCCCTATTGTGGGACAAAACCGGGGCGGAAGCAGACGGCATGATGATGATCAGCCCTGAGGGACGGGCCGCCGCTCATGCTGGCTTGTCGGCGCGCCTGCGTGATATTGCACGCTTTGGCCAACTATACACACGCGGCGGCATGGATGCTGTGGGCGCAGACCACCTTACTGATCTGCGCAGCAGGAACGGCATTCGTTTCAGCCCGGAGCAGCTGTTCCGATTGAACGAACAGTTCCCTGAAGACGCGCCAACCCATGCCGCATGGCAATGGGACATGATCTGGCAGGATGGTTCCATGTTCAAAGGCGGCTATTCGGGACAGGGACTGTATGTCGACCCGGACCGGGACTTGATTGTTGCTTTCTACGGTACCGCCGACACCAGGGGGCGCAGCAATGACCTGCTGATGATAGCCCGCCAGCTATCACAATCAGGGCTTTTCAACTAGCTCATCATTATGGCTTTTAGGGCCCTGCAGAACGGGCTCAAACAAAGTTTGGGCTTGTAATTCTGGCCTATCGGAGTAAGAAGCGCGCTGCTGTTTTTTTGGCGCGCCATGTCGCATGCCTACTGGCAGCATCTGAAAGCCCCCTCTGCTTGGGGGCTTTTTGAATTTCTGACAAACCGGCCAAAGGCAGCCGGGCACAGACCTGATTGCCGTTATCCGAAACTGAAGGTACAGCGATGTTCCTAACGCAACTGAAAGCCGAATGGTTCGGCAACATTCGCAACGACCTGCTGGCAGGCATGGTGGTGGCGCTTGCTCTTATTCCGGAAGCAATCGCATTTTCCATCATCGCTGGCGTGGACCCTAAAGTTGGTCTCTACGCCTCTTTCTGCATCGCCGTCGTGATCGCGATTGTCGGCGGCCGCCCCGGCATGATCTCCGCTGCCACGGGTGCCATGGCGCTTGTAATGGTGACGCTGGTGAAGGAACACGGGCTCGAGTATCTTTTGGCCGCAACCATACTGACCGGGCTTCTGCAGATCATAGCCGGTGTGTTGAAGCTCGGTTCATTGCTGCGGTTTGTCTCTCGCTCCGTGATGACTGGTTTTGTCAATGCGCTCGCCATCCTGATTTTCATGGCTCAGTTGCCCGAGTTTGTGGGTGCCGGCTGGCAGATGTATGCGATGGTCGCGGCCGGCCTCGCCATTATCTATCTGTTCCCCTATGTCACCAAAGCAGTGCCCTCCCCGCTGGTTGCCATCATCGTCCTGACCGCATTCAGTATGGTGGTGGGCCTTGATCTACGCACAGTCGGTGACCTGGGCGACCTGCCGGATACCCTGCCGCTTTTCCTTGTGCCGGATATTCCGTTAACGCTCGAGACCCTGCAGATTATCTTCCCTTATTCGGTCACCCTTATGGCCGTTGGACTGCTCGAATCCCTTATGACAGCAGTGATTGTTGACGACCTGACTGATACCAAAAGCGACAAAAACCGCGAATGCACAGGCCAGGGCCTTGCCAACATCGTTGCCGGTTTCTTTGGTGGTATGGCGGGCTGCGCCATGATCGGGCAATCCGTGATCAATGTAAAATCCGGTGGCCGCGGTCGCCTGTCCACCTTCTTTGCAGGTGGCTTCCTGCTCTTCCTGATTCTGGTGCTTGGCGACCTCGTTAGCCAGATCCCGATGGCTGCATTGGTTGCCGTCATGATCATGGTGTCGATCGGTACCTTCAGCTGGGCGTCCGTCAAAGACCTTCGGACACATCCGAAGTCATCCAGTCTCGTCATGGTTTCGACCGTTGCTGTCGTTGTGGCCACTCACGATCTGGCACAAGGGGTGTTTGTCGGTGTGCTGATGAGTGCGCTCTTTTTCGCGCGAAAAGTTTCACAATTGCTGGTGGTCAAGTCCGATGTCACGGAGGGGCATTACACACGCAGTTATCGTGTGTACGGTCAGGTCTTTTTTGCATCGGCCGGTCAGTTTGCCAACGCATTTGACTTCAAGGAAGTGATCGGCAAGGTGACTATTGACCTCACACAGGCACATTTCTGGGACCTTTCAGCCGTCGGCGCGCTCGACAAGGTTGTTCTGAAATTCAGACGGGAAGGTACCGAAGTTGAAATTCTGGGACTGAATGAAGCCAGTGCCACCATTGTCGACCGGCTGGCTATCCATGACAAGCCCGGGGCGATGGACCTGATGCCGGATCATTGATAGGGGTAGGATGATGAAACAGATAATTGCATGCGTTGATGGCTCCGCCCACGCCCAGAATGTTGTGACCATGGCGGCCTGGGCCGCTGGTCGCACAGAGGCGAACATATCGCTGTTGCATGTGGTGGCACCTCACACCGACGCGATAGCCCCCGGGGACCTGTCGGGCCAAATAGGCCTGGGCGCAAAAAGTGACCTGCTGGAAGAACTGGCGCAAATTGACGAGGAACACGGAAAGCTTGAGCAACGCAAAGGCCAGCTCATCCTGGAGCACACCCGGCAATCCCTCACCGAAGGCGGCTTGACCGAGGTTAGTCTTCAGCATCGACGAGGGGACCTCGCTGAAGAAATTCAGGCGCTTGAAGAAAATGCCGGAATGGTAATTATCGGAAAGCGCGGCGAAACTGCCGCAGACGACCACGGCCATCTGGGCGCGAACCTGGAACGCGTATCCCGCGCGGTGCACAAACCGCTTTTGATTGCCACACAGCAGTCCAAGCCAGTCGAAAAGTTCCTGATTGCTTATGATGGAAGAACCTCCAGCGAAAAGGCTGTCGACTTCGCCTGCAGCAGTTCGCTTCTCGAAGGGTTGCAATGTCATCTTCTGAAGGTTGGTACCGAAAACAGTCTGTCAGACGCCATCGTCGGCAAAGCCCACAAGAAGCTTGAATCCGCAGGCTTTGACGTGTTTTCGCATGTGACGGACGCTTCTTCTGTGTCAGGTGCCGTAAGGGACTATGTGGAAAAAAACACAATCGATTTGCTGTTGATGGGCGCCTACGGCCACTCGCCGCTGCGGCGCCTGTTTCTCGGCAGTACGACGATGGCCCAGATCGCGCAATCAAAGATACCTGTTTTACTGTTTCGCTGACGGGGCCTTGGGCTCAATCTGAGTTCCAAGTGATCTGAAAAGAGGCACCAGCCAGTTTATCACCGCTCTGACGGCAGGCGTATTTCGCTGGTTTTCGTGAACGATCAGCCAGATATCATCGTGCCCAACCTGAATAGGGTCGGAAACCCTCAGGAGGCCTTTTTCCCTGTCGCCGATCATTTGCGGCAGAATGGCCAGCCCAACGCCGGACTTCACAGCGTCAAGAAATTGCAGTGTTTGTGAACAACGAAGGACCGGCGCTTTTGACAGGCGCTTCGAAAGCCAGGTTTGTGAAGCTAGGGCCGCCAGGTTCGGAGCCGGTCCTACCCAGTCGCACTGTGAATAACGACGCTCCTGATGTGCTTCGGGATTTTGAGCCACATAGTGTTCGGATCCGTATATCGCATAGCTGCTTTCCCCGAGTTTGCGCATAATCAGGTCGCCGCCCTCGGGGCGAACATTCCGGATCGATATGTCGGCCTCGCCCGTGTCCAGATCCGCGATCGCATGCCCTGTTACAAGTTCGATGTCAATGCCGGGGTGAGCCAAATGAAAATCACCAAGGCGTTCCGTTATCAGTTTTGAGAACCAGAAACCTGACGCGACCCGCACGCGCGTCCCCTGAAGCACATTCCTTGTTTGCGCCGCCTGCGACAGATCCACTGCCGCCCGGCGCATGGCCTTTGCGGACGGTAACAGGTTCTCCCCATGATCGGTCAGCCGGTATCCGTCGTGGCGCCGATCAAACAACCGCAATCCCAGGACATCTTCCAACCGGTCCAGACGACGCGCAACCGTTGGCGGGCTAATGCCAAGCACAACCGACGCGGCAAGCAGGCTACCGGCCTCAGCGACAGTCAGAAATACGTTGACCTGATCCCAATTCATCCTTTGCGTCATGGGCCTCAGCATACTGAACTTGCCGTGAGGGTGCCAATTCCGTTTTTCAATTTTGAAAAACCAAACGCCGAAGTCCGGGCTGCCCAGCGCCCGTACCAGGCAGGATAATTACGTCATGGTTTTAACTTGCCCTGAAGGAGATGAAGGATGCCCGACGTGAACAAGACCAGCAATCACAACGACTTTGACAATGTGTTGGCAGCAGCGCTGGATTATGCCTTTGGTGTTGCCGAGAAAGACTGGGCACGCCTCCAGAAGGCATTTGATGTACCCAAGGCGCAAATGAAACTGATCACAGGCGAGCCCGGTGCGGAGAAGGTGTATGATATTCCCGTCGAAGACGTCTGGAAACAGATCTGGAGCACGCTCCCCGACGCGTCTGAACATTCGGTAGAAATAACATCCGTAACAATCCAGCACGGGCGGGTCGCCGTGGTGGAGATGAACAACAACAACCGTTTTTATGATCAACTCGGGCTCTACAAGGTCGACGGACAGTGGAAGATTTACGACAAACTGACCCGGATGCTTGACGGTGGACACATTCCGGAGGCGGAGCTTGTGCGCATGTTCGGAACCCAGATATGACGAAGGCTGTGCCAAACATGGGTTTTGCGGGGCTGGGCGCGCTGGGGTCTGCGCTTGCGGAACAGATTGAAAAAGAAGGCAATCTGAATGCGGTCTGGAATCGTTCTCCTGACGCCCGCCTGCCTTTCGCGAACCGCGGAATCAATGTCGAGCCTGATCTGCGGACCCTTTGTGCCCGTTGTGACTGGCTGTTCTCTTGCGTGGCAGACGATGAAGCTCTTCTGTCTCTATGCCGCACCATTGCATCAGCACCTCAGGGGCCGGTACTCCACATCTCCTTTGCAACCTGTTCGCCAGCGGCCACACTCGAAGCCAGGACTTGTCTGGCAAATGCAGGCGTAGGCTTCGTCAACGCCCCGGTCATGGGACGACCGGACGTGGTGCGGGCGGGCCAAGCCGGCTTTTTACTCGCTGGCCCGGAGGACAATACAAACCAGCTGCGCCCCTTCCTTCAGCGGATCGGTGCCCGGGTCCATGATGTGGGTACATCTGTTGAAACAGCGGCAACCCTCAAACTCGCCGTCAACTACCTGATCGCAACTACTATTGGCGGCCTCTCGGAAGCGTTCAATGCACTTGCTGATATTGATAGTGGGCCAGACCTGTTGCTTGACGTGCTCTCCAACAGCCCTCTTTCCAGTCCCATTATTCAGATGTTTGGCCGCAACATTCTGGGCCGCCGCTTCCGTCCTCCATTGTTTGACCTTGAGATGGCACAAAAGGACATTCGTTATTTCACCGCACTGTCGGAGCGTAATACAGGCGGCTATATCGCAGAAGCAGTTGCATCACACATGAAGCGCACGCTTGCACAATCAGCAACACCCATTGATTGGTCAGGACTGGCGGAGCATCTGTTTCCGCACTCGACGACCTGAGACAGCTATTGGCTCTGCTCTGGGGGCAAGTCACGAAAATACCGTGAGATTTCCTCGATCAATACACGCAGCCTGGGCGACGCACGAAATGCATCCTGTGTGACAAGCCACAAACGCCAACCTGCATCAGGCAGTATATTGGACGCTCGCTCCAGGCGAGGGTCGGCATCACCCATAAACAGCGGCAGGCGGCCAATACCTCCTGCTGCGATAAGCTCCTGCTTGACCCAGATGTCGTCGGTAAAAAGAGTGCTCTTGCCACCAACCAGGCCCTTCACGGCGCCGGGAAGCTCAACCTCGCCGTGCCGGATAACTTGAATTTCCCCGTCTGGATCCTGGTTCACAGCCCGGAAAACAGCACCGCCGAACGCCCTGACCATCCGCCCATATATCGGGAACTGTGGGGGCCGCCTCAAGATACGCAGGCCCAGGTCAACCTCGCGCGCCTCCAGGGCCGTCAGCTGGTAGGTCGCTATAATATCAATTTCCAGAGCCGGGAACCGGTTGGCCATGTCTGCAAACAAGGGGGCAGCAATCTGCATCAGGTGAGGCGGTACACTCACTTTGAGCGGGCCGGTTGGTTCCTCTGGCCCCTCAAAGAGGAAAGCTTCGGATTTATAGAGAGCTGCCTCGGCAGCCTCAGCCACGGCCAACAGGTCGCGCCCCAACGGGGTGAGGTCATGCCTGCCGGCATTATTGGCAAATAGCTTTGCGCCGGTTTTTTGCTCGAGTGTTTTCAGTCGGCGTGCAACCGTCGTGCGGTTCACATCAAGTTGATCAGCAGCGCCGCTGATCGTGCCCGTGCGCGCAATCGCCAGAAACAAAGGCATTTCTGCCCACAAGTTATCCATATGTGCAAATTTGCTCATAGGTGGGCGTTATCACACGTTGACCCGCAACACCACCAATGAAATGCCGGAAAACGACAGCTGCCCAACTGCTCGGGCGCAACATTGACGAGGAAAAAATGAAAAATCAGCTTGCCTTGATAGCCCTTCTCTTGGTGGGGGCGTTATTGAACCCATCTTCCAGCACTGCGGTTGAAAACACCGCATCGATCATCGTATCCGATGACTATGCCCGACATGACTTTCCCTATAAGTCTCATTTTGTCGAGGTGCTCGGGTCGAAAATGCACTTTGTGGACACTGGTGGCCCCGGGCCTGCGGTGGTGATGATTCACGGCCAGCCAACCTGGTCTTACCTATGGCGCAATGTCATCCCGCACCTGGAAAACACGCATCGTGTGATCGCGCTGGATTTGATCGGATTCGGCAAATCAGACAAGCCGGATATTGCGTATCTGGCAACGGATCACGCGCGTTATCTCAAAGGCTTCATGGATGCGCTGGCTCTGGATGACATGGTCCTTGTGGTTCATGACTGGGGTTCCATGCTGGGCTTTGACTTTGCAGCCAACCACCCGGACAGGGTCAAAGCCATAGCCTTCATGGAAGCGGGTGTCATCACCGGGCCACCCGAACCACCCTACGGCCCGGTAAAGGCACCACTCACAGGCCGGCAGCCATCGGTTATGGAAGGCTTTGCCCAGCTGCTCGGGCAAATCAAAACTCCCGGCGTGGGCGAGGAGATGATCCTGGAAAACAACTATTTTCTGGAGCAGCTGGTATTGCCAAGTTTTGAGGGCATGCTCACGGAGGATGAAATGAATGCCTACCGTGAACCATTTCCCGAGGGCAGCAACCGCAAGCCAATGCTGCAGTTCCCCCGCGATGTTCCCATCGACGGTGTGTCACCAGCCTACACATTGGAGATGATGCAAAACTACAGTGCTTATCTACTCCGACAGCCTGACCTGCCGAAACTGCTGCTTCATTTGAGTGAAGGCTTTTTGATCCAGCGATGGGACGTGGAATGGATGCGCCGCAATTACCAGGATTTAACCGTTCATGACATGGGGCCTGGCGGGCATTTCATGCAGGAATTTAATCCGGACGGAATCGGGCAGGCAATTGCCATGTGGCTGGCCAAAAACAATTTGTAGAGACTGAATCATGAACGCATTTATTCGAAGAATATTCTGCTGCCTGACACTATATGCCTCGGTCGGCGCTGCGGCCTTGGCAGAAGACGGAAGCCGGCAGGACGCGACGCCGCTAATTCCGCCAAAATGGCAATCAATATATGACGCCTGGGGATTTGCCCCGGCACTGAAGGTTGGCAATACCATCCATGTCTCCGGCATGATTGTGCGGCTGGTTGGGGAAGGAACATACGAACAACGGTACGCTAACGGCATTCGTGAAACCTTCAAAGATCTGGAACAAATTCTGGCGGAAGCAGGTGCAACTCTTGACGATATCGTCGAGATGACAAGCTTTCACACAGATTTGCCTCGCCAGATGGAAACAATCCTGAGCGTTCGCCGTGACCTAATGGCGCTGCCACACCCGGCTTGGACCGCTGTCGGCACCAATTCGCTGGCGACGCCGGACGGACAAACCGAAATTAAATTCACCGTCGTGTTGGAGAAAAAGCCGTAGAAAAAAGTGCGGCGGCAGTGTCCACACTCACTGCCGCCGCTGTATCTGGCAACAGGGAGAAACTACTCCTGTGGGCCAGAATACTCGCTGGGGAAAGACTGTCCAAAACCGGGAAGCTGGCGCTGCAGTTCATTATAGTCGAACATATCAAGCTGACGTTTGATTTTGCCGTGCTCAAATTCCAACCAGGTGGTGAAACGGATGTCTGCCCGCTCTCCGTTGAATGTCAGGGAAAACACGCCTTCAAGAACCGTCTTATCGCCATCCTGCACCACCGATTTCACGTCAAAGTGGTAATTTCCACCCCATCGTCCTTGCATGATGGCAGTATAGGCGCTCCGTAACTGCTGCTTGGAGGTGAAGGTTATCCTGGCTGTTGGATCTTCGAACAAAACGTCATCGGCATAAAAACCGAGAAAACCATCCAGATCAAAACGCTGGTAGGCGTCAATCCACTGTTTAACGACCGGCGGCGGGGCATCCGCCTGAACGCTGGCGACCGGAGCAGCCAGAAAAAGACACAACACCACACTAAAGATAGAATGTTTCATGAATGCACCCAGAAAGCGTCTTGTTACTGGTCAGCATCTAAGGGGGTTTTGACCAGCCGGACGAGCAATTTGGGACAGAAAGGGCCAATCCAGTGTCAAACCAAGCAAGTTGCAAAGAAAAATTCGGTTTTCACTGCGGGTTGTATTAAATAATGCTTAACTCACTGTGCATACATTGGCCCTCTAGGGGTCGGAGAAGCTGATGCGTCGCTGGTTTGTTTTTTGTTTGATTACGGTGTCGGTTTTGTTGGCCGGAGCGCGCGTGGGCGCTGTTGCCCAAAACCAACCTGCTAAAACACGCCTTCTCTACTTTTCTTCCTTCGCCGAGATCATGCAGCAGGACGATGAACCCGGCCTTGCGGAGCTCGCTGGTGCAATTCACGCGGAATCGGACAAAAACCCCAACACTTTTTTTGTCAACGGCGGCGCCTCGTTTGGGCCTTCCGTTTTTGGAGCGATGGATAACGGCGCCCATATGGTCGATATTCTCAATGCCATTTCCCCGAGCGTCATGGCCATAGGCAAAAGAGAATTCTCGTATGGATTTGACAATTTTATCCTGAACGCCCTGTCGGCAAACTTTCCGCTGGTGACCAGCAATCTGGTCGACGCCAGCACAGGCGGCGCCATCGATGCCACATACCAAACTTATGTCCTGGAAGGCGGGCCGATCCTCGTTGGTGTTATCGCATTAACCTCGGCAAACTCGATCCTCGAGTATGGTGCCGACCAAGCTCGATTGAAGGACATCGACAAAGCAACACGAGAAGCCAGCGCCCTTCTGCGTGAAGAAGGGGTGGATGCTGTCATACTCCTGGCCGACACAGACTATGATGATCTCGGTTCCTACCGGGCGGACGGAATTGTTGACGTGATCTTTTATGCCCATAATTTCGACAATCCACAGTCACTGGATGCCCAGGGCAAATTGTTGAGCGAAGGCGCGCTGGATGGAAAGATTATTGCTGTCGACTTATGGCTGGAGCAATCCCCGGATGGCACTGCGGCACTGCGGTCGTCAGCAGAACTGCTTGACCTGCAGGACTATGCACCAGCGACAGAAGTAGCCGCTATTGTCAGCGACTACCGTGCCCGGTTGGCACAATTGTTGGGGCCGGGAATTGCGGAGGTGACAACAGATTTTGACACATTCAGAGCAAATATCCGGTCTCGGGAAAATCCCTTTGCCAACCTCGTAACAGACGCTTTGCGTGCGCAAGTCAATGCCGATGTAATGATCCTGAATAGCGGCTCAATCCGCGGCAACATCGCCTATCCGGCTGGCCATCAAATCAGTCGCGGCGATATTCAGCGCGAGTTGCCGTTTGGTAACAAGACGGCTCTGTTGCTGGTTACCGGATCAGATATCCTTGAATCGCTGGAACATGGCGTTGATTGCGGCATCAGAGGCGATGGTTGCTTCACGCATGTCAGCAATCTGATGGTCGAATATGACAGCAGCAGGCCCAGAGGGTCACGTGTGGTGAACGCGAAAATTGGAGGCCAGGCCATTGATCCCGATAGCAGCTACCGACTTGCTGTCAGCGACTTTATGGCTGGAGGAAACGATGGCTTCACTGTTCTGAAAGATGCCGAACGACTCTATGACGCGGGCACGAACCGACTGATCTGGAATGTCGTTGCCGAATATGTAGAGCAGCTTGGCACGATTAGCCTTCGTACAGAGGGGCGAATGGTGGACGTTGCCAAACCGGATAATACAGGTCTATGAGCGCGCCAAGACAGCAGTTCAACAAGAGCCGATTCGGCCTTGGCTTCAAGATCAAGGCCGTTGTCGCCTTTTTGCTGCTGCTGTTGCTTGGTGTATCAACGCTGTCCTTTCTGACACTGCAACGTTTCAGCGGCGAAGTAAGCGAGTATTCCGAACAGACCCTGCCGGCACTGGCAGCCTCCATCGACCTCAACAGTTCGCTGGAGCGGGTGGTGCAAAATGCCGAACAGCTGGTTTCCAGCGATGTTCAGGCCCAGCGGCGAATTGCTTTTAACGCCACACAAAATGCGCTGACTGCGATCGACACCCTGCTGGCATCGCGCGAAATTCTTGTGGATTTTGAAGAAATTCAAACCGTGCTTTCCATCCTGGGTGAAACAACGACAGAATTGAACCGCCTGATCGAAAACAGGATTGACGTTGCAACGCGCCTGGAGACACTGCGCACGGACCTTGGCACATGGGTTGTCGCCGATCTGGTGGCGGAAAAAACCCTGCTCGAAGACAATGTTGATCCAGTTTACAAAGACTGGCTTGACCGTGAACACCGGTTGGTGGAACGGGTTGTAAATCTGGCGACCAGCAACGAGTTTCGAACCCAGCAAAGGCTGATACCTTCTATTCAGCGTGCCGTGAGGTCGCTTGCGTCAGCGGTCGAAAACCTGCCAGTTTCGGTGCAGGAGCAGTCTGCGGCACGTCTCGCGGGGTTGCAAACTCAACTCAACGCAGACGCGGGTCTTGTTTCCACGTTGCGTGAACTGTCGCAAATCGACGTTCGGGCGCGGGCGCTAGAGCGCCAGATGCGGGTGCTCGTGGCTGAATTGCTGCGAAAAACAGACAGTCTGGCAACTGACCGCAGCAACGAGGCACAGGTAACCGCACAGTCGATGGCCCGCCAGAGCGAGCAGCAACTTGCCGCATTGCTGGCGAGCGTGACTGTTGCTCTTGCCATTGCTGTTTTCAGTTTTTTCTATGTGGACCGGCGAATGCTCAACCGGCTGCTTTCCTTGCGGGATGCCGTTATTGACAGGGCAACCGGCGGCAACCGCCCAGTGCCCACGCTGGGTGGGGACGAAGTCGGCGAAATTGGTACCGCCGTTCAATATTTTGTTGACGAAATTGATGCCCGGCAAGCGCAGCTTGTTGAAAGTGCAGAACAGACCAATGCGATTATCCGGTTGTCACCGCAGGCCATGTGCATCGCGTCCGAAGAGGAAATTCTCTACCACAATGAAGCATTCGATGCCTTGTGGCAGGACAGTGGTTCCGGTGTAAAAGCGACAGACAGAACAATTCTGTCCCTGTTCCCGGAAAACCTGCTGGCTGACGACGGTGAACCGGGCATCCGGTCCGTTGCGCGCCATGCTATGCCTGGGCAAGATGGAGGCACTCGCTGGTTCGCCTGCACGAGCAGTCCGGTCGAGTGGCATGGGGAAAAAGCCCGCCAACTTATCGCTGTCGATACGACCAAACAAGTGCAGGTAGAGCATACACTGGAAGATGCGCGCAGGCGCGCCGAAGCAGCCGCGCAGGCGAAATCCAACTTCCTCGCCATGATGAGCCACGAAATCAGGTCACCGATGAATGGCATCATTTCTGTCGGGGAAATGCTGGCGAAAACCAATCTGGATGAAGAGCAGGACCAGTTGGTTACCGTCGTCAACCAGTCTGCAGAAACCCTTCTTACAATCCTGGATGACGTTTTGGATCTTTCCAAAATCGAAGCCGGTAAACTTGAAATCAGCACCCACACATTTGCATTGCCCGCTCTAGTAACAGGCGTAGCTGATCTTCTACGTCAAAGCTTCCGTCAAAAAGACGTCGAGTTCGAAATTTCGATAGAAGACGGACTGCCTGATGTGGTGATTGGGGACTCCAACCGCATTCGCCAGATTATGTACAACCTGCTCAGCAATGCGCTGAAGTTCACCGAATCAGGCACCGTGTCCATCGTTGCAAGCGCAGAAAAAACAGGCAAAGCGCGACATCTTGTGAAACTTGCCGTATCCGACACTGGCATCGGTATAAACCCGCGCATACTCAGTCGGCTGTTTCAACCGTTTGAACAGGCTGACTCGTCCGTTGCCCGCCAATATGGTGGCACCGGGCTAGGCCTGAGCATATGCAGGCGGCTGGCCAACCTGATGGGCGGCGAAATCACCGTTGAGAGTACCGAGGGTGAAGGCTCCACCTTTACGCTGGAGATTGCACTGGAAGAAGGCGTGCTTGCCGAATCGTCGGATGCAGTGCCCGCTCCGTCCCTCCAGGTGGGCGAGAGTGCTGAAAAAGCCAGAATTCTTGTTGTAGAAGACAATAAAGTGAACCAGCTGGTCATTGGCAAAATATTGAAATCATTGGGGTATGAATGGGACACCGCAGACAATGGTGAAAATGCCCTGGAACTCTTTGATCCCAAAAAACATGGCATAGTATTGACCGACCTCCGCATGCCGCGCATGGATGGCTTCGCGCTCGCAAACGCAATTCGGGCAAATGAAACGGACAACCACAGGGTGCCGATCATCGCGATCTCGGCGGACGCGATGGAAGAGGCAAAAGATCGCAGTATAGAATCAGGCATTGACCGTTTCCTGACCAAGCCTGTGAAAGTAGACGATGTGAGGGATTGCCTGGAGGCTTTCGCCTGACGGCACACCAGTGGGCAATAGCCAACTGTTGCCCGAATACCATGCATTACCGCTAAATGGTGTTCGCCATATGATTGTTTTTCCAATTGTAACAAAAGACTGATAACAGTCGGCCTACTGCAAGACGCCAGTCTATGCTGGCAATATTTAATGCAGGTTAGGAACCTCTTTATTGAGGTTTGAGATTTAACCCTGCGACTGATCTGATTTGGCTTTTGCGCGATTACGACCGCACCTCATCCGACATCGCGCGAAAGGACTAAAAAATGGCAAACGGTACTGTTAAGTGGTTCAACGCCACCAAAGGTTTTGGTTTCATTCAGCCTGACGAAGGCGGCAACGATGTGTTTGTACACATCTCTGCGGTAGAAGCAGCTGGCCTGAAGTCTCTGAATGACAATCAGAAAGTTTCTTACGACATCGAGCCTGATCGTCGTGGCCGGTCTTCAGCTTCCAATCTGCAGCTGCTCGACTAAAGTCTTAAAGGGTACGACCCTGCTTAAACCCCGGTTTACGCCGGGGTTTTTTGTTGGCTGCGGGCCTGACTGCGCGCAAGAAATCTGTTAACCTTGCCGCGGCGTACAACACTGCACCTTCAGGCAAAGATGTCCTAGCATGACAAAACCCAACCAACAGAAAACGTGGCTTATCACCGGAGGGTCCGGATTCATCGGCCAGGCGCTGGTTGAAGCACTGAAAGAGCAAGGCGACCGCGCCATCGTGCTATCGCGCCAACAAAACAAAACACAGATCAAACTCGGGCGAGCCGCGAGGGTAGTCACATCCTTCGACCAAATCGCCCCTGACCAAACGATCGATGTCGTGGTCAACTTGGCGGGGGAGCCGCTTTTTGGTGGCCTCTGGACCAATAAACGCAAACAGGCTTTTTTCGACAGCCGCCTCGGCACTACGCAAAAGCTTCTGGCTTTTGTGGAAAAACTGGCCGTAAAACCAGGCGCGATGATCAGCGGCAGTGCCATTGGATACTATGGCATGGATGAGGCCCAGGAGTTCCACGAGTGCGCCTACCCCGGTACAGATGAGATGGCGCGCTTGTGCCAGGAATGGGAACAAGCAGCAAAACCGGCTGAAGACATGGGTGTAAGACTTGTTTTGTTACGCATCGGCCTCGTGCTCGACAAATCCGGTGGCATGTTGAAACCTCTCCTGCTTGCCAGCCGGCTGGGGCTTGGGACCCGCCTGGGCAGTGGCAAGCAGTGGATGAGCTGGATTACCCGGACAGATCTTGTTCGCATGATCTTGTTTGCAGCGGATCATCCTGCCGTTAAAGGCCCGCTCAACGGCACGGCACCCCACCCGGTCAGACAACAGGAATTCGCGGATGCCCTCGCACACAAAATGCGCCGACCCAGGTGGCTTTGGATGCCTGAGTTTATCCTGAAAGCAATGCTTGGAGATATGGCCGGCCTGCTTCTGGGCGGCCAGAAAGTGTTGCCAAGAAAAGCTGTTGATATGGGTTTTGCTTTTAACGCGCCCGACATTATTGAAGCCTTTGATTAGGTAGCCTATCGAGCATCCGATTACATTATGCCTTCTGTTATTTCCCGCTACAATCCACCGCAATCAGCGCTCAGCGTCCTGTATCAGGATGATGACTTGTTTGTGCTCGACAAACCCAGCGGGTTGTTGTCGGTGCCTGGAAAATCCGCCGAGCATGCAGATTCACTGGAAACACGGGCCAAAGCCGCATGTGAAGATGCACTTTTGGTGCATCGCCTCGACATGGAAACCTCTGGTGTTTTCATTATGGCTCGCACCAAAAACGCCCAGCGTCACCTCGGGCTGCAATTCGAGCACAGAAACGCAAAAAAGACCTATATTGCGCGCATTGCGGGGCACCTTGAGCAGGATGAAGGACACGTTGACCTCCCCCTGATCTGCGACTGGCCGAACAGGCCCAAGCAGATGGTTGATCACCAAAATGGCAAACAAGCCCTGACACGGTGGCAGGTCTTGGCCCGCGAAGGAAAAACACAACCTGGCGATGAGATAACGCGGGTCAGATTGTTACCGGAAACAGGACGCTCACATCAGTTGCGCGTCCATATGCTCGCTATCGGCCACCCGATTGTCGGGGACCAGCTCTATGCACCGCCTTCCATTCAGGCCGCGGCAGACCGCCTGCAATTGCACGCACAGTCTCTCACCATTCTGCACCCGGTCAGCAAAGAGTTTCTAACCTTTAGCGCGAGCGTACCCTTCTAAAGGGACTTTTTCCGTTGCAATAGATGCGGGTCCACCGCGGGGCCCGTTAACTGCCTCCGGGCATATTGAATATATCAAGGCTGTACCGGTTTGACTGCAGGCCTGCCCTGATCGGTGGATTGATGCAGGCTTCTTCCAAGTTCCCCTGCACCAACTGGATTATGCGCCGGGGAGACTCCAATCCTCCAGCAACACTGAGATTGGAGCAGCCCCCAAACCGGGGGTTCACTTCTATAAGATGAATTTGACCGTCATCGCTGACAAAGGCCTGAACAAGATTATGGGCCAGCAACCCCAGCTTCTCTCCCACCGCCATCACCATCGCTTCGAGAGCAGGATTTGAGACGATCTCGGAGCGCCAGCTTTCGCCGTTTACCAATCTCTGTCGATGACGAGCAACCGCCTGTAGGGCATTGCCCTTGAGATCCATCAGCAAGTCTACGCTGTACTCATTGTCAGTGCATATTGGCTGACAGATATGATGCGTTCTGTCGAGGCCGAGCATTTCCCACACTTTCAAGTCTGGCACCTCGTAGGCGACCTTGCCATTGGTGGTATTTATCGCACGGACAAACAGCGGAAAACTTTCCTTGTCATCGGGGTTTACCGTCGGCAACACCGGAAATCCGTTTTGAACACAGAAATCGTGAAACCGTTGTTTGTCCAGGCAGGTTTGGAGCTCTTCCTGTTTCGGGAGCGGCAAAACAACGCCGAGCGCCGTCAACTCCCGCCTCAAGTTTTCCAGCTGCAACAATTCGCCGTCACGAGTCGGAACAATCAGATCCACACTGTATTTACGGCAGGTTTCCAGCAGTGACGTAGCAAATCCGGCCGATCCATCAGGGGGCACCGTAACAAATGCATCGACAAAATGAGAGGCACAGCATTTTTCGTCCATGTCAGTGCCGACAATGAGCCCTCCGAGTGGCCTGACGGCGTCTTTAAACGCCTGCACAAGCTGTACTTTGGCAGAAATGCTGGTGATCAGAATATTCACTGCGAACACCCCTCATTACCAACCAACCGGCTGGCGGCCACAATCTGCCTCGAACTAGCTTGTCTCTGACCCATCCCTGTGCCCCGCTTCTTCGCTCATTTAGGCCGACGTACGTATGAATTACAAACGCAAAATGTGATCAATGATCTTCCAATAGGGTTGTTATCTTCGAAAACTCGTCAATCTCAGGCGCGTCAGAATCCAGATTGGCAAACCTGCTTGTGCGAATTCTGATAAAGTCCACACCAGCTTTCGCAGCCGCCACACCGTCTGTTTGTGGGTTGTCGCCTATAAACAGAGCCTCGGCAGGCCCTGTTTTCAAATCCGCCAGCGCCGCCAGCAAACCATCTGGTGCAGGTTTTGGCGTACCCAATCCATCACAGAAAACAATGGACTCGAAATATTGCCGAAGCCCGAGAGCCTCGATTTTGTTCGACTGCATTTCAGGCGCACCGTTGGTGACAAGGGCCATTGGATAACGGGATGACAAACTCCCGAGTAAGGCAGCAACACCGGCATAAGGCGCTATGTCAGGCAAATGTGCACGGTATATGCTGATACACTGATCAACCAACCCGTCAGCATGTCGGATTTCAAAACGCTCAACAATGCGGTCAAATATGTGCCCGCGCCCTTCTAGCTCAAGAAAAGCCAGCATGGATGGATAGCTGTAGTCAGCTGGCAGATCCCGTTCCTGCTCCAGGAATAGCGCAACTGCGCGAAAACCACTTTCGACGTAGCTACGCTCATCATAAAGCGTGTCGTCAAGGTCAAGGAGTAGGGCTTTTGGCGTAAACATGGACCTGTCCTGTCTCGCGGCCAGTGCTACTATGCGGCTTGATAGTAGGCATCAAGTGCCGCAACGGCGATATCCTTCGATGCATGGACGTTGAAGGGCATTACCGGCTTTTCCGCTTCCAGCATCTGCTCGGCCATCGCAGCCATCGCATCCGGATGAAAGGCAGCAAGTGCAGGCACACCGATCGACGGCAAAAACTCGATGTTTCGAAACTGGTCTTTTTGCGTTGCAGCCACACAGACTGCACAGCCCGACGCCAGCGCCTCAAGCACTGTCGCCCCAGCGGCACCCACATACACACGCGCCTTGCCCAGCAATTCCGGCATATCGGGATTTCTAAGTGGTTTGACCGATGCAACACGGGCAGCCAATTCCAGCAATGTGTCTGCCGGTTCAAGATAATCCGGTACCGGCACAAAAATGGGTTCCCTGGTCTTGCTAGCCAATTGGGCAGCAACAGCAGCGGCCAAGGCACCATTGTCGGTACCGCCAAAGCTCACGACAATGCCTTCACGGTCCTCTTCTGTCGCAGACTTCTCGAAAAACTCCGGGGCAAGAAGCGAATGGGCCGGGCCATGGAATATCTGACGCGCCTTATAAGCACTGTAGTCGACACCAGACGCATATAGATTGGGGTTGATCACATAGTCACAGGTTACCGGACGCTCACCCAGGTCATCAATCACGCAGCTTACCCGTGCCAGCGCACAAAGCTCCGTGATACGATCGGACGACAGGGTGCATGTGTCGACAATGAGAATATCGTCACCGATGTCTGTTGGTGCACCGATCTCGTAGGTGTAACCGTGGCTGGCCACCATGGCCGCACCGTCTTCCTCGCTGAGGAAAATGCGGGCAATAACCCCTTGCTCTTTAAAGGCATCCAGAAGCGTCAATGTGCGCCGTACCCGTCCAAGACCGGAATAGCGTCCACAATCAATCATGATTGTCGCTCTTACCATGTGTTGCGCTCCTGTCCCCATATCCCGGTTTCATTTCGGTAGCCATTTGCCACCGGGATATTTCCGCATGCATAGTGTGTGCCATTCGTTGCAGTCAAGGCAATTCAATGCCCCTACACTTGCGGAAAATATACTCTAAGCCCCTGATAGTAAAAAACTATGCACAAAGCGTTAATGGAGGTCACGTGCAAAAAAACCGAGCTGGCAATTAGTTTTCCTGCTCTCCCAACGGAATGATGATGTCGGTTTCACCTGCTTCGAGGAAATAGACGGCGGCAATAAGGGCGATTTTTCCCATGTCTTCCGTCACTGGCCCGACGTCCCTTGCATGCATGAAACCACTGAGCATTGAAGCTGCCTGCGCTCGCGTCATATCGACTTCAGGCAGCAAAGCTTTCACTGCCGCGTGGTTTTCCGCACTGACTTCAAAGTTTCCGTCAAGAAATGGAAGGCCGTCCTTGGTGACGGCAACCTTAAGATTTTTCATTGAACTTCCCTGTGCGTGCAAAAGGGGGAGCGGCTACCACCCCTTGTCCTGACTTATCTGTGACGCCACATCGTGCCCCATCAGCGTTTCCAGCTCTTTACGGGATCGCTTGGCAAAGTCAATCACCGCTGCTTCGTCATCGCTGAATTCCGCCGCGATATCAATCGCCAGTTCGTCGTATCGGCGGAACCGCCCGGCCGTACGGTGTGCGACATGGGCCGGATAGCCAAGTTCCCTGAGAGCCAATTCCCCAATCTCGAGCGAAGAGGCAAACGTTTCCCGCCGGACATGGTCTACGCCTGCCTGCAACAGATTGTTCACATCGCCACGATTGCTGGCACGGGCAAGCTTGGTCAGTTTCGGGAAATGCTTACTTGCGGTTTCCGCGGCAGCGAGCACAGAGGCCGGGTCATCCATTGCCAGGACGAGCAGCCGCGCGTCTTTCGCACCCGCTGCTTCCAGCAGGTCACGCCGGGTTACATCGCCATAAAACACCTTGTAGCCAAATTTGGTAAGCGTCTCGATATGATTTGGGTTGCTGTCGACGATCACGGTCGGGATCCTGAGCGATAGCATCAAACGACCAATGATTTGGCCGAACCGGCCAAATCCCGCAATGATCACATGGCCTTCAGCGCCCTCGACATCGCTTTCCCGGTCTTCAAGGCCCGTCATGCGGCGGATCAGGAAATCCCTGCAGAAAATCAGCAACGGAGTGATAAGCATCGACACCGAAGCAACCACGAGCAGTTTTGCTCCCACCTCTGTCGGCATCAGTCCGGCGCCGGTCAGCAGGGAAATCATGACAAATGCAAATTCACCGGCAGGCGCGATCAGAAGCGCAAAGAAAAGCTGATCGTTGATGGTAAATCCTGCAAAACGCGCCAGCGCCAGCAACACCGTCATTTTCACCACCATGAGCGCTGTCACAAGGAATAGGATTTCCAGGGGGCCTGCAAGGAAAAGCCCAATATCCACAGACATGCCGACCGCAATGAAAAAGAGGCCCATCAGCAGGCCTTTAAAGGGTTCGATGTTGAGCTCCAGCTCATGCCGATACTCTGAATCTGCAAGGAGCACGCCCGCCATGAAGGTACCGAGCGCCATCGAAACGCCCGCAAGTTCAGTCAGCAGGCCGCTGCCCACCACCAGAAAAAGCGAAAAGCTGGTGAACACTTCCCGGAGCCCGGTGAGAGCGATGTAGCGAAAGAGCGGCCGCAGCAGAAACCGACTGGACAAGATGAAAAAAGCAAAAACCGCCAGGATTTTGAATTCTGTCCACAGGATGAAGCCAGCCGCCTCTGCCTCGGGCGCCATCAGCGGCACGAGCGCGAGCACGGGAATGATGGAGAGGTCCTGAAACAACAGAACTGAAAAGGACACTTCGCCAACATCGGTTTTCATTTGTCCGCGTTCTTCAAGCGTCTGCAGGGCAATGGGGGTTGACGACAAAGCAAGCGCGACACCAACGGCCAGCGACAGCATCAACGGCACACCTGACAGATGCACGAGAACTGCGATAATCAATGTCGAGATGCCAACCTGAAGTGCACCAAAGCCGAGCAACTGGCGCCTGAGCTGCCACAGTGTGGATGGCTTGAGCTCAAGTCCGATCAGGAACATAAGAAGAGCGATACCAATTTCAGAAAACTGCAGGATGGCGTCCACGTCCCGGATCACACCCAGACCCCAGGGGCCAATCACGATGCCGGCAACCAGATAGCCGAGAATGGACCCCAGTCCGAGCCGCTTAAACAAAGGTACCGCTACAACAGCAGCAAGCAGGTAGACAAAGGCACTTGCAAGAAAATCAGGATCGTCCATCGTCACCCTTTCCCGCCGCCAGCAAGAGCACTCAGCCTGTCGGCATAGGCCCGCGCCCGTTCTTTTATGGTTTCGTGGCTGAGATCACGCACATTGAAAGATACAAACGGTTTCTCAACGACCATGCCACAAAATTTGACCGTCATCTCAAACGGCAGCAAAAAGGCCTCGATTTCGGCTCCGTGCTTGCCACCCTGTGCATAGGAGGCTTCATCCCCTCCTGTGGAAACAGCAAAAAGCGCCCTTTTCCCTGCCAGGACAGAACCGTCATCCCCGTAAGCAAAACCCGCCTTCAACACGACATCCATCCATTCTTTCATCAGGGCGGGCGCACTGAACCAATAAATCGGAAACTGGAACACAACAACGTCCGCCGCCTCCAGCGCGCTCTGTTCACCGAGCTCATCCACATGCAGGGAAGGATACAGTTCGTAAAGGTCGCGAGCAGCAAGGCCCGGTATATGGCGCGCGGTTTCAAACAGGCGCCGGTTGTAGCGTGATTTGTGAGGCCACGGATGACAATAGAGAAGCAGCAGCTTATTCATACGGATGCACATTAGTCCCGGCGCGGGCTCAAGGCAAACAGTTAGAAGCTTCTTCGGCTACCTCTCGGCGCGATTATCATTTTTTACCTGTCGGGAATTTTGAAGTGATCTGATTGTGCAGGAAGATGCGATCAACAGTTTCGCCGTCGCTGGACATCGGCACATAGAGTACGGTGATGCTCAGAAAATTCTTTGCGTCCGAAAGCGACTCCGCTTTTACGACAATCGGTTTTTTGAGCGCGACACACTGTCGACAGGCCTGAATAATCCTGACTGCAACCTGTGCAAGGGGAAATTCGTTTACCCGCTTGCCAGTCATATGACCGTAAAATTCGTCCAGCCGACTGCCAAGCAGTGAAATTTCGGCATCAACCAGCTGTCCATCGTCGTTGTAAATCGGCTCGAACAAACCGATCTTGGGCAACTCCTCTTTGAGCTCCATCGGCTTGAGGTCTTCCCGGCGGGCAAGCCGCTGGCTTGCGGTCTTTTGCTCGAAGTAGGTCAACAGATCTTCAATGAGCGGGTTGTGCTGGCGAACATCTTCAGCATCCTCGATCCTGAAGTCCTCCAGCCTCTGATTGGCGTTGGCCGCCAAATTCATGCGTTGACCCGTCCTTATCGTTGAGCGGCCGCCATAATTGTCTTCACTCATGACCCGTGCGGACCGCGGCGGTTTTCAGCATGCCGCCTATTGTCGCAAAATTGTAGCAGAAATTTATGCGTTTGGCACGGGGGCGAGACGCCCGACAGGCGCATCAAGGCTTTCAGGGGGTTCCGTGAACCATTTTGGACCCTCCTCTGTCATATACAAACAATCTTCCAGACGCACACCAAATTCTTCAAAACTGTACAGCCCCGGTTCATTGGAAAAGCACATTCCAGGCATCAGCGGCGTTTTTTCACCCCGCACAAAATTGATCGGCTCATGCCCGTCCATGCCTATGCCGTGGCCTGTTCGGTGGCTAAGGCCAGGTGTCCGGTAATCGGGGCCCCAGCCCAGGCTCTCATAATAGCGACGCACCGCATCATCAACTGCGCCTGCAGGCTGGCCAATCCGCGCTGCGTCCCACGCAACCTTTTGGCCCTGCCGTACCGTGTCCCAGACCTCGCGCTGGCGCGCGCTTGGTTCACCAAAAACAAAGGTGCGGGAAATGTCGGACTGGTACCCTTCAACGCTGCAGCCGCAGTCCATCAGCACGATATCGCCTTCTTTCAGGCTTTGCGGCAGGCCGGTGCCATGCGGATAGGCGCTTGCTTCCGCCAACAGGGCCATTGTCCACACACCCTGCCCGCCCAGCTCGCCTTGCGCTCGGCGCATCAAAGCATTGATATCCTCTGGGGTCATACCAGATTGAAGCCTGTTCCAAACCATCGCATAAGCCGTAAGTGTTACTTCATTAGCTTTGTGCATCAACCGCAGCTCATGGGGGGACTTGATCATCCGGCAGCCGTAGGACACGGGCCAGCCATCGCCAACCGCCACGCCCAATTTCTTGAGGCCCTCGACGACAAAATAACGAACCGTTGGTTCCATGCCGACGGTGCCACCGGCGACACCTCGGTCTTTCAGGATTTGCGAAACCCTGTCAAAGGGGTCTTCGTGCTCGTGCCACGTGCGCACGTCGTCACCGAACGTCATGCTTTCCCGCACACTGGGCTCTTCAAAATAAGGTGTAACAACCGCAATTTCGCCTTTGGCCGGAATCACCACCGCGGTCAACCGCTCGCTACGCCGCCACCGGATACCCGTGAAGTACAGCATGGAAGAGCCGGGCTCTATCAGCAGGGCAGACAGTCCTGCTTCCTGCATCAGGGCCTGCGCCCTCGCAACTCGCGCTTGTCGTTCCTGAACTGATATCGGAATTACGCCGCCAGTAATATTTTTAAGCGCCCGATCAAACAACAAAGCGTTGCTGGCCGATGAGGCCGTAGTCGCCAACAATGCGGTACCCGCCGCCGCTTTCAAAAACGTTCGTTTGCTTTGCATAACCTACCTGTCCGGCTAGTTGATTTCCGATTTCACGACAGTGCCGTCTTTCATCACGAAGTCCACCTGCTCCATAACGGTGACATCCTCAAGCGGATTGCCGCTCACCGCAATAATGTCAGCCAGATAGCCTTCCCTGAGCGCACCGATATCGTTTTCCATCTTCAGAAGGGTCGCCGAGTTGATGGTAGCAGCCTGCAACGCCTGCAAGGGTGTCATGCCAAACTGAACCATGCGCGACAGCTGCTTTGCATTGTCGCCGTGTGGGTAGATCGCCGCATCTGAGCCAAACACCATATTCACGCCCGCTTCAACCGCGCGGCGGAAACTGTCACGCTGGGCTTTTGAAACCTGCTTTTCCTTGTTGATGTTTTCTTCCGGCACGCCGTTCGCCTCTCCAAAGGCCAGGGTGTATTCGGTGTTGTAGATATCCATAGAGAAATAGGTGCCAAATTCCTTGGCCAGATTGATCGCTTCATCGTCGGCAAAGCTGGCATGTTCAATCGAATCTACTCCCGCCACAATCGCGGCTTTGATGCCGTCCGTACCGTGAGCGTGTGCAGCAATGGTCAGGCCGCGCAGATGAGCTTCCTCAACGGCTGCTTTGAGCTCATCGAGCGAAAGCTGCTGTACCCCAACCTTGGTGCCTTTCGAGAACACACCACCGGTTGCGCATACCTTGATGGCGTTGGCGCCGTACTTGATGTTTTCACGCACCTTGGCGCGTACTGACCAGGGGCCATCCGCCGCACCACCGGATTTCGCCTGCATCTCAGGCGGGAAGAAATTGTTGTCGCAGTGGCCACCGGTAATACCGATTGCATGGCCAGCAGCAAAGATGCGCGGACCGATAACATCGCCCGCATTAACACCGTCCCTGACGGCAATGACGCTATAGCCTCCTGCACCAACGTCTCTAACCGTGGTGAAGCCTGCCATCAGTGTCTTGCGGGCATTCTTGACCGCAACAATCGCCTGCCGCGGCGCGGAGTAGCTGAGCCCAGCGAAAAAATTGCCGCCAGCATCCCCGGAAAGGTGCACATGCATATCCATAAGGCCGGGCACCAGGGTCCGGTCGCCGAGGTCGATGGCCTGACTGCCTTCGGGTGCATTAAGGTCTCCCTGCGTCCCGATCGCAACAATACGCCCCGCGCGGATGACCAGGGCCGGGCTTTCCATCACATCACCCGTGGTCACATCTATCATCGCCCCTGCGGTCAGATAAACATCGCCTTCTTCAGCCACCGCCATGTTGCCAGCCGACAATAAAAGGAAGGCGGCAAAGCCACCGAACAGCCCGATCAATTTGCGCATGAAACACTCCCATTAGCCATTTGCGGACATGACCCTAGGCGGAATTGCAGTTGCTGTCCATGCTTTGACGTGAAGACGGGGAGGCGCCCGATTGCTCGCTGGAAAACTCGGGCGCCTGACCCTTCATTCGTACTTTTTGAACCAGGCGAGGATGTTTTCAACCTTGCCGATAAGCCTTGAGGGACGGCCGGCAATGCCGTGCGGGCTGCCCGGCACGCGCACCATCACTGTGTCAACTTTCCTCAGCTTCAGCGCCTGGTAAAATTGCACGGTTTCCGAAATAGGGGTGCGCCTGTCTTCTTCGCCGGTGATCAGCAAAGTTGGCGTTGTGACATTGCCAACAAGTGATAGCGGCGAACGCTGCCAATAGTGCTCGAGGTTTTCCCAGGGTACGCCTGGAAACTGGTTGGGAATCTGCCCAAGGCCGCTGTCGGCCGTCAGCACTTTTGAAAGCCAGTTGATAACCGGCTTTGCAACGGCGGCAGCCCGGAACCGATCGGTCAGGCCAATCGCGTAGGCGCTTGCAATGCCGCCTGCTGATCCGCCTGTTATGTACAGCTGCTCAGGGTCCACAAACCCCTTTTCAACCACCGCATCAATGCCGGACATATGGTCGGCAAAATCATACTCCGAGGAATATTTACCCTGCAGCAAAAGAGCAAAACGCTCCCCGTAGCCAGAGCTCCCCCGGTGATTATCGTAAAAAACAACATATCCCGCCGCCGCCATACGCTGCATTTCGGCAGAGAAATGCGGTCCATAGGAAAGGTGCGGTCCGCCATGAATTTCCAGAATAAGCGGATACGTCTTGCCCGGGTCAAAGTCCGGCGGCGTCAGGTACCATCCCTGAATTTCCTCGCCGTCAATAGATGACGTGTAAATAATCTCATGGATGTCACCGAGCACCTTGTGACCGAGAAGGTCTTCGTTGAGTGTCGTAAGTTGCCGCTCGTTGCGACCGTTCAACACATAGAGGTCCGCCGGACGATCATGCCGCCCTTTTGTGAAAGCAATTGTGCCTGCCGACGCACCGTAGGCACCGCTTGCGTAGGGACGCCCGAGCGACACACTGCCAAGACCGCCAACTACCTGTCTGTGCCTGCCGGAAAGCGTGACATGGCCAACTTCGGTCACGCCGCGAACCGTCTGCTGATAGTAAAGCGCCCTGTTGCCGTCCCACACCGGATTGGCGAGCGAATTATCGATGTCCGCGGACAGGTTCCTGTCATTGCCAGCGCTGCCATCTTCTGCGATATCCATTACATGCAGGTAGCGGTTCCTGTAGGCAAGCTTCTGGTCATCCGACTTGATGTAAGCAACCTGCTCGCCGTTCGGTGAAACCACTGGCGACCCTTCAAGACCGGGAGCATCTGTCACTTGTGTGATCGCACCGGCCAAATCAACAGTAAAAATATCGCCTTCCCGGCTTTCATATTCCCAGTTGTCGCTGCGATTGGCGGAAAAATAAATTTTGGCACTATCCGGTGCCCAGCTCAGTGAACCCCGGTGATGATAATTGCCGGATGTAAGCTGCCGGGCTATCCCGCCGTCCGCAGAAACGATAAATATGTGTGTGTAGGCCGGTTCAAGGATGCCACGCCCATCCGCCTGGTACCGCGCTTTGGTGATATATTTGAACTCAGGTGACCATGTTGCCCCTTTGGGTTTCTTGGGCAACTTGACGCTGAAAGGTTTCTCCTTCGATGGCACGCTCATGGTGAACGCAATGAACAAGCCATCAGGCGACCATGAAATATTGGATGCTCCTGACTGAATGTTGGTCAACAATGCCGTCTGGCCGCTGTCCAGCCAACGTACATAGATTTGTGGTGTGCCTCCCTCAGCGTTGGAGATGTAGGCGATGCGGTCACCATCCGGTGACCAGCGGGGGGAAGTATAATTTTTCTTGCCGGACAGCAGCGGACGATGGTCGTCGCCGTCCGCGCCAGCAATCCAGATATTGGAACGGGTACGATCCGTCATGATATCGTTTGAGCGGCGCACATAGACGATTTGCTCACCGTCCGGCGACACCTGCGGATCAGTGGCCACCTCAAGCCCGAACACATCCGCGGACTGAAAATACCGCGCGTCCGTCTTGTCGCCTTCCCCGTGATCGTCAGCACCAGCCGCCATGCCTGAAAATGCCAATACCGAAATACCGACAACGCAAATCGCTTTGCCAAACGTCCTGTTCTTCATGATTTACCCTTCCCAATGTCCCATCTGCAACGAGGACACCGAGAATATGGAGGGGCCATTAGAGGGTCAAGAAAGCTTATGTTTAGCGTGTAAACTCATAAACGCTCAACCAGACGTGTTGATGCAAGGAATTAGGGCCATCTAGATCGGTAAGCCGTTGCCGCCAACAACCCCATGAATCTTGGTCGTGAGTCCACCACGAGTCTGGTCAAGTTCCTCGGCGCTGCCACTTTTACGCCGGTCGACTGAAGCGAGCGCTTCCGCGGCGCTCATTGGTTTTGAAATAGACAAACCGATTCCAGTGGTGTTTTCTGGTTTGGAACGGAGCTTCATATATGATCAACACAGGAGCAAAAATTGTCGTTTAGAGCACAATGCGCGTGCAAAATCGTGTCGATAGAACTGGCCAGCAATCCAATTCGGTGTTTCGTTTGCCACTGTGACTACTGCCAGCGAATGACGGGTTCCGTGGGGAACGTTGTCGCGGTTTTTCGGGAAACAGACGTTATGGCAATGTCGGATGCTCTTGAACTCGACCCTCAGATGGCTAAGTGGCCGGGCTTGAGAAGATATCTTTGTCCCAAGTGCTATTCTAATGTGCATTGGGTGAACCCAAAAGCCTACCCCGGAGCGCGACTAGTGTCCCTCGGTTGCTTCGACGATCCGTCGGCCTTCAAAATTGCAAACACGGTGCAAAATCAATATCGGCCAACATGGTGCCCTCAACTGGACGCTGACGAAGCGTTTGAAGCGTACCCACAGTAAATCTGCTTCGTCACCGAAAACCCGCGTACATCGCGTTGTCCGCATCTTCGAAAGGTCTACCGCTTCGCATAGACCACTGACTGGTTCGAAGCGAACGCTGCCAATTATTAAGTACACGCTCCCACTAGGACCCGTTATTTGACGTGGGCAATCACCTTGATCTCGACAATGCCGGCTGGCACGGCCAGTTCACTGATCCCGATGCCGGTCCAGGATGGGTACGGGGCTTTGATAAATTCGTCTTTCACTTCACCAAATCCCTGCAGATGCTCACTCAGATTGGTATGAAATGTGGTCATCTCCACGATGTCATCGAGAGACGCGCCCGCTTTCACCAGCATCTGTTCAATTGTGCGCCAGGCCCTGCGGTACCCCTCTTTCAGGTCACCGTCCTGCGGTGCCGCAACAACGCCGGACACATAAATTCTGCCATCGATCTTGAGGGCTGGCGCAAACTTCCAGTTTTCGTATATTTCTTCCCAGCCATCCGGGATAATGATGTCGGCGCGCTCGCGCGCATGGTGACTATCAGCTTGTGCGGCCGCTGACAGCAGGCCCCCCGCAACCAATGCTGTAGAAAATAATTTGCCTGTCATTGGTATCTCCTGATTTGACAGTTTTTCCTTGGGACAATTCTGCAAAGAAAAATCCCGGACCGCGAGCGGACCGGGACGAAAGGTTTCCTGCAAGAGACAAGCGTTCAGGCTGGCATCGCCAGTCATAAACCTGACGCTAGAAAACCACCATGCGTTGAATGGACTCTTTCGAAACTGGAGTTACTCCAGACAATTCGTGCTTCGCTATTGTTGAATGGGCAATCGATCGACTGCCGCAACGCACTTCCGGTTGCGACTTTGAATAGGATACGCGGCAAGAATAAACCACCTGTGCGCGCACCGAAAAGCTGCTTGTAGAGACTTGCGCCGAAGCATCTCGCTCAAACGTGCACACAGCAGCAACTGCAGCCATCAAAATTCCCATTCTCGAAGCGTCATAATTCATAAAGCACGCCCTATCATCTCAAAGGGACCCCCGTCCAGCTAAAACACGATCGTCACTCGAAGGCTGTCTGAGTAACTTCCTAAAGCCACATTTTGCCCTCCCGGCGCTGAACCGTATATGAACAGAAACTTGCTGGTGTTGCCCCGCACTTCAAAACTCAATCCGCTATTTACTGATGAACCTGTGCCGTCACCAATGATCTGCGTGTGGCTAGGGTCGCTGAAAATATTGTAATAAAGCCTGTCGCTGCCATTTGACATGTACCGTTGGCTGAAGTTGCCGGAGTTACCTGCACTGACCTCGAGGCGAGCCGTCGCAGGCGGGCCACCACGGCAGTTTACATAGACCGAGCCGGTAGACAGCTGGTTTGCAGACGAAAGCGAATTATAGCTGCCAAATGCAAGACTGCCACCTGTTATGGTGCATTTTATTGCAGCCATTGATGGTTGACCAATTGTCACAAATGCAGCCAATCCGGCCACAAACAAAACGGGCAGGCGCTTTTTCCGCGTAGATATTTTTCTAATTGAGTTCACAAACATATGGTCCCAGTTTTGGTACTGTCCCCCGCTGTATAGTTTCCGCAATCTCAATCCGGCACTGTCCTTGTGGGTTAGAAACGGTGAATATTTTCGATTTTGCCAATTCTTGCAAATAAACTTCACCTCCATAGCCAACAAAGGTCTGAAAATCAGTGCCCTTAAGCTGCACCTGGGCACCCGGCTTGATTGGGTTGCCGTTTTTGTCCTGGAGGACAACAACTGCCGAACTGTTGATCACAACGGGCACCGGGATGGTTATTCCACCTGACCGGCGCGGTGCGACTATGAAGGACGTGTCTTCAATGACAGCATCAATCGGTATGCTAGTTGGGTCAATGCTCAGCGCATTGCGCTCATAAGCGCGCAATCGATTGACAAACAGTTTTCCATTCGCGTTTGTTTCGCCAACCAATTGGTTCTCGCGCAAAACCTTTACGCCGGGAAAGCCTTCTGTATCGATAATTGCAAAGCCGTCATCCACTTCGTCCGCCAAGAACCAGCTGTCGCCCGTAAATACCAGGGCGCCACGAAGATCTGCCTGGAAGGTGCGCTGTGTATCGTCTTCAAATACTCGCAGGTCGGCATCGACCTTGTAACCATTCCAGAGGGCTTCTGCGGATCGAAAGGTTTGTGCGCCTTCGTCAGCCACTATAGACCAGCTCCACGCCCCTTCCCCATTCCCCTGCGTCACCTCCGCGGTGTATGTGGCCTCGCTGTTTTGACGCCGCGCACCGATGCGCGTATGAGTGCGCGTCCCCAACTGAATCGAAATGTTTAGCGACGCACCATAGTCATCGCCTTCCCCAAAATCTTTGAACCCGGTAACGAACAGGCTGACGTTCCGGCCGCCAATCTTGAAATGGTAATTGTAGTTGGCGTTCAAAAACCGTTCATCCAATCGTTCACTGCGAAAATCACGGTGGGAATACGACAAATTGATGCTGCCAAATTTCTCTGTTGCCGCACCAACGCGAGCGACAAATTGCCGGTTGGGGCGTTCAGCACCTTCAAGGGCTGCGATGTCGCGAAACTTTGAGGAAATTTCCTCATATCGAGCCCCAAAACTCACCCATTTTGACCGCCGCTCAATTGTGCCGCCATAAAGATAGCCCGTCTGCCCACTACTGCGGCTTGTGGCAAAAAAGCCCTGAATCGTTCCTAAACTGGCGAGCCTTGCATTGATACCGCCCCCTGCCATCGCCACACCGTCTGCACCTTCAGCGTGACCTTCGAGTGTAACAGCATCGCTCAGACCGTAGCGCGCGGTTGCAGACCCAAAGACGCGCCCATAGTCGAAACTTCTGGTGCTGAAACTGCGCCGCAGTGCTCCTGCTTCAAGCGAATAGTCAAGCAAACCTTGCTTCAATACAGTTGGTGCCGAGTAAATCGGCAAGTTGACTGTGCGCTCGCGACCGAGCGTGTCGCGCACCACCACGTCGACATTGTTGAGGCCGTCATTGGTAGGCAGATCAGAGATCGTGAAGGGTCCCGGCTGTACGCGGCTGCCAAACCGCTTTACGCCATCAACAAATACATCGACCGTCGATGGCAAAGCTACTTCATCCGAAAAGCTATCAAGCTGAAACGGAATGAAATCCGGTCGCAAGCCAAAGTCTCGATTAAACTGGATACCCCCATATTGCAGTGAGTTGGTCCAAGACAGGGACCGGGATATCGAATCGCCCAACCGCAAAGTCCTGAAGTCGTTCACATCGTTAAACTCGGCAAAGCTTTGCAGGCGCACCAACCTGTCTGGCCCATCGCCTCCTGCATACAGGAAAAAGGACCGCGCTACGCCAAAAGGCGAAAAAACGCGCCCCTCCAGAACAGCACTTAGGCTTTTGGTCGACTGGTCCGTGTCCTTGTCGTCATTGTAGTTGCCGATCAGGTCATAACCTAATAGTGCTCCCCAGCCGCCTTGCGCTTCAACTCGGAGTGGCGCACGGCGCGCTTCCACGAACTGCGGCTCGAAAAGCTTGGGCTCTGCGGTAAAGCTGATCTGCTGCGCCCGCATGTCTATGGAGTAGGATAGCCCTTCAATTTGATCCAGCAGGACCCACGGCTCACCTTCAAATTTGATGGTTGGGATCTCGCCATGTAAATAGAATCCCAATCCCTGATACTCCCTCGCAGACACCATTAGACTGACTTCGGTCCTGACGAACCGCGAAAGAAGCTGGCGATTACGACCATTCTCGATCACCTCAAGCAACAGTCGTTCTGCCACCTGCGCCGTTAGGGGCACGGATACTACGCAGCAAAGCACCAGGCATACTAATGCCCGGCGCAAGCCATATAGCCGGTTTGAAAGCACCAGCGGAACACCTCGCTGGGCTTAGCGGGAAACAGCAACCTCTTGGCTAAAAGCGCCCGAAATCCCTTTGCCTGTGATGGTCAGACCTGATGCACCGCCCATACCTGGCAAGGTCCAATGCCGCGATGTGCCCACCAATACATAGTCGACAAGACCCTCCACTTTCAGGATTTCCGCCCCGTCCGCACCTTCGATCATAAGGTCCGAAAGTTTGTCGCGTGCGGTGCCATCGTTGCTGGCCATGATCACCAGGTCTTCACCGTCTGCCTTTGCACTCCAGTCAAGTTGAGGGGCAGCAGAGTCTGAAGGGGTTGCAAATACCGGCAAAATGATGCGCAGTGGCACAACCACACCCACTTGTTGGGTTGGGTCCTTGGGCAATTCGTCGATAAACAGGCGGTATGATTGCTCCGCCCCGGTATCCGCTGGTGCCAGCACACGGACAACTTGCTGTTCACCAGGCTCCAGCGCGAAAAAGGCCGGGCTTACCTCAAGCGCTGTTGAAGGTGTAAGCTGATTGGCCCCATCCACTTGCGCCCAGTCAAAGGCGCGCACCTGAATGTTGACCGCCAGTTCGTCCATGTTTTGAATTGTAACTGTTCTGGTGCGTTCTGTTGCTGTCATCTGGACATGGATCGGACTGACATCCAGTCCACCCGCAATTGCAACGGGCGCAGCGAAAACTATCGATAGGAATGCCGCCAGGCATTTCGAAAAACTCTTAATCATTATGATGCTCCTGTAGGTCCCGAATATGCTAATCCGAACATTGTTCGGTTAAGTCGGGGCCCATCTCTGAATTCTGGAATCAGTAAACAATGGTGGCGATAACAGTGTCCGAGTAATTACCTTCGGTGACAAACTGGCCTGTCGGAATTCGCCCGTAGACTTCATGGGTCTGAACCGTGCCGTTGCCGACAACTCCCAGCGTTTGTCCGCCTGAATTATCGCCAAAAATCTGCGTCCTGGCTGCATCCAGATAAAGCTGGTAGCTGAGCGTGTCGGCGCCCTTTACCAAGGTACGGGCGCTGACGCTACCGGAAGAACCACCATCAAGCGTCAGAACGGCGATGGAATCGTTGGTACAGAGAGTCTCGACGAGCGTAATGGCGTCTGCCACCGTCGTTGGGTCATAAACCCCAAAATCCATATTAACAGTTCTAACAACGCATTTTGCGTCTACCTCGGCGGTGATATTGATGTTGCCGGTTGCGGTCTGCGCATTGGCTGCAGCGCCAAAAAATACGCCCATAATAAGGCCTGAACAGGCCAAAAAGAGCTTGTGTAATGATCGCATGATTGGATTTCCCTAGTTCGTTTTACATACAGGTACTAACAGGACTGTCGCCCCCCAACAGACAGTCGATTTGTCCGCACCCCAAACACGGAAAACTAGAAACTCACCTACCTCGAGCAAACTAAAGGCATAAAAACCCTATTGGAAATTATCTTGTTGAGCAAACACATTTTTGGTGCATTTAGTTGCTATAATTGACCTATTTTAAAACTAATCGAAATAGACGTATCTTTGGACAGGCTTGACAGGGCTGAGCGGTTGCACCCGGAATAACACCTATGGTTTAATAAAAACGATTTTTGCCAGGGGGTCCAGATGGCTGTATCAAGATGGCAGGAGTGCCTGTCAGCCGCACAAAAAACAGGAAGGTCCAACCAATGATCCAACCAGTTCTAACCACTGCCATTACCCTCATGTTGCTTTCTGCCGGATTTCAAGCGGCAGCCGCTCAAAACCGTTCCGTATCGAGGAGTGAGCTTAATCAGGCATTCCTCGTGAAATACGGGACTGTTAGCGATGTGCAACGCACCAAGGTCAAGTCATCGGCCGGTAAAGGCGCTGTATACGGTGGTTTGGCATCGGGAGCGCTCAGGGGCAAAAAACATCGCACCAAACACGCGATCGAAGGGGCGATTGCGGGTGCTCTGATCACATCCATCCTCGAAGGCAGCCGCCATGTGAATGAATACACCGTCAATCTGATGGACGGCTCGACAACCAAAGTGATCATTGAACATGCGCACATTCAGCGCGGCGACTGTGTGGCCGTTGAAGTTGGGCCTTCCGCCAATGTCAGGCGGGTTTCGCAGTCGCATTGCCAGTATGCCCAAGCACCGGTGATGCAATCGCCACAGGTGGTTGAAAAACAGCAGGAGGAAGCCTCCGACTGTCATGCCGTCAAGCAGGAATTGATCGACGCCACAACGGAAGAAGAACTGAACATCGCCCTCAAAAAGGTGAAGATTATCTGCGAAAGCTGATGGGATGCACTTGGCCTCTGTTCAAGAAATAGCTGAAACGACATACGAGGTGTCACAGTGACAAGGACTGAGCTTGCGTTACACCATCCAACGCACAGGGAAACAGCCCTGAAGTTTTTGGCGCTCGCCAGCTTCCTGGCTGCTTACTTCTTCTATATGAGCTGGAAGTATGATGCGGCGACTGGGGCAAGCGTTGCCGTTCTAACCTGGAGCTTTTTTGTTCTATGCACGCCCATTGCAGATGGCGGGTTTGTCCTCGCGTTTCCCATTCGCGCATTGTTTGGTGTGCGTATGGTTATTACGCAGGTAGCGGTCTGGTTTTTGGCAATAATCATTAACGTCTACATGCTGTTCGAAAATCCCGCAGCTTACGATGTTACCTTTTTAACCGGGCTGCTGGAACGCATCCTGACCGAACCTTATCCCTATTGGAGCATCCTGCTGATCAGCGCGATGGGAACCTTTCTGTCAATTTTCTTCGGTGACGAAATGATAGATGTGACAACCCACAAGGATCGGGAAAAGCATCACAAACACGGCTTTAAGCACCGGACACTTCTGGTGCTGGGCCTGGGCCTCCTGACGGTTTTCGCCTATTATCATCTACTTGCAGAGCTCGACATTGACGTGTCGGCATGAACCTGAGGCGCGGTTTTTCTATAGAAGTGTTTCCGAATTCAATTTTCGGCTCATTGTATACTTTTCTGCACGCGATAATCGCCTCATCGGGTGGTGGAAACGGTTTGGCGCGTTTCTGAACAAACATTCATTTGAAGGCCGCAATCCACCTTAATTTTTCAAGAATTTGCCCCCATTTCAGGAGCTTTTGGTCACAGTTTATTGGCATCTATGTCTCGAAGCAGGGCCAACACTTGCAAGGCACGAACGCCTGCTTCCGGCATCTTGGTGCTTAATGAGCTAATCGCTCACTATGGCATTGTTTTGAGTAAATGCATCAAGATGGGGGCAGTCTGTATCTATCAGACTGCCCCGTGGGAGAGTGGATAACTTCGAAAAGAGCCACAGATTATTGCCCGGTCATAGGGTGCCCGAGTTCCGCCAGACCAATAACACGGAATTTGGAGATCAGCCCGGCCAGCACGCTGGCCGGGCTTTTGTGAATACGTGAATCAAGCTGTTGCCGATGCGTGCGTTTCTGACACCGCCCTGTCAAACTCTTCCTTGGCGTGGCGGAACTGCGAAAGCGACTTCCCGACATACATCAGCACCTCGTCCACATAGCCGTCCGTGGAGGCAGACCAGACACGGTTGATGTAGCGCTCGCCAGCAGCAAAGCTCGACATGATATCGGCATAATGCTGCAAGCCGAATATATGCTTCATGCTGTCGCGCGCATCTGCGAAAGCGAACAAGTCGTCCCGGAACAGTTTGTCGATCTCGAACCGCATGTCATAGGTCGGCACCGCGTCCTTGCGGCCGTCAAGTGCCTCGAGGTTTCTGACGATATTGTCGAGGCTTTCTTCAAGCACACGCCGGTTGTTGGCAAGGCGGTCGGAAGATTTGGCATGCGCCGCCTCGTCCCGCTTCAGAAGCACAACACCAATAACACCTGCTACAATCACAGGAATGAAGGTCATCCAGTCCACATGTGTCTGGTCCAGCGATGTCAGGAAAGCACCGCCCAGGAAAGCGGCCATGACGATAAGATAAGCAATGGTTTTCATGCGCTTTCTCCTCAGCTGGCGTTCATGATGATATTGACGGCATTTCCGACGCCCATCAGCGCCTCGCCGACTATCAGGCCCGCCGCAATCGGGATGCCCTTGTTGTCTGACCAGTGCTGACCCATCTTGCGGTCGGCAATTTCGCGCGCGAGCGTGCCGAGCGAGTAGGTCAGCACGATATTGAACGGCAGGTAGAAGCCGAGGCCAACAGTGATGCCAAGCCCGCCTTGAACAGCTGACAAAAGCGCACCGAGCGCGGCACCCGCCAGGTATTTCTCGATCGGCACATCGCCGCCAGTGATGCCCTGCACCATCGATGCAAGCGCCTGACCCTGCGGCGCGGGCAACTTGTCCGAACCCAGCGTAAACGCGTCATGCAGAATAAATATCAGGACGATAATCACAATCGGCCCAAGCCAGGCACCAAAGAACTGCCCCATCTGCTGCATGCGTGGCGTGGCGCCCACCAGATAGCCTGTCTTGAGGTCCAGCATCAGGTCGGTCGCCTGGCTCATGGCGACACAGGTGGCGGCGCCGACGGTAACCGAAGCAACAATTGCCTGACCGGTGTCCATGCCGCCAAACGACTGGGTGATCATGATCAGTATCGTGACAGCCACAAGGGTCATGCCGGAAAGAGGCGACCAGTTGGTGCGCCCGATGGCCTCCGACAGGATGATGCCCGCCATCCAGATCCAGAGCGTGCCGAGGATCGCCATCATCAGGCCGCGGACCAGACCCACCTGCTCTGCGGACGTGACAGCCATGACGCCCAAGAGGATCGCAGCGCCGACGATTGCAAAATACAGAAGCTTGATCGGCATCTCGTCCCGGCTCATTGCGCTTTCAACCTTGGACGAGGACTGCATCGATTTGACCGCCGAGCGAATAAGCGGAAAAGCGAATATCACACCAATGACAGCACCGCCGATCAGCATGCCAATGCCGGTTGGCCGGAACAGCAGCGTGCGCAGGCTGCCAGGGTCCGAGAGCACCACACCGTCCACGACCGGAAACATGCCGGTTATGTCCAGCAAGGGTGCCAGAACCCAGTAACAGACGTAACCACCGATGATGAAGGCAAGACCGCCCCTGCCCGCAATGAAAGCAACACCCGCCGTCATCAGCGACAGGTACCAGGTGCCGTTCATATAGTCAGGCAGGCCGATCATGGCGAAGAGCGGGAAGTTGTCGTAGCCGAAATAGATGGTGATCACATGCACGATCGCGGACACGATCATCGCGCCAATCAGGAGCTTGGCCTTTTCAATGCCTGCTCCCGGCGACTTCAGGATTGACGCAACCGCCACCCCGCCGGGATAGGTCAGACGCTCGAAATCAATCATCTGTTTCCTGAGCGGAATGATGAAGGCAATGCCAAGGAACGCACCGGCTATCGCCCCAAAGGTGAGGATATAGGGATCGAAATCGTTACCGTAGCCAAGAATGAAAATGGCAGGCACCGAAAACATCATGCCTGACGAGGCGCCGTTGACCGCGCTCGCAACCGTTTGCGTCACATTGTTTTCAACAATCGACCGGCGCCTGAGGATCCCGCGCAGGATGCCGAAACCCAGAATGGCGGCAAGCTCGGACCCCTCGATCGAAAAGCCCAGCGTCAGGGACGCATAGCCAATCGACAGCGCGATGATGACACCAAGGATATACCCAACAATAACCGCATGAGCCGATAGCTCCGGATAGGCGCCGCGCGTAATCGGACCGTCAGCGGTGGCAGTTTGATCTGTCACAGAAAACCCTCCCCATGATTAGACTGTGTTTGTCTTTTTTGCTGGCTTCGCGTCCTATTTTGGCTTGCCAGCCCCCCTTTAAGCGCATAGCACTAACACAACAGCGCCAGATGCTCCAATCCCTATTGGCGGGATTGGGGCATCTTTGCCCTTCAACCCCTTTAAGGAGCGACAGCTCGGGAATGACCGATGGACACAGCACCATCCATATTCGACGCCTCCTGGGCAAAGACCCGGCTCAAGCGGCACGTGCGCGAACTGGTGCGCCTTGCTGTGCCTGCCGTGATGATGCGCATCGGGCTGATGGGGCTTGCGATGGTCGACACCGCGATGGTGGGCCACTATGCAACGCAGCACCTGGCATGGCTTAACCTCGCCAACCAGTCGATCATCATGACAGCGCTGGTGACCGGGCTTGGCTTGCTCTCCGGCATCATCATCTACACGGCAAACGCATACGGCGCCGCTGACTTCCGGGGCGCGGGCAAGGTATGGCGCCGAAGCCTGCCCTTTTCGCTTGGCATCGGTCTTATCCTCGTGGCGGTTTGCTGGCCCGCCGAGACCTGGCTATTGATGCTTGATCAAAGCCCCGAAAATGCCCAGATTGGCGGTACGCTGGTGCGTATCCTCGCGCTTGGGCTGCCCGGACACGCATTGTTCGTCAACTGCACCATGTTTCTTGAGGGCATCAAGCGCGGGCATGTCGGGTTTTACCTGATGATCGGCGCAAACATCGTGAATGTTGTACTTAACTATATGCTGATCTTCGGCCATTGGGGCATGCCCGAACTGGGTGCAGAGGGATCGGCGTGGGCGTCAACGGGTGTGCGCTGGTTTATGGCGGCAACCGCCGTGCTGTATGTCTGGAATGCAGCAAGCCTGCGCAAGTTCAGGGTGCGGGAACCTCATAGACAGGGCTTGTCAGAGTGGCGGGACCAGCGCCAGATGGGATACGCGTCGGGCGTATCCCTCGCCGCAGAAGTGCTTGCCTTCTCGGCACTCAGCATCTTTTGCGGCTGGCTCGGCACGGTGCCGCTGGCATCCTTTGGCGTGGTGTATCAGGTGCTGGGCATCCCTCTGATGATCTCGATCG
Source organism: uncultured Kordiimonas sp. (assembly GCA_947500295.1). Lineage (GTDB taxonomy): Bacteria > Pseudomonadota > Alphaproteobacteria > Sphingomonadales > Kordiimonadaceae > Kordiimonas. The sequence continues at coordinate 149,715 of CANMRM010000005.1, forward strand.
GCGTCGGCGTCGCCTCCAGTGTGCGGGTCGGCATCGCGCTCTCGCGCCGGGACGGACGGGACGCAGCTCTCGCGTCTCTTACCGGCATCGGCATGACCTTTACGGTCGTGGGTGTGATGGCCATTGGCATCTACATTTTCATCGAACCCCTGATTGCCATTTTCACCACAGACGGGCGCATCCTCGCGCTGCTGGCGCCGATGGCCCTGATTTATATTATCGGTATGCTGTTCGATGCCGCCCAGATGGTCGCATCCATGGTTCTGCGCGGCTACAAGGAAACCTGGTGGCCAACCTATCTGCAGGGCACCGCATTCATCTTCGTAATGCTACCGACGAGTTACGGGCTTGGCATCTATGGAGGCCGCGGTTTTCAGGGCTTGATGGAGGGCATGGCCATCGGCGTATTCGTGTCGTTTCTGCTCCAAATTCTGCGCCTTCTGCACCTCAGCAAACGCGAAATCCGTAAAAGTCCGTAACTTTTCGCACGGCAGTTACATCAAAATAAGGTTATTTTTTCATCAAGCTTTTGCCTTGCTTTTACCATTTTGTGTTTCAAAATAGAGGAGCGAAGAGATAGGGGTTTCGACGATATGACGAAACATTGCGCAAAGTTTCAGATGACAATAAAGCTCGCAGTCGCGGGACTTTTAGGCATGGGAATAGCTCAACCTGCCTCTGCTCAATCAACATTTGGCCAGGGATTCGCTGACATTATCCAATCCATGCACAATGGCCTGGATAGCCTATGGCCAGAAGCCCTTCATGTTGATGGCCTCACGTTTCGCGCCGGCATCGGCACAGGCCTGATTCCCGACTATATCGGATCAGACAATTACGGTCTGCGTGTTGTGCCGCTTCTGGAAGTTCGGTACGGCGACCGGTTGCGCATGGATGGTGGTCTCCTGACCTATTCAGCAATCAAAAAGGGAAACTTCGAGGCCGGGCCGCTTTTGAATTTGGCCTTTGGCCGCGACGAATCGCGCAACCGCGTCCTGCGCGGCATTCGTGACATTGATACAGTTTTTGAAACCGGCGCCTTTGTTCGCTACCGGTCAAGAACCGGCATCGCATCTATCGAGTTTCGTCAGGCCCTTGGAGATAATCTCGGCCAGTCAATACGCCTGACCGCTGGCCACGGCATCTACCAAAGCGGTAATTTTACGGCAATTGCAGCCGTGCGAGCGCGCTGGCTGTCGGACCGGGGCATGCAACGCAACTTTGGCGTCACACCGGAAGATTCAGCAACCTCCGAGGCCGGGCTACCAGCCTTTGCCGCCAGCAGCGGCGTGTCAGAGGTGAACCTGAACCTGGTCGGCGCGTATCGCATCAGTGAGCGAACACGTTTCCTTGGTCTCGTGTCAGCAGGTCATCTTTTTGGCGATGCCGCTGACAGCCCGCTGGTGACCGGCTCAAACGGCTCAGCCTTCCAGACAACTGTCGGCGTCGGATTTATGACCCAGTTCTAAGCTGGCTGTTCAGAGCCAGGTTGAAATATCTTCAAGCGGTTTTTTGTCGATGTCCGGCACGGTCACCTTGTCAGCCGGGTAGCCTGCAACCACCAGCATGGTCGCGTGTTCGTTTTTTGGCCTGCCGCACAATTCATTGAGGAAACCCATGGGTGACGGTGTGTGCGTCAGGGTGGCGAGCCCCGCATTATGCAATGCTGCAATCAAAAACCCGGCGGCCAGCCCGGCGCTCTCGTGCACATAATAGTTTTTCGTCCGGTCACCAGACTGCTCGTCAATACCGTAGGATTGTCGGAACACAGCAATCAGCCAGGGTGCAACTTCGAGGAAAGGTTTGTGTTCGTCCGTGCCAAAGGGCAAGAGGTCCTCAAGCCACTCTTCAGACGCGCGCCCGCCATAAAACTCCTGTTCTTCTTTCTCGGCGGCTTCCCGGAATTTTGCTTTCATTTCCGGTGCCGAAATAGCTGCGAAATACCAAGGCTGTTTGTTGGCTCCGGACGGTGCACGCCCTGCCGTCAAAATCGCGTTTTCAATCACTTCGCGCGGCACCGGCCGGTCAGAAAAGTCTCGCACCGTGCGGCGGCGCTTCATCAGGTCGAGAAAATCAGCAGACCGCCTGATCATTTCGTCCGGTTCGCGGTGGATGAACGTGGTGTGCTCGATAAACTTGGCTCCGGCCATGACGTGCCCCTTCACTTCACATGTGGCATTTTGCCGACTGTTAAGGCTTAATAGGCGAGCATGTGCCACAAAAGCAATGACGAAAAGGATCCAGGCATCGCTCTCCGTATTCTCTCTTGGCTTAGGATATCAGGTCACCTGACGGGCTTGTTGCCCGCGCTGGTTCTTGGGTTTTTTATTGCTGCAGTCCCAGTGCAGGCGCAAGGTGTTGTGGTGGACGGAGAAGAGGCACTTGTGCGGATGCAGGCCGATTTGCCGAACAGCACACTGTTCCTTGTCAATGGTCCGGCTGTCACCTTTGCCGGCGTGGAAGACGATACGTCGGTGTCCATTCAATCCTTTCAGAAACCCATGTTGGCGCTTCTGGCCCTGCGACTGGTGGACAATGGCACAATCAGCCTTCAAACATCCGTTGCGGACCTTCTGCCCGAGGTGATTGACGGCGGTCCGTTCAAGGCACCAATCCGAATCCATCACCTGTTGCAGGAAACTGCAGGTTTTGCTTCTCCGCCGTTAACCCTTGAGCCAACACCGCTTGAGCGAGCAATCAGCCACACGCTGCTCAAACGCTTTGCCATCAGTGTGCGTAGCCCTGGACAAGTGAGCAGCCATGATCCCATAGGTTGGGCAATCCTTGTTGCCGCGCTTGAAGCCGCGTCTGCGACACCAATCGAAAATCTGATCCAGAACCAGATTCTGGAACCACTTAGCTTTGGTGGCGAACGCATCAGAATCGACCATGTGTCGCCAGCCAGTACTCATATGCCCCTTACCATATCCATGAAAGCCTCCACGCTTGCACGCATTGCACGCCTGCTTTTGCGCAACCGCGATGCATCCGGGCAGGCATTCCTCGACTATGAAATTTACCAGGACTTTGTTCGCGGCCAAAATGGCTTTCGCCTGCACCCAGCCGCAGACATCATGTCATACGGGCTAAAAATTCGCCGAAGCGACATGCACACCTGGCTGGAACCCCTCAACACACCGTGCGAGGCAAGCGATTTTCTGATGGCATTTCCGGTTGAAGGCACCGTTTTTGGTGCTGTTTCCTCATCCGATACCTGTCTTCCGCCCGCCCTGCGCCAAGCAGGGTCGACGCTTGCAGGCGATCTGTTTCCGGGGCGTGTACGCCCGGTGGCGGAAGGCCCACCGCTGGCCCAACCAAGCAAACTGGAAGGCCGCTATGTGCCTGCGCGCCGGTCGCCAGCCGCTCTGAGCGAAAGGCTGGACATCCTGCAGGCGGGTCATTTGTCCGTCTTTGGATATACCGGCGATCTGCTGCGGGTCCGCAGAAATGATGGGCCGGTGACCATATACAGGCAAACAGACGCTTACCGATTTGATGCGGAAGACAGGGAGGGGCCACGCCTTACGTTCAGCCCGTTTAAGCTGGGCGGTTATGTAATGGACGGCAACAATCTGTTCCGGCGCGCCGATATTCTGGCCGCCGCGGGCGGCTTGCGAGACATGATGCCCTGGGCTCTTATCGCTCTTTTGACAGCAGGTCACTATGCATTTGGTGATCGCTCAAAGCCTTGGCGACGCATGGGCCAGTTTGCGGCTGCAGGCAGTGTTTTGGTTGGACTTGGCCTGTATCTGGAACTCCATAGCTGGGCAGACGTTCTGTATCGTGTTGGCGAGCCCTGGCTCATCACCCTGTGGCGTCTGGGTTTGAATGTCGGCTTGATGCTCGTTCTGTCTGTACCAATGTTTGTTTTGTCCTTTGCCCGCAAACGGGAAATTCCTTCGAAAGGCGTGGCCATATTAACCGCGCCACATCTGGCACTTGTGGCGGTATCGGCGCTCATCATCTTTTTCACGCTGGTGTTGTGGGGGGTGGCAGGTACCTTCACGCCCTACTAGGCTTCATCCGAGAGGATGGCGATTTTTGGCATACCAGAAAGCGGCAACTTTCTGCCACAAGTCTAGCGACGGCTTGTCGTTGGTCTGCCGGAGATCATCAATATATTGGTTGATATGCTGCTCGGCCTTGCTGCCGTGCTCTTCCGCAACAAGCTGCGCCAACAGGGCTATGTCTTCGCTTGAGACGCACATAATAGGGTTCCCGCCAACCAAATGGTTCTCGCCCCCTTTTTGCGTGCCTGAAAATACTAGCATGAATTTGGTTAACTACAAGTTAGCTCTTGTTTTTTCTTGCTCCAGCATCTGATCAGCCATAAGATCGCCCCATGAAAACCGCAATTCTGAGCAAGCAAATGTGCTGTCGAATGAGCCACCCGGCCTCCTGAGGGAGCCGGGACATTCTCGTTCGACCACAACTTCACTTGCTAGCCGGGAACTGCGTATCATGGACGCCTCCTTTCATCGCTTTGATCTGTTGATCAACCTCACACCGTCGGCTTTGCCGGCCATCCTTCAAACTTTTGCGGACTGCGCTGTCACACCCGCCAGTGTTGTCACACGCAAGCACATGCACTCGCTGCAATCGGTCACCATCATCCTGCAGGAATTGGCGGACAACGACACGCGTGCTATCGAAAAACGCCTGAGGCAAAATGACCTTGTGCACACTGTGCACCTCGAACATATGATGACCTGAATGCTGACTTTCCAACTTCGAAATAGCCACATCCGTGACCAGCTGTCTGAGTTGGCCAAAAAAGATGACCACGTGCAAGCAGCGCTGGAGCTGGTCGGTTTTCCACCCGAGCGCGTGCGAGATCAGTCGTTTGGCATTTTCCTGCGCGTCATTGTCGGGCAACAGTTGTCGGTAAAGGCTGCGGCAAGTATCTTTGACCGGATTACGGCTTTGGTGGGCAACGACCCTGGCCCGACCGCATTTGACGGCATGGACGACGACACTCTGCGCGCAGCGGGCCTGTCCAAGCAAAAGATCAATTATGTGCGCTCTCTTTGCGACCGGGTGAAGGACGGCACACTTGATATCGAAAGCTTGCCGAAACTATCAGATGAAGACGCCATCCAGTCGATTACGGCGGTTAAAGGCCTGGGTGTGTGGAGCGCGCACATGTATTTGATGTCGTCGCTGGGGCGGCCCGATATCTGGCCAGTTGGTGATCTGGCCGTGCGCGTCGGAGTCGGCCGAATTGTAGAGACCGACGAACGGCCAACCGAAAAACAGACACAGGAAATTGGCGAACGCTGGCGGCCCTATCGAAGCGCCATGGCATTATTGGCTTGGCACTATTATTCAAACGCGCCATTCTAGGGGCACATACCCGGTTCCACACAAAAGGCGGAGAAATCCATGACCGATTTTCTGAAAGTCACCAAGAACATGTCGGTCGCACCGCAGATTACTGTTGGGGATATCGAACGCGCTGCCGCGGAGGGCGTCAGTCTCATCATCAACAATCGACCGGACGGCGAAGAAGCAGGCCAGCCCCTGAATTCCGAGCTTGCAGATGCTGCTGCAAAGCATGGAATCAAATGGGCACACATTCCGGTGGTATCAGGCCAGCTGACGATGGAAGGCATCGAGCAGATGGCTCTTGCGATGAAAGAAGATGTAAAGACACTGGCATACTGCCGGTCTGGCACCCGGTCCTGCACATTGTGGGGATTGGCAGAGGCCTATTCCGGTCGCCTGGCAACGGACGATATTCTCGCGCGCGGCACTGAAGCAGGTTATGACCTTTCCGGCATGGCACCAACCCTCGAGCACCTGCGCGAAGCGAGCGGCAACTGACGCTATTGCCATTAAAAGGCCCTCACCGGGTCGCCGCCGATTTCGTCATTCTTCGGTTGGAAAAGACCGATTTTCTCAAGCAGGCATTTGCTGTTCAGCTCTGACTGTTTTCCTCAAAACATTTGAGGAGAAACATGTATTCTTCGGCCACCTCGCGGTAACGCTCGAACCGGCCGGACTTGCCGCCATGACCTGCGCCCATGTTGATTTTCATCATCAGGAGGTTGTCGTCGGTTTTCATGGCCCGCATCCGGGCGGTCCACTTGGCGGGCTCCCAATAAGTAACACGAGGGTCGTTCAGGCCACCCGTCACGAACATCGGCGGGTAAGCCTTCGCTTCTATGTTTGAGTAGGGGCAGTAGCCCTTGATGGTTTTGTAGGCGCCTTCATCTTCAATCGGATTGCCCCATTCAGGCCATTCGATCGGCGTAAGCGGCAGGTCTGCATCCAGCATTGTATTCAGGACATCGACAAATGGCACATGCAACACCGCCCCACGGAACAGCTCAGGGGCCTGGTTGAGAACCGCCCCCATCAACTCACCGCCAGCGCTGCCTCCTGATATGCTGATGCCACCTGCTTCGGCATAGCCTTGGCTTGTAAGCGCCCGAGCCACGTCGACAAAATCATTGAATGTATTGGTGCGTTGCCCAAGCTTTCCGGCCTTGTACCAACCCTTGCCAAGCTCATCACCACCCCGGATGTGGGCGATGGCATATACAAAACCGCGATCCAGCAACGAAAGGCGCGGCGCCGAAAATGACGGGCTCATGCCAAGGCCGTATGCGCCGTAGCCGTACAAATGCAGTGGAGCGCCACTGCCTTTTTTCCAGTCAGCCTTGTACACAAGGCTTACCGGCACATCCGTTCCGTCCCGGGCTGTGACCATCAGGCGCTCCGATCGATAGCTTTCGCGGTCATACCCGCTCGGGATTTCCTGCACCTTGCGGACAATGGGGTCGCCGGGCTGACCATCGGCATCGATCGGCACGTCCATCACGGTTGGCGGGGTCAGCAGACTTGAAAAGCCGAGGCGGAGAAATGTCTGCCCGGCCTCCGGATTGGTGCCGAGCCCCACCTCATACACTGCTTCCTGCATGGGAATCTGGAGATTGGAACCATCGCGCAGAAGCAGCGTGATTTGGTCAAGGCCATCGATTCGATCTTCAATTGCAATGAAATGGTCAAACGCCTGCACCCCGTGCAGATACCGCCTGTCATCGCCAGATAGTTGTGCGAGCCAACTTTCCTCACCCGGATCGCCTTCACAGACAAAAATTCCGTAATTTTCATGGTCCCGGTTTGAACGGATGACAAACCGGCCACCGGCATGGTCAACCGAATAGTCATGATTTTCGCGCCTTTTGCTCATCAAAAGCGGTGAAAATTCTCCCTTTTTAAGCGAATTCTGTACGTTTTTGAGGTCCAGAACCCGGTTCTCGGCCGTGACATGGTCGGCAGACCGGATCACCATGTAGGCATTTGAGCTGGTTCTGCCGATATGGATAAAGAAACTGCTGTCAGTCTCCTCGTAAACGCTCACATCGCCAGCGGCGCTGCCCAACGGGTGTGCCAAAACATTGAAGGGCCGCCATTCCTTCGAGACCTTTACATAGAAAAACACATCGGATGATGCCGCCCACACCAACTCGCCGGACGTCTCTTCAATTGCATCGTCCAGCCAATCGCCGGACCCCAGGTCCTTGATTTTGATTGAGAATCTTTCCGATCCATTGCTGTCGTGGCTAACCGCCAGATAGCGACCATCAGGACTGACAGAAAGCGCGCCAAGCTTGAAGTATTCCAGTCCCTCCGCCGTCTCGTTTTCATCAAAGAGAACTTGCCAACCTCCGCCCGTGAAAGGATCGTCTGTGCGGGCGCGAAAGTACCAGGTGCGATACTGTTTTCCTTTTGCAAAGGCCCAGCGATAGTCGAAGTCTCCATCCTGGTAGGGAACGCCTTCATCGTCTTCGCGAATCCGGCCTTTGATTTCGCTAAACAGATGTTCGGTCAGCTCTTTATCGCCTTTGGTAACCGCCTCATAATAGGCGTTTTCCGCCTGCAGATAAGCAAGCACATCTTCGTCTTTCACATCAGGGTAGCCGGGATCTTTCAGCCAGTAGTAGGGGTCCTGCAGCGTGTCGCCATGGTGGCTGAAACTGTGGGGTTTTTGATCCGCGACGGGCGGCGTGAGAAGGCTGGGTGCTTTAAGCATAATGGTCCTTGAATACTGATGGCGTTCCACCCCTAAGAGCTAGGGCAGGCGCTGTAAAGCAAAAGCAGGCTTGCATTCACGATTGGGCAAAGGCACAACAGTCGCAAACCGGGGTGGCGGGCACCGCCCGGCAAGAGGCTGGAAGAGAAAAATGACCACAAACGCAACTCATATCAACGCACTGCGCACCGAACTGAAGGCCAGAGGCCTCGAGGGTTTTATTGTGCCATTGACCGATGAGCACATGAGCGAATATGTCGGCAGCTATGCGGAGCGGCTCGCCTGGCTCACCGGGTTTGAAGGCAGCGCCGGCAACGCGGCTGTGCTCCAGGAAAAAGCAGCGATTTTTGTCGATGGACGCTACACCTTGCAGGTGAAAGACCAGGTTGACGAAACCCTGTTTGAGCAGCATCACTTCCAGGAGTATCCACTGCTCAAATGGGTCGCTGACAATTCAGCCAAAGGTGCCAAAATTGGCTATGACCCTGAGCTCGCAACCGTTGCATGGGTGCAAACTGCAACGGCCGCGCTTGGAAAAGTTGGCGCATCCCTTGTCGCAGTTGACGAGAACCCGATTGATGCCGTCTGGGCCGCCCGCCCGCCAGAACCCCTGAATGCCGTTTCTTTACATGACGACCGGTACGCCGGGCGAAGCGCTGCACAAAAGCGGGCTGACGTGGCCGAACAGCTCAGGCAGGAAGGCGCTGACGCCGCTGTGGTCGCGATGCTGGACAGTGTTGCATGGGCCTTCAACATCCGTTCCAAGGACGTCAAAAACACACCCGTTGCCCATGCCTTTGCCGTGCTCCGTTCTGACGAGAGCGCAACGCTCTTCATCAATCCAGAAAAGGTGAGCGGCGACGTACGAACAGGCCTTGGCAACAAAGTGGCGATTGAGCCTCGCAGCAGGTTTTACGACCATCTTGCAAGCCTCGGCGCAGAGGGCAAAACCGTGCTGGTGGACCGCGACACCAACAACGCTAAAATTTTCAACGCGCTTGAGCGAGCAGGCGCGACCCTCATTGAAGGCCAAGACCCCTGCATTCTGCCAAAAGCGGTCAAAAATGAGGTCGAGCAGCAAGGCGCACGCGATGCCCACCTGCGGGACGGCGCTGCGATCACTGAATTTCTGCACTGGCTTTCAGTGGAGGCACCTAAAGGCACCGTGGACGAGTTGTCGGCTGTCGCTAAGCTCTGGTCCTTCCGGCAGAAACGCGACCTGCTGCGCGACAACAGCTTCGACACCATCTCGGCGGCGGGGCCAAACGGCGCACACTGTCACTACCGGGTGGACGAAAGCACCAACCTGCCGCTGGAGCCCAATAGCCTCTATCTTGTCGACAGCGGCGGCCAGTATCTGGACGGTACAACCGACATCACGCGCACCATTGCGGTGGGTGAGCCCACCGAAGAAATGTGCGAGAATTTCACCCGCGTACTCAAAGGTCACATTGCACTTGCAACAGCAAGGTTCCCCAAAGGCACACCCGGCATGGCGCTTGATGCTCTCGCGCGCCGACCACTGTGGGACGCAGGGCTCGACTATGACCATGGCACGGGCCACGGCGTGGGCTCCTATATGGCCGTGCATGAAGGCCCGCAACGCATTGCCAAAGGCTCAAGCGACGTGCCACTGGAGCCTGGCATGATCCTCTCGAACGAGCCCGGCTACTATAAAGCAGGCGAGTATGGCATCCGGATCGAAAACCTTGTGCTTGTCCGCGCGCTTGAAGGCGCTGACGCAGGAGAACCCGGCCGGGACATGCGGGGCTTCGAAACCCTGACATTTGCCCCCATCGACAGGAACCTTGTCGACACGTCACTGCTGAGTGATGCGGAACTTGCCTGGCTGAATGCCTATCACAAAGACGTATGGGAGAAGATCAGTCCACAGGTCGAAGGCGACGCGCTCGCCTGGCTTGAAGTGGCAACAGCACCCCTAAATACCTAGGAGTGCTGTCGGTTTTTCGCGTCAGTCCCTCACGCGGATCATCAAGCCAGGTTCAGGCGGCCTGACCGCATGCTGCACGCCTTCAAAACTGAAGGGAATGCTCTTGCTGGTAAATGCATCCGGTGCGGCATTGACCTGAAAATGCAGATGTACTTCAGGGCTGTCGCCGGTGTCGCCAACGGCAGCGATCTGCTGTCCAGATTCTACGACATCTCCAGCCTGGACAAGAATACTGCCGCTTTTCAAGTGGCCATAGGAGCTATATTCTGCATAACCATCCACTTCATGCCGGATGGTGACGAGGTTGCCACCCGCGGCGCGGCGGGCATTCTCTTGAAACGCCTGCATCATCATGTCCTGTAATCGTCTGCCGCGGTCCTTCGGGCTCTCCCCTTCCCTCGGTAGAAAAGCAGATCGATCCTGAACGGCGGTGCTTTCAACATGCACAACCACGCCGGCGGCGGCAGCAAATACCGGTTGGCCGTACCCCGGGTAGTTGTTTGTGTCAACACGATCACCCACTACGGCTCGGCCTTCTCGGTCCAGCTTGAAAAAATCCACCGCGAATTCTGTTGCCGCATTCAGGCGATGATGGCTTTCCACGCCCGGCAAGGCGCGCATGAACCAGGTGCCTTTCACGGGCGAACGGTAGCGGATAGTCGTTGGCGCCTCCACAACAGGCACATCAAGCGATGCGGTCTGCCGGCCACCGCGCTCTGCCAGCGCCTCAACGGTTATGCGCACTGCATCCGGTGCAAAACCGACGCTGAAATGATGACCGGAACTGACCAGCCCCTCACCTGCAGCAATGGCGGGGCCCGTCGCCAGAGTAGTCTCCTCTTCAAAAAAGTCAGCTACGCCACCTGTCGCCAACAACTGAAACGCATTGAAGATGGGCAGGGGATTACCCGCGAGCTGCCGGGTATCGGAAACCAGTGTGGCCACAGGTACATAACTTGAGAGCTGAACCTCTCCTGCAGCCAGCAAGTCAATCCGCAACGTCTCAACCGTCAGCACTCGATCACCGGTGTTTTTGACACCAACATTATGGAGCACCAAATCCTGGTACCGGAATCGCCGATTGGTTGGATTCAAATAGATACCGTCCCGCTCGCTTGAGACAATCATAAGGTCTTCAGCGGCACCCGCATGTGTGCCGGCAATAACCAACATGGCAGCGATGAACCCGCCAGCAAACCCATGTAAAATCCTCATTTCTCTATCCTCATTTTTGGTTGTTCTGTGGCGTGAGGATACTGCTGCAAACACACAGCGTGCGACCGGATGCGTGTTTCCGAACCTTCCAGTGACCCGGATTACGGCTTGTGCCGGGTACGGAATTCGCTCGGTGTTTGACCAACTTGACGCTTGAAGGCCTGATTGAAAACCGATTTGGAATTGAAGCCACAGTCATGGGCAACATCAATGATACGAGTGTCGTTGTCATCCATCAGTATCTGCTCGGCCGCCCTGATACGGTAACTGTTGATGTAATCAAAGAAGTTCCTGCGGGCCTCGGCATTGATTGTTTCTGACAGCTCGCGCGGTGTTAGCGCTACCCGGCTTGCAAGGGATTTAAGTGTAAGATCGCTCTCAAGATAAGGATGGTCGGCCTGCATAACCTGTTCTAGTTTCTCGAACATCAGCGAACGCTCGGTTTGGGACAAGGCCGGTGCCTTATAGTCTTTTTGCAAAACGATTGGTTCGTCCGGCGCAGACTGTGTTTCGAAGTAATCGGCAATTGCAGCCAGCGCCATCACGTTTACCATCAGGAAGTGGATCACATTCATGGCGTCAAGCACTTGAAGGGAGAAAGGAACGGGGCCTCCAGTTGCCTGCACCAGCACGTAAAAGAAATGCACAATGAAAACGCCAACCCAGATGAAAAGAATTCGCTTGAGCCAACGCATTTCCCGTTTTTCAACAGACGAAAACCAGTCCTTCAAGGCGACGCCATACTGGTTCATCAGCCTGAGCGCAGCGAGCAGGTAAGCGAGCTGGGTCAAGTCTCCCGAAAGCGGGATAAGAATGCGATTGGGGACGGTTCTTAACCATCCATCCGCGAGCAACGTCTGTTTCTCGGCCGTTCCCAAGACAAAATAATTACTCGTGTAATAGAGCAGCACCAGCAGGAAGGGCAGCAAATGTAGAGCATCCTGCGGTTTGAGTGAAAAATCCCTATCCGTTTTCGCCCGAACGAAGAGAAACAGAAGTGGTGTCATCAACCATTGAAACGGCGACAAAACGAAGCCAAATTCAGGCGCCGACGTCAAACCTCCCAACATTTGGTAGACTTGATCTGCTTTGATGGTCGCCATCACCAGCAAGGCCGCCGCGAGCAGGCGAATAGAGGCGGACTGACGAAAACGCGGCGTCATAAAATAGAGGGCAAACAGTGAGGCCTGCACCATCGTGATCACAGCTATCAGCTGCCGGAGTGGAATAGCGAAATCGATCCCGCTTTCCCTTCTAATCTGAATTGGTTGGCATCGCGCTACCAGCCTTAGCTCACAATTTCGAACTCTGTGGTAATGTCAGCAAGCGCGGCAAGTTGAGCAGAGGCCGAGCAATATTTATCCATCGATAACTGGATAGCACGTTCCACATGCTTGGGGTCGATATTGCTGCCCTTCACGAAGAACTTGGCGTGGATCTTGTTGAAATAGCGCGGATGCTCATCCACGCGTTCACCTTCAAGTTCAGCCCAGCAACTGACCACATCCTGCCGGGCCTTTTTCAGGATCATCACTACGTCTATGCTCGCACAGCCACCCATGCCCAGAAGCAGCATTTCCATTGGGCGAATGCCTTTGTCGTTTCCGCCGCTTTCAATCCCGGCGTCCATCACCACCGAGTGGCCTGTCGGACTTTCGCCGATGAAGGTCATGTCGCCTGCCCATTTCACGATCGCTTTTTTGTCACTCATGCCGTGGTCCTCTCTATTGCCGGAAAGCGAGTATTGTGGACGCTTTCACCTGTAACCTTCCGTTTACCGCGCATCATACACTATCCGCCGCAAGGCCATTCTTCTCACGATCAGTAACGGTTAGCACAAAGTGACGCAAGGCTTGGTAGTGGCCCGGCACGACAGCAGCAAAAGACGGCGGCGAAACGCTTCCTCCCCAATGATAAGATTTCTGCCCGCGCGTCCTGAACGGGACGACGCGGCGCAAGATTTCGCCGCTATACTGCGGACTGTATATCTATCGGAAAATTCGCACCCACTTCGCCAGCATGCCACTGCGGATATTTTTTCATCACGCACTGGAACAAGTCAGACGTTGCGTGATCATCCAACCAGCGCATCAGGGCACTGAATCGTGCTTTCCGCATGAATGTGCCGGCAGCATTCGAGAACTGGCGCACAAAGGGAAAGATCGCAATGTCTGCCAGCGAGCACGATGCGCCCATCAGGTTGGCGTTATTTCGCAGCCGGTCGTCCAGTGCCAGCAAAAAAGGCTCCGCCGCTGTCCGGTGCTCAATAGGATCCACACCCTCATAGCGGGTTGCATATTTAAAACGATCGAGATGGTGTTTGAACGGGCCGTCATTGTCCGCGATTAACGCTTTTGTTTCCCCTGCGTCATTTGGCTGAAGCCAACCCCCGGGGTCGTTTTGCGCCAGCGCCCAGTGCATTACGTCAAGGCTCTCGTCGAGGACCTGACCATCAGGCAAAACCAAAACAGGCACGGTCCCTTTTGGTGAGGCTTCAAGCATCGCTGGCGGCTTATCCCTCAGCACAACTTCCCTGAGCTCCACATCAATGCCAGCAACTGCAACGGCCATGCGGGCACGCATGGCATAGGGACAGCGGCGAAAGCTATAGAGTATGGGGCGCTGGTCGCTCATCCCTCGCCTTCTACCGCCGGGTTCTCGCCTTTTTCGTCCAGTCCGGCCCTTGGTGGCACGCTAACGCCCAGATGCAGTTCGCCGCGCTCCCGTGCAAGCGCAATCTGCTTTTGCCGTTCAGCAAAGCGCGCTTTCTGCTCTTCACTTGTTTCGTCGTAACAATGCGGGCAGCTGACACCTTTCAGAAAATGATCTGAAGCCTTGTCGTCGTCGCTGATGGGGCGGCGGCAGGCATGGCACATGTCATAGGGGCCTGGCACCAGGCCGTGCCCCACAGAAACCCGATCATCAAAGACGAAGCACTCCCCGTGCCACAGGCTTTCATCTTTCGGCATTTCTTCCAGATATTTCAGGATGCCGCCTTCCAGATGGTAAACCTCGTCGTATCCCTGCTCTTTCATGAAAGCCGTAGATTTTTCGCAGCGAATTCCACCGGTGCAAAACATAGCCACTTTTTTGGGCTTCCTGAGGTCCCTTTCATGGTCTTTTGCCCAAGTGGGAAACTCCCGGAAAGATTTGGTCTTTGGGTCGACCGCGCCCTCAAAAGTTCCGATCGCCACCTCATAGTCGTTGCGCGTATCAACAACAACGACATCAGGGTCGGAAATCAACGCGTTCCAGTCCTTTGGCTTGACGTAGGTGCCGACAACCTGATTGGGGTTGATGCCCGGCACACCCATGGTCACAATCTCTTTTTTCAGGCGCACCTTCATGCGCGGGAACGGCGGTTCGGTCGCCCGGCTTTCCTTATGCACAAGGCCGTCAAAAGCCGGGATGTCGGTCAGATAGTCGAGTACACGGCGAATGCCCTCTTCCGGTCCGGCGATTGTGCCATTGATTCCTTCGTCCGCGAGCAACAAGGTGCCCTTGACGGCATTTTCATCGCAGACGGCACGAATGGGTGCCTGCAGGTCGGCAAAGTCAGGCAACGCAACAAACTTGTAGAGCGCTGCAACAAGATATTCCCGAACGTCTTCAGTCATGGTGGTATTCACTCTTTACGGTCACACTTTGGTTCATTCCTCGCGCGCGTTATAGCGGGGCGGGGCGTCCTTGTAAAATACACGCATGTCCACATTGACCGCCCTGGTATACATGCCGCCATATAAAGGTCAGATGCCTGCAGTTGAAACGCACTCTCAATTGCAACAAAAAGTCTGATTTCTTTCTATTTTACAATGACTTAAAAGCATGTATACTGCACGAAATTTCGACGTTGGGCCGCACGATTCCAGCGTAGCACCTCCCCATTCCCGTGCACCGGAAAGGACAAAGTCATGAAAGGCGACAAAAAGGTAATTCAGCACCTCAATGTGATTCTGAAAAACGAACTGACAGCCATCAATCAGTATTTCCTGCATTCCCGCATGCTGAAGGACTGGGGTATGAACCGGCTGGGCGATCAGGAGTATGAAGAGTCCATCGATGAGATGAAACACGCGGACAAGCTGATCGAGCGTATTCTGTTTCTGGAGGGGCTGCCCAACCTGCAGGACCTTGGCAAGTTGATGATCGGCGAAGACGTCGAGGAAATTCTCAATTGCGACCTGAAAATGGAGCATGACAATCACGGTGACCTGAAAGACGCCATCGCTTATTGCGAAACAGTTCAGGACTATGGTTCAAGGTCGCTTTTAACAGAGATACTGGAAAGCGAGGAAGAGCATGTGGACTGGCTGGAAACACAGCTTTCGCTCCTCGGAAAAATGGGCAAGCAGAATTATGTGCAGTTCCAGTCATCCCCCGAAGAGGGTTGACGCCAGGAGATATCTGCCTTTGTTGGCCACTTAACGAAGAAAGCCGCCTGACCAGGCGGCTTTTTTATTCGAGCAAGAGTGCGAAAAACGGTTATTCGGCCGCGAGCACTTTCTGGAATGGTAGTTCGGCGGTTACAATATCGTTTGCGCAATCGGCGCATGCGCCGCAGCAAAACCCGTTACCGAGCGACAGATAAGCCTCTTCCGCCGTCTTCACGCCATTTTCGCGCACAGCGGACTTTATCTCTTTATCGGTATAGCCATTACACAGGCAAACATACATGGGTGCTACTCACCAAACTAATATTGCGAACCGTTCTCAGTATTAATAGGGGTATAAAATCAGGAAATCAAGGGGGTAAATGCGACTTATTCGCAACAATTCCGCAATAAAATCTTCCTTTTGCCCCCTTTCGGCGTGCGACTGGACATCAAAATGTCAAATTCTGTCACTAAATCTTAAGAACAAAGACGCCGTATTCAACCGGCGCGTGTACCCTTGCGACGAGGGAAAAAGAGATTGGCAGGAGAGGATCATGCCGTTTGAAATTGCCCGCTTCGAACCAAGGCGCATTGCCTTGTTTTCAGGCAACTACAATTACGTGATGGATGGGCCGGTACGCGCGCTCAACAAGCTTGTCGCCAATCTTGAAGAGCGGGGCATTGAAGTTCTGGTTTTTGCGCCGACCGCAAAAAAAGCAGCTTTTCAGCACGCCGGAAAACTGATCTCTGTGCCGTCGATCGCCCTGCCGGGCCGCGGTGAATACCGGGTGGCCCTGGGCATGCCGAAATCAGTGCGCAGGAAGCTCGAGGCGTTTAACCCGGACTTGATCCATCTTGCGGCACCAGACTGGCTTGGCCATGCCGCGCTTGGGTGGGCGGAAGCGCACAATGTCCCAGCCGTTTCCTCGTTTCACACTCGGTTCGATACCTATCCTCGCTACTATCACATGGCCTGGCTTGAAAAACATGTCACGGCCTTCATGCGGCGTTTTTATCACCGCTGCGAACAGATTTATGTTCCCTCTCCCTGCATGGCGCAGGTACTGGCGGAGCAGGATATGTCGCCCAATATCGGTATATGGAGCCGTGGCGTAGACCAGTCGCTCTTTCGCCCTGACCAGCGTTCAATGAGCTGGCGGCGTGCCAGCGGCATCGAGGACACCGAGATTGTGGTCGCTTTTGTTGGCCGCCTTGTTCTGGAAAAAGGCCTGGGCGTTTTTGCCGACACTCTGGACCTGCTTAAGGAGCGGGGCTTGCAGGTGCGGGCGTTGATCGTCGGGGACGGCCCGGAGCGTGAACGCTTCGGAGAACGACTGCCGGACGCGGTATTCACGGGGTACCTTAACGGAGAAGGTCTGGCGCGGGCCTACGCATCCGCGGATATTTTCTTTAACGCCAGCGTGACAGAAACCTTTGGCAACGTAACACTGGAAGCCATGGCGTGTGGACTGCCTCTCGTATGTGCCGACGCAACCGGCAGCCGCAGCCTGGTCGACCACGGTCAAAATGGCTACCTCGCCGAAACAGTCTCGGCAGAAGCATTCGCGAGCGCCCTTCAGGCCATCATTCTCGACGATGACCTGAAAGCTGCAATGGCGGCAAACAGCCTTGAAAAAAGTAGAGACTATTCCTGGAGCGCCGTTCTCGGCCGCCTTTACGACCAGTACTGCGATGTGCTAGCAGGCTTTGCAACGGATGCGCAGCGTTGCAAGCGCAAATCCAAATCCCTACCCAGTGTGACAGCTGCAGAATAACAGCTTCTGCAGCACACAAAACAGATTGCCGCCGCCTGCGATGGACATTGCCAACCTCAAAAAACTGCTTGATGCAGCACGTGAAAACGTCTTGGTTCGACGTGCTGTGAAGCTTGCACAAATCGGTGTTGTGCTGGCCGTTTGCTATTATCTGAGCGCAAAGGTGGCCGCAATAGGCTGGCAGGATGTCATGAGCGCCCTGCCGACCACTCCCTGGTTCTATGTTTTTGTCATATGTATGTATGCTGCCTATCCACTCGGTGAATGGATGGTCTATAAATCCTTATGGGGCCAGCCCGCGGCACGACGTTTTGACGTTTTCCTTCGCATGCGAATCTACAACGCCGCCGTTATGAGCTACTCTGGAGAAGCTTACCTCGGTCTATGGGCACACAAACGCGTAGGCGGACGAAAGCGGCATATTCTCTCGAAAATCAAAGACAGTCAGATTTTGTCGGCTTTGTCGTCAAACAGCCTGACAATATTGCTGCTTGCGCTGCTGTTTGCCTCAGGCAGGCTCGGCATCTTCACCGGCGCTGATCCATCGTACCCCATGTATGTGGCTATAGCACTGGGGCTCAGTCTGTTTCTGATCCCGCTTGTGATATGGTTTCGCAAACAAATTCTGTCACTTGAACCGGCAATGGCCCGCAAGGTGTTTTTGATTCATTTTGCCCGCCTGTTTGCTGTCGTGACCTTTCAGGTCGGTAGTTGGGCGGTGGTGTTGCCGGACGTACCTTGGGACATTTGGCTGGTGTTTCTGGCAGGCCAGTATGTGCTGACACGCATTCCCTTCCTGCCCAACGCAGACCTGATGATCGCCGGGCTTGGCCTGACCCTTCTGACCTTTGTCGATGCCCCAGAAGCTGCACTCGCCGGCATCTTTGTGGCAAGCGGCGCACTCACGCAGGTACTCCATCTGACTGTGTTTGCAGGCCTGACACTTCGGGATCTGGCGCCGCGTCAAAGGGTGAAAATTGAGGCGGAGGAAACAACCGCAGTTTCCCGGCCCTGAAGCCCGCCAGCGCCCCGGCTCAACCTCTTGTTTAACATGGTGTTTCTATACCAACTTCGCCATACCGGTGGCGGATTGCTTTCAATTGAGATACCATACATGTCCCGATTGGGAGCAAGGTGACAGGGTTGTGCTAGGCCGGTCTGATCAGACAACATCCAGAGACGCCATTTTCGGTGAATTTGAAGTCGTGGACTATGGTGATATACCGGGCCGTCTTGCGATGACTGATTTCTTCCTCGACTTCTGGCGCAGCAAAGGGGGCGAAACCCGAGACGCCTCCCGGGCCGACATCTCCCCTAACGAGCTGAAAAAATATCTGGAACATGTGGTTCTGCTGGATGTGGTGCGGGAAGAAACTTCCTGGAAACTTATTGTGCGTTTGATAGGTGGTCACGTGTCCGGCTTTTACGGCGAGATCACAGGCAAAGATGTCCGGGATATGGAAAACAATAAAGCCATTGAGCGTATTTACCACGCCTGTGGAAAAGTTATAGAAAACGGCCTGCCCAAAATGACTGTCTCTCCGGCTTTATCGCCCGACCGCAAGTATCTGGAGGCTATCGCCCTTTATCTGCCTCTCTTTGACAAGAATGGCGAGGTCAATAAAATCATGGTGGCGGTCCATGTGTCGACACCTTCGCAAAGTTGAAAAAGTAAAAATACCCATGACCAACCAACCTCTCAGCGATCGTCTTGACGATCTCGAAATCCGGTTCTCCTACCAGCAGGAAACCATCGACAGCCTCAACGAGACGGTAACCAAACAATGGGAAACCCTCGAACAGCTCAGGCTGCATATTGAACGCCTCGAAGGGCGCATGCGAGATATGGCCGACTTGTCGGCCGAGCCTGGAAACGAACCGCCACCCCCGCACTATTAACAGGTTGGAGAACTCAAATGCGCCGTCTCTCTCTGACAGCTGTCTGTCTTGCCCTGATACTGGCTTTGCCCGCAATCGGCCGGGAAGAGGTTGCCACTCCCCTGAGCGACGCAGAATGTACCAGCCACAGTTCTGATGTAGGCGAAGGCATCTATCGTACCTGCTTCACCTACACAGGTGAAAACTGGGCCCACGCGAATGTAGCGGCCATTAAGTTTGCCACCCCAAAACCAATTGCGGTTGTTCCCGTTCAGTACACGACAAACGGGGCGCAGCCCGGGGCGGAAGTAAACGGGCGCAACATTGGCTTTGAATGGAACAGGATCACGCAGGATGAGCTTGCGATACGGCTGGAAGAGGCTGGTTTTTTTGTTCTCAAACCCGCGATCCAGATGTACGGCGAAAACTGGGATGGTTTCCAGGGCCTCGAACACTTCATCGCTGGCGTGCACAAGGGCAACCCGGACGTGCAGACAATCCTGCTGACAGCTGATTCACACATCGCAGTCGAGCAGAACCCGACGCCAGGTGCCCAGATGCTGGTGACCGGTCTGCATCCACGCAACCGGGACTGGGAAGCCACCATCCAGAGATATATTGTGCCTTTTTACCAGCAGACCGGGCTTGGCAACATTGGCGCCCGCGTTCGCGGCGGCCTGTCTGACGAAGAAGGCTCATCAAAGGCTTGGCATCCCTTGATTGAACGGGCCGCCGAATATGGCTCTACCGTGTCAATCATGGAAGCGGCACAAGCAGTCCAGATTGTAGATCAGGCGGGCTCAATCGAAGCTGGCCGCGAGTGGGCAGCGCCCCTGTTTGACGGCATCGTCAAGGGCATGTCGACGCATGCGTGCGCTGCAGGCTACAGCCTGCCATCATGCAATTCACCCATGGAAGACAGGAGTTCACAATGAACGGAAAAACCATTTTGGTCAGCTTGGGCATCTTGGCAGTTGCAGGCAGCTCGGCGACAGGGCAGGACACTCCGGACTATGCATATACAACAAAAGGAACCCGCATCTACGAAGCGCCCGGCAGCGGCTTCATGGCAAAGGTTCTTGTTGAAGCGGCCAATCTCGGCAGCGAGGATGTGAAGATCGCGGAACTTACCTTCCCGGTAGGGTATGCCGGCAGCGGTCACCTGCATGGTGCCATCGAAATATTTTATGTGCTTGAAGGCCGTTTCGGTCATAGCGTCAACGGTGTTGACGCCATTCTTGAGCCCGGCGAAATTGGCATCGTGAAACCCGGTGATACTGTCACCCATTCTGTGCACAGCGATAGTCCGGCAACGGTGCTAACTATCTGGGTACCCGGCGGCGAAGGTGCTCCGGCCTTCACCGGCATACCTTCACGACCGATCGAGGACCGCTAGAATAACCACATTGCGGCCAACACAAGGATTGGCACCACGATCACTGTTCGGATGATAAATACCAGGAACAGCTGCCATGCGTTGATTGGCAGGCCAACCCTGAGCATAACAAGACCCGTTTCCGACATGTAAATCAGCTGGCAAAGCGACAGGCCCGCCAGAATAAAACGGATAGCATCACTTTGCAGGTCACCCGCGATTACAGCCGGGATGAACTGATCAATAAACCCAAAAACGAATCCGATGCCGACACGCGTGGACTGTTCCACTTCAAAAAATGCCAGAATCCAGCCAATCGGCGCGCTGATCCATTCGCCAACCACTGAATGAAAGGCCAGAATTGCCGCCATGGTCGCAAGAGCCATCATGGGTCCTGTGACCCCAAAGAGCTGTTCGACAAACATCAGGCTGCCTGACCGCGCCAGCTCAGGTGGGTTAGGTGCTTTCGCCGCGGAAATGATGGCCGTGTCATAGCTGCGCAGCAGCAAAGGCTCGTCGGCCGGGGCGTCGTGTTCGTGGCTGCGGTCAACACCATCTTTGTAGGTATGGGCGATATTGGACAGCGGCGGCATCCGCGGTGTGATAATGGCGCAAACGATGCAGGCAACGATTGCGGTCACATACCAGGGGAAAAACATGTGCGCGATGCCGCTAACATCCGCGATCACCAGGGCAAAGGGCAGGGAAACCACCGAGAAGTTTGTCGCAATAACCGCCGCTTCACGGCCGGTATAAAACCCGCGCCGATACTGCTGGCCGGTCACCAGAACACCAATGTTGGACGAAGAGATAAATGATGCCGTCGCATCAATAGCCGACCGCCCGGGCAGCAGGAACAATTTGCGGAACGCTGGCGCGACAAACGTGCCGAAAAATTCCATTGCGCCAAATTCGGTCAATAGGGGCATAAGAAAGCAGGCCGGAAACAGAACGATGGTAAAACCGATCCCCACATCATTGAACATGGCTTTGCCGGTATCGTCCAGACGCACGACTTCAGGCCCCACCTCAAACAACACCATAAGGCCAAAAACGGCGCCAACAACTCTCAGCAGGAGCCAGCCCGGCGTACATTCAGATATCGCATAGAGAAAGGGGTGCGCTTCTTTCCAGCCCTCCGGCTTGGCGAGCACATAATAAGTGCCTGACAGGGCCCCAACGACCGTCACCCACACCACGACATCCAGCAGGATGGTGCCGAAGGTTTGCTGCATCCAGTCGGAATAGATGCCAAAAAGAATGGTGACACCGTCTTCCGTTGGAAATGGCACCAGAAACAAAACCACCCCGATGAGGGATGGGATCAGGAACCGGAGAAAGGGTTTCAGACCACGCGTTTCAATAGACTCGTTAGCGTTCACAACCAGCTCCCCCTGCATTCCCGCCACTAGAACTCCTGTTATGGCAGTCAAAGGGTAGAACGGTCAACGGTTCGCCCAGGAAAAGCCCGTGACAAAAGAGATGCCAGGCTCGATCTCGAGGATACGAGGGAAAAACCCGGCATAGTCGATCTCGCCTGCTTCGGCTGCAGCCAACCTGAATTTTAGACTGGCGAGCGAAGACAGAGGCATGACCGGCACCTGAAGAGGCGCTGTCCCCGCAGCATGACCTGCCAGCAACTTTGTACCGTCAGGGACTGTGTCAATAAGCTTCCCGGCGCTCGCCGCATAATCCGACCTGCTTGCGCCGGGCAAAAGTGCCAGCAGTTGTCCCGGGTAAAGGGTATCACCCATAAACAGCAAATTGTTGACCGGGTCATGCAGGACAATTGAGTCCGGAGTGTGCCCGGGAACCGAGTATACCGAAAGCACCCTGTCGCCCAGGTCAATTGCGGCCCCATCCGTTATCCAGCCGCTCACGTTTGCCGGCCGGACATCGAGCCCGTCAAGAAATCCCAGATGCTGGTACCGTCCGATATGAAGTGTGTCGCCCGCAACCGAGGCCCGAACAGACGGCACATCGATCATGATAACCTGGTCAAACTGATGCAGGTTTCCGACGTGGTCATAGTGAAGATGCGACACCATGGCTGTAACCGGCAGGTCGGTTAGGGCTTCAACAGTTGATTTAATGCCTCGGAGGCCTGTGCCTGTGTCAAAAAGAACAGCCTGGTCTCGCCCTACGATGAGATAGTGCCAGTTCAACTGATAGAATTCAGGTTCACCGATTGCAAACACACCGGGGGCAATCTTCTCGACTTTCCAGTAAGAATCATCTTCTGAATTGTCTGGAATCGGCTGCACACCATCGTTCGCCAGACCATAGAGCTCCACCAGCACATAGGGTGAAAAAGCCATAACAAGAATTGCAGCCACAAGCACAACACTGGCCAGAGCCTTAAGGAACGCTTTTGCTCTCACCATTTTCCTGCTCCCGATTGCTCAGTCTGGGCGTCAGCCTAGAGGGGCCGAGAACCGAAATTCAATTACCTGACACATCATTCCGGCACGTCTTCAGCGTTATTTATCAGCCTGTGTCTGGTCGATTTCCTGATGACCAACAGGGAAAACAAAGTCGGGCCGATCAGCATCAAACAGGTGTTCGCGAAACCACTCCATAGCATGCTCGGTGATGGCGCGCCGATGCTTGGGTTTGGAAGGGCCATGTCCCATGCCTGCATAAACAATCATGCGCGCCTCAACTCCTTTATCGAGCAGGAGCTGGCGCAGCTGGTAGCCATTTGCGATAGGCACCCGAGCATCATTTTCACCGTGCTGGATCAATACTGGTGTGGTGGCAGTGTTGATGTAGGTAACCGGCGAGGTTTTGGCATACACGGCATCATCAGCGAAAGGTGTTGCAGCAAAATACTCCGTCGTGAACTGCGTTATGTCGGTGTTGTAGTAATAGGTACGCCAGTCACTGATGCCGGCTCCCATGATGGCCGCGGTACAAATCTCGGAGTAGGTGGCAAGCATTGCTGAAATATGGCCACCCTGGCTCCACCCGAGGCACGCCACACGCTCCGCATCCACCATGCCTTGCTCAATCAGCATTTCAACGCCGGCAATAATATCTTTTGCAGGGCCAATGCCAAGGTTGTTCAGATTGCTGCGCTGAAACTCATCGCCGTAGCTTGCGCTTCCCCGATAATTTGTCTGCAGAACCAGAGCCCCGCCGCCTTCAGCTGCCAGAACATCTGGCGCATAGATACTGCGGGCCACATTTCCGAGTATTGGCCGGTCCGTGCCTGTCGGGCCGCCATGCGTGCGCACAAACAGCGGATACCGCCTGCCCTCGGTGAAACCCACGGGCTTGGTGAGAACGCCTTCAATTTCCTGACCAACATCATTGGTCCATGTGACCAGTTCCTTGGATGGCAGGTCAATGCCCGCGATTTGGGCAGACAGGTTGGTCAGGGAACGCGACCCGTCTCCCTGGTGCATCACGATTTCGCCCAAGGTGTCCTGACGCATATCGAGCGAGGCATGTGCGCGCCCGTCACGGCTGAAGCTTTGCGAAAAGGCATAAATGCCTTCGGGCGTCAAACGCTCCAGGTCGCCGCCGTCATCATCCATCCGGAACAAGCCATAGTCAGTGCGCGTGCCTGCGTTGAAGAAAATACCGTCGTCATCGAACCGGACGATGCCTGCGTCATGGCCCGGCATCTTGATGGTGTCGATGTCCCCGTCCAGGTCATTGACCACAACGTCCGAGTAGTTCGGAAACCCCGCTGCATTTGTGTAAGTTACGGCGTCACCGTCTGCGTGCCACACGGGTGTGGATTTGCCGCCATAACTGTCGTCAACAAGTTGCGGCGCATCGCCGTCCGATGACGTCACATAGATGCGGGCTTTCAGGAGGTCAGCCAGATGCGGGCTTGGCCAGGTTGTGAACGCGATCCGGTCGCTGTCTGGCGATACGGAATATCCGGTGACCGAATACTCTCGCCCGAACGTCAGCTGTTCAGGATCATCGAGCTTCATTGCGTCAATCAGATCGGCGCGCCAGAGGTGGCGGTAGGTGCCGTCTTCCCGCACCACGTCATACTTTCCGAAGCGCTTCTCCCGTGCCTTGATTTTATCTTCGTTCTGAGGCCCCGCGGTAAAAAACATGGCGCTGCCGTCTGCCGCAAACCGGAGCCCGCGCGCGCCTTTGATGCCCAGATCCTGCTCAAGGGGCTCTCCGCCAGATATGCTGATGAAATAGAGTTTGCTGTCGCGTCTGAAAGCAATGAAGCTGCTATCCGCCGACCATTCGATTTCGCTGACCTGATCTTCCCCGTAAGTTAACTGGATTGGGGCACCATCACCCGACCCTGCCACAACAAACAACTGCGCCATGTCCTTGTCTGTACCGAAGTCATTTTCGAATGACCGGTAGGCGACATAACGCCCGTCCGGCGAAATTTCCGGACCGCGGGCAGTCTTGACCGCCAGCATTTGATCCAGCAGGGAGATGCCCCCACCGTCTTCAGCAGTTGCAACTGTCGTAGATATGGCTGACAGCAAAAACCCGACCAGAACCGTGCGCATAGAAAACCTCCCCTTAAGACAGGTAAAACTACAACGCTGATTGGCCTTGGTCTAGCGGGAGTTTTGGTTCCGGGCTTTGATACGCGCCAGGGTCATCTGGTAATACTCATCAAATGACAGAGCATTGTCTCCGTCCGTGTCCGCGCCCTTGAGGTCACCGCGGTCCCAGGACTGTGCCAGCCTGCCCCACACTTCTTCGCGCACCAGTTTGCCGTCCATGTCTCTGTCGGCAAATCCATAGAACTGGCGAAGGTCAAACTGCAACGGATCATGCAGAATATTTTCTGCGGTTTCCTCGGTCCAACGGAACATGAAACTGCCATACAGCATCTCGTCGTGCGATTGCAGGCCCCACGGCACTGTGCGTTCCGGGTTGGGGTTGGCAAGATTGCGAACCGTGTTGTCATAGAGCGTGCGGTGTAACAGTCGGCTGCCGGCCGGTACGTCGAGGGGCTCAGCAAGGTTATAGGAATGCTGCCAGTTAAAGTCATAGGCAGGCACAGACAGGATCGTCTCCTCGCGGCCGTCCGGGTAAATGACATCGAATGTGCTTGCCTTGCCGCGGTAATGAGAATGCGGGAACAACATATACAGGGTCGCCGGCCGGTCGAATTCGAAATAGGCCTGTTCCATATGGTCAACGCTGTTCGGCGGGATACCCAGCGCCACGTTGAGGGCTACTTGCTGCCGAAGCGGATGGGTGGGCGGCTCATCGTGAAAATAGAGACCGAGCTTGGTACGGTCCGTGGTCGCACGACCGGACGTGGTATAGTGCATCTGGAAGCGAAACTCACCGCCAGCCTTAACCTGCACGCCAGTATCCTCGGGGTAGATATAACTTTCAGCTCCCGGCACGAAACCGATGAGATAGTTGTCAAACACATCCTCATAGTCGCCCTCGCCGGGCTTTGTGACCTGCTCGGAGGACCCTACTAGAGCATGATGCACAACCGTTTTGTCTCCCGGCACGACAGTAACGGCCTTTACCCATACATCCCGGTCAAGTGGATTGAGCACGGTCGGGAACTGATAATCGACAATGCCTGAAGCGGGTACGTCAAACGCCGGCGCTTCAATGATCAGGTCGGGCTCGCCCAGTGGCCAGTCGCTGGCATGGCTGACGCGCGTCGCCAGCGGGTCGGGGCCATCCCCGCGTGGAGCACCCGCTTCTATCCAGTGCACCAGTGTCTGGCGTTCCTCGACCGTTAATCCACGTGCATTGGAGAAGGTGCCAACATGCGGGTCAGCCGACCAGGGCGGCATGCGCTTTGTGCGCACCACTTCGCGGATCATCGGCGCAAAACCTTCAATCATGCCATAATCAGTCATCGCCCAGGGTGCAATACCGCCTTCCTCGTGGCAACTGGCGCAGTTTTTCTCAAGCAGGGGCGCGATGGTTTCGCTGTAGCTGATTTGAGCATGCTCTGCCCGTTTTGCGACCTCCGGCAGGTTTACGATACAGCCTTTTGAGCGCCTGATGCGCTTTTCAACCGGCTTGCCTTCAAGAACAGCCGTCAAAGCATCAGTGAGGTAATGCGCGCTGGCATCAGCACGCTGCTGACCATAGCCCAGCCGGTCATTGACGGGACCGCGATATACAATGCTCCAGTCTTCGGGCGATATCACCAATACTTCAGCGGTGCGTTTCACGCCCAGGCTTTCAGCGATCAGCTGGGTCTCATCCTTGAGAACGGGAATATCAAAGGCAAATTCTTCAGCCTCACGCCGAACACTGTCGCGCGTGTCCTGCTTGTTGGCGTTCAGCATATAGAAGTGAACCCCTTTGTCGGCGAATGCATCCTTCACTGCTTTGAAATCGGACCAGGCGTTTCGGACAATAGGGCAGCCGTTGCCCTGGATCATGACAACGATCGCCGGGGCGTCCTGATAATAATAGAGCTCATGTGAGCGACCTTCATGATCGAGGAGGGCAAAGTTATCGACATAGTCATTGGGGTCCGCGAGATCAGAGATCGCGAAGGTATTGGTATTAGCACCTTGTTCTTCTGTACTGACCTGGCTTTGCTCACTACAGGCTGCAAGCAAGCACGCCACCAGAATTCCAGCAACCCGCATGACAACTCTCCTTCCGACTAAACGAAAGGAGAGCCTATGGGGTGCGGCCCTTCAGCACAAGTGACAAAAGTGTCAAAAAGGCGATTGGCTTTGCCTATTGACGCGGTGTTGCCTTGATCTTGTAGACCGGTAGCCAGCTTTCACCTCCGTCGGACGACAATTCCATTACCCAATCCCAGCCTTCTTCGGTGGGGGTAAAGAAAGTGATGCGGCGCGGCTGCGGGAGGGCCGGTGACACCCAGTGCATAACGATATCGCCCTGTTCGTTCTGCTCGGCGCGAATATGCGTAAAGCCGGGGCTACGCGTTGCCGTCCAGGCGATTTCCCAGCGCTCGTTTGCGGGATCGTAAATGCGCAAATTTGTGCCAACACCCGGCACCGGGCCACCTGGAGCGCCGTTCGGCATCCAGAAGTCCTGAACGGCTATGCCATTGCCAACGCAGGTGAAATTCCAACGCGCGCCATTGCCGGGCTGCCAGGTCACGCCGTCCTGTTGCAGACCTTCGTCAGCAATATCCCAGTCGCCGATATAGCGACCGAATTGCGCTATCGGCCCCTCCATACAGCCCTCTGTATTATCCATCAGAATATCGCTGGGTTCAGCGACATTCTGCGCCAAGGTTGACGGCGCGCCGATGATGAAAAGCAGGCTGGCCGCTGCACCAACGTATTTGATCATGGTATCCCTCCAATTTAACCCCGTTCCGAGATTAGGCTTCAAACGAAAGTTTGGAAGTTAGAGGCGGTCGGATGTGCCATGAGCGCGTTATCCCGAAGTAGCTGACGCCAAACGAACCTGCAACAAACTGGAAAGCCCCCTGACATTCCTCAGAACAAGTTCGCCCACACCGATCCGGTCCACGACACTATCTTCAACTTCGAGAATGGCGTTTTTGAACAAGTCGTCAACGCACAGAGCTTCAAGATCATACTGGACTGTAAGGCCTTGGCCGGCGCCATCGCTGGCACTTTCGGAAAAAACACGCTCAAATGCCACTTTTCGCCAGATGATGTCACTGGCTCGACTTATGTCGCTGCTGTAATAGTCAATTTGGTGCCTGAACAAATTCATTTCAGAAAACGTGCTGATCAGGCGTTCCTTGATCGCGGCGTCACGCATCCGTGCCACAGCTCCT
The DNA here is from genome assembly GCA_947500295.1 of uncultured Kordiimonas sp. Taxonomy (GTDB): domain Bacteria; phylum Pseudomonadota; class Alphaproteobacteria; order Sphingomonadales; family Kordiimonadaceae; genus Kordiimonas. Next base: position 178,028 of record CANMRM010000005.1, read on the forward strand.
GCGATCACCATCTCATTGTATGTGGTATCAATCGTGGCCACTTGTGACATATGTTGATGTGTCAGCAACGTCGACTCGAATGCTGCGCGGCCTTCATCTGGTAACCGGCAGGACTGCAACGCTCGAATGGTTATCTGCAGATTTTCAAGCCGTTGATTGGCGGCCTCTATGTAGCTGGTCTCAAATCTTTCCATACGGGCAACATCGACCGCAAGTCGGGCCAGAAAGGCCTGTTCATTCTCCGCGTCAACGCGGTTCCTGTTCCACTCATCAACCTGCAGTCCAAGGAAAATGCCGACAATTACTACTGCCAGCTCAACGGAAATCATCAGCCAATCCTGTTTGCGCAGCGCTTCTGATATTCGGCGAAGGATCATTGGTTACCCCCCTTGTTTTGACTTGCCTCCGACAAATTGCAGCTTTTGCCGATTTCTTCCGCAAGATTCTGGCAGCTGGCTTCGGCAAGTTTTTGTAAGTCCACCAAACCAAGCTCTGTCACCAGTTGATTGCGCAACAGGCCAATCGCAGCAAACTTAAATTCATCGTCAGCACGCAGCCGATCCCAGTCGTATGTGGAAATCAGAATGTCTGATGTGGTCGCGTCAGGGTTATACGCCCATGTGATGTTACGCTGGTAACTCGCCCAGAAAGGATCTGTACCCTCCCTGAACCCGTCACGAATTTTATTGAGCCACTCAAGGCCAGTGTGAAACTCCGCCAAGCCGACCCTGACACCGGCGTTTTGGATTAACCGCAGTTGACCTGAGGATTTCAGCTCATCATACACTACAGAAACAGGCAACACCGGTGGGAACTGCGCCAAAGTATTAATACCGATTTTCAGCGGCAGTTCATTCTCCGGAACAGCATCTTCACTATCCACAAACTGGACTGCTTTCCGCCTCAGTTCATTCAGCTGTTTGCCACGGGCAATGAAGTTCCCGAGATCCCGATTGGTATTTTCCATTTCAGCAAACAGCCGTTCCAGTGCGGCTCGTTCATCGGCACGGTCCTGTCGGGCTTGCGCCCACTCATTAGCTTGCAAACCAACAAAAATACCAACAACCACAATCAAAAATTCAATGGAGATTGTTGCCCAGTCCTGTTTGCGCAGAGCTTCAGTGAACCGCTTGAGGATCATTGCTCGTCGCCCTCGCTGGCGCATTTTGCGGCTTCAAAGCACAAGGCGCTCCCCCCCGCTGGGAGTTCACCGGTTTTGTCCAGGATACCGTCAAGACGCAGATGCGCGATGGTGGGTATGTCGCCCTTGACGGTAACAAGCGTCACATGATCAAAAGCGGCCTCAGAACTGGCGTTCTGGCTACCGCCGGTGGTGCCTAAAATAATGTGATCCCGGCTGTTGCGAAGGTGATACTGCATTTCGTGAAAATGGCCATTGAAAAGCGTATAGGGGCGATCCGACAGAGCCTGCTCAATAATGGTGTACGAGTCGGCACCCTCATTCATCCACACGGGCTTATGCATAAACAGAAATGTCCAGCGAACATCAGGGTTTTCGGCCAGCACTTTCCTGAAGTATTCAGCCTGCTGCATTCCAATGTGACCACTCACACCTTCAGGCATCTGGAAATATGCCCCTGCCCTTGCCTCGGCCTCACGCCCCTCGTCAAACAGCCGGATTGCTTCCGCCCGGGCCTGAAATATCTCAACCATTCTGTCTTCGGTGTAGTCCTCGCTGTCCAGAAAAAGAAACAGAACATCCCTGAATCTGAAATGAGAGTAGGTCGGGCCATAGCGAGCGCGCCAGAACTCCCGCATTTTGGGATGCGTTAAATCGTGATTGCCGCCCACATGAACGAGGGGAGCACCAATCACAGAAGCCCGCTTGTCAAAGCTGTCAAATTCGCGATTGAAAACGTCAGGGTCTGTGGTTCCACCATCAATCATGTCACCAACACTGACAACAAATGTTGGCTGCATTAACGCCAGCTGTGCAGCCGCCACCGCAAAGACACCTTCCCGTTCACCTCCGTTGAGGTCCGACACGATGGCGAAGGTGAAGCCGTCCGCCGCAGACGGCGGCTGATTGAGGATAGCAATACTCGGCGGCGAACCTGGCTGTTGCGCAGACGCCTGAATGGCTCCGGCAACAACGACCAGCATGGACATCAAGAGCTTTGCCACCAACCATTTCATGCGGTCCTCCTCACTATCATCCACTATTCGTATTGGCGGGCACAATCTGAATTGCAGCCAGTTCAGTCTGTGGCGCCGGCGTGGGCAGGTGCGAACCTGCTGCGGGTTCTCACAATCAGATAGTAGGCCCAGATGCTTTGGCATTGTTTGGTATTCAGTGTCATCTCCGGGCCAGCGCTTTGAACAATTTCCACAGCCGATACCAGCGTACGCCACCATGTTTCCGTGGATTGAACCCATGTTTCCTTGGCTTCAGTAGCGGCGTCCAATTCGATCTGCAATTGAGAAACCAGTCGTTTTTCTTCTTCTCTTGCCTGTCTTTCCTCGTTCCATTCAGAAACCTGCAGCCCAAGGAAGATACCGATGACAACGATGAGCACCTCGATGATAACCGTGAACCAGTTTTGCTCGCGGATTGCATCTGCAACGCGGCGGATAATCATCGGGCTTCCTTTCGCGCAGAGTTAACCGTGGCTAACAAGGTTGCGGCTTGGGCCTCAATCTGGTTCAACCGCATATATTGCCATTGAGCGAGAAAACTGGCGCTTTTCACAAAACCGAGGAATTCCTTGTCCGTTTGTGCGAACAAGGTCACCTCCTCAATCGTAGCGCGATCGCTCGCCCCCAACCCGTTTCGCCGCAGATACCCGAGCATGAGGGTGACCTGATCTAGGAGAATTTCGTCGTTAACCATATTGCGCTTCATTCGGCTGTAAAATTCTGTCAAATCACTGACAAGCGCTCGATCGGACAACACGCTTATGTTGCCCGTCTGGATCAACTCTTCAAAAGTGCTGTCTGTACTAACCATGTTATTTGAAGCTGTAAGGGCTGCATACGGAAGAGCGGAATATATGGCTTCCGGGACTGCGTCTTCTTCAATCTCGGGCCAAAATCCCGGGCGCATATGTTCGGGTGCAGCCACGGCCAGAATCATTTCGCTCGTGGCCACCCTGCCAAGGGCACCGACTTGATGTTCCCTGGCTTGCGTGATGTCAGCCTCGAGATCGCGCGCAAGTTCTGCCAGATATCGCTGTTCGGCCTGGCGGTCTTGGCGCGCCTCATTCCAGTTGGTAATCTGGAACGCGATCAAAATACCCGCCACCACGATGAAGAAATCGAGGAAGACCGCGAACCAGTTTTGATCTTTCACATGTTGTGTGACGCGACGGAGTATCATGGAACAGGCTTCCTGCGCATACGACACTTGAGCAGCAAATAGTATGCAAACGCTGTTGCGACACCAGGCACAAAACACAAAACAATCGCTACCCAGCCATGCCGCACCCCCCGCGCACTGCGCTCATACAAAACCCATACGATCAGGATAAGGCCGGTTAATATGGCGTCCATAGAATAACCGGATGCATAAGGGTTCACAAAACCGGCGGCAAACGCCCCCATGACATCGCCGCTTTCCAACAGAGGTGGCGCCACAATGATGGCAAACACGACAGCAAACAAAACACCCAAGGCAATGATCAGGGCCTCAAACAGTCCTTTCGACATAGCGTGCTCCCTAAGCTTTATCTCACGACGCTTTTCAGGCCAGCTCCCTAATTACCTGCCCAGACATCAAGCACATAGCGTCCTTCTTTAGCCAGTCCATCAAGCCAGGCATCTGCAATTTCGAGCGCGACCTCTTTTTCTTCAGAATAGAGCGCAGCGAGCGTGCGCTTGACATCCGGCTCCATCGCCGAACCGTCACCGCAAATATAGACGATGGCCCCGTCTTCCAGCATCTGCCAGACTTGCGCGCCTTGTTGGCGCACAAGATCCTGCACGTAGACACGCTCGGGGCCGCTTCTTGAAAACGCCGTATGAAGTTCTATCAGGCCATCAGACGCCGCAGCTTCCAGCTCGTCACGGTAAAGATAGTCCTGTTCCGGGTCGCGGCAGCCAAAAAACAGCATGGCAGGACCAAGGTCAACGCCAGCCTTTTTCAATGCCCGCCTCTCTTGCACAAAGGCACGAAACGGCGCAATACCTGTACCCGGTCCAATCATGATGACGGGTTTACTGGCGTCGTCAGGAAGCCGGAAGTTTGCCGAAGGCTCCCTGACTGTTGCCTGGATTTCTTCACCGGGGTTGGCGTGCGCCAGATAGCTGGAGCAAACACCATGGTACTCGCCGTTGCCGGAAAGTGCGGGCCCTTCGACGACGCCAACGGTGATAGAAACACGGCCGGGCGTTGCCTTCGGAGACGAGGAGATTGAATAATACCGTGGTGACAACCAGGGTACCATTTCAAGAAACACCTCAAACGGCAATTCGCATGCCGGGAATTCTTCCAGCAAATCAAGGATGGACTTGCGCTTGAGAAACACCTCGTTTCTGTAGAGATCCTCTCCATCTGCAGCTGGTGCAGCCAGCGCGTCAAGCTGAGGTTTGGTTTTTGGGCACCGGGTATGCGCAGCCAGAATGCCCGCGTCCTTTCGGCTGGCAACCGCTTGCAGTTCGCCGCAAACCTGAGCAAGCCGCTTCACTGAAAACGTGCTGCCGTTCGGGAAAGGACTACGGCGTCCACCCGTTACGTCAACGCGGATATAGGCGTCATCGTCAAACCCAAATCGCCTCAGAGCCCGGCTGACAGTATGCTCGCCGTTGATCGGCACGACGCACAAATGGTCGCCCGGCTCGTAGGCGACGCCTTCGGGAAGCTCAATTTCGATATGCCGCGTTGACCGCTCGGACGGATTGGGGCCGTCATGGTTCTGAAGCTCGCGGTTCTCCAGCACCTTCATTGCGACAGTACCTGCCTGCATGGCAATAGGGTTGGCCGTTACGCTATCGGTGATCTCCACTTTATAGAGAGGCTGCGCATCGACAGGCGACGAGAAATCTATGCCCAACTCGAACTTATCGCCAATGGTGGCAAACAACTCATCAAACCAGCTGTGGAATTCGCCGTCCATGTCTTCGCGCGCATCAGCTTCACCGCGCGGCGCAATGCGTGAAGCACCCAGGGCCTCAAGTCTGTCATCAATCATGCGCGGAATGGTCTGAAAGGTCGACGCCCAGTCCCGGCTTCCGCAACCGAACACCGTGTAGGAAACGCCACTGGCGGCCTCAGAATCTGCTGCTTCAAGCCACTCACAGAAGTCCACGGCGTTGTCTGGCGGTGCGCCATTATAAGACGCGCACACGATCAGGACCGCCCCTTCTGTTGGCATTTTGCCCGCATAATCATCCAGCGGCGCCAGGATAGTATCAAATCCGTTGATGTCCCCGGATTGTGCAATGTCACGCGCAAATCCCTCGGCGGTGCCTAGGTTCGAGCCATAGAGCACTGTCAACTTTGTCCCGTGTTTTGGGCGCCGCGCCGCTTCTGGTGCGGTGGCATTTTCCGCTGTTTCCGCTTGAACGGGCTCACGTTCGCGGCCTTCACGCAGCTTCACCTTGATTGTGAAACCATCAGGCTTCAGAGACAGGGTTTCCTTGATCTTCAGCTGGTAATTCTTGTGATCATAGAGATCAAAACGTTGCAGGATCATACCGAGCACCAGCACGGCTTCCTGGATTGCAAACTGTCGCCCGATGCAGGCCCGCTTGCCGTTTCCAAACGGCTTGTAAGCGTGGTCCGGCCGGCTGGCCTCGGCGTCAGGCAGGAAATTGTCTGGATTGAACTCTTCCGGATTGTCGCCCCAATAGGCCTTGTCCCTGTGCAGGGACGGGATAAGGACCGTCGTGAATGTACCTTTTTTGATCTTGTATTTGCCACCGATCATTTCGTCTTCGTATGGCGCAAGACTGAAGGCGGGTGCTGTAGGCCATAGCCTCAGCGCCTCCATAAGGATTGCGCGCGTGTATTCGAGATGGCCGATCTGGGCAATCGTGGGCGACGCCGCTATGTTGTTGCCCAGCACCTCATCCACCTCGGCATATGCTTTTTTCAGCACATCCGGATTATTCAGCAAATAATAAAGCGTGAACGACAACAGGCCGGATGTAGTTTCATGACCGGCGATCAGGAAGGTGTTGATCTGGTACCGGATATTTTCATCTGACAGGCTTTCGCCCGTGACCTTGTCGACGCCCGCCAGCATGAAATTGAGCAGGTCTTTTTGCGCCTGTTCACCGCCACCGCGCCTGCGTTCCCGCACGATATCGTCGACAAGCTTGTTCATGAAACCGACGTCATCACCAAGGTCTTGCATTCTTTTCCGGAGCGCCACTTTTTCAAAGGGCAGACCGCGCTGGAGCATGCAGGTTTCAAGCGTGCGGGCGAGTGCGTCGATAAAGGGATGGAAGTCCTCGCGGTAGAAGGAATTGAACCGGTAGTCAAACCCGCACAGGCCAATGGTGTCGAGCGTCAAGCCGGTCATGTCGCGCACGACATCAATCTCTTCGTCAGCGTTCAGGCGCTCCCACTTCAGCATGAGCTGGTCGGCGATATCAACCATCATCGGCAAATAGTCGACCATCGCTTTCTGGCTGAAGGTCGGCATGAGGATGTTGTGTGCCTTGGCCCAGGTGGGGTCATCGCTGTCGCCGGTAAAGAGGCCGTCACCGCCGATCGCGCGCACACGCCTGAGCGGACCGCGCACCACCTTGCCAAACCGGCTTTCATCGCACAGTTCATTGACGAGTTCCGCCCCTGAAACAATCACCGTTTCCGACCCCATCATGTCCAGCCAGAAGATCGGACCCTGCTCTTCTGCAATCTTCATGAGGTTTTGCAAAGGGGCGTCCGGATCCACCGAGAGGATATTGCCAACGATCGGCTTGCCGGGCGGCTTGGGGATCGGGTGCATGCGGTTCTTTTCGGCCATACAGGGGTCTCCAGAAAACGGGTCTGTTCGGGGCTTACTCGTCACACGCGCAGACGATACCACTTGGCAGTTTCACTGTATAGTGGCGCCCGGAATGAGCTTAGCGCGCAGTTGTTGGTGGTTGGTCTTTTGCTGATTTCCAGTTCTTCAGCAGTTCTTCGACAACCGCACCGCCAACACGGTATGCAGCTTCCAGCGACGGCAGGAAGCCTGCACCCGCAACATCGGCAGCAGGCCCCTCCCCATTCAGGCTTTCCGCCGCGGATACGCCAGGATATTGCATCGAATAATTGCTGGCCGTGCGCAACAGAAGAACCCGTGAAAAATCGGTTTTTCCCACCCCGGAGAGATTGGACAGTGCATGCAGCGTGCCGCTGTCTTCCATGGCAGACGTCACAAATTCGGCTTTGCCTTCCGTCCAGTAAGGCATCCATTTGTTGGCCCATTCATTCATCTTGGCGCCGTGCCAGTATGTCATCGCAGACAGCTGGTCGCCCTTCAACACAAACGGTGGACGCTGTGCGTTGGGAAACCCCTTGTAGTGAGCGCGCAGCTTTTGCATGCCCTGTGTGTCTTCCAGCGGCACATCTTTGCTGACCCTATAGGCCCAGTCGGTCAACCCGGGATTGAGGCGATACACATAGTTATCGCTGGCGGGCGGTGCGGGTTCTTCAAAGGGGTTATCGCGCCGAAGCGGAATATAGCCCGTTGGCCACCCCCCCGGCATTTCACGGGCGTCAATCTGGTGCGCAAGGTCACCGTCAACAACCCATTCGGCCCATGCGGCCGACCCCACCGAACCGTCAGCGGGGTCAATACCCGCGATGCCGGCGATCACCCAGTAAGCTTTGCTTAGATCGAACCGCTCATCCATCCCAAGGGCCATAATGGTCGCTGCCGCCTTGATGGTGCCAATACCGGTAACAATGCCAAGAACACCCTTGTCCCTGTTGATCCTCAAGGGTTGCCCGGTGAGCGGAAAGGCTAATTCCTCATCGAACGGAAACCGCTCAACCCAATACTGGAATTCGCCGGCGCCGTCCCCGGTTGCGGCACCTCGTTCGAACATGGTGACCACCACGACCTTGATCGGGATTGGCGCTGCCTGCTCACTCGCCTGAACTTGCGGCGCAAGCATACCAAAAATCAGGAACAATCTGAGAAGCCGGAGGACATTAGTCAGTTCCAAAGCGAATCCTTTCCAATAAACCCGTCAAAGGACGGCATAACGGGCCACAAACAGGGCCGCAATCACCACAGCGACAGGGTGAAGAGAGCGCGCGTCACCTTTGGCGATTTTGATCAAGACATGGGTGATAATGCCGACGCCAATACCGTTGGCTATGCTGTAGGTAAATGGCATCAGCACAATCACCATAAACGCAGGTGCGGCAATTTCGAGCTCGCCGAAATCGATTTTTCTCACCGAACCAATCATCAGAATGCCGACCATCACCAAGGCAGCTGATGTGGCGGAAACCGGAATGATGGCAACCAGCGGCGTGAGCAGAATGCTCGCCAAAAACAGTGTAGCAACCACAACGGCGGTCAGGCCGGTTTTGCCGCCTGCGGCAATACCACTGCCACTTTCGATGTAGGTTGTGGTTGTTGATGTGCCCAGCAAAGCGCCTGCTGTCGTCGCGACAGCATCCGCCATCAGGGCACGGTTTACTCTCGGCAGGTTGCCGTTCTTGTCCAAAAAGCCGCCTTTGTCCGCCGTGCCATACAGGGTCCCGACCGTGTCGAGCAGGTCAACCATGGTGAAAGCCAGAATGATGAACAGGACATCAAAAACAGCACCAAGACCAAAAGCACCCGGCCCCCAAATAGCAGCAAAATCCAGCTGCAAAAAGGTGGCGCTCAAGTCAAAAGACGAGGCAACCATCTTGTCCGGCAAGGGTGTAAAACCAAGCCCCACACTGACAACCGTGACAGCCATAATACCGACCAGTATGGCGCCGCCAACGCCCCACTGTGTGAGAAAAAGCATCAAAAACAGACCGGCAACAGTCAGAATAATGGTCGGCTCGGAAAAATCCCCGAATTGAAGAATTTGAGGCGGTGCTGCAAGCACCAGACCAACCAGCTCTCCGGTCCCTGCACCTTCGTTGGCGTACAAAATATCGACAATCGGCCCCTGGTTGATGTCCACAACACCCGCATTATTGAGACCAATGAGCGTGATGAACAGCCCGATCCCGGCGGGTATGGCGTGCCGAACGCCTGTTGGGATTGCACTCAATATCGCCGCCCTGGCACCTGTCGCGGTCAATAGAATGAAGATCAGGCCGGAGATGAAGATAATAGCGAGCGCGCCCTGCCAAGCATAGCCTGCCTGCAAAACAACCGTGTAGACAAAAAAGGCGCTAAGGCCCACACCCGGGGCCTGGGCAAAGGGATAATTTGCAAGCAGGCCGGAAAGCAGGCAGCCAATCGCCGCCGCAATACAGGTGGCCACTGCCACCGCGCCAAAATCCATACCGGTTTGCGAAAGCAGGGAGGGACTTAGAACCACAATATACGCCATCGTTGAAAATGTGGTCAGCCCGGCAACAATTTCGCGCCAGATTGTGGTTTGATTTTCGGTCAGCCCGAATATATCGCGCATAAATCCCCCGATTGGGGCCAACCCACGGCCCCTTCCCTCCCGGGATACTGAATTAACCGGCATCCTAATTCAAGGCAGCATATGGACGATGCCCTGGAAACCAGGTCCTAGTCCCGTCTCTCCAGATCATCGGCCATCCGGGCATTCGCCGGTGGTTGTGTCCAGATAGTGCGACCACTGTTCTGTTCTGTTTCGTATTGCCGAAAAAATCGCTCGAGCTCGCCGATAATTTTGTCCTGAACTTGTTGTCGCGGCGGAATCGACGCACGTTGCTCACCCAACGGATGCGCCAGATCGTACCAAAGGTCAAACGGTGCGGCGGCATCCCGCTGGTAGCGGCGAACAAGCTTCCAGCGCCCGTCCGTTGCCATGCGGCTGTTGCCGCGTTCCGCAAATTGCATGGTACGCCACCCTGCAGACCGCTCCCCGGCCAGTAGCGGTAAAAAGGACCGCCCCGGACCATAGCTGGTGTCCGGTTTATCTTCGCCTGCTGCCCACGCCCGTATGGTGGCATGGAGGTCGATCAAATCAACAAATTCACTGCGATCCTGCATAGGACGAAGCCATGTGTCGGGCCCGTAAACCACAAGGGGTATGCGTATGGTTTCCTGGTAAAAATTGGGAGGATTGGTCGCATTGGTTTTGCCATATAGGCCATATTGGCCAACAAGCATGCCATGATCCGACGTATAGACGACAATGGTATCTTCCAGCTTGCCCCTGCCTTCCAGCGCATCCAGAACACGTCCGATCTGTTCATCTATCAGGGAAACCGCCGCCAGATACTGGGCCAGCTTTTCCGCATGGTCAGATGGTGTGCGTGTGTTTGGACCACGATCGGAAAGGTCTGATGTGGCCCCGGCTCTCACCAGATCCATAGCCTTTTCACGATATTTCGCAACCAGGCGCTCCGGCAGCCCTTCAAAGGGGGCATGTGGCTCGACAAAGTTCAAACTGATGAAAAACGGCTGGTCGGGTGTTTCATCCATAAAAGCAATGGCGTTTTCGGTCAGAAACCTTGCCTGAACACCTGTATATTCCATCGGCTCGCCGTCCTTTGAAAAATGAACGGTGCCACGATGCAGATACTGGTTTTGCCAACCCGCCTTCAAGGCATCATAGCTGAGCCAGCGGTCAAACCCCCGCTGCGGCTTTGCGCTGTCTGTCGTTGCGTGCCACTTTCCGAAAAGTCCCACGCGGTATCCCGCTGTTTGCAGATGTTCGGACAATAGCTTCTCGCTCGCCAACCAATTGGCGTCAAAATCCTGCGTTTCAGCAAGAAAATCGTGCACACCGTGCTGAGAGGGCATTTTGCCGGTATAAAAACTGGCGCGCGATGGTGAACACACAGGCGCCGGTGAAAAGGCGTTGGTAAATTTCACCCCCTTTTGCGCCATCCAATCCATGTTGGGGGTTTCCACGAGAGAATTTCCGTAGGCGCCAACCGCCCAGCGCGCATGGTCGTCGCCCATCATGACGATGATATTTGGTTGCCTCTTTTGCTCCTGGGCATTTGCCGACACGGTGTCAACAAAAGTGGCAAACAAAAAACTGACCAAGGTGCACACGATAAGATTTACTGGCTTTTCAATCAAATTCCCCTCCTGTCGCTTCACGCCGACGGTTGAGTGCAACAACCCTGATGCCAAAGCCGCTATGAAGCGAACTCCCTTAGTCATGCTCTCCGAGGTCAAACAAAGACCGTTGCGACGGTACAGAATTCCAAAGCGAAATGAAATCGGGTTCTTGCGGTAGACCGACCGCTTCAGCGTTGGTTTGGTGGCGCCCTGAAAGGCAACAATTGGTGTGGCCACAAAAAAACCGCCTTGCGGCGGTTTGTTTGGTGGCGCACCGGGGAGGATTCGAACCCCCGGCCCCCAGATTCGTAGTCTGGTGCTCTATCCAGCTGAGCTACCGGTGCATACCAATAACGAGCGCCAAGCATACAAAGGCTTTCAGCCCCGTCTTTTGGCGTGCGGCGGAACCTAATCAGATTGATCTTGGATTGCAAGGGGGAAATCGCTTTTTCTTGTTATCCGTTGGAAACGCCGTTAGCTTGCCCCTTAGTCGGCCTGACAAAACCCTTTTTCTACAAAGATTTAAGGTTCCACCCATGGCTCAAAAGTCACTATTTTTGCTGATTTTGGCGTTTATTATGCCGCTCATGGCGGCCTGCAGCGGCGGTGGCGACTGGCCGAATCTATCTGACCGAATGCCTGATCCGGCCGAGCGCAACAAAGTCATTGAACGCACCGACGTCACCACAACGCCTCGGCCCATCGACGAACAGCCGCAATCACCTCAGTCTGCTGCCGCGCTCCTGGCAAATGTACAAGGTGACCTTGATGTGATGACAGTGGCTTTTGAGGCTGCCATGCAAACTTGGCGCGACGGCGAGGAACCTGAGGTCAGGGACCTGTGGATGGGAGCCCAGCTTGCCGTAACGAGGCTCAGCCAGACCAGCAGCCGACTGGATACAATCATCCTGAGCGAAGCACTTGATGGGTCTGCCGTTGTGGCAGAAGCCTTGGCAGTCAAAGCACAGATAGACGAGACCGTTGCAGAAGCACGAACAGAGTTGGCTTCAAAGGCGCCGTGAGTTCAAGAGTTTGCCGCACTAACCGCTTTATCAATCGCCTGCACCAGACAATCAGCAGCAAGAGTGCCCAGTACAGCCATTGCCACACCTGCGTCCTGCTCTGAGTGATGGGTTCCAGTGGACAGTGCAAAAACCGTATCTCCATCGAACGGTGTGTGGATCGGCCGGATTGAGCGTGCAAACCCGTCCTGCGCCATCATTGCGAGGCGTTTGCAGCCAGCCTTGCCCAAATCAACATTGGTAGCTACAGCCGCAATTGTGGTGTTCGCTCCGACAAATCCAACTTTTGGCAGGTTCACCTCACCGTGCACACTGGCGTCGTCACCCAGCGCAGCGCCAAAACTGTTCACGGCGACCAGAGCACCAACAGCGATGCCGTCAGGCAAAACAAGGCTTGCCGTCCCCAAACCACCCTTCTGTGCGCCGGCCCGCGCTCCAAAACCGGCGCCGAAGCTGCCGTTGGTAACAGGCTCTCCTGCAGCTTTTGCAGCCACGATGCCCAATGACCTGTAGGGAGGTTCCATTCCCCAGTTTTTATCGCCGCCGTTAGCCAGATCAAAAAGGATGGCGGACGGCACAACAGGCACCGTAACAGGGCTGATAGGCAACCCTACGCCAGCTTCCGACAAATAACTCGCGACCCCGTCTGCCGCGGCAAGCCCGAACACAGACCCACCGGACAGCACCAGTCCGTGCACTTTTTCGACCAGGCATGTGGGATCTAGCGCATCGGTGTCCCGGGTGCCCGGACCACCGCCGCGCACATCAACCCCCATCGCCACCGGGCTGTCCGGCACTATAACGGTAGTGCCGGTCACGACCCTTTCATCATGAGCGCTGCCAACCTTCAGGCCACCGATATCGAGAATGCTGTCATCGCTCCCGGCTTTTGCCGTTACGCTCATCATTTGCCTGATCCTTCATCCGCCGGAGGGATACAAATGATGAAGGTGGTGCCGTCTGGTCCGGTACTTTCAAGACCAATCTGACCACCATGTGCCAGCACGATATCGCGCGCGGTCGCAAGCCCGAGCCCCGTACCGCCAGCTCGTGCGGACGAAAATGCCTTGAACAGGTTGGGGCGCACGGCCTCCGGTATGCCTGGGCCTTTGTCCTTCACGCGGATATGGCTGGTACCACTTGGGTCTTTTTCCGCCGTGATCTCTATTGAGCCGTTGGGCCCTTGTGCTTCACCTGCATTTCGGCAGAGGTTCAGCAGCACCCGGTGAAACTGCTCCGCGTCGACAAATATGGTGAAATGCTCATCAATCGAGCAGTCAAACGTGAACTCGCCTTCGTCCAGAAGCCCGAGCGAGGTTGCGACATCAAAAATCAGATCCCGAAGTTCCACTTCGGTCTTTTCAGGCAGCGGGTCTTCAGCTTTGCCGTGTCTGATTGTGGCCTCACACAAGGCGATGGCACGGCTAACGGCCGTCATCAGTCGCCGGGAGACTTTCTGCACACGCGGATGATCCACCCTCTGCAGGGCGTCAGATGCCAATTGCGCTGTCGCAAGCACATTGCGCAAATCATGGTTTATTTTGGCGACGGCTTCGCCGAGTGCCGCCAGATTGCTCTTTTGCTTGAGGGACTGACGCACCTCTTCCTGCATGCGCGTGAGTTCCCGCTGGACCAAACCAATTTCGTCTGATCGCTTGCGTCCCATCCCCACCTTATTTGGCACTTCCGGATTCCGGCGGAACGAGACAATGCTGTCTTTTACGCGCCGAATCGGACGCACCAACATCCAGTGCAGCGCGAGATAAACCAATATTCCGGTGAACAGCGACACGATAATCGCGAGAACAAGCACATTGTTGGAATAGTTGCGCAGGTCGTTATAGAGCTCCGTTTCATCTAAGGTGATTTCCATCCAGCGGGTGCTCGATGACATGGGAGCACCCACCACCCGGATTACCCGGGACCCACCAGTGTCGAGAACATCATAAGCGTCGAATATCAACATACCGAGCGAGGTTGTGCGCAAGTCAAAGCTGGCATCCACTTCTTCCGGCATCACATTGAAGCCAAGAAAAAGGCTTCTATCCTCGTTGCGAATAATAACGGCGATGACGCCCGATTGATCGAGCAGCCGCTCTTCCAGTTGCGGGCTAACCGAGTTACCGCCACGTTCTTCAAGTGCCAGCGCTGCAATCTGAGCATTCTCAAGACGTTTTTCGAGATACTCCAGCCGGAAAGTCGCAATCGACGGCAGATACACAAAAGTGGACACCACCATCACAAAAAAGGAGGTAAGAAGAAGCAGTCGGGATCGCAAACTAGCGGTGATGGGTCGATAATGCTCTGGCATGGTCCTTGTCTTCAAAACCATTCGGCGGGGAAATGCAAGTAAACAAATAACCTTAAGCCGACAGGAGGTAATTGTTGGCACCAAGCCTAACAGATAAACATTATGGTCTGGGAACCTTTGACATATTAAAGGGCGAACGAATGATGGAAATTGGCAAAAACCCTCGCTTTCCCGAGCATTCGGGACTATAAAAACATTGCATTTTGTGCTGTTGACTTGGCTCACGCAAGCCGGTATACAGCGCGCTCGAATTTGATGCGCCCGTGAAACATCGGAATGCCGACCGGCTGGCAGCACTGGATTGAAGGCCCTTTGCCTGACCAACCGCAGTAAGACCGGCCAACGGCAAGGCGCGATAACGGAGTAGAAGATATGAAACGTACTTTTCAGCCAAGTGAGCTTGTCCGCAAGCGTCGGCACGGTTTTCGCGCACGCAAGGCAACTGTTGGTGGCCGTCGTGTTTTGAAAGCACGCCGTGCACGTGGTCGTAAGCGCCTGTCTGCTTAAGGGCGAGCCTGCCCCGCTTTGACGGGGCGCCACAAGAAACAATGCCGACCGTTCAAAGCGGTCGGTTTTTTTTTGCCGAAAGGAAGGCGTGGTGCGCCGAAGGCCGAAAATCAAGGAATTGGCTGATAGCGGTATCGGCCGAATCACCGCCAGAGAGGACTATCTTGCGGTCGGGGCAAGCGGACGGAAATGGGTGACGCCCAGTTTTATCATGCAAACACTAGCTGCAGACGCACAGTCCTCAGCACGCGTTGGCTTCACAGTTTCAAAAAAAGTAGGGAACGCCGTCAAACGAAGCCGGGCCCGGCGCAGACTGAAGGAAGCCGCCAGACTGGCTTTTCCGGGCACAGCACCAGACGGTTGGTCATTTGTTCTTATTGGTCGCACCGCCGCGATCGACTATCCATTTGAAAAAATGATCAAAGATATGCGCTGGGCTCTTGCCAAACTGGCCGGGAATGCCGACTTAAAGTCATCAGGTCCGCGCCAAAAGAAAGCCAGGCAATCCAGGTGAACAAGCCCCAACATATCAGCCAAGGCGAGCAACCGCTCAACAGGTCGCCGCTTGCTGTTTTGCTCATGGGCATCGTGCGCGTCTATCAGCTCGTTTTGTCGCCACTTCTGGGGCCACGATGCCGTTTTCAGCCCACATGCAGCTCTTATGCTCTGGAGGCGATCACGCGCCACGGTGGTATCAAAGGTGGCTGGCTGGCAACGAAACGCATTGCTAAATGCCATCCTTGGGGTGGATTCGGATACGATCCTGTGCCACAAGGCACCAACAAAGCCGCCCGCCGGAATGGTAAGGGCGGCACAGTAAATTAATAAGGCCACCGGGCCGTGCGTGTCCGGCCCAAGTCTGGGGTGTTTGTACCAATGGGTGAAAGTAAGAATTTCATTTTGTTCGCCGTATTGTCGCTGGGTATTCTTGTTGGATACCAGGCGCTGTACCTGGGCCCCAAGGAGGCCGAGCGACAGCGTTTTGAACAGCAACAGCTGGAACAGCTGGGCGAAACAATTCAACCGCCGGCGGCGGCACAGTCACTGTCTCCCGAAGCCACGCAAGCCCCAGCCCAGGACGATCCGGTTTACGCGGATGCCGGGCGCGTCACAATTGAAACGCCGGAGCTCTCGGGTTCGATCTCGCTCCGGGGCGCACGCATTGACGATTTGCTGTTGAACAATCACCGGATCAGCCTGGATGAAAACTCGGGCAATATCCGTCTGCTGCGGCCGCTTGACGAAGCAAACGCCTATTATGTTCGATTCGGCTGGACCGCCAGGAACAAGGACGCGGATTTTGTGCCAGGCCCCGGCACCGCCTGGACGGCAAACAACACGACCCTGACACCCTCCACACCAGTAACACTGTCATGGACGAACGAAGCTTCCATCACTTTTGAAGTAACGTTCGCGGTTGATGACCGCTTTATGTTCACGGTTGATCAGTCTGTTGTTAATGGGAGCGGCGAAGCAATCGAAGTGGCGCCATACGGTCTTATCAACCGCGAGGGTGAGCCGGACACAGACGGCCTCTATATCCTGCATGAAGGTGCGATCGGCGTTTTCAACGGTGAACTGCAGGAAATGACCTACAGCGACCTTGAGGACGACGGCAACTTTGAATCCAGCACCACAGGTGGCTGGATGGGCATTACAGATAAATTCTGGATGACAGCGCTCATTCCGGATCAGCAAAAGTCTCTGCCGGTTACACGAATGGCAAGACGGGTTAGTGGCCCTGATGTAAACTACCGCATTGAATATACTGAGAATTGGCAGGCGGTGCCTGCAAGCGGCAGCCTGCAGTCTTCCAGCAAGCTTTATGCTGGCGCAAAAATCGTCGGTGCCATCGATGACTATGCCGAGCAATACCAGATCCAGCTGTTTGATCGCTCAATCGACTGGGGCTGGTTCTGGTTCCTGACAAAACCCATCTTCGCGATCATTCACATGCTGTTTGAAGCCACCGGCAATTTTGGTGTGTCCATCCTGCTGATGACGGTCATTCTGAAAATCGGTCTTTTCTGGTTTGCCAACAAGTCCTACGTTTCGATGGCTCATATGCGCCGCGCGCAGCCAAAGATCAAAGCGCTGCAGGAACGTTTTGGTGACGACAAAGCCAAAATGCAGCAGGAAATGATGGCGCTGTATAAAAAAGAGAAGATCAACCCGATGGCGGGTTGTTTGCCGATGATTCCGCAGATGTTCATCTTCTTTGCGCTCTATAAGGTGCTTTATGTCACCATTGAGATGCGCCACCAGCCTTTTGTCGGCTGGATAAAGGACCTTTCGGTCGCAGATCCGCTGACACCCGTCAATTTGTTTGGCCTGTTGCCATTTGATCCGCCCGGCATCATCGCGGTCGGTGTGTTGCCAATTTTAATGGGGATTTCCATGTGGCTTCAGCAAAAACTGAACCCCCAAACCAGCATGGACCCTACACAGCAGAAGATTATGGGCATGCTGCCGATCATCTTCACCTTTGTGATGGCGCAGTTCAGTGCAGGTCTGGTTCTTTACTGGACATGGAACAATATCCTGTCAATCGGGCAACAATGGGTGATCATGCGCCGCGAAGACGCCCGCATGGATGAAGCGAAGGCCTGAATGGACGACGAGCGTTTTTCGCAAGAAGATGTTGAGCGTGGTCGGCTGTTGTTCGCCGGCCCCGTCACTTTCCTGATGGGTGCCGTGTCGCTTGAGACGCTGCCCGCGGCCGACAGACCCGAAATCGCTTTTGCCGGTCGATCAAATGTCGGCAAGTCCAGCCTTGTAAATGCGCTGACAGGCCGCAAAACTCTCGCCCGTACGTCCAATACGCCTGGCCGCACGCAGGAACTCAATTTCTTTGAAATGGGCGGCGCGATGGAAGCCCCCGCCTATCTGGTCGATCTGCCCGGTTATGGCTATGCCAAAATCGAACGCAAAAAAGTCCATGCCTGGACACGGCTTGTCAAAGACTATCTGCGCGGAAGACCCAACCTGCGGCGTATCATGCTCCTGATCGACAGCCGTCATGGCCTCAAGGAAAACGACCGCGAAATTATGTCCATGCTGGACGAGGCTGCCGTCAATTATCAGCTTGTCCTTACCAAGCTGGACAAACTGAAGGTGGCGGAGCGAGACAAAATGCTCACGAAAACACGGGCAGATGCAGCAAAGTTTGTAGCGTGTCACCCTGTGGTGCTGGCAACCAGCAGCGAAAAAGGGTGGGGCCTTTCCGATGTGCGGTCGGAAATTTCAAGCCTGACCCGTTTCTAGAGCCCGTAAACTTCGCGCGTTTTCGAAATCAAGCCATCCATTTGCTCCAACAATGGCTGCAAACAATCCGGATCGGATCCATCCCGAGCCGCAAATTCAATCGTTTTGCAAACGTCGCTTAAACGGAGCGCGCCAAATGAAGCAGTGGCGCTTTTTAAGGCGTGTGCAGTGGTTTCCAGCAGTGCCAGATCCCGACGTTCGAAGCTGTCATGAATAACCTCTGCGGAAGAACTCAGCTCCTTGCCAAAAGCAGACATCAAAATCGGCATGGTCTCCGCACCGACATCGCTGACTAGTTGCTCCAGTGTTTCTGGGTCCCGAAGTGGCAGCTCGCTAGTCATTGTCCGACTCCAGAATACCTGGATGGGCAAGCCGAAACACGCCCTTCAACCCCTCCGGCGAAACAGGTTTCTTCTTCCTCAGGAAAACCAACTGATTTTCTGCATGGAGCTCGGTGGCAACCTGCCTGATTCGTTTCAGGAAGTGCCGCCAATCTTCACCTTCTGGCGCAACAGCCATGGCGGCATCCCGGGGAGCGATTGAATGACAATTCGATATTTGCCGCAGGATTTCCTGCCTAATAGTTTGATCCGACACGGGCTTGGTCATCGAATTCCCTTCAGTTTGCCTCCCAGTTAGCACGCCTTGTCGATTGCTGCACCGCCAATATTTGAATCCCTATCTTTTTTCTTTCCCTCGCCATACGCAGCCGCTAGGGTCCTGGCCAACCAAAACAAGGACGACGACAATGTTCTCTATTTCCCGCGCAATTGCAGTCGCAGCCATTATGGCGCTCGCTGCCTGCAGCGATAGTTCAGATACTGATCAGGCCGCCCAGGAAGACAGTCAACCTGTTGTGCCGCCAGCCACAGACGAATCGAAAGACACCCTCTCCATGACCGAAGCCTATGCGCTTGAAAATCAACAATACCTCGAAACAAATAAAGCCAACGACGGCGTGCAGGTAACAGAAAGTGGACTGCAATATGTGGTCCTTGAAAAAGGCGACGGTGCAAGCCCCACTCAAGATGGCTTTGTGACCATTCACTATCGCGGGAAATTCATCGACGGTACCGAGTTTGATTCAAGCCATAGCCGCGGCGAACCAGCT
Organism: uncultured Kordiimonas sp.; assembly: GCA_947500295.1. Taxonomy (GTDB): domain Bacteria; phylum Pseudomonadota; class Alphaproteobacteria; order Sphingomonadales; family Kordiimonadaceae; genus Kordiimonas. The sequence continues at coordinate 197,357 of CANMRM010000005.1, forward strand.
ACATTTCCGGTCGGCCGGGTTATCCCGGGTTTCACCGAGGCACTGCTCCTGATGCAGGAAGGCGATACATTTGAGGTCACTATTCCATCTGACCTTGCTTACGGTGAAGACGGTGCCGGCGGCGGCGTCATTCCAGGCAACAGCACGTTGATTTTTGAGCTTGAACTCCTCGAGACACTGACGGCCGAAGAACTGGAAACACTGCAACAACGCCGTATCGATGCGGCGAAAGCCGAAGGCGTTGAATTCCTCGAACGCAATAAGAGCAACGAAGGCGTTCAGGTAACAGAAAGTGGTCTTCAATACCGAATCATCGAAGAAGGAAGTGGCAAATCGCCTACCGAGACGTCACAGGTTACAGTTAATTATTCAGGCAAGCTGACCAACGGTGATGAGTTTGATTCGAGTTACCGCCGCGGCGAGCCGGCAAGCTTCCCGTTGAACGGTGTAATTCGTGGCTGGACTGAAGGCCTGCAGCTGATGAAAGAAGGCGCAAAATACGAATTCTTCATCCCGTATGAACTGGGTTACGGCGAACGTGGAACCGGAAGCGGCAGCATCCCGCCATATGCCACCCTGATCTTTGTGGTTGAGCTGATCTCGGTTGACAGCTAGCCATCACACCAAGGCTTGAAGCTTTGAGTGAAACAGCACCAGATTAATCTGGTGCTGTTTTTTGTTATTTGGCTCAAAAAAACGTTGGAATCCTTGTATTTTTGCGTTACTGCCGCATATTGTGATATTATAACCTGTCCAAAGTAATCGGAAGGCTGGAAACTGCCGTGACAATCATAGTGATATTGTCGGCTCTCGTATTGTTGGCTGCGCCCTTGTTGGCGCGGGTGGTCCAACGTGCGCCAGCACTGAAAGGCGGGATTGACGGGTTTGTTCTGATCACTGTCCTGGGACTGATTATCCTCACGCTTTTGCCAGAGGCTATTCAATACGGCGGTGTGCTCGCCCTTGTTATTGCCTTTCTGGGTTTTGTCCTGCCTTGGGCATCTGAATTCATGTTTCATAAAACCGAGGAAATCACGCACCGGATCGTCATGCTGGTTGCAACCCTTGCCCTGATAATCCATGCGGCAAGTGACGGCGCCATCCTGGCATTTGCACGTGACAGTGTTCATGGATCATTTGTGGCTACAGGCATTTTGTTACACCGCATCGGCGTCGCCATTGCGGTTTGGTGGCTGATGCGCCCTATTCTGACTACAGCTGGCGGGTTTGCTGTGCTTGCTGCCATGGCTGCGATGACTATGGTTGCCTACTTCATGGTTCTGTTTGCGGGTGAATGGTACCACATTCCGCTTGCAGGCTACTGGCAAGCCTTTGCAGCCGGGTCACTGCTGCATGTGGTTTTGCACCCTGTAGGTGATCATGATCATGCTCCCAGCGCCTCAACAGCGCTTTCACACAGGATCGGCACCGCTTGCGGCATCCTGTTTGTCATCGCCCTCATTGGTTCGCACTATTATGATCATGGCCCCATGTCGGCCACGTCCCTGACCCATGCTCACAATTTGCAGCATCTGATCGATTTAATGGCCTATTCCGGCAGCCTCGTGGCCCCGATTGCCCTGTTGCTCATCACAGGTTTCGGGATTTATGGAAAAATGAACGCGACTTGGTCCCGTGCCTACGCGCGGGTCCAGCAGGTCATGCCCTGGACACTGGTGCTTTGGATTGTTGTTGCGCTCGTTGCCATGTTGTGGCCTGCGCTCCTGCCGCTTCCCATGTCTGTCAGCGTACTTTTCGGGCTATGGATGGTTTTCCTGACGCCGGTGATCATTCACACCGGTGCCAGAACTTTCTTTGGCGGGATTTTCCCCGCCGCTCTGTCGCGCGCGCACAGCCACGTCCACGGTGGCCACTAATCTGCGCTGATTTCGTGCTGATCAAGAATCATTAAATACTTGCCTTGACGCATCCAGAGCGTTAGCCATCGCGGCCAAAGGATTGTTTCATGCGTTTTGAAAACAAATCGATTGTGGTCACCGGTGGCACATCCGGGCTGGGTGAGGCTGTCGTCAAAGCTTTTGCGGCCGAAGGCGGCCAAGTAGTTTTTTGTGGCCTCCTTGAGGCTGAAGGCATTCGCGTAATGCAGGAAACAAACGGCCTTGCCGGCAATGCCAGATTCGTACAAGCCGATGTACGTGACGACACTGCCATGGAAGCATTCGTCAAAGACGCCCATGCTCAGCAAGGCCGTCTTGATGTGGCCGTCAACAATGCAGGTATCAGCCATACGGCAGCACGCTTCGCGGACCACAATCTAGAGACAGTCAGTGATGTATTTCAGACCAACGTGATGGGTGTGTGGCACGCCATGAGGCATCAGATACCGTTCATGCAGGAAGCCGGCGGTGCAATCATCAACATCGCATCTATTCTGTCTCGCTCGGGTGCCGGGTGGATGGCACCGTACGGTGCCAGCAAACACGCGGTGGTCGGGCTCAGTAAATCTGCGGCGCTGGATTATGCTGACATGGGCATACGGATCAACACGGTTTCACCCGGTCCCATGCAAACACCCATGTTTGACCGCGCGCTGGCGGACATAGATGGTGACCTGGAAAAATTTGCTGGCGGCATACCCAAGTCAGGGCCGGCTGATCCATCAGATGTGGCAAAAACCGTGCTGTATCTCGCCAGTGATGAAGCCGTTACGGTTACCGGTGCGAATTTCATTGTCGATGGCGGAACATCAACCGGATAGTCTCGAAAAAGCCCTATTTTCCGGTATCTTGAACCAAGATTGGCGTGTTATAGCTGATGCGGGACTGGCATCGACAATGATGCCTTGTCCTTGCCGCAGGTGGAGGCTACCGGATGAATATGATCAGTGAATGGTTCAGGCGAACGTTTAGCGACGCTCAGGTCGTGATACTGGTAGCCGTGCTGCTGATCACCCTGCTGCTTGTAACACTGTTTGGCAGCATGCTGGCACCCGCCATCGCTGCCGTTGTAATCGCCTTTCTTCTTGATGGTCCCATTGACTGGTGCGTCCGCAAAGGCGCGCGGCCCATGTTCGCATTTCTTGCTGTTTACATCGGCTTCATCCTGATTGCGCTTATCGTGCTGCTGGCGGTTATTCCACCCTTGGTGCAGCAGATTGCCCAGTTCATCAATGATACACCTGCCATTATCAGCAGCGTTCAGCGTGCGCTTTTGAGCCTTCAGGAACGTTTCCCGGACCTCATCTCTGAAGATCAGGTCCGGTCCTGGTTTGCAAATCTCGGCAATGAATTTGCCAACATAGGACCTCAGATTCTTCAGTATTTCTCCGCAGGTGTTACCGGCGCCATCACGACCATCGTTTACATGGTGCTTGTGCCGGTGATGGTATTCTTTTTCCTGAAAGACAAGGACATGATCCTGAACTGGATCGCCAACTTCCTGCCCCAGGACAAGATGCTGCTTGATCAGGTATGGCGCGAAGTTGTTGAGCGTGCCGGTGACTATGCCCGGGGAAAGGTCTACGAAATCCTGATTGTTGGTTTTGCAGCCTTCATTGCTTACCAGTTTCTGGGACTTCGATATGCAACGCTGCTTGCTGTAGCAACAGGCCTCAGTGTCGTCATTCCCTATTTCGGTGCCGCGGTTGTCACCCTGCCTGTGGCGCTTGTGGCTTATTTTCAGTGGGGACCCGCACCGGAAACTGTGTGGGCGATCGCCGCTTACCTTATTTTGCAGGCTCTGGATGGCAACCTGTTGGCGCCGCTACTGTTTTCTGAAGTAGTAAAACTACATCCCAATGCCATCATTCTTGCAATTCTGGTATTTGGCGGCCTGTGGGGATTGTGGGGCGTGTTTTTTGCGATTCCGCTCGCAACCGTTGCGAATGCAGTTATCCGGGCATGGCGGGAACGGTCCGCTGCAAACCAGGCGGCGGCGGCGCAATAGCACAAAACATCTTTTACTTTCATGATTTTCTGCCTAGATTGGGCTCGTTAATCGGCACAAAGGACTTGCTTGTTCAATGATATTGGAATCCCGCAGCATCATTTTTTCGGACGAAGAACTGTTCGTGGCTTTGCGCCCGATTATAGAAGGCCGAGGTATGCCCGCGGACATTCCCGTACGGACGATTTCCGCGAGGCTTAACGAAGACGGCGAGGTTTCCGCAACAATCGAAATGACCGACGGCACAGAACCTGTGATCGTCGAAAGCGGAGAACTTGGACCTGCCGTGCTCAATCACTGCATAGATCAGGGCATTCCACTGCCGAGGGGCTCCTATAAGGAACTCGCCATTCGCGGCGACCATGTAGCACTCATAGTGCGCCTGGAAACCGGCTCTATTCAGCCAGATATCGACGAAGACGAAGAATAGTTGTTACAGCGGCAGTCTGATTTCGCCCTGTCGCAGGACAAACACTTCCAGTCTGAATCGTTTTGACGCCGCCTCCACCCGTAAGCCACCTTCCCTTCAAAAACACAATGAAAATGCGAGGGGATCATGAAACCAATTTTTTGGAGTTTGCTGTTTATTGCAGGTTGGACGACCGCAACACTTGCCGACAATCAGTCGGCTCAGGAATTCAAACACCCATTTGATATCAAGGTATACGACCTGCCAAGGGCGGCAAATGGTATCGAATACCAGCTGTTCATTCGGGCACCACTGCGGCCACCAGCAGACGGTGAAAAGTCGTCAACATTCTATTTCCTGGACGCCGTTGCCAACATGACACCGGCGGCACTCATGTCCTACAATTATGAGTTTTTCAATTATATTCCATCGGCCTACTTTGTCGGGATTGGTTACAAAAATGAAGTGGGTGGCGTGTGGAAAGAAGAAAACCGCACCCGGGACTATACGCCAACAGAGTTTATCCCGCCTGAGGGTCACTTTCTCGAAAACAGCCGCAAAGACTGGGAAGGTTCTGGTGGCGCACCAGCATTTTTTGATGTTGTTGAAACCGAGATTATTCCCTTTGTCGAAAACACTTTTGACGTGGATGAAACAGACCGGGTCCTTGTCGGAAAATCAACAAGCGGCCTTGGAGCAACCTATGCTCTGTTGAACAGGCCGACGCTGTTTAATCGGTATGTCATCGTCAGCCCCGCCATCTGGTGGGATGACTGGCTGATGCCACGCGAGGACAGGTGGATCATGCGGGCTGCGCGACAGACGGCGAAGACCGACTATCCGAGGGAAACACGTGTCTATTTCGCTGTGGGAGAGGCCGAGGAAAGGCTTGACCTTGTCACTGACCTCTATGTGCTGGCCAATAGTCTGCGAAAACGAGGTAACGCCAACCTTAAAGTAAACCTGGAAGTGCTTCCGGGCGAACAGCATGAAGGCGTGTTCCCCGCGGCTTTCATGCGCGGTATTGTTGGAGTATATGCTGGCGAAGAAAACCGAAAGGTCTCCGCCAGCCCACTGAAGTGGTAACGCCTTATTCTGGCAGGAACTCAGGCACCGACAAGTATCGCTCGCCCGTGTCATAACAGAAGCCGAGCACGCGTGTGCCTGCCGGTTTGCCATCAAGGTGCTGTTTGATGGCCGCAAGCGTGGCACCCGAAGAGATGCCAATGAGCATACCCTCTTCGCGGGCTGCGCGGCGCGCCATTTCCTTGGCTTCCTCGGGGTCTGCCTGAATAACGCCGTCCAGAAGGGAGGCATTCATCACCTCTGGCACAAACCCGGCACCAATGCCCTGAATGGGGTGCGGCCCCGGGTCACCGCCTGAGAGAACGGGCGATAAAGTTGGTTCAACAGCAAAAACTTCAAAGTCCTGCCAGTTCTCCTTCAGAACTTCCGCGCAGCCGGTAATGTGCCCACCAGTACCTACACCCGTAATCATGCAATCCAGACCATCAGGAAAATCTTCAAGTATTTCCTTGGACGTGACAGATTTGTGGACTTCCACATTTGCCGGGTTGGCGAATTGCTGTGGCATCCAGGCCCCAGGCGTATTTTCCTGCAGTTCGCCTGCTTTGGCCAGCGCGCCCTTCATGCCCAGTTCCTTGGGTGTCAAAACAAACTCTGCCCCAAACGCCAGCATAATGCGCCGCCGTTCTATCGACATGGATTCGGGCATAACCAAAATGAGGCGATATCCCTTCACAGCAGCAACCATGGCAAGGCCAATACCGGTATTGCCCGATGTGGGCTCGATAATAACCCCGCCCTCTTTCAACGAGCCATCAGCTTCCGCTGTTTCGATCATGGCAAGAGCGATCCGGTCCTTGATCGAGCCGCCCGGGTTCGCGCGTTCCTGCTTTAGCCAGACCTCGTGGTCCGGAAACATACGGGCCAGCCGTACATGCGGTGTGCCGCCAATCGTTTCAAGAATGGACGATGCTTTCATGATGATGTCTCTCTGTTATCTGGTTCTCTGATGGCTGCCGCCGGTGAATACACTAACCGAGCCCTCACGCTTCGGAAAAGCCTTATCAAGAGGAAGTGATAATTATCTGGTATTTTTCAGCTGCGGGCTGCACGTTGCCGTGCCTGAATAGGGATGATTTCGTCTGTATCCGCTGGTTTGAACATCACGCGCGACCAGGCGGGGATTGATCGCGTAATCCAGACGTTGCCACCAATTACCGAATTACGGCCAATGATGGTTTCGCCGCCCAATATCGTTGCACCGGCATAAATCACCACATTGTCTTCGATGGTTGGGTGACGTTTTTTAGCCCGATGCTCCCGGTCAACACGCAAAGCACCCAGTGTAACGCCCTGATAGATTTTGACATTGTCACCAATGACCGTTGTCTCGCCGATCACGACGCCTGTGCCGTGGTCGATAAACAGTGCGCGCCCGATTTGCGCACCCGGGTGAATATCTATGCCTGTCTTCTGGTGCGCATACTCGCAAATCATGCGCGGCAACAGTGGCACCTCGCGTTTGTAGAGTGCATGAGCGATGCGATAGGCAACGACAGCAAAAAATCCGGGGTAACTGAGGATCACTTCCTCGACCGACTGGGCGGCTGGGTCGCCCTCCAGAAGAGACGCAGCGTCTTCATGGGAAAAGTCGGCAATTTCCGGCAGGTCTGACATAAAGCCTTTGACGAGCAGCTTGGTGCAGCCGACGTCTTTGTCTTCACACAATGGCTCGACGAGGCCATGAAAATCGGCTTCGAGGCGGGCTAACCGCACTTCCAGACTGTCACCTGTTTCATCAGCCAAAGCGTGATGCGGGAACAGAACGGCCACCGTCTGCTTCAGCAACCCGCCTATTTTCCCGAGCGATAAGCCGGACTGCTGGCCATATTTTTTATAATGGCTGCGCAGTCGTTCGGCGACATACTCCAGACTGGATGGACTTTCAGATATCTGCGCCATACGCGCTCTCCCTGCTGTCCCTTACAGTTTAGGGGGCAAATACATAACTACAAGTCCCGCCAACACGAGAATTTCTTCACAATTTCGGGAGAAATCTAATCCGAAGGTGTCTCTTTGATCAGGCTTTTGATGGCTTGTCCGCGTCGTCAGGCAGCAGATGCTCGTATCCTGCCTCCCGTACAAGATCATTGCTTTTGGCAACCACCTCTTCATGCAGCCGCTTCATAAACGCATCCTTCGAGAGCCCGTCAGGAAACGGTTCTCCAACCTGAAATACGGCCTTGCCGGCGCGGTGCCAGAACCCGCGGGTCCAGAACACACCGGTGTTGGTGGCAACCGGATACACCTTGAGACCAGCATCCTTGTATAGATAATAGGCGCCGCTTTTAAGTGGCCGGCTTTTACCAATCGCGACCCGTGTCGCCTGCGGATACACGATCAGCGGACGACCACTTTCCTCCACATGCTCGGCCACAGCCTGCATGCCTTTGTGGGCTGTTTTGGATTGACGGTCCACTTTGATGATCTTCGCTTTTTTCAGAATTGGACCAATGAATGGAATCTTGAACAGTTCTTTTTTAGCAAGCGCCGTCACGTCCGAGCGAAGCAAATAGGTCAGGATCGGGTCCATATTGCTTTGGTGTGCCGCTGCGATGATGAGGGCACCGTCTTTTGGCAGGCGCTCCGAAAACCTGTGCTCATACCGAATGCCGGAACAAATCCGCGCAACCCAAAGTGACCCGGCACAATACCAGTATATGCCGCGCCGCACCGGGCCATCTGTCTTTGCAAAACACATCGGTGCCACCACCAAACCACAAAACAGCAAGGTGTATGGATAAAACACGATATTGAAGAACAAGGATCGGATGCGGTCAGTCAATTTCATAGAGTGTCCCCGGCTAAGCCCGTCGCAGCAACCCTGGATGGCTGCTCCCGAAAGCCAAATGCCATTAATCCCCGCTTGGACACAAGACAAAAATCCGCTAGCCTTATCTCTCAAATTCGGAAACAGCAGGCCTTCTATGGTGGATCAGGACAAACGCGGCGACAACAGATTACCGGTTCTCTGGACCGGGAAGCTGACAACAGACGACGACCGGGAGTTCGAATGCAAGGTGAGGGACGTATCCCTTGCAGGCACTCTTATCTCGACCGATGCAGACTTCAGCCTTGGGGAAAGGCTGCTGCTGGAAATCACCGAGCTCGGCGAGTTCGCCGTCGAGGTAAAATGGGCGGGTTCAGAACAGCTCGGTCTTTTGATTCTGGCAGGGCCTGACCTTGAACTCAAAAAGTTTGCTGAAGGGTCCGGCGCAACAACATCGGAAAAGCCGGTGATGGTGGCAGGTGACCCACTGACCAGCTAACGGACAAAAGCGAACCCGCCTGAATACCAACAACCTGACTGTCAACATGAAGCCTGTCAGCTGCAACGGTCTGTGTGACGGTTCCCCAGGTTGATTATTCGGCATAGCGGTACTGAATGTACCTTTCCCTGCTGCCCCTGAACGTAAATCAGATATTCAAGGTCGGGTGTAACCACGGGAGAAAGCTCCCACTGGTCTGAGTTTACCTGTATGGCTGGTTTGGGGGCCTGCCAGCCGGCATCACTGTTCAGCGCATAAAAAATGTCAATGTCACGGCTATCGGGATCATACCGTGTGAAAAACATGAAACGCGCCTGCGGATCGACATACAGGTCACTTTCCGACAGTGGTGAGTTAAGTGCGCGCATGTTGGAGATATCTGCCTCCGTACCGCGCACAGTCGTGAAGTAAATATCTACCATTCCCTCGCCTCCGGCCCTCTCGGAGGCAAAATAGAGCCGGTCGTCACTTGTCGGTACGGCGTGCCCATCCCAACTTGTGGAGATCAGGCCTCGCATTACCTGCGGAGGCACCCAGCTCCCTGTCGGCGACCGTCTCGAGAACCAGATGTTCTGTCGTGCTGGATTTGTCGAACCGTCAACTGGCCGCGTCGATGTGAAATAAAGCGTTTGCTGGTCCGGAGACAACACCGGCTGATAATCCTGGTACTTGGCACCCGGGAAAACATCTTCTGCCGGTCCCCACGATTGACCGTCGCTGCGATATCTCACAAGTTTTGCCCGCCGTGTTTCCAGGCCTGCTACCCAGTGCGTAGCGTAAACATCGGTGAAATCAGCCGAAATGGTGAAACCATTCACCGTGGAAAACCGCTCTGTGGCAATAGCTTTAATCAAAGAGCTTGAACGGGATGGGCAACTGACGGCCCCCTCAATATCCAGTAATTCTATTCGCGACACGCTTCCTTCCTGCACCTGCATGGCTATTTGTCTGCCGGATGGAGATATTTTGGGGTACTTTTTGTCGCCCTTTAAACGGGTCAATTGAACCACATTTTCCTGTCCCAGGCACTGTCCATATATTTCGAACTGACCAGACCGGTTGGATGAGAAAATAATTGCCCGGCCATCAAGCAACCATCTGGGATAGCTATCGTCTTCACCGCTGAAAGTAACCTGCTTCTCCGATCCGGTTTCCAGATCCTTCACGAAAATATCGTAGTTTGCCGCTCCCATGTGTCTGTGAAATGCAAGCTTACGCCCATCCGGAGATATCCGGCCAGACTGCTCCGATGCCTCATGGTTGGTGAGCCGTTCCACATTCCCGCGGTCAAGATATTGCCTGTACAAGTCGAGGTTATCGCCTCTGTTTGAGTCATAAATGATAACATCGGGTGTTGCACCAAACGCCGGATGCCATTCGTTGGCCTGCGTATCCGTAACCTTGCGCAACCGTTTGGTGTTCAGGTTGTATACGAAGACGTCCTGCTGCCCCGCGCTGGTGCCTTCTATCAACAATTCAGACCCAGAGGTGTCTGAAACACCGGCTATTTCCAACGGAATGGTCAAATATTCGACCCGGCGCGTTGACACCTCGATTGCAATGATTTGCCACACATCATCATTGTGAAGCGTTGCGTAAAATGTTTCTCCTGTGGGTGACCATGCGCCCGGAAAAACCGCACCGGGCGTTTCAAACAATGGCAATCCACTAGCGGGCATTGGCTGTTCCGCCCCTGCAGACAAGACAGCCGGCAAGCAAAGAACAGTCGAGACGGCCAATCGCAAAGCTGCCTTCCACCAAAACCGAAGCGCCAAATTCATAACTCACTCCCTGATCCGCTGGAGGGTCACTAGCCAGATTCGCAGTTCAATATGTTATAATATAATTCTCTGATATTCCACCTTCCAAAGAGCGGAGAGCAAAAGCAATGGTGGAGACCTTGCTGCGTCTTTCATTTTTTGCCCCTGTTCCGCCCAAGAACGTCAGAAATCAGTCCTTTTTGACGGACGTCAAAGGGAGACGGCCCATTTGCCAATACCATCGACTGAGCGGTCACGCCTCTGATCGGCGAACCTTTTGTGCGCCAGGCTCGTCTATAGCGTGATACTTGCTTAGCGAGGATATCATGACAGAAGCACTGAATGTGCAGACTTCCCCATCTCTCCCGGCCTTCAAAACAGTCGGACTGACCAAGGTGTATGAAACGGAAGCGGGTGACGTGCATGCTCTACGGGGCGTGGACGTTGAGCTTTTTCAACATGAAATCGTGGTCATGCTCGGGCCATCCGGCAGCGGCAAGTCTACGTTTCTAAACATTCTCGGCGGCCTCGACCGGCCAACGAGTGGTCACGTATTTTTCAAAAATGATGAGCTAACAGGATTCGATGATCGTTCCTTGACCAATTTTCGGCGGAATCATGTCGGTTTTGTTTTTCAATTTTACAATCTGATCCCGAGTTTAACCGCCCGGGAAAATGTTGAACTGGTTACTGAAATCTCGGCAGACCCTCTGGACCCTGCCGATGCCTTGGCCCTGGTGGGCATGGAACATCGACTGGATCATTTCCCGGCAGAATTATCCGGCGGCGAGCAACAGCGGGTTGCGGTTGCCAGGGCAGTCGCGAAGCGACCGGACGTTCTTTTATGCGACGAGCCCACCGGTGCGCTCGACAGCAAAACCGGCGTTAGCGTGCTGGAGGCCATCGAGCAGGTCAATCAGGAGCTGTCCACAACAACGGTTTTGATCACTCACAACGCAGGCATTGCATCGATGGCGGACCGGACGATCTCCTTTGCAGATGGCCAGATACATTCAATTGTAGCCAATCCTCACAAAACACGCGCAAGAGAGCTGATATGGTGAAGGGCCTGAATTCGCTTGATCGAAAACTCGTTCGGGACCTTTGGCATATCCGTGGTCAGGTGGTCGCAATTGCGTTTGTGATTGCCTGCGGCGTTGCCACCGTTGTGATGGCGCTTGGAACGCTGCACTCACTTCAGGAAACACGTGACGCCTACTATGAGCGATATCATTTTGCTCACGTTTTTGCGTCCGTAAAAAGGGCGCCTTTGTCGCTGCAAAATGATATCTCAGATATTCCCGGTGTTGCCCGGGCAGAAACCCGGATTGTTCACGGCGTGGTGTTGGACATTGACGGCATGGAGGAGCCGGCACGCGGCATGCTGGTGTCATTGCCCCATTCTCCGGGCATCCACCTGAACGAACTGATTCTTCTGCGGGGGCGGCTACCAAACCCGGCCGAGCCCGACGAAGTTGTCGTGCATGAGGCCTTCGTCAACGCCCACCAATTTGAGCTTGGCGATAGTTTTTCAGCCAACATGAATGAGCGACGGCGGGAACTGCGAATTGTCGGCGTGGCTTTGTCGCCTGAGCATATCTATGTCATTGGCCCTGGTGATTTGGTGCCCGACAATCGCCGGTACGGCATTTTCTGGATGGGGCGCAAGGCGCTGGAAGCCGCATTCAACTTGAAAGGCGCCTTCAACGAAGTGTCGTTGACACTCACACCGGACGCAAGCGAAGCAGCCGTAATTTCAGACCTCGACAGATTGATCGACCCTTATGGCGGTATTGGTGCCATTGGGCGTGATGACCAGGTTTCCTATGCTTTTCTCAAAAGTGAAATGGACCAACAAGCAACCATAGCCAGCGTGATGCCACCGATCTTTCTAGGCGTTGCGGCCTTTCTTCTCAATCTGGTTATCTCGAGGCTCGTGCAGACAGAACGAGAGCAAATTGGTCTTCTCAAAGCATTTGGATACGCCAACAGTGCAGTTGGCGCCCACTATCTGAAGTTTGTATCGCTTATAGTTTTAATCGGTGTGCTGATTGGCTGGTTGTTGGGCGTCTGGCTTGGCCGCGGCATGACAATCCTGTATGCCGAGTTTTTCCGTTTTCCATTCCTCTACTACATCATCAAGCCGTCAGTTTTTGCCATCGGTGCCCTTGTCAGCATTGCTGCTGCCACACTGGGCACTTTGGTAGCGGTTGGCAAAGCAGCAAAACTCCCACCGGCCGTCGCTATGACACCACCTCCACCCACCTCCTACAGAGGCAGTTTCGCAGAACGCCTTGGTGTGTCACTCTCGCTGACCCAACCGACCCGAATGATCATTCGCCATATCTTTCGCTGGCCAATGCGCGCGTTTTTGACAGTTGTGGGTATTTCGTTTGCAGGTGCCCTGCTTGTCGTGACGCTGTTCTTCCTCGATTCACTCGATGAAATGACCAACATCTTCTTCTTTGAAAGCGAACGCCAGGATATGGCTATCTCGCTGACAGACATCAGGGCAGACAGGGCTATCCTGGAAGCTCGCCAGCTTCCCGGCGTGCTGCGATCAGAAGGTCTTCGACACGTATCGGTGCGATTGCGCCACGGCCCGCTGGTGGAGCGAACATCAGTCACAGGTATTGATAGATCGAGCGATCTGAAGAGGCTTCTGAATGTGGACAAACGCGAGGTAAGCATCCCACCACGCGGTCTTATGCTCACGGACAAACTTGCGAACCTGCTTGACGTTTCAGAGGGGGACAATTTGCAGGTTGAGTTTCTGGAAGGGCGGAGACCAGTTGTCAATGTTCCGGTCACACGCATAGTCAAGCAGTATATTGGCATGGCCGCTTACATGGACCGAAGTGCTCTCAACAGGATTCTGAAAGAAGGGCCTGTGATAAACGCGCTCAATTTGCAAACAGAATCCACGTCTGAAGGCGCACTATTTGAGGCGCTCAAAGAAACCCCTTCCATGCTGGGGTTGATGTCCAAGAAGTCTGCACTGCAGTCTTTTTATGACATCGTTCGGCGCAATATTGACACGACAATTATTGCATATATCGCGTTTGCGTCCGTCATATCGGTAGGTGTGATTTATAACGCTGCGCGCATTTCCCTTTCCGAGCGTGCGCGTGAGCTTGCAAGCCTACGTGTGCTCGGTTTTACCAAAGGTGAAGTTGCCTACATTTTGGCGGGCGAACTAGCCCTGCTGACATGGGCCGCCCTGCCGTTGAGCGCTTTTTTTGGTTATCAGCTCTCGGCTTTCATGGTTGCGCAATTTGATACCGACCTGTTCCGACTTCCCTTTTACATTCACCCATCAACATATGGCTATTCGGCCATTGTGGTGATGGTGTCTGCGTTTGTATCAGGCGCAATTGTTGTTCGCCGTGTGGCGAATCTGGATTTGATTTCAGTTCTAAAAACCCGGGAGTAAGAAGATGAATTCCCCTGTTCGAAAATGGATGTTTCCCGCGCTCGCTGGCGGTCTTGTGGTCGCTGGTTTGGTGTATGCATTCTGGCCACAACCTGTGCCCGTGGACATAAGCCTGGTAGACCGCGGCCCACTAACCGTCACTGTCGAAGACGAAGGTGAAACCCGCGTTCGCGAGAACTATCTGGTTTCTGCGCCGCTACCCGGGAGGGTTTTGCGTTTTGACGGTGATGTTGGAGACCCGGTTCAAGCGGGTGTAACACCGCTGGCAACCATCCGCCCGTCAGACCCCGCTTTTCTGGACCAGAGAACGCGCAGCGAACTTGAAGCTGCGGTTAAGGCTGCCGAAGCTGGCAGAACCCAGACGGCCGCTGAACTGGCAAAACTGGAAGCTGCCTTCGATTTTGCCGAGGCAGAATACAAGAGAGCCAAACCACTGGCGGAACAAGGCACCATTTCGCAAAGCCGACTGGATCGGGCCTTGATGGAGATGCGTACACAGGCTGCCTCCGTACAGACCGCAACTGCCAACCTTGCGGTGCGCGACTTCGAACTGGAACGGGCCCGGGCCGCACTGCTGGACCCCGGCGCGCCCGCTTCAACACCACCGGACACATGCTGCTTCATCGTCACCGCCCCGGTCAGCGGGCGTATTCTGCGTATTCTCCACGAAAGTGAAAGTGTAGTGACAGCCGGAACGCCGCTTATCGAAATCGGAGATCCTGCTGACCTCGAAATTGTCGCTGACCTGCTGTCGACAGACGCTGTTCAAGCCAGCGAAGGAGATGCGGTGATTATTGATGACTGGGGTGGCGGCAAGCCGCTTAACGGTGTGGTCAAACGGGTGGAGCCTTTTGGTTTCACCAAGGTCTCCACGCTCGGCATCGAAGAACAGCGTGTAAACGTGGTAATCGATATTACCGACCCCCATGAAAACTGGCAGCGCCTGGGTCATGGATACCGGGTGGATGTAAGAATTGTTATCTGGCAGGCGGAGGATGTTCTGAGGGTGCCCCTCAGTGCCATTTTCCGTCAGGGCCCTGATTGGGCCGTTTATGTTGTGGAAAACGGCTATGCAACAATGAGGCGTATCGAGGTCGGTCAAATGAATACGCATCTTGTTGAAGTTCTGGGCGGGCTCCAACACAACGACGCCATTATTCTTCATCCGGGTGACCGGATAACCGATGGCACGCGCGTGACCAGCCGGGACACACTTTAGTCGTGATGAAGACGGCGACACACCGGTGATGAAGACAGTCATTTTTGAAAATGGCGACTGGTCCACACCAGCCACTGCCGTTCCAGGGGCGCTTGAGCTGGAGGAAACGCCGGAGCGGCTGACCGCAGGCAATGCACCCGCCCACGCCGACGTTGAAGTGGCCTGTGTTTTCCTGGGCTCGCGCCTTGATGCTGCCGCCCTGCATCAGCTGCCCAGGCTTCGCTATATTGTCACCAGATCCACAGGGTTCGATCATATCGACATCGCTTTTTGTAAACGCCACGACATCCGTGTGTGCAACGTGCCGTCGTATGGTGACCCAACCATTGCAGAGCACACGTTTGCTCTTTTGCTTATGATAGCCCACCGCATGACCGAGGCAACGCAGCGCGCCAGGGCCGGACAGTTTTCCCCTGAAGGTCTGCGTGGATTTGACCTTGCAGGAAAAACAATAGGCGTTGTTGGCACAGGTGCGATCGGCCGCAGTGTCGTTCGTATTGCGCGTGGTTTCGACATGAATGTCCTTGCCAACGACATCAACCCTGATCCGTTGTTTGCCCGGAAATGGAATGCCCGCTACCTGCCTTTGGACTTACTGCTAAGCCAAAGCGATATCGTCTCGCTACATGTGCCGCTTACATCCGACACAATGACGATGATTGACAAATCCGCCTTCGCCCAGATGAAAAGCGGTGTGATTTTCCTCAATACGGCCAGAGGCGAAGTGACAGAAACCGGCGCTTTGCTGGCTGCTTTGCAGTCAGGCAAGGTAGCAGCCGCCGGCCTCGACGTTCTGGCTGATGAACATCTGCTGAGAAAAGATGGTTCCCACAGCGCCCCCCTGACCCCCACCGAGAAAAGACATCTGGAGTTGAACAAATTGCTGCTGGAACACCCAGCGGTGGTTGCCACACCCCACAGCGCATTCAATACTGATGAAGCGCTGCAGCGGATCAATCAGATCACCCTGAAAAACTTGATTGCCATCCTGGACGGCGCACCGGTCAATCTGGTCACGCCCGATAACATTTGATAACTGTCAAAGCTGCGAAAGCCGGTGGTTGGCATGGTTGATTTATAGATAGTCTCCGGGCACGAGGTGCTGCATGGACATATTGCTTTTGCTGATTGGTCTCCTGGGCCTTGGCGGCAGCGCCGAGTTGATCGTGCGAGGGGCCTCAGCACTTGCCCGCCGGTTTGCGCTCAGCGAAACCTTTGTCGGCGTTGCCATCCTCTCGATCGGCACTGACCTGCCGGAAATCGCGATTGCTGTCGATGCCTCGGTACGCAGCCTGATGAACGGTGGGGAAGGCGGTATCGCGCTCGGCAGCGCCATCGGCAGTTCCATCGCGCAAATCAGCCTGGTTCTCGGTGCTGTCAGTTTGATTGGTCTTCTATACGCATCGCGTCGGGCCTTGGCGCTGTATGGCACTGGCCTTGTGGGGGCTTGGGCGCTCTTGTTCGCGACTGCCTACAGTGGGGACATGTCCCGTCTTGAAGGTTTTTTGCTGACGGCGGCCTATGCCGCATTTTTCATATTGTTACTGAAAAACCGTAACTCCACCGACGAGCCTGAAGAAGACACCCGTGTGTCTGCCCGGTCAGCCTGGCTGATGTTGCTGTCCGGCTTTATCCTCCTGCTTATTGCAACGGAAATGACAGTAATTTCTGTGCTTTCCCTTGCCCAGGAATACGGAATAAGTGAAGCAACCATTTCCGTCGTCATACTGGGCCTCGGTAGCAGTTTACCGGAGCTTTCCCTGTCAACATGGGCCATCATAAGGGGGCGAGCCGGGCTCTCGCTGGGCAACCTGATGGGCAGCAATATTCTGGATACGCTTCTGGCGCCCGGGCTGGCCGCCCTTATCAGTCCCATCATAGTGGAAACAGCAACCCTGTGGGTCGATCTCCCTGTATTGTTGGGCGTAACACTCCTGGTGCTTGCCTTTCTGTGGTTGTTTCCAAAAGGCTTGCGCAGATGGAATGGTGCGATAATTCTGGCGGTGTATGTCACCTATGTATTCGGCAGATTTGGTGGTGGATTTTAAGACCCATGCCTGAAACAGGCGATATGCCACAACCCTCCCTGAGAGCAGGGTTGAATAATCCATGTTGGTGAGCCGGTTTCAATCAAACTCACCAACAAACAAGTGCTCGTCGGCCTTAGGTTAAAGGCGCAACACTATGGGTTTGGACTAGACAGGCCAATTTCACTATGGGTACAGGCGCCATGCGCCCGTAGCCAGATTCTAGAAACTGGCGCCGAGTGTAAACCAGAAACGCGTCGTGTCCGTCGCGAAATCCTCTGCACTGTAAAACGCCGCTTTGGCAGACGCGGTGAATGTTTTGTTCAGCTTTTTGGAAATCAGGAAGCCCCACTCGTCACCGTAATTGATGTCACCTACGTCTGACGTAAAGTCGTGATAGATGGCCTTGAACAGGGTTCCTGCGAGCGCACTGTTACCGGGGACGCGGTAGGCAAGCGAAACATTGAAGTCCTCAAGGCCTGTCGCCGGTGTTGACAGGAACTTGTCCGCCCAACCATTGAACTTGTGCAGTGTGGCAAGCGGGGTCTGAAACGCCACGCCGTTGTCGCTGCCCAGCTTTTCATAAGCGACACCGCCTGTGAAACCTGCCGCAGAAAGGAACAGTTCCCCGGTCATATAGTCTGCGCTGAAGTCAGCAGGGTTGTCCTTATAGTCGGTTTGGCGTGCATATTCGAGCGTGTAGGCAACATCCAGTGTCTCTGTAGCGGCCTGCTTGCCGGCGAAGCGTACGCCGTATGTTGCTGACGACAAACCAAGGGCGCCCGGGTCATTAAAATCCAACAAATAGGCATAGGCGGACAGCTTGCCGAGTGAGCTGCCGCTATAGGCAACGTTGGCGATATGCAGGTTGCTGTCCAGATCACCCTTGGGGCTATCGTCGCCAAAAATCCGGTTGACGTTCCAGACATAACTGTAGAAAGCGTTCACATCCTTGCTTGGTGCATATGTCAAAGACGCACTGTCATAGGTCTGGTCGTTTTGTCGGAAGGCGACCATGCCGATAAAGCGCTGGTTATCAAGGTTGAAACCCTGCCGCCCGGCTTTCAGCGTCACGTCATTCATCTTGTAAGCGAGATACGCCTGACTGACTTCCGTGCCTTCCGGGTCGGCGATCACAGGTCGGCGCACCCTGCCATTGGTTGTGTCATTGTAGGTTTCCTTGCCAACCACCGTTACGTTGGCAAACTCGACATAGCCACTAAATCCGCCCATGGAGGCTGTTCTATAGTGTAGCTTGGTCAACAAGGTGGAAGCCGTCGAATTCAGGGGAAGTCCATCCTGATCAGCGGTCTCGAGCCGATACCGGAAATCGATGCCGGGCTCACCATTTTTGAACCAGTCCGACAGGTTGTTTGCCTCTTCGGCGTGTAAAGGTGTGGTTGCCAGCAACGCCAGTGAACTCACGGCCAAATACAGGGGGGTTTTGTTCATCTTTCTTCTCCTGCGAATCAAAGTCTACACCTGTTGTATGAGATGATGATCAGCCCCACCTGATCTCGATCAAGTAGATGAAAAATATGGAAGAAAAGAAAACGAAACGTTAAATTAGTCTGTGCAAAGACGCCGGAAGCGGCCTTCCTCCGGGTGGTAAGACAAAAGCTCGCCGCTATCGATATGAAAATACCAGGCATGCAGTGTCAGTTGTTGCCGCGCGACGGCCGCACGAACCCACGGATAGCCCGCCAGATTTCTGATCGAAACCAGTGTGCCTTCCAGCTCAGCGAGCCGCAGGGCTTCGTCAGCATCCAGTTTTACGCCGGTTTTGGTAACCGCTTCCTTTGCAGGTGCCAGGATCGACACCCAATCTGCAATATAGTCATCTTCATCTGCATCTTCGCGCTGAGTAGGATCTATCGCCATAAGGGCAGCAATGCCGCCGCAGCCACTGTGACCCATGACAATAATGTGCTCCACGTTGATGTGGTTGACCGCATACTGAATAGCCGCCCCAAGCGATTTGTGATGTGACCGGCCTTTTTCATAGGGCGGCACGATATTGGCAACATTGTTAACGACAAAAATTTCACCCAACCCGGCATGGGTCAAAATGGCGGGGTTTACCCGGCTGTCGCTACATCCAATGATCAGGGTCTTGGGGCTTTGGTGTTTTGCCGCCCAGGACCGGTAGGCTTCAAACTTGTTATCCAGATATTCGTGCCGGAAAATCTTGTAACCTTCAACAAGCTCGGCGTAGGCGTCCATTACCATTGTTGCATGCCCCCGGTCAGTTCATAGCGACGCCGCGAGATCGAAACCGGCGACACGATGGCGAACTGCAAGGTCGAGCACATAGGCCTGAATACCCTGCCGCATGCTCTGCGTCTGTAGATAGTCCGTGATCTGGTCTTTCACGGTATCAAATGGCAGCGGCAGTTTGCTGCCCCTGGCTGACGCAAACCGCTCTATATTATGGTCATAATAGTGACGGCACGCCTGTGATGTTGCCGCAGGAACCGGGACCTCTTCTTCCAGCAACTGCATGGTGGCGATTTCGACAGTTTTTGTGTCGGCAGCGGCATCCAGAAACCCTTTTTCCATGGCTTCCTGCCTGAGCAGTTCGCGGATCAGCAGCGCACGGGCAGCATTATCCCGTGCTTCTTCGCGCGTTGCCGCCGGATGATACTGCATTTCCTGAAACACCTGATCGTCATCGATTTCAACGGCGTTAACATACATCGGCATGGTCAGGCCCTCCTGC
The DNA here is from genome assembly GCA_947500295.1 of uncultured Kordiimonas sp. GTDB lineage: Bacteria > Pseudomonadota > Alphaproteobacteria > Sphingomonadales > Kordiimonadaceae > Kordiimonas. The sequence goes on from CANMRM010000005.1 coordinate 217,185, forward strand.
GCACGATCTGGTATCCGGAACGGAACAGATATTTCACAGGTGCAGAAAGCACATGTACAAGCCGGGTAAACGGGAACAACAGGAAGATCGTCAAGCCGAGGATAATGTGCAGTTTAAAAATCATGGCTTCACCGGCCACAAAATCTGCCGCACCGCCCCGGAATGTGACGATATGCTGTGCCCAGTTCGCAAGGGCGATCATCGAGCTGCCGTCGCTGTGCTCAGCTGATGCCGGAATGGTTGCAAGCCCCAAAATCAGCTGCGCATATAGCACCAGCAAAATCATGATGTCTGCAGGGCGGCTCGTGGCTCTGATACGCGGGTCAAACAGGCGCCTGATGATCAGGATCGTCATGCCGATAAAACAAAGCACCCCGAATACTCCGCCTGCAACCATTGCCAGCAGTTGTTTTGTCGCTGCCGACATCACGAGATGATACACGCTCTCCGGCGTTAACAAGCCAACAAGGTGCCCGAAAAACAACAGCAGGATGCCAATGTGGAACAAGTTGCTGCCCAGCGCCATACCGCGGGAGCGCAGGAGCTGGCTCGATCCCGCTTTCCAACTGTAAGGGTCCTGGTCGTATCTCAGGATCGACCCCATCACCATCACAACGATGGCGATGTAGGGATATATGCCAAAGAAGAAGTCATTCAGATAGGCTGCCATGGTTGCCTCCTACAAATTGCCGGGTGGGGTTGCAGCGGGTTTGGCACCCGGATCCGTGGCCTGCGGACAGATGGCACAGGCCACGTCACCGGTTCCGTCGAATGCCGGGGTCTCCTCCCACTCCTTGTCGAGCGCCTCGAGGCTCGTATCTTCAGTTGCGGCCTCCGCAACAGCACGCTTGACGAATTCGGTGTCCGGTTTGACGGTTGTCAGGGCCTCCAGAGCTCGAAAAACATGGTGATATCCGCTTTTTTTGGCTTTTAGCTTGCCGCCAATTGCAGCCACGATATGCACAGTCTCGCCAAGTAGCGTCTGTGCGTCGCTGAGCGGCTGGGTGGACAGAAACTCTAGGAAAAGCGGCAGATAATCAGGCAGTTCGCGGGCCTGAAGAACAAACCCGTTCTCCCGGTACAGGCCCATCAGGTCGACCATTGCCTGACCGCGGGCCCGGCTTTCACCATGCACATGCTCAAATAGATAAAGGGAATGTGCACGTGACCGGTCGAACAGGGCCACATAGTCTTCCTGCTGCCGCATAAGGTTGCGGCGGGAGACCTCATCGAGATGCTGCAAAAGGCCTTTTTGCGCTTTGGCTGGCAAAAGATTTTCGTCAGCGATCAATGCCTTCAATTCAGGCGCACACGCCTGCAGGTCTTCGGTTGGGTAGGCGAGCAACATGCCAAGTATCTTGAATGTCAGCATCAGGGCCTCCTTACATTGCCGGTCATGGTGTTTTTGTGGGTCGGACCACCGAACAGGCCGGTTGATCCCGCATTTGATCCGCTGCAGCCATCGCCAAAACTGAATCCGCAAGCGGATCTGCTGTCGAAAGCCAGCTCGTTGTCGAAGGGTGTCTTGCCCGCATATTCACGGTGGTTTGTCGGGATGACATAGCGGTCGTCATAATCCGCAAGCGCCATAATTTTATACATGTCGAGCACTGTGGCCTCATCAAGCCCGACGCCATCAAGGATACTTTCCGGGCCGGCGCCATGCAGGGTTCTCTCCCGCATGAAGCTGCGCATGGCGAGCATACGCTCCAGCGCATGGACCACAGGTTCTTCCTTGCCACCTGTCAGCAGGTTGGCCAGATACTTCACCGGAATGCGCAGGTTCGATACGTGAGGCATGAAGCCATCGCCTTCAATATCCCCCTGCGCATAAGCGTTTTGCACCGGCGACAGCGGCGGGATGTACCAGACCATTGGCAGCGTGCGATATTCAGGATGCAGCGGGAATGCGACTTTCCAGTCAATGGCCATTTTATAAACCGGCGATTTTTTTGCCGCTTCAAGCCAGCTGTCAGGCACACCGTCTTTGCGCGCCTGCTCGATCACGGCAGGGTCATGAGGATCAAGAAAGATATCACACTGCGCCTGATAAAGGTCTTCTTCGTCGGCCGTTGAGGCCGCCTGCTCGATGCGGTCTGCATCATACAGAAGTACACCAAGATACCGGATGCGACCGACACAGGTTTCAGAGCATACCGTCGGATCGCCATTCTCGATCCGGGGGAAACAGAAGGTGCATTTTTCCGATTTTCCCGACTGCCAGTTGAAGTAGATTTTCTTGTAGGGACAGCCTGAGACACACATGCGCCATCCGCGACATTTGTCCTGGTCGATAAGGACGATGCCGTCTTCTTCACGCTTGTAGATCGCACCTGAAGGGCAAGACGCCACACACGTCGGGTTGAGGCAATGCTCGCAAAGCCTCGGCAAATACATCATGAAGGTGTTTTCAAACTGACCGTAAATGTCCTTCTCGACGTCCTTGAAATTATAGTCTTTTGAACGTTTCTCGAATTCGCCGCCCAGAATTTCTTCCCAGTTGGGGCCCCACTCCGGTTTCTCCATGCGGGCACCAGTAATCGCCGAGTGCGCGCGCGCAGTGGGCATGGACTTGCCCTCGGGTGCGTGCTGCAGGTTCGCATAGTCAAAAGTGAAAGGTTCGTAATAGTCATCGATTTCCGGCAGGTCCGGATTTGCAAAGATCTTCGCGAGCAAACGGAATTTTCCGCCTGCCTTTGGCTGGATTTTACCATCTTTGCTGCGGTTCCAGCCGCCGTTCCACACGCTCTGGTTTTCCCATTCGCGCGGATAGCCGACGCCGGGTTTGGTTTCCACATTGTTGAACCACGCGTATTCAACACCCTCGCGGCTGGTCCACACATTTTTGCAAGTGACAGAACAGGTGTGACAGCCGATGCATTTGTCCAGATTGAGAACCATGCCGATTTGTGCACGTATCTTCATCGTTGTAACTCCTATTCTGCCGCTTGACTGGGAGAAAGTTCCCCGCCCGGCTCGTCGCCCCAATTGACATTTTCAACCTTGCGCGCCAGGACAAATTCATCGCGGTTCGAGCCGACGGTCCCGTAATAGTTGAAGCCGTAGGCAAGCTGCGCATAACCGCCAATCATGTGAGTTGGTTTCACCACTGCGCGGGTCACCGAATTATGGATACCACCTCGGTTTCCGGTGGCCTCTGACAGGGGCGTGTTGATGATTTTTTCCTGAGCGTGATACATCATGGTCATGCCTTCGGGCACGCGCTGGGAAACAACCGCCCGGGCCATGATGGCGCCGTTTGCGTTGTAGAGCTCGATCCAGTCATTGTCTTCGACATCGATCTTGCGCGCGTCTGTTTCCGACATCCAGACCACAGGCCCACCGCGGTTAAGCGTCAGCATCAACAGGTTGTCGCTGTAGGTGGAGTGAATGCCCCATTTCTGGTGCGGAGTAATCCAGTTGAGCGCCACATGCTTCACATCCTTGTCGAATTTTCCTTCGACCGGAGCGAGCGTTTTGGTGTTCACGGGCGGCTTGTAGACACAGAGGCTTTCACCGAAGTCACGCATCCATTCGTGATCCTGATAGAACTGTTGCCGTCCGGTCAGCGTGCGCCAGGGGATCAGCTCGTGCACGTTGGTATACCCCGCATTGTAGCTGACATGTTCATCCTCCAGCCCCGACCATGTCGGTGACGAGATGATCTTCCGTGGCTGAGCCTTGATGTCATGGAAACGGATTTTCTCATCCTGCTTGGGTTTGGCGAGGTGCGTATGCTCGCGGCCTGTAATGGCGCCAAGCGCTGCCCAGGACTTGACGGCGACATTGCCATTGGTTTCCGGCGCAAGTGACAGCACCACCTCGGAGGCATCAATGTCAGTTTCGATTTTTGGCATACCCTCCGTTGCGCCCGTGCCTTGATGTGTACCGTTCAGGCGACCGAGCAGGTCGATCTCCTCGTCTGTGTTCCAGTTGATGCCCTTGCCGCCATTGCCGAGCTTGCCCATCAAAGGACCAAGCGCCGTGAAACGCTTGTAGGTGGCGGGATAGTCGCGCGTGACCTCAACGAGCGCTGGCATGGTTTTGCCAGGCACGGGGTCACAGTCGCCTTTTTTCCAGTCGGTGACGCCAAGTGGCTGTGCGAGTTCGCCCGGGGTGTCATGAAGGATAGGCAGCGTGACGATATCTTTCTCGACGCCCAGGTGCCCTTCGCAAACCTCGGAGAATTTCTCGGCAATGCCTTTATAGATTTCCCAGTCGCTGCGACTTTCCCATGCGGGATCAACCGCTTTTGTGAGCGGGTGAATGAAGGGATGCATGTCCGATGTGTTGAGGTCGTTCTTTTCGTACCAGGTACAGGACGGCAGAACGATGTCCGAATAGACACATGTTGTCGACATACGAAAATCGAGCGTGACCACGAGGTCAAGTTTGCCCTCTGGCGCATCGTCGTGCCAGACAACTTCGCTTGGTTTTTGCCCCCCTGTTTCCCCCATGTCTTTGCCAAGAAGGCCATGTTGGGTGCCCAAAAGATGCTTGAGCATATATTCGTGGCCCTTGCCGGATGATCCCAGGATATTGGAGCGCCAGACAAACAGGTTGCGCGGGAAGTTTTTGGGATTGTCGGGGTCTTCACAGGCAAAGGACAAGTTGCCGTTTTTGAGCGAATTAACGACATATTCAGCTACTGGAGCGCCATTTTTGTCCGCTTCCCGTGCAATTTTAAGCGGGTTTTCACCCAGTTGCGGCGCGGAGGGCAACCAACCCATGCGCTCGGAGCGCACATTGCAGTCAATGAGGGTTTGGTTTTGCCACTTCTCCTTGTCAGCCAGCGGCGACAGGATTTCATCGACCTCAAGCTTCTCATATCGCCACTGATTGGAGTGGTTGTAAAAGAAACTGGTGGAATTCATCTGCCGGGGCGGGCGCGACCAATCAAGCCCGAAAGCAAGTGGCAACCACCCTGTTTGGGGCCGCAGTTTCTCCTGCCCCACATAGTGCGCCCAACCACCGCCCGATTTGCCGACACAGCCGCACATGATCAACAGGTTCATGATGCCCCTGTAGATCATATCCATATGGTACCAGTGGTTGATCGCGGCGCCGAGGATAACCATCGAACGACCACGCGTCTGGTCGGCGTTGGTTGCAAACTCGCGGGCCACCTGGATAACCTTGTTTCGGTCAACGCCGGTGATCTTTTCCTGCCACGCCGGGGTGTATGGCACATCATCGTCAAAGGAAGACGCGACATTGTCCCCGCCCAGGCCTCTGTCGACGCCGTAGTTTGCCGCCATCAGGTCAAACACGGTGGCAACACGCACGGTGCCGTCCTTGGTATCAATTTGTTTTACCGGGACATAGCGTTCGAGCACGCTGTCGTGATCGGTGTGCTGGAAGATGGGCTGCTCATTTTCCAGATTGCCAAAATAAGGGAAGGCAACAGCAGCGACTTCATCACGGCCATCCAGTAGTGATACCTTTGGCCAGACGTCGCTGCCATCTGCGATATTCTTGAGCTCAAGATTCCATTTTTTGCTCTTGTCCCAACGGGAACCAATCGTGCCATTGGGCACCACAACCTCGCCCGTGTTGCCATCGAGGATTGCGGCCTTCCATTCGGCGTTTTCCGCTTCTCCGAGCGCTCCATCAAAATCAGAGGCGCGCACCAGCCGGTCAGGAACAAGACGTCCGTCTTTTTCAACCAGGCGCACAAGAAACGGCATATCAGTATACATGCGGCAATAATCGTCGAAATACTCTGACTTGCCTGCCGTATGGAATTCCTTGAGGATGACGTGCCCCATCGCCATCGCCATGGCGCTGTCCGTGCCCTGGCGCGGGTTCAGCCACATGTCTGTCAGTTTGGCGACTTCAGAATAGTCCGGCGTGACGGAGACCGTTTTTGTGCCTTTGTAGCGCACTTCGGTGAAGAAATGGGCGTCTGGCGTGCGCGTTTGCGGCACGTTTGATCCCCAGGCAATGATGTATCCGGAGTTGTACCAGTCCGCGCTCTCCGGCACGTCGGTTTGCTCGCCCCAGGTTTGAGGGCTGGACGGCGGCAGATCGCAGTACCAGTCATAGAAGGACATGCAAACGCCGCCAATGAGAGACAGGTACCTGCTGCCGGCCGCATATGAAACCATGGACATGGCCGGGATCGGCGAGAAACCAATAATTCTGTCCGGACCATGCTCTTTGGCGGTATAGACATTAGCTGCTGCAACGATTTCGTTGACCTCTTCCCAGTTTGCCCGGACAAAGCCACCGAGACCGCGAATTTTCTTGTATTCGCGAGCCTTTTTCGGGTTTGAAGCAATGCTCGCCCAAGCATCCACGGGGTCGCCGTGCTCGGCTTTGGCCTTGCGCCACATTTCCAGCAACCGTCCGCGCACAAGCGGGTACTTCAGCCGCGCGGTACTATAGAGATACCAGCTATAACTGGCACCGCGCGCGCAGCCCCTGGGTTCATGGTTCGGCAGGTCAGGCCTAGTTTTTGGGTAGTCTGTTTGCTGGGTTTCCCACGTTACGAGCCCGTTTTTGACGTATATCTTCCATGAACAGGACCCGGTGCAGTTTACGCCGTGGGTGGACCGGACCACTTTGTCGTGCGCCCAGCGCCCGCGGTAGGCTTTCTCCCAGCTCCGGCTTTCTTCCGTCGTGATACCATGCCCTTCAGCAAACTTGTCAGGGGACGCCGCGAGATAAGATAGCCTGTCGATAAAATTGCTCATGTTACTTCTCCGTGTTTTCAGGCCATCGGTTTCAGGGGTTTTTCACGTAGGCGTTCTTGCGCAAGTAGAACCACCAGTTGATCAGGATGCAGACGCCGTAGAAGATGGCGAAACCGTAGAGCGCATACTCCGGCGTCGTCGCCTTGATCTGCTCGCCAAAAACCTTGGGAATGATAAATGCGCCATATGCTGCAACTGCCGACGTCCAGCCGAGCACTGGGCCTGCCTGTTCCTTGTTGAACACCACTGCAATGGTTCGGAAGGTGGAACCGTTGCCGATGCCGGTTGCTGCAAACAGGATGATGAACAAGATCAGGAAGGGGTAGAAATAGTCTTCCGGTGTTGCAGAGGCATACGCCGCTTTCATGAAGTAGGCGACACCGAGCGCAGAGGCGACCATCACGACACTGATGATCTGTGTTACTTTCGCACCGCCCAGCTTGTCAGCCCAGCTACCGCCGATCGGGCGGATAAGAGCGCCGATAAACGGCCCCATCCAGGCAAACATCAGTGCACTTGGACCATTTGCATTCACTGTATTGTGGGTCATCACACCGTCAACCATGAGATGCTGGAAGCCAAACACCACCTTGATGGCAAGGCCCATGGCAGCCGAGTAACCGATGAATGAGCCAAAGGTCATGGTGTAAATCACCGTCATCGCCCACGTATGTTTGTTGTCGAAGATCTGATACTGGCGTTTGAGGCTGTTCTGGATTTTGCCGGGGATCAGCTTGAGGGCAAATACCGTCAGGGCGATAACGATCGGCAGCACAATCCATTTGTTAAGCTCAAGCCCGGAACCGCCGGTGGCGGCAGGTAACATCAGCCAAAGGCCGAACATGGCCGTCAGAAGGCCAATCGCCAGCATACCGAGGATTTTGGCGAACGCCGGCAGAGCGGCGCCCGCATCCGGCGAGACATGCTCGTCTCGGATGGTGTTCAGGCCAAACCAGCCCGCAAACGCGAGCGGCACCAGGAGGATGAGCCAAACCCAACCGGCATTGAAGATATAGGTGGTAGTGCCGGCCGGAATTTTACCGATAAGAGTGCCCGAGGTGTTTTCAAGCACCATGCCCGATCCGCCGAAGAGGGCAAAAGTCATCACCAGCGGCACGACAATCTGCATGGTCGTCACACCAAAGTTGCCGAGCCCTGCATTCATACCCAGCGCATAGCCCTGGATCTTTTTCGGATAGAAGAAACTGATGTTTGACATCGACGACGCAAAATTGCCGCCACCAAAGCCCGACAGCAGCGCCATAAGCTGGAACTGCCAGAGGGGAGCGTTAGGATCCTTGAGCAGAAAGCCGGTGCCAAGTGCCGGGATCATCAACAGTGCCGTTGTCAGAAACAGCGTGTACCGCCCCCCCGCAATGCGGATGAAGAACGAACTCGGGATGCGAAGTGTTGCGCCTGAAAGGCCCGCGATGGCAGCAAGTGTAAACAGCTCCGACTGGCTGAAAGGAAAACCCAGATTCAACATCTGAACGGTGATGATGCCCCAGTAAAGCCACACGGCAAATCCGCACAACAGGGATGGAATGGAAATCCACAGGTTTCGGGTTGCTATGCTCTTGCCTTCAGCAGCCCACTGGCTGTCGTCGTCGGGGTTCCAGCCAAAGAGGTCGCGTCCTTTTTGGGTGAGGGTGTTGGGAGTGGCTTGATCAGACATCTGTTGTCTCCTTTTGCGTGAGAGGCCCGGAGGCGAGCCTTAGCTCGCCATACCTTCAAGTTCAGGCAGGTTGCGGGGTCCACGCAGTTCGGGAATGCGTTGTTTTTCGAGTCGTTGGATTGCGAAGTGCATCCAGGCCAGTGCTATGCCAATGATAATGGTGAGCAGCATGAAACAGCTGGTCCAAACACCAATCACGTCGTTCATCACACCAAAGGCGATGGGCAGGAAAAAGCCGCCAAGCCCGCCGATCAGGCCGACCATGCCGCCCACCGAACCGACATGATCCGGATAGTAGACGGGGATATGCTTGTAGACAGCCGCTTTGCCGAGAGACATGAAGAAGCCCAGCACGATGGTGAGGAACACAAACACTTCAAGAGGGATGGTGATATTGAAAGAGACCGGTCCCTCAATGCCTGCGACAGTGTAGTCAGTCGACGGATATGACATGACAAAACAACAGATGACGCAGGCAATGAAGGTCCAGTACATAACGGCTCGGGCGCCGTATTTGTCAGACAACCACCCACCGAGAGCACGAAAGATACTGCCAGGCAGGGCGTAGGCGGCAGCCAGCATGCCAGCGGTGGCAAGCTCCAGGCCGTAAGCGCCCACATAGTAACGTGGCAGCCACAAAGCGAGCGCGACATAGGCGCCAAAGACGAAGAAATAATATAGCGAAAAGCGCCAGACCTGCAGGTTTTTGAGGGGTTCCAGCTGTTCAACAAAAGAGGGATGTTTCTTGCCTTCAGCCTTGTGAGAGGCATGGACCGGATCATCCTTCGTGGTGATGAAAAACAGCACTGCAGTAACGGCGAGCGCGATCGCGTAAACCTGTGCCACGCTTTGCCAGGCACCACCCAGTGCAACGAGGAGTATAGGAGCACCAAAGTTGGTGACGGCTGCCCCCACGTTGCCCATGCCGAAAATGCCGAGCGCAGTGCCCTGTTTCTCTTTTGGATACCAGCGGGAAACGTAGGCAACACCAACGGCAAAGCTGCCGCCCGCAAGACCGACACCCAGAGCAGCGACAAGAAACATCTGATAGGTGCTGACGAGCGTCAGCAAGTAAGCGGCGACCGCCGTTGTCAGCATCTGCAGTGTGTAAATGATGCGGCCACCATATTGATCGGTCCAGATGCCGAGGAACAGACGGCTCAGGGACCCGGTCAGCACTGGGGTCGCAACCAGAATGCCGAACTGGGTGTCTGTTAATCCAAGCTGCGCTTTTATCTTGATACCTATGATGGAAAAGATCGTCCAAACCGCGAAACAAACTGTAAATGCCAGTGTGCTGGTGGTCAGGGCGCGGCGCTGCTCGCCAACTGTTGATTGTGGATCGTTCACATCAGCCTCCTGAAGAATCGGTTGCCCAAAGCGTTCGAGGCTATTGTGTCGAATCTGGAGAACTGCCGTTTGACCCACATCAAGTGGTTTAACCTGATGCCGGTAAACAGTTAGAAGACAGGCGAATTGTTGTGAGTCATTGTCTTTAAGGTACTGAAAGAAATATATTTATTTTGAGAACTGGTTGTTTCATCAAATTTGTAGGATGATGATTGGTGTCGAGAGAGTGCATTGGGGTCAGACGTGAACTCACCGTCAAACAATATAAAACTTGTTCAGGAGTTGCTGCATTTGCTCGGGGACCTGGTGCATCAGGTCCAGAGAGAACGCGGATCCGCCAGTCTTTATATCGATAGCCTGGGCCGGATTTTCTCCAACCGATATAAGAAACAAACAGAAGCCGTCGATATTGCCTTTGAAGCGCTTCGGACATTCAGCACCCGCATTGATGTGCGGGATGCCCTGCCGGTGAACTTTGAAGCCCGCCTGAAGATACTTGTCCAAAAATATCAGGAACTCCCTGCATTGCGGGACAATATTCACCTGATGTCGACCCGCTACACCCAGGCTCTCAACACCTATACATTTGGCTATACAACGCCAACAATAGACGCAATGATCGAACTGGCGCAGCGGGCTTCCGGGCATAACTCCGCCCTTGTTTCGGCCTACTCGAATTTCGTTCAGTGGAAAGAAAAGGTCGGAATGGAGCGGGCGTTAGGCGCGCGCGGGTTTTACACCTTCTCCTTTCGGAACCAGGAGTTTTGCGACCGGTTCGTGGCACTGATCGCAGAACAGAAAAACTACCTCGAAACCTTCAAGGCGCTGGCATCCCCCTCACAGATTGCAATCACGCAGGGCGCAATTGACAACAGCGAGCTTGAGGCGCTTGCGACGGTTAACCGGCTGCTTGAAGAAGGCGCCCCTCCCAGTGAAATCGAACAGTATGACGGCGAAACCTGGTTTGAGCTCCTGACGCAAATGATCGACAAACTCCGTGCGGCAGAAATTGACCTTGTCAAAGGGCTGGAGGGTGCAGGCACCGGCCCGGCCACCGCATCCCGCCTGGAAACAGTTCGTAAAAAAGGGGCCGATAACCTAATCACCCAGTACAGACCCTTCCTGCGCTCCCTACCGACATTTGCCGCGATGGATGATGACGATCTGGATGAAATCCTGTCGTTCGCCCAAATTCGGGAGTACTCGAAAGAAAAGCTTTTGTTTTTGCGCGACGAACCAGCGGCACGTCTATACATCGTTCTGGATGGCTGGGTGAAAGTTTACAATGGACTTGAAAGCGGCGAGGAGGCGATCCTGCAGATGCTGGGAAGCGGTGAAACCCTTCTGGAATCAGCAGTTTTTCTTAACGTGCCAGCCCCGGTGAGCGCGCAGGTAGTGGAACATGCCTTGCTGTTGTCCATTCCCGCGCCAGTAATTCGCCAACGCATTCAATCCAACCCGCAACTTGCCGTCAATATGCTGAATGCTGTCTCTATTCGCTCACAGCGGCTTGTACAGCAGATAGAGCTGTCCAGGCTGAAGTCCGCGCAGGAGCGGGTTGGGTGGTTTCTCTTGCGTCTTGCACTCAATCAAAAGCCGTCAGATGGCATCATCTTCCTGCCCTATGAGAAATCAATCATCGCTTCCTACCTCGATATGCGTCCGGAAACTTTCTCGCGCACGCTCCAAAAGTTCCGAAAAGAAGGGTTTGATGTTTCCGCGGATCAGGTCAAAATGCCAGACCGGCAGGCGCTTTGCGACTTTTGCGACGTTGAACTGGCGGGCCACTGCGTCATCGCCAAAACACCGGACTGCCCGCGCCCCGACCTGACAGATATGGTTGCTGAAGCAGTCACTTGACCCAGGTCAAACTGCAAGCGCTGCATCTCCCTATCTTCAAATGACTAAGTGCTGAGCTCCGAAGCTCTCGCTCCTAAGCTACGGCGATAAATGCCTGGTACGGCGCGTTGGCCGCAGCAAGTTGCTGCCGGGTTCAATCGGGAAACCGTTGGGCCTCTCGTTATTTGGAAAGGAGACAAGCTGTGCACATCAGTGATGGCTTCGGCCGCCGTTTTTCCTATCTCCGATTGTCGCTTACCGACGCCTGTAATTTTCGTTGCAGCTACTGCCTGCCCGAGGGCTACAAAAAGTGCGGTGGCCCGGGGCCTCTGTCGAACGAGGAACTGATGCGCGCGGCGCGTGCATTCAGCGACTTGGGTATTGCCAAAATCAGGCTGACCGGCGGCGAGCCGACAATCCGGCGAAACTTTGATGTCACCGCCGCGAGCATCGCAGCCCTACCCAAGGTTAAAACCCTTGCGTTGACGACCAATGGGTACCGCCTGCGGGAACGCGCCGTTTCATGGCGCAAAGCTGGAATTGATGCCCTCAATGTAAGCCTCGACAGTTTGGATCCGGATACTTTTTTGGCCATCACCGGCCATGACAGGTGTATAGAGGTCCAACAGGGTATTGAAGCTGCTCTGATTGCGGGCTTTTCAAGCGTCAAGGTCAACATAGTCTACATGAAAGGCGTCAACGACCACGAAGTGGACAGGTTCATCAAGCTCACACAAGACCTGCCAATTTCCGTCAGGTTTATTGAGTTAATGGAAACAGGTGATCACGCCGCCTTCTTTAGAAAACACCACGCACCGGTTCTGGATGTTGCGCGCCAACTGACAAAAAGAGGCTGGACTCAGCGGATCAAGGCAGCCGATGCCGGCCCGTCGTTGGATTATGTCCATCCGGATCACGCGGGCAGCATCGGGTTTATTGCGCCCTATTCAGAAGACTTTTGCAAGACCTGCAATCGCCTGCGTTTTTCGAGCCAGGGGGACTTGCATCTATGCCTGTTTGGTACCTTCGGCATACCGATGCGAAGGTTTTTGCAGGCAGATGACCAGATACCGGAACTGAAGCAGCGTATTGTTGCGGCTGTGCGGAGAAAATCACCGAGGCATTTTCTTCATCAGGGTGAGACAGGCCAGACGCATAACCTTTCGGCCATCGGTGGCTGAGATGATGCCGGCAATCAGGCAGGGTTTCACGGGAGTTGTGCTTGCAGGGGGAGCGTCCAGGCGCATGGGGCGGGACAAGGCCGAGCTACGTGTTGAAGGCATAACGATGCTCGAACATATGAGATCGCTCCTCCACCACGCAGGGGCATCCCGAGTGGTTGTTCTTGGGCGCGACGATGTTGAAAATGCTGTGCCCGATGCGAGGCCGTTTCAAGGCCCGGCAATTGCCATACAGGACTATTTGGCGATGCAGCCAGTTGGCAGCAGGCATCTGATTGTGCCAGTTGACATGCCCGGCCTAACTGTTGAGTTGCTGAGCAAACTCACGTGCCAGACGGGCTGGGCGCAATTCCGCCGATTCCAGATGCCCTTTCTCGCCGTCGCTGATGGCAAGCCACCGTCAAAATGTGCACGTGTTGGGGAGTTGTTGTCCAAAAAAAGGGCCAAGTCGATATCGTCCGACAAACGTCACTCAGTATCTTTCAGCAACATAAATGAACCTGCAGACTTTGATGCATTTGTTGGTCTGAAGCACATGCGGGTAAGTTGACCGGACATTTTCTGGTTCCTGCGCAATTTCGATCAGACTGTCATTCGTTTTCAATGGAGAGACAAGCTCTTAGCCCGTCAACCGCACACGTTGGACAGCAAGCTTTTCCCTGTCAGCGACACGTACCAAGACGTGGAGTTGCCAAGGGTTATTTCCGCGCAGCATGGGCAATTGCCTTCCCCGCAGCGTGGCCACTTGCCCAGGCCCATTGAAAATTGTAACCGCCCAGCCACCCGGTGACATCAACACATTCACCAATGAAATAAAGACCTGGGACTTTTTTGGCTGCCAAGGTTTTCGAAGACAGTTCTTCCGTGGAAACGCCTCCTCTGGTGACTTCTGCTTTTGCAAACCCTTCGTTGCCGGTTGGGGTAAGTTGCCAGCGCTTGAGACGGTCGCATAAGCGGGACAGTGTTGCATTAGACTGCTCAGCCAGTTTCCCCCCAAAGGCGGAAGCTATTTGATCCGCCAGTCTGTCGGGCAAATGAGACGCCAAAACAGTTTTAACTGTCGCGCCGCCGGAGCGGTTTCGACAGTCGGAAATCCATTGCCATGCATCAGCCTGATCCGGCAATAGATCGATGTCGATGGCTTCATCAGGCTTGAGGTAGGAGGAAATCTGCAGTATTGCAGGCCCACTGAGCCCTCGATGGGTAAAAAGCAGGTTTTCACGAAAAGCCGGCAACCGCGACTGACCTGCGACCGCGACCCGGCAGGGAGCCGACACGCCTGCCAGCAGCTTCATCTTTGCAACGGTTTCAGAGTCAAATGTCAAAGGAACAAGAGCCGGTACCGGCTCAACGGTTTTCAAACCAAACTGGCGCGCAACCCGGTAGCCGAAGTCTGTCGCGCCCATTTTGGGAATTGAAACTCCCCCACTGGCAATCACAAGTTGGGGCGCCTGCCAGGACACATCGCCTGACGACACAACAAAACCTGAGGGTGTTTTTTCTATGGATCGCACGTCAATGGATGTCAGCAAGTCAACACCAGCAGCACGGCTCTCGTCCAGCAATACCTTCAGGATGGCCTTAGCACCCTGGTCACAAAAAAGCTGCCCGAGCGTCTTTTCATGCCACGTCAGACCATGAGCAGCAATCAAGTCCATAAAGTCCCATGGTGTATAGCGACTTAAGGCCGACTTGGCGAAATGAGGGTTTTCGCTGATATAGGAAGCAGGGTCTATCTCCTGATTGGTGAAGTTGCACCGCCCACCGCCTGAAATAAGAATCTTGGCGCCCGGTTTTTTGTTTCGTTCCAGTAACAATACACGTTGGTTTTCGCGCCCGGCCTCAATTGCGCACATTAAACCGGCAGCGCCCGCACCAATTATTATGACATCGTAATTTTTTGTCATTTTCTCAGAAACATCTCAAAAACCCTATTTTCAGACAATATCCTAAAGCACAATATTTTCAATGCATTAGGCTGAATACATTATCACTTTTCCTATCAAATTTTCATGACTAACCGCTGCCCGCAATACGGTGTTGCAGCCCGCATACCATCAAAAGATTGGTCAAGAAATAGCAATTTCTGGTTGGCCTTTAAGATTCGTTAACCCGGCTATGTAATGAATAAAGCCGATTTTACTAAACCTGCTCAAATATGTTCGAAGTTCGAAGAGGGAATTTCTAAATGACTGCGAATAATGGGGGCGCAGCAGCACGCCTGTTCAGTATCCGTAACCTATTGTTGGCGGTGACTGTACTGCTGATGGTCGTCGTGATCGGACTAAATGTTGCTCAGATGTCGCGCGCAATTGGGGCACGAGATGTCGCAACCCGGGCACAGATCCTGAACTCTGCCATCGACAACATTGTACAGTTCAAGTTGGCACTTGCTGACGAGAGACTGTTTACATATGCCGGCTATGGCTTTGAAGGCGAGGTCCCAAGTTTTTTCATCACCAGAATCGGCTTGAACCGCGGCGCAGTTGAAGATGCCTACAACAATATCCAGAGCGACCTGAGAAACTTGCCGCCGTTTGAAGGCGACCAGGATAGCGCGCGATACAAATCCGCCGTTCAGGAATTTAACGCAATGAAGTCGACGCTTGCCGAAGCCTATGAGGCTTATTCGCGGCAGCAGTCAGTGACAGACGGTGACCTCGAATCGTTCGGAACTGAAGCCGACACAGGGCGCGGCAGGGATGCCGCCAAAAGCATGGACGCGCTCATCGACATTGCAGCTACGCTTCGAATTGAAATTGAGAGCAATTACGATTTTGGCGACGACCGAATCAGCACTGTAAACAGGCTCAAGAATCAGCTTTGGGTCATGTCTGAGTATGCCGCACGGGAAGCCGCTTCCCTGGCAGACAACATTGCGTCGCAGTCCGTGATCAACAGTTTCGAAAAAGATACCGGTATCAAATACAGCGGCATCAGCGAAGGTGCTTGGGGGCAAGTTGAAACCTTTGCAAAGTCTACTACCGCAACGGAAGATATTGTCCAACAAGTGGACGCGATTCGCTCGACCTTTATCGAAGACTTTGCCGGCAGCCGCTTTGAAATCTACGACCTTTCGATGGTAGCGGAAGAAGACGAAGAAGAGATTGTCGACTATGAAACGACTGCTGAAGATTGGGTGGCGCTGGCGCAGGAAGCCACCGGACCCGTGTTCATGATGAGCAGCTACGCGGACAATCTGGCCAAAAGTCTGAATGAAGCTGCTGTCGGCAGCGCGGACGGCAGCGTCTATACCGCTGGAACTCTCATCGTGATTTCGCTGATGGTTGGTGGCATGGCTCTGTGGGTTGTGATGGTGCGCGTCGTACGGCCAGTGAATGCCCTTTCTGACACCATGATGGTGCTGGCGGATGGCAATCTTGAAGTAGAAATTCCAAACGCTGATCGCAATGACGAAGTTGGCGATATGGCCAAGTCAGTGCAGATATTCAAAGACAACGCAATTGAGCGCCGCCAAATGGAAGCGGAACAGCGCGAAAAAGAAGAGCTCGAGCGCGAACAGCAAGAAGAAGCTGAACGTCTCAAGCGTGAGGAAGAAGAACAGCGCCGCCGTGAGGAGGAAGAAAACGCAGAGCAGGCCCGTCGGGACCGCCGTCAGGAAATGCTCGACCTTGCTGATAGTTTCGAAGCCTCTGTTATGGCCCTTGTGGAAGGCGTTTCAACCTCTGCGTCCGGCATGGAACAAGCGGCAAGCAGCCTGTCGGAAACAGCAGCGGATACATCGCAGCAGTCAGAAGTTGTGTCGAGCGCCGCCCAACAAGCGAGCTCCAACGCTCAGATGGTTGCAAGCGCTGCGGAAGAGCTGTCAAGTTCTGTTAGGGAAATTACTGGTCAGACCAACCAGTCAAGTGCTGCAGCACGTGATGCAGTTGCCCGCACGGACAACGCAGGCAAGGATGTGGCTGAACTGGTGGACGCTGCCGAGAAAATCGGTGAGGTCGTGAAACTGATCAACGAAATTGCCGAGCAAACCAACCTTCTGGCCTTGAATGCAACCATTGAGGCCGCACGCGCGGGCGACGCCGGCAAAGGCTTTGCTGTCGTGGCAAGCGAGGTTAAGTCGCTTGCCAACCAGACCGCCAAAGCCACGCAGGAAATCAGTGAACAGGTGAATGGCATGCAAAGTGCCACCAGCTTGGCTGTTCGCGCCATGGATGAGATCAAAGGCATCATCGGGGACATCGAGGCAACGTCTGTTTCGATCGCCTCCGCTGTGGAAGAACAGGATGCATCGACGCAGGAAATCGCAAGGAATGTTGCTGAAGTGTCCACCGGAACAGAAGAGGTGACGTCTAACATTCATTCGGTTAATCAGGGTGCAACAACGACAGGATCAGCTGCAACGCAGGTATTGTCAGCGGCGCAGCTATTGACACAGCAATCCGATGAGTTGCGCGGTCAGGTGGAAGACTTCCTGAAAACCATACGTGCGTGATCTTGATCTTCTGCGCAGAGAACTCGGAAGGGGCCACGTGGCCCCTTTTTTAATGCCCATGCATGCAAGGTCAGGTGATCAGTTCCAGCCGGTCAGAATTAGGGCTTGCCTCATGGCAATTGCCAGCTATAGTGCGGCGCGCACCGATAAGATACGCTTTCTTGCCTCTCATTGGTGTTGTTCAAAGGAGTCGTGGCCGAGCGGTTTAAGGCGCACGCCTGGAAAGCGTGTTGGGTGGCAACGCCCTCGAGGGTTCGAATCCCTCCGACTCCGCCATTCTCTCCCCCACAATCACAATTACCACATGCCATTTTGGCTGATCGCTTTTTTTGCATTAGAGTGCGTTTGGCCGCGTTCACGAGCACAGTGATCCAGTCGGTCGGGTATTGGCCGGGATTTTGGGGGACATATGGCTGCGCAGAAAAAATACCGAACTCTGCTGAACAAGGAAATGGGGTTGGTTTTCACAGCCGTCCTGGCCATTTACCTGTTTTTTCGCTCGTTCGACGCATTTGAGATCATTTACGGCTTCACTCGGGAGTATGAACACTTCGAAATTGATGAGGTTGTCTTGCTTTTTTTGTCCCTGCCCCTGCCTTTCGCATGGCTGGCTTATCGCAAATCAAAACGCACGGAAAAGGAGTTTCAACGCCGCATAGCGCTTGAACAGAAAATGGCACAAATGCACCGGATGGACTCGCTTGGCAAACTCGCGGGCGGAGTCGCGCACGAACTAAGTAACCAGCTCCTGCCGGTTTTGACCATGGCAGAGCTAATGCAGAAGCGCTTTCCTGAGAATAGCGAAGACCGCCGCAAAATGGATCTTATCTACATGTCCGCTCGCAACGCCAATGAAACCATTGGGAAAATTCTGGCGTTCTCCCGAGATGGCGACGGGCAGTCTGCCACGTGTGACGTTGCAAAGGTTGCCATGGAAACCAAAGACATTATTGCCATTTCCTGCCCGCTTAATATCTCGTTCAGTATGCAGTTGGGCGATGGCCTTGGGCAGGTTGGCTTGCCCGACCATGAGCTACAGAGCCTGCTCGTCAACCCGGCTATCAACGCATTTGATGCCATCGGCTTAAGAAACGGAGCAGTAAGTATCGAGATATCGGCCCTTGAACGCCAGGCGCTAGTGGACCTACCGGACTGGCAGCACGATGCAGCTGTCTTGATAAAAATCCAGGATGATGGACCTGGAATGCCCCAAGACGTCGGACGCCGAATTTTCGAGCCCTTTTTCACTACTAAAACCGTCGGTGAGGGTACCGGTCTTGGCATGTCGCTGGTTCACAGTCATGTGAGCAACGCCGGGGGGCAGATTGCGGTGGAGTCTGCGGCGGGGCAAGGATGCATCATCTCGATTTTTTTACCGCCAGCAAATTAGACTATTGTGCCAACGCGCTTCTGGCGGTTTAATGCGCGCAATCGGGGAAGCATTTATGGCAAATATTCTTTTGGTGGATGATGACCCACTGGTACTTGAGGCTCTATCTATAGCTTTAACCGAGGCGGAGCATCAGGTTACCACGGCCCGCAATGGTCATTTCGCCATCAAACTTGCTGATGCAAACAGCTTTGACCTGGTCATTACCGACATCATCATGCCTGACAAGGAAGGGTTGGAAACCATATCCCATTTGCGGAGGCATCATCCTGATTTGAAAATCATTGCCATTTCAGGGGGAGCCCGTGTGTCGTCAACACCCTACTTAAAAATGGCGAAAGCGATGGGAGCGGTGCAGGCACTTGCCAAACCTTTTTCCGCCAGTGAACTGTTAGCTGCTGTTGAAGCCATCTGACCTGCAGTGACGGTCATGCTTGCTGCTTTATTGGCAAACAATCAATCGTTCGCGAAGCAGATACCGTCCACTGAGGCAACCTTTGCTGGCGGCATTTTAGTTCAGTAAACGCGTACCAACATATCAGTTGGCATAGTAGCCACTTTTCGTGCCGTAGTAATAGCCTTGGTCACCATATCCATAGCTCTGATGACGTTTGATATTAACCTGGGTGATGACAGTACCTGCAAGAGGCGCACCCGCTTCACGCAATTGACCAATTCCGCTCTCTACCGACTTTTTCGGTGTTGTTTCCCATTGAACAACATAGAGAACGGCATCTACATGATGCGACAGAACCACAGCGTCCGAGACGGCCATAACTGGCGGTGTATCCAGAACAACCAGGTCGTAATGCTCACGTGACCAAGACATCAGGCCTGAGAATTTTTCACCGGAAAAAAGCTTCTGCGGGTCAGAGTGGCCTTTGCCACACAGGATATGGAGGCTTGAGGCCTCATCCTTATACAGTTGCTGCCCGCCGAGGTCAGAGCCTTCCAGTACGGACACAAGATCTGCCTGATCTGTAGGCAAACGTAGCCTTGCTTTTACCACAGGGCGTCGCAAATCAGCTTCGATCAACAATACTTTCAACCCGGATTTTGCCATCAGCCGGGCATAACAGAGGGAGAAGGTCGATTTGCCTTCGCCCGGAACAGAGGAAGTCGCCATGACAACTTGCGGCGTATTTTGTCTTGGTCCGGAATACAGCAATGAGGCGTGCACGTTACGGTGCGCTTCTGCAAAAGAGGAGGACGGTTTTTCAAGCAAATAGTTCTCAACCGATACACCCTGCAATTTATTGGTGGCCAGCATCGGAATAATTCCGACACCGCGCAATCCAAGATCAGATTTGATCTGGTCAAGGGTGCGATATCCGTTGTCGAGCATTTCAAGGAGAAAGGCGAGGCCTACACCAATACCTGCTGAGACAATGAGAACCAGGATGAGAATCAGGCGCTTGTTCGGAAACGACGCATCCAGCGGCGGATCAGCCCGGGAGATAATGCGGGCATCTGCCTGTTGAATGTCCTGTTGATTGGTTGTTTCCTTGAATCGTGCCAGGAAAGTCTCCAGCAAAACACGGTTTGCCTCGGCTTCCCGCTCCAGCTCCCTGAGCTGAACCTGAGCCCTGTTCACGGCGACATTCTCTGTCTTCAACTGATCAAGGCTGGCTTCCAGCGCTGAGACACGCGCCTCGGCCACATCCACCTCATTCTGGATACCCGCAACCACTTTCCTGATCTCAAGCTTGATGTTGGACTCGATATCTTCAAGTTCCGCCTCAACGTTGATCATGCGTGGGTGTTTGGGCCCGTAGCGGGTGGCAAGCTCTGCTCGGTTTCGCAAAACTTCCGACTGCTGTTCACGCAGACGCTGGATCAGGGGACTGTCCAGCACTTCGGTCAAGCCGGCAAAGTCAGTGTTTTCCGGGTCCGATATGTCATTGATCTGGCTAAACCGGGCTCGGGTGCGTGCAAGGTCGGTCCGAGCGTCAATCAAACGTGTATTCAACTGCGTAAGTTGCTGGTCCGAAACCAGGCCGGCACTTGCAGTTTGAATCAGCTGGTTTTCCTCACGAAAACTTTGCGCGGCAACTTCAGACGCACGAACATTTTCCCGCAGGTCAAAAATACGTTCATTGAGCCATTCGTTCGCGCGTTGGGTCGCTTCAAATTTGGCTTCCAGCTGGTCAGTCAAATAAAGATCGGCAACGCCGTTAGCGATACGAGCCGCCTTGCGCGGGTCCTCTGATTCAAACGATACATTGATACTATAGGAGCGCGGCGGATTGGAGACAGACAATCGCGACACTACGGCGTCAATCACTCTTGCCCGTTCAGTGGCGAGCCTTACTTCCTCGGTTATTGGAGCCGGGTCACCAAGAATTGACCGCTTCCAGCTGTCCGGGATCCAGTTAACCGGATTGAGGTATGATATGAAACTGCGCTGAGTGTTAAGTTCACCATTGAACTCAGGGTCGCTGGTTAAATTCAGTGTATCAACAGTTTTGCCCACCAACCGCCGGGACGTCATCACGTCGATCTCGGTTTTGATCGCAGCCACATCGGTACCGATGCCTGACATCACGGCCTGAACGTCAACAACCTGGTTTTGCCTTGTCTCCAGCGCCAGCATAGCAGACGCCGAGTATCGCGGCGTTAACTGGAACAGAATCAAGAGACCGATAACAGTAAAGAAAAGGATAGTGTTGATGATGATCCATTTGCGGCGCAGCAAAATAAGCGCAAGCGCGCGGATATCAATAACATCCTCGTCTTCCTGGCTCGGCGTCATCACCTGAGTGGCCTGCGCGCCCGCTTTATCCTGGTAATTCTGATCGTACATCTGATCCCCGTCCAACGATACAGGCGCTTATATAGCGCGTTCCCCTTGGGTCCGCCAACAAATTCAGCGGGGTAAACTTGTGTTCAACCGTCAGAAGAAGCGTTCCGGAACCCGGATAATATCTCCGGGCAAAACGGCCGCAGTCAGTTCAATGCGCATCTTCTGCTCGACGCCATCGACACGACGTGTCACCTCAATCTTGCTTTCACTCGCCCGGTAGGTAAAGCCGGATGCAAGTGCTACAGCGTTCAGGACCGTCATGCCACTAACATACGGATAACTGCCAGGGTCCTGCACTTCGCCCAGAATATAAAAGGGGCGATAATTCAGCACCTCGATATTGACGCGCGGATTAACCAGAAAGCCATCAGCGAGTTGGGCCGTTATGAGCGACTCAGCATCTGAAAGGCTGCGGTTTCCAACGGTTATCGCACCAATAAGCGGCAGGGATATCGTGCCTTCACCGTCCAGCTCAAACTCACCTGACAAGTCCTCTTCACCGTATACGGTAACCCGGATCTGATCGCCGGAACCAAGCTGGTACCTCAAGGAGTTTGTCGCCAAACCCGACGCGTCAGGGGAAGCGTCCTGTGCACGCACAAGAACGGCACCTCCAACAAGAAGTGCCGTCAAAAAAAACAGTTTTAAGAACTTAATCACAATCAACTCACAACCGCATGACAAGGTAGCATCGGCGGCGCCCATGCGCCGCCTTCAAGGCTATCTTACCACTGAGCCTTCAAACCGACCATGAAAATATGACGTTTGAAGTCCTGGCCCTGGGCTGTGGTATCGCGGTACTGCCAGCTATAATCAGCATTCAGGCTGAAATTGCGGTTCAGAAGGTAGGTTGCACCAAAGGATGCAGCATAGTCTTCGTCTTCCCGAACAACGTTTTCATAGCTGTTCTTGGTGTAACCCGCTCCAGCCTTCAAAAGCACATTGCGCTGCAGTTCATGCTCAAAATCGACACGATAGGCTGTCGCCAAGATACCAGCCGCAAACGCAAGGCCACCAGATGCATCTTGGTCAATAACGATGGTTTCATTCACCAACCGTGTCACGCTTGCCCGCACCGAGGTCAGCCCAGTCGGGTTCCACAACAGGGACGCACCAAAAGTGAAATCGTCGATGTTGCTAAGGCTATCCGAGTCGTAAGACTGTTTGATGTAGCCACCGAAGAACTCACCAGACGATGTGCCTGTGATATCGAACGCGGCACCCGCTGTAATTTCGTAGCCGTCCGAGTTCCGTTGCGGACCACCGGTCGCTTGCGAATCTTCATATTCGATCCGGTTCGCGGCAACCCTGACAAAGGCTTCGTAATATTGGTCAATCTCATAACCAACCCGTACACTACCACCATAGCGTTCGCGGTTCCGCTGCGTGTTGTTAAGCGTTCCGCCGCCAATCAGATCAGGGTTCGAGAAATCCAGGTTCTCATAGTCCGCGTCAATAGCCAGTGACATGATGGACTGATCGCGCACAAAGCCGACGTTTGCGGCGAAGGTCTCAAAAGTTGTCAACTCATTCTGCAAACCATTGGTGTCCGGTGCACCACGATCCTCGTGGGTGTCAGCATAACGCACACCATAATTGATCGCCATACCGCGCTGGATATCCAACGTGCCGCGAATGCCGACATTGAAATCCTCATAATCTTCACGGCTGTTATCGGTATATTTCGCGATATCCGCATCAGCAAAGAAGGAGAAGGAGTTCTGGCTCCAGTCAGAATTCAGGCTGAAACCCGGCTTGATCTGCCAGATAAAGTCATCAATTTCGCCAGGGCTCGTGGCGGTTGCGCCCGCACGCCGCGCGAAAATGTTGGAATTATATTTACCGCTGCCTTCAATCGTAGGATTGAACAGGAAGCTGCCACTGCGTGCACCCGGCGCCGTATAATCGGGGCGATAGCGATCATAAACCGATACCACCTGATCATCCGGACCCCCATCCTGTGCTGCAGCTGAAACACTGAATCCAGCAGCAACAGCCACGGCCAGCATTGATGTCATCGTATGCATTTTCATTTATATTCCCCATGAATCATGAGCTGCCGCCCTACTTAACGCAAGATTCGGCTATAATTTTTACAAAAACTAGAAACAAAGTACCGGCTTGTTATTCTTAATGTCATAGTCGATTGACAGAAATAAGTCTATATCTTTGATTAAGTTAACCTATGTTGCGTACAGGCAACACTCTCGTCACAATTTCGCCTAAGTCGAGAGAAAATCGACGGTGTCACCATGAAGGACCGCGGCCGTCAGTCGCCCGGTGGCGTATGCTGTTGTGTCTACGGCAATCCGGTTATCGAGCAACAGCGGGTTCTGCACACCCGTGTGGCCGTGCACCACGCGAAAGCCATGGTTGCGCCTGCTTTCGGTAAACTCGTGACGAATGAACGTCATGTCGCGCGGGTCCTGCGCATGCAGCGGCACACCCGGTTTGATGCCCGCATGCACAAACAGATAGTCGCCAGACTGGTGCGTGAGCGGCGTGTCCCGCAGGAACATGAAATGAGCGTCCGGCAGCAACTCCTGCAAGTCTCTGGATGCCTTGACAATATCCGGCTCGCCCGAGTCGGTTTCTGTGAGTGACACGCCGTAGCTCTTGAGCGTCGCAAGCCCGCCATACTGCAACCAGGATTCGTTGGTTAGCGGATCAAGCAGGAAATCCAGCATCATGTCCTCATGATTGCCCTTCAGG
The DNA here is from genome assembly GCA_947500295.1 of uncultured Kordiimonas sp. Classification (GTDB taxonomy): domain Bacteria; phylum Pseudomonadota; class Alphaproteobacteria; order Sphingomonadales; family Kordiimonadaceae; genus Kordiimonas. Next base: position 241,286 of record CANMRM010000005.1, read on the forward strand.
CACACCACGTCGGCCCAAGCCGGCTTTAATCCGATAAGCCGGTCCAGCACCTCTTTGGAGTGAAACCCCCGATCAACATAATCACCGAGGAACACAAGCGTGCAGCGCTCATAGGCCCAGCGTACCTGACGGTCCTCGTCAATCTTTTCAATCAATTGCCCCAGCAGGTCATCGCGGCCGTGAATGTCACCTACGGCATATACCAGTTCCCCGTCCGCAACGCTGAAGGCGGGCGCTTTGTCGGCTTTGCTGCGGGACAACAGGTTTTTGAGAAATCGCATGACACTCTCTACTGGGCTCAAGAGGAAGGCTCTGGATCAGGGCACTGGTTCAGGGCGCAACACCGAGGTTTTGGGATGTGCCTACTTGAGCATAAAAAAAGGCGAAGGACCAGCCTTCACCTTTTTTGAAATTTCTTTTCGGCTTTCGCCTGAACTTTCGTGTCGATCGCCAGCCTTAAACCGGGCTGCCCACATCATCCACGGTAGGAGGTTCCACCACAACAATCGGGTTGAGCACCACGTTCGGGTTTTCCGGAATAACGATTACCGGCGGCTCTGGCGGAGAAGGTGGCGCGACGATGTTGACAGGTGTTGGTGCAGGTGTTGTGTCACCTGTGTCCGGTGTTGTTGTTGTATCATCAGTTGCCGGAGCAGGAGCCGGAGCTGGAGCAGGTGCCGGAGCTGGTGTTTGTACCACGGGTGTTCCAGCGATACCCCCTGCATTTACATAAGAGATTTGCACGTCCGCGTCTGCACTGGAAGCAACAGCGACCTCAACATTAGTAGCAGTGGTCATATCACCAGAATCCGCTGCCGTCGATGCCACAGAACTTGCCGCATTACCAACTGCGTTCTGAACCGTGTCGCTTGCGCCATCTGCAACAGCAACCGCCTGAATAACCAGCGCAGCCGCGCCACCGACATCCGTTGCCGCCACAGTTGTCGCCGCATTCGCAAGCGCTGTTGCCAGCCCATCGACGTTTCCAGCAGCCTGTTCGCGTGCAATGATCGCACTCAATGCAGCCGGGTCATCCGCCGCAGCCACAAGCTCCGCCTCCAGCGCAGTTTGCTGAACAGCCTGCGCAGAAGCTGGCTCCATCATGTCTGTCGGCACGAGGCCGGGTGCGCCAAGCACCACTCCAAAAGCTGCTGCCATAATTGCAATACGCATAATAAATGCTCCAATTCCAAGCACCCGAATAACACGGGCATAAAAATCTGTTTTCAATTTCTCACAAGTCTTTGCCCAAGTCAAAGCCTTCAATACAATTTTGCGAAGATTGTGGCATTTATACACCGAATCCCCGATTTTCTGATAAATCCATATGGATCAGGTGCTTGGATTTGGCACAGGGTGCGTCAAATCAGGACAGATATGCTGGTGCGCGGCCTGCGAATCGGCATTGCCGATTACCTAACGATTGGATAGGGTGCCGTCACACTTTTGGGGTCAGTCGCAACTCTTGCAGGAGTATGCATCGATGAAAGTTTTGGTTACATGAAGGTTCTCGTCCCATGAAAATTCTCGTGACAGGCGCCGCCGGGTTTATCGGCAGCCATATCAGCCAATTCCTGCTGGCGCGCGGCGATGAGGTTGTGGGCATCGACAACCTTAATGACTATTACGCTGTGTCCCTCAAGGAAGCACGGCTTGCCGCAACACAAGGTTTTGCTGGCGGCAATGGCCCCTGCTTCTTCCCGGATCTTGCCGGCACAAATGCCAGCACTGGCAACTTTCGCTTCATCAAGATGGATGTGGCTGACAGGGACGCGGTCGCTGACCTGTTTGCCAGCGAAAAGTTTGACGGTGTTGTGCATATGGCAGCGCAGGCAGGCGTGCGCCACAGCCTTGATGCGCCCTTTGACTATGTCGACAGCAACGTCACAGGCTTCCTCACAATCCTTGAAGGCTGCCGCCACAACAAGGTCGGGCATCTGGTGTATGCCTCCACAAGTTCCGTGTACGGCGCCAATACCAACATGCCGTTTTCCGTGCATAACCCCGCCGACCATCAGGTGGCGCTCTATGGTGCCACCAAGCGCGCCAACGAGTTGATGGCGCACAGCTACAGTCATTTGTTTGGCGTGCCGACCACCGGCCTGCGGTTCTTCACGGTTTATGGCCCCTGGGGCCGACCTGATATGGCGCTCTTTTTGTTTACGCGCGCCATTCTGGCGGGTGAGCCGATCAATGTCTTCAACAACGGCCACCACATCCGGGACTTCACCTTCGTCGAAGACATTGCGCGCGGCGTGGTTGCGGTGCTCGACAACCCCGCAGAAACGAATGAGGCCTGGGACAGCAGTGCGCCGGCGAGCGCCAGTTCAAAAGCGCCGTGGCGCATCCACAATATCGGCAACGGACAACCGGTTGAGCTGTTGCGCTACATTGAAGTACTGGAAGACTGCCTGGGCAAAAAAGCCATCATGCAGATGAAGCCCTTGCAGCCCGGCGATGTGCCCGACACGTCTGCGAGCGTTGAAACACTGTTTGACGCCACGGGCTACAAGCCACAAACAACCGTTGAAGAGGGCATTCGCCGGTTCGTAGACTGGTACCGTGCCTTTTACCGGTAAAAGCCTTAGTATCATTGGTGGTGTTTCGCCGCAGGTATTGCGGCGTCCGCACAATGCCGCAATAGGTTTGTCCCTGCTTGGTGCAGCTGTTTGGTGAAAACCGGATGAAATTTGAACCAAATGCCCCATCTTAACGAACAAGTCTGTGAAACGCCGACCTCCGGGCCGGTGTTCACAGCCGTTGCACGCACTCTCTAAAGAAAGACTCGTTTATGAACCGAGCACTCAAAGCCATCCATGTTTCCCGCAAAAGCGAAACCGTCAGCGGATACCTTCAGATCCTGTTTGTTGTGCTGGTGGTGGGCGGCACCATCGGCCTGACGGCTCTTTTGAAGATCACAGCAGACAGCGGCCCTGCCCTTTCCCCGACGCCCGAGCAAGTGGTTGTGGATGTGACAATACCAACACCCGGCACGCATACAGCGGTGCGCTCGCTCACGGGGCAGGTGGAGGCGCGCGCCAATGTCGCGATCAGCCCCGAGGTAACAGGGCGTGTGGTAGCCATGCATGAAAACCTTGTGCCGGGCGGTGTGATCCGCGCCGGTGAAACACTGTTTTCACTTGACCCGACCGATTATGACATTGCGCTGGAGCGCAGCCGCGCCGATGTGGCAGCAGCCGACGCCGACCTGGAGCAGGCGCGCGCCGACGCGGACAATTTCATTAAGGACTGGCAGCGTGTTTACCCGGACCGCCCGGCCCCTGCGCTCGTGGCCAAGGAGCCGCAAATCAGGGCAATTGAAGCCCGGCTTGCAGCAGCCCGGGCCAACGTGCGGCAGGCGGAAGTGAACCTCGCCCGTACAAAAGTTATCGCCAAAAGCAATATCCGCATCATTGAAAGCACAATCGAGCAGGCGTTGCTTGTAGGGCCACAGGGCCAGTATGGCAGCTATTATGTTGTTGATGCCTTGCGCATTCGTGCCAGTGCCGAGACCTCGATCATCGAGCGGCTGGGACTGGCCACAGGCACACATGCCAGTGTGCGCATTGATGGCTACGACACAGCCCTGCCCGCGCAGATCACCAGCATCGGCGGCGCACTCGATGAGCGCACGCGCCTGCGCCCGATTATCCTTTCCGTGCCCGACGTTGACGGCCTGACCCCCGGCGTTTTTGTCACGGTTGACGTGAGCGGCGCGCCGGAGACCGGTGTCTACCGGCTGCCTGCCGCCGCGATGGCAACCCGCACCAGCGTGTGGCGTGTTGCCGGCGACCGGCTGGAAAACCAGCCAGTTGATATCGTGGATACCCGGGACGATTTCGTTGTCGTTAAAAGCTTTGACGTGAAAGACGGCATTGTGGTCTCGCAGGTGCCGACAAGTTTTGTCGATCGTCCGGCCAAAATTCGCAACACCCTCGAAGGGGTAACAGAATGAGCGAGCCGGCAGCCGACACCGTGCCCGAGGCGACTGAAGACCCCGGTAAAATCCCGGAGAATGCATCGGGCGTGATGGGACTGGTGGCCCAGTTCCTCAATAATTCGGTGATGACCAATCTGTTGATGGTGCTGTTTATTTTTGGTGGCCTGATGACGGCTGTCACCATGCGGTCTGAGGTGTTTCCGGTGGTCGACACCGGCACCATTACAGTACAGGTGGCCTATCCCGGCGCGACCCCGCTGGAGGTGGAGGACAGTGTCAGCCGCCGCATCGAGGAAAGCGTGCTCGGCATCAACGGTGTGGACAGGGTGCGCTCCACCGCGTTTGAAAACCGCGCTGTGGTCACCGTAGAGCTTGAAGACTTTGTCGACCCCTACCGGGTGAAGGATGAAGTACAGGCGGCGGTGGATGGCCTGACTGATTTTCCGCCCGGCAACGCCGAACAGCCGATTGTTGCGGTGAGCGAACCATTGTCCAACGTGGTGACGCTGGTGCTCACGGGACAGGTGGGCGAAGACGAGCTGCGGCGAGCGAGCGAAACACTGGAGCGTGATCTGCTGGCGCTTGATAGCGTGACGGCGATTACCATGCGCGGCGCGCGCACCCGCGAGATCGCGATTGAAGTGAGCGAAGATACGCTCAGGCGCTATAACCTTTCCTTCAATGAAGTCTCGGACGCCGTGCGGCGCTCCTCGCTGGAGCTTTCTGCCGGCACCATCAAGTCAACCGGTGGCCAGATACTTTTGCGCACGGATGCCCGTGCCCGCATCGGTGACGAATTTCGCGATATTGTGGTGCGCGCGAACGGCAATGGCCAGACCGTTTACCTCAAGGACATAGCCACCATCATCGACGGCTTTGTCGATGAAGAACTCAGGAACGAATATAACGGTGAGCAGGCGATCCTGCTGGATGTTCTCAGGAACGAAAGCGCCGATATCCTGAAGGTGAAAGCAACGGTAATGGCCTTTCTGGGAGAAGCTGCGCTGCCTGAGGGCATCGGCGTTTCGCTGTTCCGTGACCAGACCCAAATTCTCGCTGACCGGATCAGCCTCCTGACCGGCAACGCGCTGCTTGGCTTTGCGCTTGTGTTTCTGATGCTGGTGCTGACGCTGGATCTCAAGCTCGCCTTCTGGGTTGCCATGGGCATCCCGATCAGTTTTCTGGGTGGTTTTCTCTTCTTTGGCTCCGCGGACGTCTCACTGAACATGGTGACCCTGTTTGCCCTGATTGTCGTGATCGGCATCGTAGTTGATGATGCCATCGTTGTCGGCGAAAACATCTATTCAGAGCAACAGGCCGGTTTCAAAGGCAAGCGTGCCGCATTTGAAGGGGTGCGCAACATTTATGGCCCGGTGCTGGTGGGCGTGCTGACGACCATGGTAGCATTTGCGCCGTTACTGTTTCAGACAGGCACATTTGCCAAAATCACCCGTCCGATCCCGATTGCGGTGATCGCCATCCTTGCTGTTTCGTTGATTGAAGCCTTCCTGATTTTGCCGCAGCACCTCAGCAACGAAAAGCGATGGTCGAAAGGCCTATTGCGGAAAATCCAGGTAAAGATTTCGCGCGGGTTCGACAGTTTCGCGACACATTCCGTGCAAAAACTGACGGTTTTAAGCGGCAAGTTCCGCTATGTGACGCTGGCGATAGCGGTTGGCATCATCATGGTTTCCTCGTCGCTGGTGAGCAACAACCATGTGCGTGTTGTCTTTTTCCCGAACATCGAAGGCTCGGAGATATCATCCCGCCTCGCGCTGCCCGAAGGCGCACCCTATGAAGCAACCGAGCAGGCGATCGAGCAGATGATCGCTGCACTCCGGACTGTGGAAGCGGACATCAAGGCCGAGAGCGGCGAAGACGTTATCAAGGCGTTGGCGATCACAATCGGCGGCACCTATTCAACCGTGCAGGGGCCGGGCGACAGCGCGTCCAGCAGCACAGCAAGCCACGTTGGCCAGATCACTGTGGAGCTCGCGGACACAGACGAACGCTCTTATTCAGCGGCTGAAATCCAGCGGCGCTGGGAAAATCAAACCGGCAATGTACCGGGTGCGGAAACCCTGAGCTTCAACTCAACGCTAGGTCCGCAGCAGGCCGACCTCGGGTTTGAGCTGACCCACTCTGATGAGGGCCAGTTGTTTGCCGCAACGGGCAAATTGACCGACATGCTGTCGTCCATCGACGGCGTTGGGCAAATCGATTCGAGCCTCGACCTCGGCAAGCGCCAGTATGAGTTTGAGATGAAAGAAACCGGTATTGCCGCCGGCCTTCAACCCGGTGATTTGGCCCGCCAGCTCAGGCAGGCCTACTTCGGGGAAGAGGTGCAGCGCATCCAGCGGGGCCGGGAAGAGATCAAGGTCTTTGTGCGCTACCCTGTGGATGCGCGTCGGGCGCTCTCGGCGCTTGACGAACTGAGGATCCGGCTGCCGGACGGCAGCGGCGTACCGCTTGCGGTGGTTGCCTCCATCAAGGAAGGCCGCAGCCCAACCTCTATCGAGCGCGTCAACGGGCGACGGGTTTTGACCGTAACCGCCAACGTGGATGAGAGCATCACCACACCCAATACCGTGAACGCGATTGTCGAAGAGCAGTTTATGCCGGGATTGTTGGAAGAATTCCCCGGGCTTCGCTGGCAGCCCGAAGGCCAGTCCCGAGAGCAGGCAGAGGACTTTGCATCTCTCTTGCGCGGATTTGTGCTGGCGCTTGTGGTGATCTATGCGCTTGTGGCTACCCAGCTAAAAAGCTACATCCAGCCGGTTGTGATCCTGTTTTCGATCCCACTGGGTATTTCGGGTGCCATCTTCGGTCATATGCTTCTGGGGTTTGACCTGTCGTTTGTCTCAATGTTTGGTGTCGTTGCGCTTTCAGGGGTGGTGGTGAACTCATCTGTCGTGCTTGTCGACCGGTTCAACATCGAGTATAGCGCGCCCGGTGTGTCCGCCATGGATGCCGTGGTGAAGGCAACCATCCGCCGGTTCAGGCCCATAACGCTGACCACTATCACGACGGCGCTCGGGCTTTTGCCCATTATGTCGGAAACCAGTCCTCAGGCGCAGTTCCTGATTCCGATGGCCGTCAGCCTTGCCACTGGTCTGGTGTTTTCGAGCCTGATGATGATGTTTGTGCTACCGGCGCTGGTGCTGGTTGTGGAAGACCTTCGAAACCTGGTGCCCGGCCACGAGCATGAAGCGCTGGAGGATGAAGAAACACCTGATGAGCCTAAACAATCGGAACTGACGCTGAAGGCGGGGGAATAGCTCGAACACCGCCCTATTTACCGGGCCAGCCCGCCTGGATGGTCAGATAGTCAATCGGGTCAAAACCGTTGCGCTCCAGCCAGCTATCGCTTGGGCCATGCCACCTGTGTTCCTTCCAGTTCACGCGCCCGGACTTTGAAAATGCGACACCTTCCTCTTTCAGGCGGGACATTTGGCGCACCGCTCCTTCACGGTCGCTGACTTTCCCCTGCGAGTTGATCACCCGTTGCCAGGGAATACCCTTTCCAGCAGGTGTTGCCGCCATGGCAAAACCAACAATGCGCGCCGTTGCACCCGGGATCAGGCTGGCAACCATGCCGTAGCTTGCAACCTGCCCCGGCGGAATTTCCCTGACGAGTTCATAAATCGCTGGAAAGCTTTTGTATTGGCGTGTCATGGCGTCGCTTGTGCCAGACGAGGAAGGCAAAAGGCAAGACCTGCCTTTTGCCTTTATGCTCACACTTGGGTGAACGGCTTCATGCTAGTTCATGTCGGCTTCGAGTGCCTCGATCTGCATGCGCGTATCTTCAATCAGGCTGGCGATTTCCGCCGCTGAGTCTGATGATCCGGTTGCCAGGTTGCGCACTTCACTTGCGACCACGGCAAAGCCGCGGCCCGCATCACCCGCGCGCGCCGCCTCAATCGTCGCATTCAGGGACAGCAGATTGGTCTGGCGGGCGATGCCTTCAATGGAATTTGCCGTACCGCTGATACGGTCCAGTACATTGCGCATGAGATTGCTGGTTTCTTCAATGGCGGTGCGGCGTTCGGTTACGTCATTGCCATACAGCACGATGGAAGAAAGGCGGCCCTGGTAATCCGTAATGGCCTGCAGGCTGCCGGACAAATACAACTTTTTGCCGCCCGCGCCTTCAAGGGTGATCTCACGTGAGAGAAATTCTCCCTCTTTCAGCGCCTTGGCATCCTGTTCGCTCACGGTTTTCGTCAGGTTTGGACTGTCAACGCCATACTCTGACAGAAGGTCAAAGCCAATATTGTTGGCCTTTGAAAAGGCACCATATTCGTCCCACTCAAACACGACATTCGAGCGCTCGATACCATCAATCCGGGCGGTAAACTCAAGCGCAGCAACCTTGGTATTGGTAATGTTGGCCTGAACTGAAATAAAGCGTTCCAGCTTGCCGTCTGCGCCAAAAATCGGATTGATCGACAGGGAAATCCAATAGGGTTCCCCTTCCTTGCTATAGTTCAGTATTTCTTCATAGAAAGGTTCACGCGCCTGCAGCTTTTCCCGAATGCGGGCAACAGCCCCATGATCGGTGAGTTTGCCCTGCAGCACGTCCCCAGGTTTGCGGCCCTTTACCTCGTCAAAGGTGAAGCCGGTCATCCGCTCAAAGCCCGGGTTGGTGTATTCAATTAGACCCTTGGCGTCTGTGATGATAACGGAGTTGTCGGTTTCGTCTGCCACCAGAGACAACATCTGGAAACGCGCCCGGTTTTCAACATCCGCTGTGACGTCCTGCACAAAAGCGGTGTAAATTGTAGCGTCGTCGAGCTTCACGCGTGCCAGGGACAATTTGCCCCAGAGAATGTTGCCATCCTTGCGGTGCACCTCCACTTCGCGACTGGTGCCAACGATTTTATCCTGTCCGGTCTCGCGGTTGGCATTCACATAACCGTCGTGAGCGCTCTGGATCACGGACGGGACAAGCATTTTTACGTTCCGGCCCACAACCTCTTCACGCGTGTAGCCCCACAGCTGTTCAGCTGCGGCATTGAAGAAAGTGACATTGTTGTGTTCATCAATGGTGACAACGGCATCAAGTGCCTGCTCCAGCGTCTGATTGACGATCTCCTGGGCACGGCGCTGCTGAGTGATGTCCTTTACAAAAGCCGTGTAGATAATCTCATCACCGATTTCGACCTTTGACAGCGAGAGATTGGCCCAGATGCGGGAGCCATCTTTGCGCTCCACTTCCACATCCCGGCTCATGCCAACAATTTTGTCCTGACCGGTCGTACGATTGGCATTCACATAATTGTCGTGGTTGGTGCGGAATTCATGCGGTACCAGCATCTTCACGTTTTGGCCAACTACCTCGTCACGATGGTAGCCCCACAGTTTTTCTGCCGCCGCGTTATAGAAGGTAACATTGTTGTTCTGGTCGATGGTAACAACCGCATCCAGCGCTTGCTCGAGGGTCTGGTTGACGATTTCCTGCGCCCTGCGCTGCTCGGTAATATCTTTGACAAACGCCGTGTAGGTGATTTTATCGCCAATCGCCACTTTGGAAAGCGAAAGGTTTGCCCAGATCCGACTGCCATCCTTACGTTGTACTTCAACGTCTCTACTTGTGCCGACAATCTTGTCCTGACCGGTCGTACGATTGGCGTTCACATAGTTGTCGTGGTTGGTGCGAAACTCCGTCGGAACCAGCATCTTGACGTTTTCGCCAATCACTTCATCGCGGGTATAGCCCCACAGGTTTTCCGCCGCAGCATTGTAAAATGTAACACAATTGTTTTCGTCGATCGTGACAACTGCATCAATCGCCTGTTCCAGAATTTGTTCAAGCGAGCTGCTATTGTCCTGACTTTTGATATCTCCGTCGCGCATGATTCCCTAGCCTCATCGCGACCCCCAATAATGTTATTTTTCTACCGCGAAAAGGTAACGAAACTATTAAGAACAAAGGCTTTTTCGCTATATGAAATTCTCGCCTTATTAGAGTTTTTCCCCTTATTGGTGCATAGGGCCGTAGCAGCTCGAGTGTTCAACAGACGAATTACAATTGAAAACGACAAGTGTTCAATGCAGCCAATATTTTGCACCATCTGAAGTACCCGGCAATTATTTGCGGTAACGCACATCGGTCGGCAGCGTATCAGTTGGGCTGCCTTGAGCACCGCAGTCTAAGGTTGTCAGGGACCAAGCAACCCGTCCCGGTACAGAGCAACCACACTTCCATTGCTGTTGTGCAAATCGATCGAAAAACCATTGAGAACCAGATGCCGAATCATGTCATCGGTTTTTTGTCGGCCGGCAATTCCGTAATGGATTTCCATAATAATTTTCTCGATGGAATCGAGCGCAGCTTGCATCAGCAGGTCGGTTTCTGCGCCCTCAATGTCTATCAGCAGAGTGTTGGCCGAATGCTGAGCAATGGTTTGCTCAAGCGCCAAGGTTGGGACAGCAATCGTTTCGATGGTGCCTTCCCGTGCAAGCAAAGAAGAGCCCCAGAAATTTTTGTGAATATGAAAGTCAATTGTATCGCCGCTTATCATGGATTGCGGGAGCAGCGCGACTTGCTGCGCTTCAATTTCGAGCCCGTTTCGGGAAAAGTTGAATCCCGACCATTCAATCAAATAAGGGTTTAGTTCGTAGGGAAAGACATTTTTGCTGCCAACAATCTTTGCGACGGCCATTGTCGTTAACCCAATTCCGGATCCAAGTTCAATCACTCTGTCAGAAGGACTGACAAATGTGTCGATCAGTCGGATTTCCCCACCCTCATACCAGCCCTTGAGGATGGCCCTCAGTATTGGAAGCGGCAGTGCATTTCGATCAAGACCAATCTCGAAGCCATGCAGTTTGACGATGTCCTGGCTTTTGAAATGCATCAGCAGTCAACCACTGTCGCCGCGATCGGAACAGTAATTGCCAATCCACCCTGAGCCGTTTCTTTGTATTGAGTTTTCATATCGCGACCTGTAATCCGCATGGTTCGAATGACTTTGTCGAGCGACACAAAATGGTTGCCGTCCCCTCGAAGTGCAAGGCGTGCCGCATTGATTGCTTTCACAGCTGCCATCGCGTTCCGTTCGATACAGGGCACTTGGACGAGACCACCAACCGGGTCGCAGGTCAGCCCAAGATTATGCTCCATACCAATTTCAGCTGCATTTTCCACCTGCTCAGGCGTACCACCCAGTACTTCTGTCAACCCAGCAGCAGCCATTGAACAAGCACTGCCCACTTCACCCTGGCACCCAACCTCGGCCCCCGAAATGGAGGCATTCATTTTAAACAGCAGTCCAACTGCACCGGCCGTTAGCAAAAACCGCACAATTCCATCATCGTCCGCACCTGGAACAAAGCGCGCATAGTAATGCAGCACTGCTGGAACAATGCCGGCAGCGCCGTTTGTTGGTGCGGTCACGACCCTGCCGCCTACAGCATTTTCTTCGTTGACGGCGAGGGCATAGAGATTGACCCAATCCATAATTGTCAGCGGATCTGTCAGCGCACTTTCAGGGCGAGAAGAGAGTTGTTGATGGAGGCTGTGTGCACGCCGACCGATCTTCAGGCCCGGCATGTCGCCACCTCGTTCACACCCCCGCTTTACGCACTCTTCCATAACAGACCAGATTTCCAGAAGTTCGGCACGCACCTGATCCCCGCTCCTGAGCACGCACTCGTTGGCAAGGGTGACATCGCTGATCGACTTACCCGATGCTCTGCAGTGTTCCAGCAATTCGTCGCCACTGTTGAACGGGAAAGGCTGATCCACTTTCACTTCATCAAAGTGATCGGCTTCGGCTTCGCTTTCGTGCACGATAAAACCGCCGCCGATGGAATAGTAGATTGCGCGGGCGCGCTCACTGCCCTGGTTGCAATAAGCCCAAAACTCCATGCCATTGGGATGGAAATCAAGCTGCTCTCTTGGCAGCAACTGCAAATCCGACTCTTCGTCAAAAGTCACGGTGTGCTGACCAAGCAATTTGATTTGCTTTTCGTCGCGCACACGTTGAACCATCTCACCAATGGCTTCAACATTCACATCGCGAGGTGTTTCGCCCATCAACCCAAGAATGACAGCTGTATCAGACCCGTGTCCGCGCCCTGTAGCTCCAAGCGACCCATAAAGCTTTACAGCAATACGGGAAATATCCGGAAGGCAGCCTGTGTCCTTCAGCCCCTCGACAAACTCGGCCGCTGCTTTCATCGGCCCAACGGTATGGGAGCTCGAAGGCCCAATGCCGATATTAAAAAGGTCAAGCACGCTTAATGTCATAGCGTCAGAACTCCAAAGTCATGCGATACGGCACAGTAGAGTAAAAGTTACAAGTGAAACAATATTAATCGCGATAGGTTTTGCGCAGGCAGGCAATCTACCACATCAAGGTTTGTGGGTCATCGATCGGTTGGTCTTCCAAGGCCGCGATCACCCCTTTAATACATCGGATCAGGGTCCAGACTGTCCAGGCGACAATCACAAGCCAGCCAATCAGTACTATGGCGAGCAATGCACCAACAAACAGCATGGCCAGGCCGATCCAGAAGGTTCGAATGAGATACTCAATATGACTGCGCCATACGCCGTCCATCGCGGGCTGCCTGTTGTGTGCAACGAAAGCGCCGGCTGCAGCGCTGACACCAGTGGCAAATCCGAGAAAGTACAGGATATATACGAGCAACACCGTTCGTCTGTTCTTGTCTAAGCTGCGCTGATCATCATGCATCTGTTTCTCCTCCCCTGAAATCATGCTGGCCACCATAAGCCAGAGAAAGGGTATTTGCCCAGTCAAACCTCCATGATGCTTCATAGTTCATCTGCCAAACGCCGTCCGCATAGCCCAAAAAACGGTTCATGCCTCAATATCGGCGACTCCCGGCTTATACGGTCCTGCGGGTTTTCTGCTGTGGCAGGATAGGATGATCAAACAAGGAGCAGGAAAGTGAACCTATCAAAACTTTGTATGACAGCCTTGGTGGCGGCCAGTTTTTCAAGTGTGGCACCAGCCGCTGATGATGAAAGCGCATCGGTGCTGATCAAGGATTTCGGTTTCAGCTTCAGCCTGGCAGGCACCGAAGTCACTTATTACTCTTATCGGGGCGATGCCCTGCCCGACATCTACAAACGAAGAGGCCACGGCGCGGAGGTCAACCTGACGAACAGACCGGACACATGGGACATTGAGCCGAACTATTCGCCCGACGGGCGATACATCGTGTATACGTCAGGCGAGCACATGGCTGATCTCTCCCTCTGGGTCATGCACCAAGATGGCAGCGGTAACCGCTTGTTGTATGATGGTCCTGATAACGAAGTCGGCGCAAAATGGTCGCCTGACGGATCAAAGATTTTGTTCACATCATTTGACCCCAACACAAACATCAGCTCGCTTTATGTGATGGACAGCGACGGCCGCAACGCACGCCACCTGGCCGCAAACCTTTCCGGACAGGCATCGGGCGCGAGCTGGTCAGCAAACAGCGAGCGAATTCTGTTTGCCCACCGCACCGACAATGATAGCCAGCGGGACATATACCGCATACGGGCAGATGGAAGCGAACTGACACGCCTGACCAATGACACCATGAGCCAGTCAACACCGGTCTATTCACCAGATGAAAGCAGGATAATCTTTATTGGCGGAGAAGGAGAAAACCACTCAGGGCTTTATTCCATACCGGCAGATGGACTTCATCATGGCCAGAAAGCCAAACAAGTCATCAGTTCGGAAACCGACCATATGTATTTTCTGACGTATGGGCCCGGTAGCGACACACTGGTTTATTCACAAGGCGACTGGACCAATGGCTTCAGCATGGGCCATACACCCACGCCGAAATCTGATTAAGCTATCTCTACAGCGACGGAGCAGGGATGGAATCCTGTTCCTTCGCCCGCATCCAAAGGTAAAGCGGCAAAGCCAGAGAGAGGCCGACAGCCAAGGTTGCAGGGATCACGGTCCACCAGTTTGAAACGTTTTTCTGGCGCGCATCACCGTATGACCAGACCCAGAACACAGCAGCGGACAGGAACAGGTCTGTTACGGCACCGGCAGCGGCGCCGTTCACATACATCGAGCCGACAAACCCGCCGAGCCCGGCGCCATATTCTGCGATAAAACCGCTAAAGAAATACCAGGGTGCGATTGTGCCAACAATCATCATAATCAAGTAGAACGTACGGGAGCCATTCATGGCCTTCCTCCGGTTGTTGTTTCTAACCAACCGGAGGCAACTGCCTTACTCCTGACTGAAGCGATAGGCTGAAATGCCGCGCGACCGCTCGTCGAGCACAAGATTGCGCGTCAGCGGCGGGTTCGCCCGCTGCGGGCACGCAGGACGTTCGCATAATCGGCAATTGGGGCCGACGGGTGTTGCGTCCAGGCTCTCTAGGTCGTGGCCCTTGGCATAAACAAGTTCCCGCGCAAACGCGATATCGCACCCAAGACCGATGGCAAGCTGCTGGTCCGGTTCTCCATACAACGCCCCAACACGCCGAACGGTTCGTGCGATGGAAAAATAAGTGGTGCTGTCCGGCATCTGGATAATCTGGGTCATGATCCGGCCGGGTGTCGCAAACGTGTCATGCACCTGCCAAAGCGGACATGTGCCGCCAAAGCGCGAGAAATGAAATCGCCCGGCAGAAAAACGCTTCGAAATATTACCCGCCTTGTCAACGCGAATGAAAAAGAAAGGCACGCCGCGCTCTCCCGGCCTCTGCAGTGTCGTCAGGCGGTGCGAAACCTGTTCAAAGCTGGTGCGGTAGCGCCGCCCCAGGTGCTCGATGTCATATTTGAGGTCTTTGGCGTCCTTGAGAAAGCGGCCATAGGGCATCAGGAGCGCGCCAGCGAAATAGTTGGCAAGGCTGATGCGCACAAGCCGCCGTGCTTCTTCTGTCTGAAAAGCGTGACTGTCAGCGATCCGCTGGATCATCGGCTTGAACTCTAGCTGGGCCAGCTGTACAGCCAGCTGGAAAATGCGCGCACTGGCGTCCAGCATTTCACTGATCAGCAGCTGGCGGCGGTGCAGATCAAAATGCCGCAGCGTTTCGGGCATGACATCGTGCGGCATGATCCGTACCCTGATGCTGTGTTCTTCATCCAGCCTGCCGGACAAAACCATGAAAGCATCTTCGCGCTCCAAAGCGAGCTCTGTGTGCATGCTTTCCGCTGCTTCATCCAATTCGGCGAAATAGTTTTTCCTGTCATGGATAAAATCACGCACTTCATCAACAGGGAAGACCGCATCAAGGTCGACGCCGCCGCGCTCGGCAAATTGGCTTGAAAGCTCTGTCGCGTTGGTTTTGGCCTGCTGGAATGATTTGTACAAAAGCGAAAAGGCTTCAATGGCGCGCGGCGCCGAATCAGCCATATCCTGCAGTTCCCCGCGAGAAATCCCGAGGCTTTTGAACATGGGGTCCGCCATGATTTCATTCAGGTCAGCGAAGGCCCGGGCTTCATCCGTTCCCGCAAAAGCCGCCAGTTCGACATCGTAAACCTCGGCAAGACGCAGCAGAAACTGCGCCGAAACCGGCCTTTGATTGCGCTCCACGAGATTGAGATAGCTCGTTGAAAACCCAAGCTCCGAAGACATCTGGGACTGCGAAAGCCCCCGCTCGCGCCGCAGGCGCCGGATACGGGGCCCTGCGAATATTTTCTTTGTCACATTTTCCATGTTTACAATTTTTACATGTTTACTTTTTTACATTTACATATCCATACAAAAGAACACTTTTTGTATCAATAGTATTTTTCAAGCCGCAAGAAATATGAAATATACAAGCTCACAGCGCAACAAAGTTACAGAAATGCGCAAGAGTTCTGTTTTTGAGGGAAGAGAGAATAATTATGGCCGCTGCCGCTGAAAATAGACCGGATGAACCGATTTTGACGCTAACGTCTGCCGTTGATCCAGCCCATGCCCACATTCTGACCCCGGACGCCCTGCGTTTTGTTGCTGCGCTTGAAACCGCTTTTGGCGGCCGTCGCCAGGAACTGCTGGATGCACGCATGGCGCGCCAGGCACGCTATGACGCCGGTGAGCTGCCGGACTTTCTGCCCGAAACACGCGACATCAGAAACAGCAACTGGTCCATCCTGAATACACCGAAGGACCTGCAGGACCGCCGCGTGGAAATTACCGGGCCTGTTGATCGCAAGATGATGATCAATGCGCTCAACTCCGACGCCAACGTATTCATGGCCGATTTTGAAGATGCGTCCTCGCCAACCTGGTCAAACATGATCGACGGCCAGGTCAACATGTATGACTATGCACGCGGCCAGCTTGAATTCACCGACCCGAAATCCGGCAAACATTATGAACTGGGTGATGATCCCGCCGTTCTGAAAATACGCCCTCGCGGCTGGCACATGCTGGAAGGGCACGCCGCCCTGGACGGCAAACCTGTTTCAGCCGGCCTGTTCGATTTTGGGCTTTATGTTTTCCACAATGCCAGAAAACTGATGGAACGTGGCACTGCCGCTTACTTTTATCTGCCGAAGATGGAAAGCCATCAGGAAGCCAAACTGTGGGATGACGCCTTTACGCTTGCAGAGCGCATGCTCGACATTCCGCACGGAACCTTCAAGGCGACCATCCTGATCGAGACGCTTCCAGCAGCGTTCGAGATGGACGAAATTCTGTTTGCGATGAAGGATCATATCGTCGGCCTCAACTGCGGCCGCTGGGACTATATCTTTAGCTATATCAAACGAATCGGCGGCAACGCTGATTACCTACTCCCCGACAGAGGTCAGGTTGGCATGGGAGAAGCCTTCCTGAAAGCGTATTCGCTTTTACTCATAAAGACCTGCCACCGTCGGGGAGCTCACGCCATGGGCGGCATGGCGGCGCAAATTCCGGTAAAAAACGATGAGGCGGCAAATGACGCAGCTTTTGCCAAGGTGCGTGCCGACAAGGACCGCGAAGCGTCAAACGGTCATGATGGCACCTGGGTTGCTCACCCAGCCCTTGTGCCTGTCGCCAAAGAAGTTTTTGACGCCCTGATGCCACAGGCAAACCAGATCCACCGCACCCGGGAAGACATCACCATTACCCGTGAGGACCTGCTGGCGCCCCACAAGGGCACAACAACCGAAGACGGCATTCGTGAAAACATCCGTGTCGGCGTTCAGTATATCGGCGCCTGGCTCAACGGCCGGGGCGCAGTGCCGCTCTATAACCTGATGGAAGATGCCGCCACGGCGGAGATCAGCCGTACGCAAATCTGGCAACAGCTCAAGCACGGCGCCAAGCTCAGCGACGGCAGGGTCGTCGACAGGGCACTGGTAAATCACCTGTACGCTGACGAAATGGCGGCGCTCAGAACCGCGCTTGGCGCAGACGCATTTGCCGAGGGCAGGCTGGACGAAGCCGGGGATCTGTTCCTTGACCTCATCTATGCCGACGCATTCACAGAATTCCTGACAACACCCGCATATGAACTGATCAAATAACACTGATTTCGCAACGGAAGTTGCACACAAAGGAGAGTACCCATGAGTAAGACATTTGAAGACCTGATCCCAAACACCCCAAAGGATCGCTTTAAATACATCGAGCGCAACTACACCGTAGACGATGTTTTGCGGCTGCGCGGCTCGGTCCATGTCCAGCATACGCTGGCAGACCGCGGTTCACGCAAGCTATGGGACCTGCTCCACACCGAAGATTATGTGCATTCACTGGGCGCCATGACCGGCAATCAGGCCATGCAGATGGTACGCGCCGGCCTGAAGGCCATCTATCTTTCTGGCTGGCAGGTAGCTGCCGACAGCAACACTGCATCTTCCATGTACCCGGATCAGAGCCTCTATCCCGCAAACGCCGCTCCCGAGCTTGCCAAGCGTATTAACCGCACCTTGCAGCGTGCCGACCAGATCGAACACGCCGAAGGCGGTGCTCAGCGGGACTGGTTTGCACCCATTGTTGCCGATGCAGAAGCAGGGTTTGGCGGTAAACTGAACAGTTTTGAAATCATGAAGGCATTCATCGAAGCAGGCGCCGCTGGCGTGCACTTCGAAGACCAGCTGGCAGCGGAAAAGAAATGTGGCCACCTTGGTGGCAAGGTCCTTATCCCGACCCAGGCGCACGAGCAGAACCTGCAGGCCGCACGGCTGGCCGCCGACATTGCAGGCGTGCCGTCCATCATCATTGCGCGCACCGACGCTGAAAGTGCAAAGCTGATCACATCCGACGTGGACGAGCGCGACCATGAATTCATCGTCGACCGCGACAACCGCACATCTGAGGGCTTCTATCACCTGAACGCCGGTGTGGATCACTGTATCGCTCGCGGCCTCGCGTTTGCGCGCCACGCCGACCTGCTGTGGTGGGAAACGTCGACGCCGAACCTCGATGATGCGAAACGGTTTGCGGAAGCTATCCAGAAAGAATTCCCCGGCAAGATGATGGCATACAATTGCTCGCCGTCCTTCAACTGGGAAGCCAATCTGGACAAGGACACGATTGCCAAGTTCCAGCGTGAACTGGGCGCCATGGGCTACAAGTACCAGTTCGTGACCCTGGCTGGCTTCCATAGCCTCAACTACGGCATGTTCGAGCTTGCAACCGGTTACCGCGATCGCGGCATGGCGGCATACTCCGAACTTCAGCAGGCTGAATTTGGTTCCGAAGACGCTGGTTACACAGCAACGCGTCACCAGCGTGAAGTTGGCACCGGTTACTTTGATGCAGTCGCGGAAGCCATCACAGGCGGCAACTCCTCGACAACTGCCATGGGCGAATCGACCGAAACATCTCAATTTAAAGCTGCCGAGTAATCCGGCGCAACTAGCCTTTGTCCCTCACACCTGAATTCAGGTGTACTCAAGGCCGGTCCTCCTGGACCGGTCTTTTTTCTGTCTTCCGACGCTGAATTTTGCTAAGCGCTGTGGTTCCACTGGTCGGCATCACTCTGCCGACCTGAATTTGCAAAAACAAATTTCCCGTTCGGGCCAAATCAACGGAACTGTCTTCATGGTAAAAATCTCAGTCACCAACCTTGCCGGTCAAACCCGCGACATCAACGCCGAATCCGGCCTGTCGCTCATGGAAAATATCCGCAACAACGATTTTGACGACCTGGCCGCCATCTGCGGTGGTTGTTGCAGCTGCTGTACCTGCCACGTGTTTGTCAATTCGGACGATGTTGGCAAACTGCAAACCATGGAAGAAGATGAACAATATCTTCTGGAAGACAGTGAGCACTATCAGGAAGGCACATCGCGGTTGTCATGCCAGATCGAAGTAGACAACAATCTCGACGGTTTGCGCGTAACGATCGCACCTGAAGCCTGAACCAAAACTGCCGGAGCCCTTCATGGTCGCCCTCACGTCTCTCATTTCACCTGCAAAAGCCAAAGAAGGCTGTGTTGCGCTTGTTCCTGTGTCTCGAAAAACATTGGATGCAACACTCGAGAAAATAGGGAAAAGTGGACGCGCGTGGGTTGAGGCAAACGGATTTGACGCACGAGCGGGTTCCGTCGCGCCAGTACCCGGTAAAAGTGGCTCAATTGGACGGGTTCTTGTCGGTACAGGCGCCGACAACCCCTCGCCGCACGACCCCTGGTGGTTGTCCGGCGCCGTTAACAAACTGCCAGCCGGCACATACGCAATAGATACCGATCTGGACGAACAAACACTGACTGCGGGAGCGCTTGGCTGGTGTCTGGCACAGTATCAGTTTGACCGCTACCGAAAGCCATCCGCGCCAAAACGCAAGCTTGTCGGACTGGCACGCACAGTATGCGCCAATGCAAAACGCCAGGTCGCGGCGACTGTTCTGGTGCGGAACCTTGTCAACACACCTGCGGAAGACATGGGTCCTGCCGACCTGCAGGATGCGGCAGAAGCATTGGCAGAAAAGCACCAGGGTACCTCTGCAACAATCGTCGGCGAAGACCTGCTTGAGGAAAACCTGCCGGCCATCCATGCCGTTGGCCGAGCCGCAGCCGAAGGTCGTGAGCCACGCTTGATTGATCTTCGGTGGGGCAATCCGGACGCCCCGTCGCTGACGCTCGTGGGCAAAGGCGTGTGTTTCGACACGGGCGGACTGGACATCAAGCCCAGTGCCGGCATGCGCATGATGAAAAAGGACATGGGCGGTGCAGCCCACGTCCTTGGTCTGGCACAACTGATTATGGCCAATAAGCTGGACGTAAACCTTCGTGTGCTGATTTCAGCAGTCGAAAATTCTGTTTCGGCAAATTCTTACAGGCCGGGCGACGTGATCCATACACGCAGGGGTCTGACCGTGGAGATTGGTAACACCGATGCAGAAGGGCGCGTTGTTCTCTGCGACGCACTGACCGTCGCCTGTGAAGAAGCACCTGATTTGCTCATTGATTTTGCGACCCTTACCGGCGCGGCGCGGGTGGCACTCGGTGCAGATCTGCCAGCGACCTACACCAACAAGGATAGCGTTTGGCAGGCGCTTGATGCGGCTGCCACAACAACCGGTGATCCTTTGTGGCGCATGCCGCTTTGGGCCCCCTATGACAGCAGCCTGTCCAGCAGCATTGCTGACCTGGGCAATGTTGCAGATGACGGGTTTGCGGGTTCGATAACTGCAGCGCTGTACTTGCAGCGTTTTGTGAACAGAAATGTGCCCTGGGTTCATTTTGACGTATATTCCTGGAATAAAAAATCCCGGCCCGGGCGGCCGATTGGCGGCGAAGCTCAGGGCCTGCGCGCAACATACACTGCCATCAAGTCATATCTGAACCTGTGATGTCCGCGTCTCGTTAGGACTGTCTTAAGGAACAGTTGCTAAACCGGGCCTGTCGACAATTCGCACGAAGGATACCGGGGTGACGGAAAAGACCAATCCGAGAATGCTGAAGGTATGGCGGGAAGCGCACAGGGCATGTGTACGCTCCAATGACCCGGACCTGACCTCAAGGCAAATGTCTGTTTTGCTGAGCGTATACATGACGGACCCACCTCATACGGTGCGTGGGCTGGCTGCTGATTTGAATGTCGCAAAACCCGTTATCACCCGCGCTCTTGATACGCTGGGCAAAAAAGGGCTGGTCAAACGCACCAAGGACGAGCGCGATGGCCGCAGTGTCCTGGTTACGCGCACCGTAAAAGGAGCGGTGTTCTTGAGCGAGCTTTCTGATAGGATTGTTCAGGCAGACAAGTCAATTCCAGCGGATGGTGAGACCTAGCGCGTGGCAACACAGTCAAAAATGGACCGTCTTAAGGCATTTGGCCTCCCGGCAGTTCACGACCCAAATGATGAACTCTCCAGCAACAATTCGCTCCACAGGTGCACGAATATTGATGCGGAATGCGCTCTTCCCTGGGCGGCGCTGAAAGCGGACCCTGAAGCGCAGGCACGGACAGTTAGTGAAATACTATACGGCGAGCCACTACAGATTCTCGACCGGCGGGATAACTGGCTGAAAGTCGCGGCAATATCAGATGGTTATATCGGCTGGGTGCTCGCTGGTGCAACAATGCGTGGCCTAACAAAGCCAACCCACCGTGTTCGAGTGCCTATGAGCCACATTTACCGGGAACCGGACCTGAAATCGGAGCCGCTGTTGCCGCTGCCCATGTTGAGTTATGTGCATATCAGAACTCCGGCATCCGTTGAGAACGGCTTTTTGCCGCACGAAAACGGCGGCTATATCTATGCCGCACACCTTAGCCCACTGGGTGCCTTCAGCGACGACCCCGTTGCCATTGCAGAGAGTTTTTTGGGAACACCTTACCTGTGGGGCGGAAGGACACTGATTGGACTGGATTGCTCTGCACTGGTCCAGCTTGCTCTGTCCGCAGCGGGGCACCGGGTCCTGAGAGATAGCACCAGTCAGTTCAACAGCCTCGGCAGACCGCTTGAAAAAGCAGAGACCCCTTCAAGAGGGGACCTTGCTTTTTTCCCGGGTCATGTTGGCTGGATGATTGATGGTGTGCACCTGTTGCACGCCAATGCGACGCACATGGCGGTCACGATTGATACAGTGGAAGACGTGACGGCCTGGTTGAAAGCTGAAGGCCACAAAAAGCCCTTTTCAGGCTTTCGCCGTCTCTAAACAAAAAAAACGGACCTCCGGAGGCCCGTTTTCCAAACATTGCTGTTTCCCGGCTTAATGGCCTGACACGGCTTCCGCTACGGCCTCAACCGCTTCATCTGCAACTTCCGGTGTCGGGAAAGGCACCTGAACATCGGTAAAGGTTGAGAGATACGCGATCAGGTTGGCACGCTGCTCTGGCTTGCGAAGCACATAAACCATCTTGGAGCCCTTTGCCATGGCTTGCGGATTGGTCAGCCATTCATCCATCATCTCATAGGTCCAGATCGATGTACCCATGGACTGAAGCGCGCCTGAATAATTGAAATCATCCAACGCTGCCACTGTGCGGCCAATGACACCGTATAGGTTTGGACCGGTTTTGTTGGCACCACCTTTATCGACGGTATGGCACGCTTTACATTTGTTCCACTCGCGGGCGCCCCGGCCTGCATCGGCAGATGCCAGCAGTTCAACAAAGCTTGGCCCTTCGTCAACAACAACCTCGGCAGACGCCTCCTGCGCGACCTCAATACTAAAGGCAGGCTTTTCCTGCTCCTGATGATGGAAAGGCATTTCCGAAATAATGCCGACAACCATGATCAGCAACACGGATGCAATCACTGCGGCGAACACTTTGTTCCACTCGAAGGAATCCACTGAATTTTCTCCTTGCAGGCAACGCGGCACCGGGCCGGTCGGCTGGTTAGTTTGGGCTTTTGCATTGGTCTGTTTGGCTACATTCGCCCCAGACCCAGAAAGCCCGCCCATTTGCGCGCGACAATAGCCGCAGCGCTGGTCAGAATTCAAGTCGAGAATCTCTGAAAAATAGCACCTGGCGCAAAAATAGCACTTTTTTTGCCGCGACAAATGAACGCAAGCACGATTATTCGCCCGCAAATCGTTTGGCGCGTTGACTAACAGCGGACCAATGGGCACTAATCGTGCTTTCCCTAAGCAATTTATTATGCAGCCAGCTCATGTCGTCAGATACACCAAACAATGCAGATAATCTCATCGCCTTCCAGGGTGAACTCGGTGCCTATTCCCATATGGCTTGCCGGGCCTGCTATCCAGAGATGGAACCCCTTCCCTGCCCAAGCTTTGAGGACGCACTCGCAGCTGTCCGCAATAAAAAAGCCCGGCTGGCGATGATCCCGATCGAAAATTCAACGGCTGGTCGCGTGGCGGATATTCATATCCTGCTGCCGGGCAGCGGGCTTTATATCATTGGCGAGCATTTCGAAACCATCCGGCATTGCCTGCTCGCGACAAAGGACGCGAGCGAAGACACGCTGCACACGGTGACGAGCCACGTACAGGCGCTTGGTCAATGCCGCAAGAACTTGCGAGCCATGGGCCTGTCGCGAGAACCCTTTGCCGATACGGCGGGCTCCGCCAAACATGTAGCAGCGCTCGGCGATAACGGTATTGCCGGGATCGCCAGCGAGCTGGCGGCGGAAGTATACGATCTCAAGATCATCAAACGCGACCTGCAGGATGAAGGCAACAACACCACCCGTTTTGTTGTTCTTTCCCGCTCACCTCTCAACCATGAGGACATCGATGGCCCGGTGATCACGAGCTTTACCTTCGAGGTCCGCAACATCCCGGCCGCTCTTTATAAGGCGCTCGGCGGGTTTGCCACCAATTCCGTCAATATGACCAAGCTTGAAAGCTATTACGAATCGGACAGCTTCAAGGTCAGCGAATTCTACGCAGACATTGTCGGGCATGAAGGTATGGCCAATGTCGCCCGCGCCATGGAGGAGTTGAGGTTTCACACAAAGCGCGTCCGTGTTTTCGGCACTTATCCGATGGAACGGGACCGGGGCATCACCTGACAGTCAGGCCGCAAAATTGTCCGGCAATAGAAAATGGCGCCGTGCCGACTGCGCCTGCAGGGTCTCCTGGCGATAATAACGCGTCAGCATGGCTTTTGTGTCTGTCACCAGATCAGAGTTCGCCGCGATAAAATCGTCGAAGCTGTCCGCCTGATCTCTTGCCTGCCTGTCCGCAATCAACAACAGGTAAAACCATGTAATCGTTTCATGATATTTGTCTTCAGCACCGCACCGGCGGGTAAAAGCCTTTAGGCCAGCAACAAAGCGGTCAATAGCCTCAGCCATTGGCATATTCCTCAGGTATAGCCAGCCCAGCCTCACATGGGCCCTATGGTCAAACTCTGTTGCCGCCAGCGACCCACTTTCAAATGCCGCAATAAAATCCTCGTCCTGCATGCGCTTCACTCCTGCAATTTGTGGCTATGCGAAGCGTCAAGGTCACAGTCATACACTTTCCTGAGCGCCGCAATTTTTCCAAGCGTGTCGTCACTAAACGGCGATGGCTTGCCGTCCATCGCATGCAAAACCACACCTTCAAGGAAATCACCCAGAGACAAGTCCAGATATTCTGCTGTCGCCTTCATCACCTTCACCAGCCGTTTTTCCATCCGGACACCCGTCTGAATGCGTTCAATTTTCATGGTGTTTCTCTATTCATAATGCTATCTATGTACCATGGTAACATCATAGTTATGAAAAGGCAATGAGACGGAAGGAAACACCGGAACCTAGAAAGTAAGCCAGTCGCCGCCAGCGCCTTTCTCGATAATATCGGCGAGGCCCGAGACCTCAACGGCGGGGCGCTTGATCAGGTCAACAGCCTCGAGGCCATGCTCCCTGAGCGCGGTTTCGCAGGCAACAATACGGACATCGAGAGCAGCCAGACCATCCATCAGCACTGACGAATCGGCAATACCTTTGGAGTCGAGGTCCGAGTCCATTGAAGGCGCGGGGTGCCCGGTTGACGTACGCATATCCGCCCATCCACCCGGGGTCAGAAATCGTATCGCACCCTTGGAGAAGAAATAGGTGACCGGCCTGCCCATGGCGGCAGCGGTGGCCCCAACCATCAGCGCCATGTGCAAACGTTCGGCCTCGGCAGACATCACAAGCAAGGTCATGGGGCGACGATCGGCTTTAGCCATCCTGGGCTCCTGTTGCTTTTTTGAGCGCACATACCGGGCACTTGGGGTCCTGCGGCAACTTTATGGTGCGCGTCGACGCAAAAAGCGCGTCATAAAACAGCATCTTGCCCGCCAGGCTATCGCCTATGCTCAAAATCTCTTTCAAAATCTCGGTCGCCTGCAGCGTGCCTACGACACCGGCAACAGCACCAAGGATGCCGAGGTCAGAGCAGGTGCGCTGCATGTCTTCCGGTGGCTCATCAGGCAGGAAACAGCGATAACAAGGCAAGCCTTCGCCTGCATGTGGTTTGAAGGTTGCCACCTGCCCTTCAAACGGGCCGAGCGCCGCCGAGACCAGTGTTTTTCCCAGCGCCACACAGGTGTCGTTCACGATGTGGCGGGTTTTGAAGTTATCGGTACCGTCCGCAACAATGTCATAGTCGGCAATGATGTCTGCTGCATTGTCAGCCGTCATCCGTTCTTTATGCAGCACCACAGAAACATCCGGGTTGAGGCCCGAGATTTTCGCGTTGGCGCTGTCGGCTTTTGCCATACCGATGTCACCCGTAGCATGGATGATCTGGCGCTGCAGGTTCGACAAATCGACCACGTCATCATCCACGATACCAAGGGTACCGACCCCGGCTGCAGCCAGATAAGACAAGACAGGAGAGCCCAGCCCGCCTGCGCCGACCACCAACACCCGGGCTTTCAGAAGCGCCATTTGCCCGGCTCCGCCCACATCCCTCAGGATGATATGGCGGGCGTAACGCTCAAGCTGTTTGTCGGTGAAATCCATAGTCTCTCTTACTCAAGCACTGGCGCTTCAGGCGCATAGGTTTTGTGGCAAGCCACACATTGCCTGAGCATCGCGTCAAAAACCCGTTGCTGTTCGATGAGATCATTTTTTTGAGCGTGCGCCTCAAGTTCACGGGCAAGCGCGTGAAACGCATTGTCCTGCATGACAAACTCTTCGCCTAGCTCAGCCTGCAATATACGCAAATCGAAGGTTGTTACTTCTTCCTTGTGAACAAAGGTTTCGTGCATTTTCTCGGCTTCAACAGCGACCCGTTCACTCTTACCAGCGGCAAGCGCACCTTCAATGGCGCGGCCGCCTTCGGCGAGCAGCCGCATTTCTTTTTTCAAAAAGCTGCGCACCTTGCCCGTCAGAGCTTCCGCGGGTGCAGACACTTCATCTTGTAGCGCGCCAACGGAAAAGGTGAGGGTTGCAGCCAGGACAACCCAGATTGCAAATGGTTTCTTCATGTCTTTTCACCGGTTACCATCTAGTTTCCAAAGAAATCGACAATATTACCAAGCGTGCTTGTATCGCCTTTGTACAATTCAGTGTAGTGGCAGCGCGTGCAGCTTACAGCTGTAAACCTGCGGTTCTGGATATTGAAGAACTTACTGAATGTCGAGCCGGTTGTCCTAATCTCGTCTCTTTCAAAACGGTCATTACCGCATTTTGCGCATTCATAACGGGCCATTGCTCATCCTCGCATATTGTAATTTTTGATACTTTATACGTGGTGGGCGGCAAGCTTAACTTCAACAAAGAGGGATTGCTACTTCACCCCCGTGGAGCCAAACCCGCCAGCGCCGCGCGCCGTCTCGTCAAGGCTTTCGACCTCAACCCAATCGCCTTGCGTCACAGGCGCAATGATCATCTGCGCCACACGCATGCCGCGCTCAATGGTGAAGGGCTCGTTCGACAGGTTCACGAGGATGACTTTCACTTCACCCCGATAGTCAGCATCAATGGTGCCGGGCGTATTGAGGACTGACACGCCGTTTTTGGCGGCAAGCCCCGACCGCGGGCGCACCTGCGCTTCATATCCGGCCGGCAACGCCATCGCGAGCCCAGTAGGGATCATGGCACGCTCCAGTGCACCCAACGTCACGGCCTCTCCTTCACCGAGTGCTGCATAAAGGTCCATACCTGCGCTCTGCGCGGTTTCATACTTCGGCAGGGGCAAGCCCTGCCCATGCTCGAGAACGGTGACGTTGATCGAAACAGTCGACATAGACAATCTTTCTGAATTGATAAAATTATTGGGTCAGCGCGTCCGCGATGGTTTTGGCGAGCGCCTGCGCAACCTCATCCTTGCGCATCGACGGCCAGCTTTCAACGCCTGTATCGGAAATTACATGCACCTGATTGCTGTCGCCGCCCATGATGCCGGTCTCATGCGATACATCGTTGGCAACAATCATGTCGCAGCCCTTGCGCGCACGCTTGGCCGTGGCGTGCTCTACCACTTTCTCGGTCTCAGCTGCAAAACCCACAACAAGCGCAGGACGCCCCTTTTTCATGCCTGAAAGGCTTTTGAGAATGTCCGGGTTTTCGCACAGGTCCAGAGCCGGAACCCCGTCCTTGGACTTCTTGAGTTTTTCGCCGTTCGAACCCGCTTTCATGCGCCAGTCCGCAACCGCCGCCACACACACGGCCGCATCAGCCGGCAACGCTGCCTTGACCGCCGCATCCATCTCCAGCGCGGTTTCCACATCCACCCGCACAACTCCTGCCGGTGTCTCCTGCGTCACCGGGCCTGCTACCAATGTCACATCTGCGCCAAGATCCACGAGCGCACCCGCAAGCGCGAACCCCTGCTTGCCGGATGACCGGTTGGCGATGTAGCGCACCGGATCGATTGGCTCGTGGGTCGGGCCGGCTGTAAGCACTATTTTTTTACCCGCCAGCGGGCGGTTGCCACCTGCAAAAAAGCCTTCAATCGCTTCAACCATGTCCGGTACTTCAGCGAGCCTGCCTGGGCCCACCTCACCGCAGGCCAGCATGCCGTCACCGGGGCCGACCATAAGGATTCCATCACGCCTGAGGGTTTCAAGGTTGCGCTGTGTCGCCTTGTGTGCCCACATTTCTGCGTTCATCGCCGGTGCGATCATCACCTGTTTGTCGGTTGCAAGCAGAATGGTGCTTGCCAGATCGTTGGCGAGACCGTTGGCCATCTTGGCCATCAAATCGGCTGTGGCGGGCGACACAACCACAAGGTCAGCCTCGCGCGAGAGGCGAATGTGCCCCATCTCGGCTTCATCCTTCAGGGAAAAAAGCTCTGTGTAACATTCGTCGCCCGTCAGGCTCGCCACACTCATCGGGGTGATAAACTGTTGGCCCGCAGGCGTGAGCACGCCGCGCACACTGGCGCCGCGTTCCATCAGGCGGCGCGCCAGATCAAGTGACTTGTAGGCAGCAACACCGCCGCCAATAATCAGTAGAATGCGTTTGCCATCAAGCATCTGCAAAAAGCCTCACCAAAATATGTCTCAGACATATAGGGGGCTTTGGCCCTGCCTGCAAACATCCTCTCGCCGATGTGACTGAGGCGAGAGGTGTTTTTGCCAGGCTGCGTGTTAACCAGAGGCACGGTTGTCGACGCTGAACTCCCCTGCGCCAAAACGGGCCAGAATCAGGAAACCGCCGCCTATGGCGATATTTTTCATAAACAGCACCGATTCGATTTGTTGACTGAAGTCCATATGGAAAATGACGGCTGTCATCAGACAAAATCCCGCAAGCAAAAACGCAAAGATGCGTGTTTGGAACCCTGCAAGGATTGCGAGCCCACCCACGACTTCAAAAAGTGCCGTCGGCCAGAACAAAATGCCCGGAACCCCTTTGGATTCCATATAAGGCACCATGGCTTCAGCGCCCGCTCCAATTTTGTTAATACCTGCTCCAATAAACAAAAGCGCCAGCAGAATACGTCCCGCAAGCGCCACATAAGGATCAAGTTTTTCCATGATCCATCTCCCCAGTTGTTGACCCGATACGCCGAACAATCGTGCGACAGTGTCGCGGATCAGTAGGTTTTTGGCAAGCGGGAGGCGCAGAACAGGGCGCTAGTAGGTCAGGATTTTAAGCAGGAGAGCCCCCACAAGGAGGCCAAAAGCAAAAGGCCACAAACGACCGTTTCTCTGGTGGGTTGCTTCATTGAAAGAAGGCATATCTGGCGCTGGTGCGTCTTCCTCGGCGAGCCAGCGTTCGATCCGGGAGGGCAGCCGCTCGATGAGCCTTGGCAACTGGTTGATCGCATCAGCGAGTTGCACCTCGGGTGACAGGTTTGAACGCACCCACTCTTCTATGACAGGCTCCGATATGTTCCACATGTTCGATTTTGGATGGAGGTGCAACGCCATGCCTTCTGCCATCACCATCGTGCGCTGCAACAGAAGAAGCTGTGGCTGAGTCTGCATATTGAAGCGTTCCGTGGTCGCAAAAAGCTGGGTCAAAAGCTTGCCAGCGGATATTTCCTCGACGGGCAAATCCATGATCGGGTCCGCGATCGCCCGCATGGCCTGCGCAAACTCCTCATGGCTTTCGCGGCGAGACACATAGCCTGCATCAAAATGCACGTCTGCGACCCGGTCATAGTCCCGTCTGATAAAACCATACAGGATTTCCGCCAGGAAACGCCGCTCCAGCTTGGTGAGACGGCCCATGATACCAAAATCAATGGCACAGATCGTACCATCACTCTCTACAATCAGGTTGCCCTGATGCAAATCCGCATGGAAAAACCCGTCCCTGAGCGCCTGTTTGAGGAACACCTGCACCACGCGTGCGCCCAAGGCCTCAAGATCATGACCAGCGGCTTCAAGGGCATCGCGGTCAGCAACACGGATGCCGTCAACCCATTCCAGGGTCATGACACGCCTTGCGGTCATCTCCCATTCTATTGTTGGCAAGCGGTAACCCGGCTCGCCGTGCATATTGTCGGCGAGTTCTGCGGCAGCTGCAGCTTCAAGCCGCAAATCCATTTCGGCGAGGACAGTTTCCCGGATTTTTGCCACAACCTGAAGAAGCCGCAAGCGGCGGCCCTCGACGCTATGGCGCTCTCCCAGACCAGCCAACCATTCAAAAAGAGCAAGATCGCGCGTAAACCGGCTTTCTATATCAGGTCGCAAAACCTTTACGGCCACTGCCCTGCCATCCTTGAGAACCGCTTTATGCACCTGTGCGATCGAGGCCGCAGCAACCGGCGTTTCTTCAAAAGTGTCGAAGAGTTCGGAAAGTGTATGCCCGAGCTGCTCCTCGACAGTTGCTTTGGCTTTTTCGAAGGCGAATGGCGGCAGCCGATCCTGCAGGGTCGCCAATCCCTCGGCGATGGGGCGCCCGACAAGGTCAGGGCGTGTCGCCAGCGTTTGGCCAAGCTTGATGTACGCGGGGCCCATCGCGGCCAGTGCCATTGCCAGTCTCTCACCATCTGCTTCGGGCAACTTCCGTCGCCGCGGTATATAAAAGGTGAGGAATCGCAAAAGGCGAGGCGCCCACACCGGCACCAGCTCAATTCTCGTCAGCGCCCGAATAGCGCCAAAACGCCGGAAGTATGCTGCTAACAGAAAAAGCTGTAGGAAATGACGCAATGCAGGCATGTCCAGGCTCTAGATCCGGGTTCCGCTGTGGATAGCAACGACACCTGCCGACATGCTGCGCCAGCCCGTCCGGCTGAATCCGGCAGCCTTGATCATGGCATCAAACTTTTCCGGTTTCGGGAACTTGCGGATGCTTTCAACCAGATACTGATAACTGTCCCGGTCCTGTGCCACCATCTGCCCCATCGCCGGGATAACCTTGAAGCTGTAGTTGTCGTAGGCGTCCTGCAGCACGGGCACGACGGCCGGGCTGAATTCCAGACAGTGAAATCGTGCACCGGGCCGGAGTACCCGGTAGGCTTCCGTGAGTGCTTCTTCGATGCGGGTTACGTTACGAATGCCAAAAGCGATTGTATAGGCGTCCATGGACCGGTCCGGAAACGGCAGCTTCATGGCATCGCCGCAAATGAAGCTGCAGCGGTCCGCATAGCCTTTTTTCTCTGCCCTTGTCTCACCAACCCGCAGCATTTCCGCATTTATGTCACATACTGTCACAGAGGTTTTGGGCGCAGCATCCAGAAAGCGGAAAGCGATATCACCAGTACCACCCGCGACATCAAGCAGGGCCATGCCCGGACGCGGGTTGACGGTGTTTATGAGTGAGTTTTTCCAGACACGGTGAACGCCGACACTCATGACATCATTCATAATGTCATACTGGTCCGCAACCGAGTTGAAGACACCCTTAACCAGACTTGCCTTGTCTGCTTCCTTTACGGTCCGAAAACCAAAATGGGTGGTTTCACCCCCGGTCTGACCGCCCACAGCATCCGGCGTTTTCTTGTTGCTTGCCGACATTTCCGTCTTGTCTCTTGTCTGTGACCAGCTTAACGATGGTCCCTCCTGATTGCGCGGACCATAGCGAACAGGAACCGACTGCGCCAGAGATCATTGAAACAACTAGGAAAAGCGCGACAAAATGCCCGAACTTCCTGAGGTTGAAACAGTAATGCGCGGGCTTAAGCCGGTGCTTGAAGGGGCGCGACTCGACACTGTGCGCGCTTATGTCCCGAAACTGCGCGTCGATCTGCCAAAGGATTTTGAAAAACGCCTGAACGGTAACCGTGTGACACAGTTGTCCCGGCGGTCCAAATATATATTGATCGAATGCGAAGACGGGCTCGTGGCCATTCTGCACCTCGGCATGTCCGGACGCGTCAGCATCCACGGCGCCGGGACCGACCAGCCCGAGCGGGCCAAACATGACCATGTAACCCTACGGACCGAGCAGGGTGATCTTGTTATATATAATGACACAAGACGTTTTGGCCTGATCGTCTTTTCCGATCAGGCGAGTGTGCAGGACCACCCCCTTATAAAAGACATCGGGCCTGAAGCGCTGGGCAATGCCTTTAACACTGACCACCTTTGGACAGCCCTGCAAAAGCGCAAATCACCAATCAAATCCACTTTGCTTGATCAAAAAGTCGTCGCGGGGCTAGGCAACATATACGTATGTGAAGCTTTGTGGCGCGCGGGTATTCATCCTGCCAGACGCTCGGACCACGTGACGCGACAGGAAGTCGAAATCCTGGTCCCTTTGATCCGCGATGTCCTGAATGAAGCCATCGCCGCCGGGGGTTCTACCCTCAAGGACTATGCTCAGGTTTCAGGAGAACTCGGATATTTCCAGCATAGTTTCAAGGCATACGGCCGCGAGGGGGAGCCTTGTCTTGGTGATGGCTGTCAGGCTAGGATGGAACGGATCGTTCAATCCAACAGGTCGACGTTTTTTTGCCCCAGTTGCCAGACATAAAGCATATATGCCCATGAATCATTCCAACATGCCCGAGAATTGGAAACGGCTGATTCGCTACCCGGTGCTGGCGTTGGTCGCTTTGGGACTGGCGCATGTTGCAGTTGCTCAGGATCGTTTTATCGACGGTTTTCCGGATGTGCCGTATCTCGATATTATTGAAGTTGTTCTGGGCGAACCCATGGTGTTTGACACAGCCAGCGGCACAGTTGCTGAAGTCAGTATCCAATTCTCGGCACCTGCATCGACCGTACTAAGTGAATACGGCACGGCGCTCTCGGGGCTTGGATGGACATGTACAAAAACTGCACGCCAGCTCAGTTGCCTGCGCGATACCAATATAGTCCAGCTTACTCCCACAAACACCGGGGGCGAGGCTGTCACCTTTATATTGCGGCTTGAGCCGAGACAATGACCAGATGTTGCGGCTTCGCCGGACCGCGCCATTATTTCCTTTTCAAATCGTCCACACAGCATTAGGACTCAGGGTCTTCTTGGGCAACAACAGGGCAAGCGAATGAGCTTTGAAACCATCCTCCTTGACCATCAGGAAGGTGTTGGGCTGATCACCTTCAATCGGCCAGATGCGCTAAACGCGCTCAACAGCAAACTTCTAGAGGAATTGGGCGAAGCCCTGCTCTCGCTGGAAGCCGATAATGACATTGGCGCAATTGTTGTGACGGGCAGCGAAAAAGCCTTTGCGGCTGGAGCGGACATTAAAGAGATGTCCGGCAAGGATTTTGCGGATGTTCTCTCGGATGACCTTTTCGGGCGAATCAACCAGGTTTTTGCCAGCGTCCGCAAACCTGTGATCGCTGCTGTTGCCGGTTATGCGCTCGGAGGCGGCTGTGAAATAGCCATGGCCTGCGATTTTATCATTGCCGGTGAAAACGCAAAATTCGGGCAGCCCGAAATCAAGCTCGGGGTTATCCCCGGCATTGGTGGTTCGCAGCGATTGACCCGTCTCGTTGGAAAGTCCAAGGCCATGGACATGATGCTCACGGGCCGGATGATGGACGCCGCAGAGGCAGAGCGGGCAGGCCTCGTGAGCCGCGTTGCCCCAACGGAGGATTTGCTGGAAACGGTGATGGAAGTCGCGACAACTATCGCGGAATTGTCCTCGCCCTCTGTAGCACTTGCCAAAGAGGCAACCAACGCTGCGCTTGAAACGACCCTTCAGCAGGGACTGCTGTTCGAGCGACGGTTGTTCCATTCCCTGTTTGCGACAGAAGACCAGAAAGAGGGCATGAACGCTTTCATTGAAAAACGGCAGCCCCAGTTCAAGAACCGCTAACGCCCGACAGCGGCTTGTGAAAAGGCACGTTTGGCTATTGACGCGGCCGTCCGGTGCGTATATAGAGCCGTCCTCGAATTGATTTACGGCTTCGGCGCAAGCTTGAGGCCGGTTGTAAAGTGAAATGGCACCGCGGCGCCTGAAAGAAAACAAGCAGCCGCAGAGAGCCAAACAAAGGTAGAAAAATGGCAAACTCACTACAGGCCAAAAAACGTATTCGCAGCAATGACCGCCGCGCCGTGATCAACAAATCACGCGTGAGCCGTATCCGGACATTCATCCGCAAGGTTGAGGAAGCAATCGAATCCGGTGATCAGGCAACTGCTGCAGATGCATTGAAGTCCGCTCAGCCCGAAATCATGCGCGGCGTGACCAAAGGTGTGATGCACAAGAAAACTGCTTCACGCAAAGTATCTCGTCTGGCAAAACGCGTTAAAGCGATCGCTTAACGCCGCTCCGATTCGCAGGGCATTTTGGCCCCTGTTATCGATTGAAAGGCTGCTTCAACTGGAAGCGGCCTTTTTTGTGCCTGATGATTATGGGAACAAAAAGAGCACATATCTTGTGCCTCCTCAGGTCAAAACCACATATTGTGTCCCGCTATGATTCACGCCATAGGGTGATTCCTGAACTTTCTGTCAAGTGATAGATTCGGTTGCTGGGCTATGGCGGCCTATGTAATCTACCCCTCTGACCTCGGTGGGTCTGGTGGGCAACCAATCTCCCAATTTTGGGAACTGTCCGCAGGTATTTTGTGCACGGGTGCGTGCGGGGGATGCCGCCACCGACTTTGGCCATAACAAAAACAGGATTGGCGCCTTATTGCGCCAGCAGGGGTCTTTTGTGTGTGCCATCATACAGGAAACGCGTGACCGCTTGCATGCCCTTCAGGGCAGGGCTCGCAAGCGATCCAATCGGAATAATACGTGCGGGCACGTCAGGTGCCGCAGCACGACAAGGAGAATAAGTTCCGATGTCGGAAGGGGAGAATGAAGAAATGGGGGCAACCGGGGGGATTGCAGCCAGTGTCAGTCAGGATGTGGACTCGCCGTGGGCGCGCGTCTGCAGCAAATTCAAAAAGGAATTCGGGCAACAGGCCTATTCGACCTGGCTGGGGCAACTTGGGTACAATGGGCTGGACGGTGGCACGGTTGAGTTGACAGCGCCAACAAAATTTGTGCGGGACTGGATCCAGCGCAATTACGGTTCTCGTCTGATGGACTTTTTCCATGCCGAAGACAAACGCGTAAAAAGCCTGAGCATTCGCCTGGCTGCCAAAGGTGCTGTACCGGCTACGCCGAGCCAGCCTGTGGCGCGCGCTGCCGCGGCTGAAGCGCCGGCGGATGCAAACGGTGGTTTCGGCCAACAGGCAGCGCTTGATCCGAAATACACGTTCGACAGCTTTGTTGTCGGCAAGTCAAACGAGCTTGCTTACGCAGCGGCAAAACGAATTGCCGAAAGTGATGAAGTCGCCTTCAATCCATTGTTTCTGCACGGCGGCGTGGGCCTCGGCAAAACCCACCTGATGCACGCCATCGCCTGGGAAGTGAAACGACGTGCCCCGGAGAAAAAAGTTGCCTATGTATCGGCAGAAAAATTCATGTTCGAGTTCATCTCGGCCATCCGATACAAAGACACTCACGCTTTCAAACAAAGATTTCGTGCTGCGGACCTGCTGATGGTGGACGACGTTCAGTTCATCGCCAACAAAGACAGCACCCAGGAAGAGTTCTTCCACACATTCAATGCTCTGATCGACAACCGCTGCCAGTTGGTGATTACGGCAGATCGCTCTCCCACCGACCTCGAAGGCATCGAAGAGCGTATTGTCTCAAGGCTGGGGTGGGGTCTGGTTGCGGACATTCACCCAACCGACTATGAGCTCAGGCTCGGCATTCTGCAGTCCAAGGCAGAACAAGTGCCAGGCGTGGAGGTGCCGGTTGAAGTGCTGGAGTTCCTTGCCAAGCGCATCATCTCGAACGTGCGGGAACTTGAAGGGGCCCTCAACAGAGTGATGGCCTACGCAACCCTTGTTGGCCGCCCCATCACAATGGAAATGACCCGGGACGTGCTGCAGGACCTCATTCGTGCCAATGACAGAAAGGTAACGATTGATGAAATCCAGCGCAGCGTTGCTGAATATTACAATTTGCGGCTCGCGGAGATGCTGTCGCAGCGGCGGTCGCGCATGATCGCACGCCCCCGTCAGGTCGCCATGTATCTCTCCAAGCAGTTGACGGCCCGCAGCCTGCCGGAAATCGGGCGCCGCTTCGGAGGTCGCGATCATACCACCGTCATGCACGCGGTGAGAAAGATCGAAGACCTGGTTAAATCGGACAGTCAGCTTGACGAGGATATCACCCGTTTGACCCGCCTTCTTGCCGGCTGACCCGGGGGCATCTGCCCCCTGCAGGCTGACATTTGAAAGCCCCGATTTCCTGCGTATGCGACTCGGCAGAAAACCAGTGATTCCAGCTTGAAAAAAAAGCGTCATTTTTGGCGCTTTTTCGTTTGGTTTTACCCCCAAAACCGCTATTGTTGCAAAAGGCCTTGTATGGGGGTGCCGATAGGCTGGTTTTTCACCTATTCCGGTGTGTCTCGGGGGAGACGAAGCCGGGCACTGCGGCGCTATCTGAAAGGCAGCCGATTAATGCAGTCAGACAAGAAGATTTTTTCATGAAATTCACGATTGAGCGGAATTCCCTCCTGAAAACCCTGGGCCACGTGCAATCCGTCGTTGAACGACGGAACACGATTCCAATCCTGTCAAATGTCATGATCGAAGCGGATGGGGAAGGCGTCGCCATGACCGCCACCGATCTCGACATTTCGATCGTGGAAAAGACCGGAGCTGCTGTAGCGCAGCCCGGTGCAACAACAGTGCCCGCGCACACCCTGTTTGACATCGCGCGGAAGCTTCCGGACGGCGCCGAGGTTGAGTTGACACTCGAAGATGGCGATCGCCTCGTTGTAAAAGCCGGGCGTTCACGCTTTACGCTCGCCTGTCTCGACAAAGAAGACTTCCCCACCATGAGCGAAAGCGATCTGCCGCACCGGTTCGCGATCGCGGCGGAAGAACTCAAGCGTTTGATCGACAAAGCCAGGTTCGCGATCTCCACGGAAGAAACCCGTTACTATCTGAATGGTATTTATTTGCATGTAGCAAACAGCGATGCGGGCGCCACACTGCGCGCTGTCGCAACAGACGGGCACCGGCTTGCGCAGGTCGAGCAGGAAGTGCCAGAGGGTGCGACCGGCATGCCGGGCATCATTGTGCCGCGCAAAACCGTCGCCGAGGTCAGAAAACTGATCGACGAATATGAAGGGGACGTTGTTGTTGCCCTGTCAGATACGAAAATGCGTTTCAGCTTTGACAGCACAGTTGTCACATCCAAGCTGATTGACGGCACATTCCCTGACTACAGCCGGGTCATCCCGCAGGGTAACGACAAGATGCTGGAGATTGACTGCCGTCTCTTTTCTCAGGCGGTGGACCGGGTTTCCACCATCAGTTCGGACAAAACACGGTCAGTAAAACTGTCGCTCGCGGAAGATACACTCAAGCTGTCAGTCAACAGCCCGGACAGTGGCACAGCCCGCGAGGAATTGGCTGCCGCCTACAGTTCGGACGAACTGGAGATTGGCTTCAACAGCCGCTACCTAATGGACATACTGGCCCAGATCGAAGGCGACATGGTGCAGGTTATGCTTGCTGACCCGTCGGCGCCGACAGTGCTGAAAGACCTGATGGACGAAGGCGCGCTGTATGTGCTGATGCCCATGCGCGTGTAGAGGGCTTTTGGACCGACGCTCACATACCCTAAACGCATTGGTGTCAGGCTTTGCCGCGCTGGACAGGGTGGGTCTATCGGTTCTGCTCAACGCCAATCTAGAAAGCCCTGCCGGATGACGGATGCTCCTCAGTCAACCAGCATGGCGGGTAACCAGCCGATGGGTGACGACAGATCAGATACCTACGAAAAGGTTTTTATCTCTCGCTTGATGATGACAGATTTCCGTTCATATCGTGAAAGCCGGCTTGAGCTGGCTGGAAGCCACCCGATGGTTGTGTTGACGGGCGACAATGGCGCGGGCAAAACCAATGTACTCGAGGCGGTCAGTTATGCAGCCCCGGGCCGTGGGCTCAGGGGAGCAAGCCTTGCCGATGTCGGGCGGGCAGGTGGTGGCCCCTGGTCTGTTGCAATGCATCTTGACCTGAAGGACGGTGAATTGTCTGAACAGGTCAAGGTGGGAACGGGGCAAGACCCTGCGCGCGCCGCCAATGACACAGGCGCAGAACAGACCAAAACCATTCAACGCCGCATTGTCAGAATTGATGGTGAACAAGCCTCAAACACAAGCGCTTTGGGCGACCGCTGGTCAATCAGCTGGCTCACACCCCAAATGGACCGGCTGTTCATTGAAGGCCCGTCGTCGAGGCGCAGGTTCCTTGACCGTTTGGTGCTGGGGCTTTTCCCGGACCACAGTCGGCAAGTGAGCGCGTTTGAGCGCACAATGCGGGACAGAAACCGTCTTCTTTCGGATCAAGGCACATCTGCCGATGGTGCCTGGCTGACGGCGCTTGAAGCCCGCATGGCGGAGCACGCGGTTGCAGTTGCGGTTGCACGCCTTGAATTTGCCGGCCAGATAGCTGGGCAGATCGAAGCGACACCCGAAGGCTCGTTTCCAAAGGCGCTACTCGCCCTTGACGGTTGGATAGAGGCGCGCCTCGGCGAAGGTGAGCAGCCTGTGGACACTGAAACCGCTTACCGGGATTTGCTTGCGCGGGAGCGCCAGCAGGATGCGCGCGCGGGCCGCACACTTGCAGGCGTCCACAAAACCGATTTTATCGTCACGCACGCCGGAAAAAACATGCGCGCCGACCTATGCTCAACCGGAGAGCAGAAAGCGTTGCTGATTGGCCTCATATTGGCAAATGCGCGCCTCCAGATTGCCCTCAAGGGACAGGCGCCGCTGATGTTGATGGACGAAGTCGCAGCACATCTGGACACGCATCGGCGAGCTGCACTTTTCGACGAACTTGCGAGCCTCGGCAGCCAGTGCTGGCTGACCGGCACGGACCGAAGTCTTTTTAAGGCCCTGATAGGCAAAGCAGAATTTTTTGAAGTGGCAGACGGCGTGATCCAGCCGTGTGCCGTCTAGAGTTGGATCAGCAGGGAACAACACCATGAGCGACGAAACAGAAATGCTCGATGAAAACGAATATGGCGCAGACTCGATCAAAGTCCTGAAGGGCCTTGATGCGGTTCGCAAGCGGCCGGGCATGTACATCGGTGACACCGAGGATGGATCAGGCCTGCATCATATGGTGTTTGAGGTTTCCGACAACGCAATTGATGAGGCGCTGGCTGGCCACTGTGATCTGGTGACGATGACACTGAACCCCGATGGCAGCTGTTCAGTTACCGACAATGGCCGCGGTATTCCAACCGACATTCATGAAGAAGAAGGTGTGTCCGCAGCGCAGGTGATCATGACCCAGCTGCACGCCGGTGGTAAGTTTGACCAGAACAGCTACAAAGTCTCGGGTGGACTGCACGGCGTGGGGGTATCCGTTGTCAATGCGCTGTCCGACTGGCTGGAGCTCAGGATCTGGCGCGACGGCAAAGAACACTTCATGCGCTTCGAAGGCGGCGAGCCCCTCAAGGATCTCGAGGTTGTTGGTGATGCAGGCGACAAAAAAGGCACTGAAGTAACCTTTCTGCCATCCCTGAAAACCTTCAAATTCATCGAATTCGACTTCGAGAAACTGGTGCATCGCTACCGGGAACTCGCGTTCCTGAACTCCGGCGTGCATATTATGCTAAAGGACATGCGCCACGCCGATGTGCAGGATGTTGACCTCTATTATGAGGGCGGCATCACCGAGTTCGTGAAATATCTGGACCGCAACAAAACAAGCCTGATCGGGGATCCAATCACGATCACTGGTGAGCATGATGGCATCACAACGGAGCTGTCGCTGCAATGGAATGACAGCTACCACGAGAATGTGCACTGTTTCACCAACAACATCCCGCAGCGGGATGGCGGCACCCACCTGGCGGCATTTCGTGCATCACTCACACGCTCAATCAACACGTACGTCAATGAAAGCGGCCTGGCCAAAAAAGCGAAGGTTTCCCTTTCAGGGGATGACAGCCGCGAGGGGCTGACAGCGGTATTGTCCGTTAAGGTGCCTGACCCGAAGTTCTCGAGCCAAACCAAGGACAAGCTGGTGTCTTCGGAGGTGAGACCCGCTGTCGAAGGGCTTGTGAATGAAAAACTGGCTGAATGGTTTGGGGAGCACCCTGCGGAAGCCAGGAATATCGTCCAGAAGATTGTCGACGCAGCGACAGCCCGCGAGGCCGCGCGTAAAGCGCGCGAGCTTACACGTCGCAAGGGCGCGCTAGATATCGCCTCCCTGCCCGGCAAGCTTGCTGATTGCCAGGAACGCGACCCCGCGCTTTCAGAATTGTTTATCGTGGAGGGCGACAGCGCCGGCGGTTCTGCCAAACAGGGCCGTAACCGGAAAAATCAGGCCATTCTGCCGCTCCGGGGTAAAATCCTGAACGTGGAACGGGCCCGTTTCGACCGCATGCTCGCCTCTAACGAAATCGGCACGCTGATTACGGCGCTGGGCACCGGCATTGGGCGCGAAGACTTCAACATGGAAAAGCTGCGCTACCACAAGATCATCATCATGACTGATGCGGACGTGGATGGTGCGCACATCCGCACGCTTCTGCTGACCTTCTTCTACCGTCAAATGCCTGAGATTGTTGAAGCAGGCCATCTCTATATCGCGCAGCCTCCTCTCTATAAGGTGGGACGCGGCAAGTCAGAAGTGTATTTGAAGGATGACAAGGCGCTGGACGACTATCTGCTGGACATGGGCACCACAGAAGTGGTGGTCACAGACGGCACCGGCGCACAGCATGCTGGCGAAGCGATCAAACACCTGGCGGAAGATGCACGTGCTATCAAGTCACTGATCGGCACCATGCCCACCCGCTACAACAAGCCCCTCATTGAGATGTTGGGTTTGTTTGGCGGCCTGGACGTTGCCCTCTGCAGCGACGACAATGCACGGCGCGCCATCGCCGAAAAAGTTGCAGCGCATATGAACGATCTGGCCGACAGCCAGGAATCAGCCGGTTGGTCCGGTGATATCACTGAGGATGGCGGCTATAGCTTTTCACAGGAAGTTCGGGGCGTCATCGACATGCACCGGGTGGACGCGCACCTGATTGAAAGCCAGGAAGCGAGGAAACTTCATCAGCGTATGGGCGAAGTGCGTAGTCTGTTTGCAAAACCCGCAACCGTCACGCGCAAGGAAGAAAGCCATTCTGTCGGCACGCCGCTTGAGATGCTGGCGCTGCTGCTCTCGTTTGGCCGCAAGGGCCTGTCAACCCAGCGCTATAAGGGCCTCGGTGAAATGAACCCAGACCAGTTGTGGGAAACCACCCTCGATCCCGAAGTGCGCTCCCTGTTGCAGGTGAAGGTCACCGAAGCGGACACAGCTGACGAAATTTTCTCCAAGCTGATGGGGGACGTGGTTGAAGAACGCCGGAATTTCATTCAGGACAATGCGTTGTCTGTCGCCAATCTTGATGTTTAAGAAGGGGCTGATCAACCTTCGTTTTTCAATAACGGGAAGCTGAAAGCGAGATTTTGCTATTAGATTGAACCTTGGGATATTTTGCAAATCTAGATATGTCGAAACCTGTTTGGCAAACATTGGACAGTCATGAAAATATCTGTCGTCATTCCAAGCTATAATCGCGCCGATCTGATCGGTGAAACGCTGGACAGCGTCGCGTCACAGACCCGCGCTGTTGACGAAATAATTGTCGTCGATGACGGTTCCGCGGACGACACAAAAGGCGTCATAGAGAGAAGAAACGATGCCCGCATTCGGTACCATAGGATCGAAAACAGCGGTGTTGAAGGTGCGCGCAGCACAGGCATCAGGCTTGCCAGCAACGAATGGATCGCTCTGATCGACAGCGATGATATCTGGCAATCGGATCACATTGAAAGGCTGGCCGACTTGTCAGTCCGCTATCCGGACCACGACTATCTGTTCTCCAGCTTTTATGAATTTGGCTCAACGGCTAAACATGCTGATAAATTCAGCGCCATGTCACACAAATGGTGGCCGGAATTCGAAGACGCAGACAGCGAAAGTCTTATTTGCTTCGATCGCAATATCTTTGTTTCCGTCTTGAACCAAAATCCCATTTTTCCATCCAGTTCAATGTTTCGGAAGTCCCTGTATGACCGCGTAGGCGGCATCGATGTCCGATTTTCCCGGATCCCCGCCGCTGACGCACAATTTGTCAGAAAGTGCACTGTTTCCGGAAAATTTGCCTGCGACCGGCGCGCAACCACCGGCATTCGAAAACATGAAACCAACTTCTCGGGCAACAGTGCTGCAACGGACCTTGGCAGACTGGAACTTCTGGATCACGAGCGCCGCAACGAAGCAATTTTTAACGCATATGAAGCCGAAATCCGCACAGCCATGGCCAGAACAGCAGATGCGCTTATCGTTGGCGCCTTCAGCTGGCGAGATTTCGACGCAGTTTTGAAAACAGGCCGCTATGTTCCTTTTGCAGGCCTGAGCCACGCTGCCAAAGTGAGATACGCGGTGTCTATGGTGGCAAGACCCTTCAAGCGGTTCATCCGCTCTCCGTCCCAGGCCTGATTTGGCGCCTTAACCCGTTAGGGGATAACCCTAACAAAGGGCGCCTCCAATACGGAAGCGCCCCGG
Organism: uncultured Kordiimonas sp.; assembly: GCA_947500295.1. GTDB lineage: Bacteria > Pseudomonadota > Alphaproteobacteria > Sphingomonadales > Kordiimonadaceae > Kordiimonas. The sequence continues at coordinate 283,410 of CANMRM010000005.1, forward strand.
TTTTCTTGGCCTGGAAAGCGGTCATTCCACTCAAATCGCCAGCGCAGCCTGAAATCCGATAGTCAGGATTGCAAGCCAGGACACCAGATACACCGGTGTGCGCAGGAAGGGGATACCAGCGATATAAACGATGGCATGCGCAATCCGTGCGAAGAAAAAGATTTGTGCCCACGCTGCAATTGTTGCTGCGCTGGCGGCGTCCACTTTTGGTGTCAGCGCGGCGGCAACAACCACCGCAATGAAAGCAGGCATGGTTTCAACCAGATTAAGGTGAGCCCGCTGCGCGCGCGCCGCCCACAGGGGTTGCTCCGGCGTTTTGGCTGGAAATCCTTCCGGATAGTTGTTGAGAAACGTCCCAAGTCCCCAACCAAACAGGCGCGCTGCGATGTAAGGTGTCCACAACAGCACGGTCAAAAGACCACTGAGTGCCAGGTAATAAAGTGCGGTTTCCATTGTCATTACTCCTGCAGGCTAGGCGGCAAAGCCGTTGGTTAACGCTTCAAGCTTGTGTCCAAAAGGATCCCGCACATAGGCGGCATAAACCTCTGCATGCGGATAGGCCCGGGCACCGGGCGCACCCTCGCACATTGCTCCCGCCTGCATGGCCGCGCGGTGAAACTCATCCACTTGCTCTGAGGTCGCGGCCTTGAATGCCACGTGCATACCGTTGCCAGCTGAAGCACTGTCGCCGTCATAGGGTTTCATGGCCAAAAACTGGATGCCGTTTTTGCCGTAGGCAAGCAGGCCATCCATTTCCGCAATCAAATAATATTCAAGCTTCTCCAGTATGGTGTCATAGAATTTTTTGGCGCTTTCAATATCGTCGACGCCAACACTGATGTGATCAATCATGTTCGTTCCTCTTTGTCACGGGTTGAGCAGCCATACCTAAAGACTGGGACAGGATTAACAATTCGCGATCGTCCCGCTTTTATGTCAGATCGTCCGCAACAGTTGCGCACATACGGCGATTAGACATAATTAGGCAAAAGGAGAAAATGTCATGGATGTCCTGAGTGATATTCTCGATCTGCTCAAATTCAGAGGCTCGCTTTATTTCGCAACCGAGTTCAATGCTCCCTGGGGCATTCAGGTTCCGCCTTACCAGAACGTCGCCCGGTTTCATCTGGCGACCGGTGGTGATTGCTGGGTGCGCGTGGAGGGCAGCCGGGAAGCCGTACTTTTATCGGCCGGTGACATGATCATCATTCCGCATGGCGCATCCCATACACTGTCAGACCAGCCCGATACGCCCATTGTCAGTCTGGATCGTGCTCTTGAAGTCAGTGGTTATGTCGGAGAAGGACATTTTATATACGGCGGCGAAGGCACAAGCCGCGGCCACCTGGTGTGTGGCCATTTCGAATTTGACGAGCGCTTCCGGCATCCCCTTCTCGACGATCTGCCTGACTATATCCTGATCCGCGGCAGGCAGGCGGTGGAGTTCTCCTGGTTTGAAAATGCCATGCGTTATCTTGACTATGAAAGCGGCGGCACCTCCATGGGCAGCCAGGCCATTGTAAAACGCCTGTCAGAGATTCTTTTCATCCATGCCGTGCGCGCCTGGAGCGCAGAAGGCAACCACGAAAGCGGGTTTCTGCGCGCCGTCGCAGACAGGCATATCGGTCGGGGGCTGAAACGCTTCCACGAAAAACCGGACGCGGCATGGACCATTGACCAGCTCGCATCCGAATGCGGCCTGTCCCGGTCCGTTTTTGCCGACCGGTTTCGCGATCTGATGGACATGACACCCGCACATTATATGACCTTCTGGCGCATGCAGCGCGCCTGCCAGTATCTGCTGGAAAGCGATCTGTCGACGGACGCGATAGCGGAAAAAGTCGGCTATCAGTCCCTTGCATCCTTCAGCAAGGTTTTCAAAAAAACCATTGGTACAGGCCCGGGGCACTATCGCAGGTCGGGGGCTCGCGCCGGCAGCGCCGCTGCATAGAGCAAGAACCCTGACATATGCGGACGATTGGACAATTTATCCGGTGATATGCACATAGATACGACAGGATAAGCACCTTATCTAACCATTATTGGCAAAAACTAAGGAGCTTAAAATGTTTAGTTCAATGATCAAGAAACTGGCGGTTTTTCTGATGGCCGCCACCACTGCCGTCGCCTTCGTTGGCGAAGCAAGCGCCGAAGATATGGTGCGCACCACCAACGTCAGCGATCATCAGCTGGCGCTCAAGGGCTATGACGCCGTCTCTTATTTCGATGCAGGCGCACCCACCGCAGGAAAAAGCCGTTTCACCTATACCCACAAGGGCGTTGAGTACCGCTTTACCACCGCCAGCAACCGTGACACATTTGCCGCCAACCCCCGCAAATACGAACCTCAGTATGGTGGGTTTTGCGCCTTTGGTGCGTCCGTCGGACTAAAGCTTGAGGTTGACCCCGAAGCCTTCGAGATTGTGGACGGCAAATTGTATCTCAACAATTCTCTCGATATCCACGCCATGTGGCTCGAAAACCCAAAAGGCCGCATCAAAGCCGCCAACAGCAACTGGAAACGCATTAAAGAGGTTTCTGCCGACAAGCTGGAAGCACTGCCGTTTGACGGCTAGTCCAAATCAACTCTGACCAGGGCAAGCCTCCCCTGGTCCAGATCGAACCCCGGCTCCACAGCACTCCCCCGTTTGTGGAGCGGCGCAGCCCGCACACCTCATCCGGCGCAGGCTGCGCCATTTCCCATTGAGAACCCGGTGTGTCCGGCTCGTACACTCAATCAGCCTCAAATCTATACAGCGCCGTATTCCGCATGATAAAGACAAGCCGGGTCGAGACGCCGCTGTTCGCAACAGCGGCGATGGTCTCAGCTCGCTTTTTTCAAGTGGAAACGAGGCTATGCGGTATTTATTTGATGAATTTGAGCTGGATTGCAGCAAGCAGGAGCTTCTGCGGGACAACAACCTCGTTGCAATAGAGCCGCAAGTGTTCAGCCTGATTGTCCACCTTCTGGAGAATAGGGACCGTATCGTTTCCAAGGAAGAACTGGTTGAGGTGATCTGGGACGGCCGTTTTGTGTCAGATTCTGCTGTGTCCAGCAGGATAAAGTCTGCGCGAAAGGCGCTGGGCGACAACGGGCGGGAGCAAAAGTTTATCAAAACAACCCATGGGCGCGGCGTCCGATTCATAGCGCCAGACGTTGCGTCATTGAACAATAGGTTCGTACAGGAGCAAGAGGACCATGCATCTTCCGGGCAAAGTGACAACGTCTCCCAGAGTATTGGATTTTGCAAAAGCGCGGACGGCACAAAAATCGCCTTTGCGACAGCAGGTAAGGGGCCTTCCCTCCTTATGTCTCCTTGCTGTTTCAGTCATCTGGAGCAAGATTGGCAAAGCCCGTGCTGGGGGCACCTTTACGATGAATTACTGCAACACCACCAGCTGGTCCGGTATGATACACGCGGCAATGGGCTTTCTGATTGGAACACAACAGATTACAGTTTCGAACGTCAACTTGAGGACCTTGAAGCAGTTGTTGACTCGCTGGGCGTTGACAGATTTCCTCTCGTTGGATTTGCGCAGGGCTGCACAGTCAGCGCCGCATACGCCGCCAAGCATCCTGACCGGGTCACAAAACTGTTGTTGCTCGCGGGGTATACACGCGGTTGGCGTGTTGCTGAAGACGCCAACTACAAACAGGTATTTGAAGCGTTTGTGACACTCGTCAGAGCAGGTTGGGGGCGTCACAGTTTGCCTTTCCGTCAAATGTTCACATCACTTTTCATGCCGACAGCCCCATCGGCCAACCAATCCTGGTTCAACGAACTTCAACGCATCGCATCAACGCCAGAAAACCGAGCACTGTTGTTTGAAGCCTTTGGCGACGTTGATGTATGCAAATATTTGCCGGATGTGAAAGTGCCTACACTCGTAATACATAGCCGAGGCGACATGTGCGTGCCGGTGGACTCAGGCCGCGAACTCGCTGCCGGCATCGACAATGCTCGATTTTTTGTGTTGGACACGAGTAACCATATGATTCCGCACAGCGATCCCGCATGGAAAAAATGTGCCGCCAGCATCAACGCATTCTTGGCGGAATGAAGCGGTTAGTTTTGTAACTTCAAGCTAACTCTATTCGATCACATTATGGATCGGTGTCTGCGTGCATTTGCCCAGGTTATGAATGCGGCCATAGAGGGTGTGGCCGACAAAATAGACGGCTTCCTTGGGCACCTTTGTTCCCATGGGGATTTCCCAGCTCAAAACATCGCCTGCCTCGTCCGCCGGCATGGCAACAACATGACCCGTGTCACGGAACCCCATGCAGTCACCGCCCAGATCACCAGCGCCTGCATCATCCTGCGTGCCGGGCTCGCCAACTTCCAGCCCCCAATGGATCATATACATCGTGATACCGGCCTCCGCTTCATTCAGGCGCCTGCCCGCTTCATCGACCGCTGGCTTCATCCTGATGGTGCCGCCAATGGTGGGGCCGGGATCCCTATCCGTAAACTCAATGGAGCCTTTTTGCGGACCGTAATGTGGGGACGGCGGCGCGGGGTACCTGTCTGCTGTGATCGGCGTTGTGTTCAGAGCCCTGCGCTGCGCGTCGGTCATATTGGCAAGTTGCTCGGCTGCTTTCTGAGCCGCCGTTTTCTCGCCTTTCTTGTGATGGTCAAGCGCTGCAACAGCTGCTCCCCCGCCAAGCGTCAGGCCGAGGATGATAATTGAAGACAGATATTTTGGCATGAAGTCTCTCCCGTTACACCAACTCTAGTTGGAAACATGCTTTCGGGAAAGACCGTTTGGGAAAGGGCGGGTAGCAGGGTTAAAAGCCTGAGTGGTCAGACAGGCAGGTTATTGCGACACGGTCAAACGCCGGATCGCCTCGGTTTTCACAAAATCAACCGCTGGCGCCAACTCATCCAGTTTGCTGGACGGTACACCATGCGAGATTTCGTCGAACGTCACCTTTGAGCCCGCACCTTCAGCCGCAATGGTTATGGTCCAGATTGTCTTGGCGCCGATAGGCTGCAAGGGGCCAAACGGTGCGTCAAGCCTGAGTTGCACACCCGGGTTTACAAATATCACGGTGCCATGGGTCACGGATCCACCGTCCCAGTCTTCGCGCCACAGACCGCCTGCCTCCACATCCAGCGAGAGATTTGCAGACGAGCCTGAGTAGGTGTGATCCGGATGCCACCAGCTGGCGGGGTCAATCAGGCGGGCCCATATGTCCGCTGGGGCCAGATCAGAGCTGGCCTCCTGCTTTAATACATAATGGTCCGGCGCCGCCTCAATAACCTCAGCCTGCGCCGTAGCGCTCAAAGCCATGGTCGCACCGGCAGCTATTGCAACATATGTTATTTTTTTCATTGTCCCGTCCCTCATAGGCGTTGTTGGTTGTGGATCAGTTTGGGCAAAATCATGCGCTTCCTGCAAGCAGGAAAGTGTCAGCACCCTAGTGTCGCCCTATCCCGCCCCAAAACTCGCTGCAAAAACCGGGCTAGACTTCCGGCGGCACATCGCCCACCTCGCCGGCGCAGGCCTGCTGTACCGCGCCCGGGTCTGACGCACCTTCAACAAAGGAAATAAAATAGCCATGGATGCCCTGAGCATTGATATGCGGCAACCCCAGACGCGGCGCGTTCGGGACTGCCTTAATGTCCTCGTTGGTCACATTCGGCGCATAGTGCATCAAGTGTGGCGGTATATTTGCGATGACGTCACGACCCTGCAGATAAATGTAGTTATAGGAAGACATCATATAGTTAACGCCCAAAGATGAAGGTGCTTTGAACTCACCCCGGTCTACCCGGGCGCTAAAGTCGGCGCGGATATCGGCGGGATCCATACCCTGCATGGCAAGTTTGGTTTTGTGCATGATCGCCGGCAGGATCACGTCCACGCCCGCTGCATCCACACACTGCGGAATAACCGACTTTGGGTGGTTTCGTTCGACGATGCAGGTAAAGGGTCCATCGGAGTCCACGGTCTTGGTGAAGCCCTCGGGTCCGAGCGCATAGACGCTGGCGTGTGTCCGCAGATGGGAAGGCAGCGCACTAAGCGCCAGCGCCGTTTCACATTTGGCAGACAGATAGTCTGCACCCTGCACTGACTGAACACCCAGAGCACCAAGCACCAGCGTCGCGCTGATTGTTGTGGCTATCGTTTTCATTGCTGTCCTCGCGTTGTGACTGTGTTAGCCACCACTATGACAACGCGATTTTTGCAGTCCCATGCGTGCTTTGCGAGCAGCACATGGAGTTCCTGAATGGCACGCGCATGACACCAGCAGCATGCAACTAGCCGGGTATGCGGACAGTGACCGTTGTGCCGCCACCGGGTGTGCCGGCGAGGCTGAGCAGGTCTTCCCGACCATACAAAAGCGCCAGCCGGGCTCGCGTGTTTTTCAGCCCCACGCCTTCCTGCGGGCACCCGCCGCTTGGCAGGCCGGGGCCGTTATCCGCTACCCTGAGCACAAGATCAGCACCGTCGCACTGCACGGAAAGTGAAATTCTAACCTGACGATTGGTTTTGCTGACAGCATGCTTGATCGCATTTTCAACAAGAGGCTGCAGCAGGAAAACCGGCACCTGCCGGGTCATCGCTGTTGGTTCAATGGTCCGTTCAAACAGCAGTCGGTCCCCGAAGCGGGTCGCTTCCAGCTCAATATAGGTTTCGATGAAGGAAACTTCTTCCTTGAGGCTCGTTGTTTTCAGTTCGGACCGCTCGAGAGTTTGCCGCAGCAGTGCGCCAAGCAGTTCCGTTGTCCGGTAGGCATCTTCCTTGCGCTCGGTCTCAATAAGCGCACCAATGGAATTGAGCGCATTGAAGAGGAAGTGCGGGTTGATCTGCATGATGAGCGCATCAAGCCTGGCCTGCGTTAGCTCCCCGGCCAGACGGGACGCGCGCTCTACCTCAAGCAAACGGTCGCGCTCGCGGGCAATGCCCTGGCGATAATATTTGAGCGCCAGCGAGCCCACCAGCAGGAACAGGAAAATAGCAACACTGAGAATTTGCGACCCGGGCGCACGGCTGCCATAGAGCCAGTCACGCCATTCGTCGCCGTGAACGACGATCGGCAAAAAGAGCACCATGAAAGCAAGACATAACGTGCATAGCAAAGTGGCTTGCAGCTTGTCCTTAAGCTGTGGCATCGGCCTCGAGACCACGGCGAAGATCACCACCGACATGACGGCCCAACTGTAATAATAGAGGATCATCGGCTTGAAGGTGTTGAGCCACAGGGCGGGGGTGCCGCCGCGCAAGGCGATGAACACCGTGGTCGTGGTGACGATCGCAATCCCGGTCCAGAAGGCGAGCAGGAGAGCAATCCGCATTTTGCCGGGCATGGGCGGCAAAGCGGGGTTCAGCAAGGGGTCCAATTCCTGTCTGTCACGTGTGGCCGTCATTGGTCTAGGCTCCTTGCCTGGAGTGGTTGAGATTTGTCATCTTCAGCAGGAAGGGAAGCAGGCGTGAGCGGCTGCGTGCAAGAATAACCTGATGGCCGCCTGCAAGTGTCAGGGTATGGGCACCGCTTCCCCGGCGGGCGACAGACACCAGCTTCGATACATTGATGGTGGCTGATCTGTGCACTCTTGCAAAGGCCTGTTCATCCAGTTTTTTTGAAAACTGCGAAAGGTTCTCAGACATCAGGAAGCTCTCGGTTTCGGTGTGGATTTTGACATACTGGTTGGCGGCTTCCACCCAGACGATGTCGTCCGGCGGAACGGAAACCAACCGCTGCCCGGTGTTGATGAGAAACGCATTTTCTTGCCGCGGCAAGGCGGGTCCATTGCTTTCGTATGCGGAAACCAGCCCCAGCATACGTTCTGCAAGCCCAACGATCTTCTTTTGTGCAATTGCCTGCCTGGCGCGCTCCACTGTTGGGTAGAACCGCTCTTTCTCAATCGGCTTCAGAAGATAGTCGAGCACGTTCAACTCAAACGCCTTGATCGCATATTGGTCAAACGCCGTGACAAAAACGATATGCGGCATGTGCCGCCGATGCCGCAACCGGTTGGCAACACCGATACCGTCAAGGACCGGCATCTGCACGTCCAGAAAAACCAGGTCCGGTTTTAACTTTGTGACTTGCGTCAGCGCTTCACCACCGTCAGCTGCCGTGCCGACGACTTGAAGCATCGGGTCCTTGTCGATCAACCGCACAAGCAGATCACGGGCGAGCGGCTCGTCATCAACGATCAGGGTACGAATTATGTCGTCAGTCAAAAGTGGCATCCAACCCGCTAGAATTTTCGACCAGCATACATCTCCTGCAATCGATTTGAATTCGAAGAATACCCAGATGAAAATCCGGACGTGCTGTTCGCAAAGAAATGACGCTGCTCGCGTTCTTTTTTTGACGGAATTCGTACTTTTTTCGTTAAAAATCCCTCTTTTTCGAGGATTTTGCGGCCTTTTTCGACGATTTACTTGGCAGTATCAATCAATGAGGTCCCATGAAGGACGATTGCCGAACCGGTCATACAAGAATGCCAGCAAATGTCTTATTTTCGGCGATATATGCCTGCCTGGGGGGTACAGTAGCATCAGGTGAATGGGGGGTGGCGCATAGTCAGCAAGCACCCGGACAAGACGACCTGACTGCAGGTCAGGCCCGACAATGAAAGTCGGCAGCATCGTAATACCCAACCCGCAAATGGCCGCCTCCCGCAGTGTTTCACCATTGTTGGCACACATGACACCGTTTACACGTACGCTCGTTTCTTCCTCGCCCCGCCGCAGTCGCCAGTCATGGCCTTCGCCAAGGGATCCGTAATGCAGGCAGGGCAATGCCTTCAGCTGCTCCGGCGCGGCGATGGGGCCTTGGCGGTCCACAAAGTCGGGAGAGGCCACCAGAAAGCGGTTCATTTCGGTGATCGGGTGGTCCACAAGCGAGGGCGTCTGGTCGAGTGGTCCAATTCTCAGTGTTGCATCAAACCCGTCCTCAAGAGGATCGATAAAGCGGTCGCTTAAAGAAAGTTCCAGCCTGAGCTCGGGAAACCTGACGAGGAAATCCGATAGGGCCTTGCCAAGGTGCAGGGTGCCAAATGACAGCGGCGCATTCAGCCGAAGTGTTCCCCTGGGCTCATCATCATTGTCCATCACGGCATGATCTGCAGCACTGATGTCCTGCAAAATAGCTTTGGTACGCTGATAGTAGGCATCTCCGGTCGGGGTCACACTGACCTTCCGGGTTGTACGGTTCAGCAGCTGCACACCCAGTTGGTCTTCAAGCGCAATCACGGCTTTGTTGATACCCGAGCGGGTTTGGCCGGTTCGCCGTGCCGCGGCAGCAAAACTACCTTCTTCGACCACATGGGCAAAAGCCTGGAGACTACGCAATTTATCCATCGGAATATCCTATTGTATCGACATTGGATACAGTATGCCTCATTTTATCATAATTGTTTCTTGTATTGCTACTAATTACATGGTGCTCAGACAAACATCCTTTCAGGAGCAAAACCATGATAACCATTAGAAGAAGCTTTGAACGCGGCGTTGCCAACCATGGTTGGCTCAGCAGTCATCACACCTTTTCCTTTGGCGGCTACTATGATCCTGACTTCATGGGGTTTGGCCCCCTGCGCGTCATTAACGAAGACAGGGTCCAGCCGGGAGAAGGTTTCCCGACCCATGGCCACAGCGATATGGAAATCATATCCTACGTCATCGATGGAGGACTTGAGCACAAGGACACGCTGGGTACCGGGTCCGTGATTCGTCCCGGCGATGTGCAACGCATGTCTGCGGGCACCGGCATTCGCCACAGCGAATACAACCATTCGACCACGGACGGGGTTCATTTCCTGCAAATCTGGATCATGCCGGAAAAGAATGGCATCGCGCCAAGCTACGAACAAAAAACATATTCCGAAGAGGAAAAAACCGGCACTTGGCGCTTGGTCGGCAGCCCTGACGGCCGTGAGGGATCCGTCACCATTCATCAGGATGTCAGCCTATACGCAACCCTGCTGCCTGAGGGCGAAACAGTTGAATATTCAACCGGCAAGGACCGCCTGCTATGGGTTCAGGCTGTAAAAGGCGAGTTCAGCCTTGGCGGTGAAATGCTGGCGGCGGGCGACGGCGCAGCAATCAGCGAGGAAGAATTGGTCAGCATAACAGCAGCAAAAGACAGTGAGGTTCTCTTGTTCGATATGACACGATAACTGACAGGTTTGCATGCGGGGCTTCGTCCCGGCATGCAGCCTATCGCCGCCAATAAAACTGGCAGCGCCCGGGCGCCGTAGTATAACTAGACGTTAGCGCTGCGGCGCAGACCCATTCAGCACCGAGGGACCTCCAATGGAACACGGCGATTTTCTCTCTACAGCATTTATCTATCTTATCGCAGCGGTCGCATCCGTTCCGATCGCCAAGCGCCTTGGTCTCGGCTCGATATTAGGCTACCTCATCGCCGGTGTTCTTATAGGCCCCTTCGGCATTGGCGCAGTTGGCGACCAGACCGAAATGCTGCATTTCGCTGAATTTGGTGTGGTGATGATGCTGTTTTTGATCGGGCTGGAGTTGCGGCCAAGCCTGCTGTGGAGTATGCGGTCCCTGATCCTTGGGGCAGGCTTAACTCAAGTTGTGCTATCTACCGCCGTGTTGGCATTAATCAGCTATTTTCTCGTTGAAAACTTCAACCAGGCGCTGGCACTGGGCCTGATTTTTGCACTTTCATCCACCGCTATTGTCCTGCAGAGCCTCGGTGAAAAAGGCTTGATGAAAACACCCGGCGGGCAAACAAGTTTTGGCATTCTGCTTCTACAGGACCTTGCGGTTATCCCGATCATCAGCCTGATGCCGCTGCTCGCCATCGCTTCGATCCCCAGCGCCGGCGAGGCCGGTGGGGACAGCACTCTCATCAAGGTATTTGTCCCGCTCGTTGCGGTCGCGGCGCTCATTGTTGCGGGGCGCTATGTGGTTAAACCGATTTTTCGCTTTATTGCACAGTCCCGGCTGCGCGAGGTCTTCACGGCCGCGGCACTGTTGATGATCGTTGCGATCGCACTGCTCATGAACCTGGTTGGCTTGTCTCCGGCGCTCGGGGCGTTTGTTGCAGGGGTGGTGCTGGCAGAGAATGAATACAGGCATGAAATCGAAAGTGACCTGCAGCCTTTCAAGGGCCTGCTTATGGGCCTGTTTTTCCTCGGTGTTGGTGCCAGTGTAGACTTCAATCTGTTTGCCGCCGAGTTCAAGCTGATTTTGATAGCAGTTGGCCTGCTCATCGTCGCCAAATTCCTTGTACTGCTTGCTGTTGGCAAGATTTGCAAACTGGACAAGCGCTCCGGCCTGATGGCCGCTTTTTTTCTGGCCCAGGGCGGCGAATTCGGCTTTGTCTTGTTTGAGTATGCCCGTCAAAGCAGCGTTTTCGATGACCGCATGGTCTCAATCGGTATTCTGGTTGTCGCGGTTTCCATGATCAGTGCGCCGCTGATGATGATCATATTTGAAAAACTACTCGCCCCCAGGCTGGAGGCCCAGCCCGAAAACCAGTCGGACGACATTGAACCGGAAGGGCCAATCATTGTTGCGGGCTTCGGTCGGTTTGGACAGATCATCAGCCGGATGTTGATCGCTGCAGGGCACCATCTAACCATCCTCGATCACGACAGCGAACAGATTGAACTGGTACGCCGTTTTGGCAATAAGGTCTTCTTTGGCGACGCGTCTCGCCTGGACCTCTTGCGAGCGGCTGGCGCCAGCGAAGCGCAACTGATGGTCATTGCCGTTGACAGCATTGAGAAGTCGATGGAGATGGTCCGGGTTGCTCAAAAGCATTTCCCGAACCTGCCGCTTGCCGTCCGGGCGCGTAACCGCCAGCATGCTTATGAGCTGATCAGAAGCGGTGTCCGGGTTTTTGAAAGAGATACGTTTCGCTCGGCGATCAGCCTTGGTGTCGATGCCCTCCAGCAGCTCGGTATGGACGAAAAACAGGCAATACAGGCGGGCGAACGCTTCACCAAGCATGATAGACAAGCACTCAAGGAGCTATCCGAGTTGTGGGGTGACGAAAAAGCCTACGGCACAGCCGTCCGCAAAAACATGGAAGAGCTGAAGCTAATCCTTGAGTCTGACGAGGACTATCTGACAGAGCGGGAAGAAGAGCCGGCGGCAACCGCCGGCTGATTTTTTTCTCTGAGGTTCTTAGTTGATTTCGCGGTTGTCGCCGCGATAGATCTCAGGGTTGTCCCATGGGCGCTGGCCAAATGGTTTGGCCGCCGGCCATACTTCATCGAGGGTCTCGGCATCATAAAGGACACCACCCTGCATCACATGGCCAATATCCAGCGTATTGCGGATATCCTCAAGAGGGTTGGAGCGTAGCACCACCAAGTCAGCCAGCTTGCCCACTTCGAGTGTGCCGATGTCCTCGATCGCACCGAGGAAGTATGCGCCGTGCCGCGTTGCAACCTCTAGAGCCGCGTGCGCACCCATAGCGCTCGCAACCATCCAGGTTTCCCAATGCGAACCGATGCCATGCTGCTGCCCGTGGGAACCAATGGCGCCGTAGCCGCCTTCGGCAATGACATCCGCCATGCCCTGCGCAACCAACGGGAAGCTATAGTCCGTATCTGGCCGCTTGATCGGCCGACGGGTGTTGGGCACCAGTTGACGCCAAGGCAGCCATTTGCGCTGCTTTTCATCCTGCCAGACATTTGTCTCACCCCAGAAATATTCCTCATTCCATGCGCCGGGGCCACCCACCACAAATGTGGGGGAATAGACGGCTTTTGCCTGACCGAAAAACTTGGCCGCATCGCTGTAGAGCGGCATATAGCTCATCGGGTGCTCAAAACCGGTTTGACCGTCCATAATCATGCCAAGATTGTACGCGAGATCGGACCCCTCGGACGTGACCATCAAGCCCTCCTTGCGGGCAATATCACTGACCCACTGACGCTGGTCGCGGCGCGGCTGCAGATACTGTTTCGCTGAAACAGCTCCCCATGATTTCAGGCGTCTGACGTTATCTTCCGCCACTTCATAGCTGGTGAGCAGGTTCTCGCGGGCGCCGTCGCGGTTATAAAGCGGACCACCAGACGAATAGGTGCGCGGCCCAACCACTTTGCCTGCATCAATCAGCTCTGCAGTCGGGAACACATTTTGCGCCGCAACCGCATTATCAAGGGCCGTCGTAACACCGTAGGCTGTGTAAATCGCGGTTTCATAGCCACGCGCCGGAATGATACCTCGATAGTCGCGGAAATGGTGGGCGTGCATATCCACCATCCCCGGCATGATGGTGGACCCTGCAGCATCAATCACGCGGTCGGCATTACTGGTATCGCACGTGCCAAGACAGGAGATGCGGCTGCCTGTCACGACAATTGTCGAGCCCTCCAGTATCTCCTTGCCGCGCATGGTCAGAATACGGGCGTTGGTAAGCGCAACTGTTCCGGTTGGGATCCGCTTTTCCACCGTCAGGGAAATGTTGGATTCTTGTGTTTCGCCGCTTGCGACATCATACGTATAGTAGGTCGAGGCCGAGCCATATTCGAGCGTTCCATCACCGCGCCAATTCGGGAACAATCCACCTGTCCTGGAAAGTTGCTTAACCGGCAGGGCACCGTTGCCCGAGCCTTTGCTGACAAGGACCGGGTTGCCCCTCGATTGCCTGAACGGCAGAGGGGACAAATATACATTGTCTCCTTCGAGGAAAGCCACATGGCGTCCGTCCGGCGCGATCACCGCTTCATCTGCAAAATCAAAACGCGCATGAATACGCGGCGGGTCAATGGACGGCATGGCCGAAACAGACACGAGCTCTGAATAGGCTGGTGGGCCGCTACCATTTGCATGCTCGCCGCTATGCTGATCGGAACTGTGCAGATCGTCCTCTTCAGCGCTTAATCCGGTGCCTGCACCTGGAGCACCCTGAAGGAAGAAAATCCGTCCATCCGGTCCCCAGGTCGGGCGCGGAAGCTGTGTTCGTCCACGTCCAAAATTACCACTGAAATCAACCCGCCCGACGGTGACCTCATCGCCGCCGCCCGCAGACATATGCACAATATCCCAGTAGGAATTGTGGGTCATCTCACGCCCACGCGCTGTTGCGTTGGAGCCTTTTGCAACCACGAGCGAATTACTGTCCGGGCTCCAGTCAGGGTGGATGTACTCACCCGGTTCGCTGGTAATCTGTTTTGGTCTGCCACCCGAGGCGCGAACAGTCCAGACCTGCCCTCGCGTTATGTCATCCCAGGTTGTGAAGGCGATGGTACGCCCATCCGGGGACCATGCCGGCGAAAATTCGAAGGGCGCAAAGCTCTCCCGTGTCAGACGCTCGGGTGTGCCATTAGGCAGGTCCTGCACCCATATCTTACCAACGGCCTGAAAGGCAAGTTTGCTGCCGTCCGGCGAAGCTGCCGTCCAGCGCAAAAACCTGGCTTTGAAGGGATCGTCCGTAATCCGGAAACCCTTATAGGCCTGCTCTGAAATTGTGCGTTCAACTTTGGCGGAAAACGGGATGGTCGACACCGCGCCTGACGCCACATCCACACGCCTGATCTTGCCACCCTGTGTTAAAATCACTGACTTGCCATCTGGCGCGAAACTATAACCCGGCAGCACGCGCAAGGTCTTCATGCCTTCGACCATATCCTGCGTTACCGGGTCCATCAGAATGCGTTCTGTACCGGTTTCCAGGTCCCGCAGCCAAAGCGCTGTGCGCGGCCCAAATTTCAACCCTTTATATGAAATCGTACCGTCCGGGATACGGCGGATGAATGTCATCAATTTACCATCCGGCGAAATTTCAGGCGCTCCAGCACCGCCGCTGGAAAATCGTGATTGCTGTCGGTTGACACCATGACTGACGGCCTCAATATCGCCAGTTTCCAAATTCAGGCGACTAACCTGAATTTCACCTGCCAGCGAATTCCACTGGCCCCAGGTGGTGCCCGTACTGGTGCGCCTGTGGAAATAAAGCCACTGGCCGTCAGCGGTGGCTGTTGGCCAAGCTGCACCGACTTGTTCCCGGCCAACCAGCTCAATGCCTTTGCCGCCATCCTTGTGGAACATCCAGATACCAGCGGCTGGCCGCGCACCGCGCTTGGGCAAGCCACGCTTGCGCACAAAAATATAGTCGCCGTCCGGACTCCATTCAGGCGTCAGGAAACGCGCATTCAGATCCTTCACAATCTGGCGAGGGTTGCTGCCATCTGCGTCCATGACCCAGAGATTGTCCTGCCCTCCCCGATCCGAGATAAAGGCAATATGGCTGCCGTCCGGAGAGATGGCTGGGTGATAATTGGTCGCTACACCGCTGTCTTGCGTCAAGCTGACAGCGTCACCGCCATTGATGGGCAGGCGGTAAACGTGAGCGAGCAAGTCAAATACAAGCCAATTGCCATCCGGCGATACGTCGACAGACATGAAGGTGCCTTCGTCCGTGGTGAAAGAAATCTCCCGCACTTCGCCGCGTGCGAGTGTCGTGTCCCACTTGGCGTCGTCGCCTGTCTCATCATTTGCGTTGGAGACGATTGTCGCGGTTACCAGTGCGCCAAGCGCCAGCCCCGCCATACGGATGACCCGATAGAAACTCTGCATGATAATGCCCCTGCCTGTGTGAAAACCCACGGGTGAAGCACCTATTCGTCAGCCTGACTTCCCCCTACGCCCGGGCACAAGTATACGCCTGACCCGAAATTAGACAAGGCTGGCTCAACCGAAGTTTAGGTCTTGCCTGCAGGATGAACCATCTTCGCAAACACGCCGCCCGATGTGGCGAGCTCATCAAAGCCACCGCTTTCAGCAATTTTGCCGTCCTTCAGGACAAAAATTTTGTCAGCCTGCTGAATGGTGGACAGACGGTGCGCAACAACAATACGGGTTACGGTCATGGCATCCAGCGCCTGAATCACGCGGGCCTGTGTCGGCTCGTCAAGGGCACTGGTCGCCTCATCGAGCATCAGCACCCGGGGCTTGGCCGCAATCGCACGAGCAAGCATCAACCGCTGTATCTGGCCACCCGAGAAATTGGATGTGCCCTGCGTAATCTGGGTTTGCATGCCCATAGGCATGGCACGAATGTCAGCGGCAATGCTCGCGGCCTCGGCCGCTGCCCACGCATCATCAATGCTGCATCCTGATGCGCCCCGAATATTGTCATAAAGGCTGCCGGGCATCGCCTGTCCAAGCTGCGTAACCGCAGAAACCTGCCGCCTGAGCGCACTGCTGAGAAGCATGCGACGGTCCTTGCCGTCAAAATGTACCGAGCCAAGTTCCGGCTCCAGCACGCCCAGCATCAACCTCAGCAGCGTAGACTTGCCGCTGCCAGAATCGCCGACAATCGCGACCGACTGACCGGGCATAACAGAAAGCGACACATCATCGAGAACCCAGAGTCCGTTTTCTTCATAGCGGAATGAAACCCCGTCCACGGAAACATGGCCTTTCAGCGGACCGGGGTCGCGCTTGTGCGCCTCTGAAACCGGCACCGTTTCCAAAAAAGGTTTCACCCGTTTTTTCTGGCCAATCAGCGGTGCAATCTGGCTGCCAAGATGGGCGATCGCCACGCTTGCTGACGTAAAGGTGCCGAGCGCTGCAATAAACGCCAGGTAAAGGCCGCTGTTGAGCGCACCATCTTTTGATACATCGGTGACAACCAGCAGGAAAACAATAAGAATTGATGCCGCCTGAACCCCGCTCGAGAGGGATTGGAAACCGGTCTTGATCGCTCGCGAGCGCATCGACCGGGCACGGAGTTCACTAAAATTGTGAGCCCATTGGTTGAACGCCCAGCGCTCTGCTCCGGCAGCCTTGATCTTGTTGATTCCTGCCACCAGCTCAAGCGTCTGGTTAAAGGCACTGCCCCTAAAGCTTTCACCCTCGGCGATGGTGCGGCGCTGGAGGTATACTGTTAGAGCACTGGCGGCAAACAGCAAAAGTGAAAGCCCAAGCATCGCCAGCGCCATCATCGGAAACAGAGTTGCCATAACAACCAGACTGGCAAGAAAATGCTGGCCACGAACAATCAGGGTATGCGCCAGTGATTGCACACTGGAGTGCATGCGCCCTGCTACCGACAACCGTTGCATCAAATCGCCGGTGCCAAACCGGCCAAAAAACTTTCCTGGAAAATGGAGCAGCCTGTGCCAGAGGGCAGACGTTGTCAGCAGCGCTGTTCGTCCCTGAATACGAAGGGCTGACAAGGCTGCAGCCCGATCGAGGAAAAAGGCAACGCCAGCAATGACGACAAGCGCGAGCACCAACTGAACCAATTTGTCCGACAGGGAAGACGGTACTATGCGCGAAAAGGCAACCCCCATTCCGTATGGCAGCGCCATCGCAAGCATAGCGCTGCCAAGCCCCAGAAGGGTCATCGCAGTTGCATCCCGCCAGTTCGCGCGTGCACCAAAAATCAGAAAGTCTTTGAAGCTCAACTCCCGCTCTGGCAGCAACGGCGAAACCGTGTAAATTTCCGCTGCAAGGCACGCCGCTTTTTCGGGGTCCAGAGAGGTTATACTCTCGGTTTCCGTATCGTAAATCCGTGTCCCTTTATTATCCGGCACCAGAACAAAGGGCGTTTTATCTTCAAAGGCGAGCAGTGGCTCGCTGAGCGTCATCAGCTGGTGCATCGGCACGTTGACCGGTTGCGCGAGAAGGTCGGCACGACGGCAAACAGCAAATAATGACTTGTCTTTGTATTTTTCTGCCGTGCGGGGGAGAACAAAGCCTGCATGTTTTCCGAGCTCGGACAATGCCTTCAGCAATGGTGTGTCAAAACTCGCCTTGCCGCTGTTCTTGCCGAAAATGCGAGCAAAGTGTGCCAGTTCCTTCTGCAACACTGTATTTTCATAGGCGTCAATATCATGATCGAGTGAAAGATGATCAGCGCCGTTTTTGGCTGCAAGGGACCCCAGGATGGTAAGCAAAACTGATGAGGCTTCTGTTGCCGCCGACGCGAGTTCTTCCGCGGGCAACTCACCGCTGCGGCGCACGGCAAACCGCGCGCCTTCCGGCAACATAATCTGTATACCGGGGGGCATGGAAAAGCTGTCACCTGCTGACAGTTGATCCAGCGCTTCACCGGCAACCGACCATGCGAGACCCGAGGGGCAGTCCGGCAGAAGCGTGACCCAGTGAACGGCACCCCGGCTTTCCGCAACGGTGGGTGCATTGACAGTTAGGGAAGCGGCGGGCGCAAAAACATACCCCGGGTCTGATGGTGCCTCATGATGATATTCGACAATCTCGTGTGCAACCGTTGCCAGCCATTGTTCCACTGGCTCCACAGCAGGCACCGTATCTTCCAGGCCTGCCCCGCCGCGCGGCCTGAAAACCAGCTCGACGTCGCCGTTGCCAATACTATCCATTGAGGGCAGAACAGAGTTTTCCGACATCCTGCCGATGAAAACAGGTGCAAAGCTTGCCGACCGGCTGCTCAGAAACACATCGCAATGCCCGGCAATCACGCGGTGCCAGCAAGGCTTCTGTGTGGCGCCCCCAGTCACGTTATGCACTCCTGAGCCGGGCAAATGGCCCCGCCCGCGCCGACAATTCAGCATAGGTGCCTGTTTCAACGATGCTGCCGCTCTCCAACACGAGAATGCGGTCAAAATTTCCAAGCGCAGACAGACGGTGGCTGACAAAAATAACTGTGACCCCAAGAGAAAGCAGTTCCTCTACAACCGCTTTTTCCGTAGGTGCATCCAAAGCACTAGTTGCTTCGTCCAGCACCAGGATAGTGGGCTCCAGAACGAGCGAGCGCGCAAGCTCTATACGTTGCCTCTCTCCGCCGCTGAAATTCTGGCCGTCCGCTTTAACGGCAGCATCAAATCCGCCCGGCCGGCGCATAATCACATCATGAATGCAGGCCGCGCGCGCAGCCTTGGTCAGCATTTCCACCGGCAGCGAGCGATCGCTGAGCGACAGGTTTGTGGCAATACTAGCCTCAAACAATCGCACCTCCTGGTCAACATACGCGAAGGAGGCATGCAGCGCCGTGTGATCCAGCTCTGAGCGCAACTTGCCATCATAAAGCAGGCTGCCCGACGTTGGCGCATGGAGCCCGGCAATTATCTTTGCAAGGGTAGATTTGCCACTGCCCGAAGCGCCGACAATAGCAATGCATTCCCCCGCCGCAACATTAATGGAAACGTTCTTGATGACTGGTTCCGAGAAGGCGGAATAGCGAAAGCACAGATCCTGAATTTCAATTGCACCCGATAGTTTGTGCACGGTTTTGTCCGTACCGGCAGTTTCACGCAGGACCATCTGGTCCCGGGGTTCGTGCAGAACGTCGTCGAGCCTTTCGAGGTTACCCTTCAGTTGCTGCAGCGCGCTGCCCAGGCCCAAAAGCTCGTTTACCGGCGCGGAAAACAGGGACATAAGCATCTGGAAAGCGATCAGCATGCCCACAGTGATCACGCCGTCCATCACATCGAAACCACCCACCAGAATGAGGGCTATCAGAGCCAGCGAAGACAGGAGAGTTGGCAATGTCTCCAGAACCGCCTGCTGCCTTCCGAGAACTTGTTGCTGATTGACGATTTCACGTTGATGGAATGTTAGGGTCTGGAGAAAACTCTCAACACCGCCACCAGCAATCAAACTTTCAACAGACTGCAGACCGCGACTGCCCTGTGTAAAAAACTGCGCTTCTTCAACAAGCAACCTGCGGTGACCATCCGCGAGTTTGTTTTGCAGAAACCGTAGCGTCAGCAAATTAAGCCCGGCAAAAAATGCGGCAAGCGCCGTCAAACCCAAATTATATTGAGCCATAGCAATGGCGTAAACGAACATGGTGAGCAGACCAAGCGCCGCAAGCGCAACACGGTTGGTGAGTGTGCCTGCAATATGATCGTTGAGCGAAACACGGCTCGCCACTTCAGAGGCATTCCTGTGAGCAAAATAGCTGACCGGCAAGTGCAGGACGTGCCAAAAAAAACCGGTCGCGCCAACAAGTGCGATTTTGGCGTCAAGTTTCATCAATTGCCGGTCCCGCATCCAGGTCAACAAAGCCTGGACAACACCAACGGTGGCAATGGAGCCAAGCATTGGCCAATACCAACCCGGATGGCTCTCCAGAATGAAATAGTCTGCCAACACACGGTTGAAAGCAGGCAGGATCAAGCCTGGCACCGTTAACAACAGGCCAAGGAAAACGGTTACACCAAGAGCAACCCGAGTGCCTGACAAGCGTTTTTCGATGGCTGCAAGCAAGGTCGGGCGGGCACCGCCGGGTTCAAAACCATCGCCTGGCTCCAGCTTGAGAGCCACACCCGTATAGTGCTTTTCAAATTCTTCACGCGGCAATTTGCGGGGCCCGGTCGCCGGGTCGTTGAGCCAGGCCGTCGTTTCATCAAGGTGTTCAAGGACCAGAAAATGATTGAAGTCCCAAAACAATATGAGCGGAAACCCCATGGATGGAAGGTCGGCCGCTGATGCCTTGACACCTTTTGCGGCAAGCCCGTGCGCGCGGGCCGCTGTCAGAATTTCTTTGGCTTTGACACCGTCGCGGGACACACCACAGGATACACGCCAATATTCCAACGGTTTTGTAAGGCCATGATACTCCGCAACAATTGCCAGTGCCGCAGCGCCGCACTCGATGGCTTCCATCTGGAGGACCGTGGGTGTTTTCGCTCGGTGCCTGTCACCACCGATCAATTGGCCAATGTGCCCAACAAAGCTCACGTCAGGTGGCCTTTGGCGCAGGAAAAATCTTTTCCATAAACGGCAGCATCAACGAAATAAGCCGCACATTCCGTACAGTTACATCGGCCACGAACTCACTACCATGACCCACCAGAAAGGGCGGCCCGTTCGAGGAAGCCCAGCTGAAACCACTTGGCGTGTCGCCGGCCGGAAGATCCACACGAACCTGAAAAGCAACACCACCGTTCAACAGGGATGACACAAGCGCCCTGTTGCGTGTGTAGCGCAGCATTTCCTGATCACTCACCGGAAGGCTTGAGACCGAAGCAACCGTTCCTCGAATAAATCCAAATTCCTGTCGCTTCACCGTTGTTGGGTAGACTTTGGCCGTCATGTTCTTCTGAACTTCCGAGCCTTTTTCTGCCGGAACGAACAAATAACCCACAAGGCGACTATTGCTCGGATCCACCAACGCGATCCGTTCAGCCGTTGGCAGAATTGTCATCAGGGTCATGTCGGTTTGAATGACATCCCCTTCCGAGACCCGGATCTCCACCACACGCCCCGCAACCGGGCTGCGAATGACATTCTGGCGCGCCAGTTGATCTGAGAGCTGTTTCAGCTTCCGTTCCGCGGCAGCAACCTGAAGGTCGAGATCAAGAATATTTTGTGCATCCTCAATCTCCTGAAGCTGCGCCTGCTCGTCCAATCCGGACAAAGCAGCTTGAGTGGCTGTAATCGCACTTTGGGTTGATGAAACCTGGCTTTCAGTATTGATGACCACGGTGCGTGCAATAACACCCTGAGACAGCAACCGCTGTCGCTCCGTGAGTTGATTCTGGTAGGTTTGTAGAAGCTCTTGCTGTTCCTTCAGGGTCTGCGTCAACCGCGTGCGCCTCTCGGCTGAGAAGGCGTCCCGTGCCTGTTTTCTCGTTACATTGAAAGCCTGAATTTGCGAACGCTCATCTCGCACACCATCAAGTGCAGCCTGCGCCAGCGCAACATCGTCGGCAAGCGATGCCTGATCAAGCCGGACGACCACATCACCCTCTGCAACGGTGTCGCCGACCTGGACATCGACATCCAGCACCTGTCCGCCCGCATAACTTGCGATGCTGGAAACGCCGCCCCGGTCGAGGATAACGCCTTTGCCTTCAACACTAATAGGGACAGTGGTAAAAATGGAGGCGACAAGCGCGCCCAGTACCAGAAGACCCAAAACGGCAACCGCATTCGCGAAACCGGGTTTCACCAGTTGAATACTGCCTGCGAGCTGGTCTGGCGTGGCGGCGTGCGCCAGCGCCTTTTTTTGGAAAAGTGTTTCAGCCATAGGTCATCTTCCCAAATCCTGACGGGTTTTGAAAGACGTCTATTAATCCCTGAGTGCGGCCGTAGCATCCAGAGCCTGATAAAAGGCTGCTTCAAGGGCCGCGCCCCTATCCATCGCCGCATAAAAAGCAGCGCGAGCACGCTCCATTTTTTCTGCATCTCCAGCTTTTGATGTGTCAAGCTTTTGGGAAATGATGCGCTCAAAGGCTGCTTTCGGGTCTTCACCATTATCCGCCGCGGACATGATTGACCAGGCGGCATGAGCCCTTTGAGCCAGTGCAATTGCCAGATGCGTGGCACCGGCTGTATTGGCACCGCGCTCCACGGCTCTGAAGAAAATCAGCTCGGCCTGAGACGCGATATGTTTCGCTTCCTCTTCGCTCCAGCCTTCGGCTGGCGCGTTGTCCGCTATGATTTTCCGAAGGGCCTGACGCACCCGAAGAATGGATTCGCGCAGTGCTTCCAGGTCTGTCTGCGAGCCGTCACCATCAGAAGGTTGCGGCAACCGGGCGTCGGCCGCCGGTTCGCCAAACCAGGCCTTTTCATGAGGAAACCCGCTCAGGAGAGCGCCATCACCCGGCAAAAGCGCGCCACCATAACAAGATGGGTCAAGCCGATCGGTTTCGATATTTACTGTCTCTGGCATGATTTATCCCCCTCAGAAAATCGATTTGAATGCATGAGAAATTGAGTGCCCCACACTGCTGGCGGCGTGGGATATCGAGTGCCCCACATTGCTGGCTTCATGGGAAATCGCGTGGCCGACGTTGCTGGCCTCGTGGGAAATATCATGCCCCACAGTGCTGGCTTCGTGCGATATTGCATGACCGACATTACTCGCTTCATGGGAAATGGCGTGGCCAACGTTGCTGGCTTCGTGGGAAATCGCGCTACCTGCTGCATCAAAACCATGCTCGATTGAGTGGCCTGCGGATTCAAAACCATGTTCAATGGAATGCCCTGCAGACTCAAAGCCATGCGCGACGGACTCGCCCGCATGCTCTAGCCCATGTGCCATTTCACCAACGTTGATTGTTGTGCTCAGGTTGAAACTGGCGCCAAACAATTCAATGTCCGCACTGCCACCGATACCCAGCGTAAGTTCGCCGTCATTGTATGTGGCTTCACCGGATATACCGGCACCAAGAGCACCCGGCGAGTGGATGGAACCACCTGCCGTTACATTGTTGTCGTCGCTGCCTACCGTGCCGCTTGCGCCGACTTCAGCATATTCGCCTTCTTCGGCACTTACGTTTTCGGCAACGCCGTGGTCGTCCGCTTCAACGGACGCGGTCGCCGACGCGCCCTCAGATACACCGGCGTGGACTTCACCACTGGCCGACGCGCCGCCACCAATATTACCGCTGACGCCTGCGCCTGCTTCTGCTGTCACGGAGGCACCCGCTTCCGCGTCAGCTTTCACGCCTTCATTGCTAACGGACGCACTGGCGTCGGCGTGGGCTTCTTCGGTCGTCTGAACCCCCACAGTGCCGGTTACGCCGCCGCCAAGGCTGCCGCTGTCGCTGACGCCCTGGCTCGCAGATACGGAAACACCTGCACTGCCTTCAACGTCTACACCGCCCGGCCCGATTGTTGCCGTGCCTGATGCATCGGCAGACGCAGTTTCGTTGGTTTCTGCGGTCACACCGTGGCCGAGGTTAGCGTTCGTGCTGTCACTTACAGAGGCGCTGGCTTCGCCTGTGGCACTGACGCCATCAGACGAGACGCTGACGCTGCTGTCCGTTCCAGCATCGGTTGTGACATGATTGCCTTGCGATTCGTCCGTATCAGCATTGACATGACCCACCTGATCACCCGAAACGATATTCTCGGCCAGCGGATTGTCTTCCTCTTCTTCACCGTCATCGCCTTCACCGGCAGCAGCGTCATCTTCGCTGGCTTTGGCTTCTGTATGTTGATCCGCGCCCACACCACCGGTGATGCCTTCGAGTGCATCATCATCCAGTTCCTGTGGGCCACCTTCCATATCGTCCATGCTCATGTTTTATCTCCCTAATGAGTGGCGCGCACGCGCCGACTCAATCCACCAATTGAGGATTATGGAGCCACAGCAAAATGTCGAGCACAAGGCAGGAATTGTCTAAATTTGTCTCTGAAAATGTCGCAATTTGTATCAGGCAGGATACCGACACACACCGAAAATGTGTGCCGGTAGTGGATCAGTGCATCTTCACGAAAACTCAGTTTTCCTGAAAATACATCGCTGGTGTCGAGGCCGGGTTCGGGAAGACGCGAGACGCGTCCTCGCCCTTGTAGAGCACACCGTTTTGTATCACCCAGGTGATCGCCCTTGCGTTCCGGATATCATCAAGCGGGTTTTCTGAAAGCACCAGCAGATCGGCATATTTTCCCACTTCCAGTGAACCAATTTCGTCACCAAAACCATGGTATCTGGCACCATTAATGGTCGAAATTTCAATGATCTGCTCCGGGGTAAACCCGCCTTGCTGGAAGAGCTCCATCTCCCAGTGGGCATCGAGGCCGCTCATCTGACCATGCGCTCCAAGCTGCAGGGAAATGCCTGCTTCATACAGTGGCTTCAGCGCAGCTGCCATCCTGGGTGCATAGTGCTCATCATCCCAGTAGAAAGTGGGGCGACGAACCCGCAAAAGCTCATCCCGCGTCTGGAACTTCAACAGTTTTGGATTTTCCCAGACCCGCTCATTGTGGTGGAAATACTGCTCGCCGGCAGGACCATTGTAGACAACGATCAGCGTCGGCGTGATGCCCACATCTGTTGCTGCCATAAACCGCACAACATCGCTGTAGAGTGGTGTCATGCCCATAGAGTGCTCGAGCCCGGTGATACCATCGACAACCTGCGTCAGGTTCATCTGCAGGTTGGCAGCGGTTTCGGCGACATCATGGAGGCCAAGCTCACGAGAGGCTGCGACCGTCGCGTGGCGTGCGCGCCGAGAGAACTGTGTATAGTCTTTCACCGCTTCTGCACCAAAAGCCTGATTATAGCTCAGGGCCTGCCGGGCTTCTTCCAGGCTATCGATCGGTCGCATCAGCCCCTTGCGGTATTTGGCACCAAAAATCGGCGTGCCGACCGTGAACAACCGCGGCCCATAGGTCAGGCCGGCCTCAAGCCGGTCTCTGATCCAGGCGTCCTTTTCCGCGGTACCGTACACTTCATAAAGCGTGGTAACGCCGTGCGCAAGTGGCGACAAGAGCCCCGATACAGACTCTTCAATGGTGTGAAGATAGGACTGCACATTGCCGCCATAGTGACCATGTGCGTCGATTATGCCGGGCATGATCGTCTGGCCGCTTGCATCAAACACCTGTGCACCGCGCGGAATATTGATGTTCTGGCCAATGGCACTGATACGATTGTTTTCGATCAGAATGCTGGCGTTTTCAAGCACGCGCCGACCTTCATCCATTGTGATGATCCGGGCGTTGGTGATGGCGATAGTACTGTCCGGTACCGCAACATCGTATGAAACCGCGATGTTTGTGACAGAGGCGTCACCGCCCTCTTCAGCCAGCACGTCCTCAAGTGATTTCCTGTAAAAATCCGTGCCTCGGGTCCAATAAAGGCTTGCACTGTCATCGGACCACCCGAGATACACACCTTCCGCCGTATCAATACGCTTGGTGAAGCCCGTCTTGTTTTCACCGCTGACCTTGATGGTTTTTCCAACAAATTCAAACGGAGTGACAAAAGCCCGCTGGTATTCGCGGAAGGCAACCCACTTCATATCGGGAGAGATAACGGCACGCGTGGACCATGGGAAATGATAGAGCTCCTGCTCGCCTTCCCCGTCAATGCCTATGCTTTTCAGTTTCAGGCCATCATCGGTAAACTCTGAGAAATAGATTTTTCGGCTATCAGCGGAAAACATCAGCGGAGAAGCACGCCGGATTTCAGGCGTGTTGCCGTTGGACCATTGCGCCCCCACGTCAGTCACCTTCCATGTGGTACCGTTTTCGTCGCGTACCATGAGATCGAAACTGGTCTGGTTTTCAATCCTGCCGCCATTTTTCAGGCTGCCGGGGCCTCGCAAAAATGCAAGCTTTGAGCCGTCATGCGACAGGGCAAGCGCTCCATACTGGGTTGGCAGGTCCGTCAATGTCTCGGCGGCACCCCCCGCGAGCGGACGACGTTTGATTGCACCAAAGCCTATGTCGCTCCAGGTCGCATAATAAAGCATGCCCGAAGGCGCGTGATAGAGCGGGTTGGTTTCCAGTTCGGCACTGTTGGTGATGTTACGCGAAGTCCCGCTCGAATGGAGATACAGGTCCCCCAGAGCTTCCGACAGAATACCTCCGGCGGCAGGTGCCGCAAATCGCTGTATACGGGTTTGCTGGCGACCTGACTTAATGGGGTTGGTCGTGCGAACGGTGGCATTAACCTCCCGGGACACTGCGGCTCTGAACGGAATATCGCTGACGCGTCCTGTGTCCATGTTCACCCGTTTGAGCCCACCCTTGTCGCTCAACACAATATCTGTGTTGTTGGCCCAGCTCATGCCGGCACTTGAGCCATATTGGCTGAGGTTCTCCATCTGGTCCCGGTCTAGACCTTCAAGCACCAACCTGTCCTGATTGGTCTCAAGGTCGCGGACATAAAGAGCACGCACCAGATCTTCCCGGCCCATGTAGGCCAGACGCTTGCCATCAGGTGACAGTTGCGGATTGAATGCCCCTCCGGCCCGCTGGATCAAAATCTCGGTTTTGCCGGTTTTTTTGTTGAAACGATAGATGCGGGCGCCGTCACCGGGCAGGCGGCCATTGATGTGCTCGTAGTAGAAATACCCCCGCTCCGCATCGTCAACAAAATGGTTGGCAAATCGAAATACGGCACTCTCGACAAGTTCCTGTTTCTTGCCAAAACGATTATATATTTCGCCGTGCAGGGTGAGCTCTTTCGGGAAACGAACCGCCAATATATGCCGACCGTCCGCCGACCAGTTGCCCCGCAGAACCGGATCCTCTGATTTGGTCAGGTTTTCAAGCTCTCCGCTTTCGCGGTTCATAATCCAGATATTGTCGACACCGTTGCGATCTGAGGTGAACGCGATTTCGCCGCCATCCGGGCTGTAGCGTGGCATCTGGTTCCAGGAGCGTCCCTCGGTCAGCCGGCGGGCGTTGCCCCCCTCAATCGGCATTTCATAAATATGGCCAAGCAGGTCAAAGATGACGGTCTGCCCATCGGGTGACACATCGACACTCATCCAGGTGCCTTCCTGAGTATCAAAATCCACCTGAAGGGTTGGTGTACCCTCCGGGTTGGCCGTGTCGATTGACCACTCTTCCTTTTTGTTGTCTGCGTTCTCCTGTGCACTGACACTGCCAGCTGCAATAAACACAAGTGCCGTAAGCACTGCCCAAACCTGTGCCATGATAACCCTCCCCATTTATAGACCGGGATCAGGATACCGCCTTCAATGACCAGACTGGAGTCTATTTTTAGATTAGTGAGACAAACCCGTGTATTACCGAGAGAAAATCACGGATTTCCGGCAAGATATTGATGGACGTTCGAGACAACGACTGACCCCTCACCAACAGCTGACGCAACCCGTTTGACTGACCCTGACCTGACATCTCCAACCGCAAAAACACCAGCGCAGGATGTTGCAAACGGGCCATTGGCGGGGCACTGGGACGTTCCGGTAATCACAAAACCTTTTTCATCCAGGGCGACAAAGTCCTTGAGCCACCTGGTATTCGGCACCGCGCCGGCCATTACAAACATCGCACTGCAATCAATGTCGAAAGTTGATGCGTCGGCGGAGTTGTGTGCCGTCAACCGTTCCAACTGGGCTTCGCCGTGCAGCGCTTTAACCTGTGTCGTGGTGTGAATGGTTACACCTGGGTCCTGTTCAAGGCGGTTCAGAAGATAGTGCGACATGCTGGCCGCCATTGAGTTACCGCGAACCATGATATGCACGTGCTTGGCGTATCGGGAAAGGAACATGGCCGCCTGACCAGCCGAGTTGCCGCCACCGATGACCACCACTTCAGTGTTTCGGCAGAAACGTGCCTCGAGTTCGGTTGCCGCATAATAGACGCCTGCGCCTTCAAACTCCTCCAGCCGTTCAAGAGGCAAGCGCCGATATTGCACGCCGGTTGCCACCACAAGGCTGCGCGTATTGACAACACTGCCATCGTTGCAGGTGACTTCCAGATAGTCTTTGGTTTGCCTGAGACCTACGGCACGCAAAGGCATCGTGAACCTGGCCCCGAACTTGATCGCCTGGACTTCGCCGCGCCAGATCAGGTCGCCGCCTGAAATACCGGTCGGAAACCCCATATAGTTTTCAATACGCGACGATGTACCCGCCTGCCCACCAATGGCCGTGTCTTCAATCACAACCGTCGAAAGCCCCTCTGAAGCGCCGTAAACTGCGGCAGCAACTCCTCCGGGCCCCGCACCGACAACAGCAAGGTCGGCGACGCAGGCTTCTTCAACACTGAGGCTGATACCGAGTGTTTTCGCCAAGCTGGCAGGCGATGGGTCTTTCAGGACCTGCTTGTCCCCAAACACGACACTGAATGTCGAGACATCAATTCCGCATTGACGGCCGAGTTCCTGCGCACGCTCCCCCTCGGGGTCCAATAGGCGGTAGGGAATTTTGTTGCGGTTCGCGAATTCAAGCAGGCGCAACGCCTTCGGGTCCTGCTCGCTCGCGATAACGTTCAGACCGCCAAGATTGATGTTCACCAGATTTCGGCGGCGCGCAGAGAAAACCGTTATGACATAGTCGCTCAACTCGGGCACAGCCGCCATCAGGGCCTTGAGCCTTGCAAGAGGCAAAGCTACCAGGCGCCCTCCGGTCTTGGCTTCGCACGCCAGAACAGCTGCCTGATGTTGCAGAAAGCCCAGTTCTCCCAGAATTTGATTGGAACCAACCGTGAAACTCACATCGTTGGCATTGGAACGATCCAGAATCTCGACCTCACCCTCGAGGATCAGGTAAAATTCGAGCATATATTCACCAACTTCGAACAGGCATTCGCCGGGCTCCATCTCTCGTATGCTGCCGTTCTCCTGCAACAGCCGCTTCAGGTCCTCCGGTATTGATTGTTGAATGAGCTGGTCGAGCTGGTCGTGTTCACCTTCCATGGTGCTGCCTTTCTTTGCACAGGTCAGATCAGGCCGCAAACACCCAACCCCCGTATGATGGTCTTACCATCATACGATTTGGTGCCAAGTGTGGATTAGGGTTTGGAAGTTTTCCCTCAAACGCAAGAACCCGCCCAACGACCTGGGCGGGTTCGAACCATTGTGGTGATACTTAATTATTCTATTGTCCGGCAACTATTCTGCCGCTTCTCCGATTTTATCCCAGGTGCTGGTTTCAAAATCGCTCGCGTTATGGCGTTCACGCAACTGCTCTGCCGGATCACCCCACGCGCGATTGACCATTCGGCCGCGTTGCACCGCAGGCCTCACATCAATTTCTTCGGCCCAGCGAACAACGTTTTTGTAGCTCGCCACATCGAGAAATTCGGCAGCATCATAAAGACGCCCCAGAACCAGAGTTCCATACCAGGCCCAAACCGCCATATCGGCAATTGTATAGTCGTCACCAGCAAGGAAGCGACTTTCAGCCAGACGTTTGTCCAGCACGTCGAGCTGTCGTTTTACTTCCATGGTGTAGCGATCAATCGGATACTGCCATTTTTCCGGCGCATAGGCATAAAAATGACCAAAACCGCCGCCCAAATAGGGAGCACTTCCCATTTGCCAGAACAGCCATGACATGACTTCTGCACGCGCGGCCGGGTCAATGGGCAGAAATTCGCCAAACTTCTCCGCCAAGTGCACCAGAATTGCGCCCGATTCAAAGATGCGAACCGGTGTCTCGCCACTACGATCC
The DNA here is from genome assembly GCA_947500295.1 of uncultured Kordiimonas sp. GTDB lineage: Bacteria > Pseudomonadota > Alphaproteobacteria > Sphingomonadales > Kordiimonadaceae > Kordiimonas. The sequence goes on from CANMRM010000005.1 coordinate 313,169, forward strand.
AACAGTGCCGGGATTTTGGAGTTGGGATTCACGTCAACGAAACCGGAGCTGAACTGATCGCCCTCACTGATGTCAATGATGAACGCATCATATTCAGCACCGGCATGCCCGAGCGCCAGAAGCTCCTCGAACATAACCGTGACCTTAACGCCGTTAGGTGTCGCGAGCGAATAGAGCTGGAAGGGATGTTCTCCAGCTGGAAGGTCTTTTTCATGGGTCGCGCCAGCGATTGGGCGATTGATATTGGCGAAACGACCGCCGCTTTCCGCGTCCCAGTTCCATACCTTTGGCGGTGTATATTCATTCTGTTGCGACATGATATTTTGTTCCTTTCCCTAGCGCCCGAAAAGGACCACAAGGCCCTTTGACGCTACGTTTGCAGAGCCATTGCAGCGGGTCAACGGCAATGGCGTCACAATCTTGCGATCAGGGTCTTCAGATTTGGTCGGCTGAACCTGATTTCAAACAATAATGCATTGTGCGAAACAGTAGCCAGGCTTGTTGCCGAGCCTCGCTGCTCCCAATCAACCCCACCACGCTAGTTGTGTTGCAGTTCAAGTAATGAAATATCTTCAACTGTATTTAAGTTGCTGAGCCCTGAGGGTGAAGGGAATTTGACGGGTATGGAGCCAACCTGCCTGGAAACCCACCTCATGGACGGTGCTTTAGGAAAACCCGGATCACTAAAAAAATGAGCGAGGCTTTCCATCGACCATAAACCCAAGGCGGAAAAGGCATGCTCCTCGTCGCAGGCGTATGCATTGTCACCTGCATTCACGAGCATCTCGCAGCAATCAGGCCTGATAAATGGCATATCGACCGGCGCCGCAACAAACTGCCGAAAAGCCTTACCATGTGTTTTTGACCATTTTACCGCGGAATAAAGCGCCGCCACGGGGCCATGCACTTTATCTTCAAAATCAGGCACAGCCGGAAACCGTGTCTCATAATTGGAAGGGCCCGCAATGATAATTGTATCGACCTGTGGCTCCAGCCTCTCCAGAACATGGTCAATCAGACGTTTGCCAAAGAGTGTGGCATTGCCTTTGTCCACGCCGTTCATTCTGGAAGCCGAACCGCCAGCAAGTACCACGCCCAGCAAGTGTGGCGGGGAAGACATCAGGTGAGTTTATCCATCGAAAGAAAGACAGCCGTGCCCCTATCAAATCCAACCAGGGACATGTTTGCCTCTGCAGCCTTTTGCAGTGCAAATTCGGTGGGTCCGGAAACGGTTGCCAAAATCTGAATACCCATCAAGGCCGCTTTTTGAACAAGCTCATAGGAACATCTGCTCGACATCAGAACAAACCCTGAATGCGGGTCAAATTCATTCAGGGTCAGCGCACCAAGAAGCTTGTCCAGTGCATTGTGACGACCTACGTCTTCGCGGACATGCAGAATTTCGCCCTGCTTGTTTACCCAGGCGGCAGCATGCACGCTGTGAGTCATAGCATTAAGCGGCTGAAACTGTTTTAGGGAAGTGAACGCCTTTTCGATTGAGGTTGCCGCAATCGTCTCGCGGGTTTTAGCCACTTCGGGCAAGCGCCTGTATATACTGTCGGCTGTTGCCAGCCCACACACACCACAGCCCGATCGTCCCTCTATCGCACGGCGATTACTTTGCACGTCCAGTCTCTCAGCTGCTTGTGAAGATATTTTGAGCCTGCATTCAATGCCCAGTTTTGTGGCATGCACATCAATGGCCAATATGTCAGCCAGTGACCGGCAAATCTGCTCCGTCAGCGAAAAGCCTACCGCAAAGTCCGCGAGGTCGGTCGGTGACGCCATCATCACGGCGTGGTTGCGGTTGTTATACATAAAGGCCGTTGGAACTTCCGCCGGAACATGCCAGCGATCTTGACTACCGTCACCGCGCACAATTGACATATTTGTCTCGGCCTCACCAAAGTCACCGATATAGGATATCTTGGGCCCGGCCATACCTAGGCCTCAATCGGCTCAGCAATCCGCCTCAACTTGGGAGTTTCCAATTCATAGTTTTCCTGCCAGGCGGCTTTGTGATTGGCCGGATTCACCTCAACAGCAGTCACTTTGTATTCGGGGCAGTTTGTTGCCCAATCGGAATTCTCTGTAGTCACTACATTTGCGCCGGTTTCCGGGTGGTGGAAGGTGGTGTAAACGACGCCAGGTACCATGCGCTCGGAGACCTCGGCCCTGAGAGCGATTTCCCCCTTGCGGCTCTTCACCGAAACCCATGCGCCTGTTTGAACACCGCGTGCCTCAGCGTCTGCAGGATGGATTTCCAGCACATCTTCTGCATGCCAGTCCGAGTTTGCGGTTCGGCGTGTCTGAGCACCAACGTTATATTGAGATAGTATCCGGCCAGTGGTCAGAATAAGCGGGAATTTGCGATTGGTTTTTTCGGTTGTGGGTACATATTCAGTTTCCACAAACATACCTTTGCCGCGCACAAAGGCATCAATATGCATAATAGGCGTACCCTCAGGTGCAGCTTCGTTGCAGGGCCACTGAATGCTGCCTTTTTCATCAAGCATGGCGTGCGAAACATCGGCGAACGTAGGCGTCAATGCCGCAATTTCGTCCATGATTTCACTCGCATCTTCATATTGCATCGGCTCATACCCCAAGGCGTTTGCCAGCTCCTGAGTGACGCGCCACTCTTCTCTGCCGGTTTTGCTTTTCATCGCTGGGCGAACCCGATTGATCCGGCGTTCTGCGTTGATAAAGCAGCCATCTTTCTCCAAAAATGAGGTGCCCGGCAAAAAAACGTGCGCGAAACGGGCTGTTTCATTCAGGAAAAGGTCCTGGACGATTAATATGTCCAGAGAGCGCAGTGCTTGCTCAACATGCTGTATGTTGGGATCTGACTGGGCTATATCTTCGCCTTGCACATAAAGGCCCCTGAAGGTGCCTGCACAAGCTTCGTCGAACATATTGGGAATACGGTATCCGGGCTCTGCATCCTGCTCGCACCCCCACGCACGCTCGAACAACCCACGAACGTTTTCGTCCGACACATGCCTGTAACCGGAAAACTCGTGCGGAAACGAGCCCATATCGCAAGACCCCTGCACATTATTCTGGCCCCGAAGCGGATTGACGCCCACACCCCGGCGGCCGATGTTGCCGGTGGCCATCGCCAAGTTTGCCATGCCCATCACCATGGTGGAACCCTGACTGTGTTCGGTCACACCAAGACCATAGTAGATGGCTGCGTTGCCGCCGCCTGCATAAAGGCGAGCGGCGTTTCGAATATCCTCAGCCGGCACACCACAGATCTCGCCAATCGTCTCAGGGCTGCAGGCGTCACTTTTGATAAATTCGCGCCAGGCTTCAAAAGACTGTAGGTCACAGCGCTCGCGAATAAAATCTTCGTCCAGCAAACCTTCATTTGCCGCGACATGCGCAAATGCATTGATCATGGCAACGTTTGTACCCGGCTTTAATGGCAGGTGAAAAGCAGCCTCAATATGCGGCGTGCGCACCAGATCAATAGCTCGCGGGTCGAGAATGATGAGCTTGGCGCCTTCTCTCAGTCGCCTTTTCATCTGAGATGCAAACACAGGGTGAGCATCTGTCGGATTGGCGCCAATGATAAGAATGACATCAGCTTCTTCAACGCTGTCGAAATCCTGCGTACCCGCAGATGTGCCATAAGTTTGCTTGAGGCCATACCCCGTCGGTGAGTGGCAGACCCGCGCACAGGTGTCGATGTTGTTGTTAGCAAAGGCAGTGCGTACCATTTTTTGCACGACCCATACTTCTTCGATGGTGCACCGCGATGATGAAATCGCTCCGATGGATTTTCTGCCATGAGATTGCTGAGTGGCGCGCAGGCGGTTTGCCGCAAATTCAATCGCTTCTTCCCACGACACCTTCTGCCAGGGGTCCGTGATCTTGTCGCGGATCATGGGCTCGGTCTGCCGGTCTTTATGTGAAGCATAACCCCAGGCGAAACGGCCTTTTACGCAGGAGTGCCCGTGATTGGCCTTGCCATCTTTGAGAGGCACCATGCGAATAACCTGGTCTCCCTTGAGCTCGGCTTTAAACGAACACCCAACACCACAGTATGCACATGTCGTGAGTACGGTCCGGTCTGGCACGCCGTGCTCAACCACCGACTTTTCCTGAAGCGTGGCAGTGGGGCAGGCCTGAACACAAGCACCGCATGAAACACAGTCAGAATCGAAAAAGTTCTCACCCGCAACCGAAACTTTTGAGTTGAACCCGCGGCCTTCAATGGTCAGGGCCAGTGTGCCCTGCACTTCGTCGCAGGCCCGAACACACCGCGAACAAACAATGCATTTGCTCGGATCAAAATCAAAATAAGGGTTACTTTCGTCCTTCGCCGCATCGCCGTGGTTTTCGCCCTCAAACCCATAGCGGACTTCCCTCAGGCCAACGGCTCCCGCCATGTCCTGCAGCTCGCAGTCACCATTGTCAGAGCACGTCAGGCAATCCAAAGGGTGATCCGAGATGTAGAGTTCCATGACGCCGCGCCGCAACCGAGCCAACCTGGCGTTTTGGGTGCGGATGCTCATGCCTTCTTCAACCGGCGTCGTGCAGGACGCCGGGGTGCCGCGCCTGCCATCAATTTCAACGAGGCACAAACGGCAAGACCCAAAAGCCTTTAGATTGTCTGTTGCGCACAGCTTGGGAATCTCAATGCCTGCTTCCGCCGCGGCACGCATAACGCTTGTGCCCTCAGGAACTGTCACGCTGAATCCATCAATCTCGGCGGTCACCTGCTCTGTTGACTTGGAGGCGGGGGTGCCAAAATCTGGCTCAATCAACAATGTCATTTCAGGCTCCTATAGCTCCAGCTCTCAGCGCTTTTCCACATCAAAGTCTTCTGGAAAGTGTTTCATAGCACTCTCCACGGGGATGGGTGTCATACCGCCCATCGCGCACAATGAACCATCAACCATCACTTCACAAAGGTCAGCGATCAGCTGCTTTTGTTCTTCTGGGTCTGCTCCTGCCGCCAGTCGGTCCATTGCTTCAACGCCCCGGACTGAACCAATGCGGCAAGGTGTACATTTGCCACAGCTCTCTTCTGCACAGAATTCAAAGGCATAGCGGGCCTGCTCAAGCAGGTTGACTGTGTCGTCAAATACGACAATACCGCCATGGCCAATACCGGCACCGCTGTTTGCAAGCGTCTCATAATCCAGTTTCAAGTCTAACATGTCGTTGGGCAGATAAGCGCCCAATGGGCCCCCGATCTGAACTGCGCGGATCGGTCTGCCTGAACGTGTTCCTCCGGCCACATCTTCAACCAGCTCGCGAATGCTCATGCCGAAAGGCGCTTCGAACAAGCCACCCCGTTTGACATTCCCCGCAAGCTGGAACGGCATTGTACCGGTCGATCGGCCCATGCCGAGCTCACAATAAAACTGCGCACCCTTCTCCAGGATTTTTGGGACACTGCAAAGGCTGATCACATTGTGAACAAGCGTCGGTTTTCCAAATAATCCATGGATGGCCGGGATTGGCGGCTTGGCACGCACTTCACCCCGCTTGCCTTCAAGGCTGTTCAAAAGAGATGTTTCTTCCCCGCAAATATATGCGCCGGCCCCCATAAATATCTCAACATCAAAAGCTCTCCCGGACCCAAGCACATCAGGGCCCAATAGACCGAAGTCTTTTGCGGATACCACAGCGTTTTTCAAAACTTCTGCCGCCACCGGATACTCTGAACGCAAATAAATAATGCCTTTGCTGGCACCGGTCGCAATGCCCGCAATCACCATGCCTTCAAGCAGCAATAGCGGGTCGCCTTCCATAATCATTCGGTCTGCAAAGGTGCCGCTGTCTCCTTCATCCGCATTGACAACGATATATTTTTCGTCAGCTTTCGCGTCTGCAACAGTGTTCCATTTAATTCCCGCCGGGAACCCCGCACCACCCCGGCCGCGCAAGCCAGAATCTAGAATTTCAGCACATACATCCTTGGCGGACATGGTGAGAGCATTCCGCAGTCCTTTGAGGCCACCATGCGCCTCGTATGCTTCGACGTCCGTGGGTTTGATGACACCGCACCGCTCGAAAATGCATCTTTCCTGTTGGTCAAAATAAGGGATGTCTTCTACAGGACCAAGATAAGCCGGATGATCAACTTGCCCGTCCAGCAAAGAGGTGACAATACTGTCCAAATTCTGGGTGGTAACTGGGCCAAACCCATGCCGCTTGCCATCCAGGTCTATTTCAAGAAGAGGTTCGAGCCAGTGCATGCCACGAGAACCGGTCCGCACCACGTCAAACCTGTGTTCAGGGTGATCACACAAGGCAAGCGCGATATCATCCGCCCGGAGACTGACCGCGGCGCTGTCCAGCGGCAGATACACTGTAACGGCAGAAGTCATGTGCCTTTTCCAAGTGCTTCGGTAACAAGTTGAACCACAGACTTTTCATCTGCCCGTCCGAGCAAATTGTCGTTTACCTGAACTGCGGGCCCCACCGAGCACAAACCGAGGCAATAAACTGGTTCAATTTCAATATCAGCACCTGCCGGTGACCCTGTGATATCTACCCCCAAAGATTGACAGACCCGCGCTTTAAGCGCCCGGCCTCCGACAGCTTGACATGCTTCCGCTTCACACACTCGTAGTGTAACCTTCTTTGCGGGTTCCATGCGCAGATCAGCATAAAAGCTAATGACCCCTTTAACTTCAGCACGAGAGACATTGAAGACATCAGCAGCAGCAGCCTCAATGCTGGACGGCAGAAACCCCCGCTCGGCTTGAACGGCCAGCAGGCCTTTCAAAAGCCCGCCTACCTCACCCACATACTGTTGTAGCTGTTCTCGAAGCATTTGTTGCCATTCCTTGGTTGATAATACCGCACAGGGTCAGTCTTTCCTAACTGATGAACCAACTATTTCGAATTCCACCGCGTCTGGCTTGAAATCGATTTACTTCAAGTGCCAAGCCGAGCAGCATGGAACCTCAGGTGATCTTCGATAAATGACGCAATAAAATAGTAGCTGTGGTCATAACCTGGCCGCATCCGCAACGTCAGCTTTTGACCGGCTTCGCTGCACGCTTGCTCAAACAGGTGCGGCTTCAGCTGACCTTCCAGAAAATTGTCCGCCGTTCCCTGGTCAACCAGAATATCATCAAACTGCCTTGTCACTTTTTTGGCAAGGGCACAGGCATCATGGTCTGCCCACTTGGTTTTGTCAGGTCCCATGTATCCACCCAGGGCCTTTTCTCCCCATGGGCAATTCATTGGGGAGACAATGGGTGAAAATGCCGACATAGAGGCGTAACGATCAGGATTCCTGAAGCCAATCGTAAGCGCGCCGTGTCCCCCCATCGAGTGCCCTGTTATGGCTTGACGATTTTCATCAACCGGGAAATTTGCTGCGATAACCCGCGGCAGCTCAGACACAATATAGTCATACATGTGAAAATGCTCGGACCACGGCGCTTCCGTCGCATTCACATAGAAGCCCGCGCCCTGGCCAAAGTCATAGGCATCGTCATCCGGCACACTGTCTCCGCGCGGAGACGTGTCCGGGCAGACAACTATCAAGCCTAACTCGGCTGCCACTCGCTGAAAGCCAGCCTTGGTTGTAGCGTTTTCGGCGGTGCACGTCAGACCGGACAGGTACCAAACAACTGGGAATGGTCCCTCACCGGCCGGTACAAAAACCGAAAACTGCATCTCGCACTGTGTCGATTTGGCGGTATGGGAATAAAACCCCTGCGTGCCGCCATATATTTTTGTCTCCGAAACCGTTTGCATGATCAGTAGACCACCACACTTCGGATGCTCTCACCTGCATGCATAAGGTCAAATGCCTTGTTTATGTCGTCCAACGGCATCGTATGGGTGATCAGGTCATCAATATTGATCTTGCCGTCCATGTACCAATCGACCACTTTGGGAACATCCGTACGGCCTCTGGCACCACCAAATGCGGTGCCGCGCCACACCCGGCCCGTCACCAGCTGGAACGGGCGGGTAGAGATTTCCTGTCCAGCGCCCGCGACACCAATGATGATGCTCTCGCCCCAACCTTTATGGCAGCACTCGAGCGCCTGGCGCATTGTTTCCACATTACCAATGCATTCGAAACTATAGTCCGCTCCGCCATTGGTCAGGTCCATGATGGCTTCCATTGCGTCGACTTCGCGGGGATTGACAAAATCAGTCATGCCAAACTTGCGCCCCATGGCTTCACGGTCATTATTGAGATCGATACCGATGATTTTGTTGGCGCCGACCATGCGCGCACCCTGGATCACATTAAGGCCAATTCCCCCCAGGCCGAACACAACGACGTTCGAGCCCGGCTCTACTTTGGCATCAAACGCAACGGCGCCAACGCCCGTGGTCACACCGCATCCGATATAACAAATTTTTTCGAAAGGTGCGTCTTGCCGCACTTTTGCAAGCGCGATTTCCGGCAGCACAGAATAATTCGAAAATGTGGAACAGCCCATATAGTGAAGGATTGGTGTGCCATCTATACTGAATCGGCTGGTGCCGTCCGGCATCAGGCCCTGGCCTTGAGTTTCCCGGATTGACTGACACAGGTTGGTCTTGGGGTGCAGGCAAAAGTCACATTCCCGGCATTCCGGCGTATAAAGCGGGATAACATGGTCACCCGGTTTCAGGCTGGTGACACCTGCCCCTACTTCAACGACCACGCCAGCACCCTCATGACCCAGAATGGCTGGAAAAGCTCCCTCGGGATCATCGCCCGACAGTGTGAAGGCGTCGGTGTGGCAAACACCCGTGGCTTTGATTTCCACCAAAACTTCGCCAGCTTTCGGGCCCTCAAGGTCAACCGTTTCGATAGTCAGAGGGGCTCCCGCTTTATGGGCAACCGCAGCACGTGTCTTCATGGGAATGTCCTTGGCTTTTGACTGTTGGCGTAAAGTTTATAGACAATATTTAAACATGCTTTCAGGAACAATAGACATTTTGAAAACTCATTGTTACATATTGTAAACAATGAAAAACAATCTCAACGGCATTACAGAATTTGTGCAAACGGTGGATAGCGGCTCGCTCACCGAAGCCGCCAGCAAGCTGAGGGTTTCAAAAGCACATGTCAGCCGGAACCTGCGCGCGCTGGAAGAACGCCTGGGCGTTACACTGCTTAATCGCACAACCCGCCAAATCGCGCTGACGGAATTTGGGTCACAGTATTATGAGCGATGCCGGGCAGCCCTGGCCGAGTTGGACGCCGCGGAGACGGAAGCCTCAAACGCAACCGACCGCCTGGGCGGCACCATAAGGGCCACAGTAGCAGGCGCTTTTGGCGAGGCGATTTTAGCGCCCGTGGTATCGGATTTTTTGGCATTGAATCCACTTTGCTATGTAGAACTCTACTTCACCAGCCGGCTGGTGAACCTGCTTGAAGAGCAGTTTGATCTGGCCTTCAGGGTTCTGCCGGAAAGCGACGCTCAAGAGGACCAGTCCCCGGTTTACCGCTACAAGCTTGTCACCTGCGCTTCTCCTCAATATTTGGCAGAAAACGGCACACCTGAGCACATAGGCGACCTCGCAAGGCACAATTGTCTGCGCGGGACAACACCCTATTGGCGATTTGAAAAACAGGGTCGCTACGCAAAAAAAACCATTAGCGGCAACTGGCGCTCGAACAACGGCCACGCCTTGGTGACAGCGGCAAAAAGAGGCCTGGGAATCATTCAGGTGCCCGATTTTTACCTCAGTGACGAATTAGCAGCTGGTGACCTTGTTCCACTACTGGTCACGCAAAATCATATGGACATGATCATCACTGCAAACTTCGCGCATACGCGCTTCCCTCCGCTCAGGGTACAAATGTTTCATGACTTCGTTCGCGGCCAATTAATCAAAGGTTGATCAGGTCCCGATTGCAGGATTCCGCTATTTGTTGAAATCCGCAAAGTACGTGAAACACTAGGCTTGTGGACGCAAAACAGGCCCATCCGTGACTGGAACATCTATTCTTTGCACTCAAACCCAGGATCAGTGGCAACATCGGCAGCAGCGGCTTCCTGCAACAGTTTGCACGCTTTTGCGGCATTCTTCCGGACCCCGTTTCCCTGATAATAAAGGATCGCCAACCGGTATTTTGCCTGCCCCAATCCAAATGTTCTCGGGCCTGTCGTTACGGGCATCGTGTATCCTGGAACATCGCCTGCACCTGGAACATATATGAATGTCTGGCCACTGGATGAAGCCGCCGCACGCAGATAAAAATTAACCGCTACCCTGTAGGTTTCTTGATCTGCGTTTTCGCGCGCTCTTGCTTCGTAATACTCGCCCAAAGCCAGGCTGGCCTGCTGATCACCCTGGCAACTGGCCTGAAGCGTGTCTTGCATGTGGTCAGGAACGTCCAAATTCTGGCAGGCGCCCTCACCAACAGTCCCTATCGAGGAGCAGCCACTCAACAGGTAAAACAGTCCAAGGATTATTGCTATCTTGCCGGTCATCTTTCCCTAAATGCCTCATCACGGTAGCGAAGCAGCGGAGAAAGAAGAAACTCGATCAACCTTCGTTGACCGGTTTTTATCTCAGCTGTAATTGCCATGCCCGACGTCAGGCGCACTTCCTGCTCGTTTACGATAATGGTATCGCGTTCCAGGGCGACCCGAGCTGCATAGACAAGACCGAGATTTTCATCTTCGATCGCATCCATTGAAAGATTTTCGAGCCGGCCATGAATGACACCATGCTTGGTGAACGGGAACGCCTCCAGCTTCACTTCAACCTCGTCACCAACAATGATTGAGCCGATATCCCGGTTCAGCACCATCGCTTCCACCATGAGTTCCGCCTCATCGGGCACGATGACCAGCAAGGGCTCCGCCGGTTGAACAACGCCGCCCACCGTATGCACTGCAAGCTGCTGTATGGTGCCATTCACCGACGCGGTCAGTTCTTTCAGGGCATTGCGTCGTTGAGCTTTGTCCAGCTCCGCCAAACGCAACGTAACTTCATCCTGGGCTTCAGCGAGCTCGCCGATAACCATTTTCCTGAATTCCTGGCGCTGCTGTTCCGCACGCGCTTCCAACGCAGACAGGGACGCATCGACCTTGGTCAGCTGTTCAGCCTGGATTTCGACATTTTTCTGATGAGAGATCGTGCGTTCCTGCAACTCAAGCACCAAAAGTTTCGACGACAGGCCCTTTTCCAATAACTCCTGACGGGCGGCAAGTTGCTCCTGAACAAGGGGCAATGTTTCACGCAGTTTTTCGAACTCACTCAGCACTGACTGGCGCTCCGCCAACAGCTCATCCCGTTGTCGGTAAAATGACAACGCCGTCGCTTCAAACTCGGCAATCCGGCTGTCAATCAGCTGCCGCTGGACGGAAACATCGGCAGCGGCCAGTCCTTCGGGCGGTCTGTAACCGGAAGACTGGCCTTGACTGTATAACGTAAGCGTTTTTGCCTGCGCCAGGGCTGTTTCTGCGGTGAGAAGAGATTGCTGCGCCTGCTCCACATCGGCGGAAGCCATGGTCGGGTCCAGCGCAATAAGCACGTCACCCGCCTCAACCCGCTGACCATTCTGGACATAAATAGCCCGCACAACGCCGGTTTCTGCCGCCTGCACCTGTTTGACCCGGTCACGGGGCAAAGTTTTGCCCTGCGCCGTTGCCACCACATCGATGTGGCTGAACCAGGACCAGGCCATTGCAATCGAGAAAAATGCGACCAGGAACCAGGCCATGGCCCGGCCCGCCGGGCTGGGCGGCTTTTCCATAATTTCCAGTGCTGCCGGCAGAAAGTCGACATCCTGCCGGTCCAGTCTGGTTTTCTGCGCTTCTTTGTCCTGTTTCCAGGCCTCGCGAAAAACCTGCAGGTGTCGCTTCAGGCCATCAAACATTGTCTTACCCTACACCTTGGCTTGCTCATGACTAAAAACCGCCACCGGCAACAAACAGACCGTTGACCGTTTCTTCCCGCTCCATGCGCTGGCGAATGTCTGACTCTGCAGCACCCGAACCACTATCGAACGTCGCCATTGCCTGCGTCAAAACAAGCAACGACTGATCGTTTGCGGCATCCATATCAAAGCTTTTGGTCTCCAGATCAACACCTACCAAATCAGTAACGTCCAGTTGGCTGATTGCCGCGCCTGGCTGTTCGATGCCCAGCAAGCTCATGACATCGGCCTGCGCCGCGTTGGCGGCGTCCGTGAGTATCTGAACTGTCGTGTCTGCCGCCTTTTGCACGCCGGCCGCCTCTCCAAGCGACGCAAGGTCAAGATCGTGGAGTGCATCGAAGACTTTCTCCTCCCCATGGAAAGCGGGCAGTAGAGCGTCCTCAGCCGCAGCCAGGCTTGATGAGGTCGGGCTTGAGTCCGCATCGCTAAAGTCGCTTTTGGCTTCTGCGGGCGAGCCCGCGCCGGCGACAAGGCCAGAGAGCATGCGCGCGAGCTGCGCCCGTGTCGGCTCGGCGCCACCGTTTTCCTCGCGCAGATGAACCCAGGCCTCTTTCAGCTGGTCTTCGCTTACAGATGCCAAATCCGCCTCGCTTGGCATGGCAACCGCCGCCTCAGCGGACAGTGCGGCGATGACAGGCCCGTCATTGGCCACCGCCGCGGCAACAGGCGGTGGCGCGATGGCGGCTTTAGCAGCCGGGGCAGGCTGAATGGTCAGCTCCACCGTTGAAGCCTCGTAAAGACGCAGGTTGCCCTGGTTATCACCAACTACAATTTCGGCCAAATTGTCACCGTTCAAGTCTACGAATGTTGGATCGGACCTGCTGTAGCTGCCCCAGTCTGTCGGGAACACCGTCGGGCCGCTGGTGATTCGCATAAAGCTGGGGTCGTCGACTGTGCCCTGGTTTTCAAAATAGGCTGGGCCTTGCGGATGCTCTTGCCCAACCAAAACATCCTGGTCTCCGTCTCCATCCACATCGAAAAAGGCGGGCTTGGAATAATCGTTCACATAGCCTGCAGTCCGCCAGTCAATTGGGTCCTGTGCTGAACCACTTTGGACGTAGTTAAACTGGGGATTGGTAGCAGAACCATCGTTTCTGAAATAATAGATAATTCCATTGCGCTGGCCCCAGAAAGCGTCCAGGTCACCGTCGTTGTCGATATCTGCAAACGTCACAGCCGAGCTGTTCAAATTCGGCGCACCATCAAAAGGGTGATCGACGCCTGTGACATGAGTGAACTGGGGTGTTTGGCTGGTTCCATCGTTCCTGAAAAATTCCAGCCCCCAGCCTGTATGGCCAATAAATGCATCCAAGTCCCCGTCAGCATCTATGTCGACCAGCGTTGGCGAATAGTATTGTCGGATGAAAGTAAAGCCGTCAAATGGGTTCGCCGACCCTGTGCGTTCCACAAAAACGGGACTGATGCTCGTACCTGTATTTTCATAGTACTTCGCCACCGAATTGGTTTCACCCACGACCATATCCAGGTCGCCGTCGCCGTCCAGATCACCAAACGTTGGAGACGCAAAACTGCCAACGTCAATACCGTCCAGCGGATTGTCGACGCCTGTTTTTTCGGTGTAGCCGTCAGAGATACGCTCGTTGTAGCCTACATTACCGGCCGCGTCGGTTGCCTTGACCGACACCGAATAATCTCCTTCAGTGAGCGCCGTGGTAACCGTTACTTCCCATGTGCCGTCACCATGGTTGATACCAGTGTAGGCAACACCATCAAGCGTCACCTCAATCGAGGCCGTCGGGTCATCGACAGTGCCCGTCAAAGTTGGTGTTGTATCCTGTGTCGAGAGCGTATCGAGCGTGATGTGGGGCGCGATATCAAGCGAGAGGTTGGCGATGCCAATATTGCCGAGCGTATCGGTTGCCCGCACTTCAAAGTCATGGTCACCGGTTATGAGCACTCCGGACACGTCGGCAGTCCAGGTGCCGTCGCCGTTGTTAACCGCGGCGAAGCTTTGCCCCTCAACGATTACCTCAATGGTTGCATCCGGGTCGTCAACCGTGCCGGACACAGTTGGATATGTGTCCTTCAGATCGTTTTCAGCTTCAAAAGCAACTGCTGGCGCAGTAGCGTCAACGACAATTGCATATGGGCCCGTACTGTGTGCCTCGAATTGATGCAGAAACGTATCATTGGCACCCAAAAATGCATCCATATCGCCGTCGCCATCCAGATCGGCGAAAGATGGTGCCGATCTTAGGCCAACATCAATTCCAGAAAATGGATTGTCCGCTCCCGTAACCTCAACAAAGCTTGCTTGCGATGCAGTTCCTGTATTTTGGAAGAGGCTTAGTGTTCCATCATGGTCCCCTATCACTGCATCCAAATCTCCATCACCATCATAGTCGGTGAAATCGATGGTGGCACTGGATCCCGTATCAATGCCCAAGAACGGACCAGTTGCTGTTCGGTCCGTAAACACAGCAATACCGTTTGTGCCTGTGTTTTCGTAATAAAGGATTTCGCCCGATTCCGTCGCAATAAACGCATCTTCGTCGCCATCCGCATCAATATCCGCAAACTCAATGGCTGTACCATAGCCAGGATTAAAACTGGCGAACGGATTGGTTCCATTCGTAAATGCAAGGGAATTTGAGGTGCTTACATTCTCACGGAAACTAATCCGCCCCTCCCCGTTGCCGTCACTGGACATAAACAGATCGAGGTCTCCATCACCGTCTGCATCCATGAAGGCAATACGGGAAAACTGGAAGAACGTCTGCCCATCAAAAGGATTGTCGGCTCCGGTGGCTTTGACAAAAACCGGATTTGTTTTGTCTCCGTCATTTCTGAGGAATTCTATTCGACCACTTTGTCCGGCAACAAATGCATCCAGGTCACCATCATTGTCGATATCAACAAAGGCGACATCAGAGTCCAATTGTTGAAGGGTAATATTGTTGAAGAACTGCGTTTGACCCGTAACAAGGGCGTAAGAATCTACAACAGGACCTACCCAAATTGAGGTGGTTAACCCCCCACTGTCGGTGGCAGACACACCGGCCTGATGAACACCATCTGCAAGAGCTGAAGTGACTTCGGCGGACCATGTGCCGTCACCATTGTTAACCGCCGCATATGTTTGGTCATCAACTTCAAAAGTTACAGTCGCGGTTGGGTCGTCAACGGTGCCTCTAACAATGGGTGTATTGTCACGGGTCGTCAGGCCGGTCAAAGTAACCAAAGGTGCGATATCGTATGACGCATTTGCAGAAACCACGTTTCCTTGCGCGTCTGTTGCCGAAACGGTGATGTCATGGCTGCCGGAAACCACAGCACCGGAAAGGTCAGCCGTCCAGGTGCCATCACCGTTGTTGACACCGAGATATGTCACGCCCGCGAGCGTGACTTCTATGCTGGCGGTTGCTTCACCTACTGTGCCTGAAATAACAGGATAGTCGGGCAGAGCACCATCGATTGCGACTGTTGTGGCGGCCGTGTCAATTGTCAGGCTGGCGGATGCTATTGAATCAACAAAATGGATCCAGCCATATACCTCCCCAACCGCGGCTTCCCAAAAACCATCACCATCTAAATCGGCAATCTCGTAATTGGTGCCATTAGTTACGGAGAAGCTGCTGAAAGGGTTAGTATTGTCGGTGACATGGATAAACTCAGGCTGTTGCTGTGAACCTACGTTTTCATAATATTGCGGTGCCCGACCAAGGTTGCTGTTAACAACAGCGTCCAAATCGCCATCATAATCGATATCGTAAAAACGTACGTTGGAACGACCTTGATAAACCACGCCGTCAAATGGATTGGCTTCTCCAGTAACAGGTGAGAAAACTGGTGCACCAGCCGTGCCGGTGTTTTCATAAAACAGGATGCTGCCTGCATTTTCCCCGATAAATACGTCCAGGTCGCCATCAGCGTCAATATCCGCCAAGCCAACATCAGAATAGAAACCGATATCGACACCATTGAAGGGGTTGGAAGATCCATTCGCCAACACCATTACTGGATTACTGGCGGTGCCGTCATTGCGGTAGAAGTTAATGACACCAGACTCTTCGCCAACCAATGCATCCTGGTCACCGTCATTGTCGAGGTCGCCGAACGCTATAGTGGACCAACTGCCCACATCGACACCGTTGAAGGGATTGCCCGATCCAGTGACGCCAGTAAATACCGGCGCATCAGCGTCGCCCGTGTTCTGGAAGTATCTGAGTTGACCATCGACCGCCCCAGAAAACAGGTCCAAATCGCCATCATTATCAATGTCAACCAAGGCAACGCGCGAATAGGAACCTGCCTGTAATCCATCGAACGGGTTGTCAGCACCTGTAAGTTCGGTCAGGCCCGTGACACCATCTCTGCCCTGGTAAACATTGCCAGAGACAAGTGTTACCGCGTAACTGACCAGATAGTCACCATCCGTCAGGACATTTCCAATATCCGCGTACCAGGTGCCGTCACTGTTGTTGACGCCATTGTACGTCTGGCCGTTTACCGTGATTTCGATGGCGGCTGTCGGGTCGTCGATGGTGCCTGTCAGCGTTGGCGTTGTGTCAGACGTTGTAAGAGGGTCAATCGTGACGGTTGGTTCAATGTCAAATGCCAGAGAGCTTGCACCAACATTGCCAAGGTTGTCTGCCGCAGACACATCAAAGACATGAGAACCTCCGTCTAGCGACCCTGCTAACGTCGCACTCCACGTCCCATCTCCATTGTTGGTAGCCGCATACTCCTGCCCACCATAAGTCAGAGTGACGGTTGCTGCGGTATCATCGACGGTGCCTGTCACAACAGGGAATGAAGCCTCAATGCTTGCTCGAACATCGATAGCTACAATAGGCGCTGTCACATCGACGGTTATTGACGGGCCAGCACCACTGGACTCGTAATAGACGAACGGGCTGCCGTTTTTGCCTGAAAACAGGTCGATGTAACCGTTGCCATCCAGATCGGCGAACGCCGGCGTTGAGTAACTCCCGACATCCAGACTGTTGAACGGATTACTGGCACCCGTGACAGCAATGAAGTTCGGCTGGCTTGCAGTCCCATCATTCCTGAAAAAGTTGAATGTGCCGGTGCTTTTTCCACCTACCGCATCCCAATCCCCATCTTCATCGATGTCTAAAAAGGCGATATGAGAATGGGAACCAACGTCAAATCCGTTGAAAGGATTGTCGGCGTTTGGCCTGTATGTATAATCAGCGCTGTCGGCATTGCCTGTATTTTCATAGTAAGTGACAGTGCCATACTGGGCACCAAAAAAGGCATCCAGATCGCCGTCATCATCAATGTCAACCAGCGCAACGTTGGAGTATGGAATAGCCCCTATGCTGCCAAACGGGTTGGCAGACCCGGTCATCTCAACGAAGGTTGGCGCATTCGCGCCGCCTGTATTTTCGAAGTATTTGATGTACCCTGTTTGCGAGCCAACCAGAACATCCAGATCGCCGTCGTTGTCCAGGTCACCGAACCCCATATTAGCAATGTCACCAACATCTATACCGTCAAATGGATTGTCGGCGTCCGCAACGACATTGAGGTCAGGGTTGCCCGCAGTCCCGCTATTTTCCAGATACATTAGCTCGCCGTCTTGTGTGCCAATAACGCCGTCAAGATCACCATCATTGTCCAGATCTATGAAAGCGATCGCAGACCGGCCACTTGGGTAGCTGCCATTCAGCGGGCTGCCTGATCCGCCCACTTCCGTCAGGGTTTCGAATTGTTCAATCGAATATTCAGTGGTGTGACCATATCTGCCGACCGCCCGATACTGAACAGCGTGCTCCGCGGACCACAGGTCACCCGTCACCTGTGCTGACCAGGTGCCGTCGCCGGCGTTGACACCCGTGTAAGTTTGCCCACCAATTGTGATTTCAATCGTGGCCGCCGGGTCATCGATCGTGCCGGTGATCAGCGGTGTGGAATCGGCCGTTGTCAGCGGGTCTACCGTCACCACAGGCGCAGACACCGCGGCAAAGACAAAGTCGCTTTCGCTGATTGTGCTCGCCGTCACGCCTGTAAGTGTAACGCTGTTGCCCGCACCGTCGCTGATGTGGGTGTCAGCCCCCACCTGTGTGATCGTGAGATCAACAAACTGCACATCGGCGCTGAGCATATCGATCTGGTCTGAACCACTGACAAAGTCGGTGATCGTGTCATCACCCCAGTTTTCACCAAACCGGAACACGTCACCGCCTGAGCCCCCGGTCAGCCTGTCGTCGCTCAGGCCGCCATCAAGCGTGTCATCGCCGGCCTGACCATCGATGGTGTCATCGCCAAAGGCACCGAGGATGCTGTCAGAGCCGGCGGAGCCGTTGATCGCGTCATTTCCTGGTGAGCCAAGTACGTCATGGCCTGCATCCGGATCGGTGTTTCCATAGTCTGCAAAGCCGGTTGGCGGGGTATGAGCAAACGCTGTTGCACCAAAGTTGAAGGTCACCGTTTGGCTATCGCCAGACACACCCGACACACCTCCTGCAAACGGCTGGAACGTGCCAGCTGGTACGTTGCCGATGGTGGCGTTGAGGCCAGCGGCCACATCAGCATCTGTCGCACCGCCGATCCAGGTGCCGTTTTTGCTGATCCACAGATTACCGCCGTCCGCGTCATAGGCGAAGCCAATCACGTCCCCCGCGGCAAAAGCATCGGTGCTGTTGCTGCTGTTGAGGTCGGTTCTGCCTGAACCGGAGCCAACAGTGATGCGCCCCGAAGACTCGTAATAATATACGTCCGCCTGGTTGAACACGCTTGTCGGGTTGCCATCCCAATCTGTCGTGGTCGGTGCAATAATGCCAATCCAGGTATTGCTGGAATTGCTGACATCGATGGTTTGCTCCCAATACCATTTACCGGACGATGTATCGCTATCTACCGGGCGGCCACCTCGCGTGCCCGTCCCGCTAGAGGTGTAGCTATAGGTTAGGCCATTCGCGTTCCAGCTAAACTGTGAAGATGTGGACACCGTTGCATCGATCAGAACCTCACCAGCCGTAACTGTGGTCTGAACCGGCACGCTTGCAAAAGCAAAGTCACTGGCATCCAAAGTGCTCGCCGTCACATTCTCAAGGATGATCTTATTGCCGCCCGCTTCCGTAACTTCGGTATGGGCACCCACCTGCGCGATAGTCAGGTCTGTGAACTGCAGACCAGTTCCGGACAAGTCGAGCGTGTCTTCGCCGGATACAAAGTCCGTTACGGTATCCGTTCCCCAGTCGTTTGCAAAAGCGAACGTGTCTGATCCTGCATCACCAATGAGAGTATCGTTCCCTGTTTTGGCATCCAAGATGTCGTTACCCAAACCACCTCTTAGAGTTTCATTCGCCGACGTGCCAATAATGCTGTCGTTACCGTCACGACCATGCAGATAATCGAAGCCCCCGCCGCCAACAACTGTATCAGCATGATTGGAGCCTAAAAAACGCTCTATATTGGTATACGAATCGCCAGAAGCAGAACCGGTGTTCGTTCCTGTGGAAAGGTTAACATTAACGCCATTAGCGGCGTTGAAATAGTCAACAGAATCATAACCGGAGCCACCATCAAATACATCAGAATTTGGTGTGCTATCTGCGCCCTCATGGATGTGATCGTCACCTGCCCCGCCCCTCAGCGTATCAGTACCGCTTTCGTCATAAATAATGTCGTTGCCGGCTCCACCATCAACAACATCATTGCCACGACCACCATTAATCGTCTCAGCAGCATCGCTGCCTGCAATACTGTCGTCACCATCGTGACCATGGAGAAAATCAAAGCTACCTCCACCTACGATGGTGTCATTGTGGTTAGTGCCATAGAAACGTTCTAGGTTGATATACACATCACCAGCAGCTGCCCCGAAGGTGACGCCTGTCGCAAGATTGACGCTCAATCCTGAAGGCCTGCTTGAATATGAAATGCTATCTGCCCCTGTCCCACCATCAACAGTGTCGGCGCCCTCAGAACCATATATTAGATCATTCCCAGCATCGCCCAATATTTTGTCTGAGTTTCCGGTACCACTGAGAGTGTCATCATTTGCCGTGCCTGACAAAAGACCGGCAAAGACAAAGTCGGTCGCGGTGATCGTGGTCGCCGTCACATTCTCAAGGATGATCTTGTTACCACCCGCTTCGGTGATTTCGGTATGGGCACCCACCTGTGTGATGGTCAGGTCAGCGAACTGCAGACCGGTTGTCGAGAGGTCAATAGTGTCTTCGCCCTTGATAAAGTCGACGACAGTGTCTGTGCCCCAACCGGTGCCGAGCGCGAAAGTATCAGAACCGGCATCGCCGTGCAGGAACTCATTTGCGGAACCACTGACTATTCGGTCATTACCGGCGCCGCCACGGATTTGATAGGATGTTGCACTGCCGGTGAGCGTGTCATTGCCTGCCCCGCCATATATGCGCTCAATACTGATCAGGACATCGCCCTCAGCTGCACCGCCCGTGTTGACGCCTGTGGCCAAATTGACGTTAACGCCAACTGTTTCCCAGCTATAATCGGCCCAATCAAGTCCGGCACCACCATCAATCGTGTCAGCGCCCGCATCGCCAATAAGATATTCATTTGCAGCGCCACCCGTGATCAAGTCATTACCAGCACCACCACGAACAACAGATGTCGTATCGTTGGCCGTCAGAGTGTCATCGCCCGCACCGCCATGTAGACGCTCGATATTGAGCAGGACATCGCCCTCAGCAGCGCCGCCCGTGTTCACACCTGTTGCCAGGTTCACGTTTACGCCAACAGTTTCCGCGCTATAGTCCGCCCAGTCGGAACCGGCCCCGCCGTCAAGCGTGTCGGCACCCTCGTCACCAATCAGATATTCGTCGCCAGCGCCGCCCTGAAGCAGATCGTCGCCGGCGCCGCCCCACATTGTGTCACGATCATCACCGCCAATAATCGTGTCATTTCCGCCTTGGCCATACAGCTTGTCCTGGCCTCCCATGCCATCAATATGGTCGGAACCCGCGGTTCCAATGAGTGTATCAGCGTTATTGGTGCCGACAATTTCGTTGGCGAATACGAAATCTGCCGCTGTGATCGTGGTCGCCGTGATGCCCACCAATGAGATGGTATTTGTGCCAGCACTAATTCTCGTGTCTGGTCCAATTTGCTCAATTATCAAGTCGCTGAATTGAAAGCTGGTAGCGCTGAGGTCCAGTTTCTCGCCTGCCGAGAAATCGCTGACCACGTCAACGCCCCAGTCAGGCCCAAAGGCGAATGTGTTTACACCTGCGTTCCCGTAAAGACGGTCGTTGCCTTCACCGCCGTCCAGTGTGTCATTGCCATCACCGCCGAACAGCGTATCATCTCCGGCGTCCCCTCTAAGAACATCAGCTCCGGTCTCGCCGTGAACCTGGTCATTGCCATCTCCGCCGCTAACTGTGTCATCGTCTTCGGCACCGTGTACACTATCGTTGCCTGTGCCACCATCGACGATGTCATTGCCCCACTGACCCCAGAGATTGTCATCACCGCCATTGCCATAAATGGTGTCGTCGCCGCCTACGCCGCCAAAACTGTTTGCAAGGTCATTGCCGATAAGTAGGTCATTGCCCGCATTCGAACCGTGCGCGTCTTCAATGCTAATGAGAGTGTCGACATCGCCGGACGCACTGGTTGCAGTGCCTGCGTTCAAGTCAATGGTGATGCTTTCACCTAGGTCCCAGTAAAATGCTCGGTCGGTTCCTGCGCCGCCATCTAAAGTATCGCTGCCCACCAGGGCGATCAGGCGATCATCGCCCAAGCCGCCCAACAGCATATCGTTGCCGGTGCCGCCAAGAAGTGTGTCATCACCAGCATTACCCGTAATGCTGTCGTCGCCACCCTGACCATTTAGGAGGTCATTCCCTTCTCCTCCTTCGAGGGTGTCATTGCCTTCATTTCCATATAGATGGTCGTTGCCGCTGCCACCACGGATCAGGTCATTACCCTGTCGACCACTGATAACGTCAACTCCTGTATCGCCAGAAATTGTGTCATTATGATCTGAAGCCCAGAGGTGCTCGACATTCAGGTAGACATCACCGGCCGCGTCGCCCGTATTGTTAGATGGCATCGCCAGATCGATCACCAACCCTGCGGAAGAAGAAACGAAATCAATAACGTCTACGCCAGCACCACCATCGATGGTGTCGGCCCCCGCATCGCCTGTTATATAATCGTCATCATTGCCGCCAACGAGCCGGTCATTTCCATCGGCGCCGCGTATGGTGTTGCTGCCATCGCCACCAATAATCGTGTCATTTCCGCCATGGCCATAGAGTTTGTCGTCGCCTGCCATGCCGTCGATATAGTCGGACGCCGTAGAACCGTTGAGCGTATCAGCATTATTGGTGCCGGTAATTTCGTTGGCAAAGACAAAATCGCCTGCAGTGATCGTGGTCGCCGTCACATTCTCAAGAATGATCTTGTTACCACCTGCTTCCGTGATTTCGGTGTGTGCACCCACCTGTGTGATGGTCAGGTCAGCGAATTGCAGGCTGGTTCCGGTCAGGTCCAGCTTGTCCTCACCACTGACAAAATCAATGATGGTGTCTGTGCCCCAGTTCGCACCAAAGACAAAATCATCATTGCCCGTGCCGCCGTCGAGCGTATCTGTCCCCGAACCACCGACGAGTGTATCGTCTCCGGAAACACCAACCAAAAGATCGCCGCCCAGACCGCCCTCAATCAGATCATTTCCTGCGTACCCATAAAGCGAATTATTGCCATCATCCCCAACGACGGTATCGTCAAAATCGGTTGCAATGATACTTTCAAAATTGATGAATACATCCCCTGCGGCATCGCCAGTGCTGTTGGCGGCATTGCTCATGTCAATGACCATGCCGGCCGTCGCCCCTGATCCACCGCGATAGTCAGCTGTATCGGTTCCTGCTCCACCATCAAGCGTGTCTTCGCCTGCAGCTCCATAAAGGGCGTCGTGACCCGCACCGCCTATCAAAAGATCATCGCCGTCACCACCGACAAGAATATCTGCACCATCACCACCTGAAAGCGTGTCAGCTCCTTCATCACCTCGCAGTGTATCATTCCCCGCGGCACCCCCTAGAGTATCGTCGCCATCGCCGCCATAAAGTGCATCATCGCCGGCGCCGCCAAGTAGCGTGTCATCCCCATTGCCGCCAACGAGCGTGTCATTGCCGTCTTCGCCGCGGAGACTGTTGGCCATAGCGTCACCAACGAGGCTATCGTTAAACGCAGAACCATGAACGACCTCGATGTTTGACAGAATGTCGCCCGCCGCATGACCGCCTGTATGAACGCCAGTTGCAAGATTCAGGCTGACGCCCTCGTTGGACAGAGTATAGTCAACAATGTCGACGCCATCGCCACCAGCTAGTGTATCGATACCCAAGCCCCCGAGGAGAGTATCGTCGCCAGCACCACCGAGAAGATGGTCGTTACCACCTTGACCATTGAGATGGTCATTTCCGGCGCCGCCTTCGATGGTATCATCGCCCAAAATGCCGGTCAGTATGTTGTTTCCGGTGTCGCCAACCAGCCTGTCGTTGTGGTCACTGCCGTGGAAGCTCTCGACATTGACATAAGTGTCGCCAGCGGCATCGCCGGTATTGTTCAAGGGGTTGGAGAGATCAAGTAGAATACCTGCAGTAGCATTGCGGTATTGCACCACATCATACCCCGCACCCCCGTCAATACGATCAATGCCGGCACCCGCAAATATCTGGTCATTGCCTTCAAGTGCATCAATGCGCTCTTCTACTGCCGACCCGGTCAGAGTGTCATCATTGTTAGTGCCCATGATATGACCGATGAGCAGAAAATCTGACTCGGTTATTGCTGAGGCTGTCACATTCTCAAGGATGATGACGTTGCTGCCCGACTCCGTAATTTCGGTGTTTGCACCCACTTGCGTGATAGTCAGTTCCGAAAAGATAATACCTAATGAAGACAAATCGATTTTGTCCTCACCGATCACAAAGTCCGTGATGGTATCCGTGCCCCAGGCGGGGTCAAACGTGAAGACATCCGCTTCACTGCCACCCGTCAGCCGGTCATCACCCGTGCCACCCGAGATGATGTCATCGCCGTCATTGCCGCGCAGTGTGTCATTGCCAATATTGCCTTGAAGCGTGTCATCTTGCACATCGCCGATGAGCAGGTCATCGCCCTGCCCCGCGCGCAGCAAGTCAGCACCGCCGCCGCCGCGCAGCGTATCGTCACCGAGCCCGCCTGTTAGTGTATCCGGCCCGTCGGTGCCGACCAGGTCGGCGTCCAGCGCATCAATAATGGGCTGTAATGACAACCCGTCACCGCTATCATAGGCGAAGGCGACATCCGCTGCTTCACCAACGTATCCGTATGAGGTGGAATAAGTGACTGTGCCGGTGATCGCATTGTCAACAGACCCTTCCAGCAGCTGATTGGCCACCTGAATATTCAGGTCGATCTCGGTTATGCCGAGCTGCTCCAGGGAAAAGAGTTCGTTGCTCTGGCTGACGCCGTCACTGTTGATATCGCGCCAGATTTTGAAAGCGCCAAAGGCGTCATCATTGGCGTCAATCTTGTCATCATTGTTGGTATCGTATGCCTTCAGGCCTTCAATGTCCGTGTTGGCGCCGGCAAAGTCGCCAACGAAGGAGATTTCACTGGCATCGTCGATCAGGCCGTTAACATTGCGGTCAAGAACGAGCAGGCCATCGTCCGCGCCCACCCAGCCGGTGCGCTCGCGCACGCCGTCATTGTTCATGTCAAAAAAGACGCTGCTGTCGTAGAAGGAGATCAATTCTACGCCGTCTCCGTCCAGGTCAAAGACAACAGGTAGCGTCTGGGTGATCTCGAAATCTTCCGGCACACCGATAACACCTGTGGTGAGCACGACACTGACGTCGGACTGAACAGACTCCAAACCGTCCGAAACGGTTACGGTGAAGACACTCACCTGGTCTACAGTCGTGCCAAGCGACGCCATGAGCGTATTGCCCTCGAACCAGAAGTGATCATTGCCGGTCACGTTATAGTAAAGCGGGTCGCCGTCAGCATCAGTAGCCTGAAAGGCCGCAATTGGCTCGTTGCCAATGAAGTTGGGCGTGATCTGGAACTGGATCAATTCAATAGGATCGGAAACAGGTGCTGTATTCACGACGGTGGGGTCAAGATGCACTTCGCGCGGCAAATTGAGCTTTGCCCCGTCTACATAAATCCAGTCGATGCGGCCAATGCCGCCCGCTTCTGTCCACGTATCGATGGTGATCGAGCCGTTTTGCCCGCTCGAAGGCTCAACATTGATCCGCAGCTTGCGATTGTCACCGGTACCGACCCATTCAAAACTGAGGTCTTCCCTTTTGATGCCTTCATCAAACACCAGGGTGTCGCTCGTACCATTCTTTTCCACGATTGTGTCGTGACCGTCCCCGATAGAGTAGAGGTAAGTGTCGCTGCCTTCACCGCCCTCGAGGATGTCATTGCCAGTGCCCCCATGCAGCACATCGTTAACCCCGCCACCCTTCAGGGTGTCATTGCCTTCCCAGCCTGCAAGCCACAGCCTCTGGAGTTTTTGGTCCTGATCAGGGTTTTCGATAATGGTGCCCGAAGCACCACCATTGATGATTTTATCCAAGCCACTGACAATGAATTCACCGTCCACGGGGCGGGAACCCGAAATGCTCAGGTTGTAGCCGTTTGACAGAACAATTTGCTCAACTGACCCGCCATACACACCTGACGTTGAAACCAGTTTTGTTGTGCCGCCCTGATCAATGGTTAGCGTTGTTATATGTTTGGCGCCCTCGAGGATGTTATCGAAGCGCAAATTGGCAAAACCGGCGCCTTCACCGATGACGATGCTGTCAAATCCGCCGCGGGCCTCAAACGTGTCGACACCATCACCGACCGAGATGACAAAACTGTCGTCGCCTTCGCCGCCAACAAGTTTGTCCGCCCCGCCGCCGCCAGCAAGCCATGTGCCTGCATCACTTGCGATCAACGTGTCGTCGAACGCGGAGCCTATTACACCTTCGACGTTGGTATGGCGGTCGTCGCCAACCGAAAAGCCGAAGTTCAGATCCTCGGCTTCAAGGATCACGTCCAGAATTGTGATGCTGTTCTCACCCGTGGGATCGGACAGAACAGTATCACCATTCACATGAGTAATGATCAGCTGGTCGGGGGTCAGGCCAGTAGCGTTTATGTCAAGCACACCGTTTTCCGGGTTGAACCCCCTAATTCTATCGTGGCCCCAGTTGGTCTCAAAAATATAGGTGTCAGTCTGACCACTGCCACCAATCAGCAAGTCGTCTCCGAGGCCGCCTTTCAGCTTGTCGTCGCCTGAACCGCCCTCAATCGTATCATTGCCGGCACGGCCATGCAGAGTGTCTGCCCCGGCGCCGCCAATAAGCATGTTTGATTTGGAATCCCCCGCAGCGAAATCATTGAACGCCGTGAGAAGCAGGTCATCAACACCGAAGAACACATCGCCCAGCTGGCCCTTTTCAGGATCATGCGCGATGGCCAGGTCAATCGCTACCGCGATGCTCCACTCTTCATAGCTGACAAGGTCGCGGCCCGCCACTTCGCCTTCGGAGAGCTCTCTGCCATAATAGTTTTCGCCGCTGACAACATCTTTAGTGCCGTCATTGGCGAGTATAAACTTGTCGTTGCCGCCCCGGCCCACCAGCAGGTCACGGCCCGCGCCGTCACTGATGATGTCATTGCCGGCACTGCCCCAGACTTCATCGTCGCCGGTGCCGCCAATCAGCGTATCAACATTGTCACCGCCAAAAATGATATCTCCGCCAGAGCCGCCAGCCGCAAAATCATCGCCGGCCGCTGCAAAAATGATGTCGTTGCCCTCGCCGCCAAACAGCCTGTCGTCGCCATTACCGCCGCCGATTGTATCATTGCCGCCCCTACCATATACGGTATCGTCGCCGTCCTTGGCCCAAATGGCGTCAGCCTGCTCGGTGCCCTGGATCAGCTCGTCCGCCGCTGAGTTGCCGCCTTCCTCATTGACCGTAATATCTTTGGTCGACAGCGCGCTGGGTGCAACATTGAGGATCAACAACGAAGCGCTGACAGGGGGCGTTCCCGCATTGTCAAGACGGATCCGGGTGTGGGTTGTTTCAAAAACACCGTCGCCGTCCTTGTCTTCTTTTACCTCTTCATAAATCAGGTCACTTTGGTCAAAGTTACCGGTGAACAAAAGCGAATCCCGGCCCGCTTCAAAGTCCGCAATGGTGTCATTGCCCCACGCGCCGTGGAATTCAAACATGTCACCATAACCCCGGCCACCATAGAGCTTGTCATCGCCTGCACCGCCATCAATGATGTCGGACTCTTCGTCGCCGTAGATGGTGTCGTTGCCGCCAAGACCCTTCAGGATATCCTCGCCGCCCAACCCGCGGATCACATTGCCGTCCGCATCGCCGATCGCTAGATCCTGGTGCCCGGTCAGCGTCAGGTTTTCAACACCTTCAAGCGAATTATCACCATCAAAAACCGTAACGCCGTTGCCGTCAGCCAACGACAGGTCGATCGCAATGCTACGGCCCCATTCCTCGAAGGAGGCCGTATCAATTGCCCCGTCAGAAGTTGCATTGCCGCCGCGGAAAATATCCGCAAAGCCGTCGTCTGACACTTTCAACAGGTCGCTGCCAGTGCTGCCCACCACCGTGTCATTGCCGGTGCCGTCCGAAAGCGTGTCATTGTGGTCCGTGCCACTCAGGAAATCGTTGCCTTCGTCACCGAAAATCACATCTGCCTGGCCGCCCCCGTATATGGAATCGTTGCCAGCGCCGCCTTTTATGGAATCGTAGCCCTCACCGCCGAAAAGCACGTCGCTGCCTTCACCACCGGCGATGGTGTCATCGCCGGTGGCGGCATATACCGTGTCGTCGCCCGCACCAGCATAAATGATGTCATGGCCTTCCTGACCATAAAGCTTGTCGTTGCCATCACCGCCATAAAGGATGTCGTTGCCTTGTCTGCCATGCACCGTGTCATTGCCGGAGCCGCCATAAAGCTCGTCATCGCCGGTACCGCCATCGACAAAATCCAGACCCGCGCCGCCAAAGGCGATGTCACCGCCATCGTCGCCATACAGTCTGTCATTGCCGGAACCACCGCCAAGCTGGTCAAGGCCGCGTCCGCCCGTCAGGGTATCATTGCCTTCTTTGCCGCGGATAACATTGTTGAAAGCATCGCCAACAAGGCTGTCATTATCCGAGCCGCCCACAACAGTGTCCCGGTAATCAACTTCTTGGCTCGTTGGTCCTGTGGCGGGCGGGTCCTGGGGCACGCCGCCGTCCGCGCCGCCAGTGCCGCCTGTTGCACCGCTGGTGCCCGCGTTGCCCACCTGCAGGTTAGCCACCACGCCTGCGGTGGCGCCTGAATAATCAACAATGTCGAACCCGTCGCCGCCGTCGTAGCTGTCGCCGCCACCACTGGCGAGCAGGATGTCATTGCCGCCGCCGCCCGCAATATGGTTGGCATTGTCGTCGCCCTGCAGCTGGTCCCCGCTGTCGGAGCCAACAATATTCTGGATACCCGTGTAGGTGTCGCCTTCGGCGTCGCCGCCGGTGCCGGTTCCGCCGAGGTTAACGGCCACACCACTCTGCGCATCGGCGTAGGAGGCTGTGTTGGTGCCCGCCCCGCCGCGCAGCACATCTGCGCCTGCGCCGCCCGCAAGCGTATCGTCGCCAAGCCCGCCATCGAGTACATCATCGCCGCCGCGGCCGGAGAGAAGGTTTTCACCGTCGTCACCCGTAATCGTATCGGAGAAATTTGTGCCCGCAACATTTTCGATGTTTGAATAAACATCACCAAAACGGCCAGCAGAGCTGCTCATATCCAGCGCGATGCCGCTGTTCCAGTCGGCATAGCTTGCGGTGTCGGTGCCCGCACCGCCCTCGAGTGTGTCGATGTCGCTGTCCTGCGCGACCAGGATCACATCATCGCCTGCGCCGCCGTCCACATCGTCTGCGCCCGCGCCGTCCCCGAGGGTGTCGCCCCCGTCACCACCATTGAGCGTGTCATTGCCGTCGCGGCCCAGAAGCACGTCATTGCCCACACCACCCTCAATGCTGTCGTCGCCCGCACCGCCATCAAGCCAGTCCCAGCCATATTTACCGGAAAGTGTGTCATTGCCGGACCCGCCGACAAAAATATCGTCCGAGGTGAGCGAGCGGAAGTTGTCGTCCGCCCGGTCGCTGGCATCGCCAGCCGGGCCAACATGCATTAAGGGGCTGCCGGTCGGGCCGGTGGTGTTGGTGTCGGTGAAGTTAACGCCGTTTGTGCCCGTGTGGATGCGAATGTCGGAATAATCGCTCGAAGACCCGGCGTTCAGGCCCATGGTCAATGCAAAGTCATCAATGGTGATGGTGCGGCTTTGGCCATCAATGGTGATGACGATATCATCGCTCTGGCCGTCTTCGTCATTGTCCGCCCAGGCGATGGACACATCGGCAAAGTTGGTGCCTTCCGGCAGCTCAAACGGCAGCAAGGATTGCAGACCGCCAAGCAAATCGGATTCGCCGTAGCGATCAAGCCCTAACTCGTTGGCACGTTGCAAGGTGATCGCCCAACCAGCAGCAAAAGCAGACTGAGGATTGGCTGCAATCATCAGATTGATAATGGCTGCATTTTGCCGATATGAAAGATAGTCTGATGCAATCGTAAGATCACCAAACATGGTGGCAGGCTCATAATCATAGGGCGTGCCATTGCCATAGTTCGCTGCATTGGCATAGAAGGCCCGGCGGGCGTAAAGGTCGCCGCCTATGAAGGCAAGCTGCGACAGGTTGTGGCCGACACCACCGCCGATGGCCTCGGCATAATCGGTAGTTTTGGGATAGTTGCTGTCCGCATTGTCTCTGCCCTCGGGCCAGAAGCGCACGCGCGGTTGGTTGCCGTCCCTGCCATGCTGTCCCCAGGCAGAGCCCGCAACCACGTCACCGTTCAACAGTTCTGCACCTGTGCCACCAAGCGCCGTGACCACACCATTCAGGATATCGCGCGCGCTTTCGGCCATGCCGCGCGCCAGCTCGCGCGAGCCTTTGTCGGCATCCCAGTTTTTCTTGCCGGTAATGGGGTCAGGTTGGCCATCCAGCAACGTCTTGAACTGCCCTGACGCCTCATCCCAGTATACATACACGCCAGAATCCGGCGTACCCACAAGCAAGCTGCCAAGCAACCCGCCCGCCAAAGCACCAATAAAAGCACCGAGGCCCGGCACTGCAATATTTGCCAAGCCAGTAAGAGCCTTATCGGCCAGTCCAACAGCGATAATACTGCCGAGTCCAGCGCCAAGAGAAAACCCTATCTGACCCTCAATAGAGTTCGGCGTTAAAATAGCACCGGCAAGTTTGGTTCCTAAGAAGGACCCAAGGGCACCTCCAACGTTTAGATTGGCAGTTGCTCCATCAAATCCTTCAAAGACTATGTTGTTGGCAATCTGGCCTACGGCGGAGCCGCCAATGGCGTTTGCCAGTTCACCCTCGAAGCCATCAAGACCAATCGCGCCAACCAATTCACCTGTCAAGAACGAAGATACTGCACCTACTGCCGCGCCGGACAAATTCTCTCCAAAGTCTCGAAATGCCTCTTCAGTTGCGGCACCAATGGCTGCATCGTTAGACCTAAGTGTTAGTGCAAGTGTTTCGGCCAAGTTATCGGCCAGTGTGCCAACTAGGGTACCGGTGGCTAGTTGGGTAATTGCGTTGCTGCCTCCCAATTGCCTCCCTAAAGTTGAACCAAATACCCCAGCCAACGCTCCAATTGAAATTGAAGTGTTGCCAATAGTAGGTTCATATACAGTTTCACCTGTCGAAGAATCATAGGTGGTGGTCAACCCAACGCCATTTTCCTCTTCCAGCTGAGTTTGAATAATCAGCTGGCCGCTTGAGCCGATCGAGTAGCGAACATCACCTGTTCGAATTTCATCTGAGGTTGATGATTGGTATTCAATTCCAACAAACTCACCATCAGTGAATACAAATGAGAGTGAACCTTCCTTAAAATTAGCTAGTGAGCCCGCGTTAGCTGAATTGCCCAAGATGAGTTCACCCGCAGCCAACACGTGGCCCTCGATAAACGCATTCAATTGTCTCTGAGCATACGCGTCGTTCTGAGCTTGGGCTGCAGGAAGATTGCCATCTATTTGTTCTCCGGAGCTATTTGACACTTGGGAACTGACGTCACCTTCTGTACTTGCTCCACCCGGATCTGTCGGACCGCCGCTGACGCCACTCGTGATAGTTATAGTTTGGGAATCTGGGCGAGAGAGGTCTCTCGCGGTGACAGTAACAAGCCAGTTACCTGAAGCGTCTTGAAACCAACGACCTACCTGCTCCACCAGCGAACTGGTGCCGTTGCTATTCTGTTGTGCATGCAGAGATGTGACAACAACCTCACCGGTAGTTTGGTCATGATAAACCACTCTGGTAGTGTCCGGCTCGGCGCCATCTGCCAAATACGTGGTTTCTGTGGTGAACACATCTACGACATTGCCGCTTGCGTCAGTAACGGATCCTCGTATTTCAATCCTGTTGCCATCCAATAGAACAACATGCTCGGTCTCCAGGGAGGCCTGCGCACCGGTAACTGGGTCCGTTACTTCCAGGCCACTGCCTCCAGCAACTACATCAAGGACTGATGGGTCTGTAGTAGACAGGGGAGGACGCGTTCCCATTCCACCACCTTGCGCGTCAACCATTTTGTCTCGTAAATAGTTATATGCGGCCTTAAGAGGAGAAACTCCCGTTGCGAAATCATTTAATCCATTGACACCGGCAACAATCCCATTCGTTTGCGCCACATAAACGATTTTGCCGTTTTCATCCCTAATGATATGATATTCTAAGCTACCAATGGATTTGTCTTTTTCTTCGCTCCAGCCGTCCGGCAAGGTTCCTTGATCGTCTAAGTAATAGTCCTCGGGCTCAAATCCATAGTTTGCCGAAGCGGCGCCAGCCAAACCAAATATGACTAACGACTCTGAGAACAATATGTCCTTGGCTTCATCCGTCAGGATAGCGCCATATATTTCTGAAATTCGCGAGATAGCCTCGCTATCACCAGACATGGCGCTGATCAACAAACCTTGTAGCTGATCCAGCTCCTCCGGCGAAATGGCAGACCCAAAATAGCGACCATCCGGGTCACCCGCTTTCGCAGCTTCAAACAATATAAGCGTGTTGCCCGGAAAATACTCCGCGAGATTAAAGAGAGGCTGGTTCCCAGTATAATATTCGCCAGTATACTCAATCCAAGCAGTTCTGGAGGTTTCCAAAACCTGTAAATCTGTCAAAGTACCAGACTCGCCAGAAACTACTCTCGATTCAATTTCATCCAATATCTCTTGCGCTACGCGCTGCGAAAAATCTGCTATTGGTGGGTAATCAAAGTCGTATTCTAATGCAATCGCCTGCATTGCGAGAAAATTGCCTACATTAGCAGCTCCACCTATACCGCCACTGAAAGTAGAAATACTCGAGACATCAAGGATGGTTTCCAGACCGGTTAACTCAAAATACTCCACATAAAAATTTGTGCGGCTTGGTCCTCCCGCTGTACCATTAATGTATGACCGCCAACGGTTAATATCAGCCAGAGTGATCTGCGGCATAACATTCCCCTAACTTTTTAGCTGAAGGTTGAGCAACGATAAGTGATGAAAAAAGCTCTAGGACTTTTCTGTCCAAACGACGCCATTCAAACAGGTGCCCTTTGAAAAAATGATACCTGATGAAAGAGTGACACGTCAGTTTTCGCTTAATAGTACAAAACCCGGCGTCATCGGGTGTGGAAGGATGATTGGTACAATTGACATGAAAGCCCGGCAGGTTCACCTCATCGACCGGCACATACCATTGATCCACGGACTTACTCTCCGTTAGACCAATTTGGGGATGATGGTAGAAACGGCGCCCGGGGTTTTGACGGTCACCCTTTGTCGATCTGCCCAACCAATATAACCCATCGAAGACTACGTCGAAATTGCGCTCCATTTCTTTCGGCAAGACACTATTCTCAATGATTGTTTCAAGCGATTTAGGTAGGCCGGGTATAATATCGACGACTATTTTTGCCCGTCTGTCCGCCGCGTAATACGCAACATCGCTTAGGTTTCTTGCTTCGAGCTTTTTTCTTTCAGACCAATAGGGCTTCAACTCTTCTCCGTCCCACCACAAGTGGATAACAAAATCGTGCCCCTTCGGAATCTCAAGAGCTTGCGTCACAGTGGTTCCGCGAAACCCGAGAGGCACAATGAAACTGGTTTTCTCGCCATTGACGTTGGTGATCGAAATCTCTTGGGTGCCGCTGTATCTATCTGGATCGTTGAAATCGCAACCGATCAGTAGGAGCGCAAATATCAGATTGAGAGACCTTCTCACTATTCTCCTCCCAGTTCGATGACCGACTTTTCACCCGTTTTCGGATCGGTTTTGTGCATGCGGAGCTTCTTGCCCTTGAGGGGGCCCCGCACCAGGTCGGCCATGCAGGCTTGGGCGAGCTTGTTCTCAGCTGTTGCAAACGGCACGATGAAATCCACAAGCCACAGCTCCACCTCGCCGTCCTTCAGCGCGGGCTCCGGCGGCGCGACCTGCTTGCCTGATTGCTGGTCTTTCACCAGTTGCAGCACATCCGTGCCGTGTCGCCAGTCTTCCGCGCTCAAACGGCCGGTTTTGCCCATTTCTTCAGCTTGCGCCGGTGTGATGTAAGCCCAGAGCGCCAGACCCACCACCTGCTCCCCCGCGCGGAACAGGCGAAACTGGTTCATCAGGATGGCGGGCATCAGCAGCCACTCCAGGTCAGCGAGCTTCAGGTGCTTGTGCAGGGGGCTCCTGGTCATCAGCCAGACAATTTCACCAAGCGTGTGCGCGAGCGTGGGCACCGTGGCGGGTGCCTGTTTCGATTTGGCCGCTTTTTCGGGCGCGCCTGCCTTGGCTGCGTTTGCGATTTTGGCCTTGCCGTTCAGGTTCGGCTTTTTGTCGCCGTCCGGCCTGGCTTTTGCCGCAGGTTTTTTCGCTGCTGTTTTACTGGTTTCTTTACGGTCCGACACGCGCTTGCTCTCCTGTATCCGGGTCATGGGTCCAACGTGCTGACCATAGCCCGGATGACAGGAAACGCGCCATCAAACACGTCTCTGCACTTGGCATAGACAAACCCCCAATCATTCCTCGGGCCACCTCAGCTCACAAAATGGTGAGACGACCACAGATTGCATCTTAAGACACTATTAACCCCTAGTGTCAAGAAGACAATTATGGAGAATTTGTGGCAAATTTGTACAAGCACATAAATTCGCGTTTGATTCCATAAGGCTACGGTTTTTTGGCGTGCTTTTTTTACTTTTTTAAAAAGAAATTGTAATTTTTCAGGCCATTCCCGTGCGTTATTTTTCACCCCTCAGGCCCAGCCCGCCCATCTGTTTTTGCCACAGTTGCGCATAGCGCCCGCCTGACCGCAGCAGCGAGTCGTGCGTGCCTTCTTCGGTGATCTGGCCTTCTTCAACGGTGATGACCCGGTCACACTGGCGGATCGCCGACAGCCGGTGTGCGATGATCATAACCGTGCGGCCCTTGGCGATAACCCCCAGATTTTTCTGGATAATTTCTTCGCTTTCGGCATCAAGCGCGCTTGTCGCCTCGTCCAGAATCAGGATTTTTGGGTTGGTCATCAGCGCGCGCGCAATCGCGATACGCTGGCGCTGCCCGCCCGAGAGGTTGGCCCCGCGCTCGTCAATCAGCGTGTCATAGCCTTCCGGTAATTTGAGGATGAACTCGTGTGCGCCCGCCATCTCCGCCATTTGCATCACCTGCTCCATCGGCTTGGTCGGATCGCTTAAAGCGATGTTCTCTCTAACCGTCCGGTTGAACAGGATATTTTCCTGCAACACCACCCCCACCTGGCGCCTCAGCCAGCTTGGATCCACCAGCGCGAGGTCTACACCATCAACGAGTACTCGCCCGCCTTCGGGCACATACAAACGCTGCACCAATTTGGTCAGTGTGGACTTGCCCGAGCCCGAAGGGCCAACGATGCCAATCATTTCGCCGGGTTTGACGGTCAGCTGGACATTGCGCAAAATTTCCGGGCCGTCTGAACGGTACCTGAAGGTGACGCCATCGAACACGACCTGCCCCTTCAATGATGGCAGGTTTGTGCGGTTGGGATTATACTGAGGTTCGGTTGGCGTGTTGAGGATATCCCCGAGCCGCGCAACCGAGATTCGCACCTGCTGGAAGTCCTGCCACAGCTGCGCGAGCCTGAGTACGGGCGACGCAACGCGCCCGGCCAGCATATTGAAGGCCACAAGCTGCCCGACCGTCAGCTCACCCGCCATCACCAGTTGCGCCCCGATATAGAGGATGAGCGCCGTGGCCACTTTGTTGATGAATTGCACAGACTGGCTGCCCCAGTTGCCGAGCATCGCCGCCCGAAAGCTGGCGCCCACATAGCCCGCCAGTTGCTTCTCCCAGCGGCGCTGCATTTGTGGCTCCACCGCCATGGCCTTCAGGGTCTGCACTCCCGTCACGCTTTCAACGAGAAAAGCCTGATTTTCGGCACCACGCTTGAATTTTTCATCCAGCCTTGCCCTCAGCGGCGGCGTGATGAACACGCTGACGATTACATAAAGCGGCAGGCTGGCAAGCACGATGATCAGAAGAGCGGGGCTGTAGAGGTACATTACTGCAAGGAAAACAACGGTGAAGAACAGGTCAATCACCAGAGTGACCGAGCTGGAGGTCAGGAAGTTCCGGATATTTTCCAGCTCCCTGACACGGGCAACGCTTTCGCCGACACGGCGGGTCTCAAAATAGGCCAGCGGCAGGCCAAGCAGGTGGCGAAACAACCTAGCGCCCAGTTCAACGTCCACACGGTTGGTTGTATGACTGAAGATATAGGTTCTGAGGCCGCCCATCAGCACTTCAAAAATGCTGACAACAATGAGCGCAAAAACCATGACATCCAATGTGGTGAGCCCCCGGTGCACTAGCACCTTGTCTACAATGACCTGGAAAAACAGGGGCGTCATCAGGGCAAATAGCTGCAGGAAGAAGCTGGCGATCAACACTTCGCCCAGAACGCGGCGATAGCGCACCAGAGGTGGAATAAACCAGGTGACGTCAAATTTCCTTGCAGCGCCGGCCACTTGCGCCCGGGTTGTCATAAGGATGAGCCGACCGGACCAGACGGCATGAAGCTGATCATGGTTAACTGTTCTTGGTGCACCTTCAGATGGATGCTGCACGAGTATTTTTTCGTCGTCGGCCTGAGCGACTATAAAAAAACTGCCGTCACGGTGGCAGGCGATTGCAGGCAGCGGCAGCGCTTTCAAATCCGCCGACTTTACCCTGTTTATCTTGGCTTTGACGTCAAGCGCCTTGGCAAGCCGGACGATGTCCGAAGCATCCAGAGGCTCATCGCCCTTTCCCGATTGGTGCTTGAGCTGGTCGGCATCTGCACCAACCTGCAGAAATTTCAGCAGAAGTGTCAGGCAAACCAGGCCCGTGTCCAGTTTTCCTTGGCTGGTTTTTGCTTGCTCTTCAACGGCCTGTGTCATGCACTTCGTCCTGTACTGAGCGGGACGGCGCACACCAGCGCGTCTTCAACCCCCAATACCACAACCTAATGTAGTTGGTGTTCCTTAGCCACGAAATAGTTGACGCGTCAAGTGCAGGGTTGGTGGAAGCCGGATTGACACTCCTGTGCGTACCGAGTTGGTTGTCTGAAGATGATTGTTTTCAGTCTTCGCCGGTATCAACGATGACTTCAGGGTCGAATGTCATAACCGGCTCGTCGATCTCAAAACCCCTGCCGAACCTGTCCAACACCAGATACCCGGTTAAACCCCAACGCAGATACCGTACATCCTGCTGCTTTCGGGCGCATTTCTCGACAACAAGAAGATCGGATTTCTTTCTCGGAATATAAACATTCCGGTACTGTTCGGGCCGGATTTCATCCGGCATGCTGAAAGCAATTTTTGACTGCGTGTACCCGACAAATTTCTTGAAAAGAGAAGAGATTTCACGCCCATGAAATGGCGTACAGCCCTGCCCGCCAACTTGGGCTCTTGGAATGGTAATTACCTGCAAATGTGTGTTTCCAAGGGTATCCAGCTCGTTGTCGAGACCCTCGATTACCAGAAGAGGTACAATCTGGTCTGATGTTCGCAACTCGTAAGCGCCAAAGAACTCGCCTTCTTCACAAAAGCCTTTCGAAATACTGCTTTGAATATGATCCGTCTGTTGCTGGATTGACAGTCGCAAAATCAGGTAGACGTTTTCAGGCGCTTTATCTGTGCTCATACTATTTTATTCTCATGTGTTGTTTTCGGAATTCAGCCTGGTTTGCAGGATGTGGAATTCAGGTGTTTGCCGGAGACTGAATAGCTCCGGCTCATTTTCAATTTCTGTTAAAGGATATCCTTCGACAAGCGCAGTCTCCACCAGCTTCAGCGCTTCGGTCCGCTTGCCAACCAGCTCCTTGATAACCGCAGCACGGAACAATATGTCCGGTGTTGCTTGACCATCGCCGATAACAAGATTGATGGTGATTTCCGCAGCGTCGAAATTGCCAGTTTTTGCTTGAAAAAGGCCTACCCTGCTCACCAGTATATTGTCCTGTTTCCAAGAGGGATACTGTTGCATGAGAAGCTGCTGCGCGCGCTGATAGGCATGTCGGGACAGGTCACCTTTACCGCTTACCATGTTGTACGCGTCTGCGAGGTTGGCCCAAATTCGAAAATCGTTCGTACCGCCCTGCAATTGCAAAGCATCCTCGTAGGCGCTTACCGCCTGCGGATACTGTTTTTGGAAGAAGAGATAGGTCCCAAGGTTGCTGTAGAGCAGCCGGCTGGGGCGAATTCTAAGGCCCTGTTGCAGCGTTGAAATGGCTTTCAGAGTGTCGCCTTGAAGATGTTGAACTGCACTTAGATTTGAATAGGCCCTTGAATCGTCGGGATTCAGTGAAATCTGCTGCTGAAAAGCCTGCTCCGCCTTCGCATAATGACCAACCGCATAATAGAAACCTGCAAGAGGCCTGATAATTTCAACCGAGTCCGGAAACTGTCCTGAGAGCCTTTCCAGCCTATCAATTGCCTGACTAGTCAAGCCGGATCTGTGATCCAGAAAAGCGATGGCAATATGTGCTTCTCTATTGTTGGGGTCCAGAATGAGTGCATGCTTCAAAAAGGATCTTGCCTGGTTGTAGTCACCTTTTTGTTTCAAGGTTTGGCCCATTGCCAGATGGCTGATGGCCAGATTACTGTCCAATGAGAGGGCGAGGCGGGCAGTTTCCAACGCACGGTTATATAGAGCTGGGTCCTTGTTTTCAGCTGTATACTTTCTCAACAGCGTCAGCGCCAGCCCTGCAGTCGCCGCTGCATTCTCAGGGTCAGACAATAAGACACTCTCAAAAAAGTTTTGTGCTGCGGTGAGTTGGCCCTTTGCCCCGAAAAGCTTCAGGTGATTAAAGCCCTTCTCAAGGTCGTTCATGATCATCACCGACGGACGCAGCTCAGGCAGCTGCGGGTTGTGGCCATACCCCAACCCAACAATGCCCATGAAAGATACGATTGAACCTGTTTTCAAGAAAGGCGTCAGCACAGTTTCGATTTGCGCTCCAAACTTCTTCGGCAATAAAGCCCGTTCAGATGGTTGGGACATCTTCGACGACAGCCGTTGCACAACCTCACACATGCTGGATGGCCGCTTGCTCTTGTCAGTGTCCAGCATGTCTTTGATAAGCGCCCCAACCATCTTGGCCAGTTCGCTGTTCTCCACCTGAGGCTCCGGAAGCTCCCCAGACAAAACAGCATTCAGAATCGCCGCTCCGTTGGGACCGGAAAAAGCAGGTTCTCCGTACGTCATTTGATAAAACACGGCACCGAGCGCGAAAATATCTGACAATGGGCTCCCAGGTTCTCCGCGCATCAACTCAGGGGCCATGAACGGCAACGTCCCCATCAACGAGGGGGCCGCTTCTCGGGTACTTGCCACGGTGCTCATCAGTGATGCCTGGCCAGTGATTTTTGATAAGCCGAAATCAATCACCTTGGGAGACCCGTCGCGGGAGACGGCTACGTTTGATGGCTTGATATCTCCATGGATAAGCCCAAGGCCATGCGCATAAGCGATAGCGTCGGCTACCTGACGAAAAAGTTCCAGCATACGTTGAGTAGAAAGCTGCGGGTTCAGCGAATTCAAGGTGCCGCCACTCAAGTATTCCATCGCTATAAAGAGACAGCTGCCTGACTGAAATGCGTCAAAAACCGTCACAATATTGGGATGGCTCAGTTTGGCCAGCACCTGTGCTTCTTGCAAACTGCCGGTGCCGGACCTGCACGCGTTGACCCCCCCGGGCCTGAGCACTTTCAGCGCCACGTCCCTTTTCAGGGCCGTGTCTTTCGCGCGGTAAACTTCACTGTAAGTGCCCTGTCCGATCAGCGAGGCAATTTCATAACGCCCTATTCTCTGGTTTGGCCGTGCGATCTGCATCGCCATCCCCCCACCGACACCAATTTTTACAAGACGAAGATTCAATGTATCGTTGCATATTTTCTACTTTTAAAAGTATCGTTTGTCGATGAAAAATGAGATTGACTATAGTCAGGATACCCTTCCACCGCAGTTTGCAAGCAGCCGACGGTCCGCAGGGATTCAGCCACAACTTTGTCTTGTTATTATGTGGCATGGCGACCGCAACATGATTGGCCGTTTTGTGCCATTCTCTGATGATCTCAAGCGTTTGATCAGAATAAGCCGTTTTTTCCCCGAGTTTCGAGATCAAGAAAATACCGACGCAATTCCTCTTTCGGATCCCCATGTTTCCCGAAACCCGGTCACGATTGAGCAATTGAATACGAAAGAGTTTAGAATCACGCCGGCCGAAAGCAGAATGACAGTTCAGGTGAATGGGGTACGCATCAGATCAGCTGTGACCACATCTCTATCGGACCAAAATGGCCTTGTAACCGTGACATTATCCAATTACGTGGTTCTCGGTCTTTGTGACCTACCGGCAAGGCAGATTGCTGCTGCACACAACTCAATTCTGGGAATCAGTTGTGAAATAAACCAATGCAGAAACCTGATTGGTCGGTTTGCGGCAACAGACCTTCCCGTCATGCTGATGGGTGAAACCGGCACCGGCAAAGAGTTGGCCGCCACCGATATACACGCCAACAGTGAAAGAAACACAGGGCCATTAGTGACTGTGAATATGGCTGCCATTCCCCAAGAACTGGCGGTGACAGAGCTATTTGGAGCAAAAAAAGGCGCGTTCACAGGCAGCACTCGCGACCGCCGGGGCTTTTTCCAGAAGGCCGAAAATGGCACATTGTTTTGTGACGAAATCGGCGATACGCCCCGCTTGGTACAACCCATGTTGCTGCGCGCGCTTGAAGACGGCTGTATTCAGATACTGGGTCAGGACGCCACCACCAAAATCAATGTAAGGTTCATCGCGGCAACTGATCGGCCCGTTGATTTAGACGCAGGCGAGTACCGCTTCAGCAAACCGCTTTACCACCGGTTTTCCGCAGCCCATATCAAGATGCCTACCCTTCGGGACAGAAAAATAGATATTCCACTGCTGATTCTGCACTTCCTTGACGAGAATACAGTGTCGGAACACTTTCCTCATACTGACATCGATGCCAAACAGTTCACAGATCTGTTGGCCTATTCCTGGCCGGGAAATGTGCGCGAACTGAAAAACGCCATCAACGCGATAGTTCTGGGAGAAGCGCCCAACCTGATACAGGACGCTCGCCCATCGTCCAGCGGTCGCAGCGCAACGAGAGATCAATATCGATCTCCGTCGAGTGTGGCGGACGACGAGTTAATAACTGCACTGAACCAAGCGGACTGGCTGATCAAGCCTGCGGCAGAGTCCCTGTCGATTTCGAGGACGTCTTGTTATGAGCTGATCAAGAAGTGCCCCACAATCAGATCTGCAGAAGATGTTCCGCTAGAAGAAATGCAACTCGTAATGGCTGAGCACCCCGGTGATCTGGCTAAATGGTCCTCAGTACTTCAGGTCCCACAGGAGGCTCTAAGAAAACATTTGAGATCTTCCAGATTGCTGGATTAATGGCCGCAGAACCAAACGAGCTTTATTGGATTTCGCGGCTGACCCGACACTCTGACACATAATCACTGAGGATCATTAATCTACTGGCCTGAGACGACCTCAAGCGGAGTAGCTGTGAACGTGTTCTGCGTTGCCGCCTACGGTGGTACGCACAGTTGAAGAGCCACTTGCAGTATCGTCAATAACCAGCGCTGCAGTTTTGCTGTGCACAAGCTGTAGAGCAGATGCTGCCAGCGTATAGCGAAGCATCGACGGCTGGTTTTGAAGACCAATCCCAAGTAGCTCGCCACCTGCGTTTGATACACTCATTGGATAGGGCGTAATTGAACTGTCCGTCGCCAGTGTAAGCCGAACATTGGAAACAAGCGGCTCACTGACATTCACTTGATCCACAGACGCAATCAGAGAAGACGGACTAGGCTGGGTTCCCTTGTAGATGTTGATTTTGCGATATTCGATTGCGCTATCTACATCATAATAGTCTGTGTCAACAATCAGGGCTGTCTGGGTCACTCCCTCAAATGTCGCGTGCAAGCCAACCGGCAGTCCATTTATCGATTTTATGAATCCGCCCACGGTTGATTCCACATTGCCCAGGCACATGTAGCAGGGCAGCAGGGAACTGAACAAACCGAGCTGGCTTGTTCCCTGGGACGGCGTAACTATGTGTTTCAGCGCCCCGCTGGCTCTAATAATATCCAGCGACCAGTCAGTTAGAGGGGCATCGATCGAATGTCCGCTGGTGGAAGCGCCGTATTTTGTCAAAAAATCGAGCAGTAGCGCAATTCGTACTTCCGCATGAGCAGCCTTGTTAACGGACTTGATGTTCAGGGACTTTATCAACGGCTTGAAGCTGGCACCCTGACCTTTGTTCTCCTCGACGTAGAGACTTGCCCCAATGTTATAGTCTTTGGTCATCCCTGAGCTCTTGAACCACCGATTGGCGACCTCATCCAATACGTCGGCAAACACATTATTTTTGAATGGCACGGGCTGCGAGTAATATGCGCAATCGGGCAGCTGTTGAAGCAGGTTACCGGCATCAACGCCGCTGCTGATAAAATCTCCATTATACTGGACCAGAAGTTGCGCAAATTCCTTGTCCGCGATCTTGTCAGTCGAATAAGCAGACACATCCAGGCTGGATGTGTTGCTTTGGAGAAAAAAATTCCCACAATCGCGATCAAGCGTGACTGCTTTTTGGCATTTTAAGATATTGCCGGAATCCGGGAATTCATAGAGCGGAACATTTGTGCCACCTCTACCCAGTTCATTGTCGCATATATAGACAAACGGCAGAGTGGAGTATGTAAGCTCATCTTCGTACTTGTCTTTGGTATCGACCGGGAAAACCAGCCCTTTCAGCGCAACATCCGAGATCGTTGCCGTGTCTGTGATCCCCTTTATTTTCAAGCCCTGGAATTTGTTCTTTGCCGCGATAAGCAACACCATCAATTTCGTCGGAAAAATACCCAAAGGAAAGTCACTTGTGGATCTGGGAGAGTCAGCCTGAATTATAAACGGCATCGTCGCACCTGAGGACCCGCGCCCATCAGATGATGTTTTGATCTCGACAACCAAACCTACATCCGTTTTTTCAAATGCCATTATTCTTCTCCTCAGACTTGGGGGTTTATAGCTCGCTTAGCTCTGGCTCGGTTTGCTTCAGGGCCTGAATCGTTGTGATCGCCCTGTGCAACCGCTGTGAAGTTTTTAAGGACCCGGCAGACAAGGCCTGGGTAGTGCCAGTGGAACAGGTCGCCAGAGACTGGGTATCCTGCAACTGCGTAGACAGTGTCTCGTTCACCATCGCCACCGCCTGCGCCGAAGCTGCCTGCTGCCAGGCACCAGCTTGCGCCACGGCGGGGGAAAACCCGACAACCACAACATCATCCGGTTGCTGGTCACCAGATATCACTCCGGTTTTCTTTGACATGATACTGCTCCATATCGGTCATTTATGGGGAGGCACCATAAAGACACCCCCCCATGGCGACTTAGGAATTGGCTTGTTGGTTGATCATCGTCGCAATGGAAATTGCGTCAGACACCGTATCCACGCTGTAAATCTGCATGACACCTTGTGTCGTTGCAGCTTGCGCCAGAATGTTCTGGTTATTCTGAGCGTTGACAGCGTTTTCGATACCAGCACCCGTCATGTGACCTGCCGTTTGATACAGCTGGCCCATGGCCATTGCAGGCGCTTCGGCAACGACTTTGACGTTCGCTTGTGTAACTGCGTCGGTAATTTGGTTGTTTACGTGGTCCACCATAATAAATCTCCTTTGGTTATGGACAATATTCATCAGCTGAGAGGCTATTTATCGCTACCGCCCTTCTCCCCTGAAGAATTCTTGACTAGCTGTTCCAGCCAGTATCCTTTGATCCCGCGCTTCCTTGTTTTGGCAAACAGCTTCCGGGCTTTTTCCAGTTCTTCGAGAATGTTTTCAGAACCGGTCATCAGTTTTTCCTGCGTACGGATTGTCTCAATGGCTGCCTTTTGCATTTCCTGAAGGGACGGCACTGCTGTGCCCATTGCGTCAGCAGTAGTCCTCCAATCTGCATTCCCCGCGCCCGATGCCTGTGGTGCTTCGTCCGCAATTTTTTTCAAGGCTTCCAGAAGAGGCATGATTGTCCCCATCACCTCGTCCACGACTTCCTTTTTCAGGTGCTTGATTTCTGACTTGACGCCAGCAGAAATTTTATCCTCCAGCAGACCTTCAGTGATTTCTTCAACCTGGGAAAGGGCCGCTGCTTTAAGTTGCTCGAGGGTTTCGGCATCAATAGTGGACGCAGTTTCATCGGCTGAATCCCCATTGTCCGGCGTTCGTGTTTTTTTCGGACGCGCCCGCTGCTTCTTGGCCGCAGGCAACGTCTTGACTAATTTCTTTTTTGATGAGGCTTTAGCCATAGTCTTGCCCCTATAGCTTTGCAAACGCTTCGGCGCAGGCGGCAATGCTCACGCTAAATGTGCCCGTCGCCAACTGGGAGGTTGTGACTGCTGTCAACAATTTCTCGCCCTGCGGGTTTTCTTCTGCGACCATCTCAAGACCTTTGGCGGTTGCCGCGGTATAGATAAGCTCCATTCCCTGCAGGTAACTGCGAGCATCTTCCCCCATCATCGAAACGGCCTGTTGAGTTGCTGCCGTGGAAAACGGCAACACGTCTTTGTCTTTTTGCGTATCAAGCCCGGCTGTATTTACGTCAGTAAGGAAGGTGTTCACGTATGATGCAAAGGTGATGTCCTGACTTGATGACGCCTTTTTTCCAACCAACTCCTCTTCGAATTGAGGCGCGTTTTCCTCATCAAGGGACGGATTGTCTTCATGCTTGTTCCAGTTAAAGAGTGACATGATCATTCACCTCAAGAGCTAGGGGGCTTCGGCTTGGGAGCGGGTGCAGCACCGGCGCCTTGACCCGCCTTGGTGATGGCCGTTACTGCGTTGGTGACGATCGGTGTATTGAGCATGTTGAGATTGT
The DNA here is from genome assembly GCA_947500295.1 of uncultured Kordiimonas sp. Classification (GTDB taxonomy): domain Bacteria; phylum Pseudomonadota; class Alphaproteobacteria; order Sphingomonadales; family Kordiimonadaceae; genus Kordiimonas. The sequence continues at coordinate 357,549 of CANMRM010000005.1, forward strand.
GCTGCGTTGACGCAGCGTTCTGCATGGTCATGGCATATGCCTGACCGACAGCCTGATAGTACATGCTCAACGCGACAGTCGGTGAACTGCCAATCACCGATGTGGCATTCAGTGAATTCGCACCCGATGCGAGGGGGTCTACATTGCTTTTCTGCGTCATTACGCTCTCCGGTACTTATTTGTTGGGCCGCTCGCAGCCATTTACAGAAGCCTTGTCCTGACCCCTTCGGGTTACAGGTTGTGTTCTACAATGCTGGTCATCGCCCAAAAATGGGTATGGGTTCCCCACTAGTCTCTGGTCGTTCCACAACTTGTCGATAAAGCGCCTGTTAGCACCGAATTCGATTTGTGCACGCGTCTTGGATTGCGTTTGCTCCAGGTAATCAATGATGGCAATTTTCCGGATGATGCTGAAAATGCCCCAGGAAGAGGGAATTTCTATGTGCGGTTCAGCACAGGCGATATCCAATATCCGGTCATAGGTTTGAGTATCAATTTCACACTGGATCTTGTCCGCGAACCGCTTTTTGTTTTTGGGCAAGTAAATGCGTTTTCCACTCAGATAATAACTGATCTCATAGGCGTGCCGGAACGAAACATCCGTCGCGATCAAGGTGGTGAAGGCTGGCATATGTGGCAGAATTTTCTTGGCATTTTCCTCGCTAAAACTGACGATTTCGGTAAATGACGAATCCGCCGGATTCGGCAACCCGCGAAACAATTCTTCCATGGCATAAACTCCCCATTGTCTATGATGCCCTCTCTGGGCAAATTGAACGTGTTTGGATTGGTTGCCCCCGGTTTCGACCGCATGACGACGCTATCCAGAGACCGGAATGGCAAGTCATGTGCCATTAAATATTTTGAATAATTTCAATGGTTTATAAGTATTTTTTTTGAAGAAGACCGGTGTGACCGACATGTCCGTCATGTCTTGACACACGGGAGAAAAGAGAAATAGCGACCCAATTCTTCAAGCAGTGCGCAATGAAGGTCGGAGTAGGTCGACACGGTGTTGCAAGTGTAAATCACACTTTCAAATCACCGTGGGGGAAACTAGCCAGCAAATGGCATGGTCTATTGCTTGAACGGCCATAATAGCACGACTTGGGCTGAGATTATGGAATCGCTTGTTGGTGCCGAGTTTCAGCCCGCACCGGATAGTCCGTTTCAAAGCCTCTGCCGAATCCGGTCATGGCATACTGTTTTCTGGACTTGCGCTGACGTACTTCAACTTCAGCGACGTAGCGGGTGACAAGCATCGTATCAGGCATAGCATCATCTCCTGGCTTGAGGTAGATGATTGGCAGTTGCTCAACAACAACCTCATAGTGACCGGATGATTGATACTTGCGTGGATCATAATCCAGCCGGATGATTTTTCTTTCCCCTGCTCCGAGTACAATTTGAGCTGGCAGCGCTTTCAGCGCAACCTCCCCTGGCTGTGCCGAAGCCAAAACCGTACGTGTCTGCCGTGTTTCAACTTGAAGGACAATCGTTCGATCACTCGGGTTGGAGACAAAAAAAGACAGCTGGGATGTCCAGTCTTCCACCATCGATAGGTTCGTTGGGCGGAGGAAAAAGTCAATGGCGCCAGCGGGGGCAGCAAGGATGGGAGCCAGCACTACAAAAGCTGAGATAATCAAACAGCGAATGTCTTGTGTCTTTTGCAATGCAACCTCCTAAGGAAACTGGGTGTCCTCGGTGCATTGCAAATGCGGTGCTAGCGTACTTAAACTTTAACCTGTTGTTTTAATTATGTTTTATATTCTTCTGATCTCTTGCGAGTTGCAACTGGCCACATAAAGCTTGCAGATTGCAAACCCGCTTTTGCAAGCCGCAACTATTTCTGACTTAAAGCTATTCGAATTTCCTGACAGAGCACTGCACGCACGTCTTCCGCAAGTGATGGGCCCTGTTCCGTCAGGCGCTCACTGAGCTCCGATGCGAGAACCGAGATTTGCCGGAACCCATAAAGCATCGCACTGCCGCGCAACTGGTGAAGTCTGGATTTAAGTGCTTTAAACTGCATTGGGTTTTTCAACTCGTGAACTACGAACAGCAGATGATCCCGGTAGCCGCTTGCAAGGCGCGCTTTTTCTTCAGCCCAGCTTTCGCCTTGTTCACTATGGCGAACGATTTTTCGCAACCCAACCTCTTCTGAAATTCTTCTGATGAGCTCTTTGAGGTCAAAAGGTTTTGCAATGAATTTGTCTGCTCCGGCGGCAAGTGCCTGCCGCTCGGCACGACGACTGGAATCTGCACTGACGGCATATCGGATGTTGCACCATGTTGATGTCGCCAGTTCTTCCAATAAATCTGAGCCGTTCCCATCGGGCAGGCTGATATCTACCAGTGCCAGGTCATATTTGATTTGGCTTTTTTCTTTTCGGGCCAACAACTGACGCGCAGCTTCAATACTGTCTGCAACATCAACTCTGAACCCTTCTCGCTGCAGTGTGGCTGAAAGAAGCATGGAAACGGTTTTCGTGTCTTCCACGATCAAAATGTGTTTTCCGGTCTTGCACATCATGACACCTTTTTTTCTTCATATGCCAATCGCCTGTTCCATTCGGACATAAGGTCCCTAATGCCGGTTAGCGTGTTTGACAGCGACTTCGAAGTAGGCTGCGGTCCCGGTTGAGACAGTCGCACCAAAAACTGCTCAATAAGCGCAGACATCTGCTCAAGATCATCCTCGTTGCTTTTGTCAAAAACACCTGCGGCATGGCAGTTAACCAACCTTTTCAGCAGCGAAAATTCAAGTGTGCCTGAAAGGACCAGAACGAGGCTTTCCGGCGCAATTTTGCGCACATCTTCAGCGAGTTTCGCCCCGCATTTTTCACCAAAAAAGTCATTGTCCAGCACGTAGATGTCGTACCCGCCAGGAAGATCTGCCTTATTGTAGGAACTGACCATCAGTTCCGGGAATTGCATCCGTAACTGGAGTGCCAGCATGCCGGAATAGTGGGGGTCGTCATCCATGATGATGAGCTTACGCAGCTTGTTCATGAGTTTGTCCTTTCGACATTTGATGGTGTTGCATTTGGTTACCCAGACCTGGGTCCATTGCCTCAGCTCCGGAAAAAAGACCCAACAGATTGGTTGATTGAGAAATAAAGCGCTGGATCGGCCGTTTTTCGTCACCGGGACCCCAGGCTGCGACTGACACATCTGCGAGCTTGGGCATCACCCGAGACGCATAATGGCGTTCAGAAACCCCGCAATCGACAACGATAAAGTCATAATGCTCTGCCTGGGTTTGAAGCCATTTCCTCGCTGCCTCTACGCTAAAGCCATGATTGGCGGCGATACTCCCAAACGGGATAAAGTCAAATCCGCCGGCTTCCATGGGAGCAATTGGCTCACCCATTAGAATGCTCTCCGCAAACCCTTTGTTTTCGCACTCTCCGTCAGCGGCAGCACGAACCAGAAGTGTTTTCAAACCCTGATCGCTCGCAGCTTTTGCGAGCAACGACAGGGGAACAATTCGCGTATCGGAAAAACGCGCAACACTGACAACCGTCGTCTGACCGTGTCGCCAGCCTGGCTGGAGCTGCAGTTCACTCACCAGCCGGGCAACTTGCTGTGAATCAGGTTGCTCCGGCAAAACCACGAGCTTGTCTTCGCTCACTGTCGCGGCTAGGTCATCGCTGTATCGGATACACGGCGAAAACTGCCTCAAGGCAATTAGCAACACCGCAACCATGCCACTTCCGACCATAAAGCCCAGGGCTGCAAACTGGACGCGCTTGTCCTCAGCGGGCATTTCAGGCGCGCTGCCACGCGATAGAATTTCAACGGTACCAGGGAGACTGTTCCGACTTTCCAGAAGCACCTGATCCAGAATGCGCCGGGTTTCCGCAAGCATGCCCGAAACCTGGGATTTTTCCGCGTTTATCCGCTGGAGTTCAATGAGTTTGCCATTCAGTGTCTTGGCTTCGTCTGAAAGTTCATTTCTGCGTGTCGTCAGTTTCCTTTTCAGCGCTTCCAACTCGGCAATAGACTGCGATTTTGCGGCACCGTCCGCACCGGTAATGGCACCGGTTTTCCCGAGGGTGGCTATTAGTCTGCGCCGAGACTCGATGGCTTCGTCGATAACCGCCAGTGAAGCTGCAAGTGTGGCAACCTTGGGATGGCTGGGCATATAGCGCATCTGCAGCTTTTCAAGTTCTGCTGCTCGCTTGGCGCGCTCAAAAACCATGTCAGCCATGGCCCGGTCAAGCAGGGTAGCGCGCTTGATTTCCATGTCGCCGGTATCCGCATCAAGAGCACCATTTGTGGCTTCCATTTCCACCAGTGCATTCCTTAGCTCGTCAACGCGGATATCCAGTTCTTCCAGTTGCGTAACCTTGGTCAAGTGGGCCTTTGCGAGTGAACTGGCGTCATACTCTTCGCCGACAGCAAGCAATTCAGTTCCCAGCTTATATTGTTTGTTCAGAAGCTCCTGAACACGCGCTTCCAATTCACGGGCCCGCAAGGTTTGCCGCGAGTCCGACTGTCGTGTCTGCAAATCCAGATAGCCTTCCAGGTGTGCATTCACCATCAGCTGAGCGAGAGCTGGATTGGCACTCCTCGCTTGAATTGAGATTAGGCCTTTCAGTTTTTTAACCGTGATAGCGTCAGCAAACCCCTGTACACCGGGTGTTGGCTGATCCGGCTGTTTTTTCGCCAAATCATCCAGCAATATTTCATGAGCCCGAGTGAGAACCTGCTGGCTTTGCAAATATGTTGCTTCCGCAGATACAAACGCATCATACAGGCGTAGCCGACTGTCATCGTTGTCGGCATACAGAATCTTGGGTTCCTTGGCGACCAACCGGACCAAACCCTGGCTTTCATAGGCAGGTTTCGTAGCCATGAATGCCGCAAAAGCCAGTGCAAAACCTGCCATCAGGGCCAAAACCGCAACTCGCCACAATTGACCACGAAGCAACCTCATCACGGTCTTGACCGGATTCACCGGCGCGCTTGCAGACTCCTGCACAAAATCCTGCACCTGCATCAGTGCCGGATTGCCAACGGCTGGTATCTGTGAGGATGGATGTGGCTGGTCATGCACGGGCTTATTCCTTCACGATTGTGCCGCGCGGGCAGTTTGATCTTGTTCCCAGCCTGTTGGCCCATGTTGCACCTTGTTCCGCACGTGCGCGCTCAGCGCGACGAGCGCAAAAACAAGCGCCCCAGGCCAAACACGAGGATGTGACGCCAGGCGAGACAGGAACAGAGCGGTATTGGCCTGTTTATTTTTCGGGGAGCACGAAACACCTATAGATGAGAGCTCGTGGTTGCCACGGTAAATACGGCTACGTATTTTGATAAGGCTGGCTAACGTACGGGGTGGTTCTACCGTATAACACGCTGCCGGAACGTGCACGGCGTTTGGCGAAAGTTCACGACGAACAAATTCATCGTCGTTTGTGATGTTGGGAAATGTACCTAATCGCTTGATGCCGGCCTGCGATACAGCGAAAAAACCACCAACCTTTCCGCCGTCGAAATAAGGGTTCAGTTGCCACGCGCGGTAAAATTCCCTGACGGGCATGCTGCATTGCTTACTGTTGAAGCACGCCTCACCAAAAGCAAGGTCACAAGCTGACACATCCAAGGCACTCACAAGGTGACGAACAGCGGCGGCAGAAGTTTTAATATCTGCGTCAAGCAAGACAACTGGCCGAATGTTGGTTGCTGCAATCCCGAAATTGAGAGCCGCGGTTTTGGAAGCAAGTGGTATTTCCAGAACCCGCGCCTCCGGGCATCGGGCGCGAACCACATCTGCTGTTTGATCCACGCAACCATTACAAATGACCGTGATCTCAAACTCTCCGGGCTGCATGTCCCTGGTGAGGGCTTCCAATGTGCCGTGGATGCTCCGCTCTTCATTGTAGGCAGGAATAACGATGGCGCAGGAAGGCTTGTGGGAAGTGTCAGGCATGGCACTGCTTTCCAGCATCGGAGTTGCCGACGAAGTCCGATACGGCCTCCAGCAAACTGTTTTGCGCGAAAGGAGAAAAACAATCACCGCCCGCCAGGGACTGGACATGGTCCAAGGCTGCCATAAGGGCGATTTCATCATCAGCGACATAGATGCCACCAATGCCGCGAAGGTTTTCGACAGTTGCTAGCTGATGATCATTCCTATGCTCACCGAGCGACGACAGACGCGGCATGATAATGATTGGTTTGGCAAGTTGCAGCGCCGTCAGGATCGTGCCCATTCCGGCATGCGAGACAATAACTTTGCATTTTGCAATTTTTTTCGCGAATTGCGAAGGCCTTAGCGTTTCGGAAAATTCTATCGTGGTGGGAGAATAACCACCTTGCCCCACTTGCGCGAAACAGCTTCTAACTTGTTGTTTTTCATTCCATTTATCGATTGCTTTAATCATTCGGTCAAACGGAAGCTGGGTTCCAACGGTAGCGAAAATCATAAAAAAACTCCTTCCGGGGCTCTGGACATACCCTGGAAGGAGCAATGGCTGTGCCAGTAGAGAAAATGGCTAGAGCACGCTCCCGTGACACTCGACACCAAACTTCTCGGCAACACGCGGCCACTGGCTGAATACCCGGCTCGCGTGCGAAGTGGCGAGTTTGGCCGACAAGCTCATGTCTTCTGCATTTGCGACACTATCGATAAACAAACTCTTGGCACCAACAAGCTTGCCAAATCGACAGGCAAAGTAGCCAGGTGCCGCCCCCGTTGAGACAACCACCTGCGGCCGAACAATCAACAAAATTACCAGAACTTTCAGTGCCATCCACAGCAGGTGCAGTTTTGTATCCCTGTTGCCATCCGGAACTGAGAAGAAGCGATGCCCTTCAACGTCGCGCGCCGAATCGCGGTCTACAGATGCAAAGGAGATATGGCACCCCGCAAACGCTGGCCGCAGCCTCAACAGCTGGATCCAGTGCCCGCCACCTGACGCAATTGCGAGGACTTTGGTTTCTTTGGGCATGGTTTTTCCTTTCTTTCATTCGATCGGTTTTCGATGGACCGGTAGAGGGTCAACAAGGCCTCAATCTTGGAAGGCCAGAGTGCAAGTTGCTCCATTTTGCGGATCGCACCTTCTGACAGACGGCGACGCAATTCTGGCATGCTGGCAAGGGTGCGAATAGCATTGGCGATTTGCAGACTGAAGATCTCGGGTTCCGTTACAGTCACGCGGAAACCACAACTGTCATCAATCACATACCCTGGGCCACCTCGGTCCGCGACAATGGTCGGCACGCCGTGGCTCAAGGCCTCGTAGATCACGCTGCCACTCGGCTCCCGAAAGCTCGGGAAAGCGAAGACATCTGCTTTTTCATAAAGCTTATCCACGTCTGTGCGGCTGATCTGTCCATGGAACGTGACCAAATGAGCAACGCCAAGGTCTTTGGCAAGCGCCTCGCAAACTGGCATCTCCGGGCCTTTACCCGCCACATCCAGATGCAGGCCCTCAACGTCCTTGAGGTGAGCGATGGCGCGAATTAGATCGCGCAAACCCTTGGTGCGAACACCTCTGCCCACATGCAGCAACCGGATACCCTTATGGGCAAATTTTTGCTGCAAGGGCGGGTGAACTTTTGAAATACCCAGTTCACTCATCACCTCGAATTTTTGAGGCTTGCAGTGACGGAGTAGGTCCTGCACGTAAGGCGCAACACCAAGAACTGCAGAGGCCTTCCGATAGCTTGATTTTAAAAATGGATCGAAGCGCAGACGAAAACGATCCAAATCCCTAAAACGTGTAAACCATGCGGCAGTTTCGCATTCGGGTTTGAAGGCTTCTGGTGTTGTCAGACTTCCCCCCATAGGACCCAAAACGTAAGGGATATCAAACGTCTTGAGAGCGCTCGGGAACCTTAAAGCAATCGGCGAAAACTGATGGGCAACATCGAATTTTTCACCCTGCTTCAGCAGCGTGCCAATTTGCTTCTTGGCCCAGCGGAAATAGCACGGGTAAGACAATTTTGCCATCGCGTTCAGTCGCTCGTGCTTGCGGGTCCATGCAGGCTCACGGCGAGTAATCACACGTGTATCAGGCAACTGATCAGATAAAGGCTTTCGATTTGGGCGCTCCATAGCCAAAAGGGTTACATCGGCCTGTTTTGACAGCTCGTTCACCCATTGGAATGCACACCAGGCTTCACCAACGTCTGTGCCGTCGCAATACGGCGCAAGCGCGAGAACTTTCGGGCGGTAGGTCATTGAAACGCCCTCCCCGTTTTGGGCCAGGCTTTCAAAAAGCGGAGCGAAACACCTTTGAAGTGCACTGTGCGGTCTTTGGCCCGCGCCGCTCGTCTTGACTTGCTGACAACGGCCCAATAGGCAAAGCGGCTGCTGTTAAACACAAACAACAGGATGTATACGCCGAGCGCTGTTACCAGCCCCGAGTGTTTCCGGTGCAACCGAACCGTAGCCTCGCTCAGCATAAGGTCTCGCCTATGGTTCAGGGTGCCGGAACTGCCACCACCAAAATGGGTGATATTGCCCACAGGGGCGAAGGCAACACGCCAACCAGCTTCCCTGATGCGACGGCACCAGTCTGTTTCTTCACCAAAAAAGAAAAAATCTTCATCAAGCGCCCCTACAGCCTCGATGCACTCTTTGCGAACCATCAAATAGCAACCGGAAATTGTTTCCACATAGCGCTCGGATTGCCGGTCCCAATCCAGCATGCGGTACTTCCGGAATGCAGACATGAACGTCAACCGATCAAGGCCGAGGGTCTGGATCATAAGGTTCAGCAGCGATGGAAACTGACTGGTACTGTGCTGCAGGCTGCCGTCTTCGTTCAAAACACGACACCCCATTGCACCAACATGCCAGTGGGCATCCATATAGGCCAATGAGTTGGCAAGAACGTCTCCGTGCACCAGAGTGTCCGAGTTCAGCAGAAGAATGTTGGAGCCGCTCGCGATCTGCATCGCCTGATTGTTTGCGGCGGCAAATCCTTTGTTGGTTTCGTTCAATATCATGGTTACTTGCGGAAATAGCCTTTTGACCATTTCCCGGCTGCCGTCCGTGGAAGCATTGTCGACAACAATTATTTCGAAACTACCGCCCTTTGGCGCTCCGTCCAGCACAGAATTCAGGCAATTTCGCAAGAGTTCGCACGTGTTCCAGTTGATAACAATGATACTCAGGTCCATGAGAGCTGCTCCCTAGGCTGGGGTAGAATGGATTGTTTTTGTTGCATTGCAGGCTGCGATTGCCGGGCAGTTGTTATGGCCATCCCGCATCCGATCAGGAAGAAAAAATGTACCATCAGCGCATTCCAGAAATGTACCGTAAGGCCGGCAAGAACAAAGCTCAGGATTGTTATGATCCAGGCCTTGCGGGCGTTTTTGAGCGGCAGGTCCAACTGTGTGTCCTGTGCTTGCTTCCAACCAACGAGCCAAACAGCAGCAGCCAGAAAAATGAGCGCGGGCAAGCCGTAACGGACAGTGGTCAGGAGCCAGAAATTGTCCATGCTGGAACTCATCCAGGGCGCTCTGATCCAATCATTGAGGCCGATGCCGATCATTGGATGGCGCGCTACTTCCGCGGTGCCGTAGTTCCAGATATGCACGCGGTTGTATGCACTGTTGGCGCTAAAAGTGAGGTAGGAGATAAAAACCAACACCGGTGAGCGATTGGACAGAAGCGTGAGCACGAGCCAAGCGCCTGCCATAAGAGCCAGAAAAATGCTCCAGCGATTGGCGACACCAGCTGTGGCACGGTCCCAGCCGATGAGGCCCATTTGCAGTGCAAGCGCCGTAAATGGCCCCCCTGACAATGAAAAGAACGTTGCCATAGCAACAACGGCAAGCTTTTTGGCCGTTTTGCTGTTGATCTCGCCATTCACCAAAATGAAGTAGGTGCCGGCAAACGCGCTGGCTGAAAAAACGCCAAATAGAATGGGATGTTCGAACGACGTGAATGCACGCGTCAGGCCAAGCCTTGGTTCGATAACATGGGGACCTGGCCCGCCGAATACGGCTTTAAAGGGTTCACGCAAAATATGCGCACCGGAAAACGATTCTATGATCGCAAAAGCAAGCAGCGATGCGGCCACGGTAAAGATAAGTCGTGTTACTGCAACAAAGTCCTCGTAGGTGCGTACATAGGCCCGGGCCAGCAAATAGGCGCCAAAGGTTTCAATGAAATAGATGCCACCAGACTCGATACCATCTGCCACACCCATCGTCAGCATCAGGGAGAGCGCCGCCCAAAGACCATGGCCAGCCATCAAGCCATCAATCAGGCCCGCTGGCGCTTTACGGTTTTGCGTCAGCAGATTGATTGCAGGAACCAGCATCACAATTAATGTGATCCGATACGGAGATAGTCTGAGCGACCCAAGCGAGATGGACACCTCGGGCGGCAATGCAAAACTCATAACCAGAATGGTCACGGGCAAAGCCGGCCAGACTTTTGCGTTTTGATATGTAGCCGCAGTTCTCATTTAGGCTCCTGCGGGGCGAGCCAATTAGTGGCTTCTTTGCGATAGAGCCTCCTCGCCGCGACCCGCTTAAGCGTCCCCAGCGTGGATTGCAGTTTGGCCCGAAAAGAGAGTGCCAACCAGGCCCGGAAACTGTCGTTGCGCATTGGCAGGGATTTGCGGCCCGACAAACGCTGCATCAGACGGCGCCCCCAAACTGCACCTTTGGTCACAACCAGATTGGACTGAGCGTCAAACAATACATCAGGGTTTCGCGGTGCGAGCTTCAAATAACCGGCAGCGACAGCGCGCTTTAGCATGGTTCGCCCGCGCTCCGTGCGTACAATGATAAGAGATTTGCCGTGTCCACCTTCTGCTGTCGGGGTTTGCCAAGGGTCGCCAACTGACAAATCCGCCGCTTCTCCGGTATGATCAGCGCATGTCATGCAACGCCACTGACGGTGTTTCTGCAAGATGTTGCCCCAACCATCCGCATAGCTGGTCGCTGCCGAGTGGCTTTGACCGTTTTCGCCCGTCCATTTGGCGACCATGTCACCGGGCCAGCCATTGCCACGAAAACGAAGAGACTGGAGGTCTGCTTCCCGAGGCTTTCCGAGGTGATCCAGCAGCGCATCGGTTCCCTGATGACTTGGCGTTCCGGCACAAAATATGGAAATCGTCAGGCCTGTGTTTTGGGCTACTTCTTTGCGTAACGCGCCAACGGCATTGACGCCGGCAATGTCGCAAGGCTTGCCTACAACCACGCACGGGCCACCCGCATCCGCCACCAGGTCCAGCCGGTCGGCCACACTTGCAGGGGCGTAACGAGAGCCGGCTCCAGCCATCAGGTCCTGGCGATTTTTGCTCAGGCGCGCTTCATTGAGTTTTGGATTTTTAAGGCTTGCTTTCACATGCAGCGTACCAGCAAAGGCGGCTGATTTCATGGCGGCCAGCGAAATAGCTGTTACCGCACCACCACTGGAGCCTGAGAAACGGATGTCTTCATCTGTAGCGTAGCCTTCCCAGACCTCAAGCACGGGTCCCCACGCTTGGGCCACCCGGGTAGAAACGTCAGTCTCTCTTGGTGAAACACTGGGGCAGGAGCGTGCGAGAAAGGCATCCAGCTCCTGGGGTAAATCCGAAGCACATTTGGGTCGCCGGTTTGCATCAACTGTTTCCGCCATTTTTACATGTGCGGGCGCCAGCGCAGCGCAGGTGCCGCAACCCGTGCACAAGCGATTGCTAATGATATCCTGGAGGGAGGAAAACTTCAGGCCATTCATTATACATTCTCCTGTGCTACGAGTTGCGGCTCGGCGGGGGACATACGGTTACGATTACGGAGTGCAAAGAAGAGGCCTTGAGTGGCCCACGCGAAGCCCTCTCCAACGCAGGCCAGTATCAGAACTGTGTTGAGCGACACATCATTCATAATCGTGGCTATGGCTATCAGCACGAAGGAAACGCGGACCAAATTTGCTTTAAACGGAATGTCCGTTTGGCCAAGCGCTTGCGCCGCAATCGATTGCGGCGCCCGAAAAAGGCGCAGCATCTGTGCAATCGCCACCAAAAACACCAAACCGATATCAGCTCGGAAATCGCTGCCAAAAAGGGTTTGCAGAACCACGTTGGCGAAAAGGATAAAGCCCAAGGCATATGCGATACCGATCGCATAGACCCAGCGATGAAACCCGTCCAGGCGCGCCTCAAATGCAGCATCATCATTCTTCGATGCGGCAAACACAGGCAAGCCGTAGGATAGAGCCATTCGGCTCATCACAAGGATGGGCACAAGGGCCAATTGGAACATCATGGAAAAATGAGCAAACTCATCAGCTGGCAACATAGCCGACAAAATCAGGCGCTCGCCCTGCATGCTCCAGAACATGGTTACGCCGGTTAGCAAAAGCGGCCAGCCGAAGCGGAATATTTTCTTCAGTTCCGTAATTTCGATTGCTGATTTGTACTTGCCATCCGACAGTGCGTGAGACAGGCCAGTATGCAGGAATGATTGGGCGACGAGACATGCACAAACAGCTTCTAGCGAGGGTGCGGCCGACGCAACGAAGTACACTGCACCAAGACCAGCGACAGCGGTCAGGCCTTCTACATAAAGGGCAGGCCGAAAATTCAGTGAGCGCTGTTTGAGAACATACCCCTTGTGGGTGTGTCCTCTAATAAATGCACTCACGGCAAGCGCAGCATAAGCCTCGAGCGAAATCCCCTGAACCTGATATGCACCCATCAAAAGAAGCAGCAACATCAGTGCCGTGCCCAGAAAGCGACTGATAAAATGTGCAGAGCCGAGAGCATGCTCGAGGTTGTTTGGTTTTACCTGAAGGATATAGCGTTCAACAGCCAGATCGGTCGACATGGCAAATAAGCGAATACTCAGAACCAAAAAGACAAATTGACCGAGGGTTTCAGCGCCCATCAACCTGGCGATAATGATGTTGCGTGCAAATACGCAGGCTTCCATCAAAAGCTGGTTAGTCGCGATCAGGCTGATCCTGCGGCTTGTCTTCGAGTTAGGCATACATGGCCTCCTCAGGACAGCGGGCCAGTTTTACAGCCTCCGATATCATGTCCATCTGATACGCCCAACGGCGCTTCACAAAGGGAAGTTGAGACTTCAGCATGCTTGCTTGTTGTTGGCGATTTTCAAAGTCGCGGAAAAGACGGTCAACCAATTCCTTTGTGCCGAGTTTGCGCAAATCTTGAACCTGCGCGCCCGCGCCACAGCACTCAAAAACTCCTGCCGCTTTTCGGCTATACGCCATGTTGGTTACAGGTGTTGCCGTTGATAACGCCGCGATAGTTGCGTGCATGCGGGCACCCGTGAACCATTCGGTTTGCTCAATCACACCCTTCAGGTCAGACGGTGTATTTGCCGTTTCTTCGATTGTTACGCGACGTTGCAACTCCTGGGGTAAATGGTCCCTCAGAGCTCTTGACGCCACCAAGTCACTCTCACTTCCACCATTTGGCGTCACATGTGGCACCAAATGAATACTGTTGGTTTGGTCTTTGAGTATGCGGCACACAAACTGCAGTAGCGCTGCACGATAGTCGCACGTCAGACCAAATTGGCTTCGTGCATCGTCCGAACGGTTCCACAAGAGACCGCTTACATTGATGCCCACCGTGGCCGGCTTTAGCGCAACAGAGGGTGCTTGCGACGGGAGGCCAAAAGCCAGATCTACCCCGAGGCGGTGGCGTCGTTCGTCAAAATCAGCGCCCAGCAACTCGCGCAAATAGTTGAGACTCGCCATGTCCCGCGCAAAAGCCAGCCTGCATCCTTTCAGGATGTGCCGGGCAATCCGGCGCGAACGCTTGAACCGGAACGGGCCAAATGTTTGCGGCAGCAGGATAAGCGGCACTCCGGCATCTAGTGCCATCAGCTTGGGCAGGGTGATTTGATCAAAGCGCGCGGGGCCATATAAGTCCGTGAAGCTATCGCCACCACTGACATCCACCACGGCATCCGCATTCATCATGGCACGCAAAGCCGGGGAACTCAGACCCATCAACTGCTTCAGGCGCGCTTGATGCATGTTTGCGCCCTGATAGACACGCTTTCCGGCTTTGAACGCCAAAGTCTGAAGGGATGCAGACGTATCGTCGTCCGCAACTGGGTTAAAGCCATGACCATGATCAAAAACGGTGACATGATCTACGCCACGATCAGCGAGCCCCAAAACAAGGGACTGTGCCAGTGCGGTGACGCCGTGATTGCCTGTGTCAGGTGCTGCACCGGCAAGGACTATGGATGTGCTGTTTTGTTTCATGCCAGATACATCGCAACCGACATGCCAACCTTGAAATACCACTAACTCATTGAAAAATATAAATAATTAAATTTTTTACCAATTTGCGAATTTGCGTTTTGCAAAATATAAATGCCAAAAAAGCTAAGTCTTTCGCAAAATGCGAAACACCGCATATCAGTGGCATTAAAATACGGTATATTTTTCAAATACTTAGAAGACTTTTCTCTTTGGCATAAGCCTTGCCACTCTGTCCTCAACCATAATGAACGAGGGCGCACCATGACCGCTTATATCAATAATCAGGACACAACCCGGCGCTGGGCCAAGTGGCAGCTTTCGGATTGGGATTCCAATCCTAAGCACATGTCACTCTGGAGTCTTTTCCAACGCGTGTCTGCGGCCATTGCTTTCGCGGCAATTACCCCAGTTTTTATAGCGCTGTTTTTAGCAGTGAAGATCTCAAGCAAAGGCCCGTTTATATATAAACAGACTCGCCCGGGCCTCAATGGCACTTCCTTTACGGCCTTCAAAATCCGCACAATGCGAACAGGCGCTGACAAGGACAAGAAACGCGCGAGACGCGTGGACGCCAACGACCCGATGATCACACCTGTTGGTCGAATTCTACGCGACCTCAAGCTTGATGAACTGCCACAGTTGTTAAATGTCATCAAAGGTGACATGGCCCTTGTAGGTCCACGCCCCATCGCGCCCGCACTCCAATCCGAGCTTGAAAAAAACATTCCCGGCTTTGGCAGGCGGCTTTCAGTCAAGCCGGGTTTAACCAGCCTTGCTCAGGTTTGCCTTTTTGACAATGAAGCAGACGACAAAGTCATTGATGATTGGACGACGCGTTTCGAAGCAGAGCTGGACTACATATATCGCAAGTCCGTGGCCTACGACTTGGTCATCATTGGCTTGACGGCGGCGTTCCTGGTCAAAAAAATTGCGCGACGCCTCCCGAAGAAACTGTTGATAGCCATTCCTCTTGCGGCGCTTTTGCTGCTGACTGCATGCAGTGAACGCTTGCCAACCCGCAGTTTCACGCGCGCTGACACATCTCTTGAAAAGGAAATCCGCGCCTACGGTGACCGGGAGGTGCCGGCCATCGTTGAAATCGAACCGGTTTCCATTCCTATCGAGAACTCAGTGGCGCAAGATCCAGTCTATCGTGTAGGCAGTGGCGACTTGCTGGCGATCAACGTTTTTGGCGAAGAAGGACTGAACGACCTCCGCGTATCTGTTGACGGCGAAGGCTACATCCAGGTTCCGTTTCTTGAGCGTATTCCTGTTGCCGGCCAGTCCGTTGCAGAAATCCAGTCCGCACTGAAAGAAGGGTTCAGCCGCCAATTTCGCAATCCCTGGGTTGTCGTTGAAATCGAGGAACATCGTAGCCGCCCTGTTTATCTGGTGGGCCAATTTAACAAGCCTGGCGTTGTCTACATGCAGGGCCCAACCAATTTGCTGCAGGCCGTTTCGATGGCAAGCGGCATGTCGGAAAACGCCCATCTATCCGGCGCACGTTTGTGGCGGGCGGGTGAAATTGCCGCGGTTGATATGAACGCACTTCTGATCGACGGTCGAGCCGCTCACAACATTTACCTGGAATCCGGGGACACCATCGTTGTGCCCAGCAATTCGGACAACAAAGCGTTCGTGATGGGGGCTGTTGTGCGCGCAGGTGCCGTACCATTCAGCAATGAGCCGATGACGCTCCTGAAAGCGCTCACACAGGTTGGTGGTCCAATCAAGTCTACAGCGCTCCTGTCTCAAGTACGGGTGATACGCACTCATTCTGCGGTCGACGGCCAGCTCATCCTGGTGAACGCCAAAGACATCCTGAAGGGCCGTGCGCCAGACCTTCAGCTACAGCCCGATGATATCGTTTACGTACCCGATAACTGGATCGAGAACTGGAACCAGGTCATCCGGGCAGTAACGCCAACACTCCAGCTTGCTGGCGGTGCACTCCAACCATTTGTTCAAGTAAAATTCCTGAAAGGAGACTGATCTTGTCTCATATTCGAAGTCTACTTCTGACCACCGCTCTGTCGGCCTGCTGCGCATCCAGCGCGCTGGCAGGCACGGTGTCTCCCGTCCAATCCAGCGCAAGGCCATTCGGGCTCGAGCCAATTGGCGCGGTCCAGCTGGCAGGGTCTGACGACAGGGCAGCAGATTTTTCTGCAAATGACCTGCCCGGCCTCCAGGAAGTGGTGAATAACACTCTTTCTGAAAGCCAGTCGATTAACAACCTCTCTTCGATTGCCCTCAACCCAAATGATCTGGTGATCAGCGGCGATTCGAATGTTCGGGCCTATTTCATCGGAGAAGGGGCCGGTTACCGAAATTCGCTCGGTGTTTACACGGGTGAAAGTTCAACCGGCCTGAACGGCGATGCAAGCCTTATTTTTCCGGATGCCAGCACCTCTTCGTCATACTCCTACCTGAACGACAGTTCATACAGGTCAACAAGTGCACCTCTTGCCCCCGGCGATTTTGTCGACCTCGGCACATATTCCGATGGAACACAGCTGAACCTGTTTTTGATATCCAACGGCGCTGGTGGCGGTACCAACACCTTTTACACCGATACCGGTCTCAATAGCGATGGCCTGGATCATTTCGTTGTGCTTGCAACGCCTGATAACCCTTATTTGCTTATCGGTGTGGAAGACCTGCCCGGCGGTGGCGACAAAGACTACAACGACGTCGTGATCGCACTGGAGGTTGGGCTCGCCACCACTAAAAACCTGATGGCAAAAGCAGTTCCCTTACCCGCCCCTGTGGCGGCGCTTCTCGGACCAGTCCTGTTCGGAGTTATGTTGTCCGCGAAACGCCGCCGGCGGAAGGATGGCGATGCAGCTGTCCCTGCATAAACATCTTGCACCAGTGCAAGCAATCGGTGCCGGGCTGCTACTCGGTCCCTTCGTCTTGGCCAGTATGCAGGGCGACCGCTGGACAATCCTTGTCCTTTCGTTTCTGAGTATCCTGCTGATCGTCGGAAATGCATCGGCTTCCCCAATTCGGAGCAACTGGCCTCTTTGGCCAGCAGCGTTGGCAGGATCGCTGGTGCTTGCCGGAATTGGGTTTTCCGCCGACAAACCCCTGCTTCTTGGCGGCGTGCTCCTCTTCGCTTCGGTTCTTCTTTCAAAGACAGGGCTACCAAGGGTACCGTCGCTGGCAATAGTCGCTTGTGCCTGTCTTATGGTGCCGCTGCCCGCTGCAATAGAAACCGAATTAGCAATGGCGTTGGCAAACCTGGAAGCATCGCTGTTTGTTGTCCTTGGGCAAGCGCTTGGCCTACCGGTTCGACTGTTTGGCGCACAAATTTTCTTCGATCAGTCAATTGTGACAATCAATCAGGATTGCAGTGGTACGCTGTTACTGCTGCCTGCGCTTCTTGGCGCAACAACCGCTGCCGCTCTTTCAAAACATAGAAGGCACGCCATAACCGCTTTGGTATTGGCCGTACCATTGGCTTTGCTCATCAACTTGGTGCGGCTTGGCGTGGTCTTGGGATTGATGGCGGGCGGAGACTATCAGCGTGCAGACCAATGGCACGAGTTCCTGGGCTTCACGGCGCTGGCACTCTCCTGGGTTCTGCCGCTCGCGCTGTTTGTTGATTTTGACTCTATCGGACTGCGATCAAATGCGATGACCACCTTCGCACGAACAATGGCTCTGATGTTCGTTGGCGGCATTGCAACCACCATAATCCATGTCAGTGAACCATCTGTAGAACCGCCCAAGTTGGCGGTGCCGGGGTACATTTCCGGCTGGGTGGCTGAGCGCGTTGAAATACCCCCTGCAGAAGCTCGAATTCTAAACGCAGATCAAGTCAGCAGACATCGTTACACATTCGACGATGACGAGCTTCTTGTAACCGTTATCTATCACCTGGACCCGAAGGTGGGCAAAGAACACTCAAGTGAACGATGCTTTCTTGCCATGGGCTGGCAAGTAACAAAACAGGCCAGCCAGCCTTTCAGAGGCTCAGGACTGTTGACGTTTCTTGACGTTTCATCTGGTGGACACTGGCAATCAGTCATTGAACTCGAAATTGAAGACCCCGGTGTGTCCGGCGGCCTCTTAAGGGTTCAACTGGTAAGCAGGCCTGGTTTTACAAATGATCAAAAGCGGGAACTCATCTCGCTATTCACTAACAAAATCCTGGGAGAACTGGCGTGAAGAAGTTTCTTGCAATTGGACTCGTAATTCTCTGCGTCACCGCCGGTGCAACGGGTTGGATTCAATTTAAAAAACACCGCAAATCTGTGTGCGCTTCCTGGGTCCAGAACGCCCAAGCTGCTGAACAGGATGGCTATTATGCAACCGCGATAGACCAGCTCACTTTGTATTTCTCCGAGAAAGACTGTAGAGGCAGAACTGACCCTTCTGCTATTGAACTTCTGGCAAGGGCGCGTCCATTTGTCCCGCTGCCAGGTGGAGGTGAACTGAAACAACAATTGTCCCTGTCGCGGCTGGGATGGCGGCTTGACCGCAATTCTGGGTTTCAGCTTACTCAAGCGAAAGCAGCCCTGGCCATGGGCGATTGGCGTTCGGCCTCGGAATTCGCTGCACAGTCACCTTCCGGTCAATCCAGCCTGATCAGAATTGCTGCTCTGGTTCGTTTGGAGGACTGGGATGGCGTTCAAACCACAATTGATGAAATGGACCCGACATCTGTTTCATCATTCCAGCGCGCTTTGTTATCAGAACTCTTGGTGAATGCACCCCTGCAAACGCCTTCACAGGCAATCAGAGACGATATCAAAACGTTTGCCAGGCTGACTTTAAAAGGACGGGGTGAAAACATCACAGCAGCAGCGCATAACATTAAAGACATCCTGACTGATGAAGATCTCACAATTGCCGTCGCTTTGCTGGCGTCATCGAGCCGGAATGAGGCAATCGTGGCGCTGTTGGACCAACCGCAGCGACCGCTCCCCAACACCCTGTTGAAGCGACTGGCTTTTCAATTTTGGTCCCAGAAGAATTACCCCGTACTGACAGGTTTTTCGTCGAGAAAAGTGCACAGGCCGCTAACTGCTGACACATTGCTCTTGATGTGTCTGGCAGAAAGAGAACTGGCACACAATTGCTCAATCAAACTTGAAACGAATGACTATTCCAAGCGATACGGGAAATACTCTGCGGAGCACTGGGGCCGCCTGTTCAACCTGTTGAACAAGAGCAATACACCGGCCCATGAAATTGTTGACGCACTGGTTGCAATGGAAGATTTGGTGGGCAAAGAGCCTGTTGTCTACCAGCTGCTGGCGACCCTTTATCAAGAGCTAAATGAACCTGAACTAGCTGACCGATTTAAAAGCGCAGCCGCTCTTTTTGGGCTTGCACCCTCCGGGAATTGGCACAGCAGTGCCACACCGAGTTGGACAGCGCAATTACGCGATGGCTACATGCCAACAACTTCGGAGGTCGATGCCCTGGAGACCGTGAGCCCTGATCAATCTATTCTGTGGCGGCTGGTGAGGTCGAGATTGGCACTCGCCACGGGCACAGACGAAGGCGCAGCAGAAGCCCTCCGGATTGTCCGACCCGTGCTTGGGTGGGCGCCTGAAGTTGCGACGGCCCAGCTTATCGCCGCATCCAGCACTGCCCATTTTGGCGACCATGAGGCCAGCTACGGCCATTTGATGAATGCGGTTTCCGCAGACCCCAAGAGCGCCGTTGCCGCACTCCGCCTTAGTCTGCATTTCTATCAGCAGAATAACGGCCTCAGCGCTATGGAGCTCACACACTGGTGGGAAAGCATTTCGAGAGCAGAAGTGGGTACCAGCGATACAGACCGGTCAGGTCAAAAAGCGAGAAAACTGCTAATTGAACGAGCCCTCATCCTTGCTGGTGTCGCGGAAGAAGAACAGGACGATTTGCTCGCCAAAAACGCATACCGGTCGATCCTCAAACAACAACCGGACAATCATGTAGCCATGAACAATCTGGCTGTGTGGCTTGCCAAAGAGAAGCATCGACTGGAAGAGGCGAGAAAACTGACTGTAGCCGCGATCACATTAGACCCTTCGCAGAGGGAATATCAGTTGACACTCAAAGATATAGATCGTGCGTTGGAGCAAGCAGTTGAAAGCTGAAAGTTGTTAGGCCCAGCTCTCTTTTTTGCGGTAAATGGTGGAGGGGCTCACGTCAAGAGATTGAGCCGCTTTGGGAATACTGCCGTCAAATATTGCAATACGGTCCTCGATGGCTTTGCGCTCTATCTCAGCAAGCGTTCCCATCAGATCCCCTGGTGAAGAAGATGGCGCCGCAACCGGTGCCTCGCCATTAGAAGCACTAGAAGGAGATTGATGCTGCGCCACCAGGATTTCAGTCTGGCCTTCGAGAGCGGGGAACATATCTGGCGTTACCACATCACCGTCCTGTAGCACGGCGATGTTTCTGATGGTATTTTGCAGTTCCCGAACGTTTCCTGGCCAATTATGCGCCATCATCAACGCCTGAGCCTCAGGCGAAAAATCACCAAGCGCTTTACCTTCTTCGTTGGCAAACTGCCCAAGAAAACTACGGGCGATATCAATAATGTCTCGGCCGCGCTCGTTCAGAGCCGGCAACGCTATTGGCACAACATTCAGACGGAAATACAGGTCTTCCCTAAAGCGACCGGCACGCACTTCTTCAAGCGGGTCCCTGTTGGTGGCACAGATTACCCGTACATCAACTTTATGAGGCTTGGCAGAACCAACCGGCTGCACCGTGCTTGTCTGTAAAAAGCGCAGAAGCTTTTTCTGAAGACCGAGGTCCAACTCACACATTTCATCAAGAAACAGGGTGCCGCCTTCCGCTTCCCTCGCAGCCCCCAGCCTGTCCGAGATTGCGCCCGTAAAGGACCCTTTCAGGTGCCCAAACAGTTCTGATTCGAGCAGGTCTTGCGGTATGGCAGCACAGTTCAGTGGCACGAAGGGCTTGCTGGCTCTGGGACCTGCTTTATGAATAGCTTCCGCGCACAGCTCCTTGCCAGTTCCGGACGCCCCCGTGATAAACACCGTGGCTTTCGACGGAGCGACATTCTCGATAGTTCGATAAACTTTCTGCATGGCGACGGAACTGCCAATGAAGTCATAAAAAGCACCGTCTTGCGTCTCGTGCCGCAGAACCTCGACCTGCTGACGCAACTGAACACGCTCCAGCGTGTTGTTAACGGTCGTGACCAGGCGGCTCTCGGAAAAGGGTTTCACCAGATAATCCAACGCACCCAGCTTCATGGCGCGGACCGCGTTGTTGAGAGAGGCGTCCGCGGTAATGACGATCGCCGGTGTTTCCATCGGGGTTCCGCGCAATTCCTCCAGATAGGCCAGACCATCGCCGTCCGGGAGATTAAGATCAAGGAGAAGCAGATCAAACTCTTCACCTGCCTGGGCAGCGCGCGCTGACTTCAGGTCTTCCACCGCATGCGCGTTGATGCCTGCCGCTTCCAGATGCTTGGTGAACAGCATGGACATGGACAACACATCTTCAACAAGGAGGATTTTATGTTCTTTAAAACCCATCAAACTGTTCCCCCATTTGCGATTTCGCTTTTAACAGTATTGAGTGCAGCGATGCCATCCGGCAATAAACTGAGAATTTCATCGACCAGATGTTCACATTGTCCGGTGTCCCCTTGGCGAGCAGCGTCGCTCGCATCAGATGTCAGATGCTGTATTTTCACCAACCCGAATGTACCACCAACGCTCTTGAGCCGGTGCGCCGTTTCTCCCATCTCGTGATAGTCCTTCGCACTGTAAGCTGTTTTTAGTGTCTTGAGGCCATCTTCAAGATCGAGCGTACACTGGTTCAGGAGCATCAGCTGGCTCTCTTCATCCAGCGCCTGCAGCAAGCCGGTAACCAACTCCCGGTCAAAGTTCGGGTGATCGTTGGCCAAATTCATATTTTGCGCCTGATCGTTGGCATGGGACATTTCCTCTGAGCATTCGAAACTTGCTTCGATCGCCTGATAGAGATCGTGACGGTCAAATGGCTTTGTGACAATACCTATCATGCCTGCAGCTTCAAATTCCTTGCGATCGGAATCCATGCCATGGGCAGTCAGCGCATAAATGGGGGGAGCAAGTTTTTCGCCCAGTTCCTCGCAAATGCGTGCTGTTGCTTCGGTGCCGTCCATCTCGGGCATTGCAATATCCATAAAGATGATATCGAACTGATGTTTGCGGGCGGCATCCAACGCTTCAACACCATTATTGGCAATCGAGACGCGGCACCCAAATCCTTCCAATGTCATCCGGATCAACGTCTGGTTTGTCGGGACATCCTCCGCGACCAGCACCCTTGGCTTGCGACCAAAACGCTCATCAAACCGCTCAAGCATTGACGCGCCGGCAGAACGCTGCTTTTCAGGCACCTTGGCCGGCGCAAGCGGCAGTTGCAGCCAGAAAGTTGCTCCGTCACCAGCGATGCTGTCAACACCGGCTTCACCGTCCATCAACTCTGCCATCTGGCGGCATATGGCAAGGCCCAGTCCCGCCCCGTCGCCGATTTGGCGCTTATGTGAACCCACTCTGGTGAATTCGGTGAACAGCTGTGACTGATCCTCTTCACTCAATCCCTTGCCAAAGTCTGTCACAGAAAACCGAACTGCATCTTTAGACCCTGAAGGCGCGATCCGGAGGACGATCCGGCCCGGCGCATATTTCAAGGCGTTGGAAAGGAAGTTGTTGAGAACCTGCCGAATTCTGGCTGGATCACCCCAGTATGCCTTCTCTGTTGTGTCAGCCAGATCAATTTCCAGCGACGCACCTTTGGCCTGCATATGCGGGAACCAAAAACTCTGCAGGGAAGCGATCAGTTCATTGACAGCAAAAGCAGTTGGCTCGACCTGCAATGTACCTGCTTCAGATCGCGCGAAATCAATTACGTCATTCAAAAGCGTTTGAAGAGTTTGGCCACTGTCGCGTGCCATCCCTACAAGGGCACCCGCCGACTCTGGCAATATTTCGTCCTGCAACAAATCCAGGCTACCCAAAATACCGGCTAGCGGGGTACGAATTTCATGGCTGATTGTAGCAACAAACCGGGACTTCAGCGCGCTGGTTTCTTCGGCCTTCTTTTTGGCAACTTCAAGCTCTTGGGAAAGGCGCGTGAGCTCTGCGACTTTAGCTTCAAGGTCTGATGTGCGTGCCGCTGCTTCCTCGTGGGCATATCGCTCCGCGATTTTTGCGCTGGTGTAAAACGCCACCGTTTCCAGTGTTTCCAGATGACCTGAATTGAAAGCGCCGACAGCGGGGTCTTCGCAATCGATAACGCCAAGCAGCTCGCCGTTGTGTACCATCGGCACACAGACCTCAGAGCCACCGGGCGTAATATCCGAGATGTATCGATCGTCTTTCGACACATCTGCAATCAGTTCAGGTTTAAGGGTCGCCGCCACCGTACCGGTGATCCCCTCGCCGAGAGGAATCGACAACGGGTTTAAGATTTCGTCGCCCCCCGGATTTTTCTCAGCGATAGCGGCCAATTGTTTGATGGCATTCGTTGTCGGGTCATACAGGTAAACGACACAATCGGCAAAGCCAAGACGAGCCACCACTTTGCGCGCCACATACCAGGCAAGCTGCTCGACAGAGTTTATCTGCGTAATGGCTAGCGCAAAATCCGCCAGGATTTGCAAATATTGCTCCTGGCCAGCGTTTGAAACTTCCAGTTTTTTCTTGGCACGGTAAAGAGCTGCGCTTTTTTCCTCCAGCAGCACTTCGGCTTCATGGCGTGCCTGCTGTTCCCGCGCCAGCTTTCGCTCAAGAATTTCGATTTTGGATGTTTCAGCCACCAATGAGCTCCAGCGGAAACTTCACCTGATCTTCAGACCTGAATTTTTCTCCCAGTCGAACAGGGTCACCAAAATCCTTGAGGCAAGCTGACGCCAATCCCTCCGCCACAGCAGCAAGCGGCCGATGAGACTGGTAAACCAGAAACGCGGGCACATCGTTTTGCCATTCAATGTAAATCACCGGGGGCCTGGCATCAGGATAAAGTTTCATAACCTCTTCATGAATATGGGCGCCTACTTTTTCTAGAAACGCAATGCCACTTTCAACCCCCTCGAAGTAAGTGGGGAAAAGTTCTTTAAAGCGAGACAACAGTAGCTCACCAAATTGACGGGCGAGATCATCAGGTGAGACGTCTAGTTTGGCGGAAAGCAGCGTGTGGATTTTGGCAAACTCGGAAAAGGAATAGTTGCCCACGCTGGTGTAAGCGCCCGTGATGCTGCCTTCAAGCTCGCGCAGAACCTCGTCGAGAACGCCCTCGCCAGCCTGGGCAGCAGCAAAATCAATATACTCCGTAAACATAATTCCGCGCATGTCACCGTCTCCACAATTGCCATTTTGCATATGCAATCTGCAAAGTAAGTGCCAGCGGCAACTGGGGCCTTCCGCACTCGTTCTGGGAAAATATCACCACATAAGGTGACAATCTTTGCATTTTGCAGTCGCATTTTGCGATTATTTTTGCGTTTTGCAAAGGCGCACAGGTTCTGCCTGCAAAGGAAAGTTACAACTTTATACGGGAAATTCCGGTGTATTCGCCCTCCACTGAGCCTGAGCATTCAAGATAGTGGAAAAGCCCCGGACGGGGCTTTTCGTATCAATTTTTGGTTCCTACTGTGCAGCGATGGCTTTTCTGCCACTTGCCCATTGTTCCAATCGGCGCATCAACACATAAAACACCGGCGTGAACACAAGGCCAAAGAAGGTAACACCCAGCATGCCGGAGAATACGGCAATCCCCATCACGTTGCGCATCTCTGCACCAGCACCAGTAGAAATCACCATTGGAACCACACCCATGATGAACGCGAACGATGTCATCAATATCGGGCGCAGGCGCAGGCGCGACGCCTCAATGGCCGCTTCGACTGTTTCGCGGCCCTGATCTTCAAGTTCACGCGCGAACTCCACGATCAGGATGGCATTTTTACTTGCGAGCCCAACGAGGACGAAGAGGCTGATCTGAGTGAAGATATTGTTGTCACCGCCCGTTAACCAAACACCGGCGATTGCCGACAACAGGCTCATGGGCACGATCAGGATCACAGCAAACGGCAATGCCAAACTTTCATACTGTGCCGCAAGCACCAAGAACACAAGAAGCACACACAAAGGGAATACATAGAGTGTGGTGTCGCCCGCCAGTATCTGCTGGTAGGTGAGTTCGGTCCACTCATACTCCATGCCCTGTGGCAAGGTCTCGTCCAGGATTTTGCTGATGGCTGCTTGCGCCTGCCCGCTTGAGTATCCGGGTGCAGCGTTGCCATTCAGGTCTGCAGCGCGAAAGCCGTTATATCGCTGTGCGCTCTCTGGGCCATAACTTTCCTCAAGTGTCATCACCGAGCCAAGCGGCACCATATCGCCGTTGGCATTGGGCACCCGCAACCGCAGGATGTCGTCCGGGGACGAGCGGAAAGACTTATCGGCTTGTGCTATCACCTGATACGTGCGGCCAAAGCTGTTGAAGTCATTGATATACATGGACCCGAGGTAAACCTGCATGCTGGCAAATATCTCGTTGATATTGAGGCCCAGTTGCTTTGCACGCTCGCGGTTCAGGTCTGCATAAATCTGCGGCACATTGATCTTGTAGCTTGAGAAAACGCCGGTCAGTTCAGGGGCCACCCACGCTTTCTGCAGCACCTCGTTCAGCGTGGCATTCAAAGCCTCATATCCCTGGTCTGTACGATCCTCAATCTGCAGTTTAAAGCCACCAATGGTGCCAAGCCCTTGCACGGGCGGCGGCGGGAAAATGGCTATGAAAGCTTCGTCAATGGCATTAAATTTCTGTTGCAGGCGCTGTGCAATCGCGAACCCAGACAAAGAAGCATCCGCACGATCGCCAAAGTCGTCTAGTGTCACAAACACGATGCCGGCGCTGGAGCTATTAGTGAACCCATTGATGGACAGACCAGGAAACTGAACGGCGTTTGAAACACCAGGTTCCTCAAGGGCGATTGTGCCCATTTCCCTGATGACAGCCTCGGTCCGTTCCAAGGTTGCACCATCAGGCAACTGCGCGAAACTGACAAGATACTGTTTGTCCTGTACAGGCACAAACCCCTGTGGCACCTGATGAAACCCGGTGTAGGTAAGACCAAGCAACGCACCGTAGAGCACGACAGCGATGGACTTTCGTGTCAGGAGTTTTGTCACGCCCGATGAATACTGGTTGGAGCCAGACTTAAACACCTTGTTAAACCCACGAAAAAACCAACCAAACACGAAATCTATGCCGCGTGTCAGACTATCTTTTGGCGCGTCATGACCTTTCAGCAAAATCGCAGCCAATGCAGGGCTGAGGGTCAGAGAATTGAAGGCTGAAATCACGGTCGATATAGCAATAGTCAGGGCAAACTGCTGGTAAAATTGACCCGTCAGGCCACTTATGAAGGCGATGGGTACAAAAACCGCCACCAAGGTAAGCGAAATGGCAATGATCGGGCCGCTGACCTCCTGCATGGCTTTTCTTGTTGCCTCGACAGGCGAGAGACCTTCTTCGATATTCCGTTCAACATTTTCGACGACAACAATGGCATCATCCACAACGATCCCGATGGCCAGCACAAGCCCGAACAGGGAGAGGGCATTTATTGAAAAGCCGAACACAGACATGAGTGCGAATGTCCCGATAATGGAGACCGGCACAGCAAGAAGAGGAATGATGGATGCCCGCCAGGTCTGCAGAAACACAATGACAACAAGAACAACGAGCGCCACGGCTTCCAGCAGCGTTTTGACAACCGCGTCAATGGAGCCCCGCACAAATACGGTGGGATCATATACGATGCTATACTCAAGCCCTTCGGGGAAGTTTTCGCTGAGCTCCTGCATTGTCTCGCGCACTTGCTCTGAAATCTGGATGGCATTGGCCCCGGGCGACTGAAAAATTGGCAGGGCCACGGCAGGCTTGCTGTCCAGCAAAGACCGGAGAGCATACTGTGACGCGCCGAGTTCGATACGGGCAACATCCCTCAGATAGGTCACCTGGCCGGTTTCACCGGTGCGAATGATAATATCTCCGAACTCTTCCGGCGTTTCCAGCCGCCCCTTGGCGTTTACTGGCAACTGCAGCTCAATACCGTCGTCGTATGGGGCGCCGCCTATGACACCCGCCGCAACTTGGATGTTTTGTTCGCGCACGGCGGTGATCACATCAGTCGCCGACATGCCGCGCTCAGCAATTTTTTCGGGATCCAGCCACAGGCGCATGGCGTAATCGCCCGCGCCGAACATCTGCACGCGTCCAATACCCTCAAGGCGCGCCAGCCGGTCCTTAACGTTGAGAACCGCATAGTTGCGCAGATAGAGCATATCGTAACGCTCATTTGGCGAGTTGAGGTGAACCACCATCGTAAGATCCGGAGAACTTTTGACGGTTGTAACACCTAGCTGGCGGGTGACCTCCGGCAAACGGGGAAGAGCTTGCGCCACCCTGTTCTGCACTTGCTGTTGGGCGAGGTCGGGATCGGTGCCAATCCGGAATGTTACCGTTAGCGTCATCAATCCATCCGACGTAGCTTGCGAGAACATGTACAGCATGTTTTCAACGCCGTTGATCTGCTCCTCGATAGGGGTAGCAACTGTTTCTGCGATGACCTTGGGGTTTGCGCCGGGGAATTGCGCTGACACCACCACAGAAGGAGGGACCACTTCCGGGTACTCGGAAATCGGCAGCCGGAACATTGCAATCAACCCTGCAACAACGATCAAAACAGACAAGACGCTGGCAAAAATGGGGCGATCAATGAAAAACTTCGAGATGTTCATGGTCCCTCTCCCTGATGACTATGTTTAGTAGGCTGCGGCCAGTTGTACAGGCTCGGCATTCCTACTGTTATCTTCTACGGCTACGGTTACATTTGGACGAACCCTATGCAAACCGCCCGTGATCACACGGTCACCAGCCGAGAGACCAGCCAGCACGATGCGGCCACCTTCCACCGGCTCTCCAAGGGACACCTCATTGTAGGCAACACGGTTATTCTGATCGACAGTCAGAACAAACTTTTTGCCCTGGTCTGTACCGATCGCTTTGTTACTGACAACAAGAACCTCGGATTCATGCGCGGCCCCAAGGGCGATGCTGGCGAACATCCCAGGGGTCAGGGCACCGTCACTGTTTTTGACAATAGCCCGGGCCCGTATGGTGCCAGAACCCAGATCCAGCCGGTTGTCAAACGAATAGAGTTCACCCCGGTAAGCAACATCATCACCTGCCAGCGTCAATGAAACAGGCATTGCAGTGCCGTCGGCGGATTGGCGTTTGGCCTGAATGAAGGTGCGCTCGTCCACATCAAATTCGGCATAAAGTTGATCCGTGGAAACAACAGTCGTCAAGACGGGGGCTGCCGGTCCGGCGTCAATAACATTGCCAAGTGTAATTTCAGGGCGGCTGACAACACCAGACACAGGCGCTTTCACGAAAGCATGCTCCAGATCAAGTTTTGCGTATTGCAGTTCTGCTGTGGCCGATTTAACTGCCGCGACAGCAACGTCGAAGTCTTTCTGACGCTGATCATAAACACTCTCAGATACGAATTGTTCCTGCACCAGCTCAGCAGCTCGTTTTAACTGAGCCTCCGCCAGATCAACCTGGGAATTGGCGGATTGGAGATTTGCTTCTGCGCGCGCCACCGCTGCCTCAAACGGGCGTGGATCGACGACAAACAACAAGTCACCTGCTTCGACAAGGTCGCCGTCTTCGAAAGCGACCTCGGTGATGGTGCCACCGACCAATGGGCGGACCTCAACATAATCAACAGCGGTCAATCGACCGGAGAATTCGCTCCACTGCCTGATGGACTGAGGCTGAAGGCTTGCGACCGACACGGTAGGCAGTGCCACCGCCACAGGTGTCTGATCGGCCGCACCTGCATGGTCAAAATGATAAACACCCGCCGTCGCAGCCGAGAGGGCAGATACAACAGCAACCAAGGCGACTTTTCTTTTCAGTGCTGATTTCAACGTGCTCATGATAAGTCTCTTTCCAATCCTTACAAACCGACCGGTCTGTTTCTTGAATTGAGATATGCATACCGATCGGTCTGTTTTCAAGGCCTAACAGGCGTTTTTTTTAATTTTTTTGATAAGTCAGTGGAGAAAAGACGAAAAAGACCATGGTGAAATCACCATGGCCGGATGCTGGTTTGTAAATGTTCGGAAGTGTTATTCGGCGGCTTGCAATACAGGTTGGCGATATTCTTGTTTCAAATCCAGGATTCGACAAAAACCTTCACGCAAATCCGCTTTAACAACGTCAAGGTCTCGGTGAACACGTCCATAAATGAGGACACCCTGTATGAATTGCTGCAACATACGCCCGAGAACTTCAGGATTGGCGTCGCCATTCAACACACCTGAGCCCTTTAGCGCATGCACCAGGCCAACATTGTACATTACAGCATTGTCAGACATTTTCACGGCGGCCAGCCTGACTTTTTCTTCATCTGAACTGCACTGTGAGCCTGACGTAAAGAAGGGACAGCCTGCCACTGGATTGTCGTCATACTGATCAACATCCTGTTTCTCAACAATCATATTGATCAGGTTTTCCATCTGCTCCAAAGGCGTGTAAGTTGGCGAAAAGATATCATTTAATTCTCGCTGCTTACCTTCCCAATAATGCTCGGAAGCGGCATAAAAAAGGTCTGCCTTGGTTTCAAAGTGATGATAGAAACCACCCTTGGTGGTGCCGGCCCGCTTGCAAATTTCATTGACACCAACGCCGTCGTAGCTGCTGCGCCAAATCAGGTCGATCGCTGTATCCAGCAATTTTTCGCGTGTATCCGCTCCACGGGCCATCGCTCATCTCCTTGAAACAATATATACATACCGACCGGTTTGCATTCAACCCTTTTTTATCGGGCAGAAGCTCACATGTACGATCAAGGGGAAACGAAGGAACGTAAGTGGAACCACCTGATGTTGGGCCAATTGTTCAAAAACCTGATGCATAACAGATCACCCAAACCAAGCGCTAAGACATCA
>CANMRM010000006.1 GCA_947500295.1 uncultured Kordiimonas sp.
TTGTGCCGATGGTACTTCGTCTTAAGGCGCGGAAGAGTAGGTCGCCGCCAGATCTACAAAAGAGTGTGCACATACCCGCAATCTTCAAATAATACTCAAGCCGGCAACCGCCGGTTTTTGTGTTTAAGGGCAGCAGTTCTTCGTGCGTCACGCTACGCGTGATGTGCGCTTCCGCCCATAAGGGCGGACGGCCACAAGGGCCTTGCCTCAGTCCTTCGGACTTCGGTATCAGAAACAACCTTGTTGCCAAACTGTTCTCGGCGTCGCTGCCTTGAGCGCGTTCCATGTGAGCATTGCGGAAACGCAAGCGAAGCGGGAACAACAAACATATGACGCGGGATGGAGCAGCCCGCCCCTTTGAAGCCGAGAGGCTGAAAAGATGTGTATATCGCCGAAGGCGACACATAACTGCTACCGGGCGGCGGCCCTATACGCAGACATGTGACGCGGGATGGAGCAGCCCGGTAGCTCGTCAGGCTCATAACCTGAAGGTCGCAGGTTCAAATCCTGCTCCCGCAACCAAAGCAAGCCAGCTAAGTATATAACTTAGCTGGCTTTTTCTTTGTTCGCTCCGCAGGATTTGACACGAAGAATCTCCTGCATTTAGACTCACACAACTATCACACAAAAACACACACCGACGCACAGCGTCCATATACGCTCATTTGGGGATGGAGCTTATGGAGATACACCGGATTCTCGGAAATAAGGTCAGATTATATCGCCGTATTGAAGGCGGTGCCTGGCACACTTCCACCTATCTTGCGGGCAAGGAACGCCGCAAGACCACCAAACAGAAAAGCCTGTCTGCCGCCAAAGAGGTAGCGGAAGACTGGTATCTTGAGCTTCGCAACAAAAAGAAACAGGGCGAGCTATCGTCAGGCAAGACCTTCAGAGATGCCGCCAAGGTGTTTGAGCGAGAGTATGAGGTTATCACCAATGGCCGGAGGAGCCCCAAATGGGTTCAAGGCCATAAAGACAGGCTTCGCCTGCACTTGCTGCCTTTCTTAGCGAGCAAGGCTCTCAAGGACATTACATCAGGCGTTGGTCAGGAATACCGCGTACACCGGATGACCAAGCCTAAGAATTGGGACGTGGAACACTTCGATGATGACAAGCTTGAGCCCAAGCCCTGGAAGCCGCCAGCCCGTAATACGATCCATAATGAAATCGTGACCTTATCAATGGTGTTGAAGACCGCACAACGTCATGGATGGATTGACTTCATTCCTGATCTGTCTGATCCCTATCGCCGGCAAAGCAAGGTTGAGCACCGGCCCTGGTTCACGCCCAAAGAATATAAACAGTTCTATGAGGCCACGCGGGCGAATGCAGCTAATCCAAAGAACCCCCGCTACAAATGGTATGCGGAGCAACTGCATGATTACGTGCTGATTATGGCGAATACGGGCCTCAGACCTGATGAAGCCAAACGTCTTGAGTATCGAGACATAGAGATAGTAGACGACGAAGCCACAGGCGAGACCATTCTTGAAATAGAGGTGCGCGGGAAGCGCGGTGTTGGCTACTGCAAAAGCATGCCGGGGGCGGTGCGTCCATACGAGCGCATGCTAGCCAGAAACAGTCCTGAACAGACGGATCGTTTGTTCCCATCAGACTTTAAAAAGATGCTGAACGGCATCCTAAACGAGCAAAAGCTGAAGTTTGACCGTAACGGGAAAGCCCGGACGGCCTACAGCTTGCGACACAGTTATATCTGCTTCCGACTTCTTGAGGGAGCTGACATCTACCAAGTTGCCAAAAACTGCCGCACCAGCGTTGAGATGATCGAAAAACACTATGCAGCACACCTCAAGGACATGATCGATGCAAGCCTCGTGAATGTGAGGAGGAGGAAATCAGGTTGATTAAGGTTAATCACCAGCTATCCTTGTTTGGTCAATTACCAGTCATGTACAGCGATTGGATTTAGTTTGTTTAACTTGCTTATAGCAGGCAGAGAAGATGCTTGGGACACGGGTTCATTAGAGCTTGAGCGGGGTCGAGTAGTTGTTGAATACACAGTGGACGAGATAAGTGAACGCTATCGTGCCTTGAGCGAAGCCGCTGTTGAAGAGCTTAAAAGTCTACCTTCTTTGTTCGCGATTGAACATGAGAGAGCTCCGACAAAAATTGGTTTTATCACTGAAGTTAGGATCGTTAACTCAGGTGTGAGGTTCAGTTTTGAATTTGATCCTGCTTTCCCTGATCTTCCAATGGGTTCATTGGAAACTTTGAGGGACGATATCGACCTTGGGGATTGGGAACTTTATAGAACACATTGGGCAATAAAAGATGTTCCAGTCTGGGACGTGTTATTGACGCGTGGATTGATAACGCAAGAGCATATCAACGCGTCCGCCAAATTCGGTCGCCCTTTATCTGAAAACCAGCAACCACATAGGCCTCATGGAGAATTTAATCATTCACAGGTTTTTATTGTTCACGGCCACGATGAACTTGCCAAAATGGATGTGGCTAAATTTATCGAAAGCTTAGGTTTAGAACCGATCATATTACACATGCAGGCCAGTCAAGGGTTAACAATCATCGAAAAGATAGAACATTACTCAAATGTCGGATTTGGCATTGTTTTATATACGCCGTGTGACGTGGGAACGAAAAACGGTAATCTAGTATTCTCGCGCAGAGCCAGACAAAATGTGGTTTTTGAGCATGGTTACTTGATTGGAAAACTTGGTCGTTCACGGGTATCGGCTTTGGTAAAAGGAGAGATCGAGACTCCTAATGATATAAGTGGCGTAGTCTATGTTGCTATGGATGGACAGCAAAACTGGCAAGATGAAATTAGAGTGGAAATGAGAAATTTAGGGTATCAAGTTTAACTCTCGTCTTCTACTATGGTCCTAATTTAAGTCCACATCCGACTGACTAAAGCTCTTCGTTCTTCTCCAACTGCGTCAACGTAGATAGCCGTAGTAGACATGCTGGCATGTCCCATCAGTAGTTGAACAATATTGAGCGGCACCCCTGAGCTCACTGCGTGAATGCCGAAGGCATGTCTTAGGCCTTTTCCAGTACTATATGGCATATCCGGGTTAATGCCTGCCTCTATCATGGTGGCTTTGACAAGTCGCCAGGTATGGGAGCGTGACCAGGTCCAGAGTCTGTTTTTAATCTGACTTTTCAAGGCATGGACAACGGCTAGGTCGTTCATAAACTCCATCGGCACAGGTATCGGTCGGTAATGTGGCGTGGTGCTTCGTTTCTTTAGCGACTGGATGACGATTTCACCCGCAGCTGTGTCCACTCGGTCAGCAGTTAACTTCAGTGCCTCGCTTACACGGCAGCCGGTATAGTAGAGCAGTTGGCAGAGAGTTTTTACCTTGTCAGGCTGGCGTTTTGAGGCCTCATAAAAGGCCTTGCGTTCCTCAAGATTGAGGTAAAGCCGCTTGCCCTGAGGGTCATAAAGTGAATATGCGTTGTCCATGGGCCATTCTTGCGCCTCTCTTGTTTTTTGTACAGAAAACCAGCACTAAAACAGCAACTTACCCCCCAATATAACCCCACCCCTATGAGGTACTGATGCAACACTCTTGTACATAGTGTTGCATGAGGCTTCGCCTCATGTGTCTCAAACCGTTACTCACCGGGGGTTCTATGAAGTTTTCCAAATATCTTGTTACTTTGGCCGTCTGTCTGGTCGGTTTTTCTGCGTTGAAGGCGCAGGGTCGTGGGTTGTTTGAACCCGCTTTTGCTCGCCCACAGGGAGCCTTTCTTGTTGAAGAAATCAACTTCGAGCCAGAACGTTTCTTTGTTCTAAACAAAGACGAAAAAATCCGCGTTGCTGGTGTGTTCGGCAAGCCCAACCTATCGCCCGATGGTAGGGCTACATACTCAACCATCGTTTGGGGCGAGCGTTTCCGGGGTGCTATCTGCGTTTCTCGCGATAAGGACCAGCTTGTTAAAGCAGTTGATATTATTCCCGGTGCTGAAGTGATCGCCACCGGCACTGCCACAGAGTTTCTGGATGGCTGGCTATATCTGGAGCAATGCACCATAGATGATGACGTTACGCTGTTTCATGGCCGTGACCCCAAACTGATCCTTGGCAGTTGGTGTGGCGTTGCTAATGGCCGTGTGTTCCGCAAGCGGGAGTTTGTGCGTGACGAGGACGGCTCCTACCTACAAACTATCTATGACCCGCACCCCAGTGGCAAATGGGAGCCCTGGACGATTGGTACCAAAAAAACGCGGGTCAAACGCGTGTCCGCTGACCGCATTGAAACCGCCTTTATCGGTCCCCGCCGCGACTACAGCTTCGTGAACTTTCGGGTTCTGTCTCACAATCGCATTGCCGACCAACACGGCGATGTGTTTCACCGTTGCCAATAATCAAACCACACAGAGGAATACCATGCGTAAGTTCATCTTCATGGCGGCATGCTGCCTGCTTTTGACCGCCTGTAAATCGTTGGCTTTCAGTTACCCACCGGAGAAGTTTCACAGCATGAATAGTGCAGAGTTTGCGACATATGTTGAAAGGTATAGTTCTGACGCCGACAAAATCTTCGCTGTTGGGTTTAAAGCTATAAAACACCCAGCGCCCAATGAAACTATTTTGATGGCTCCTAGAATTGTTCACTCCCTTGGAACGGATGGGCGGTTAGTTGCGCGTAGAAGGGATAGTGGCGAAACCGAATACGCCTATTATGTGCTTCTCCAGTATCAGGAAGACTTTCTGCGCCGCTATGACAGTGTGCGCGACGTTAGTGGCACAAAGCTCAACTTTGAAACCCTGGCAGCCTACCGAGGCAATGGCGGCTTCCATGAAGAGATTATCAAGGTTGAATTATCGGAGGACAAACTGCTGGAAGCAAAATTCGATGACTTGTTGATTACCTTAGCAGCGAGAGAACACGAAAGGCGGATTGCCCGCGCTTCCACAAATCTGCTCAGTCAGGTATCGCAGAACGTAAATGACAACTTTGATCTGGAAGTGCCGTCAAATTACATTGCTAACTTCATGGAGGCAGTAAATAGACAGTAATATCAATTACTTATTGAGATGCAACACTATGTACAATACTGTTGCATGAAGCGTCAAGTTATTCTCAATGCTATTTTAAGCATTATAAATACCATTATAGGTATTGATTATTTATAAAAATAGCCCCCAATTTATGTGTCGTTTGATTCAAACACAGGGGGATTCGATGGTCAGCCAAGCTACTGTTGCCGAACTCAATGCCAAGGCAATGAAAGTTCATCAATTTTTTCAAGATGACTACAATATCTTGTCAATGAATCTGAAAAATATCTTCAACACTGATAAATATACAGCCAGAAGGCGCATGGGCGATATGCCGGACTTTGAGCGAGGTATGTTGTGCTATTGCTTAATGGCCAGAGAGGAATTCCCTGCCATTAGTTTGCATAAATACCCTTGGGCGGAGTTCATTGCATTCGACCTGGGAAAAGCTGACATAACCATCGCGAACGGTGACCCTCACGAATATCGGGCCTTAAAGTTGATGATCCCACGGGGTGTTGAGATGGGTAAATTTATCTCAGCGCGTGAGTCTGCCAACGATATCTTGGAGATGCTTTCTGGCTTCATTGACGGGCCAGATCAGCATCATTCGATGACCCTAAAGCACATGAAGAAGGACGTTGCATCGGGTTCCAGATGGGTTACGCCATCCGGCGGTAGGGAGATGCGCTTCTAATGTCGGATGCTGTAGTTCTTGGAAAGCATGACGACACGTCGGGCCTATGGCATGTTTTCGAGGGTGAAGGACATCTTTTGACATGTGGCTCTATCGGATCAGGTAAAGGCCAATGTCATGTGATCCCCAATCTTTGGAAATATCCGGGCTCGGTTTTTGTGCTCGATGTTAAGGGCGACAATTATGATGCTTCAATTAATGAGCGACGCTCTTTTCACGGAGAGAATGTTTACCGATTTGACGTAGCCAATCCAATTCAATCGGCTCGCTACAATCCGCTCGATTTCGTCAGTCGAGATGAACTGGATTTGTGGGATGAATGCAGAAACCTAGCCGAGATGTTGGTCGTTCCGAAAGCCGATGACTATTTTGAAGCCAAAGCACGAGACCTCGTTGCGGCAGTTTTGCAATATGTTCTTCTGTGCGAGGACTTCGAAAAAAACATGACCGAAGTATGTAGCATTATCTGGGCAGATAAAGAGGAGTTGGATGGTCATACGATAGATATGCAGGCTTTGTGTGATGTTCAACTTACAGAGGCCGCCAAAGGCATAAGGAGTGTTGCGGCTAAAGAGTTTTCTGGAATTATAAATAGCGCCAGAAAATCTCTTGAGATCTGGCGCTCAAACCGGGTCCGCTTGATCACCAATGAAACAAGCGCAGGATGGACACCTGAGCTGCTTCGAGACGAAGGGGCTTCGGTGTTTGTCGTTGTTCCGCCACCTGAACTTGAAATGTATGTGTCGCTCCTGCGGGTAATGGTCGGACAACATATTTCAAGACTCATGAAAGATCATGGCAGGAAGGCTAAGCTGCCTGTTATGTTCATACTCGACGAATTTCCGCTGCTTGGATACCTCAAACCTATCAAACAGCTATTGGACGTTGGCAGATCATACAACTTGCGAGGATGGCTGTTTATCCAAAACTACGGCCAGCTAGAAAGCACGTGGTCCAATCCGGAGGGCATTTTATCGGCGTGCAACGTTCAATGTTTCATGGATGTCAATGACCCTAAAACCGAAAACCTTGTTCTAAAACAGCTTCCACTCTCTAGGGGGCTGTTAAGTGGGTCCGTAGAGCCGTGGTTGCGGCAGGGAGAATTAACAGGGCCAGACTGGAAGGGGAAAATACTGGTTTTGACTAAGTCAGAAGATCCCATTCGCCTGCAAAAAGAGTTTGCCTGGCGGCTGAAACCGGAGAGGTTCTAGCGCTCTATCTCATTGCTGTCTTCCTCAAGCCAGAGTGCTCGAGATTTTCTTTTTTTGGCTGGTTTTTGAGTTTCCTTAATTTTTGAATCCTCTGCTTCTTGGCCTTGTTTACTTCGTGAGTTGGCTTCTTGTGTTTTTTCAAACTCTTTGTCTTTTAATATGCCATGGCCTTGAGATTGTTTATATCTCTCTATGAAGTAATTGCCTCTATATGTTTTATCAGCCGCCCTGACTTCAACTTCTGTCAGTTGAATCTTTTTGTGCAATGATTGCATGTCTTTCCAAGCTTCGGCTTGTTCCTTTTTAATCCTCTCATGAAGATTAGCGTATACTTCTTTAGACAACATATCAGCACAAGATTCATAAGCAGATTCCGCTGCTTCATATTCATTAATCAGGTTTTCAATATCCCATTTGTTTTTTGGAATGGTGAGCTCCTATTGCGCGCTAGATTATGCAAACTCTTTCAGGTCTTCTTCATAATGACGAATTAGAATTTCAAGTTTTTTAAAACTCTTTTCTAGACTCTTTAGACTTCTTTCCAGAAAGGCTCTGCTTTCGTGGGCTTTCTGAAGGTATTTCATATGCAGGTCTATCAATTCTTCATCATATGTATTTTGCAGAATTTGCTCGGTTTTAGCAATCCACCTAGCAGTATCTTCTTGCTCATTCCGAAAGTCAGTAAATCTCTTATGGTACGCTTCTCTTTCGTTGTATAATTCTTGTAGAGTTTTTTCTATCTCAACTTTAGTCCATTGTTCCATAATAGAATTTTAACAGAATGTTATATTATAACAATCTTATTCTTCAAATGGATCACGTTCCATATTCTGATCTTTCTCTCTATTCTTGAGAAACTCCGCTGTATGCCCGTGTTCCGAGAACCAGACAGCAAACAGTGTTTTCTTTTTCTCCCAGGGGATATCAGCGCTCACAATCGCATCTTTCGGCATGTTTTCAACAAGGTGTTTTTTGCGGGTAAACAGTTGTTCGCGTGTTTCTGAATTGTGCAGGTGAGCTTTTCTAAGAGCGGTAGCTTTGCTATTGGCTTCATCCAGTTCTATCTTGCGGTTAGTAAGGCGTCCTTCAGCTTCACGTATTTTTTGCATGCGATAGAAAAGAGCCCATTCCATTTTTTGAGCTTTCTTTTCTTGTCTTTTAGCTTCGGCAAGGCGCTGCTTTTTCTTTTTGGTTAAATCCAGCAGCTTTCTTATTTTGGACTTTGGTTGTCTACTTTTACGAATATGGTCCATCGCGGCGCGCAGTTTGTCGCTGATATCGGTTTCCTTGTTGTCCAGCAGCTTGCTATCCACGTTGAAGATAAGCTCCATGCTTTTTTCTTCATGGTATTTAACTAACTCCTCTGCACGTTCTAACTGGCTTTCACGCTTGCGAGCATTGCCCTCACTGGCATACAGGGTGCGGGCAGACTTTTGCGATTGCCAGTTCTCATCAAACTGCTTCAGGCTGTTTATTACAGCCATCAGTTCGTTAACGCGGGTGTCTGTGGCAGTGTTCTTAACTTCGGGCAGATTTTCCCATTTTTCAACTTCCTGCCTGATTTGCTTTTCAATTTTCTCGGGTAAATTATCAAAGCTTTCAACTGGGCTGTATTCGTGTTTTGGTTTTAAAGGTTCTTTGTCGTCAAAGGCAGCAAGCTTCTCACCAAATTTTTCCTCTAATGCGTCCATGCGCACCTGTTTGCCCATTTTGGAGAGCTGAGTGTAGTTATGGCCGTCAGTGATGATGTAGCCTTGGCCCTTGGGACGTAGTTCATATCCGGCTTCCGATAGTGTGCTGGTTAACTCCTGCCAACTCTCGGCATGATAAAAGGCATTGCCAATTTCAGCTTTGATGTCCGGTATCTGTTCTTTGGACCAGGGCTTGAGATCTTCGGATGTTGCTCGCTCGGATCGGCTCCTGGTGGCCTCTTTTGTTTTGTCAGGCGAATAGTCCATTTCATTGTGCTTGCCCGGCACTTGCAGAAACTCCATCTCCTGTGCCACTTCATGGGTCGCCCGCTCCAGCTTCTCTTTGGACTTCCACATGTCCCAGGCTTTGCCTGTGCTGTCGTCCACTCTGTTAACGACCACATGCATATGAGGATGATTGGCATCCACATGCCAGAAGTAGAGGGCTTGATGGCTAGACAGCCCCATCTTCTCCAGCACCTTGTCGGCGGCCTCTACACACTTGTCCTGATTAAGCTGCGGTTCCTCCGATCGGTCCCAATCTATAGAGAAGTGATAAGCAGGCTTAGTCGCGCGGCTTGATGATGCTGTCGCTTCCATTATCTTGCCGGCAGCGTCCAGATCGTCCGTGAACATGTTCTTGGACACATGCCAGGAGCATTTGTGCGGATTGGGCTCAGATTTGTTGCCATACAGATTGTAATGGATATTAGCCTGGAAGCTCTCACCAAAGGCGATCTCGTTTGCCAGCATAGGTTAGGCTTCCTTGATAGCCTGAGTGATGGCGCTCAGCACATTGCCAATATCGGCTTTGGCTTGCAGCAGGATGTGTTCTTTCGGGAACTTCTCCATGTTTGCTGCGTGGGCAAGCTGGTTGATGTTATTGCCAACTCGGTTGAGGTCAGCACCAAGCTTGCTCAAGGTCTGGATCAACTTCTGGCTCTGGCGGCTTTTGGCAGGGCGTATCTGCTGGGCGAGGGCTACCTGTCTCAGGAAGACTGATATGTGCAAACCTGCCATATCAGCCGCTTCCTGGATTTGAGCTTTTTCTTCTTCGGTAACGTAAGCGTAAAGCCTAATTGGTCGCGGCTGGTTCTCAATCTTCTTCGGTCTTGCCACTATTCAGCCCCCCAACTGCCGAACAT
Organism: uncultured Kordiimonas sp.; assembly: GCA_947500295.1. Classification (GTDB taxonomy): domain Bacteria; phylum Pseudomonadota; class Alphaproteobacteria; order Sphingomonadales; family Kordiimonadaceae; genus Kordiimonas. The sequence goes on from CANMRM010000006.1 coordinate 9,738, forward strand.
GCCTTTGAAGACTCTATCTTTATAATAGATCACACGTTTTACAAGAAATGGTCGCATTCCAGATACAAAAAGTAGAGTCATGCTTTCCGGCAGACAGAGTATTTCATCCGGAGTTAAGAGCTTGCGGGTGCGCTGATTGCGGTTGTCGCTATAGCTTCGGTCAGCCGCAAACAAGTGCCTTTGCGAGCGTGTCTCGCTATAGGTCGTTACCATCGTATCGCCCAGGGTATGGGAGATATGGTTGGCAGTCTTGAGGTCCGCTGGGGCTACCGACCATACTTGAGTGACCGCACAGTTCGATAGGATGGCGTCGGCCTGCTTACCATATATGGCCTGTAACTGTCCGATACTCTGCGTGAATACCCATAGGCTCACGCCGTAACCGGCAAGATAGGCAAAACCGTTTATTGGCATTTTGCCGAGGGCTGGAAACTCGTCCAATAGGAACAGCACAGGTTTTGGTGGTTTGGCCTCGCTTCTGGTCATGGCTGCTTGGGCAAGCCCTACCATCAGGCGAAGGTAAGGCTTGTAAACAGATATCTGATGCGGTGGGATGTTGAGATAAAGGCTTATCACCTCGCGTTTGAGGTCCTGCAGCCTAAAGTCACTATGGCTAGTGATGTTGACCAAACGCTGGCTGTCAAAAACCTTGGTATGGCTCTGGGCAGTCGAGATAACAGCGCTACGCTCCTTTTCTGCCTTTTGGCTGAAAGCTGCAGCGGCACGCTTTATCCATTCGTGGGGTGAGTGCATCATCAGATCGAGGATTTCATCGAGATCTGTTTCGCCGAGTGTTAATAGCCTGCGCACCTCCGCTAAATTGCGCCTTTCTTTGGGCATATGGCGCACGATATAAAGAATGAGGCCTGTGATCAGAGCTCTTGCTTCCTTGTCCCAGAAACTATCAATGGACACTTCACCTGGGACAACTATTAGGTTTGCAATGAGCGATGCATCATCAATCTCATCAGCACCGAGCCTGATAAAATCCAGCGGATTGTAACAGTGGGATTTGTGCTCAAAGGGCGCCAGGTTAATGACATGGCTAAACTCTGAGCGGCGTTTGGCTGTGATGGCGAAGTTCTCGCCTTTTATATCGACACAAAAGACTGAGCCCTTGTGGTCCAAAAGGTTTGGTATAACGCTGCTCACACCCTTGCCGCCGCGTGTCTTGGATATGGTGATCAGGTGACCGGGTTTGTTGAAGCGCAACAGTTTGCGGCCAACCTTAGCGACAATCAGACCGTCTTTGGTATTCAGACCGCCTTTGTTCAGCTCGCGGGCGGTGCCAAAGCGGGCTGACGCCAAAGTATTGTTGCGGAACTTTTCAACAAAGCGTTTCACCTCGTAGCAGAATGCGGTGGCGAGACTGCCTAAGATCACCGCACAAGCAAACCAGATGATGAGTTGCCAGGTTGGGAATGCTAATGCGCTTATGCTGGTGATAAAGAGCGTAATCGCGACCGCGCAGCTTATCCAGAAAATGGTTACAAATAGTTTCATGGGTTTTCCTCCTATGGGCGCTTCATTGCGCCTATGAAGGGTTATGGTGGTGTGGAAAAATGGCTGCGTGGGGCAGGGCATTTTGATGGTGAAAACGCCGTTTTTGAGTTTTACCTGAAATTGATGATTTTGGGCTAAGTCGTCACGCTGTATGTCAAACCCACCAAGGGCTTGCGGAAATGTCACGTTTTTGCTGCGAGTGCCTAAAGCTTAGGCAGAAATCGACATGAAAATAGGCCGCTCCGGATATAATCCGGATGGCCCAGTGTGTTGGAATTTACATGGCCGCAAAGCGTTGATTTTTTATGGAAAATATTTTTTTGAGTGGTGGGTCGTGTAGGACTCGAAGCAGTTAAGATAATATTCGTGTCTCTTACCTTTTTTAATAAACATCAATAATTTCAGATATTTATTCCTGACGTGCTTGCCGAGAAACTGTATACAGTGTCGTGTTCTTGTGCCCATTTTTATTTGGCGCTCCGGATATATTCCGGACAGGATAGAGATAGAGGATACATTCATATCCATTCTGAGACGAGCTAATGCATTGTCTCATAAAACGCAAATTTTCACAAATGGAGGAAACTATGAATGGCACATTACAAGAAGTACTACACAACAACAGGAGAGGTTCGATATAGCGCGGAAGTGCGCATCAAAGGTGTAAAGCCGTTTTGTAAGAGCTTTGCCCGTCTAACAGATGCAAAACAATGGGCTTATGCGGCCACTGAAAAAGCAAGGCGACAGGCCACAGGACTTCCTTCATCTGAGCAATATACGGTAGCAGAAGCAATAGACCGTTATATGTGCGAGCATTTTCCATCTATCAGCAATCAAAGTATCAGAAGTGCCATGCGATGGTGGAGAAACCATCTGGGAGACCGATATCTTCAAACGGTAAAACCTTCTGAGATATTTGAAGCGCGTGAACTAATCTCAAAAGAGCCAATCTACAAAATTCTGCCGAGCGGCCAGAAATCCAAACCTGAAACCAATGTCGACGGTTCTCTCAAACTACGCAAACCAAAGACGGTTCAGGATTATGTGAACGCCTTATCATTTGTTTACAACAAGGCTGTTTATGAATGGGAATGGCTGGATAAAAACCCCTGTGACCGAGTGAAAAGGCTTAAAATATCCAACGAGAGAACAAGGTTTTTATCCGATTATCTACATCTCTGGCCGAATGAAACAGAGGCTAGGCGTTGGGATGATTTAACGCCCGATGAAAAAGAAGAAGCAAGGGTAAAATTCCCTAGGGCATATGAGCTTCCGCGCCTGATTGAGGCGCTTACTGCCCAAGCTGATATGGGGAAGTTTCGCAATAATCATCCATATTGGGGATACTATCTGTTTGTCATTCAATTAGGTTGTGGGTTGCGTCGAGGTGAAGCAGAGCATCTGGTATGGGAGGAAAATAAGGTTATCGACCACCCCATCGTGATTGTTGATATGCGCCGCGAAGTTCTTCTACTTAAAAGCACTAAGAAAGACCAGTCACCTCGTATCAAGCCTATTTGCGAAACAGCGATGTCGGTTTTGAGAGAGTTGTACGCATCGCGCCGCTATGACACGCCGCTGGTTTTTCCCAATGAGGCAGGCACCAAACCGTTAAACTTCGATAAGCGTATCCGCAAAGCAATCGCTGATGCCGGTTTGCAAGACTTCCGCTGGCATGACCTTCGCCACACTACAGCCAGCTATTTGAGCATGATGGGTGCTGGGCAGCGTGAGATTATGGAAGCACTTCATCACAAGACCCTAAAGGCCTCTCAGCGTTACCAGCATCTAACTTGTGATCACATGCGTGGCATGATGAACAAGTTCACGGACAAGATACTAGAGGAGAAGGAAGCGCCATCTCGTTTCTAGCTAGTGTCAATAGTCTGATTATCATGGTTGCACATAAATCTTGTGTACAATTCATGATGGTGGATAAAGGCTATAGGGAAGGTAGACTTTGAAAGACTGATAAGCGTGGATGATCTGGTGGCTGAGGCACCGGCCTTTAAGCCAGGCACTATTCGTCACTGGTTGTTCCATCGCAAAACCAACATGCTCTCGGCAGCGGTGGTGAAGATTGATGGCAATGTTTGGATTGATATTGATCGTTTCAATATTTGGCTTTCGCTGGACAAGGAAATGGTCTCAGACTTTCGAAACCTGCGCGCTAAAGAGCAGTTGTTGGAAAACTGCTCTATTAAAGCTGCTAAACTGGAGGACTGGCTGCGCAAGCGCCATTGGAATGGCTTGGATGAAGCGGTGATCAAAAAGGGCGAAAAACGCTTATACATTGATATTTACAAGTTCAATCAATGGCTGACGGAACAAAACCAAAATTCTGATTTTGGTATAATAGTTCCTTCACTCGATTAATCGGGTCCGCGAGTTCCGCCTTTTTTCTTTTTGGTTATTTGCGTTCGATTATGTGTATGTGTGTCGTTGGAATTGGGACTGTAGGTGTCTTTGTACCTATTGCGCGAACGTAAGTGGACTTTCCAAGCCCGGTGAGGACGACTTCATAATTTTTATATTTCCTGTAGCTATCTCCGAAGCGACTTTCCGTTCCGTCATAACCATATTCGAGCATGAGGTATGTGTAAGGTTGCTCGATATGCAAGTCAGCGACATGCACGCGGTGATTTAGATAGTACATGGTCTGCTGCAGAAAGCGATCGGTACCAAAACCAAATATGATTGGTAAAGATAAAATCAATACGACAAAGCCAATTACGCCTATTGTCATTCTGCGACGTTGTTTACGCTTTATCTTCTTTTCGCTTAAATCATTGATCAGTTCGGCTATGTAACCCCAGCACATTCCGCATAATAGTGGCACTCCAACAATGGCTATCAGTTTCCTGTCTAACTCTTCCTTCACCATACTTTCTGCGTAAATGTAGATCAGCCAAGTGCCGACAAGTGCGAAGAGAAAAAAGGCGATATGATTCATTGAGAAGCTTGCAAGCCTGTGTTTCAAGCTCCTCCAATATTGAGCAATGAAATTGCTGCTGCCGTTCTCCCCTTGGTCATTATTTCTTCTATGCTGACCAAAGAATACCAACGGGTCGGCAATAATTCTTCCAGGTGCTGAGATGAAGACTAGAAACCCAAAATATAATAGGCCGAAAACAAGCGGTGAAGCGATCAGGGATATGCTTTCGTCAAAATCCACATCGGTTGGAAACGCGTCAAGCGAGACCGTATAGGACAGGAAAATTAAGAAACCGAAGCCTGTGAGCAATAATACCAAAAATGATATGGCTTTTGTGAATTGTCCGATAAGATTGACAAATTCTTCAAAAACACTTGGTTGTTTTGTGTTTTTCTTCTTTTTATCTGTTTTGTCTTTTGACTCTGACATTTTTAGTCCTTCATGATTCATAGTTGGTTTGAGTTAGTCATTATTTCATCTCCTGTTTTCCGCCGACACAGCGCTCGGAGCTGTTATCGCTTGACGGGTAGCGGTTTGGGCAAAGTCATCAACAGACCTTCCGCACCAGCACCGAGAAGGCTATTGACGCCTTTTCTATATCCCAAACCGCTTAACCCCTTGCGAACAGTCCGGCGCAGTGTCGGCTGGAAAACAAACAAGGAGATAAAATAATGACTAACTCAAACCAACCAGCTTATCACGCTTACTCAGTGTCTAATCCTGAGCAGGAAGGTAAATCAAACTGGACCCGTATTGGTGCTGTGTGGCCTCATAAAAACGGTGACGGTTTTAACCTACAGCTTGAATGCATGCCACTTGATGGTCGCGTGGTTCTTAGGAAGCCAAAGACTAAAACTGAGGGAAGCAATAAGTAGGAAGGTGATGCAAATAGGGAGGGCGTTAGTTCTCCCATTTGTATTACAAAGAGAAGCATAAAGAGCAATCCAGATTGCTCTTATGTTTGTAAACAATTCTCCAGAAGGTTTGAAATTTTGGACAAAGAATGAATCTTCAATCTAAGCTCGGTTCGTATCACAACTTTTAAAAAGCTGGTTAATGACATCTGCACATATATGTAGACTTGAAACTATGCTAATGGGTTCCATCAACGTTGATGTTCCATGTGCAAAGGAGTTTCGCAAACCAGAAATTGCGTCCAACAACTTCTCTTTTGAGTACTCTATACCTTCTCGGTCCTTTATGAGCATTGGACGATGCTGTTCCGGCAGCGATTCCCAAAGTTCTCTTTCATCCTCGAAGTATAAATGCCCAAAGCCACCATCAGTTACAAGTCCACTATTGATCGCCCATTTCAACAGTTGCCTTAGTCCAGATTGCTTTGGTTTCTTACCGCGAAGATGTTCAAACTTGGTTCTCAATGCTACCTCAACTGCTATAAATGATCTCAGCTTCGCTTCCACACCAAAGTCATATACGAACCAGCCGTAGAGGCAGAGATTTTTGGCAAGATTGAAATGGTCTCGCACCTCAATGGGCACCTCATCATTTAGGACTACCTTGGCAATGCGCTTGTGTAGGTCTTCAAGCTCACACGGTCGGTGTTCACCTGTTTTTTGGTTTACTATGGAAATATGGGTGTTTCGCTGGTCGGCCACAAAAACCTGGTCTAGGTGTTTGAAGGGTGAGCGTTCTGCCATTTTTAGAGTTCCCGGTTCCGCTTTTTATCGGGTCAAACATAACGTAACATTTTGCACTAGTTGCTTACGCAGGCAAGCAGGTGGTTAGGGTGTTTAAACTAACATCGGCAGAGCCGTGTGAATTTACCCCCTAACCAGCTTGACCATTCGCCCACAAGGGGCTCAAGGTTTACTCCAATTGAAGCCCGAAATTTGACTACATCTTCAAGTAAAGATGTGACCTTCGGGATTATTAGTGTTCCGTCTTTCTGTCGCGGCTTATTGCCTCGATGAGTTGGGTACAACTGTCCTTCAATTGCTCAAGGTACTCTATGCTGGCGTCGACCGGGTCGACTTCACGATCTTCGTAGTCAGAGACAAGTGCTTCTATGATGGTAACAATTTGCTGCTCCTCTTCAGGCAAATTTTCAAGAGCAACAGCATTTTTAGGCTCTCGTTCACTTTGATGCATGACTGTTAAGCTTTGCAAGGATAGCCTGTAGTTATCGATTAGCCTTCTAACAGTCGCTATCAGCGTCGGCTCAGATTTTTGACCATAAAATACGACATTAACAATTGGTGTTTGATCAAGTAGTTGGACAATGAAACTCAAGCATTCGCTATACTGCTCCATTGGATCGACACCACGAGGCAAAGACGCTTTTCTCTCCCAGAGTTGCATAGTAACCTGAGCAGCATGTTTTTGGTGTTCAGACTTTTTCTCTTCATCTTCCTCATTTTGTGCAGCTTCGATGAGTTCGGCAAGATAGTGCGCCATCCACCTGGAGAGAGTATCAACCGAGTCATGCAATTTAAGTTGATTGACTATATGGCTACCAAGTTCCAACACATTTTTCGGCGGTTTCGATACTTCCGTCGCTTCTGAAACAGAAGAGTCTGTCGTATTCAACTTCGGTTTCTTTTTCTTCATTCCGATAGGTGTTCCCATAGTCCGCATCTCTCCTTGTAACACTTACTTCCAAAATCAAGTCCATTTCCATGTCACTTAGGTAGCGTTTGAGAGTATTGATGTTCGCGAAAAATTGATCGCCATGTGCACCAACAATTGAGCCATAAGCACTGTTATCAGTGTGTGGTGTGTTATCACCCCACTGATCCAAATAGAACGCTATTTTTCCATCTGGGTCGAGCCATTCATTGTTAACTCGGCTTAACCTTAAATGGTCAGAAACCCTTTTCGATGGATATGTTTCAATTCCACGAATGCCTTTGGTAAGCGGATCCAAGTTCTCCTCGTAACCATCTCCATCTAGGTAGTGGAGCCATCCAATCAACTTGAAGCCTTCAGAGTCAATTTCGAGATCATTCCCAGCAGAGGGTATCAGGTAATCATGTTTGTTATTTACTGTTTGAAGAGCTCGCAAAAGAGCACTAGCTTTTTCGGGATTCACAAGGGCACTACTTATACTAATTGTCTCTCTAAAGTTGCTAGACCTCACGACTTGATAGCTATTGACTACTATGTGGTCTGAGTTGTTATTGGTATTGATGAGTTGGAGGCACTCATCAGATGACAGACAGTGAACCCACGTATCAACGTCGGTTGGCTCTTCCCAATATTTGGGATCTAGCGGTGGATAACATAGAAAATCAGCTAGCCAGCCCAATGGGAATACAGTGAGTTTTCTATTCAACCAAGACTCAAATTTATCGTATTCATCTTCGGAGTCTAACAGTGCGTGTGTAGATAGAAGGTCTCCTACAGCACAGAACATAGAATGCCATTCAAGATACAGGCGTAACGGCTCAATTACGGGATTAGTGCCATGTCTATTGTTGCTCAATGAGTAATTAGAGTGGGAAGACCGATAGACTCGTACGTCGAGTGTTACATACGCTTCTTTTTCAATATGTCCCCATTCATCGACTATCCATTTTTCTGCAACATCTAAAAATTGGTCTGGACTCACATTGTGAAAGAGTCCGTGGGCGCGATTGTACCAGTAGGGTATCGTGTCAGTTGGGTCAAATTTGAAGCGACGGTCCTCCTCTTTTACTCGTTGACCAATACCATGTAACCCGCGCCAATCTTCAGGGCGCTCGGTTTCTTTTGGAAGATGACTAGTGTTAATATCTGCAATTGCGCATCTTTCGATTGCATTGAATTGTTCTGGATGCTGCTTTAGCAAAGCGATCAAAGTTCTTTTCAAGTATTCTCTAACCAAAACGTGTGGAAAGCTGTCATCGTTGCTAGCAGCCAACAGACCTTCTTTGAGAGGAATAATGCGCGGACTGTTCTCATACGCCACCTTGAACAAGCATATGGTCAGCCATGTTTGACCGGACATCCAGTAATATGTCGCGTCCGGTCGCCTGTAGTTTGGGTCCTGCCTAAGTGAAAACAAACTCAGTATGCAAGGCAAATACTTTTCGGGATTTTCTGAGTAATTTAGCAACCTGCGAAGAGCATGAGATGCTCGCCAACGAGTTCTGGTGTCAATGTCGGTCATTAACGCGAAAACAAACCTTGTTTGTGCCATTTCATTGGGGACACCACTGAAGCTCTCAAGCATCCATTCTTCTTGTTCTTCTGATGGAATATTTCTGAGGGAGAGTGCCAAGTATTGCGACGCAAACTTCTCAACCTCTAATCTATCACAGAATTGTACGAGTATTCCCAATATCGTAAACGCTTTTGATGCGCTCATCGCGTCCACGTTCCTTTCAACACATATGATCAGCGATGTAGCGATGGTATTATTATCCAAGGTCGAGAGAGCGATTAACTGTTCCAGGATAGTCGTTGATTCCGACTGGTAAGGCGTCAGGTTGTAGGCCAGATCAACTGCATAGTTTGCAATAATTTCGGGAAGCTTCTTGTTAAGCCAACTGCGAAAAGATGCTGGAGCTGTTTTCGATTGCATGGCCTCGATGATCAGTTCGAAACGCGATATGCTGTATATTACATCACACCCCGCCGAAATCAGAGCTGTTAAAAACCCTACCCTGTTTTTAGGAGCAGTGTGCTTCCATATTAATTTCAAGATAGAAGTAGAACTAATGTAAGATTGGGTTCCTTTTTCCTGGTTTTCAACGGCTTGATAAGCTTCAGCAATTTCCTCCGATGTCAGAAAGCTATACTCTTCCCAATTGATACTTGGACTACTTTTGTCTGATAAATGCGATGAGTTTTCATCGCTACAATAGGTTTCTCTCGCCTCTGACAATTCGCTATGAAACTGCGCAGCTTTAGCGAATTCTCCTAGCCATTTCTGAGTAGTGTCCTCGCTCGCCAGGTTATTGAAACTTACTCCATTTTCTTTTCCTCTTGCCCCTTCACCATAAAGCAACATGTCTCTCGCCAACAGGTCGAGAAGTCTCTGACGGTGTTTGGTAGGGCTCAGCTTCAAACACCCTTCCAATAAGGTCTGTTGTAATTCTTTGGTTTGGTGAGGGATTACCGGGAACAAAGAAAGAGCTGTTTCAACATCTATCCGATTTTGCCGCAAAAGCTTAATCAGTCCTTCACTCAGCAAGTCGCCGCAATCTGCTAGTCCCTCGTCGTCCCAACGAGAAGCTGAGGAAAGAAGCAACCGGCTATCTATATTGGCCAAGGTGCGGCCAATACTACGCCAGGGAAGGCCCTCGTAGCCTTCCAGATGGCTAGCCACGATGGACGCATACGTAAAGTATTGTTGTGAAATTTCTTCTTGCAGGCTGGCTGGCAGGGTATCAGATAATTTTTCAGATATCGGTTCCATCACCTGCAGGCCATAGATGCTTTCATAATCTATGTGTTCCGCAATTGAGATGGCGCTTTCAAAAAGGTGCTCGGCGTCGTGATAACTAACCGGCGACAATATTTGAGCGTATGCCAATAGCTGGTCTACTTTGTCTGTGGCAGCCATTTTGGCATTTATGAAATAGTCGCGTTCTTGATCTACTGCCGCCACCAACCCTTCATGTGCTTCAACGAAGATAGACAAGGAATCTAGGAATTTTCTCTTTTCTCCAAACTGGCTCAAATGCTTGGAGTTTGCCATGCTCACTAGGGAATCCAAGAATAGTGCCCTGTCTTGGCTTAGGAAAACTAGCCTTGTTAGCGATTGAAGGTAAATCCGATACAGCTTACCTATTTCAAACCGATGGGAATACCTTGCGTAGTTGTGCGCAAATCCAGAACGGAGTGCTTCGATATGCTCGTCAGAAATTGTGCCGTCTGTTATGCACTTAGTGCGTCGTTGATATGCAGCCATCACAGACTTAATGAAATCTAATGTCTCGTTTCTACGCTCTTGGTATTGTCGTTCTGCTTTCTTTTTCTCCCGGTCATTCTGTTCATTGTCAAAAGTATCAGGAGGATTCGGAATGAGAAATTCTTCGGCTGAAGGTTCTGCTTGATTATACAAGCAACTAAGTGTGTATGATCTCAGTAGAAAGCCCAGCTTGGCAGGGTCATGAAGAGATAGGTTGGTATCTTTTCTCAGATCGACTGGGGTGTAACAGCTAATTAGTTGTCCGACTATTTTGTGTTTGCCACCCAAGGTGACGTACTGCTCTAACAAGCTTAGCACATGTTCGTGGTATGTTAACTCAGCCGTTAAATTGTCGGGTGAGGCGAGTTGTGTCCGCACCAGTATTCTTTGAATGGCAATAAGGATTTCTTCGATTTCAGAAAGGGGAACCAACTCGCCTATACTAATTAGTGGGACTTGAAAATATACTCTCCAGGGTCGCAGAATGTGAGCATCTTCTGTATAACCTTCAAGGAAGTTTCTCTCACCTTGCGCCAACAATTGATGCACTAGTTGAATGATAACTTCCTGTCTCAAATGCCTTTGGTTATCGGAGGTCCAACCTCGCAGGCTATTGGAGGCCTGCTGCCAAGAATGTCTTCTCAAGTAAGCTTCAGTACTTGCGACAATGTCGTCGATCTCTATGTTCCAGCCGTATATGCTCTCTTTCTCGCCTTTTTGTGCTCGGTAGTTTTGCCATGCCACGTACTGGCGATTAGTTCGGTCCGCTCCTAAATAATCTTGTTGTCGAGCGTGGTAGGCCGATTTATGCAGTAGATGACGGCCTCTAACGGGCAGTTGGTCATGGTCATTAAATATATATTTTTCCCAACTTTCTGCGGCGTAGTGGGAAGTTAGTCGAGGATTTTCTGTAAGAATTTTTTTTAAAAAATCATCGCCTTTCAGTGCTAACGCGCCATTGCTTAGAGCTAGCATTGAGCCGACGTGATTTGATTGTTCTGAGCAAATTTTCATTGCTGCGCGCAATCTTGAAAACATGATGTTTTTCTTTTTTACAACGTCATTTACTATATCCGCTGAGATGTCTTCTTCCTGTATTGAGAGCAGCCGTTTCGAATGCCTTATTTGATACAGAGCATCAGCCACATTTTCTGCTGCGTAAGTACATGTATTACGATTCTCGTACAAAACTTCAGCTATTCGTTCGCGAGCATCGGCTTGTTTTTCGTGAGAAAATTCCGCTAGAAAGCTCTCGAAATCTTCATCTGTTAAAGACAAGGTGTCGTTTGAAAGTGTTATTCCAGCATTTAGATCATTTACGATGTCTCGGATATGATCGTCGGAACTGTCAAAACACGCTCCCAGAGTGGCGATCGGTATCGGCCTGGCTAGATTAGAAACCAGAGCGCAGAAGTAGGTCAGTTTCTCGGGGTCGCCTAGGTGACTTAAAGCGGTTGAAATGTTGCGTGTGAATACCGTGTCCAACTGCCCCGAGGACCCTAGAGCGATACGTAAGATTTCATTTGCATCATTTTTGGCTGTCTCAAATATGTAGTGGAGTAACCGAGGGATCCCATTTGTGGCGGAATGAAGAGTTTTGATCCACTCGGAAGGAGCATTTGGAAGAAAGTTTTCACAAAACTGGCTTGTTTCATTTAAGTCAAACCCTAGGAGCTTGTGGCGTTCGTAGTATTCTGGAAGCTTCAAGTTGGGTAGTCGACTGGATCGACTAGTTACGCAAAACTTCACATTTGGTGGGAAGCCTTGCATGCTTAAGAAAGCTGGCAGGAACAGTCTTTGGCTGGCAGCTTGCCTAGTGGCCGCTGTGACTAGGTTGTCGGCTGCATCTATTACTAGTAGCAACAATGCGCCTTCGCTTAAGTTGCTGAGAACTTCAGACGCAATCTCAATTCTATCCCTCAAAGTGCGATGGAAGTCTTGCTCCGCGCGATGAGGAATGAAGGGCGTAAGACTCAATGACCTGGCAAGATCGTTGCAAATCTGTGTGACGGCTTGTGCGTCTGTATGTCTATACCTGGAAGAATCTAAGTACGTCCCACCGCCGTAGCTATCATAATGAACAAGAATGGATCCCTCGGGCAACTCCCGTTGTATCTGTTTTATGGCGGTGGTTTTGCCTATTCCTCCGGCGCCGTGGATGCAAAAATGCTGTTGATTTTCCACGACAATACGGTCGGTAATTTCACTTACCCTTGATCTGTCAACAACCTTCTCAGGGGAAGAGACTTTTCTAGGGGACGGGAAAAGGCTTTTTTTCGAGGCGATATTGCAACGAGCAAGAATGTCGTCTTCTGTAATGTAAATGCCCGAATTAACAGGCAGCATCATTTCTTTGATGTAGGTTTGGAGGGCAAAAAATACGTCTTTGCTCTCGCCGCCTGACCACTCAGATATTTTTTTAACGGTTTCAGTAGTTAACCGGGCACGGTTTGAGTTGCCGCATTCAGAAAAGTCCAAACATTTAAGAAAAGCTTGGAATTGTCTCTCATTTAGCTTGCTAGCCCTTTTCAGCGCAACCCGGTGCCCTTTTTCTTTCGGAGACAATGTGGTTTTGCTTTTCCGAATTACGTCGAGAACTTCTCGGTTTATTGCTTGGTTGCTTACTAGTCTGATTTTAGTTTTGCCTGGAATAGTAATATCACTATTCTGAATATCAATTTGCTTGAAAGCTTGTGCAAGTCCGTTGAAAACTGAGTTATCGCCGGTTTTTTTTGTTGATTTGCATAACCTTTTGACGGTCCAAGTTTGGTTGGGTGAGGCAGAGGAGTATTTTAGCTGGGCAATTGTAATCCCAGAAGCGCTTTTATATGTATTACCTCCATAGATCAGCGCGGTGTCTACGCCTCGCCAAGGGTCACCAAGTGTGTTTGAATTTTCGCTGGGTATTCCTTCGACAGTTATTGCTTGCAGATCAGTGTCCCAATTTAGCAACTTAAGTGCTTGCATTAGTGACCATAATTCGTGGTAGCTGTCTCCAGCATTGGAGCCTCTTGCGCCTGAATTATCCACTGTCGACATTTAGTTCCCTCAAAAATTGTGAATACCAACGATTTGGGCGCAACAAAGGCCAGCTTTGCTACTATGTCGATAGTCGGATGATGAGTAAACTCTGTATCGTTGTAGAGACTTACAGCCGGTTTTGAAGCCACTCAGGGGGTTTTAGTTTTTTTGCTTCAACATGTTTTAGTTTTACTTGATTGCGGTAAGGGGTGGGATCAACTCCTTCTCGGACAAATAAAACATTGCCAGCAACGGGCGTGTGTTCGAGATTTGTAAAACTGTATACGCCGTATAAGAACTCGGCATCGGCGTCTTGTAGGGCATTGGTATATAAAATCATCTGTCCTACATAGTCTTCCAGATGGGGATGGGGACAACTAACAAACTTAAGCAGTTCTCCACCTGGCACTCGTTCAAGTTTATACTTTACTTCAGCCGCCCGGTTTGGGACATGCATATAAAGAGAAGCATTGTTGCCTCTATGTGGAATTACCTTGATCTTTCTTTCATCTGGAATAACACGGATTTTTAGAATGTGCGGGTTAGAGTTTTCCTTAACCCCTCCGGTGCGATATCCAATGTATGACCCAGCATATCTCTTCAAATCTTTAGATCGTGTTTGCCAAGATTTCCAATTTTTCCAGAATTTCCATATCAGTAGTGGCGCGCTTACGATAGCAAACGCAATTACTCCAATGTAGTAGTCCAGGATTGCACCAAGCACCTCATATGCAAGGCCCTCCATAAAATCGGCAAAAGCGTTCCATAGCTGTGCGATGAGTTCCCGCATGTTCTGTTTTTGCTCTATATCGTCCACCATAGCTCAAATCCATGATCCAGAGTTCAGCAACGTCAATTCTAGTACACTGTAACTCCATAAGGTTAAGTCTGGACACTTCTTGAATACTCTTAACAACTTGACAGTTCTTTGAAGCCCCGTTTTGCCTTGCTATAATCACGCACAAGTGCACAAAAAATTTCAGTGAAGTCTATTATATATAATTCAATAATTTATGTGTCTGTAAATCAGGCTTAAAGCCCACTATTCGTAGCAAGGGATGGCAGACTCGGTGGTGCATAGCGTAATCAAGATCACAGTTCCTACGACTAGTTCAGTAACTGCCCTCAGCAAGTGGTTCAAACGTTATAAAAGCATTATGTTAACATTGCTGGCCTGCTATGGAGGCATGTACATGGTGAACGCCGTAGCCGCAAGTTAGGGCAAGAATGTTTGCGGGTCTCTTGTTTCTTATAACTTAGCAAACGTCAGAACCAGGAGATCAAAATGTCTAATGTCATTGAGCTTAAGCTTCTGAGCGAAAATTCTAAAATACTGCAAGATTTATCTTCTAGTGGAAAAAGGCAGAGTGTTGGAAATGATAAAATAGTTTTTCAGTGTGGCCAAACCCGGCATGTCCCTGGAATTGTAGATAGTTGGTATGAACTGGTTACTACTGTTGGTCTGGCAACCGTACCGGCGTCGATATTAGCAGGAGTTGTTACAAATTGGCTTACCAATTCTATCAATAAAGAAAACAATAAGAAGGTGAAAGTTGGTGAACAAAGACGTTCCACCATTAAACTAATTCTGCGTAGCCATGGGAGGTCCTCGGAAGTTACTATTGAAACGGATAACTTAGAGTCAGTAGAAAAACTAATTCTTACTGCGATAGAAAATGTTCATCACGACTGAGGAATTTTTGAAGCACCTCGAGAAGGTGCAATATCGTTTCGAAGCGAAACAAGAACAATATCTGAGTGACATAATTGATACTCCGAAGTTTACAAACCTCGAAATTGATACTTCAAGCCCAAGCTCAACTAGGCTTTGGAATTTTGCAATGGCGCAAAATGAAATAGTTAGGCCGGAGATATTGGAGCGACTAAAATCTATCGAGATATATGGTGTTGACTTCCACGTTTGTGACGCATTTCCAAGAGTGTCTGAGCAAAGACGGCAGATTATCATTTTTGACGGATTTCTTTACCTGCTTAGATTTTGCGTCGACTTGTATAGTGTCTTGTCTTTGATGGAGCGCTATCGAACTGAAGAAGTAATTGATTTAGATGGCTCGTCAATTGATGAAGGACTGGCGTTCTCTATGGCAGCCCATGCTTTGATGGTAGAGGCTGTGCAAACTGGCCATGTTTTGATTGACATAGGAGATATGCTAGGCCCTAACGCAAATAGACAGGCTGCAATAGGGTTCAAAGGGGCCATTTTGTTTTTATTGCTCCACGAACTAGGTCATATTGACTGTGGTCACCTTGAAGATGGTTCGTTTTCTGAGCGTAGTAATATTGAATTACTTGTATCTGAAACCTTGGACGACGCACAAAAAAAAGAACTGGAGGCAGATGACTTTGCTATGGCGGCCATTGACGCTAAGATTCGTAATGGTTTTGTATCATCAGCAATTTTTAGTTTGCTACCGTTTGCCTTTATCGAGGTTTTTTCTGGCCCGGTGAATTTGACACATCCGCTGACGGTAAATCGTATTGGTCAGTTAGTGCGTTATGCGAAATTTCCAGATAATCCAGAGCTTGAATTGGCTGCGGAGAAAATTGCAAATGGGCACATACGCCGTTTTTTGCATTTGGCTGAACAGAGAACGAATGCTGGTGGTAGCGTAATTGGAAGTATTTCACGAACCATGCCACTAGAAACAGCTTACGATGTAATCAAAAGAATTAAGCAGAATGTCGCCAACGCTGGAGGATTGCCCGACATATAGATGTTGAGCTTAGCTTGATAGAGAGATTAGCACATTTTCTATCACATTATTTTTCTTGGAAATTTTTAATTAAATAAGAACAATAAGTTAACAGTATATCAATCAGGCTCATAACCTGAAGGTCGCAGGTTCAAATCCTGCTCCCGCAACCAACAAGAAAACCCTGGTCCTCTGGACCGGGGTTTTTTGTTGTCTGCTGGGTCGCGGATTTTATCTGCCGTTCGGACCAAGAGCGTCAGCTCGCAGGTCAACGTGAGGGCGCAAGCCCGATACGGTAAATCCTGCTCCCGCAACCATTAAAAAGCCTTACCCGCCGGGTGGGGCGTTTTACTTTCTGGTCGCCGTGAGACACGGACTTGCTCCTTGCAAGACGTGCCCAAAGCGCAGATTGCCTGGATTCATATGAAGTAACGCGGACTTTTGTTGGAATTTCCTGTTTTGCTGAATTCCGGGGGAAACGCTATTTCCCATTCTTAAAAGTCCGGTCGTCCGACCTCAGGTTCATTCTTTTGTGAAGAACCAGCAGAAACAATATGCACAGGATAAAAGTGCCGCCATATACCGCCAGGAATGTGCCTGTGCTCAGAATCGGCAGTGACGGCGCAAAAAACAGCAGAATATGAATGGAAAGAATTATGATAGCCACATTGAAGAAGGCCAATTCTCTGGGAACCGGTGTTTTGAAGTCTGGATCAATGAGCCTCAGTAGCAGAAGGCCACTGCCGGTAGAGCCGGTGCAACACCCAAAAATTGCCAGGGCACGTTCAAGGCCAAGTTCCTTCAGTTGTTTGCCCATGACATAACATAGCACGGCCGTCGCAATCGCAATTGTTATTGCAACAGCAAAGATCGGAGCCAAAAACTCTGCCAAAACCGCGAATTTGATACTGAGTAGCGCGCTGACAACCATGAAATCCACGGCGCTACCAGTGATGCGTTTTTGAGTTACGCTGTCCAGAAGGTGTGCAAGCCCAATTCGAACAATCAGGTTGCGGATAATCAGACAAAACACCAGGCCATGGGCAAAAAATAAATTATGACTGAAGAGGATATCAAGCAACAATGGCATGTCTGGAATGTCTGCGATCGCGTCTTGAACGGATTCCAGCCAAAGATGGGTGAGCAGGTAGGCAAACCCCAAAAGGCACAAATGATAGGCCAGACTGTCTATGTTGCTCGGGTGGGTGATTTGATGCCCTTCGGTTTTGCCACCATTTCGATCAAAAAAGCCCGCAAGAAATTCTGGCGTAATGGAAGCCGCTTTATTGGCATTAATGCCACGCACAATCGCCCACCGTGCAAAAGGAATCCCTACAACAAACGACACAACAAATCCCATGGACGCAAAGATAATGCCGATGTTGGCAGCCTCTCTGATGGCGAACTCTTCCTGCCAGATTGTACCAAAAGCCAGTGCCTGCCCGGGCCCCTGGGTAAACCCGTGTGTGGACAGGGCCCCGACATAGGCGCTGACCGGTTCAGTTGCTACAACATTGAATACCTGGACCACGCCGAACCCCAGCATTGCCTGCATCACAAGGCTGGCCACCCATACAAGTGACAACCAAAGTCCGCCAAAAGTCGCACTGCTGTCGCCAGCCTGGTCATCGATAGTCAGACACAAGGACATAAAACTGAGGGTAAAGAAGTGGAACGTAAACGCTGTATAATCATACGACCACCCAACAGTGTCCCCAAGGGCAGCAAAAAGTGCAAAACCGACAAGGCCGCCTGTGATGCTGGCTGGAACCAGGTTTCGCTGCAAAAAAGCAACCTTCGCACGCAGAACAGTGCCCACTAACATGAATACACACATAACCGCGAAAGCGATTACGCCAGGAAACGTGCTTTCCACTTTACCTCCCCAAAAATATTTGAATGATGGGTTATCGAAATGCCAAGCTGTCTTGACGGGAGTTCATGACGGCAATTGAGACTATGAGTATAATCGATCAGCATCACAATCATGAATTTAAACAAATAGAATCGGGCGGCTTCAGGTCTCGGCACCGGATAGAGAGCAGGGAAACGACCAATGCAGGCCCTATCGCTGGTGGACAATTCTGTCACTGGGAGAGACGCCAAATTCGCTCTTGAAGGCGCGGGTAAAACTGCTTCGGTTCTCGTACCCCACCAAAAATGCGGCTTCCTCGACAGTGCGTGCCGTCCCGGCGGCAAGTAAGCTGTCCGCTTCCTTCAGTCTCATGTGGCGGACCAATTCCATTGGAGTGCCATAAGGCTTGCACAGTTGATACAGTTTCGCACGGGAGACACCGATGGCGGAGGCTATCTGGGCGGGCGAGAGGGAAGGGTTGTGAAAGTGCCGTCTGATATAATGATGCACCAACTCCAACGCAGACTGGCGCATGCTGTCCGAACCAAGTATGGACGGCTCAACTGATGTCTGCAGCGCAAAGGTCAGTGTTTCCAGAGTGATCTTTGAAACTTTCTCCAGTTCGCATGCATCCAGTTGGGGCACCAGTTCGAATACAGACAACATATGTTGCTTGAGAAACTCGCCTGTCGGTCCACCGGGCATCGTAAAGCCGTGTAGCTGGTCGAGGCCTGGCAGGCGACCAGAAAGTTCTTTTTTATCAAACATAATCGACAGATTATCGTAACTTACATTCGCCGAAGACATGGGCTGGGCAAAGTCCGAAACACGAATATCCCCAACTTGAAACAACCGGTCTGTTCTGAAGCTGTTTTCCAGCTCCTGCCCACCTATCCGCAGTTGCACGGCCACAATGTCTGCCTCCATCGTGTCAATATGATGGTCATGCCGCTCCATCCGGCTTTGGCCCTCAATATTGTGACGGGCAAATGCGAGTGACGATGAAAAATAACATTTAGCGGACGCCGAAAAAGGATCGCTATTAAGTGTAGGGCGGAGCAAGGCGCCGATGTTGGCCATTGTGTCGCGCCAAACGTCATACTGCTCGTGTGGACGGAACTCTTTTGTGTCCAGCCCGGTTTGCCGGACATCACGCCAGGCAACACCCTTGCCTCTGACCCTGAGTGCATTGTCAGAAGACGACCAGCTGGTTGCGTTGGAGTTGACCTGTTTCATCGCAGAAAAAGAACAATCGCCTGTTCGCCAAAGAATATGGACGCAATGTCACACATTTCAGACGCCAAGTCACGCACGCAGTCCGGCAATCGGTTAACTTGCAGTCGAGAGCAGATGCGAAGTCAGGGGCAAAAGCATGAGCGGCAAAAGCATGCCTGTTTCAAATGTGGGGTAGGAAATGAGTTCTAATAAAG
Organism: uncultured Kordiimonas sp.; assembly: GCA_947500295.1. Lineage (GTDB taxonomy): Bacteria > Pseudomonadota > Alphaproteobacteria > Sphingomonadales > Kordiimonadaceae > Kordiimonas. Next base: position 29,050 of record CANMRM010000006.1, read on the forward strand.
AACCGATAAGTCCAGAGACGGCATCGCCTGCTTCACTAAAAGAGGTTGCTGACTGTTACGTTGGTGAAATTCGCTTTTATGCTGGCACGAGAATCCCGGATGGCTGGCTTCTATGCGATGGAAGTCTTTATGCCGATATTGAGTATGAAATGCTCTATTCACTCATCGGCACCCTCTACGGCGAAGGTACAGTTGTTTACCAAAACCAGAAAGTGAATGCTTTCGGTGTACCTGATTTTAGAGGTCGCCTTCCCATAGGCGCGGGTAGAGCTGAAAATACGTCGACCAACTATAAGTTAGGCCAGAAGGGCGGGAATGAGTACATCGCGTTGACCGAGCGCAACCTGCCCAATCATTCTCATCCCGGAACAATAAGTTACAAGAATATTGGACTCTATGCCGCCGAGGGTAACGCCGGTTTGCCGGCACCTGTTCCAGACGTTGCCTTATCAAAAACCATATCAAGTGACTTTCAATACTCAGCTTTTACATATGGGCCGCAACAGGCCCAGGTGGAGCTGGCTGGTATGGGACTGGACGGCGGAGTTTTGGCCAAATCGAGGACAGCAGGAAGTTCTGGAGGGTCAAACCTGAATGCGATGCAGAGCCTTTCTATCAATGCGATCATCGCTTTTGAGGGGCTTTGGCCCGGGAAATGAAAATCTAAAAGTAAGCATAACTATGCCAACAATAGACTATACGATAATAGGCGAGATACGGTTTTGGGCAGTGTCAACTGCAAGTATGCCCAGCGCCAAAGGGTGGTTGCCTTGCGATGGTGCGAAAATTTCCAAAAAAGTTTATCAAAAACTTTTTGCGGTTATTGGATACACCTATGGCGGGAGCGGAAAGACATTTCATGTGCCGGACCTAAGAGATTACGCGATAACTGGCGCGGGACAAGGCCCTAATCGTGAAACGCGCAAATTAGGAGAGGTTTGGGGTAAAAATAGCGTTGTATTGAGTCACTTTCAGATGCCTGAACATAGTCATTCTCTTACTCCAGTTTCTGGTTCCGAAGTGAAGCTCATGGCTAGCGTGGTAGACGCAACAACGTCTGAGCCTTCCGGTGCATCTCTTGCGCGAGGTATATTGAAGAAAGGGATATCAACCACGTCATACAGGCAATATGGTCCCGCCCCGGAAAGTGAAAACCACACTGTACCATTGCGGGGTATACAGGCTCAATTTGTCGAAGGAGTGCTGGAGCCGGTTGGCGCTGGTCAGCCTAGGGACAACAGGCAACCTTCGCTTAGATTCGGTTTTTTTATCGCGGCAGAAGGGACCATCCCCACAGCCAGAAATGGAGGACTTTGACATGGAACCAAGTCAAAGTTTCGAAGGATATTATACGGGCGACATAATCTGCCTGTCGCACGAGACAGTTCCGCAGGGTTGGGGCTTTTTACCCTGCGATGGACGCCAGTTGAATAGGAAAGATTACAACGATCTTTACAAGTTAATCCAAAATGTATTTGGAGGCGACGGCACCACATTTCATTTACCAGATCTTCGCGGCGTTACGCCAATTGGATGCAACGAGTATGTTGGTGATAATGGGGGCAATTCGTATCCGATAGGAGTGGGGTCAAAAGTGGGACAATTTGAAACAACACTGACCACCGATCAATTGCCAGCGCATGATCATTCTACCGTTTCAGACTTGCCATGTAAGGTAAGCACTGAGGTGCCGACGACTGATACACCCGATTCAGGTTATATGTTGAGCCAAACTGCAAATGATTCTGGCACAACGATTTATCTATATCAGGACAAAGGCGTGCCGCTGAATCAGATGCAGATTTTGAGTGCCAGTGTTGATTGCAAGGGGGGTGCAGCAGGTTCTGGAGAACCGTTCTGCAACATGCAGCCCTATATTGCTTTCGGGTTTTATATCTGCACTGATGGAATAGCTCCATTTATTGACTGATGAGTTGGGTCGCCTGCGCCCAACCTGAGTTGTGCTTCGGTAGCTTCATCATTTTAATTTAACACTTTGAACAGTTTGCTGCCGTCCCTGAAAGCTGGCGCAGCCAAACCAAGTGGAGAAAGCGATGTCAACGATATTTCCATGTACGTTGAAGGTACACTCCCCATTGTCCCCGGATGCGGTGTACCCAAACAGGCCCAACTGATCATTCAGTTACACTTGAAGCGGAGGCAACCATCACATGCCAACATTTGATTTTAGCAGCGGCGTTAGCGGCAGTGGCACAGCATCGGTTTCACAAACGGTAAGCGGTGTAACAGCCACGTTTACAATGATAACAGGCAGTGGCGCTATTTGGAGCGTTTCCGATTTCGGCGGTTTTGGCGGTTCGTCCAGTTCGGCTTTGGCGGAAACCGACGCAACCTCGGGGGTTAATGCTTCCCAAGTAACGGTCACCTTCAGTTCGGCAATCAACTTGAGTTCGTTTGTTTTTCTGGATGCCCAGGGTGACGGCACGTATACTTCGCTGACTTTCACCCCTGTTGGTGGCGGGACTGCCATCACACTGAATAACGCAGATTTTTCCAACGGCACAACCATCAACCCAACCGACTGGACAAGTGTGACAGGTTTCACGGTCACGTCAACGGGCGGTAATTTTGATCCGGGTTTTGACACACTACAATTTGCTGCTGCGAACTCTGCCTCAGCCCTTGGCGGCACGCCGGCTGATGACACAGCAACGGAGGATATTGCGACTGCGATCGACCTGTCAGCCTACAATGTTTCCGATGCTGACGGCGATACCATCACCCTCACGCTGGCGGTTGATCGGGGCACGCTTGCTTCTGTTGATGGTAACGGTACCTTCGATGGCGTTACTGTTGCCAACTCAGGCACTGCCTCCATGACACTTCAGGGCACCGCCGCTGATCTCAATACCTATCTGAACGACACCAGCCACATAGAATTTACGACGGCAAGCGATGACACCACAACCGCAACCCTGACGGTAACGCCGAATGATGGCACGGAAAATGGCACGGCTGATACCGTGAACATAACCATCACGCCGGTGAATGATAACCCGGCAGTTGCAACTCTTCCAGCCGCCGTGACGGTGACGGAAGACACGCTAAGCAATGTGGATTTGTCTGCTGCCAGCTTTGCAGACGTGGACAGTGCGTCGATCACGGTCACCCTGACAGCGGGTGCTGGCACTTTTGCGACGCCTGCGGATGGAGTGGTTGTTGGTGGTGGAGTTGCCGAGACTCTTGTCAATGCGACCACCATCACGCTTGCGGGCGCTCCTGCCGATATCAACACGTATCTGGATACCGCCAGCAACATTCAATATACCACAGCCTCGAACGTGAGCGGTAATGCCGCAGCCACCATCACGGTCACGGGCAATGATGGCGATGGTTCCGGCAATGTTGCTCTAGGCACCGTCAATGTGGACGTCACAGGCGTCAACGATACGCCCGCATTCACCGGGCTTGATGGCCCCCCCGCCCTCACGGAAGGCGATGCCGCTGTCGTACTGGATAGCAATGTCACGGTCGCTGATGTTGAACTAGGCAGCCTGAATAGCGGCAATGGTAACTTTGCAGGAGCCACGCTGACTATCGCACGCAATGGCGGTGCGAACGCAGTTGATACCTTCGCGGTCCAGACAGGCGGCAACCTGACGGTTTCTGGCAGCAATATCTCTTCCGGCGGCAATGTTATTGCAACCTTTGATACGGCATCGGTCAATGGCCAACTAACCGTCAGTTTTGTCAACAATGGCACGACCCCGGCAACAGCGCTCGTTAACGAAGTGCTGCAGGCCATTCGTTATTCGAACAGCAGTGACGATCCATCCTCAAGCGTACAACTGGACTGGGCCTTCAGTGACGGCAACAGCGGCAATGCCCAGGGCACGGGCGACAACCCGGGCACAGTTTCGGGCTCCACCACAGTCTCGATTACGAATGTCAATGACGCTCCAACGCTGACAGCAACGGGCAGCAATCCGACCTTTACGGAAGGTGGCGTAGCGCAGGACCTGTTCAACACAGCAGTGGCCTCAACCATTGAAAGCGGCGAGCGTTTTACCAGCCTTAGCCTGACCGTCACCAACGTTGCTGATGGTGCGAGCGAGATATTGAGCTTCGATGGCTCTGACGTGGCACTGACAAACGGCAATAGTGTGACCACCGCGACCAACAGCCTTGGCGTGTTGGTGTCCGTGACAGGCAGCACCGCTACGGTCAGTTTCTCCGGCGCATCACTCACAGATGCTCAACTTCAGACGCTTGTCGATGGCCTGACCTATAGAAACACCAGTGACAATCCAACAACGGCGGGCAACCGGGTTGTCACAATCACTGGCATCACCGATGATGGCGGCACAGCTAACAGCGGTGCAGACTCAGCGGCACCCAACATAACTTCTACCGCCACCATCGCAGCAGTAAACGATGACCCGTCTGCGACTGGTTTGCCTGCCAGCCTGAGCTTTACGGAGGACACACAGGGGGGTGTAGATCTTTCCGCTGTTACCCTTTCGGATGTGGATAGCGGCAGCGGATCCGTAACCTTGACGCTCACGGCCAGCGAGGGCACGTTGGCAGGTGCCGCTGCAACCGGCATAACCCTGGGTGGTTCGGGTGGCACACTGACTGTCTCCGGCACAGTGGGTGATGTCGACAGTTACCTGAACACGGCCTCCAACATCCAGTACACGCCCGCAACGAACGATAATGGCAGCCAGGGCGCAACATTGACGCTTACGGCCAATGATGGCGGTAACACCGGCACCGGCGGTGGTGCCAATGTGGCACTGGGCACAGTCAACCTCAGTATTAGCCCGGTCAACGATGCTCCCGCAGGCACCGGCACGCCAGGCACATTGAGCTTCACGGAAGACACGGCCAGCGACCTTGACCTGAGTGCACTGGATTTTACAGATGTGGATGGGGACAGTCTCACCGTGACCATTGCGGTTTCGGCTGGGGCTCTGTCCGCAACAAGCGCCGGCGGCGTGACGGTTGGCGGCACGGCCACAGCCATGACCCTGACAGGCACAGTCACCAATCTCAATAGCTTCCTGAACACAGCCAGCAATGTGCAATACACGGGCGTCAGCAATGCCAATGGCTCGGCAGCGGCAACCTACAGCATAACAGTGAGTGATGGAACGGCCTCCGCAGTCAATGTGGCGTCCGGCAATATAGACATCGCTGCGGTGGATGATGCACCGACAGCGACCGATGGCACCGCCAGCATTGACACCAATGGCAACTACACCTTTGCAGCCAGTGACTTCAACTTTGCGGATGTGGACACAGGCGATAGCCTCGCGAGTGTGCGTATTGACACACTCACGCTGGACAATGGCACGCTGCAGCTGAACAACAGCAATGTAACTGCCGGTCAGGTGATTGTGCTCGCGGACATCCCGAACCTTGTTTACACGCCTTCAGGCACGGGGGATGACAACTTCACTTTCTCAGTCAATGACGGCACCACGTTTGCAGCTTCGCCGCGTACCTTCACGGTGAGTGTGAGCCAGGGCAACCGGGCACCCAACAGCCTGAACCTGTCAGGCGGAACCGTTGCCGAGAATGCGGAAGGGGCCATTGTTGGCACTCTCTCAGCCACAGACCCCGATGGGGACACGATTACTTTCTCTTTGCTCGATAGCCGCTTTGTGGTGGAAGGGTCCACTCTTCGCCTCGCAGACGGTGTCTCCCTCGACTTTGAGACCGAGCCAACCGTGAGTGTAGGCGTGAGAGCGAGTGCTGCCGGTGGCACATTTGCCAGAACCTTCACCATCACGGTGACAGATGTGGAAGAAGTGGTCACGCAAACCGGCGGGGACAATGATGATACGCTCACCGGCGGTAATGAGGATGACAGCGTCGATGGCGGCGGCGGCAATGACAGTATCAGCACCAGCGATGGCCGCGATACCATTGATGGCGGCCTTGGCAATGACACCATTGACGGTGGTAACGATAACGACAGCATCACAGGTGGTGAAGGCGACGACGAAGTGATTGGCAACTCGGGCCAGGACACCCTGAGAGGAGGAGCTGGCAATGACGCCGTGAGCGGCGGCGATGACGATGACGAAATCTTCTCCGGCAATGATGACTTTGGAGATGATACCGTAGGCGGTGATGCCGGGAATGACACTGTAGGCGGTGGACGCGGCAACGACAGCGTGAATGGTGGCGATGGCGACGATGTCTTGTTTGGGGGGCGCGGTGATGGTGTGGATAATGATGACACACTGCTGGGGGGTGAAGGCGCAGATACCCTTTACGGTGGCTCTGGCGATGATAGCGTCGATGGCGGTGACGGTGATGATCAGATATGGGCTGGAGAGGGCAATGATGACCTTTCGGGTGGTGCTGGTGCAGACACATTCTTCTTTGGCGACATGAGCGGCAATGACACGGTGCTGGACTTTGACGCATCTGCTGACACGATTGATCTCACCTTTGCCAGTACGGACTTTACCAGTTTCGCTGAGGTGCAGGCTGCTGCCAGCGGCACCACGCAAGGCGGCCAATCCGGCGTGCTCATCGATTTGGGGGACGAGGATAGCGTGTTCATTATCGGTATCAGCGTTAATGATCTTTCCACTGACAATGTGGCATTCTAAGTCAAATTCAGCAGAGAACAGTTGCAGACCTTGAACAGCCTGAAAGTGCAAGGTGACTGTCCGGCGGGCCTAAAATGAGTTCTGTGAATCTCAAGACTCACACAAAAATGCGCACAAAACTTTTCTGAAAAATTTATTATCTATATATTTCAATAATTTAAAAACCTATCAATCAGGCTCATAACCTGAAGGTCGCAGGTTCAAATCCTGCTCCCGCAACCAACAAGAAAACCCTGGTCTTCCGGACCGGGGTTTTTTGTTGTCTGCTGGGTCGTGGATTTTAGCTGCCGTTCGGACCAAGGAGCATAGCGACGAAGGTCAACGTGAGGGCGTAAGCCCGATACGGTAAATCCTGCTCCCGCAACCAACACATCGAAGCCACCCCAACCGGGGTGGCTTTCGTGTTTTTGGGCTGCGCGCAGGAGTTGAACCGTTAAAGGTTCATATGGAGCGAAGTGGAATGACGAGGAAACCCAAAGGGTAACGAGACTAATCCTACGAGGAAAAACCAAACAAGGGTCGTTTTTTTGGTTTAGGTGACGCTATGGAAGCGTTTGTCTTCGACGCCTTTCGATCCTTAGTGGACATCATTAACTCTGTATCGGTACTCCCGTACTCTCCCTCAATTGCTCAAGCTCAACACCCGGTGATAGTTCCACGAGCTTGATCTGACCGCCCTGCACATCGAAAATACCGAGGTCGGTGATGACCCGATCAACGCAAGCCTGCCCCGTCAGCGGAAGTGTGCATTCAGGCAAGATTTTGGGCGCACCGGATTTGGACACATGGTCCATCACCACCACGACCCGTTGAACGCCGGCGACCAGGTCCATCGCGCCGCCCATGCCCTTGACCATCTTGCCCGGGATCATCCAGTTGGCCAGATCGCCGCTGGCGGAGACTTCCATGGCACCGAGAATAGCCAAATTGATGTGGCCGCCCCGGATCATGGCAAAACTGTCTGCAGATGAAAAATAGGAGGTTTCCGGCAGTTCGGTCACGGTTTGCTTGCCGGCATTTATCAGGTCCGGGTCTTCATCACCGGGGTAGGGAAACGGCCCCATCGCCAGCATGCCGTTCTCGGACTGCAGGATCACATCGATGCCATCCGGGATATAGTTGGCAACCAATGTGGGAATGCCGATGCCAAGGTTAACATAGAATCCGTCTTGCAGTTCTGCAGCAGCCCGTTCGGCCATCTGGTCTCTGGTCCAGGGCATTATCCTGCCTCCCGTACTCGGTTGGTGGTGAACTCAATCTGCTTGCGTTTCATCGATTTGACGATGCGCTGCACGTAGATGCCCGGCGTGTGAATATGGTCAGGGTTGAGCGTACCACTTGGTACAATATCCTCGACTTCAACGACGGTCACCTTGGCGGCCGTTGCCATCATCGGGTTAAAATTGCGCGCAGTTTTGCGGTAGATGAGGTTGCCTGCCTCGTCCGCCACTTCTGCGCGAATGAGGGCAAGATCGGCAATCAGCCCTGTTTCCAATATGAATGTTTCACCGTCAAAGTCTTTGTGTTCCTTGCCCTCGGCAATAAGAGTGCCGACACCTGTTTTGGTATAAAAACCAGGGATGCCTGCGCCGCCTACGCGAATGCGTTCTGACAGGGTGCCCTGTGGGTTGAACTCAAGCTCGATGTCCCCGTTTAAATACTGCTCGGCAAACAGTTTGTTGTTGCCGACATAGGATGAGATCATTTTAGAGATCTGGCGGGTTTCAAGGAGTTTGCCAAGTCCGACACCATCAATGCCGGCATTGTTGGAAACGGCGGTTATGCCGATTACGCCTGTCAGCTGAAGGGCGTCTATCAGGCTTTCCGGCATGCCGCACAGGCCGAAGCCGCCGCACATAACCGTCATATCGTCTCTGCAAATGTCTTCCAGCGCATGGGCAGGGCTGTCGAAGAGTTTTTGAACCATCAGGCTGTTCCTCGCTGGTATTCGCCGCGCGCGGGGATGGACTGATCGATCACCTTGGGCAACCACTCGAGCAGGCTTTTAAACTCGGTGCGACCAAACGGCATGGACTGGACTGATGCATAATAGAGCCGTCTATCCCGATTGACGAGGAACAGGCCGGGTTCGCTGAAGATGTCCGGCTCTATATCTTTGCGCGCGCTCGAGAGATATAGGCCCCACGCGTCGGCCGACTCAAATGACAAGTTGTATCCAATCCTGAGGTCCGACTTGGGCAAGGTTTCAAACATGGCTTGCGCCCCCTTGAAGTCATCGGTCGAAATGGCAACTGTTTCGACGCCCAATGCTTTGAAGTCATGGGTGCGCGCTGCTAGATCGCTGAGATAGGACCGGCAAACACCGCAATTTTTGTGACGATAAAAAACCACCATCACGAAATTTTGGATCACGCTGGTTTCAAGTGACCATAAACCGCTGTTCAAGGTTGGTACCGTGAGCTCGGGGGCTTTCTGGCGAGGAATAAGGCAGTTCATGCGGGCGCCTCCAAAGGAGTGGTGCAAGTTGAATTGAATTCAACCAGCAACATGGCGGTTGAGTACGACGACACACAGTAGGGAACCAGATAAGTGAGGAGGATTTTCCATAGAGGTGGAAACTCCCCCAAGGCAACCATGTCACCTTGATTAATCAGTATCAGAACGGTTCCGACGATGCTGCAAACCTTCAGAGCGCGAAAAACGGTCCGGCGCGCCATTAACGCGTCCAAAAATCGTAATTTTTTGATCGATCTTCGTGCCTTTTTTGCCATCAACGCACCTTTTCGACCAGCATGGCAATGCCTTGACCGACCCCAATGCACATGGCGCACAGGCCGTAGCGGCCATCGATTTTGCGCAGTTCCCGTGCCGTTGTCATGGCGAGGCGGGCGCCGCTCATGCCGAGCGGATGGCCAAGTGCAATAGCACCACCGTTAGGGTTTACGTGCTCGGCATCGTCCGCCAGCCCCAACTCGCGAGTAACCGCAAGGGCTTGGCTTGCGAAGGCTTCATTGATTTCGATGACGTCTATGTCCGCAATAGAAAGCCCTGCTTTTTCAAGGGCTTTTTGGCTGGCGGGCGCCGGGCCTATCCCCATGGTCCGGGGCGGAACACCGGCTGTCGCCATTGTGAAAATGCGGGCAACCGGCGTAAGGTCATAGGCGTCTACTGCTTTTGCGCTCGCGACAATCATGGCCGCCGCACCATCGTTGACACCTGACGCATTTCCGGCCGTGACGGTGCCATTTTCCCTAAAGGGGGCTGGCAGTTTTGAAAGGGCTTCAAAGCTGGTTCCAGGTCTTGGATGTTCGTCTTCGACAACTTCCAGCGGGTTTTGTTTGCGTCGTGGAATTGAAACTGCGGTGATTTCTTCAGCCAGCCGACCATTCGCTATCGCTTTTGCTGCCCGCGCCTGAGACCGGCAGGCAAAGCGGTCCTGATCTTCGCGGGAAATGCCATATTCATCGGCCACATTCTCAGCCGTTTCCGGCATGCTGTCTGTTCCAAAACGGCTTTTCATCACGGGGTTAATGAACCGCCATCCAATGGACGTATCATAAATTTCCGCTTTTCGAGAAAACGCCTGTTCCGCTTTCGGCATGACAAAAGGCGCTCGGCTCATGGACTCAACACCCCCGGCAATGGCAATCTCAATATCACCGGCAGCTATGGCACGCGCAGCTGAGCCCACGGCATCCAGGCCAGAGCCGCACAGGCGATTGATCGTCATGCCCGGCACAGAAACCGGCAGTCCTGCCAGCAAAGAAGCCATGCGCGCCACATTTCGGTTATCTTCACCCGCTTGGTTGGCGCAGCCCAAAAAGACATCGTCAACACCGAGCTCGGCCACTTTGGGGTTTCGCTCCATGAGTGTTTTTATGGGGAGTGCCGCAAGATCGTCAGTTCTGACAGAAGATAGAACACCGCCCAATCGGCCGATTGGCGTGCGGGTGCTATCGCAGATAAACACGGCTTTGCTCAACATGATGGGCGACGCCCCTCGAAGGCGTGCTCAAGCAAGGTCAACAGGGCGCCTGCTTCCAGCCTGCGTGGGTTAAAATAGGGATTTTTAAGCGCGACTTCGACAGCATGTCCCAGTTCTTGCTGCGGCATGCCAAGCGATTGCAGTGACGTCGGCGCATCGCCATTTTTAGCAATGTCAAAAAGAGCTGCCGCAGGCATTTCGGTGTTCATTGCGCGGCGCAGGCGGTCCATCGCATCTGGCACCTCCGGTGCGTTGTAGGCAAGGGCGTGCGGCAGCACCACAGTATGGGTTTCCGCGTGGGGCAGGTTAAAACTGCCACCGAGCACGTGACACAGCTTGTGATGCAGCGCGACGCCACCAGAGCCCAGGCAGACAGCACACAGCCAAGCTCCGTATAGGGCTTTGGAACGCGCATCTGCGTCGGTCGGATTTTTGGTGATTTCAGGCAGAGCGCCAACGAGCGCGCCAATGCCTTCTTCCGCCATCAGGCTGAGTACCGGATTGGCATTTTCTGCATAGAGCGCTTCAACAGCATGCGCAATGGCATTCAGGCCGCTTGTCACACTCATCACAGGCGGCAGGCTCAGCGTAAAATTGACATCGTAGATTACCGTTTCGGGCAACACCTTGCGGGTTTTCTGGGTGGTCTTTAGCCCGTCCTCTGTCTGGCCGATGATTGGGGTCATCTCAGAACCAGCGTAGGTGGTAGGAACCACCAGCTGAGGTAAATCCGTCCGCAGAGCAATCGCTTTACCCAGACCAATGGTAGAACCCCCACCGAATGACACGATACCATCTACGTCCAGCTGTACAACGTGTGACATGGCGCGTTCGGTTACATCCACCGGCGTGTGCATGGTAGCCTCCGCGAAGAGGCCAACGCCCTTTTTGCCAAGTTTTTCCAGGATGCCCTGAGCCTGTTCTGCCTGCTGCGGCGTTGAAAACACAAGGGCCCGCTCAACTGCCAGAGCATTTAGCTCATGCGCGATCTGGTCGATAGTGCCGCAACCAAACACGACCCGCGCAGGCAGACCGGTATAAGTGAAATTATCCATGGTGGTTTCCTATGCCGCCAGCAGCAATCTATCGCATATGGCGAGCGCGTCTTCAGCGGTTGCGCGCATGGCTGGGTTTTCGCTATCCAGAAGCGGCAGAAAGTCATGCCCCACCCCGTCGTAGACCGTCAGGTCCATACCGGGAACGTCGGGCACCATAGCCTGTAGCCGCTTCACATTGTCGGCGCCAACAGCAGGATCATCCGCACCGAGCAGCATGGCAAACGGCGTATCCACAGCGTGCAGATACTCAAAGGGTGCTGGCAAGGGGTCCTGATTGGGGAGACCCTGCGGGAAACCATACAGCCCAACGAGTGCGGCCCGCATGCCGCGCCGCGCCAGCTCAAAAACATATAGGCCACCAAGGCAGAAGCCAATGATGCCAGTAATACCCTGGGAGTCGGCAAAAGCTTCAAATCGATCGAGGAACTCTTTATCCGCCACTTTCCCGCGCCGGGCAAAAGCAGCTTCTCTGGTCATCTCGGGGAGGTCGCCAAATCCTGCAAATGTGTCCACCAAATAGACGTCTGCCCCCATCTGCGCATAACGCGTGGCAAGGCCACGATAAAAGGGGTTGCAGCCGTATATGTCCGGCAAGATAGCGATCTTACTGTCGGCATTTTGGTTTGCCCAATGATAGCCCGTCACTCTGTTGTTGAAGGCGACAGGTTCAGTAGGGGTAGGGAAGGCTGCAACTGCTTTACCGTGGCACATATTCTTTGTCCTCAGGCGGCTTTATCAATGACGAAATTAACTTCCATGACTTTTTTGCCGTCCTCTTCTACATGCGGCATGACAAACTCTTCGGTGTGCATGCCGTCTGCGCAGTCGTCACCAACCCAGTCACCGCCTTCGAAATAGGCCTGGGTGGTCAGGTCATGGAAACCATCTTTCACAACCTTGTAATGCACATGAGCTGGGCGCCAGGAGTGTTTGCCCATCATCTCGAGCAGTTGGCCGACCTTACCTTGGTTAGGGATTTGGTAGGGGACGGGCACCGTGCTTTCGACAGAATACTGGCCATGTTCGTCCGTTTGCAGTTTTCCTCGGTAGTAGTCGGTCGGAATATTGTCGTGGAAACCGCTGTATTTTCCATCCGGCGTCGAGTTCCAGATGAATACAGTTGCATTGGGAACAGGGTTGCCGCGGGTGTCCGAAACCTGGCCGCGCAGGATCATCGGATCACCACCAAACTCATCCATCACCTTGATCTTGCCATTTGTGACTTCGGGCACGTCTGGCAGGAAGTAGGGACCTTGAAGGTCGTTGGAAGAGCCTTCCCGTTCGCGATTGGTAATTTCAACAATGGTGGTGTTGAAATACAGGTCGATCAAAAGCGGGATCTCACCTTCCTGCATGGTTTCAGCCATGAACTTCATCGCCATGCGATATTCATCCATGGTCACATTATTGTCGCGGAGGGCACCGCGTACGCCTTCCACAATTGCGTCGACTACCGTCTCCAATCGATTGCTCATACTTCTCTCCGTTACCAGCCAAAAACTTAAAATGTTGGGCTATTCTGCAGCCGCTTTTGCGGTGCCTGCGTCCATACCCAAAATCTGCCCGATTGCGTTCCCCAGCTCTTGCGTGGCGTTTTCCGCAAGTGACTGCGCGCGGTACGCCACATGGAAATCAGGCCTTATCAGCAGAGCGCCGCTATCGCTTGTGCCCCTGACATCAGCAAAGTCGCCGTATGGATCTTGATAGGCCTTGCCCGGACCGATGACGTATGTGTCAATTTCAATGCCGTGAGCTTCTGCAGCTGCTTTTGCTGCCTCAACCCAGGCTTCACCACCGATGCCTGTCAGCACAGTGAAGCGTCCGCGTCCGCACAGATCCTTGGACGAGACTTTGCCGAACGTCGTATGGAGCCAAACATGGGGCACCGGCGCACCGGGACGGCTTGATGCCTGGTGAAAAAGCTCTTCATCTCGTTGCCAAGGTTCAGATTTGCTTCCGTCTGCAACAATTGCACTGGATGAATACCTCTGGTTCAACTCCACGCCGTGGCAGTTGTATACCGGATCAGATTCAAGGATAGCTTTCCGCAACGCTTCGCGCTGCATTTCAGCTTCTGGTGTTGCATTTTTTCGAGCCGCCATATTGGCACGCATTTCTTCAGGATTTTTGGCATCCATCAAACCAAGCGCCTTTGCTATCGGCGGGAAGGCCCCCAATGATTTGTTGGCACGCTGTACGATTTGCTGCGCCACCGGTGCACGTTCAGTTGAGTAGGTATCAAGCAGGCTTTCTGATGCCTTGCCCTTCAGGACCAGTGCCAGCTTCCAGGCAAGGTTGAAACTATCCTGGATGGAAGTATTGGATCCAAGGCCGTTGGTGGGCGGGTGCCGGTGGATGGCGTCTCCCGCGCAGAACACACGGCCTTTTGATAGGTCGGTGGCATACATGTCGTTGACGGTCCATGTGGATGTGCGTTCAATTTTCACATCAATCGTTTCATCGCCCACCAATTTGTGGACGATGCTGGTGGCAAATTCGTCGGTGACTTCCGGGGGGCCTTGGTCCACTTCATACCCCCAAATGGCAAGCCACTTGTTCCAGGGCCGCACCATGCGCACAACCCCGATGCCAAGACCGCCAACAGCGGAACCTGGTTGAATAACCCAGTAAAGAACGCTTGGGCGATGCGCGACATATTTGCTGAGGTCTGCTTCAAACACCATGTTGATGGACCCGGATTTGCCCATTTCCCCTTCAAGTGGCAGGCCAATGTCCTCCAAAACACGTGAATTGGCTCCGTCAGCACCGATGAGATACTTTGCTCGCACCTGAAACTTAGTTCCGGTCAGGCGGTCAAGCAGCGTTGCCGTAACGCCGTCAGCGTCTTGCTCAAGGGATAGATACTCGGTATCAAATCTGACTTTTGTTCCAAGTATGGCTGCGCGTTTAACCAGGATCGGTTCCAACAGGTTTTGCGGCAGGTCGCACATTTGCGTCGGGCTTGCCAGTTCATAATCTGCTGCTCGATTTGGGTGCGTGCCCCATGTCTTTATTCGCCCCAGTTCGTCATCGGCCAGTGAAGTGCAGAAGGTGTTCTCGCCCATCAAGTCATTGCTAACAGCATAGAGGAGGCATTCATCCTCGAGGCCCAGGTCCCGCAAGACCTCCATGGTGCGCTGGTTGGTGATGTGAGCGCGCGGTGTGCGTGCAGTCCAGCCGAACTTGTTGATCAGCATGTTGTTGACGCCGTACGTCGATAACAATGCCGCAGCGGACGCACCCGCGGGTCCGGTGCCAACGATCAAAACATCTGTTTCATAAAACTGTAGATTTGCCACGACTCTCTCCAACTAACAATTCGTCTCGGGACACGTACCTTCAATTCTGCACGTGCTTTTCGGGTGTGCGCTTGTGGCCCCCAGAGTAAGCAAGTTAAACCTACGCATCGACGGTTATACGCTCAAATACTTTTGGAGAGTCTAATTAATACCGTAAGAGTATTATAGGAGTGTTTAGACTTTTGTTTGCCGCATGGTTTCCAGGAAGGCCTTCAGTACTGGCGCCTGTCTGTGTTCTCGATAAATAATATTGAGAGGCAAGCGTACGCTGGCTTCGTCCAGTTGAACAAATCGAAGGGATGGAAACCGGAGAGAAGCTACAGATGCGGGCACAAGGCAGCACGTGCCACCAAGCGCTGTGATAGCCAAGGCTGATGTCACGTCTTCCGTAATGGTAGATACTTTGGGCTCGAACCCTGCGTTACGATATGCGCCAACAACCAGGTCTGCGAAGCTAGGGCGTCCGCCTTGCGGAAACAGAACCAGTGGCAAGCTCGTCAAGTCACTAAACCCTACGGAGACCTCGTTTGCCATACTTGTTTCCCGAGAAACGGCAACATAGACATCCTCTTCGCCAAGGTTTTCAATCTTGATGCCGGGGGCGTCGCTGTAGTAGCGGCCGAAGCCGACATGGATGGAACCTTCCTGGAGTGCATTTATCTGGGCCGCTTTACCGAGTCGCTTGATGGCGACCTTGGCTTCCGGGAGAGAGTTCTGGAACGCTCTAAGGGCTGCAGGTACCGTGTTGTAGATCACTGAACCAAAAAAACCGACTTCCAATTGGCCTATTTCGCCGCGGTCCGCAGCCTGGCTTCGGTCTTTGGCCCGGTCAGCCTGAGCCAAGATTTTGCGAGCGTCCTCCAAAAAGGTTTTTCCTGCTTCTGTAAGTGAGACCCCTTTTGTTGTGCGGACCAGCAACTGCGCTTTAAGTTCCTGTTCCAAATACTGAATTTGGCGGCTTATCGGAGGCTGGGATACATGCAGGCGTCGTGCGGCTTTGCCAATGTTTCCTTCTTCGGCGACGGCCACAAAATACCTTAACTGACGAAATTCCATTTCATTCACCTCATACGGGAAAGGTATCAATAAGTGCCTTCATTAGAATTTTACCGCAAGTAATTTCTCTGTGTAAGCTGCGCCAACTTGGTTTCGAGTGCAATGGTCGAGAAGGATGGTCACGTTGGAAGGTACAGTGATAAGTTTGGATCAGGCGCCGCGCATCAGCAGTGTTGAAACATCGATCCTTGATGTACCTTTCGTGCGCTTGCAGCAGTTCGCACGATTCGAGTCGCGTGCGCAGAGCACCGTCCTGATCCGTATCAGAACAGAGTGTGATCATGAGGGGATCGGCGAGGTCGTGACACCTTGTGGACCCTGGTGGAGTGGTGACAGCGTTGAAGCCGTGAAAAGCACGATTGATCTGTATTTTGTTTCTGAACTGATTGGCGCGAACCCTCTGCAATCAGGCGACATTCTTGGCAGGTTGGACAAGGTTGCCCGCGGTAACGCTTTTTCGAAGGCCGGCATCGAGATGGCCTTGTTGGACCTCGCAGGCAAAATTCACCAAATGCCTGTCCATGATTTGCTGGGTGGTAAAGTAAGGAATGCCTTGCCGATAGCCTGGCCGATAGCGAGTGGCAACCTTGAACAGGACGTCGCAGAGATGAAGAAGATGGTTCAGCAAGGGTTGACGTCATCTTTTAAAGTCAAGATGGGGATGATGCCGATCGCGGACGATTTGGCGCGGGTCGAAAAACTGTGTGATGCGGCCCGGGAGCTGGGCGGGGCTGTACGCGTGGACCCCAATGAAGCCTGGGGTGAAGTCGAAACACGACGCGCCTTACCGTTCCTTGCCGGCCTGGGTGTGGAAATGGTCGAGCAGCCGCTTGCCAGGTGGAACCTGAAGGGTATGGCTCGGCTCAATACCTCTTCTACCGTTACACTTATGTTGGACGAAAGCATATGCACGTCCCAGGAAATGCTTGAAGCAGCGACGCTTGGTTCGGGAAGCATGGTGTCGTTAAAGTTGATGAAGTCCGGCGGTCTAAGGCGCTCGCAGGCCATCGCGCATGTCGCTGAGGCGGCCGGAATCTCCCTCTATATGGGCACGTTTCTCGAAACATCGGTTGGAACCGCCGCCAATCTGCACCTGGCGGCAAGTTTGCAGAGTTTACCGTTGGGCGGAGAAACCATTGGCCCGCTTTTGATGGCCGATGACATAGTGACATGTCCCATTTCATTCAAGGATGGCTGCGCTCACTTGCCCGAAGGCGTTGGTCTCGGTGTCACGCTGGATGAGGACAAGGTCCGTGCGTTTACGCGCCAGTAGCCCTTTGGGGTAAGCAAGCCAATAGATCCAAGCCATACCTATATCGTATTTAATATTAATCATTGATGCGCACATTGAGGTTTTGGGTTCAAAGCCCCTTCCTGCTAGGCCGTGCCCAGCCCTTGAAGCTACGAAATCTAAGTATTTATAATAATATACTATTAGTGCGCGACTTCTGATCATCTTCATGCCTTGGTCTCGTTAAATCGATAGTTAATTGATACCTTAAGCGTATTATATATCTGACTACAAAGTATTAGACCGTATTACGCGGTGCCTTTATCTTTTCCAAGGAGAGTGAGGAGAATTGACGCGAGTCCAGGCAGTTTTGCTGAGCCGGTCATCCGCACGTGGGAGAGAGACATGACGACAAGAAAATGTACCAAATCGGTGGCGGCCAATCTTCGTTGCCTGGCAAACAGCGCTTCTGCAATGGCGCTGGTTATCGGCGTTGCAGCAACCGTGTCAGCACAACAGGAAGCCCAATCAAACGAAATCCAGATTGAAGAAATTACCGTGTCGGCCACACGGCGGGTTGAAAGTATTCAGGATGTCCCGGTTTCGGTGGCCACTGTGTCGGCAGCAACGATTTCAAAAACCGGCGTCATCGATATGGCGGAGTTGTCTCGCTACATTCCCAACTTCGAGTTTTCGGACGCCAGTATTTTGCCCAATCTCTATGTGCGCGGCATTGGTTCGGGAACAACCCATTCGATTGAGCAATCTGTTGGCCGCTTTATTGATGACGTTTATATTGGGCGGGCCGCCATAAACCTGCACCCGCTACTTGATGTGGCTTCGGTGGAGGTCTTGCGAGGCCCTCAAGGAACGCTGTTTGGCAAAAACACGCTTGCTGGCGCCATGATTGTCAACACCGCCAATCCAACCCGTACGTTTGAGGCAGGGGTGACTGGCAGCTATAGCGATTTCAGCACCACAGGTGGCATTCTGGGCTTTGAAGGATTTGTCTCAGGCCCCCTGAGCGATACGGTCAGCGCCCGCGCGGCTTTCATTTACAAGGACCGTGACGGTTTCATTGAGAACAATGCTCCGGGGCCTGACGGCGGTACGCGTGAAGATTTTGGCGGCCGACTGAAAATTCGCTGGGACGCGGGTGATTATACAACGGTCGACCTGAAAGCCGAATATATGACCTATAACGAAGACGGACAAACCCCCTCTGAAGTGGTGGCGTCAGGGCCGCCTATCCAGGCGTTTCAGGCATTTAATCCTGAATTCTCGTTTGATCGCGACTGGGTCAGCCACATTGATTGCACAGCAGAAATTGAAGGGACAACCTTTTGCCCGGAACGCGATCAGGACAGCGTAAATTTAACGCTGAATGCCGCGCATGAATTTGAGGGTGCAGGTGAACTCAGGTTTATTAGCGCCTATCAGCAATATGATTATGTGCACCGTTTTGTCGCTGTGGATGGCGGCGTTGCGGGGGGGGCTTTCCGGGCCACACGTGATGAGGAGTTCGACGGCTTTACGCAGGAAATTCGGTTCACCTCCGAAGAGTTTGACAGCTTTGACTATATAGTTGGCGCTTTCTATGAAAACAGCAGTGTAACCCGACTTCAAAACGATGACACTAACGTGCCGGCATTTCTGGGTGGTGGCCCGCCAGCCAACACGCTAAATGAGGACTGGTCACAGGACACGGAAACCATCGCTGTATTTGGCCAGACACGAATTCGGTTTGCCGACAAATGGTCAGCCATATTGGGCGGTCGCTGGTCCTATGAGGAAAAAGATTTCGACTTTTTTAGCCGCACCGTTGCTTACAATGGTAACCCGAACGTTGACCCAATTTTGCCTGGTACAGAGGAAGATATCTTTTCGTTGACCCGTAGCGAGGATCGGTTCACGCCGTCCTTTACGCTGCGGTATGAAGCCAATGACGACCTGATGGTGTTTGCTTCTATTTCGCAGGGTCATAAAACCGGCGGTTTCAGTGACCGGCCACAGGATGATCAGGATTTCGATGAAGAGGTGAATACCGCTTATGAGATCGGGATCAAGGGTACCTTCCTCGACGGGCGCCTGCAAGCGAACCTCGCCTTTTACAGAATGGAGCTCGAAGACCTGCAGGTTGCACGCGCACTGCCCGGGCCAACGGTCACATTTGAAGTCCAGAATGCGGCGGAAGCAGTCAGCCAGGGGTTTGAGTTCGACGCCTCCTACTTTATAGACGACAACTGGACCATTGGCGGCAATTTTGCCTATACCGACGCCACCTATGATGATTTTCCGGGCGCGCAAGCTAATTGTCCCGAAGTTGGTGGCTTCATTGAAAACGGGCTTTGTAACTTCCGCGGTATTCCGCTCATTTTTGCGCCGGAGTTTAAAGGTGCCGTGTTTGCTGAGTACCAGTCCGGGCCGATCATCGGTGACTGGACCATGAGTGCGCGTGCAGATGCCAACTATTCTGGCAAATACTATACCGAGCTCGCATACTTCGAAACGCTATCGCAGGACGAATATATTTTACTCAATGCCAGCGTTCAGTTCGCCTCGCCAGATGGACGATATGCGATTTCACTCATCGGCAAAAACCTTACAGACCAGCATGTACTGGCCTGGGGCTTGGAAGCTGGACCGAGCCAGTTTGTGACACCAAACCCACCACGAGAAATTGGTATTCGCGCGAGTTATAGATATTAGAGTTTTAATAGCTATGCTGATTGGTGGGAAGGGCCTGCCCGGTACTTCCTTGATAAAGAGCATTCTGAGTCAGTTTTCTAGATCATAAGTCTGGGGATGGATAATCCAGGTTACTCTTCATCTCTGTTTCTTTGTGGCAAGGCTTTAGGTCGCTACGACTATTATGCCTTATTGAAGGGATTGAGTCTTGTTCTCAAGCTGGTTGCGCATTCGACGGGAGCATATTGCACGTTCGGGTGACGAGACTAATCCTACTCCCGCAACCAACAAGAAAACCCTGGTCCTCCGGACCGGGGTTTTTGTCTGCTGGGACAGAGAAGAAACAGCGTTACTAGGCGATCTCAATTCGGGATTGTTCTCGTTTCGAAAGACGGTAACCGGCTATTCCGCACCCCAAAATTACTATATTCCCGAGAAAATCTAGCAACATCCAGTGAGTGAAAACTTCGGCGACAAAATAAAAATAATAATTGAAGACGAAAAACGGGATCGACCCTGCCAAGCCAAATACAAGAAAGGTGCGCGGGGTGAATTCGCTGAACGCGATGACCATTCCGCAAAGAACGGCTTGTGCACCAAAACAAGCTATTAGAAGCATGTGCACAATACTCCCGGTAACATATTCTGGTTTAAGTCCGAGGGACTCAACCGTCCCCGGAAAAAACAGACACCAACTTCCTAAACCAATAAAAATAAAAGCCAGTAGCCGTTTTATAAATAGTGAGCTCATTTTCACGTCCTATAAGAAACAGTTCCAATGCCACCTTGAAATGCGCATCCTGCTTAATCTGGTGCGTTGGCTCGTTGTTGTATTCTCTTTTGCATGGCGCAGTCGTCGCGACCATAGATTTATGCACCTGATGAGACCCTTCCCATATTGGCAGAAAGCGCCGACGGTAAAATATCTGCAGTGCAGTTCGAGAACCATGGACGATGGCCTTGTATTGATGCTTACGGGTTTTTTGCCACGACTAGGTATTCCCGATCTTTATCAAAGTTGAAGGGGCGCTTTCCCTGACAATCGAGCAGTTGAATGTCTCGAAAGCCAACCTTGCTGATTAACTTAACAAACTCCTGCGGCGAGGGACGAAAGAAGGTTAAAAACACCTCATCAGACCTGACAACCTCGCCAGACATTATTAATTCGTTGGTCATGATTTGACGTTCTGTTCCAACGATAATTGGACTGACAGTCTCCATCCAGCACCGATAAGTGATGTTTCTGTCAGAGAGAACAGCCTCTCGCGCCAGTTTTTTGCCCGCAGGCTTTGATTGCTCAGTGCTGGGGCAATCCATATTGATTGCAATAGTTCCATTTTTTTCCAGGTGAGACATTATACAAATCAAAGACTGTTCCATCGCCTCAAGCGTCGGAATTAATGTGAAACTAGCTACAGCGCAGAAGATGGTCCCAAATTTTGCGCCAAGCTCAAAATTTTCCATTTTTGATTGGTGTAGAACCGGTGTTTGTTTTTGCGGCAAAGCCTCTCCCTTGGAAAGGCAAAGGGCTAACATCTCGTCCGAGCTGTCCATACCCTCGACACTGTGCCCTGCCTCTAGAAGAGGCAGCAGTATTCGCCCGGTACCGCAGGCCAATTCCAGCGCCGTCCCATCACCTGACCTGATAATATTTTCATAAACGGAAAGGTCATTAAAATCGGTAGATGCTAAATACGCATCGTAGGCTTCGGCAAGTATGCCATAGTATTGGTCGCCCGTAGATTCAGCTTCTGCTCTCATCTTTTGTCTCCTTGGCGTGACGCCGGCCAACCATCATCAGCGCATTCAATATCATGCGTCCATTAAATCTGGCGCATCAGGTCTCAATAAATTTGTTCAACAGGGCAGAAAATCCGACTACGTCTTCAAGCTCCGGGAAGTGGCCGACGTGATCCAGCATCACGAGTTTCACAGACTTCGCGAGCGCGTTCGACGAGGTCTTGTCGGTGTCGGCGTGAGATGCGTCCTGATTGCCCCAGACCGCAAGCGCAGGCTGTTCGGGTGTCACGAACGGCGCTTCGTCGCCTGTCAGATAGTTTTGAAACATAGTCGGTAGGGCAAAGGTCGCTCCTTGATCGAAGGCTGCTGCGGTGCAGGTGCAAAAGTGCCCCACGTGCGGTGTGGCAGCCATGCTGAGAGCGTACCAGGCGGGCGCCCGCGTTTTCATCATCTTGGGGAAGATCATTTGACCGATGATGGGCATCGAGATAAGGCCTTGTGGGTCGCGGCGGTTTTTCCACTTCATCTCCTCGCTCCAGGAAGGTGCTTGGATAATGACAAGGCGACTACAAAGCTCCGGATACCGAGCGGCGATATCCAGAGCGGCATAGGTGCTGCCGCAGGAAAAGGCCAAAATTGCGCGCTCACCGGCAACAGTTCTAAGAAAGCGAGCAATAACGTCGTTCATCGTTTGAAAGCTGAAGTTATAAGACGGTTTTGGTACCGAAAAGCCATTGCCGGGCACCTCGAATACTATCACGGTGTGACGTGATGAGAGCTCGGCAATCAGGTTATCGTAGACCTCCAGCGTTACCGGAGCGTCACACAGGAACACTATCGGCCGACCCCGTCCGGCCTTGCGGTACCGGATAAAGCAGTCGTCATCTTCATAGAATCCCAAATTGGAGCACGACAGGGAAGGCGATCCTGTTCTCGCTTCATGAATACGCGCCGGCCAGTTGCGTTTGTCCATATGTGCAGCAAGACGTTTCAGCATCTTGTCTTCTCCTCTCCCTTAATCGAAGGGTGTCAGCGCGACGGACATCATGACCTGTCCTAAGGGCCCACTTTCATCCAGCAATGTTCCGGCGCCAAGGCCGATCCCGTCTTTTGTCCATGTCGTCTGAGGGCGAATGCCGATATAGTCACCGGTTGGATAGCGGGTGATCGCAACCTGAAGGTTCACGTTGGGGTCGGCGAGTTTGGGCTCTGGCGGGCGCCTGACGCCGTGAGTCCAGTCAGCGGGCCCGAGGATGCGGGCGAGGGGCATGATGCCCTCAACGATGTCATCTTTGTATCTGAACCAGACAATGCCGTCGCCAGCTGCTCTGACTTCGAAATTATCCATCATCCAGGGCCCCCTATGGGGCGCTTTGCGGGGGGGAAGCGCTTGGAGGCCATCTGGGTTATGGAGCTCAGATGCTGTTGGTCTTACGGCGCTGGTATCGACGGGTGCAATAAAGTTAACGGTGGCTTGGGCTGTGTGCATACCACCTTCGTATAGACTGTTGGTTAGAACGCTTACACGTCGGCCCTGTCGAATGACTTCCGGCTTGGTTTGCAATACGCCGGTACCCGTGGGGCGCAAGAAAACCACCGAGGCCGATGCTGCAAACCCCAGGTTGAGCGAGGAAGCCCGTCGTTCAAGTTCATGCACAAGCAGGCCAGCCACCGCGCCGCCTTGCAGACCTTTGAACGGTCCCATGGCAGTTGGTGTACTAATCCACGAATTATTTTCATCTTGTTTGAACGCAGGCATATGATAATCTCTTATAGTACTGTTAAATAATAGTGTATTACCTTGAATATTAAAGTGAGTTCGCTTCATGATAAATGAAGAAAATTCATCAAATCTAAACACCTCTGATTTACCGTCCATGCCAGCCTTGCTGGCTTTCGAGCGTGCTGCAGCGCGGTCGTCCTTTGTCGGTGCGGCGCGTGACCTTGGCCGAACGCCGTCAGCGATTTCACACGCAGTCAAAGATTTGGAGGACCGGCTTGGAATAAGTTTGTTTGAGAGGGTCGGAAGGTCGGTGAAGCTGACAAAAGCTGGTGCAATCTACCTGGATGCGGTGCAAACGTCACTGTCGGAATTACAGGCAGCGACCAGGCGTCTCGTTCGCAGCCAGGAGGCGCAAGTTATCAGGGTTAGCGCACTGCCTTTTTTCACCAGCGCCATTCTGCTTCCCAATCTCGGTCGGTTTGAGGCAGATTACCCACAATATGATCTTCGACTGGAAACCTCGAACGGCTATGCGGATATTCTGAATGGTGAAGCGGATATAGCATTGCGCTTCGGCGAGGAACATAGCGAGGATCTTGTCTGCAAACCACTGATCGCTGTTGGTGGGCAACCGATAGCATCACCGAGTTATTTGAAGAATTCGCTGCCGGTGAGGCAACTGCAAGACTTCAATCGCCACACGCTTATACATGTGCGGCCAAATGAGAAGGCCTGGCAGAACTGGTTTACTGCACATGGTGGAGATGAACTGAATTCGAAGCATAACCTTATTTTTGATTCCATTCTTGGTGCGTTAGATGCCGTCAAGAATGGGCTGGGTATCGCCCTGGGTATGTATCCGCTGATCAGCGCCTATCGAGGATATGGAGTAGACTTTGTTCCCGTGTCCAAGCCTGCAGCGGGTTTCACGATGAACTACAATTTCATTTGTCAGAAAACGGCTTTTCGAGATCGTAAGATCCAGCACACTCTGAAATGGCTGGAGTGCTCTTTGTCGCAGATCACCAACGAGAATCGTTAGACTGAGCCTAAAACTTCTCGCGGGCTATTGAACTACCGGTACTCCCTGTAGCGCAGTCACAATGATCAAGCCCAAACAGACAGTATTAAAGAGTAAACTTATTCTACCCCATAATGCTTTTCACAATAGTCTTTCAGGCCTTGGTTTTCCTGTACCAAAGCACGCACAAAAAAGGGGCGTAAAAAGGGGTATAGAAAAATTGCGGCAAGACCAGTCGCCTCCAATACCAAGATATTTTTTGTTTTGCCTGCGTGTGGCTCAATTTTGTGAATGCCGCTTAAGTGCATCCCTAAAAATCGTTTGCGCCAGACAAAAAGAGTTTCAGGTCTAAAGTGTGTGACGGTCCACACCGCAATTGGTTGCCCTGGCTGGTCCAACTCATACTGGCTGCCAATCCCGATCTTTGGTCCAGTCAAAGCGCGAGTGGCATTAACCGTTGGAGACCATATATGCAATATGCCTATATCAGTTGTGACGGCCCAAACGTCCTCGGGTTTAGCGGAAATGATCGTTTCATTTCTGACTCGTGCCTTTAGTAGACTTGGTGTCAATTCACTACCTCTCCCATACGGCTAAATCGCTTTCTCTCGCATAGTGATATATTTTGAGGTTCAGCGTCTCGGCATCGGATTCAATACGATTGCAAATATGGCATTATGTGTGTGAATCAATCTTGATACATTGAATGGGGTAGAATTGAGA
This sequence comes from uncultured Kordiimonas sp., assembly GCA_947500295.1. Taxonomy (GTDB): domain Bacteria; phylum Pseudomonadota; class Alphaproteobacteria; order Sphingomonadales; family Kordiimonadaceae; genus Kordiimonas. Next base: position 54,122 of record CANMRM010000006.1, read on the forward strand.
TTGAGTTTGCATAGTCTAAAATATGTGAGAATAGGTAACTGCAATGCGGTCGGCTTCGCTAAACTGACCAAAAACGCCGTCATCCCTGCCGTAGAAAAAATCGCCACCAATCGTAATTTCGGCATTGTCATCGAGTTGATGGCTGACGTGTGCTCGAATGAGCCCGTCCATGCTGTCATGGTTTGCCAGCCACTGGAGTTCCAGCGTCCAATCCCCGTCGTCCAGATCGTGTCTTACAAGGAGTGTGGTAATGTCTTCAATATTGGGTGTTAAAGCGGCACTCGGCTGTTGAACCTTGTTCAGTCTGATTTGTTGGAAAAACTGCGCGCTGATAAAGGTGTCTGGAATGCCAACATAGTCAATCCCAAGAACATATTTGGCCACGTCCGCTTCTACAGGCGCGTGCGTCACGCCCGGTTGAATGGCAATGGGTATGTTCTCGCCAAATGTGAAAGTTGCCTCGCCGCGCAATGTAAAGTGCCCCCATGCGTTCGCGAAGGACAAGCCAAGCACATCAACGCGGTTAAAGCGTGGGGTGAGGGTTAATAGTTCTGAGCGAACATCAAGATCGAAAAAAGGCGTGTCTTCAAACGTGTGGAAATAGTTGAGACTGAAATCCCAATCTCCAACAAGCCCTGACACCTGAAACCCGAATTCGCTATCACCAAAGCGGTTGCCGGGTTTGTCAATTGCTCCGAAAGCGATGGGGTGTGATGCTGGTGGCAAGAATGTCGGCACAAATTCCGGCGCAGTAATCTCAAAAATTGAGCCCGCAGGAGGGGCTTCGTTGAAAGTTTGATCAAAAATCCAGAAAACCTGAAAATCGAGATTCAGGATCGTTCGCTCGACCATAATGCTCCAGAGTGGCGTGCGTGATTGGTCAAAGTCATCGAGGATAAACTCACGAAATGATTGCGGATTGACGATATCAAGTACTTTAATGCCATCTGCGCGCCCCCAGACAATCTGCTGTTTGCCAAGTCTTATACTTGTCCAGTCATCGGCATATTGAAAAAAGGCCTCGCGTACTTCAATTTCGGTAGTTTTCCCAATCAAGTCTCGCCGCGAGATCGGATCAATGCTGCTTTGGTCAGGGCGGCCCACTTCCAACCTGTCAAAAGCATCGGTCCTGAAACGAACTTCGCCCTGGAACAACCATTGATCGGAGAGGGTAAGCTCCCACGCTGGCCTGATTTCGAGCTCTGCACTCTGACTATTGCCGCTTTGTGTCCCATAGGCATAGCGGGTTTCCGCTGTTACACTGACGTCCAAATCTTGCGCACAAACGTTGGGAGCATGCGCCCAAAACAGCGCTCCCAGCACCATTGGTCGATGATACATTGTTTAAAGCCCGGACCTTAATTTGCGCTCCGTAAAGGTCGAAAGTGAGAGATCAAGGGCGTAATCAATGTTTGAAATTCTGAACTCTGTTCTGTGGCCGGTTTTGTGATTGCTGGCGATAATAGTCTGTACTGTCCAGAAACCATCCTGAACAATTCTGTCCTGAAGCTGAATGGTTTTAAGGCTGTTGCCGGACACATCCCAGTATTGCGCTTGCACCGGCATGGCATTTTCAGCATCGACAGCAACTCGAACCTTCGAGTAACCAAGCTCCTTTGCAATAGCCTCTGACACTGGAGTGAGAGTCAGGACGGTGTACGCAATGCCGCCTATTTCCTCTGTGCCGTCACTTGAGAAATGATAATCTGTCAGAGAAAACTTGGTGCTGTCCTTAATATCCTCATAGGTGAAGTCCGTGCCTAAAAAATAGTCTCCGCGATCAGATGCTGAAATGCGGCGCGAGCGTCTGAGTGCAGGCAAATACAGCCACTGATTATCGCTTTTAGTGCTTTCATTGTAATCATGTGTCATGAAAGCTGTATCTTTGATATTCGCAGGTTTTGAAAATGCGATGATAGAACGCCGCTGGTCCTCTCCGACCTTTCTCAGCATTCGCGCTGTTCGCTCTTTTGTTCTGCCTTTACGGTCCGTCAACACCATTGTGATTATCTGGTCGACATTTTCGGCCTCCGGTCGTGCGGCTATCCGCTCTGCAAGTGCCCGACCTTCCTGTGTTTCCTGGGCCCAAACATCGTTAGGCATCAGGATGAATGTCATTGAGGCCAACAGAAGTGTTGCCGTTGCTGCCACAGCGCGGCGTCCCATTGGTTTGAAAACGCGTTCAGTATTCAAGGTGGCAATGAGGGCTGGCAAAACAATCAAAGCCATCACATAGGCTGACGCTAGGGCCACTGTTGTTAACCCACCGAACCGATTGAGAGTAGGTAGCTCGCTGAACAGCAACACGCCAAATCCAAGGAAAATTGAGGCAAAGTTAAAAAACAGCGCGCGACCTGACCTGAATGCAATGCGTTCCATAGCTTCACGCAGGCTGAGGCCTTGCTTTCGTGTATATAAACGTATCTTCTCAACCGTATGGATCGAGAAATCAACGCCGACCCCGATTGCAATTGGTGCAAACATGGACGTTGCAGGCTCAAGCCATATGCCCAAGCTGCCCATTACTGCATATATCATCAAAATAGCGACTGCCACTGGTACGAGCGTGATTGTTCCGGCGAGAACTGAACGGAACAAAAATACCGCCGCAATCCATATCAGAATGATTGATACCCCCAGTGATTTGAAATGGCCCGATTTCAGCGGGGATATCCAATTATGATCAAGCGTCGCTCTCCCACTTAAAGTTGCTGTGATACTATCGTCTGCAAACGTCCTCGTAATGTACGCCTCAGCGGTTTTCACTGTGCTGCTCACTTCCGAATAAAGGCTTGTGTTCAGAGTTGCCCTTATAAGAGCTGTCTGAAAGCTTGGATCAACTTCTTCTTCAAAATCTGTCGGGTCGCCGGTTGCAGAGTGCACAAGAAAGAGTTGTTCTATGAGGTCGCGGTCCTCCGGCACCACATAGTAGGTCTGATCATCGGCATTGAGGGCCTTATTCAGTTGTTTAAGATAATCAACAATCGATACTGACCCCTTGATGTGACGTAGGTTTTCAAGAAAGCTTTGCAGCGCTTCCATTTTTTGAAGGTTTTCAGGTTCGTAAAGGCCGCCTTCTTCAGGCGCTTCAATAACGACGTCCAGATATGTTGTGCCGTTAAAGCGGTCGTTGATTAATGCGTTGGCGATGCGGATTGGCTCGTTTTCGCGGAAGTTGTTGACCGCTTCTCGTTCAACGGTCAGGTTTCCAACTCCTATCATCCCAACGACAATAGTGATTACCGCGGCTCCATTCACCAAAGCTGGGTGTTCGATAGCAAGTATGCTTACCCGCGACAAACACCTCGCAACGAGACCGCCTTTTTCCCCTTCCGTAATTGCTTTACATGGCAGCGGTTTGCATAGCGAGAGTGCTGCTGGCAAGATCGTAAGGGTCAAAACAAGCGCGATGAAAACACCTAAAAAAGCAAAGACCGAAAACCAGACCATGGGAGGCATGATTGCCGTAATGGCGATGCCGAGAAAGCCAATCATTGTTGTCAGCGACGTCAAAACCAGCGGTCGCCAAACCTGCGAACAAGCGCTAACCACCAGTTCGCGCGACGTTCGCTCTGGGTGCGCTTTTTGCTCCGTATAATAGTAGGTGAGTACATGGATGCTGTCGGCTACGGAAATGCCAACCAGTATTATAGGAAGGGCCGAAGTGATAGCATAATAGGGAATGCCAAATGCAGCCATTGTACCGATCGTGCCTGACACAGTGCCCACAATAACAAACAACGGCAGACCCACACTACGCGGCGTGCGAAATGCCAGGAACATCATTACAATGATGACAACCAGTGTGAATGGAAGGGTTTGACGCGAATCTTTGTCTATGTAAGTGGAAAAATAGCCATCGACCGCGCTAGCACCAGCCACATGAATAGCGTAGTTTTCTGGAGCACGCCCATCCACGTATTCCAGAATTGCCTCATAAGTTTGGCCTGCAATACGCTGGTCAAGGACTTCGGCAACAATCAGCGTGGCCGAGCCATCATCTGTAACGAGATTGCCAAGATAGAGGGGCATTTTAGTCACGCGCTCAAGGGTCACTTGGGCACTTTCGGCTGTAATTGGTCCTTCCGGTATAAGGGGATCAACAAAAAGGTCGGTTTCCGTTCCCCTAATCGACATCTCGGTTGAGAGGCTCATCACCTTGTTAGGGTCTATGTTGTCTATCCTTGAAATGGCTTCGGTCAATTCCCGTACAGCTTTCAGGGAGGCGGGCTGATAAATAGCGTTTTCAGTGTCGCCTGTGACCGCTATAAGAATAGGGTCTTTCAAGCCAAATAAATCCTTCACCTTATCTCTGTACTGAATCGTCACATTCTCTGGGTGGACAAAAGCGTCAACCGTGGTGTCTTTGACAAGGGACGGAATAAAAGAAGCGGCGATCAGAATGAAGATTATCCCGATCGCAATGACCCTGCGTGGATACTCCGTGATAAAGAAGAAGTAGGCTCTTGGTAGATCAAGTGCCGTGACAATGCTGTCTGCAAATTCATCAAGTTTTTTTTCGTCGTATCCCACCGTGTATCCCCCAATACCCCAACAGCCCCGATCTCTGTCGATAGGCTTCCAATATCTGCGAAATCTATTGATTGCTCTTCCGGTACACCTTCAGACTTATGAGCGAATTGTTATAGAAAGGGCGGCTCCCCTCTGTAGTTTACGGGAAGTGCTTGGAGAGTAACGAGAACCGCCGCCCCGAAGCCGCTGTATGGTGAAAACTCTACGGAAGCTCGTCGGTTTCGAATTTGGACGAGGTTTTTTTAAAAATGACGCATGTTTTCTATATTTGACGAGCGTGGTTTCCTCTAAAATACGCGCTTGTGGACGAACTCTGTTCCGATCGTGAATTGAATTTACGATGATGAGCAGGGCAGTCTGAGATCCGATTGGGGGACGTTCGGTGACCATGGAGTTTGTTGATGACCTGTTCCGTTTCGGAGCAATAAGTAATCTATTTTGGGTCGCTTTTCTGGCTCGAGGAAACCATTCGAAACTCGCCTATTCATACTTAACAATTGCTACGATGATCAGTTGTATATGCTTTCTGATTACCTCAGCCTATGACGAGAATGCGTTGTTCGGCCCCTTTGGATATCTGGTAGCATTTGCTTCCAGGTTGGTCGTTGTTTTAACATGGCTATTCAGCATAAATGCGCTCAGTGATAACTTTAAAATAGGTCCACTATATCTGCTGGTTCTGGGGATATATTGCATAAGATCAATCGTTTTTCAGTTAGATATCATTCCTCATGATGTGTTTGCGGTCACATCCTATGTGATGCGGGCAACAATATATGTCTTCATTTTATATAAAGTGTTTACCGAGCGATCTGGCGATTTGCTCGAAAAACGACGGAAGTTTCGAATTTGGTTTATGTTCCTGATAACTTTTGGACCAGCGATATTCACGCTGAATCGTATTTTTATCAGCGATACTCTATATGTTGACGATGTCTCTCTCTTGGAATCGATCGTCGTCTTTTTTGGAAGCAGCTTTTTGCTGTTTCACTCCATACGTCCTCAAGAAAAGTATCCATTTGAAGCCGGAGATAGTTCAGTTCCCGACATGTCATTCAACGGTACGTTGCCCGATGGACATACGGAGCTTTTGGCGGCTGACAAACACAATTTGACAATCCTGAAAGAGAAAATGGAAGCAGGTTTGTACCGTGAACCAGGATTAACCGTTGCCAAGATAGCGGACACAATAAAAATACAAGAGCATCGGCTGCGCAAACTTATCAACCGTCACCTTGGATACAGGAATATCTCCCAGTATCTCAATGACTATCGGGTTGATGAGGCCAAAAATCGGCTTTCAGATATAAATGAACGGCATGTGCCTATTTTGACTATTGCGATGGAAGCTGGCTATGTATCTCTCCGCCCGTTCAATCGCGCCTTCAAGAACCGTACAGGCCGGACACCGAGTGCATACCGCGAAGAATATCTGGGGGCACAGTCAAGCTCGTCCAATAATACTCACTCCATCAGACCATAAGTTCTCATGCATCGGAGTAGCCAAATTTGCTTGTGAAACAAACAGGTCAGAAAAATCCATCTTTGGCGGTCACAAAATTAATCACTGAGATTCGACGGAGCTGACATCAGAAAAATGGTGCGAACCTCCATTATAGGCTCGAGAGCCTAAAGCCAAAAGGTAACCACCAGAAGAGCTTTAACATGAGTTTTTGAATAACCAGATTTAGCACATTTTCTATCACACTAATTTTGTTGAAGCTTATCGTCCCTATATTTCAATGGTTTAGATATCTATCTATTAGGCTCAAAACCTGCCGACTGCAGGTTCATATGAAGTAAAGCGGAAGGACGAGGAAAGGGCGTAACCCCTGGCGAGACTAGTCCTGCTCCCGCAACCAAACGCAAAAGACCCGTCCGACTAGGGGGACTCAGCTCTCTGGCTTAAATGAAGATCTATAGGATTGGCTTGCTTGATTAGGGATGCTGGGAAAAGGCTTGCTTTGGTAGCAATAGATGTTCCTTGAGTTGTATTATTCATTGCAGCTCGGACGTTAACTGCTGTTTTAATTATTCCTTAAATATATGGGCAAATGGTGGGTCATGCCATGGGGGTATTAATTGCTTAATATTAAGGGCGTCCTCTATGGCCAACTCAAGAAACACCGCACCTTCTCCTGCAACACAGGCTTCCAATTCTTCTCTGACCCCAACAGGTTTTATCTCCAAGTGGAAGGACAGGTTTGACAGCTACAAAGTAGGGAAAAAAGTTGGTGTCGGATTTGGGGTTGTCCTGCTTTTCCTTGTTGCAGTGAGTTCGATAGCTTTTTTTGGCTTATATGGGGCGCTTGGCAATTTCACCGAATACAGAGCAACAGCCCGCCAGACAAATGAACTCGGGCGCGTTCAGGCCAATCTGCTTTTGGTGAGGTTGGGCGCAAAGGAATACATTTTGAGTGGTAGTGATGCCGCGGAAAACATGGTTCACGAAAGATTGGCCGCCACCCAAGACCTGATAAAATCCAGCAATGAATTGTTTCAACAGGCAGCGCAATATTATGATGTAGGGGAAGACGTAAGCTCGCTTGATGATGCATCATTAAAGCTGGCCTCTTATCTTGCAGGGTTTGAGCAAATCGTCGCATTTCGCTCCCGGCGAAATAATCTGGTGGACGAGATGAACACGCTTGGACCAGCAGCAGAGAGGAACCTCACCCGCATAATGGAGAGCGCATACGAAGACGGTGACCCGGAAGCAAGTTTCATGGCAGGTAAGACCCTCAGAAATCTGTTGCTTGCCCGTTTGTATGCAAATCGCTTTTTGGTCGACAACCAACAAGCCAGCGCTGATCGTGCCTCCGCCGAACTGGAGGCATTTGGCAACAACGCTCAGGAAATGTTTGAGGCGCTTCAAAACCCCACCCGCAGAGACCTGGCGCAGGAACTCGTTGACAACGCTCAGCGGTACTCGGGCGCATTCAGTGATGTGACCGGTGTTATTTTTGAGCGTAATGGAGTAATCAAAGGCCAGTTGGATGTCATCGGGCCACAGATTGCTGACAGCCTGGAGCAAATTAAGCTGAGCAACAAAGCGCGACAAGATGAGCTGGGCCCACGCGCGGTCAGTAGCATGCAGAACTCCGAGATATTTGCCGCGATATTCTCTGTCATTGCCATTGCTGTTGGTGGCTTCTTCGCGGTTCAAATCGGCCGCCTTATTTCTTCCCCTGTCCTCTTGTTGACTACGGCTATGGGCAAGCTCGCCGACGGCGACAAGGAGTCGGCCGTCCCGGCGACACATCGTGAAGACGAAGTAGGTGAAATGGCACGTGCGGTTGAAGTCTTCAGGCAAAACGCCATTGAGATAGACCGAATTCAGGCGGAAAAAGCCGAAGCAGAAAAGCAGGCACAGGAGAAGGAGCAGCTGGAGGAACAGCGTCGTGCAGATGAAAAGGCCAAGGCAGAGGCAATGGCCGCAGAAGAAAAACGCAATGCGATGGCTGAACTCGCCAACAAATTCGAGCAAAATGTGAAAAGTGTTGTCAGCCAAGTATCCACATCTGCAGAGCAGATGCAGGCTACAGCGAAAGGCATGGCTTCGAATGCTCAGGAAACAGGCGAGCGTTCAAATGCTGTTGCGGCGGCATCTGAAGAAGCGACCGTGAATGTTCAAACCGTTGCGTCAGCGGCTGAAGAACTCGCCGCCTCGATCGAGGAAATTGGCAGGCAAGTAGGCCAGTCCAGCCAGATTGCGTCGTCGGCAGTAAATGAAGTCGAGAAAAGTACATCAACCGTGCAAAGTCTTGCCGCCGCCGCACAAAAGATTGGCGATGTGGTTGATTTGATCAGTGACATAGCCGAGCAAACCAATTTGCTGGCACTGAATGCCACGATAGAGGCCGCCCGGGCGGGTGAAAGCGGCAAAGGCTTTGCCGTTGTTGCCTCTGAGGTAAAATCGCTGGCTAGTCAAACAGCCAAAGCCACAGAGGATATTTCTGCACAGATTGGTAGCATCCAAAGGGAAAGTGAAAGCACTGTAAGCGCTATCGATAGCATTCGCAGGGTTATTGATGAAATGAATGAAATTGCGACGACAATTTCCGATTCTGTGGATCAGCAATCATCTGCAACAGGCGAGATATCGCGTAGCGTTCAGGAAGCCGCAGCCGGCACTCAGGAAGTGACATCAAACATTGCAAACGTTAGTTCTTCAGCGAACGAAACTGGAAGTGGTGCGGAAGAGGTGCTTACCGTTGCAGGCGCGCTTTCGGAACATGCCCGCAGCATGTCATTCGCCGTTGATGATTTTCTGGCCAATGTTAGAACGGCTTGAGGTGCCTATGTTAGGTTCTGCTTCAAGGCTAGGTTCTGTCTTAATCATGTGGTGATATCCGGAAACGCTTCATGACAACAGAAATGCAGCAGAAACTACGCCAAGGAGAGGGCCGTGTCGTCGTCGCCTTGTCAGAGCATCAGCGCATTTGACGGTGGTTTGACGTTTGCTTCTCTAAAAAGGCTCCTGAAAAGGAGACCTGATTCATGAAAAGAAACTTAAGAAAAATGATAGTTGCCGTTGCGGTGGTGTTGGTCACGAGCAGCACCAGTTACTAATTTTTCATGACCGGTGTTTCAATTGACTATATCGAGATCATGATCCTCAAAGAAACGGAAAAATCGCTGAAGTTCGCTCTGTTTTTGCCCTTGATGACATTGCCACAAGTTCTTGCAATCGCTTGTTTGATGAACAACGTGTAACGGATTAGTGTACCAGAAGGCCTTGACGGCGCATGCGGAATTGGGAACAACTGTAGGTATGAAAAGACAAGGCAACATGGTTTCAGCCTTTACGCGCGCGCTACTGGTGTGCGCTGCCATGATTGCTTTTGCCTTTTCGTCAAGCGCACTACCTATGCCGCAAAACGCTATGTCAGCCGAAATTGTAAAAGGTATGGACGCTGCCATGGATCACTGCGCGCAGCAAGATGCGCAAGAGGCCGGTGACGAAGACATGGGTTGCTGCGAGGTCGAGGCCTGCAGTTGCCCCTGTATGTCGATTTCAGTGCTTGAAGTAGGCGTTGCTGCGCATGCCCAGTCACATGATCACGGCCCGTCCGATCCCGAATTGGATGGTATCAGCCCGGCTGGATTATTATCCGGTATTCTTAAGCCACCGCCCATTTCCTGAATAGTTTTCGAACGACAACGGTTGGTTGCCCTGCTGCACCTGCCGCCTGCTGCTTTTGACTATTGGAAATGGATATGTTCAGGATTCTACATCCTTTTGGGGGCGCCGCCCTTGCCGTAATGGTGTGTGTGCAAACACAAGCCTCAGATCAAGTATTAACTCTGGCCGACGCGATCGACCTTGCCGTAACCCAAGATGACCCGAGTGTTAGTCAATTTCGGGCTCAGGCTCAAAGTCAGCGAGAAACAGCGGAGGCAGACGCGCAGCTACCAGACCCGCGTGTGCGGTTTGGCATCGCCAACCTTGCCACCGACACTTTCAACTTTAACCAAGAACCAATGACTCAACTGCAGTTTGGCGTGCACCAAACCATACCAACTGCAGGCCGCAGGCGATTTCAACGAGCAAGAGGGGAAGCAAACGGTGAGGTGCTGGACCAGATGGCTGCAGCGCGGGCTTTGATACTGACCATGGAAATCGAAAACCTTTGGCTTAAGCTCTTAAACCTGCAGGCGACGCAACTGGTCGTAAAGGATAAGAAGCAGAGGCTTAATGAACTTCTGAGGGCGCTTAGTTCACGGTACGAAACGGGTCAATCTTCCGCTCAAGCAGTTCTCGCTATGGAAGCTGAACTTGCGATCATAGATGATCGGCTTCAGAGCCTCATCCAAACCGAAGAGGCATTGCGCGCGTTATTCTCGCGGTACATTGGTGTCGAAGCGGCGCGGCGCTCAGTTTCTGGTTCTTACAGTGACGTCACAGTGCCGGCAGCTCTACCTATTCTCGAGCAACGAATCATGGACCATCCCGAGTTGCTGCAGGAACAGGCTCGTATTCGAGCATCCGAGCACTCGGTATCGCTTGCACAGGAAAGCTATAAGCCGAATTGGGGAGTTGATTTAGGGTATGGCTATCGTGCCGCTGGCCGCGCCGACTTCGCGTCTGCAATGGTTACACTTGATGTGCCAATTTTTACAGCCAAGCGTCAGGACAAGCGATTGTCTGCTGCAAAACAAAACCGGCAGGCTGCCCGCCTCAGCCTCCAGGCCAAAGAACTTGAAATGGTCAAGAACATTCGGGCTTCACATGCAGTTTGGCAAAAATCGGCCGACCGTATAGTGCTTTACGAAACTGTTGTCCTTCAACGCGCCATGTCAGCAAGCGACGCCTCCGAAAATGCTTACGCATCAGGCACGGCTGACTTTGCTGAAATTATCAGAACGCATCTTAGTGAATTGGACGCCAGACTAAAGCTCGAGGCTATCCGGCTTGAACGCGCTCTCGCTCAAACACAATTGAATTACTACGCAGGAGGCCGCTCATGACCCACACTGCAACGCGAACAAAAACAATCCTTGGCAACTTGGCTGTACTCGCTATTGGTGTCGCCGTTGGCTATTTCCTGATCGGAGGAGGGAATGATCGTCAACTAGACACTCCCCCGGCCGGCAAAGAAAAAGAGGTCGCATACTGGGTAGCCCCGATGGATCCCAACTATCGACGCGATACGCCTGGCAAGTCACCAATGGGTATGGATCTAATTCCCGTTTTCGTCGGTGAAGAGCCCGGAGGCGAAGACATTGGATTTTCTGTTAGCCCGAATATTCTCGCAAGCTTGGGCGTGAAAACTGCCCCTGCCGAACGTTCAGAGTTCGCAACGCGCATCGATGCGACCGGACGCATTATGTATGACGAGACCCGCGTGATGCGGGTGCAAATTCGCAGCGAAGGGTGGGTGGAAAGCCTTGCCGTGCGTGCCATTGGGGAAACTGTACGGCAAAATGATCTCCTGTTCTCAATTTATTCCCCGGAAATTGCCAGTGCATTGGCTGAGTTTGATCAGGCGCAGTCCTCTAATTCCGAACGGTTGAAGGCTCTGGCCCGTGGTCGCCTGAATGCACTTGGGCTCAATGACCAGATGATTAAGAGCGCTGCCGAGAGTGGCGATTGGTCAAGACCAGTCAATATATCTTCCCCTGCCACCGGTGTAGTGACCAAACTTGGTGTCAGGGAAGGCAGTCTGGCTGCAAAAAATACAGTTGCTTTCGAGATCACGGATGCCAGCAGTGTTTGGTTAATCGCTGACGTTTTCGAAAGCCAGGCGCCCGATGTTTTTGTGGGGCAGTCGGTTGAAGTAAGCGGTGTCGGTTACAGCGGTGAAGGTACTGTAGACTATATTTATCCGGAGCTTGATCCGATGCACCAGACCGTGCGGGCACGTATCGTTGTCCCCAACGAAGACGGCAAGCTAAGGGCAGGTCAGTTTTATGAGGCGCGATTGAGGTCAAAGTCCAGCAGACAGCTCACGGTGCCGGATACCGCCATAATTCGGCTTGGCAGTAGCAATCGAGTCATCGTCGACTATGGCGACGGACAATTCCAGGCTGCGGAAGTAGAGCTCGGTGCAACATCATCAGGACGCACGGTGATTAAAGCAGGCCTGGAGGAAGGCGAACAGGTCGTCATCAGCGGACAGTTTATGCTCGACAGCGAAAGCAGTTTCATCGGTGCCGAGCTGAGAATGGTCGGCAAGGATGCGGCAGAAGCCCCCGAAACTGCAGCTTTTGCGGTAGGCACAATCAACTCAGTTGATCCCGAAAGTCGTGTCGCCAATGTCAGCCACCCTGTAATACCTGAAATCGGCTTGTCCGCTATGACAATGGACATGTTGGTCGTTGACGATGTTGAACTTGAAAACATACCTGTTCCTTCTCGAGTCCATTTTGGCGTCGGGCAACTGGCGTCGGGTGGCTATGTGATCACCGTTATCCATGTGATGTCAGACAGCATGGAGGGTATGTAGCCATGATTAAGGCTGTGATTGCTGCCTCTATTAACCAGCGAGTGCTTGTCCTTCTGGTAGCATTTTTGGTCGTCATCGGTGGCGTACTCGCCGTTCGCCAGACACCATTGGACGCCATTCCTGACCTGTCAGATGTGCAGGTAATCGTCAAAACAAGCTATGCAGGCCAAGCCCCTCAGGTGGTGGAAGACCAAATCACCTACCCACTGACGACGGCAATGCTGGCTGTTCCCAAAGCAACCACCGTGCGCGGATACAGCTTCTTTGGTGATAGTTATGTTTACATTTTGTTCGAAGACGGTACGGACCTGTATTGGGCGCGCTCTCGAGTGCTTGAATTTTTGTCTCAGGTTCGTGGAAGCCTGCCAGCCGAAGCTGTGCCTGAATTGGGCCCAGACGCGACTGGCGTCGGCTGGGTTTATCAATATGCTTTAATTGACCGTAGTGGCCAGCATAGTCTGGACGACTTGACCAGCCTGCAAAATTGGTTTCTGAAGTACGAACTTCAGAGCGTCGAGGGCGTATCAGAAGTAGCAACGGTAGGTGGTATGGTCAGGCAATATCAGGTTGTCGTTGATCCGGTACGCCTGCACCAATTCAATTTGGCATTCGCCGAAGTCCGAAACGCCATCCGCGCCGGTACCATGGAAGCTGGCGGTAGCGTTATCGAAATGGCTGAGGCGGAATACATGGTCCGGGCACGGGGCTATATCGAGGACCTGGAGACCATCCGCGACCTTCCCATCCGAGGCTCGCGCGAAGGGACGCCGTTGCTGCTTCGAGATGTTGCAACTGTAACCGAAGGCCCGCAAATGAGGCGTGGCGTTACTGACCTGAACGGTGATGGTGAGGCCGTTGGCGGCGTGATCATCATGCGCTACGGCGAAAATGCCATGGCTACGATTGGTGCTGTCAAAGACAAGCTGGCGGAGCTGGAGCGCAGTCTTCCAGAGGGAGTTGAAATATTTGAAGTCTACGATCGGTCCAGCCTTATTGAACGTGCGATTGAGACCTTGCAAGGCAAACTCGTGGAAGAGTTTATTGTGGTCTCACTGGTATGCATGATCTTTCTGTTGCACGTGCGGTCTTCTCTTGTGATCATTCTTTCCTTGCCACTCGGCATTTTAGCAGCGTTTGTTGTCCTCAACCTTCAGGGCCTAAACGCAAATATTATGTCGCTTGGGGGCATTGCAATTGCAATCGGCGCTATGGTTGATGCCGCGATTGTCATGATCGAAGCCCTACACAAACGGATCGAGAAAGAGCCGATAACCAAGGAGAATCGCTGGCGTATCGTCCGAGAGGCAACAAGTTCGGTTGGGCCCGCACTCTTTTTCTCTCTATTGATTATCACCGTGAGTTTCATGCCTGTTTTTGCACTGGAAGCACAGGAGGGTCGGTTGTTCAAACCGCTCGCATTCACTAAAACCTATGCCATGGCATCGGCGGCATTGCTTTCGATTACGGTGGTGCCTGTTCTGATGGGGTATCTGATCCGCGGAAAAATAAAGCCCGAGCACAGCAATCCGCTCAATCGTGGTCTTGCTCTGTTGTACCGCCCTTTATTGAACGCAACGCTGAGGTTTCCAAAATTTGCAGTATTCCTCGCCGCAGCCATTGCCGCGACCGCGATTTACCCAGCCGGTAAACTCGGTAGCGAATTTATGCCTGAACTTGCGGAGGGTGATTTCCTATATATGCCGAGCGCATTCCCGGGTATCTCAATCGGAAAAGCAAGACAGTTGTTGCAGCAGACGGATCGCATGATCATGACAGTGCCAGAAGTTGAATCCGCCTACGGCAAGGCAGGGCGTGCAGGTACTGCTACTGACCCTGCACCTCTAACAATGATCGAAACAACCGTTCGCTTGAAACCCCGCGGCGAGTGGCGCGAGGGTATGACGCTGGAGAAAATCAAGCAAGAGCTGGACGCGTCTGTTCAGGTGCCAGGTTTGACCAACGCTTGGGTTATGCCAATCAAAGGGCGTATCGACATGCTGGCAACCGGCATCAAAACGCCGATTGGCGTCAAGATCGCCGGGCCCGATTTAGCGCAGATTTCTATGATCGGTGAGGACCTGGAAAGAATTCTTTCAAACGTGCCAGATACAGCTTCTGTTTACTCTGAACGGGTAGTTGGTGGCCGCTACATTGATATTGATATTCGCCGTGATGCTGCAGCGCGATACGGTATGAATATCGCTGACGTGCACGAAATTGTCCGGTCTGCTATCGGTGGCATGCAGGTGGCGGAAACGATAGAAGGCCGCGAACGCTACCCGATAAATGTGCGCTTCCCACGTGATTCTCGTAATTCTCCTGACGCCTTGCGTAACTTGCCGCTTGTGACCAAAACAGGCGCTCATGTGCGGCTGGGAGATATGACAACCATCGTGGTGGCAGATGGCCCAGGCATGATCCGAAGCGAAAATGCGCGTCCCAACGGTTGGGTTTATGTGGATGTTACCACAAGCGATATCGGAACTTACGTCAGGCAGGCGCAGCGGGTGGTCAATGCGTCGCTTGATTTACCTGCGGGGTATTCCCTGACTTGGTCAGGCCAGTTTGAGTTTATGGAACGGGCCAAAGACCGTTTAAAACTCATAGTGCCTTTCACTATTGCGCTGATCGTCATGATCCTTTTCCTCGCTTTCAGGCGGGCTCAGGACGTTGCCCTTGTTCTACTAAGTTTGCCGCTAGCACTCAGTGGCGGTGTTTGGTTGCTTTATCTGCTCGATTACAATTTGTCGATTGCCGTGGCGGTCGGCTTCATTGCCCTCGCGGGTGTTGCTGTGGAACTGGCCGTCGTCATGATTATGTTCTTGAATGAGGCCCTCAAGGAGAAGCAGTCCTTTGACGGAGGTATTTCGCTGACCGATGTGCGTGCGGCCGTGATTGAAGGCGCCTTGATGCGGCTTCGGCCCATTGTGATGACAGTCATTACCATCTTTGCCGGGCTGTTGCCCATCATGCTTGGAAGCGGCACGGGCTCTGAGGTAATGCGCCGTATCGCAGCCCCGATGGTTGGTGGTATGGCTAGCGCCATCGTTTTGACTGTCATTGTAATCCCTGCACTTTTTTACCTGCTCCACCTTCGTCAAGCTAACCACACATCTCAACCGCTCAAGCGGGAGGCAGAAGCATGAAAAAACTGCGGTTCTTTATTATCACCTCAAAAATTTATAAATGGGCGGGACTTCAAATAGTTGATGCGGGCTAATGCTCGACCATCGGGATGATTAGGGGTGGGCCAAACTTAGCCAGGGAACTCGATGGATCGTGGTCGATGGTGCCTGGTCTTTGGGTATGCCCTCCGACGCGGCTGTCAGTGGCAAAGGCAGACATTATAGTGGTTCCATGTGAAGCCACTAAAGTGTCGTTCAAAGTAGATTTTGGTAATTTTGAGTTTTGGTAGGGTCGAAGGCCCAAATGAGTGGGCTGGCCGTCTAAAACGGCTTAAAATGAGTTTTGTAAATCAAAAGACTCGCTTAAAATTACACACAAAAATTTCCAGTGAAATTCTTTATTATTATATTTCAATGCCTTAATGCCATACCAATCGAGCTCGTAACCTAGAGGCCGCAGGTTCAATTTTTGCTCCCAAAACCAATTCAACGCTCCCCAACGGGACCCTTTTTTACGTATATGGGCTACGAAGCAGGTTTGAACTGCTATATTGCAGAATGGCGCTTCGCAATCTGTCCATCTTGCATGATTAGTTTCAGTCGATCGTGGTCTTGCAAAATACTAATATCGCTCAACGGATCGCCGTCCACCAATAGCAAGTCGGCAAGCCAGCCTTCGCTGATGGTGCCGAGCTCACCCGGTCGCTGCATCATTTCGCCGCCGTATTTCGTTGCAGAAATGATAGCGTCCATAGGGGACATGCCGATCATGTCGACGAAATACTCCAAATCCTTTGCGTTAGTGCCGTGGGGGGTCCAAGCAAAACCATAGTCTCCGCCGGGCAAAATTGGAATGCCGCGCGCATACATTTCTTTCATCGCATGAACGGCGTGTTTGAGCTCATATTCATATTGCTCCGCCAAGGGCGAGCCAGGCAGGATGCCATAATCAGATGCGCCCCGGGCGGTTTGAATTAGCCAGGCCAAGCCGGGGGCAACAAAAAATTGATCATTGGTATTCGCCAGTGCATCAATCGCCTCTTCATCCGCGAAAGAGGCATGGTAAATGTGCTTGATTCCATATTTCAGACACATTTTAACCGAGTCAGCCGAGCGCGCATGCGCAGCCATGGTTCGATGCCGGCGATGAACTTCTGCTGCTGCCATGGCAACCTCCTCTTCGGAAATCACCGTCTCTTCGGCATCGACATTTGAAATGTATTCCCCCGACAAGTTGAGTTTGATCACATCACAGCCAAACTTGAAAAACATGCGGACAGCCGCGCGCATTTCTTCAGGCCCGTCAATTACCCAACCAAAAGAAAGATCCTGATTATCAATATGGACCGGCGTGGTATCGCCGAGGCCGCCGCGCGTAGCAATTTCCTGACTGGCCGCCAGGTAGCGCGGGCCGGGAATTTTCCCCTCCGCAATCGCGTTTCGAATGACCACATCCAGCCGCGGCTTTGCCGCCGCCGCGCCGACACCACTGGTAAAACCGGCATCCAGTAGTTGCTTTGCGGAACCCGCCGCAAACAGCGTGTGCTCTTCTACGGGCATGTAGCAAATTTCTTCCAATGTCGCCATATTGTTCCAGGACAGGTGCAGATGAGCGTCAATCATGCCTGGCATCAATGTCATGCCGCCGCCGTCAATTGTCTGATCTGCTGCGGCGCCATTGGTCGCCCCGTTTTTTATCACTTTGGTGATCCGGTTTCCTTCAACAAGAACGGCTCCTTTGAAGGGGTCTGCGCCGGTTCCATCCAAAATCATGACATTTTCAAGTTTGATCGACATGGCCATATCTCTCCCTATAGAAGACGGTGTCAGCTAGACGCCGTAAAAGTTTTTTAGATGATCAATAGTGGATTGTGGTTGCTCCAGAAGTGTCCAATGGCCACAGTCTTTTAGCACAATAGGCGATACAGTTGACCCAAAGCTGGTTGCCAGTGCTTCTACATTGGTTGGCGGCGCCACTTTATCCTCATCACCGGTAATCAGCATTGTTGGGCATGTCAGGTCAGAGACATCTGCCGCCTGAGCCTCTGCCAGCGCGATGCAGCTGAGCGCATATCCCTCAGCATCCTGCGCGGCGACGAGCTCCCGTATGAAGGCGGTTGTGACGGGCTTCTCCGCCTTTGTTTTGTCTGACAGCGCCGCGTCTATGATGGCATTGCTGATCGGCTGCATGCCCTGTGTGCGGGCGAGTTCTGCGCGGCCAGCAATATTGGGGCGGGCAGGCGCAGGTGGTTCTGCCAATGGCCCCAAGAGGGCAAGCGACAATACGCGTTCAGGCGCGCGGGCTGCGATATGCTGGCAAACTATTGTGCCCATGGAGTGGCCCAGCAAATGGGCGTGTTCCAAACCGAGTGCATCCATCAGAGACAACATGTCGTTTGCTAGGCTGCCGATCGAAAGCGCCGGATCGTTGGTAGACCGACCAGAGGAGGGCATATCGGGTGCTGTTATCTCTAGTGCGTTCGGTAACGCCGAGTGCAGCGGCCACCAGAAATTTGAAGAACCGCCCAGACCGTGGATGGCGAGTACCGGCACACCGTTTCCAAAGCGATCGACAAAGATATCGTGATTGTTGATGGAATGAACTGACATGTTGATGTCCCCAATTAAGAATTTTGCTTTGAATATGACCTGTTTCGCATAATGACACGGTCATCGAATCGTGTTTTCTATGGCGCCGATGGACGAGATTTCGACCCGCACGACATCCCCGGAATTTAGGAAGCGGGGCGGCGCAAAGCCGATACCAACGCCTTTTGGTGTGCCCGTAGCGATAATATCGCCCGGAGAAAGCTCCATACTGGCAGAGATGGTGGATATAAGTGTGGGGATGTCGAAAATCAGGTCGCGTGTGTTCGAGCTTTGTCGGAGCTCGCCGTTAACCCAGCACTTTAATTCGAGGTCCTCCGGATCAATTTCATCAGCTGTGACAATAGCAGGGCCCATGGGGCCGAAGCTGTCGATCGATTTGCCGAGAAACCATTGTTTGTGATCTCGCTGAAGGTCGCGGGCTGTCACATCGTTGATGACGCTATAGCCGAAGACATGGTTGTAGGCGTCTTCCTTTTGGATGTGGCGTCCACCTTTTCCGATAATGACGGCCAACTCTGCTTCATAGTCGACCTCATTAGTGTGGCCCCATGGCACATTCACATCATCACGTGCCCCTGTCAGGCTGCCAGGGGCCTTGGTGAATACGATTGGGTGGCTGGGTACGGGTTGGTCCGCTTTTGTAGTGGTGTCATAGCCGCTTGATGAAAACTCGTCTGCGTGCGCGTGGTAATTCAGACCAATGCAAATAACGTTTTTGCTAGGCTGGTGGATTGGTGCGCATAATTGAATGTCACTTAGGGGAATCGCAGCAGCTGTTTCTGTTGGTGTGGTACCAGAGCGGATCAAAGATATCATTTGATCTTCACCCGGCAAACCAATCGGTGAAGCAATTGGTACGACCTTTTCATCATAAAGGCGGCCCAAACAGCGTTCGGATCCGTTCGAATAGCAAACATATTTGGCCATGCGCCTTCCCCTGCAAGAACATTAGATTGAGGAGACTATATGCCAAACAAAAAGCAAATCAATAACATTTTAATATGTTTTATATCAGAATTAGATAGTGTATTGGTTTGCAATGTAAATAAGGGTACAAATAAATTCAGGACATGTGAAAGCTATCAGGAGAGCTGCTGGCCCTTCTGAAGCAATTGGGGAGTTCCATAGAAGCAATGCAGCAACCACGCCGCAACGTACGTGAGGTTTCTCGGCAACAAACCGAGCTTATTCGCCACGCGATTGCAGAAAAAATTGAAAACAAGGAATGGAACGCTGGCGACCGATTGCCGACGGAGGAGGCGCTTGTGCGCCAGTTCCAGGCTGCTCGCAACACGGTCCGCAAGGCGATGTCTGCGCTTGAGGCTGATGGTATAATAGAGCGCCACGTGGGCAGGGGAACGTTTGTAGCTGGGCCAAAGCAGGAGGCATCTGACGAGAGCGATGATGGCTATGCTCTCTGTGGTCCCGCCGACGTTATGGAGGCGCGACTCACACTTGAGCCTGCCATTGCCCGCCTGGCAGTTGTTCGCGCGTCCCCGGCGGACATTCGGAAGGCGAAATGGTGTTTGGAGCAGCTGGCGAATGCGGATGATTTTGAGGAACATGAAAAGCTGGACGCAGAGTTGCACTGGACGATAATCAACGCTTCCCGAAACGAACTCTATAAGAAAATTTATATTGATATCAATACTATAAGAAGCCGATCAGAGTGGAGAACCATGAAATTGGCGTCTTTAAGTCAAGAGATCAAAGACGCTTATCACATTGAGCACAGCGAGATAGTTGAAGCGTTTGCAGCCAGAGACGCGGATCGCTTGGCTGAGGCGCTGACAGCACACCTGAAGCATGTAGGCGCTAACTTGCTTGCACCAGCTCGCATGTGACACGCTAAGTTCCCCAACATACCTGCTCACTCTTTCTTTTCGCGTTGTGGTGCTCAGCGATTGCTTCGTGGTGGCTGCTTGCAGTCATGGACAACTCGGCGCGAGCGCGACTCAACTCCACAATGTGGCGATTTGGCTTTATGCATGTTCCTTTATATTAGCAAAATCTTTGCCGTCATGTGAACTGCCGCGCGGATAGAAAAAAGTGAGCAAGTTCGTGCGCTTGGATCCCAAAAACTGAACTTCAATTGCGTGCTGCTACGGGGTGAATGCTGGAAGCGGTCAAAAAATCAATTGACATTTATTCCATATCAAAAGTAGATCAATAGAAGAATAAAAGTATATTAATAGGGAAAAGATAACCAATAGATCTGCTTTAGATCCACGTTTAGTCAAGTCGGGGAGGGACATGTGGACACGTTAAGTAACATAAATAGATTTCGCAGCGATTTTAACGGCGGTATATCAATTGCCGCAGTTGTAGCCATTCTGTGTGCTGCCGTACCTGCGCAGGCGCAAGTCGGAGATGAGGTCGAAGCCGCTGGAAACGAGTTCAGTTTAGAAGAAATTGTTGTCACTGCGCAGCGGCGCGCTCAAAATACGCAAGACGTACCAATCGCAATCAATGCTTTTTCCAACCGGAAGGTAGAGCGGTTACGTATCCAGGATTTTACGTCTCTTAGCGTAAATGTCCCGGGTTTTTCCATTAACTCCTTCTCCAAATCACGCTTGAACCCCTCGTTGCGAGGTGGCTCTTCGTCGCTTGCATCCGCGGGGGCAGAGCAAGCCGTTGGCCTCTTTATTGATGACCAGTACTTCGGCGGTGCCGGCGATTTTGAAATAGATCTGTTTGATGTCGAGCGTATCGAGGTATTGCGCGGGCCCCAAGGAACACTGTTTGGCCGGAATACAACAGGCGGGTCTATCAATGTCGTCACACGTCGACCAGGTAAGGAGTTTGAGGCGAAAGTTTCAGCAACGGTGGGCAATTATAATGCCCTGGAGTTTCGTGGACTGGTCACCGGGCCTATTACAGACAACCTGTCAGCGCTTGTGGCATTTTCATCACGCGACCGGTCAGGAACGTCGCTCAACTTAACCACTGGCAATCGCGTTGATGATACAGATCGCTCCTCTTTCAGAGGGAAACTGTTGTGGGAACCGACGGATACGTTGGAGGTTATGGCGACACTGGGTTTCTCACGTGCAGGTGAAACTGGGGTCGCACGAGATGCAATCTTCAACGACGTGCCCATCACCAATCAGGAACTCATCGACATAGGTTTCGTACCGGATGACGACCCGCGTGTGGTTCAGAGTTTTAACGACGGCCGATTTGATAGTGAGCAGTGGACCGGTAATCTGAGGGTCGCCAAAGACTTGGGTAATGCAGAGCTGTTGTCCATCACAAGCTATCGCAATTACATCTCGGATGAGGATGAAAATTCTCTGGCTGGGGTGCCGATCCAGGCGTTTTCCATTGCAGATCCACGTGACATAGAAGCGTTCAGCCAGGAATTGCGCTACACGTCCGATTTCGAAGGCCCCCTCAACTTTGTCGGCGGTGCATTCTTTTTCTACTCCGACGAACGCCGCAATCTCGCAGCCACGACAACGTGGGAAGAAAACACCTTTGGCGGTGCTTTCCAGGCCATTACATTCTGCCCAGATCAGACGGGCGACGATTTTAACAACGGTGTTGTAAATCCAGCGTGTATCTCGAACTTGCCGGAGCTTTTCACGCCCAATAGTTTCTTTGTCAACGAACGCAATCGAACGACGTCATTCTCAGCCTTCCTTGACGGCAATTATGATGTCACGGAGGAAGTCACATTTATCGCAGGCCTGCGTTACACGTATGACCGCAAACGCTTTGACGCCATCACTGGTGGTGACCCTGACTTCTTCTGGAATCCGCCTGTTTCCGATGTGATTGACCCTTCCACTGGTGTGGCTGAAGTCGGTCAGACTATCGCTGCGCGTGACAGCTGGGATGAAATAACTTACCGCGTTGGTGTTCAATACCAGCCAACACCAGACCTCCAGTTCTATGCGATGCGCTCAACGGGCTTCCGCTCCGGCGTTTTTGATGCTGCGCAGTCTGACCCCGTTTTGGCAGGCGCCGCGGTTGCGCCGGAAACTGTTCTCAGCCATGAGGTTGGCGCAAAAACACGTTTCTTTGATGATCGCGCTCAGTTAAATGTTGCGCTATTCAATGCGCGGTATGATGACCTGCAATTCTTTGTCAACACCGGGGCCTCGAGCCTGACCACCAATGCAGGGCGTGCCCGGGTGCGTGGTATTGAAGTTGACCTGACAGTTGCTGTGACTGAAGAGTTGACCGCGAGTGCCCAGTATTCCCATCAGGATGGGACCTCTTCGGGCATTCCACCAGAGGCAGAGATTGCTGATGGTACCCCGCCTCAGGGTACGATCCCGCATACCTACATGTTCGCATTGGATTACAGCAAAGAGCTGTCGAATGACGGGAGGCTTTACGCACATGTTGATTTCCAGCGACGTTCAAGATTCAATCTGGAGCTTGAAGACGCGCCACAGTTTTTCAGCGAGACCGATGCCTTGATCAATATGAACGCGGGTTATGTCACGCCAGATGGCTGGGACATCAAGCTTTGGGTTCAAAATCTGACAAATGAAAATATTGTGCTTTATGGCCAAAACTTCTGGTTTACCTTTTATGATGGTCCTACAGCGTTCAGTAATCTGTCGGTTATTGATGATAGCAGTCAGCCACGTTATCAGGCGCCAAGAACGTATGGCGTGACCATCACCAAGACTTTTTAAATGACGATCGAAATGTGAGCCCCTGGAGGCAGTGGTATGGGCGTATGCAAATTTGGGTGCATATCGAACATACCACTCGGCTCACATTAGACATTGGCCAAAACCATTGTCGTATGTCGTGTACTCACGGCTTGGTCGCAAACTGAGCCGAACGCTCGAATAAGCTTTCAACGTACCCTCAAGGTCTGTTTCCAAAACCTCAACCATTTGGTCGTGCAGGTTGATGGCATCATATCGCACGTTGTTACACAGGTATGCGGCAATAACTGCTGGATCCAGCTAAGGCGATTGAAGGTCCAAAAGCCCTCAGGTTCCGGCCTTTCCGTATCGGGTGAAAGTGGCTTTGGTCAATATCTTGCGGATTTCACCACTGCTGTGAAATACGGCATGATGAACTGGGAGAAGGTGCGCTTGATGCCGGGGACATATATCTTGCTCGGCATCGAATTCATGATTGCATCGAACATCATCAATACAGTGATTTCAAAGTCGGTTGAAAGCCTGAATTTCTAACGCCGCGTACTGGCCGTCTCGAATTATTATGGAGATAAGAGCGGTGCCCAAACCATCCTGTGCTGGCGACCTGCATTTGACGGTGGTTTGACGTTTGCTTCTCTAAAAAGGCTCCTGAAAAGGAGACCTGATTCATGAAAAGAAACTTAAGAAAAATGATAGTTGCCGTTGTGGCGGTGTTGGTCACGAGCAGCACCAGTTTCGCTTGCACGTATGTGCAGCAGTTGGGATATGACGCACCGGACGGCAACCGCATCACCGGTTTTATCTATCAAACCACGGACACAAAAAACGATGCCCCGCTGGCGGTGCTGATGCACGGACTGATGGGTTCAAGTTTATACTGGCTGGCCGAAGATAATCTGATGTACGGGGACGATGTGACAGCGGAACTGATCAAGCGCGGCTACCGTGTCGTTGCCCTTGACGCCCGCGCACACGGTGCTCGGATTGTCGACAGGAAACCGATTGAGTATGTGATGGCCGCCCGCAAAGGTGACACCGAAGCCTATGAAACCATGATAATGAACACGGTGAAGGACTATCGGTTCCTGCTCGACAAAACCCTCAAGAAATTTCCTGAATCCAGTCAAGTTATGGTCGTTGGTTATAGCATGGGCGCGCAGATGGGCACGCTTCTGGCCGCAGAAGACCGGCGGGTTACACATCTGGTCACCATGGTGCCGCCAGCCGTTCGGAATGTGCCACAAGTATCACCCATTAAGTTCGCCCCTGACGTTTCCATTCCATGGCTCCTGATTACCGCTGACCGGGACGAATACTCAAGCGAGGCGCAGAACGTGGAATTGATCGAGGCGGCTGGCCGCACGCCTGAAACCCATGCTTTTGACAGCAAGCACATGCTGCCGGGCAACTACGTTGAAACGGTGAAGGACTGGCTCGATCGCTTGGGGCAATAAACATAGGTGAAATCGATCAGCCTTGTCGGAGTAGGGGCCAGCAGGGCTATTGATTTGAATAGACTGCAGGCGCTTCTCGCCAACGTAAACGCAGCGGGGTTTGCACCTGGCCAAGCTCGGATTCGCTTTTGGTGTTAAGCATGCGGGAGAATTCCTGCAAGAGGCGGTTCAGATTAGCGCACCGCCGTTCAACTGCAGGCTTCGCAGTTGAACCAAAAACAAAGGAGTGCAATGGCGCTTTGAACGTCTGTGAGGATCTACCGATGTTCACCCCTGAGGCGACTTTACGATCCTGAATCCTATATGATTTGTTGAAAAATCAGTTTCGTGTTTCTCACGGGCAGGAACCGTGTAGTTCCGGCAAAAATTCTCTGCACAAAGGAAGGAACCGCCCTTGATAATATTTTCATGCTGGCGGGCTGAATGGGCGGGCGAAGCGGTCCATTCCCATACATTGCCAATCATATCAAAGAGACCGAACGCGTTGGGCGGAAAGCAGCCAACAGGCGCACGGCGCAGAAAACCGTCATTTTTGGTGTTTTCCACAGGAAAAAACCCTTGCCAGGTATTCGCCTGTTCTTTGCCATCAATGGTTTTGGTTGTGCCCCAGGCGTATTCCGTCTTTGCTCCCGCGCCGGCAGCGTATTCCCACTCAGCCTCGGTCGGGAGGCGACCCCCAGCCCAACGAGCGTAGGCTATGGCGTCATTGTAAGATATCTGCACAACCGGTTCATTTTCCCGGCCTTCTATAGACTTGCCGTCACCATCAGGTGCTCGCCAGTTGGCGTTTTTCGCATATACCCACCACGGGTCGACGGGTGATCGGGGAACCACAAAAATTGCACCGCCACCGCCTTGTTCGCTTTGCGTTTTCTCTGCGTCAGTCACATAGTCTGTTGCCCCGACAAATTCCGCGAACTGGGCGTTGGTAACCTCTGTCGTGCTTATAGAGAATGTCTGAAAGTCCGAATTTGCTGGCGCATCAATGTGGGTGAAGGGCGGGCTATCAAATGCTTCGCACGCCAAATCCTGGCCTTCCGCTGATTCATGTGAACCGCCACAACCCGAGAGCAGAACGGCCGAAAAGAAAGTTAGCTGAAGTTTCATTGGGACCCACTCTCATTGTTGAAAGGCATGAACCTGTTCTCACACTGGAATTGTAGAGCATTTTATGTGGCTGCCGGCAGGAACTCCATAGTCGCTGATCTAGGTCATTAAAGACTGAAAAGTCAGGTCCAAACTTTTTTGAATAAGCCCAAACATCTCGTCGATTTCATCTTTTGTTATCACAAGTGGTGGTGACAGGAACATGGTGTCACCAACGGCACGCATCACTACCCCTGTTTCAAAACACTGGTTGCGGCAGGTGGCGCCGGCGAGACCCTCGGGCACAAATCTGGTCTTGTGCTCTTTATCTTTGACAAGTTCCAGCGCTCCCAGCATGCCTACGCCGCGTGTTTGGCCGACAATTGGGTGGTTTGCCATCTCAGCCAGGCGCGTCTGGAAGTGGGCGGAGGTTTCCTCGCCGCGCCGGCCGATCAATTCCCACTCTTCCAGTAACTGGATGTTGCGCACAGCGACAGCACAGCACACAGGGTGACCGGAATAGGTGAACCCGTGAGCCATTTCGCTGTCTGCTGCTACAATTGTGTTGGCGATTTCATCGTTTAGGGCAACGGCGGAGATCGGCACATAGCCGCTCGACATGCCTTTGGCCATGGTCATTATGTCCGGAGTGAAGCCATAGGTTTGACAGCCGAACCAGGATCCAGTGCGCCCAAACCCACAAATCACTTCATCTGACCACAACAACACATCGTATTTTCGGCAGATGGCCTCGATTTGCTGCCAATATCCCTTGGGCGGGATCATCAGTCCACCAGCACCCATCACAGGTTCGCCAATGAAGGCAGCGACGTTTTCTGGGCCAAGCTCCTGGATTTTGTCTTCAAGCGCTTGAGCGCACCTGTTTGCAAAAGCTTCTTCAGATTCTCCGTCTTCAGCATACTCGTAATAGTGAGGTGTCGGGCCGATGTGGTGGATGCCGGGCAAAGGCAGGTCAAAGATATCATGCATAAAGGGAAGACCAGTGAGGCTGGCGGCGCCCATGGTTGTCCCATGATAGGAGCGCTCGCGGCTGATAATCGCCTTTTTGTTCGGTTTGCCTTTCA
Organism: uncultured Kordiimonas sp.; assembly: GCA_947500295.1. Classification (GTDB taxonomy): domain Bacteria; phylum Pseudomonadota; class Alphaproteobacteria; order Sphingomonadales; family Kordiimonadaceae; genus Kordiimonas. The sequence goes on from CANMRM010000006.1 coordinate 80,592, forward strand.
GGTTCCAATAATATTTGATCAGTTTAATGGCTGAATCGTTAGCCTCAGAGCCGGAGCCGGCGAAAAACATCTGGTCCAGGCCTGGCGGGGTTTTGGAGGCGACCAGCTCACCCAGTTCCGCCACTGCGGGCGTGGTAGTCTGAAAAAACGTATTATAATAGCTGAGCGACTTGATGGCGTCACTTGCGACACCTGCCAGTTCTTCAACGCCGTAGCCAATCTGGGTACACCAGAGGCCCGCCATTCCGTCTATAATGCGGTTTCCTTCGTCGTCCCAGAGATATACGCCTTTGCCGCGACTGATGACGCGTGGATTTCGGTCCCGCAGTTCGTGATGGACTGTAAACGGGTGCAAATGGTGGGCGTTATCCAGCGCCTGGATGTCATCTGTCGATCTGGCGTTTTTTGCCTTGGAAGCCGCATTGGTGTTGCCTTGATCCAGAGTCATTTTGTTCTCACAATTTTCTTTGTTTGCCTGCCTTTGGGATTCAAAACTTGGCTGTTAGCCGTGATGGTATTGTGTTTCTTTGAAGCGACCACTGTACGGCGCGCAGCAGATTATGAAACATCAACCCTCTATCTCCCATCAATAACGGTAGCCTTCGCAGATATTTGAGTCCAATTATTGAACATAAAGTGATCACAAAAATTGGATTTTATTGTCTTATGCTGCAAAGGGATTAGCGCCCTGAACGATCGTGGATTGCCCAAAAAATGCCGGCGGGAGCCTGAGAATAGGCAATTTCTGTGTTTATGGTTGGCGTGGTAGCGATATCACAACATCCTTTGGTGATTTCAAACAATCCGATTTCGGTCGCTATAGGTCCTTGCCTGCGCTTGACAAAGACGCTGAATTGAAAACCATATGGACGTGGTTATCCCGTGCGCTGAACAGAGCATCAATATGAAGAAAACTGGCAGGACTCTATCCCATGTCTAGAGTGGCAATATTGCAATGCGGAGAAGCAATCGATTCAGCTCGCGACGAGTTTGGTGACTATGACGAGATGTGCAAAAGAATGCTTGGCCTTTCGGCCGACGAAGCTGACAGTTTCAGGGTGTTTGACAACCATATGCCTGCATCAGAGGACGCATATGACATCTTTGTCGTGACGGGTTCCAAGTTTGGTGTCTATGAAAACCATGCTTGGATTGCGCCTCTGGAGGCGCTAATTCGCGACGTTTATCAAGCGGGCAAGAAAATGGTTGGTGTCTGTTTTGGGCACCAGATCATTGCGCAGGCGCTGGGAGGGCGAGTTGAGAAAAGCAGCAAGGGACTCGGCGTTGGCCTGATGAACTACGAGCTGCGAGATGAAGATGGTCGCGTCCGGGACATTGCTCTTTATGTCTGGCATCAGGATCAGGTCATTGAGGCCCCTGCAGAAGCTGAAGTTATTGCCAGCTCTTCTTTTTGTCCAATTGCAGCGTTAAAATATGGCGACCGGGTTCTCACTTTTCAGGCGCATCCGGAGTTTACGGCCGGTTATGAGCGGGCGTTGCTGGAAGAACGGCGTGGTGTAACAGTATCCAAGGAAATTGCAGACATGGGTTTGCAATCCTTGGCCAACCCATCAGACTCCAAAACAATCCAATCCATCCTGACCGATTTCGCTTTTGGAAAAAATAAAGACTAGTGCATTGGGTGCCGCACCTCCGCCTTCAAGCCAGCGGCCATTCATGATTGCGCAGGCACAATGTCAAATGGTGCGGTCAAACGGGTGCTTCCTCCGGAAAAAGGCACAGTTCCGTGCCACATATAGGATGGGAACAACACCAAAAGTCCCGGCTGGGGCTGAACGATTTTCTCAATGCACTCCCTTTCAGAACCCAGATTGAGGCCGCTTTCGCCAAACTTGATCCATCCCTCATGGGTGTCACCGTCCCGGCCGATCTCTGACGGAACATCGACATAGAATGCCGAACTGATCCAACCGTTTGAATGTACGTGATTAACATGAAAACCCTTGCTGGACAGCTCGACAGACCAAGAGCCACCAAAATTGAACCCATCGGTCTTTCTGGATAACAGGGGGTGCTCATCATCGTTCGGTAGGCTCTCAATGTAACGGGACACAAACTTTCGGACTTGTTGCTTAAGTGCCTGAACGGTCTCAAGGTCTGTGTCGAAAAGGTTGCCGTGGGTCTGGGTTCCTCCTCTTAAAGACTGATCAAGGGGAGCGGTATTCCCTCCGTGCAGTGCTCTCAAATCCATCTGAAGTCGCGAAAGGAAGGCGGGCAGGGAATCAAAGCCGTCTGGCGCCTCGATGTAGCCCTGCATTACAAAGTTTTCATAGTCGTTGAGCCATCGGTAACGTGGATTGTCCAACAGTCGCCAGCACAGACTGCGATACGCCCACATTTCCTGATTGAAGGGTGTTTCAACAGCTACCTGGTCAAGATGTGTCAGTGCGCTCGCATAGTCGCCTGTTTGTATCAGTAGCCTCGCTGTATCCATCCTGACGGCCAGATCGCCGGACGCAGCGTTAAGTGCTTCGTTGAGAGCAGAGAGGGCGTCTGACGGCCTGTCTTTATTGGCCAGTAACCGTGCATGGCGCCGCAAAAGATCGGGCGTTCTGCCAACATCCTTCATGGCCTGCTGCGTGGCATCCATTGCGGCTTCATAGTTCCCTGACAATTCAAGCGCCCTGACGTAGGCCTCTCTCAAACTCGCAGAGCCATGGGCCTTGGGAATGCACACTTCATACGACTTGGCAAACACGTCCGTCCTGCCTTGCTCCCAATAAAGTTTATTGAGGGAATCATGGGCTTCAACATAGTCTGGTTTCAAAGCAACAGCCGTCCGGTATTGCTCGTCTGCCTTGTCATGTTTGCCAAGCTCAACGTAGGTGTTGGCAAGAGCCAGTCTAAGTTCTGGAATCCTGGGGCTTTGTTCAATTGCTTGTTTAAAGTAGTCAAGTGCATCGGAGTGCTTGCCTTGCAGTCCCAAGGCAACACCGAGGTTGTGCAGGGCATATAGATAGGCAGGGTGGATCGCAAGCGCAGCTTTATAGGCGTCTATTGCCTGTAGTAACTTTCCCTGATCTTTAAGGAGGAGACCGAGGGCGTTATGGAACCGGGGCTCATCGGGCTTGGAACGGATCGCCTGAGACAAATGATGTTCGGCTTTTCCATGGTCTGATTGATGATGGTAAATTTGACCCAGGCTGTATTGCGGATCAGCAAATGCAGGATTGAGTTCAAGAGCTTTCTTGTAGCAATTTTTGGCTTCCTCCGGACGATCTAGGTCTCTTAACAGGTTGCCAAGATTGTTCAGGACCTGAGGCTGTTTAGCGTTGCTTTTCAGGGAACGATTGAAAAAAGACTCGGCTTCCGCGAACTGTTTCTGTGACTTCCTAATAATACCCATAAGATGCAACGCATCTGACTGGTCTGGTACGCCGCTCAACACCTGTCCAAAAGCTCGTTCTGCCTGAGACAGATTGCCTGCGCGCAGTGCCGCTGCACCAAGCGTTAAGTTTTGTCCGATTTGCTCCCGTGTCAAAGTCATCTGGTCCTGTCCCTATGCCTGAAAACAGCCTATTGTCTTGACGGGAGCGGCGCAATCCAGAGAAGCTAATTCATTTGTATTTTTCGCGGTTTTCAGCTGTGATTTTCATGGGAGGCGAATTGCCTGTGACATCAAGCAGTTTTCTGACCCAGTGGCTTCACCCCCTGCTGGAATTAGTGCACAATCAAGTTCAGTTGCAGATCGTTTGGAACGTATATTTAGGACGGCAATTGAGATGGAAGACCTTGATGCCCTTAGGGCGCCAGCTGAAGCCGGAAACTCTGAGGCCATGCTGTCCCTAGCAAACGCATTGTTTGACTCGCAGGACTTCGAAGGAGCGATTGCTTGGGCGAAGAAGGCAATCAGCCACGGAAACCTTGTTGCGCAGACCCAGCTCGGTGTTTGGCATGCGGTCTATCAACATGATAATTTTGATCCGGAAGCCGGGTTCGAGCTTATGCTTGGGGCCGCAAAAAACCATGAACTCAGAGCCCAGCGATTGGTCGCCAATATGTATGCATCGGGGCTTGGATGCAGACTGGACTGGAAAAGGGCAGTTTCATGGCTGGTACGTGCTGCAAAAGCGGGCGAGGCGATGGCAATTTTGCAAGTCGCACTGCTGCTGAGGCCTTTGCCGCGCCTGCGTCCGCTAAGGCATGCACTATACTATTCGGCTTCTGCTGCAGGTATCCATACTGCGGGTCACCTTTTGGGACTAGACCTATTGGAAAGTGAAGACCCGGTATGCCGGGCTCAAGGCATTGGCTGGATCATGGCGGCAGCAGATCAGGGTAACCCGGCGGCACTCATGAAGGTGGGAGATTTTGTCGGCCAGAAGATGCGCCGCCCTGTACCACCGGCGCCCATGAAGCGAGTGCCATGGCAGGACATGGCCCGGTACATTTTACTGCCTCACCAGGAGGACCTTCCCCCGGCTCAACAGCTTTTGGATGCTCCGAATGTAAGTTCCAGAGAAGCTTTTCTGAAGGGTGCTCTTGCAGATTACATTGTTAGCGCCGCTGCACCATTTCTGAAACCGGCAACGGTGCATGACAGCGAGCAGGGTGAGATCGTTGACGGCACCAGAACCAACAGCTTCGTAAATTTCAGGCTGTTGGAAACAGATCTTGTTATTCAGTCGGTCAACGAACGAATTATGAAAGCACTTCATCACCCTGTTCAGGACGGGGATCCTCTGTCGCTATTGCATTACCGCCCGGGTCAACAATATGCGCCGCACTTTGATTTCTTTGATCCGGACTTTCCCGCTCATACTCACCATCTCGACCAAGGCGGGCAACGAGTGAAGACCGGGCTGCTATATCTCAACTCCTCCTATTCAGGCGGTGTGACACGTTTTCACGAAGCTGACTTTGAGTTTAAAGGCAAAAAAGGTGATTTTCTGGCGTTTAATAACGTAAACGCCGACGGGAACCCGGACAGAATGAGTTTACATTCAGGAGAGCCACCGACTGACGGTGAAAAATGGTTGTTGTCTAAGTGGGCCCGGGAAAAAGTATGACCCGTTGTGCGGGCTGATCCTGAAAAAAGCGCCGGGCCACAGCCCGACGCCATATTTGCCATAGTGAATGTTGGCCTAGAAGTTTGCGCGGAAACCGACCGTAAAGCGTCGGCCAAGCACGTCGTAGGTGCCTGAGTCTGTATTAAACTGACCTGCTGCACCACGACCGAACACAGGAGGTTCGTTGTTGAGCAGATTGTCGACCGTCATAAACAGATTCAGGTTTTCCCGAAGGTCATAGGAGAACGTCGCATCCAGATAATGCTCGGCGCCAATCACTGGAACGAGCGTGTCTGCTGCGTCTCTTGTACCAAGTGCCACACGCTCATCGGTAACCTTGCCGATGTAGCGATACCGGAGTGAAACGGTCACATCGTCCATATTGTAGGTACCACGAACCATACCGCGCCATTTCGGGTCAGCACGTCCGCATGTGGTTCGGACACCGACTGTACCAACACACTCGTTGACTGGGACAATCGGGCTACCTTGCCTGTTGCTTTCAAACGTACGCGTTCCAGCGAGAACAAGGTTCATGTTGCCGCCCCAGGCTTCAAAGCTGTAGGAAGCATTGAAGTCGAGGCCTTTGCTGGTCCGTAGTGCGATGTTCTGGTTGAATTGCGGTACTTGTTCAAGTTGGCCATCAGCACGGCGAGCTGTCAGTACAGAACAGAATTCATTCTGAAGAGAGAGGTCGGCACGACATGCGTCGATGGTTTGTTGCAGACCACCACCAAACTGGGCGATGGCGTCCTCAACTCTGATGCTGAAGTAGTCAGCTGAAACCAGCAGACCAGGCACGGATTCCGGCGTGTAGACAAAGCCTACAGACCATGTATCCGACGTTTCCTCAAACAGGTCCGGGTTACCGCCAAGAAGAACCTCAACTTGACTGTCTTCCTGCTGGAAGCCAACGATTGCATCAGCTGGAACACCAAGAGAGTTCACGCAGAAATCCTGTTCAGCTTGTGTCGGGTTGGCATCCGCATCACAGAAATCGGTTGCACCCGGGAAGCTGTTGGATTGACCAAGGAACAGTTCCTGAACGTTCGGCGCCCGAACCGCACGCTGGTAAAGACCGCGGATTTTCACGTCGTCGACAGGACGCCACTCGCCACCGATTTTGTAGCTGGTAACACCACCTGCTGTTGAGTAGTCCGAGAAACGAACACCCATCTCAAGGCCCAGATATTGTGCGCCTTCAGTATCAGCCAGAATAGGAACTACAGCCTCAGCATAGAATTCCTTCACATCGAAACTACCCGCTGTCGGCAGGCCGGCATTAAAGCCGTCGATGTCGCCGGTAGCCAGGAAGGTGTCGGGATTGGTTTCAGAGCTTTCCTTGCGGTACTCCACACCGGCGGCCATGCCGACAGCGCCTGCTGGCAACTCAAAAATATCACCAGCAACGTTGGCTCCAACTTGTTGCTGTTCAACCGCCGTCAGGTTGGTGGCCGCGATGGTTACAAAATCAACCATCTCCTGGGTAAAGGTGCCTTCGCCAAACGGGTTGAGAACCACACACCCGCCAGTTGGCACCGAGCACTGTGTTGGATCGTCCGGGTCCACCAGCAAACCTTGCTGGAAGCGTGAAATCACGATGTTGCCGTCTTGGCGCTGGCTTTCTTCGGATCGGCCATAGTTATAGAAGACCTCCCAGACCATGCCATTGCTAAACTCGCCGTTGGCGCCAACAACAAACCGGTAAAGGTTGTGGTTGTCGGCGTTGACACGGGAGCCTGCTTCCAGCATGCGGCGGAATACACTTTGCGTTACAAGTCCGTCACCATCAGCGTCAATGCCCTGAAATGCTGTCAGAAGACTGGCTGGGATGAACGGGTTGTTGAGATCGATAGTGAACCCTGATTCCGCAAACGGCGTTGGTGCCAATTCCCGATTGACCTTGGAGTTGGTGAACGTCATTTCTGTGAACAGATTGATGCCGTCGGTAAGTTCGTAGTTACCGCTACCGGACATCGACCAACGCTCAAGAGGCAGTTGCAGGTTGTTGAACGGCGCAAAGTTAAAAGCATGCTGATCGCCGTCGTAGTTTACAAGCGACCCATTGCCGTCAACAAATACATTGAGGCCGCTACCGCTAAACCGACCTTCCGGGATTCTTGAGCTACCTCCAGGCACGAAGATCGGGTTACCGTTGTCGTCTGTTGTTTCGTTGAACTGCGTCGCCGCGAATTCACGTTCAGATGCAAGGGTTCGACTTCGTTTGAAGTAGTTACCGTATAGTGTGATGTTGCCTCTGCCATCGGCAAAGTTGGTGCCAAGCGTCAAGTCCACGTTCACGCGATCTGAATCGCCTTCTTGCGTGATGCCGTATTGGCTGCTGACTTCTACCCCTTCAAAGTCTTTCTTCATGATGAAGTTGACGACACCGGCCATGGCGTCAGAGCCATATACCGCCGAAGCACCACCTGTAACCACTTCCACCCTTTCGATAAGGGCAGGTGGGATATTGTTCAGGTCAACAACACCAGTGGTGGACTCGCCGACGAACCGGCGGCCATTAACGAGTACGAGCGTACGCACAATTCCCAGGTTACGAAGATTGACAGAAGCCGTACCATTACCTGGGTTGTTGGTGGTTGGTCCGTTTGACGATACCGTCTGGGGCAAAGCATCCAGCAGTCGATCAATCTCTACCGATGAAGAAAGTGTGATCTCTTCACTGGTAATGACATTGACCGGACTATTGGCAACAATATCCTTCCTTGGGATCCGGGAGCCCGTGACCACCACTTCTTCAAGTTCAGCTTCGGCGTCCGCATCGGCGTCCTGTGCGGTTGCTGGAGATACAGCTCCCGTCAGCAGAAGTGCTGAGACTAACGATAGCGCAGTAGAATTTTTTAGATTGTTTAGATGTGACATCTATAAAGTCCTCCCTCAATAGAGCGCATTGCTAAAGCGATCAAAACCGCCGGACTCCTCGTTGTGTCGAAGAGTTGTTATTGCCCAGATATGAGGAAGGACCTGCTTAACGCAGATCAAATAGGCGTCCACGGCCCGATCATCGAAGATAAACAACAGTTTATCTTATTATTTACCCAGTACATCCCCTCACGGATATAACCTACTGATGTTGGCGGGGGTTGAGGAAACGCATTTATGGAATAATGGTATTCCAAAGTTGCATAACTATATGCTGGGTTGTATGTTGTTGTGAACGAAAGTTTATCGTCTTCGCTCGAGATAGCACTAAGTATCTTGAAGCAACTGCCGATGTTGTAGGGATGTACAACAAAAGATTGCAAAATTAAGAACCGGGGGATGTTGGTTCTGGGATGGACGTTAGATGGATTGAGGACTTTTTGTCCCTGGTCGAAACGCGGAATTTTTCGCTTGCGGCCGAAAAGCGCTGCGTAACTCAGTCAGCGTATAGCAAGCGCATTCGTGCGCTGGAGAACTGGCTCGGGGTCGAGTTGTTCGACCGCAGCACTTTGCCCATAAGGGTGACCGACCGGGGGCAGGAGTTTTTGCCCTATGCGGAAGAGCTGATTGCGGGTGTTAGCCGGATCCATCAGGCTTTTCCAACACAGAAAGGCACTGTAAAAAATGAAATCAGGATCGCTACACTTCATGCGCTGATGCTGCATTTCATGCCACAACTGTTGGGTGACTTTGATTTCAAGGGAACGAAGCTTGTCGTGTCATCAAATCTGGTCGGGTTTGATACGTATGTCACTGATATTGTAAGCGGTAACTCCGATCTTTTGATTTGTTATGAAATTCCTCAGCTGGAAGAAAAACTAAAAAATCATTTTGCCATCGAGAACGCTGTTATCGGCACGGAAGATATAGTGCCCGTTATGGCAACCGAACTCAAAAATACCGTCAGCTGGGAAACATCTAGCAAAATACCGTGTTTGGTGCTCACTCATGGCTCCTTCATCGCCGCCATAGTCGAGCAAAAAATCTCCCGGTTTCGAGACAAGCTGGAAACCGTCTATGAGGCCAACATGTCTGAGTCACTCCTGCATATGGCGAAACAGGGCAGGGGCGTCGCCTGGTTGCCACGTTCGGTTTGTGAGAAGGATCTCAAGAAAAGGAATTTGGTGATACTGAAGGGGCCAAGCCTCACCATCGAGGCAAGTATTAAAGCTTACATAAGCCGACAAAAGGCCACTCCTATCACAAGTGCTTTCTTCCGCTCACTACAGGGACTGCATTAGACGGTTTGCGCGAAAATTTGAAGCACTTCGCATGTTGGAATCTGTTTTTCCAACATGTTCTGGCAGATGTAAAACATGCTTGGTCCGGTGTGTGGCTCTTCATTTTTATTGGTTTGCAATTGTAATCAACTTTCTATGCGGGAAGGGGTGGCCTTTCTGTGTGATTTGATTTTCTTTTCAACCAAAGACTGCAGAACCACAAGTTGCGCAAAAAATAACATAATTATTCAAAAAAAAGCTTCACGACGCACATAATAGATCGTTTTCGGGTCCTTATTTGCAATATTTAGAAATAACTTCTAAATAGTAAGGGCTTGCCGCGTGTCGGAATGACCGTCGATCTGGGGGATTGAAAGGCAAGCACAACATGGAGGGGGGCAGTCTTTCTGTCCCATAACGGAGAGAAATAGTGAAAACAATAACTCGAAAAACAAATCTGCTGCTGACGGCATCCGCGTTGGCGATGACAGCTACCGGATTGCCGGCGATCGCGCAAAATAATGAATCCGGAGCCATTGAAGAAGTTGTAGTAGTTGGTTCACGTAGTCAAAAGCCAAGAACTGCGACGGACTCGCCCGTGCCAGTGGACGCCTTTTCGTCTGATACATTCCGCGGTTTGGGAAATGGAGCAGACATAACAGATAACTTGAGCTCATTGGTGCCATCTTTTACCGCAACACCAGCCACAGGCGATGGCAGCGCCTTTGTCAGGCCAACGTCATTGCGAGGCATGTCTCCTGATCAGACGCTCATTCTAGTCAATGGGAAACGGCGCCATCGCTCTGCGCTGGTACAGTTTTTTGCACCTGCCGCCGGTAACGGTTCGCACGGCGTGGATATTGGGATGATTCCAAGTATCGCTCTCAAGCGTGTCGAAGTTCTGCGCGACGGTGCTGCCGCTCAGTATGGTTCGGATGCCATAGCGGGCGTGATCAATTTCGTTTTGAATGATGCGCGTGAGGGTGGAGAAGTCACTGCTCACTATGGTCAGTTCTATGAAGGTGAATACAGCTGGAGTATCGCTGCAAATGCCGGATTGCCGATTGGTGACACGGGCTACTTTAACCTGAGTGCCGAATATGTGGATAACGAGGCCCTGTCACGCGGCATTCAACGCCCGGACGCCCAGACGCTTATCGACGCAGGCGTCCAGGGGGTAGGAGCGGATGCGCCCTTTGGCGACGAACCTCTGGTGCAAACGTGGGGACGGCCCGAAACAAGCGGTGCGCGCCTGTTCGTCAATTCCGGCATCGAATTCAGTGAAGCTGCAGAATTCTATCTGCAAGGCAATTACGCTGAAACCGAAGGGCGGTATCGTTTCTTCTATCGCACCGGCTATCTGGAAACGCCGAACGATATTGTTAATACTCACTCTTCAATCGAAGCATTGTTCGACCAGGGTTTGACCGGTCTCCAGCAGGGGTACACTCCGTTTCTTGATGGCGACCAAACAGACTTCAGTTTTGTTGGTGGCTTGCGGGGAGACGTGGACGAATGGTTTTATGACCTGAGCGTCGGCTATGGCAAAAACGAGCTCGATTACTTTCTTAATAACACAACCAACCCGTCACTCGGCGTGGTTAATGGTCTGCCTGCCCAGCGTGACTTTGACGTGGGAGGGTACGAGCAGGAAGAGCTGAATTTCAATGCCGATGCATCCAAGGCCGTGACTGACAACCTGAACCTCGCACTGGGTTTTGAATACCGCGAAGAGACTTTCACCGCAGTTGCCGGTGAACCCAATTCGTTTTTTGGGGCCGGGTCAAACGGGTTCGCAGGAATTAATCCGGAAAGTTCCGGCGAATTCAGCCGCGACAACTGGGCGGTGTATGTGGATATGGAGCATGATGTGAGCGACGCTCTGTTGTTTCAGTATGCTCTGAGGTATGAGGATTTCTCCGATTTTGGCGGAACACTGAACGGCAAATTTGCCGCCAGATATAAAGTGTCTGACACGTTCACCTTCAGGGGCGCGATTTCCACGGGTTTCCATGCGCCAACGCCTGGTCAGTCAAATATCAGCACTATCATCACAACATTTGACGGCACCACCGGACAGCAGGTTGAAGAAGGGTTAATTCCAGCGACAAGTCCTGATGCAGTGGCCGCAGGCGGGCAGGCGTTGTCTGAAGAAAATGCGGTTAACCTCAGCTGGGGATTCACCACCGATTTGACAGACAACACTACTCTGACGGTGGATTTCTATCGGATCTCGGTGGATGATCGCATATATCGAACAGGCGATATTCAGCTGGATGCTGGTCTGCCGACAGAAAGGACCATTTCCTTCTATACCAACGCGATAGACACCCGCTCGCAAGGCATAGACCTTGTGTTAACTTCAGCCTTCAACTGGTCTGAGGATGCGTCGACAGACTTGACGTTTGCAATGAACTATAACGATTTCGATGTTACAGCCCAACGCGAGGTTTCCGGTATAAGACCTGTTAGCGACGCAACCGTGCAGGATATTGAAAACAACTATCCGGAGTTTCGTTTTGTTGCAACGGCGAACACAATATTTGCCGAAAAATGGAATCTGATGACCCGTCTGAATTTCTTTGGCTCCCACTTTGATGAAAGAGGAACCATTGGCGCGGCCACAGATCCGAGTGCCAAAATAGACGGTATCGCCTATTTGGATCTGGAACTTGGTTATCAGGCGTCAGAAAACCTCCGGTTTGTAGCGGGGGCATCAAATATATTTGATAGCTTTGTCGACGAGATCGGACCGCCAAACGCCAATCGCCTCAGTGTGGGACTTCAGTATCCACGCCGGACCGTGGCAAATTATGAAGGGGGATCATGGTACGTGCGTGCCAGTTACCGTTTCTAACCAGTGCATGGCCGCTCCGAGTATCTTGGGGCGGCCCATTTTCTCTGATATGCTGCTGCTGCCCAGTAGTGGCATTTAGTCATTTGGGCGCGATTGCCAGAACTTCCATCGATACATATTAATCGCAAAAATAGATTAGTAATAGCATTTAAATCCATTTCTGTCGATTATGGGAAAGGCGTAACCTGAAAATCCCAAATCAACAGGAGGGATTTCCCCATGCTTAGACAATCTCTATCTGCAATTGCAATTTTGACAGCAGGCTTATCGGCCGTTGCTCCCGTCAATTCGGCAATCGCCAATGAAACTGAAATCAACAACGACTATTGGTGGCCAAACCGGCTGGACCTTAGTCCATTGCGTAAGACTGAGGTAATCGCGAGCCCTCACGCTAGTTCGTTCAACTATGCGGCGGCGTTTGAAAAAGTTGACGTGGAGGAACTCAAAAGGGACCTGAAACAGTTGATGACCACTTCGCAAGACTGGTGGCCTGCAGATTATGGCCACTATGGTCCGTTTTTTATCCGCATGTCGTGGCATAGTGCCGGAACGTACCGGACTGTGGACGGTCGTGGTGGGGCGGACGGTGGCATGCAGCGTTTTGCACCGTTGAACAGCTGGCCCGACAACGGCAACCTCGACAAAGCGCAACGCCTGCTATGGCCAATCAAGGAAAAATACGGCAACGCTGTTTCCTGGTCTGATCTGATCGTTCTCGCCGGTACCCTTGGCATGGAGGACATGGGTTTCAAGATATCCGGTTTTGCCTTTGGCCGCGAAGATGCCTGGCAACCAGAGGAAGTAAACTGGGGTCCGGAAGGCGAATGGCTCGGACGAAGTGGTCGTCACGGGGCTGACGGCAAACTCAAAAAACCGTTCGGTGCGGCACGAATGGGGTTGATTTATGTGAACCCTGAGGGACCTAACGGCAATCCTGACCCGCTTCTCGCTGCGCAAGAAATACGTGATACCTTTGGCCGGATGGCGATGAACGACGAAGAAACGGTGGCGCTGATTGCAGGGGGCCATACTTTTGGTAAAGCGCACGGTGCAGCGAAACCAGAAGGCAACGTGGGCCGCGAGCCCGAAGCTGCAGGTATTGAAGAACAGGGCTTGGGCTGGAAAAACGCTTATGGAAGTGGCAAAGGTGCCGACACGATCACGAGTGGCCTTGAAGGCGCTTGGACCGTTAGCCCTGCCGAGTGGACACACAACTTTTTCGAAAACCTTTTTAGCTTCGAATGGAAGCAGACGCGAAGCCCGGCGGGCGCTATCCAGTGGGTGCCAACGGAAGACTATGCTTCGGAGCTGGTGCCGGATGCGCATGACCCCAATAAACGCCATGCGCCCATCATGCTTACTACTGATCTGGCTTTAAAATTTGACCCGAGTTATCGCGAAATCTCGGAGCGGTTTTACGAAGATCCTGAAGAATTCGAGGATGCATTTGCGCGCGCCTGGTTCAAGCTTACGCACCGCGATATGGGCCCACGTTCTCGGTATCTTGGTACACTTGCACCGGCGCAGGCCTTTGTCTGGCAGGACCCGGTACCCGCTGCTGACTACGATGAAGTAAATGCTGCTGACATCGCCGCCCTGAAAAGGGATATCCTTAACTCTGGTTTGACCATTCCTGAGTTGGTGCGAACGGCGTGGGCATCGGCTTCGAGTTTTCGGAGCACTGACCTTCGAGGTGGAGCTAACGGAGCGCGGCTACGGTTGGCACCTCAAAAAGACTGGGCTGTCAACAACCCTGACGAGCTTTCAAAGGTCATAGACCAACTTGAAGAGATCCAGTCCGAATTCAACGTCGGTCGCCGTCAAATCTCGCTGGCTGACCTGATCGTACTTGCGGGTGGTACAGCCATTGAAGCAGCTGCAGAAAAAGCGGGCATCAAGATTGAAGTGCCTTTTGCTGCAGGACGTACGGACGCGTCGCAGGAAATGACAGACGCTGCGTCGTTTGACGTGCTGCGGCCAACCGCGGATGGTTTCCGGAACTATTTTGAAGACAGCAACCATTCTTCGCCAGCCAAGGCCCTTGTGGAAAAGGCGGCATTCTTGAACCTCACTGTGCCGGAAATGACGGTTCTTGTTGGCGGCCTGAGGGCACTTGACGCCAATGCTACCGGTTCTGAACATGGTGTTTTCACCAACAGGCCTGGCACGCTCAGCAACGATTTCTTCGTAAATCTCGTTGATATGTCTACCGAGTGGAAGAAATCAACGTCGCAGGATGGAGTGTATGAAGGCTATGCACGTGGAACAGTCGATGTGAAATGGACGGCTACTCCGGTGGACCTCATTTTCGGCTCAAACACGGAGCTACGAGCTGTTGCAGAGTATTATGCTGTCAATAACGCTGAAGAAGCTTTTGTCCGCGATTTTGTGGCGGCCTGGACCAAAGTCATGAGGCTGGGGCGTTTCGACCTCTAAATCCTATTGCAGTTACATTGCTCATACTGGGCTGGAATTGTGAACAGTTGATCGGCCGGAGTTTTGCTCCGGCCGAAATTCGTTGCACGGTGCATTTTTGAAAAAAGCCTTATCCCTACTTTGTGCGTGCCCAAGCTGTCACAATATGGCACCAATGCAGTTTGTTGAGCATGACTGAATTACCCGGAGGCAAACCCGTGTCGGAACAAAAGACGCAGCAAAAAGCAGATACGCAGGGGTCGGGCGGTCACTGGGCCACCGTTGTCAGTCTGCTGCCATTCTTGTGGGCTCAAGGACGGATGGACCTGAAAGTTCGCGTGATTGGCGCCATGGCGCTTCTGGTGCTTGCAAAGCTGATCGGCGTGTATGTCCCGTTCATATTTAAAGATGCAGTTGACGCCCTGACAGGGGACGCACGGGTTGGCGGAGAGCAATTGCTGGCGGTTGTGCCTGTGGCGCTCATTATCGGATACGGCATAGCGCGTGTAATGACGTTGCTTTTTGGAGAGCTGCGAGACGCCGTGTTTGTCAAGGTTGGTCAGCACGCGATGCGCCAGATTGCCCTTAATACCTTTCGGCACTTGCATGCGCTTTCAATGCGCTTTCACATGGAAAGAAAAACAGGTGGCTTAAGCCGCATAATTGAACGTGGCACCCGTGGCATCGATTTTTTACTGCGGTTTATGTTGTTCAACATATTGCCAACACTTTTGGAAATTGTTCTGATTTCGTCTATTTTCTGGGTCAAATTCGGATTTTATTACGCACTGGTGACTTTCGTTTGTCTCGTCAGCTACATTTATTTCACTACGGCGATAACCGACTGGCGCCTCAAATTCCGTCGCGAAATGAATGAGCAAGACACAAAGGCGAACTCCAAAGCCATCGATAGCTTGCTGAATTATGAAACCGTCAAATATTTCACCAACGAGGCTTACGAAAGTAGTCGTTATGACACAGCGCTTGCTCGATACGAATCTGCGGCTGTGCGCAGCCAGCTGTCGCTGACACTGCTAAATGTCGGGCAAGGTTTTATTATTTCGTTGGGACTGGTTATTGTTCTGTGGATGGCGGCCTCTGGCGTGGTTGACGGCCGGTTCACAATTGGTGAATTTGTGCTCGTTAACAGCCTTCTAATTCAGATCTACGTGCCCCTTAATTTCCTTGGATTTGTTTATCGGGAGATAAAGCAATCGCTGACAGACATGGAGAAAATGTTTGAGGTGATTGCGACAGACGCTGACGTGTCTGACGCGCCTCAGGCACAAGAACTGGTCGTTGATGGTGGCGCAATTTCCTTCAGTGATGTGTGTTTCGAATATAATCCGGACAGGCGCATCCTCCACGGGATCAGCTTTGAGGTGCCTGCTGGGACGACAACCGCCATTGTTGGTGCAAGCGGGGCGGGAAAGTCGACGATTTCACGTATCCTGTTTCGCTTTTACGACATTGCAGGCGGGAAGGTCACCATTGATGGCCAGAACATCAACGAAGTGACGCAACAAAGCCTGCGTCAGGAGATTGGCGTAGTTCCACAGGACACAGTGCTATTTAACGACACAATCTTTTACAACATTCAGTATGGTCGACCAGCCGCCTCCGAAGAGGAGGTGCTGGAGGCCGCCAAACTCGCGCAGATTCACGATTTTATTATTGGTTTGCCGCAAGGATACCAATCCCAGGTCGGGGAACGAGGCCTTAAATTGTCCGGCGGCGAAAAGCAACGGGTTGCCATTGCGCGTACCATCCTCAAAAACCCATCGATCCTGCTTCTGGACGAAGCGACATCTGCTCTCGATAGCCAGACGGAACGCGGCATTCAGGCTGCATTTGACGAAATTTCCGAGGGTAGGACAACGCTTGTGATCGCTCACCGGCTTTCAACGGTTATCGGCGCCGACGAAATTCTTGTTATGGATGCTGGTCATATAGTCGAAAGAGGTGCCCATGAAGACCTGCTCGCTTTAGAGGGCATGTATCACGCCATGTGGCAGCGCCAGCAGGAGGTGTCCGAAGTGGAAGAGAAGCTGGGAGTGCTTTCAGATATGCCGACAGTGGGCTGATCTGACCATTGTTTGATCTGGGCAAGCAAGTGCCGGCTTGCCTTGGTCAGGAAACCACCGTTTTTTGCGCCTGCAGGGGGTGCATTTTTGGTGCCGCTAAACTCTCCCGCCGTGCGGTGGGAGTCGCCGCTGAATGCCTGCGCAAATAGGTCGCGGAACGTTCCATTGAACTACAGTTTAGTGCAGAAGTGTTGCACATCCTCAGTGGATTAACGATAACGACAGCGTTTGTTCGCGTTGGCCGATAGTGTACGGCTTTAAATGGTTGGAAAAATTCAATGACCGGCAGGTGGCTCCATTCCATTTTGATCATGTCAGCGTACAGCCTGCTTGACGCTCAGTGGGGTGGTGTTCAGGCCTGGGAAACCAACACATATGAAGATGTTGAGACTGTTGAGGTCACAGCTGAAAGACCACAGGAAATCAGGCGCGCCCCTGGCTCGGTTTCGGGTATCTCCAGAGATCAATTGGTATTTGTGGCCCCCAGCACACTAGCGGATATCTTATTGCTGGCTCCTTCCGTTAATGTACGCACCAATTCAAGAGGTGAAGTGCTGGCGTCAATTCGGGGAAGTGGAGAGCGTCAGCTTGGAGTTTTTTGGCAGGGAATACCCATCAACGTCCCTTGGGACAACAGGTTTGATTTAAGCCTGATTCCGGCAGCTGGAATTTCATCGGCTACAGTGCATGTGGGTCCTTCAGCCGTTGGTTATGGCGCCAACACAGCAGGTGGAATTGTTGAATTGGCCTCAAATGCGGAGCCCGCTTTGGAGGGGCAGGCGTTTGCTGGCAGTGGCGGTATGGCGGGATTGGAGGCGTTGTTTGCAACAAAAGCGTCGGCTTTTGATGGGCAGGTTGCCTTTTCGTATCTGAATTTGGACGGCAGAGTGTCGCCCGCCGCGGGGGCGTTGTTTTCGGAAGATAACAACGGCCTGCTGACCAATACAGACAGGCAGACCACAAATGTAGCAGCCAATGCCGCCTGGCAAGTTGGCGATGTGAAAACTGGGGTGTCGTTCCTTCACTCGCAGGCCGAGTACGGCATTGCACCAGAGCAGGGGCGGCGGGTCGATCCTGCAAACTCGAGGTTTTGGCGGTTTCCCGATACAGACCACACACTCGTTGCCGGACACCTGGAACTTCCGTTGGGGTCGCAGTCTTTGGCTCGGGCGCGTTTTTGGTATCAGGGATTTGAGCAGGAAATTCAGTCTTTTACAAATGCTGAGTATAGCGAGATTGAGTCCCGCCAATTTGATGACAATGACACAATCGGTGCCAGGTTTCAGTTTGTTCAGGCCAATGGAGAACACTCGTCCACTCTCAGTGCAACGGGTCTTTGGTCGCGGCATGAGCAACTGGAGATAATGCCGAACTCTGAAGCTAGTGAAGCTGATGTTTTTACTCATTTTCTTGGAAGTGCTGCGATAGACCATCAACGCCCGATTGGGCAGTCCGTAAGCTTGCACATTGGCTTGGGGGTTGACGTATTTAGCCCCCGCCGGACAGCGGGACGGGAAAGCATTGGTGACTTCAATGGCACAAATGCCTCAATAAATCTGGTGTCCAATCACGCCAGAAACTGGGTCTTCAGGCTGGGCGCCGGCCGAAAGGTGCGGCTGCCGACCATGCGCGAGCTCTTTGGAGAGGCACTTGGCCGTTTTATAGTCAATGCGGACCTGAAGACCGAGCGGAGCTGGTTTTACGAAGTGTCTGCGAGGCGCATCTGGAGCAACGGCTCGATAGAAATAACCCCCTTTTACGTTGATACGAAAGATACGCTGGACCAAACCAGAATTCTGGTGGACGGGAACTTGTTGCGACAGCGAGTAAATCTTGCGGGCAGCCGCAGCTATGGCATTGAAACCAAATTAAATCTTCAATTGGCTTCAGGGCTGACACTGGACGGCAATGCCACCTGGAACCGAAATCGAGCAAAGTCAGATTCAGTTGCCAAATCAGCTCGTCGTCTTTACCTTTCGGATCGTCCCAATTGGCTTGCGCGTCTAAACGTTCGCTACCAGTTAGGAGCGTGGACCACTCTAGGGCTATCAGTGGTGCATAGGGGCGCGGCCAAATCGGAAGCGGCAGGCGGTGAGTTTCTGGACTTGTCACCTGCAACGACTGTAGATTTAACGGCAAGACATAGTCTTTCCATCGCGCCGGGTGGGTCAAATATCGAGCTGTTCGCTCAACTTGATAATTTGACAGATACATTTTTGGAACCTCAGTTGGGTTTGCCTGATCCTGGGCGAACCTTTAAGCTGGGGCTGCGGGCTGCGTTCTAGGCCCGGATCTGAGATTTGGGGGCAGGCTTGAAGCCACAGGTTTTACTACGGAAAATCCACCACTGGGGTTCAATCCTCATTGCTCTGCCGTTGTTTTTGATGATAGGCGCAGGCATCTTTTTGATGTTGAAAAAAGAAATCAGCTGGATTCAGCCTGAAACCGTGACCGGCAGTGTGTCTGGTGTTCCACCGCTTACAATGCAGCAGATGCTTGCCGCAGCCAAACAGGTGCCGGAAGCCCGGGACTGGGAGTGGACAGAACTCGAAAGAGTGGATTTCAAACCTGGCAAAGGAGTTGTCAAGATTGTCGGGCCCAACGACTATGAAGTCCAAATTGATACGCACACCGGTGACATATTGCAGGTTGCTTATCGCAGGTCAGATTTTATCGAAAGTCTACACGACGGCAGTTTTTTTGGTGACGAAACCAAACTGTTCATTTTTCTGCCGGCAGGAATAGTACTTTTTGTGCTTTGGGGAACAGGTATCTATTTGTTTTTCCTGCCGCATTTATCAAAACGCAAAAGAAAAACAAGCAAGCGCGTTCAAAAAAACGAGCGCTCACAGGGGGTGCGACAGCCTGCCGAATAATTCCACACAGTCATAGCCATTGAAATCGGACAAAACCCTGGGACAAGGGCGTTCGCTTCATTAAGGGGAGATACATAATGAAACTCAAATACAAACTTGCCGCCCTGTTAGCGGGAACCGCATTGATGAGCAGTGTCAGCTTGTCGCCTGCTTTCTCTCAAACAGACGAAGATGATTATTTTGTACCTCCTGAGTATCTGGACGGACTTCAATATAGAAATATTGGTCCCTGGCGTGGTGGTCGGGTCACGGCTGTCGCCGGCACCACAAGTGACACACGAGTCTATTACATGGGGGCAACCGGTGGCGGTGTCTGGAAAACCACGAACGCTGGTGGCGACTGGGTCAATGTATCGGACAAATATTTTAAAACAGGTTCGGTGGGGGCAATTGCTGTCGCGCCGTCTGATCCCAATGTCGTTGTCGCCGGGATGGGGGAATCCCCCTTCCGCGGTGTAGCCTCTTCACATGGTGACGGTGTCTATATTTCCAAAGACGCGGGCAAGACGTGGAAAAATATGGGGCTTGCTAACAGTCGCCAGATTTCGACGGTTCACATCCACCCAACTGACCCTGATACGATCTGGGTTGCTGTGCAGGGCTCTCCTTGGGCCCCAACGGAAGATCGCGGTGTTTACAAGTCGACGGACGGTGGTGAAACGTGGAACCGCACTTTGTTTGTAGATGAAACAACGGGCGCAATTGACCTGACGGTGGACGCAAATAATCCAAGAATTCTCTATGCTGCTATGTGGGACACAGACCGGGAACCTTGGCTCATTCGCTCTGGCGGTCCGGGGTCCGCGATATGGAAATCTGTAGACGGTGGTGAAACCTGGGAAAAAACCGGTAAAGGCCTGCCCGATGAAATGGGCAAGGTAGGCGTTATTGCGTCACCAGCAAAGTCGGGCCTTGTTTGGGCCATCGTCGAGGCGAAAGAAAAGGGCGGCCTCTATAAGTCAACAAACGGTGGTGAAAGCTGGGCGCATGTAAACGGTGACCGTCGCCTGCATGCGCGGTCCTGGTACTACATGCACATATTTGCCGACCCTCAGGATGAGCACACCGTGTATGTTCTAAACGCACCCTTCATGAAATCCATTGACGGCGGCAAGAGCTTCACACAAATCAGTGTGCCGCACGGCGATACTCATGATTTATGGATAAACCCTGACAACCCTGAGATCATGGTCAACGCCAATGATGGCGGCGGCACTGTTTCGCTTGACGGTGCAAAAAGCTGGTCGACAATCTACAACCAGCCAACAGTGCAGTTTTACCGGGTCAATGCCGACAATAATTTTGCCTACAAGGTCTATGGCGGCCAGCAGGACAACAGCACCGTTGCGTTGCTGAGCCGGGCACCAGACGGTTCGATCGGACTTGAGGACTTTCATGCTGTATCTGGTTGTGAGAGCGGGTTTGTTGGTTTCGACCCTGACGCTGTTCGTTATGCGTATTCGGGGTGCTATCTTGGCCAGATCGAGGAATATGATTTCGAAACAGAGACGGAACGTAGCGTAAGTGCTTATCCTGAAGTCTCATTTGGCAACCCGCCAAAAAACCGGAAATACCGCTTCAACTGGAACGCTCCTATCCTGGTGTCGCACCACGACAGGTCAGCGATCTATCACGCAGGCAACAAACTGCTGAAATCAACGGACAGGGGAGTGAGCTGGACCGAAGTCAGCCCAGACCTCACACGTAATGATCCAGAAACTCAGGGGCCGATGGGAGCTCCCATCACCAATGAAGTGTCGGAGAACTACAATACCATCACCTATGTAGAAGAGAGTGAGCATGAAGCTGGCACATTCTATGTGGGCACAGATGATGGCCTTGTTCATATCACCCGGGACGATGGTGCCAACTGGCAAAATATTACGCCGCGCGGTATTGGAGCAGCGTTGGTGAATGCGATCGATGTGTCGCCTCATGATCCGGCTACAGCCTATGTGGCAGTAACCAAATACAAGGAAAACGATCACGAGCCGCTGATCTTCAAGACGACAAATTACGGTAGGCGCTGGCAGCAAATTGCCGACGGTATCCGGGATGGTGATTTTGTCCGTGTTGTTCGTGAAGACACCGAACGCAGAGCCATGCTTTATGCTGGAACCGAAACCGGCATGTATGTCTCTTTTGATGACGGCGACAACTGGCAACCGCTGCAGATGAACCTTCCGCATGTGCCCGTTACCGACCTCAAAGTGCACGGAAAAGACCTGGTTCTTTCGACCCAGGGCCGTGGCTTCTGGATCCTGGACGATGTGTCGCCCCTGAGGCAGATGCAGGCAAGTGTAGATGACGGCGCAACGCTGTTTTCGCCATCAACAGCCTATCATGTGTTCACGTCCGGCGGGCGCAACGGTGGCCCAACCAGCCCCAATCCGCCATCGGGCGCATCTATTTTCTATAGTCTGACAGAGGTCCCGGAAGACGGTATCAAGCTCGAAATACTGGATGCGGAAGGCTCTGTTGTTCGCACGCTTAAGTCTGACAAGAAAAAAGGCGAAAAAGGCGGCGGGAATGGCAGCAGCTATAATCTGCCGATGAAATCCGGTCTCAATCGGGCGCAGTGGGATTTGCGAACGGACGCCCTGAAGCCGATTAAAGGATTGTGGTCGGTCGCTGGCGGCAGTGACAGAAAGGTCGATGGCTATGTCATCGCGCCGGGAACCTATACTGCCCGGCTGACTGTTGGCGATGACAGTTTCGAACAGGGCTTTTCTGTTGCATGGGACCCGCGTCTGGACATCTCACAAGAGTTGATCGCGGAACAAACCACTATGGTGGGGCAAGCCTTTGATATGCTCGCCGAGTTGCAGCGGTCGGTCGTTTCAATGCGCAAGGCCAAGAAGCAGGCGAAAACCATTGCTGAAGCAAATGATGACCACGAAGCGTTGAAGGCTGCTGGGGATGCAGCCGTGGAAGCAATTGAAGCCTGGGAAAAAGGGCTCATCAACACGGAGCGTGAATTCTTCCAGGATGTACTCAACTGGCCGGACAAATTGCATTCTGATCTGCAGTTCCTGGTTGGCAGCCTGAATGGTGGTATCCCGCCGGTCAATGCGGGCACTAAACAGCGCTTTGAGGATGTGGCTGCCATTTACCGGGATGCCATGACGGCGCGTGATGCCGTCGTTTCCGGTGAAATTGCAGCCTTCAATCAGGCATTTGCAGACAGTGGTCTTGCCGCTGTCGCAGTTCCAAGCTTTACAGAAACGGAATAAAAATGGAGAAGAGGGTGCTGTCGGCACCCTCTTTCTATTCGATGGGAGAGGATCGTGAAAAACATATTTAAAACAATGACCTGTGCTGCCGCTTTAATGTTGGGCTCAGCAGGCGCACAAGCCGATATTGAGAGTGATCTCCTTGCAGGCATGAAGGCGCGGGTTGTCGGGCCTGCAGCCATGAGTGGTCGTGTGGCTGCGATTGATGCAGTTGCGTCGGACCCAAACCACATTGTCGTAGGTGCCGCAACTGGCGGTGTATGGATTTCAAGCAATGGTGGCCTGAACTGGACCCCGGTTTTTGATGAGCAAGAGTGTGCATCGATTGGCGCTGTTGCCATCAACCAATCAAACCCAGATGTTATTTGGGTTGGCACGGGTGAAGGAAATACCCGGAACTCTACGTCAATTGGTTGTGGGATGTTCAAGTCACTGGATGGTGGCAAAACCTGGAACAAAATCGGGCTCGAGAACTCCGAACGCATCAACCGCATCGCGCTCCATCCGACCGACCCCAACGTCGCATATGCGGCTGTATTGGGCGCGCTGTGGGGCGATAGTGAAGAGCGGGGCCTCTATAAGACCATTGATGGTGGTGAAACCTGGACCCGCCTTCTTTATGCCAACGAAAGCACGGGCGCTACTGATGTTCAGATGGACCCGTCAAACCCTAACAAGCTGTTTGCCTCTATGTGGCAATTCAGGCGTTGGCCTTATTTCTTTAAGTCCGGAGGAGAAGGCTCGGGGCTGTTTGTATCGCATGATGCAGGCGAAACATGGGAACAGCTAACCCAGGAAGACGGATTGCCTGAAGGTGAGCTTGGCAGGTCTGCTTTCACAATTTCTCGCAGCAACCCAAACCGTGTGTATGCGCTCATTGAGGCCGAAAAGAGTGTGTTGTCGCGCTCTGACGACGGTGGTCGTACCTGGTCTACTATCAACTCCGACTTCGATATTAATGACCGGCCTTTCTACTATAACGACATTGCTGTCGACCCCAAAAACCCGGATCGCGTTTACCGCATTGGCTCGCGGGTGAAGATGTCAATCGACGGCGGCAAAACCTTCGATTTCATTGACGCAATCGCTTGCTGTGCGCCGACCAATACGATCCATATCGACAATCACGCGTGGTGGATCAATCCGGCAGACCCACGTCATATGATAGATGGCAACGATGGGGGTATCGCGATTACGCGAGACGGCGGTGATACTTGGCGTTTTGTTGAAAACCTGCCGCTAGCGCAATTCTATCACATCGCTGTTGATAATGATCTGCCATACAATATCTACGGCGGATTGCAGGACAACGGTGCGTGGCGCGGACCATCGGAGGTATTCGAGAACGGAGGAATTCGTAATCTTCACTGGCAAGAAGTTGCCTTTGGTGACGGATTTGACACAATTCCGCACCCCAACAACAGCCGTGAAGGCATCTCCATGAGCCAGGGCGGGTTTCTGGTCGACTGGAACCTGGACACAGGCGAACGTCGCCTTGTTCGCCCAAAAGGGCCGGAAGATGGCACAGAGCTCCGGTTCAACTGGAATGCCGGCTTTGCTCAAAGCTCATTTGATGTGAACACCATCTTTTATGGCAGCCAGTTTGTTCACAAATCTACTGATCGCGGTAAAACTTGGCAGATCATCAGCGGGGATATGACGACAAACAATCCTGATTTCCAGACGTTCAAGGAAAGCGGGGGCATAACGCCTGATGTGACAGCTGCTGAAAACTATACGACGATCACTGCGATCAATCCGTCACCCCTCGATGCCAACGTCATATGGGTTGGTACAGACGATGGTCGTGTGCATGTAACTCGTGATGGCGGCGCAACCTGGACCAGCGTTGAAGACAATATTCGCCGCGGACCGGACCGGGGCTGGATACCGATGATCGAGCCATCAAGGTTTGACCCATCGGTTGCCTTCATTACCGTTGATGATCACCGTCGGGGTGACCACAAGCCATACGTCTACAGGATGGAAAATTACGGCCAGCGTTGGCGTCCGTTAACGTCCGATGATCTGAGTGGATACGCGCTCTCGATCCGGCAGGACCATGTTGATGAAAACTTGCTGTTCCTGGGCACCGAGTTTGGTCTCTTTTTCTCCACAAACGCAGGGCGTGATTGGACAAAATGGACAGAAGGCGTACCTACCGTCTCGGTGATGGATATGGCCATTCATCAAGGCGAAAACGATCTTGTGCTGGGCACTCACGGCCGTTCGGCATTTGTGATCGACGACTATAGCGCTTTGCGCGGCCTGGATGAGGCCACGCTGGGAGAAGACGTCAAAATTCTCTCACTGGCAGATGGTATGCAGTACCAGGCCAATCAGACACCTGGAACACGTTTTCCGGGCAATGGCGAATTCAGGGCAGTTAACGAGCCATTCGGTGTGATGATTACCTTCGTGGCATCCGGTGATGATTTGCCTCACCCTGACGCAGCAAAAGAAAAAGCGCGTCAGGTTGCCATGCGAGCGGCTGCGGCTGATGGCGGCGAGAATGCTGACGAGAAAAAAGGCCCAGGCAAAAAAGTAACGATCAAGGTTGCAGATGCCAGTGGCCAGACCATTCGCACTTTCAAAGCCGATGCTCATAAAGGCATCAACCGGGTCATGTGGAATATGCGCGAGGATGGTATCAGACAGGCTCCGCCAGCCCGCCCTCGGCCTGACGACACACTTCCCGCTGGCCTTGAAGTTTTGCCTGGCACCTATTCGGTGACGGTCGAGTATGGTGAAAACAGCGATAGCGGCTCTGTGGACGTGATTGCTGATCCACGGTCCACCTTCAGCCTGGAAGCGCAAGCCGCAAACTATCAGATGAGGAAGGAGCTCCTTGGGCTCAATCAGCAAATCCAGTCCGCGCTTACAAACGTGATGGAGGCCGTGAGGGATGTTGACACTCTGATGGCTCTCATCAAGTCGGCAACGCCTTCTGATGACAAAGACGCTTATAAAGACCTTTCAAAGCAAGCAGGTGACGTTAAAAAGGCTTTTGAGGAAATGGAAAAACGTTTCCGCAGCCCTCGGGGTACACGTGGTATCACCTTTAGAGGCGATAAAATCGTAAATATTCTGGGCTTGGCCAATACTTATGTTGCCAGCACAAGAGATGCTCCCAATGAGGCAGCTCTGGCTCAAGTGGACGTGGCGCGGTCTGCCGTGACAGAAGCGGTTGAAGACGTGAACCGCTTGATCCGAGAAGACCTGGCGTATCTGAACAAGGCAGCAAAGGATGCCGGTATCGGCCTGTTTAACCAAGCAGCCGTGCAATAAAAATGCTGGCCGCAGCTCACAGGGCTGCGGCATTTTATTACCGAATTCAGGGGACAAGACATGATACGAAGCGCGAGCAAAAACGCTCTTAAGGTCGGATTGCTGGGATTGACGATTTTGAGTGGTGCGCTGGCCACACCGATATTAGCCCAGGACAATCCTTTTGCCGGGCTAAAGTTCAGGAACATTGGTCCAGCTCTTACGTCAGGCCGCATTTCCGACTTTGCCTTTCACAAGGGGGGCTCGCACTCCTATTTTGTGGCAACGGCCTCAGGCAACCTCTGGAAAACGGACAACAACGGCACGACGTGGCAGGCCTTGTTTGAAAATGAAGGCTCTTATGCCATCGGTGTTGTGGAAATTGACCCCGGTAATTCAAACACCGTTTGGGTAGGTACTGGCGAAAACAATGCACAACGCTCAGTGGCCAACGGTGATGGTGTCTACAAGTCTATCGATGGCGGTAAAACATGGAAAAATATGGGCCTGCAGGACAGCGGCCACATCAGCCAGATATGGATTAATCCTGAAGACAGCGACACGGTCCTCGTGGCCGCACAAGGACCACTATGGAACGAGGGCGGAGATCGGGGTCTCTATAAAACTACTGATGGCGGCGAAACCTGGACTCGAATTCTGGAAATCGATGAGCATACCGGCGTGAACGAGTTTGTGGTCGACCCGAGGGATTTTGATAATATCGTGGTTTCAACCTACCAGCGTCGACGCCATGTCTGGGTGTTGATCAATGGCGGACCGGGCAGTGGTGTTCGCCGGACCACGGACGGTGGTGCCTCCTGGACTGAGGTCAAGTCCGGTTTGCCAAGCAAGGATGACATGGGTCGAATTGGCCTCGCGATGGCACCCTCAGCGCCAGATACACTTTACGCAATAGTAGAGGCCAGTGACGCCGAACGCGGCGTCTACCGGTCTGATAATTTTGGCATTTCCTGGCGCAAGCAGTCTGCGCATATGACAACCAGTCCTCAATACTACAATGAAATTGTTGTCGATCCCAAAAATCCGGACAGGCTCTATTCGCTTGATACATTCAGTCGGGTGTCCCACGACGCCGGCAAGACTTGGGCGCCCATGTCAAACCGCTTTCGTCATGTTGACGATCATGCTCTTTGGATTGACCCGGCAAACAGCAGTCACCTGTTTATTGGCGGTGATGGCGGCGTTTACGAAAGTTGGGATATGGGCGCGACCTGGCGCCATGTCCGCAACCTGCCGATCACGCAGTTCTATCGTATTCAGCCCGACAATGCAGAGCCATTCTACAATGTTTGTGGTGGCACGCAGGACAATAACTCCTTGTGCGCACCGTCCCGTACACAGGATATGCACGGTATTGGCAATGAAGACTGGACAATCCTGATAGGTGGGGACGGGTACGAACCGCAGATCGACCCGCGCGACCCGAATATCATTTACACGCAATATCAGTATGGCGGATTAGCACGCTATGATCGCCGGACAGCAGAGCGGATATACATAACGCCGCAGCCAGCGTCCGGTGAAAACGCACCAAAATGGAACTGGAATACTCCGCTATTGATCAGCCCTCACAATCCGGACCGGGTCTATTATGCGGCGGAACGTGTCTATATGTCCGATGATCGTGGTAGTAATTGGCGAGCCATAAGCCCCGACCTCACCCGGCAGATCGACCGAAACACGCTCGATGTAATGGGCCGCGTCTGGAGTGTGGACGCCATCGCGAAAAATGACAGCACGTCAAGATATGGCAGCATCATTGGTTTCAGTGAAAGCTCGATTGTACCCAATCTCTTGTATGTTGGCACGGACGACGGTGTGATCAGCGTTTCAGATGACGGCGGGGAAAACTGGCGTTCAACAGACAGTTTCCGGGATGTGCCTGACATGTCCCTGATTGAAGACGTACAGGCGTCCATGCATGACGAAAATACCGCCTACGCTGTTGTCGACAATCACAAGCGCGGCGACTTCAAGCCCTATGTTCTGAAGTCAACCAACAAGGGACGCAGCTGGCGATTGATCAGTGGTGATCTGCCTGAACGTGGCACAGTGCACACCATTGTTGAGGACCACCAAGATCCTAACCTGTTGTTTGTAGGCACCGAATATGGCGTCTTTTTCACACAGGATGGCGGCCAAAACTGGCACCAGATGAAGTCAGGCCTGCCAACAATTGCAGTTCGTGACCTTGAAATTCAGCGCCGCGAAAATGACCTTGTCGTCGGCACCTTCGGGCGTGGAATCTATATTTTGGATGACTACAGTCCGCTGCGTGCGTCAGCTGATTCTGTCTCGGGCGCGCGTGCCACGCTTTTCCCTGTGAAAGACACATGGCTTTATATTGAAAGTGATCAGTATGGCAATGAGCTGAAAGGCAGCCAGGGTGACGAGTATTTCACCACTGAGAATCCGCCATTTGGCGCGGTGTTTAGCTACTATTTGAACGAAAGCTACGACACCAGATCTCAGACGCGCCGTAAGGCTGAGAGAGAGGTCGAAAAAGAGGGAGGCGACACGCCGTATCCAAGTTGGGATGCCCTTCGAGAAGAAGACAATGAAGAGGCCCCCCAGGTTATTGCGACCGTAACCGACGCTGCAGGCACCGTGATACGCCGCATGACAGTGCCTAAAACCAAAGGCTTGCACAGGGTTGCGTGGGACTTGCGACTTGATGCCCCCAACCGGGTGCAGCTGCGTTCAGCAGCAGGTTACCAGCCGCCGTGGGTTCGAGCACCATTCGGGCCGCTCGCCTTGCCTGGTGAATACGAGGTCTCCTTGTCTGTTCGGCAGGATGGTCAACTTACACCGCTATCTGCACCTCAGTCGTTCACCGTGAAGGTGTTGGATAACAGTCCCGAGATCACCTCTGATCGGGCCGCTCTGTTTGAGTTCCAGAACAAAACCGCGGAACTTCGCCGCGCCCTGGATGGTGCCAATGGACTGATGAGTGAAATGCAGCGCCGGATCGATCATCTGCAAGCAGCGCTGCTGCGCACTGAAACTGCAGCGGAGAGTGACAAGCAAGACCTGATTGCGATCGCCAACGACCTGAGGAATGTGCGGGTCAGGATGTCTGGAGACCGGACAATTGCCTCCCGTAACGAACCTGTTCCTATGTCAATTTCCGGTCGGGTTGCCTCAATCATTTTCGGTCATTGGCGTGCGCAAGCGGCGCCCACGGGCGTTCATATGGGGGCCTATGACGTTGCTGCACGGGAGTTTGACGAGGCGCTTACGAGCCTACGCTCGATTGATCAGAGATTGGGGGCGTTTGAAGACCGAATGGAGGCCATGGGTGCACCGTGGACGCCGGGCAGGGTCCCAAACTGGCGACCTGAGTAGGCGCTTAAGAAACAGGCATTAAAGGAGCCCCAGGGCTCCTTTTTTTAGCCACCTCGAAACATTTTTGCGAGCTCGGGAGCTTTGCTGAAGATAAATTCACGGAACACTCTCAATCTTGCAGTATCTTTTAAATCCCGATGTGTAAGCACCCAGAAGTCATGAGAGGGAACTGGCGTGGTTAGCCGCACAAAGTCCGGGTCCTTGTCCATCACGGCACAAGGAAGCCTTCCAATGCCCATTTGTTGCCTAACTGCCTCTTTTTGAATGAGAGGGTTGTTGAAATGCCCTGCCATTTTCAGGTGGGGGTACGGTGACGATTTAATCCATGCTGGTGCATCTTCCGGCTCCCCCCAACCAACCCATTTCGCATCGCTGGCAGGATTGTTTACATCAAATTTCTCAGCATAATCTCTGTGCGCGTATATGGCCTGATGAGCGTTGGCTATGCGGCGGCCTATTAAATGTTCAGGTGGTTCATTGGTGAACCGGAATGCAATGTCTGCTTCTCGGCGGTTGAGGTCAAATATCTCAATCGAATCATCAATTCGAACCGTTATCTCAGGGTAAAGGCGCTGGAACTCGGCGATGTAGGGCATCACGATTTCGACGGCAACAACATCCGGCATCGTGACGCAGATTGCTCCTTCAAGTTCAGTGTCTCGGCCCAGAACCTTGAGGCTATATGCGTCAACCTTGTCTCTAAGTTCATGAGATATAGGCAGTAAGTCACGGCCAGCGGGCGTGAGTTTGTAGCCTTCCGGCATGCGGTCAAAGAGACGGGCACCAAGCTTTTTTTCCAGCGTCTCGATACGCCTTGACACAGTGCTGTGGCTTACCCGCAGGTTCTTTGCGGCCGTCCGCATGGACGGCGCTTCAGCAACCGCGAGAAATATTTTTAAGTCATCCCAATTCATAATGGTGCATATATGCACCGGAGGGGTCGATTTTCAATATCTTTTGAACAGACGGAGCGATCACATCTATGAGAGCGGCAAACCTGTCTATGGATGCCGACGATCTTATAATAGGGGAACGAAAATGACACTACCTTTAACTGCAGCCCTGTTGGCTGCTGTGCTTGCTTTGCTACAGGTTTTCTTGATGGTAACGGTGGGAAACATGCGCCGGGCTGAGTCGATCTCACTGGGCGATGGAGGCAACGAAGAATTGCTGCGTCTCACGCGACGACATGGAAACCTGATCGAAAACGCGCCCATGTTTCTCATTTTGTTGTCATTGCTGGAGATGACTGGCGGTTCCGCTGTTGTGGTAACTGCATTGGCGGGCACATTCCTGATCGCGCGGCTGTCTCATGCTTTCGCGCTGTCAACCGCATCATCACCTTTAGTGTTCCGGGTGCTGGGTGCGCTCGGGACAGTCCTGAGTTTGCTTGGTGGTGCCGGGTTTCTGATTTATCAGGTAACCAGGCTGATGTAATTTCCAACAATAACCATCACGTTAAAGAGGCTGGTTCATCTGCAATCACCTCTTTATCGATTTGATCGATAAGTTGACCGAAAATAATCAATTTTAACTCAACACAAAGCGCGGTTACAGTCTTGTCAAATCTGATCGACAGGAGACAACGATGATTTCGAGCATACCTAATACAATTTTTAAAACCCGTGTGCGGAACGACGCCCTTGAAGGCCCAAACCCGTTTGAATGGAAAGACCTGAGCACTGACGAGATTTTCAAAGGAAAGAAAGTGGTGGTTTTTTCCCTGCCAGGTGCATTCACTCCGACGTGTTCGACCAGTCACTTGCCCAGATATGAAGAACTCTATGAAGAATTCAAGGCGCTTGGAATTGACCAGATTGTTTGCGTGTCTGTGAATGATGCCTTTGTGATGTTCCAGTGGGGCAAGTCGCAGGGTGCTGAAAACGTATTCCTTCTGCCGGACGGCAGCGGTGAATTTACTCGCAAGATGGGCATGCTGGTCAACAAGGACAATTTGGGCTTCGGTATGCGCAGTTGGCGCTATTCCATGTTTGTGGATGATGGCGACGTTAAACAAATGTTTGTCGAGCCTGGTTTTTCAGACAACTGCCCAACTGATCCATTTGAAGTTTCCGACGCGGATACCATGCTGGATTATCTCAAATCGCAGGCTTAGTGGCGTCAAAAAAACTGGTCAGGAACTGGCCCAAGGGCCGGTTCCTTTATTCGAGCGGGAGCTGGAAATCTCGTTTGACGGTACCGTAGGTGATATGGGATTCGATCGAGGCAATACCCGGTATTGTGTGCAGTTTGCCTTTTACGAAAGTCTCATAGTCAGCAAGACTTTTGCCAACGATATGCAACAAATAGTCGGCAGACCCAGCCATAAGAAAGCACTCCAAAATCATATCCAGATTTCTGACGTGGCTTTCAAACGTTTGCACCGTTGCTTCATCGTGGCGCTGTAGCCTGATCATGGCAAATACGCTGATCGGCCAACCACACTTATTATGATCGACCACTGCCGTATACGCCTGGAGCGTGCCGTCCCTTTCCAGTTTGCGGACCCGACGCAGGCACGGCGACGGAGAAAGATTGACTGCAGCGGCGAGGTCATTATTGGTAATTCGGCCATCTTTTTGCAGTTCTTGGATAATTTTTCGATCAATACTGTCCATTTATCCCTCAAAATTGGCAATAGTTGCCAAATTATTGTCTTTTCAGGACTGCAAAGGCAAGCAAATTGCGCCCGATATTTGTTACAATTGTTACTATTGGGGCGGAAGGGATACACATCGCACAAGGGAGAAGGCTGGACATGAGTAAAAGTGGTACACTGGATAGAGCCAAGGGGTTTGCAACACGTGCTATTCATCAGGGCCACAGGGCAGCTGATCATCATGGTGCCTTGAACCCTCCAGTTTATATGTCATCCACTTTCGCATTTGAGACGGCGGAACAGGGCGGCGAAATTTTTGCCGGAGAGCGCGACGGGTATTTTTATACACGGATCGGCAATCCCACTCTTGGTTTGCTGGAAACGCGCCTGGCTGACCTTGAGGGAGGCGAGGCAGCTGTGGCGGCCTCTTCGGGAATGGGAGCGATCTGTTCGGCAATTTGGTCTCTGGTTGAACCCGGTGACGAGATTATTACCGATGGTACGCTTTACGGTTGCACATTCTCTTTCTTTCGCGAGTCCCTGCAAAAATTCGGAATCAAGATCACTCATGTCGACTTGACCCACCCCTCAAAACTACAAGCGGCAGTGTCCGAAAAGACAAAAGTTGTCTATTTCGAAACACCTGCCAACCCAAACATGCGGATTGTCGATATCGAAGCAGTGGCTGTGATTGCACATACAGTGGATGCCACTGTTGTTGTCGACAACACCTACTGTACGCCCTATCTACAGCAGCCACTCGCGCTGGGGGCAGATCTGGTTGTGCATTCTGCAACCAAGTACCTGGGCGGACATGGCGACCTTGTCGCGGGAGCTGTTGTTGGGTCAGCAGACCTGATCCAGCATATAAGGCTCGTTGGCCTCAAGGATATGACGGGCGCGGTCCTGTCGGCGCAAGATGCAAATCTGATCCTGCGGGGAATTAAGACGCTGGAACTGCGTATGGAACGCCACTGTGACAGTGCCGAGGTTGTCGCCGAGTTTCTGGAAAATCACCCCAAGGTGACAAAGGTTTATTACCCTGGCCTCGAGAGTTACGAAGGACATGCCGTCGCCAGGAAACAGATGAAGCGATTTGGTGGTATGATTCCATTTGAAATTGAAGGTGGAGTCCATGCAGCCAAAAAATTGCTTAATGCGCTGGACCTCATAACACTTGCAGTCAGCTTGGGCGACGCGGAAACGTTGATACAACATCCAGCCAGCATGACCCATTCCACATACAGCCCTGAAGAGTTGGCCCAATATCATATTAGTGAAGGGCTGGTTAGGCTGTCAGTTGGCCTCGAGCAGGTTGACGATATCGTCGCTGACCTGAAAATGGCGTTTGATGCAGCTTATGCAAACGAGCCCGTGACGCTACCGGCACGTGACAAACCTGAATTCGAACAAACGCCAATGGCGAGCTGACTTACGGATGAAGCCACATTAGCCCGGCGTCAAAAACTTTGTTTTTTCGGGATCCCTGAGCAGGAATTTTGCCCATTCCAGCAGGTTGTTAGCTCTTGCATATTGCCTGAATTCGTGCCGATTTCGGGCATAGGCGCGGTTGACGTCACCCATCAATAGTTCATGGTCTTCCGGTGTTAGATCACGATACAGCACGGTGCCGATAAAGAAGCGGACATGATAAAGGTCAGGGCTGTATTTGCCCAGAGCATAACTTGTCCGCCACGCCTGGAGCGCTTCGTCCCGTCTGTTCGGTACATAGAGTGATATCAGCGCCAGGTTTTGCCAGGTAAAGGCATCGACTGGTTTTCTCTCCAGACTGAGCCGCGAGGCCTCGATAGCCTTTTCGAATTTACCGGGTAATTCGCCGCCGACATAGTGGGCAACAGCCAAGTCGGCATAGGCTTCGGCATCGTCTGTTAAAGCAATTGCTGCTTCTCTCGACTCTACCAACAAGTTGAAGTCTTCCTGACTGACGGATTTGCCACTTTCAAGGTCGTCGTAGATGGGCTGTCCGATGGCCATCCAGATCGCAGCAATCAGATTTGGAACGCCAACTACAAGAAGGAATGCTGAGACTGTAAGCAAAAGGGCTTTGGCCAACATTTTCAATCCACTCTTTTCAAAGGACACTCGTCTTAAGAACATCGCCGTTATTTAAATGCTCTGCAACAGATTTTGTTCACCACTCACATGGACTTGGCATTTGGTTGACGGTGCAATAGGTTGAAACCATCTTATCATGGCCATTGGCGGAACACTGATGAATGATTTAAGGCGCACGGTCACATTTGTTCCCATGGTCCTTTTACTGGTCGGTGTCGTTGCGAGCCTGATTAACCTGGATGCGTTTCTCGCCGCTGTAACTTCAGCCAACAGCTGGATACTACGCCATTTTGCCGTGGTTTTTAACTGGGGCAGTTTCGCGTTTGTCATTACTATTTTTTGGACCTGGTTTTCACCATTGGGCAAAATTCGTATTGGCGGAAACAAAGCAACGCCATTGCTCGGTCGCTGGAATTGGTTTGCTATCACTTTGTGTACGACAATAGCGATTGGCATTTTATTCTGGGCAACAGCTGAACCGCTCTATCACTTTCACGAGCCACCAGCGATATCTGGCATTGCGGCTGCCAGTGATCAGGCAAGGCGATTTGCCATGTCTTCGCTGTTCATGCACTGGACCATTACACCGTACGCCATTTACACCGTGCCAAGTCTTGCCTTTGCACTCGCTTATCATAATCTTGGCAAACAATACTCGCTGTCTGCGCCTGTTTCCCTGGTGTTGGGGCGTTTTTCCGGCAAGTGGACAACCGATGTCCTTGATGCGACTGCTTTGTTTTCCCTGGTTGCGGGAATTTCGGCAAGCCTGGGTGTTGGCGTCTTGTCTATCTCCAGCGGAATAGCGTCAAATCTTGGCATACCCTCCAACAACATTCTGCTGGCTTTTGTTGCTGCCAGTATTGTCTTGGCGTTTATGGTTTCTTCGTTGTCGGGCCTAATGCGCGGGATAAGAGTGTTGTCGGATTGGAATGTCCGGTTCTTTTTTCTTCTGTGTGCGGTTCTCCTTGCCGTTGGACCAACAGCCGAAATATTTTCATACGGTGTTCAGGGGCTTGCTGACTATGCAAAAGAATTTTTGCCAAGGTCTATAGGGCAGGGGGCTCTGGGTGATACGGCATGGTCGCGGGACTGGACAACTTTTTACTGGGCCAACTGGCTCGCCTGGGCGCCAATAACAGCGCTTTTTCTTGGCCGCATCGCACGGGGTTACACAGTTCGGGAGTTTATCACATTCAATCTGATTTTGCCGTCAGCGTTCGCGGTCGTTTGGATGTCTATTTTTGGGGCCAGCGCAATCGAGCTGGATAGTTCGGGCGGCGGCCTCTATAGCGCGCTAACCGCCGAGGGTCCGGAAAGTGTAATATACAGGTTGTTTGATACGCTGCCCTTATCCAGCCTCTGGTCCGGCGCCTTTGTGCTCTTGTCCTTCGTTTGTTTTGTCACCGCAGCCGACAGCAATACTGAAGCCATTTCGGGCATATGTCAGCGGGAAGAAACGCATGTGGCAATTCTGGAGGAAGAAAAGCGCCCGATTACCTTTCGGCTTAAGGTAATGTGGGCAACCCTCATTGGCACGACGGCATGGATTATGGTCACGTTTTCGGGCGTGGACGGCGTGCGAATGCTGTCAAATCTCGGCGGATTGCCCGCCTTGTTCATCGTTTTGCTGATGAATGTTTCCCTTGTCCTGATGGGAACCAGTCAGTTCCGCAACTTAAAAAAATGATCCCGGCTACATGAACCGGGATCATAACCTAATCTCGTATGTCGCGCCCGTAGGAGCCCACTGGCGGCAGGCGTTGACCTTCAAATGGCGGTATCGGTTCGCTCCGGATTTTTTCCAGCAAATAGTCTATTGCTGTTTGCAGCTGCCGGTCTTCACCTTGATATTCTGCGAAAGGCGGGTTTTCTACCTCTAAGGTTGGAAGAACACCGCGCCCCTCAATGAGCCACCTGCCGTCAAGGCCAAATTGCGCTGACTCGGCGATACGGGCAATACCGCCATCGGATTGGCGATTTCTGTCCGATAGCCAGATGCCTGCTCCTGCGGTGCGCGTACCAATAAGGGGTGCCAGGTCCAGGGCTTTCATGCCGGCAGCAAAAGTTTCTCCATCTGAATAAGTCGACTGGTTCATCAGCACTGCGACATGTCCCCGGAATGTTTGCTGCATGTTGCCATAGGGCAGGGTGCGGCCATTGAAATGCCAGAACGCCCAGACCTTGCGCAGAAAAGTCTGGATGAGCCAGCTGTCGATGTTGCCGCCACGGTTGCCGCGAACATCGATAATAATGCCGTCTTTGTCCCAATGTTCGTAGAAGTCGCGGGCGAAGGCAGCAATGTCGTTGCCACCCATCGCACGGATATGGAGATATCCGATGCTGTCTCCGTGCGCTGTGCGCACTTTTTGGGCGTTGGTTTCTACCCAGTCCCTGTAGCGCAGAAGTGTATTTGCACGCATGCTGGTGGGCGTGACGACGGTCTGATGCGGCGCCGAGTTGCCCCTTTGCAGCGAGAGCAGTACCTGTTCACCGGCACGCTCTTTGAGGGCGCGTTGAAGTGCCGAGTGGCTGCCAATCTCCTGACCGTTCACAGCAAGCAGTATATCTCCAACCGCTGCATCTACCCCCGGCCGCTGCAGCGGACCCCTCGCTGATGGCAGGCCAGGTTCCGTTTGATAGATGTGTTTGATGCGCATGCCGTTTCGCGCTCTTTCGAAAACAGCACCAAGCGCTGAGTCCGTACCGGCTTGCTGGTCTTGAGGTAGGTCACCTCCGCCGATCTGAGAATGGAGGATGCCAAGCTCACTGGTCATCTGCCCGATCAGGTCATGCAATTCCGTGCGGTGGCCAACGCGGGCGACCAGTGGTTCGTACTTTGCGCGGACGACGCTCCAATCAAGACCTCGCATGCCCGGGTCAAAAGAAAAGTCTCGGTGCATGCGCCAGGCGTCCGCAAAGATTTGTTGCCACTCTGTCGAGGGGTTCACGGCGAACTTCCAGTTTTTTGTCCGTACTTGAATGTCCCCCAGTTTTTGCGGGGCTTTTGCCCCGGCTTTCGCGATATAGAGTTGACCTGAAGTGCGAGGGCCTTTTGAGAAAAACAACTGTTGGCCATCAAGGGAGAGCTCGTAGGCGTTTACCCCGCCTGAAAAGGTTTCAAGCTTTGGTTCTTTATTCTCAATTTTCAGGCTTTTTATAGTGCCTGAGCCGTTTGCCCCTCGTTCAAAAACATACAGGAAACTCTTGTTGGCAGAGACGAATCTGTAGTTCCCGGCCGGTACTGGTACTTCAAAAAGGCGGTTGGCAAGGCCATCCCAATCCACCGAAGAGGCTGAAGCCTCTTCAGCTGCATCTTCTGTGGCATCAGTTTCAGCTTCAGTGCTGCTGTCTTCATCGGCTTTTGCCGCGATCACCAATTCATCATCAGGTTGGAACGGGAAACGCTGTCCTTCTATCAGCGCGAGAGCGTAGATTTGGCCCCGTTTGTCAAATTGAGGACCCATGTTGCGGTCACCCCAGGGCGAGCCGGGGGTCGCCCGGAAATTTCTGTTTGAGACGAAATAAAGCCAGTTGCCATCTTCTGAAAAGGCCGGATCAAAACTTTCGTATTTGCTGCTCGTAACCTGTTGCAGCTGACCCGAGCTCACTTCATACAAATAAACGTTGTTGGAACCACCATTATCACCATGATGATAAGCGATCAGCTTGCCATCTTTCGAGAATGAAATACCGCCGAATACATCGTTGCCCAGTGCATCTGTGGCCTCTTCTATCAAGGTGTTTTTGCCGGTTTCAACATTCAGGAGCCAAAGGCGTTCTTTTCCGTCGGCATGCACGATGGACTTGCCGTCAGGTGACACCTCGAATTGCCAGCGGCGCGCGTCGGCGTCTTGAGTGAGTTGTTGGGCTTCTCCGACACCGTTGAGTGGAAAACGCCAAATTTCGCCGTACTCGCCATCGTCCACAATAGCGTACACGGATTTTCCGTCCTTGCTGATTGTCGCGCTGCGTGCTCGTGCCGTTTCCGGGATAGGAAGATCTACAAGCCTCAATGGGCCCGTGCTCGCCACGGCGACTTTCCCCCGTGCGGTGAGCGCAATTTGGTCATCGCCGCCGCCAAGGCGGGCAGAGGTGAGATAATCCAGGGGTTTTTCAACCCACTTTTCGCGGCTGGCATCTGCGTCGGTCGTTATGTTGAGGCGGATTTCGCTGTCTGATCCTGAGCGAACGTCCAACATGCGGATGTTAGCACCAAGCCTGTAAACAATTCGTCCACCGTCCAGCAAGGCTTCGCGCACATCCCATTCGCTGTGGTTGGTATGCTGGCGTGGATCCTCACCGCGCTCATTCATCGACCAGATATTGTCGCTGCCGCCTTTGTCTGTAATGAAATAAAGCCGGTCATCCCACCACATGGGCTGGAGGATGGGCGCGTCAAAATCTGCGGCCAGCCGAACTGCCTCCTGCTCCCGGTCAGTTTCGAAGTGCCATAACTGAGCCATGCCGCCGCCACGGTAGAGTTTGGCGTTGTCGTTATTCATCTCCATGCCAAAACGCACAAAAAACAAATCATCTTCGTCTTTAAATACTCCGTTTGTAGCGCCTGTAAGGGGAAGCTCCTCCATGTCGAGCGAGTCTGGGTCGACCAGTCTGAGAACACGCGGAGTAGGGCCGCTACGGTCCATGCTGCTGAACAATACACGCCCGTCCGGGGACCAGCCGCGCACCTGAAGCCTACCGCCTTCAAAACTGATTTGCCTGGGTACTCCGCCTTCAACCGGCATAACGTAGGCTTCTTCCGCCCCGTCATAATGGGCGGTGAAGGCGATCCATCGACCGTCAGGTGATAGTTTGGGCTCAAATTCCACCTCGGGATGCGTTGTAAGCCGATATGCCTTGCCTCCCGCTGTCGTTGTTCGCCACAGGTCGCCTTCTGCAGAAAACACCAATGTGTCACCACGTAATGTTGGTGTGCGATAATAACCTTCGCTGGCGCTCAAAGCTGACGAAGCCAATGCAGTAGCAATGAATGCGGATACGAGACGCATGAAATCCCCCTGATGTAATCTTTGCCCCTGAAATCGGCAAAAACGTAGCAGGGGGTAGAGCCTTTCGGAAGGGTTTTGATCTAATCTTTGGTTGTGCCCGGCCGGTCAGGGGGCTCCAAGTCTTTGAAAAATATGAAACTTATAATTTTCCATCATCTAGTATGCGCTTTCTAAAGTTCTTCTCTACATTCCATCTCAAGGTTAACGAACCGGCTGGCCACAAGGTCCACACCAGACATACCCAGCGGTTCATATTTAAAATGATGAGATGCTTGAAAGGAACGTATCATGGCTATTTTGGAAGACATTCAAAACTCACAGGTTGTTCGCTCTTACCGTCAGGGTTACCTCGCTTGGCTCGGTGCTCACAAAGCTGCATTTGAGCTTGCTCAGGATAACATGAACAAACTGATCAACGGCCGCGACGAGCTGCTCGAAGATCTGGTTCAAAAAGGCGAAGCTGTTGAGGCAAATGCCCGTGACCGCGTAAACGGTTTCTTCGGTCGCACTGCCGAGTAATGACACTACGGGGCTAAATTGGGCGATTAGTATGCGCTTTCTAATTTATCCCCGTATCTTCTCCCCAAGTTAATCGAGCGAAGCATTATCGCAAGGAATGTTGAGCTCTGAACCAACAGAATACGATTAGATTGATAAGGAATTGATCATGGCACTTATGGAAAACATTCAGAATTCGAAAGTTGTTCGTGCTTACCGCCAAGGTTACCTCGCTTGGCTCGGTGCTCACAAGTCTGCATTTGATTTTGCTCAAGAAGGCGTGAACAAGCTGATGAACGGCCGCGACGAGCTCGTTGAAGAGCTGGTTCAAAAAGGCGAAGAAGTTGAAGGCCTCGCGCAAGGCAACATGGAAAAAGTTCGTGGCTATGTTGAGCCTCGTTTTTCCGATGTTACTGCACGCTTCAATGAAGTTAGCGAGAAAGTAACAGAAGCAGGAAACAAAGTTTTCAACCGCGAGCCAGCAAATGACCGTGTTGAAGAATTGTCTGCTGAAGTTGCCAAGCTGACGAAAACAGTTACCGCACTGAGCCGCAAGGTGAATACAGCAGCAAAGCCAGCAGCAGCCAAGAAGCCTGTCGCTAAAAAAGCAGCTGCACCGAAAGCTACCAAGAAGCCTGTAGCCAAGAAAGCTGCTCCGGCGCCTAAGAAGGCTGCTGCTCCAAAAACTGCTGCACCGAAAGCTGCACCAGCTGCCAAAGCAGAAGTGAAAGCTGATACAAAATCAGCTGCATAACAAATAATTAGTCCTTCGGGTCTAATGGGCTGACAGGCCTGGTCCCTTCCCCCTCCCCCTGAGTGGGCCTGTCAGCCAGAATTTTTCAGTTTTGAGTAGAGGCAATTTTCCGCCTCAGGAACCAAGCGGCTTCGGTCGCTTTGTTTTTTTCTAGCGCTTGGCTTTGTTCTTCGACACAATGTCGTCAAGTTTCTTGAGAGGTCATTGGGGCATCGGCCCGTCAGGCTTCGAAAAAAGGGGATTTTCTATGGCACGGTCAAAAAAATCAGTTGGTGAACGCGCTGCGGAAGCAACAACAGCCTTCAGTCCCATCGTAGGTGTGCATCGCTCAGAACTTGTTAAGTCACTGGGAGTGGTTATCAAGCAAGCAGCGACCAACCCGGTCAACTTTGGCCAGCATTTCCTCAATTACGGCAAGGATATGGTGGACATCCTCAAAGGGGACAGCGAGTACACTCCTCATGCCAAAGATCGCCGTTTTCAGGACAGAGCCTGGGCCTTCAATCCGCTGTATCGCCGGGGCATGCAATCCTGGATGGCCATGAAGGAAAATCTCAACAACTGGCTAAGCGAAGCCGAGATTGACGAGATGGATCGTGCGAGGGCGCACTTTATCCTCGACGTGGTTACCGATGCGCTCGCACCCACCAACACTCTTATTGGTAACCCTGCTGCAATGAAACGCCTTTATGAGACTGGTGGCATGTCGATCGTGGCTGGTCTCAAGAACGCCTATAATGACATGATCAATGGAATTGGTTTGCCCTCACAGGTGGATGCAAGACCATTTAAAGTGGGCGAAAACCTGGCCACAACCCCGGGCGCAGTTGTTTTCCGGAGCGAAGTTCTGGAGGTAATCCAGTATACGCCAAGCACGGATCAGGTGCATGAAATCCCCCTGATGGTGATCCCTCCGCAAATTAACAAATTTTACGCGTCTGACCTCACGCCGGACAAAAGCCTGTTTCGCTTCCTTCTCAGCCAGGGTATTCAGCTTTTTGCGATCAGTTGGCGCAACCCAGGTGTAGAACAGGCGGATTGGCACCTGGAAACATACATTGATGCTGTGGTTGAGGCGATGGACGCGGCTATGAAAATCACCCGGTCCAAAAAAATAAATGTATCTGGTGCCTGCTCGGGCGGGATCACGGTAGCAACACTGTTAAGCCATTTGGCGTCATCCGGTGATGACCGGGTCAACTCGTCCACATTCCAGGTATGTGTTCTGGATCCGAGGCAGGAAGACAGCGAAGTTGGCGCCCTGGTTTCTGAAGAAACGCTGGAACTGGCTCGTGCCAGGTCTGCTCAAAAAGGCATTTTGTCGGGTGATGACTTGTCCAGGACGTTTGCCTGGATGAGGCCCAATGACCTTATCTGGAATTATGTTGTGAACAATTATCTGCTTGGTGATGACCCGCCAGCATTTGATATTCTGTTCTGGAACAATGATACAACCAACCTGCCGGCGGGTCTG
Source organism: uncultured Kordiimonas sp. (assembly GCA_947500295.1). Classification (GTDB taxonomy): domain Bacteria; phylum Pseudomonadota; class Alphaproteobacteria; order Sphingomonadales; family Kordiimonadaceae; genus Kordiimonas. The sequence continues at coordinate 122,293 of CANMRM010000006.1, forward strand.
CATTCCGATTTCCTCGATAGCTACATGACCGCACCGTTTGCAAACCCGGGCACTGTGGATTTCAAAGGCCATAAACTGGATCTGGCAAACGTGGAGCACGACAGCTTTATCGTTGCTGGTGTCACCGACCATATTACGCCCTGGCGTGCCTGTTTCCGAACCACGAAACTGCTTGGGGGCAACAATGAGTTTTTTGTGTCAAACAGTGGCCATATTCAGTCTTTGTTGAACCCGCCCGGTAACCCGAAAGCCAAGTATTTCCATAATCCCGGCGGCATGGATGGCAGCGCTGACGAATGGATGACGGGCGCCGAATTGAAGGATGGTTCCTGGTGGACTCCTTGGTCTGGCTGGTTGAAGGAACGGTCCGGCAAAGAAAAAGCGGCACCCAACAGGCTTGGTAATACCAAATACAAGCCATTGGCCGATGCGCCGGGCACCTATGTATTTGGATAACGCGGGTATCCGCCTTATCTATTAAGCACGGGGATGATGGTAAGCTGGTGTAATGGGAGTACACCGGGCTTGCGCACGCTAAGAGTTTTGGGGTGCGGCCACAGCAGGAGAGAGTGTTTATGACGGCTGTTCAGCCAGATATTGAGCTTATTAAAGCCGGCAGGCAAACCTTGCGGACAGCTGTTTGGCGCGCAGGCGGCACCAGAAGGCCCATATTGTTTTTTAACGGGATCGGCGCAAATCTGGAGCTTGTATCACCCCTAGGTGAAATGATGAGTTCGCGATCAGATGTGATTGTATTTGATATGCCGGGCATTGGTGGTTCACCGGCCGCCAGGGTACCGTATCGGCCGTCAACTGTTGTAAAATGGTCGAACCAGATTCTTGATGAATTGGGATACTCGGATGTCGACGTCATGGGGATCTCATGGGGCGGCGGTGCAGCACAGCAGTTTGCGCTGGATAACCCGGAGCGTGTACGCAGTCTGGTTTTGCTCGCTACCAGTGCAGGGATGGTTATGGTCCCCGGAAACTGGAGTGCACTCAGCAAAATGGCCAACCCACGCCGGTATGTGGACACGGATTACATGTTTCGGAACTTTGAAACGCTATATGGTGATGCGGCAGACAACTCTGCGGTTCAGCACAAAAACAGGATAATACCGCCCAGCAAAACAGGATATATGTACCAGTTGATGGCGATGGCGGGTTGGACGAGCATACACAGGCTGCCTTTTCTGAAACAACCAACGTTGGTTATGTCAGGGGACAGAGATCATATCGTGCCGCTAGCCAACTCCCGTATTCTCAAAACAGCTATTCCTCGTGCTGACCTGAATATTGTTAAAGGTGGCGGGCACCTGTTTGCGGTATCGCGTGCCCATCAGGTGGTACCCATTATCTCACGGTATCTGGACGATCATGCCGACGATTATGCCGAAGAGGCGATATTTTCGACATGAATTAATACAAGTCGAACAGCCACGCTGCTAGGAGGCCAATATGACAGACAAACCAAAAAAAGACGTAGATATAGCACGCAAAATCTGGCTTGCGGGCATCGGAGCCTATGGCCGTGCAGTCGGTGACGCAACAGAGGCTTACGCCAAAATGGGGCGTGAAACGACCAAGATATTCGATGACCTTGTGGGTAAGGGAGCAGAGCTTGAAAACCAGGTAGCAACCGCTGCCAAGGCCTATGTCCCGGAGTTTGCTGAAAAACAACGGGCCCAGGTCGAGGACCGAATGGAGCGCATGAAGGCCGCTCTTGGCATGTCGGAAGTTGCTGCTGACCAGCAGGAGAACATAGAGCGTATTGAAGATCGCCTGGACGCTCTTGAGAAAAAAATTGATGCAATTTTGGCAGCGGTGAGCAAGCCAAAGGCTGCGCCCCGAAGACGGGCAAGTAAATCGACAGCAGCAAAGAAATAGCTGATTGGGGCTAAACGCAACGAATTATGCCGATATGGGGGCAGGGCCATGAAGACCAAAGACAGGATCCTTCAATACAGCCTGCAGCTTTTCAATGATGAGGGCGAGCAGAATGTAACGCCCGTTGATATTGCCAATGTGCTCGATATAAGCCCGGGCAACCTTTATTATCATTTCAAGGGCAAAGACCCGATCATTCACCAGCTGTTTGTCGACTTTGAGGAAGAATTCCGAATGGTGTTGAATGCTCCGATCGACAAGCCGTTGGAGCTTTCTGACAACTGGGTTTATTTCTACATTCTTTTCGAGGAAATCGCAGATTTCCGGTTTTTCTACCGCAATCTGCAATCGATTCTCGAGCGCTACCCTGAATTGGAGAGCCGGTTTCGGCGCCTGGTTGAGCAGAAAATCAAAACCATGGCTTCGATTATCGACACACTGAACGAAACGGGCTTTATCGTCATTTCCCCCGTTGAGGCCGAACAGATGGCCGAACGGTTTGCGCTGCAACTTACTTATTGGCCCACCTACCAGACGCTTCTTGACAGTGATGTGTCGACACCCGTGTCGATCCACAAGGGTGTGTACGGTCTGATCAGTCAGCTGACACCCTATGTTGCTGATGGCGCTCAGGAATTTTTGATCTTGTTGACCGAATTTCGTGACAAGATGCTGCGCAACGCCAAGTAAAACAATTGGTGAACGAGCCTGGGTGCAATCGGCTTGTGCACTGTGGTCAGCAACATAATTTCTCATTTATGCCTAAAGAATAGGCATTCGTTACTTTTTTGGGCATTTTTATGAATGATCGTTTGACGGTTAATTTTACCGCTGCCATTCTGTGACAGAAATGTGACCGGGGAGGGGTCCATTTACGGTAATGGTTAGGAGAGCTGTGTGTTCAATTTGTCTCGAAAAGTTAAAGCGCCTTCACCTTTGTTGGTAATGATGGAAGGGCGTGCCCTTTTTGAGTTAGGTGCCATGGCGTTGTCTACGCCGTATCTGAAGAGATTACCCCGGGGTGATGGGCACCCTGTACTGGTCATGCCCGGGCTGGGTGCTTCGGATTCGTCCACGCGGCCTCTGAGGTCGTTTCTGGATGATCGCGGATATTCGCCGTACGCTTGGGGCTTGGGAAGAAACTTCGGGCTGCGGGAAGGTATTCTCGAAGGTATGTTGGACCGGATTGATGAAATCTACGGTATGCACCAGCAGAAAGTGAGCCTTGTGGGCTGGAGCCTCGGTGGCATCTTCGCACGTGAATTGGCGAAAATGCGTCCGGAGCAAACGCGACTGGTCATTTCGCTGGGTAGCCCGCATTCTGGCAACCCGAAACATTCCAACGCCTGGCGTTTCTACGAATTCACGGCAGGCCATTCAGTGGAAGAGCCGCCGATCGAGACCAAGATGCACAAGGCTCCGCCTGTGCCAACAACGTCAATTTACACAAAAACTGACGGGATTGTTGCTTGGCAAAACTGCCATCAGGAGAGGCCTGTTTGTGAGATCAAGCAGAAGCAAACGGAAAATATTCAGGTTTCAGGCAGCCACTGTGGGCTTGGGTTTAACCCGGCGGTTCTGTATGTGATCGCGGACCGTCTTGCGCAGCGCGAAGGGGCTTGGCGCCCGTTTGCCAATGTTGGCGGACGCAAGGCCTTTTTCGATACGCCGGGGCTTGAGGCCGCGGTACCCGCATAGTCGGTAACAGGACCTTTAAGTTCTCAATTAGGGGCCGCTTGGGGCCCCTTTTTTGTTTTATGTGGCGACTTGGCCGATTTTTTCTGACTTTAGGGCGATATTTCTAAAAAAAGCTGCATAATGGCACTCATGAAGGGAGCACGCCTAAAAAAGCGCGCATCCTCGCAATTGTCATCGAGCCGCGATACCCATGACCCGTCAGGGTTTGGGATGGCAGCCTGCGAGAGGGGACGATCATGCATAAACTGACCGGATTGGACGCCACTTTTCTTTATATGGAAACCGACGAGACGCCGATGCATGTCTCTGGTTTGCTTATATGTGAGCCGCCCCAAAAAGGGGACAACCCTTACGAGCTGTTGAAGTCGCAGATCGCGGAGAGGGCGCACGAGATTCCATCGTTCCATCGAAAACTGATGCCTACACCATTTTATGTGGATCATCCGGTCTGGGTGAATGCTGAATCAATCGACCTTGACTATCATATTAAACACGCGAGTTTGCCCCCTCCAGGTGACGTGGAACAGCTGCGTATGATTATCCAGGGCTTGCATTCCCTGACGCTGGACCGGGACAGGCCGCTCTGGCAGTTCTATGTCATTGAAGGTTTGGAGGACCCCAAAATGGGCCTTCCGAAAGGGAGTTTTGCTCTCTATACCAAAAGCCATCATGCCAGCATCGATGGTGGCGCTGGCATTGCGGTGATGGATATTATTTCTGACCGGGCGCCAACGCCGCGCCCACCTTTGCCCAAAAACAAAATTCGCTTGCAGGCGGAAAAGCCTGGAATGTTTGAGCTATTGGGTAGCTCTTATGGGCGTTTCCTCCAGCAACAAGTGGATATTGTTAAAAAAGTTCCCGATATGGTGAAAGCCGTCGGCTCCATAGCGAAAGTGGCCATGGATGATGCCGGCAGCATGATGAAGACATTGCAGCCCGCTCCTAAAACGCGCTTCAACGTGCGGATCCAGAAACAGCGGGCGTACGGTGCTGAATCTCTGTCTCTGCCTGATACAATTGCCTTGGCAAAACAAACCGGAACGACCCTAAATGACGTGGTGCTTACAATATGCGGCGGTGCATTGCGCCGCTATCTGCAAGGCCACAAAGAGCTCCCGGAAGCCGCTCTGGTTGCGGCTGTGCCGGTGTCTCTACGTGAGTTTGGTGATGCAGCTAACACCAATCAGGTTACAGGAATGACTTGCGGCCTCGGTACGGACATAGCTGATCCGATCAAGCGTTTGCGCGCCGTGCATGAAAATGCTGCGGCATCCAAAAAGCAGCTTGGTGCGGTTAAGGATGTGATTCCGCAAGACTATATTTTCTTCGGGGCGCCAGTAATAGTTTCAGCGATGGCTCAAATGCAGAGCAAGACTGATGTTGTCAATATGATGCCATCACCGATCAATGTGACAATCTCCAACGTGCCGGGCCCGAGGCGCCATGTCTATTTTGCAGGAAGTAAAGTGGTCGCCCAGTTCCCTGTCTCCATTTGCACGCATGGATGTGCGTTGAATATCACGCTGCAAAGCTATGTCGATCGCCTTGAGTTTGGGTTGATTGCGTGCAAGATCGCTGTGCCTGACGTTCAGGACATTGCAGACTATATTGTTGAGGAATTTCATATCCTTAAGGAAGCGGCCGACAAGCTTGGCGAAAAAGCCGTTGCACCGAAAGTTGCTGCAGAAGCACCGGCCAAGCCTGCAGCAAAGCCTGCTGGCAAGAAGGTTGCAACCAAGTCAGCGCCCAGCAAAGCGGCCAATGGCAAAAAACCGGCAGCTAAATCTTCAGTGCCGCCCAAGGCGAAGGTCCGCAAAAGTGGGGCAAAACCTACCGCGCACTGACACAGCCCGCTGATCATTGATAAATGCCTGGAAGGCCGCCTCAATTGAGGCGGCTTTTTATATGTGGCCGGTTTCTTTGTACTCGAGAAGAAGACCGTTTAAAAAGTATCGCGTCGCGCGTTCCACAATATCATCCGTGTCAATACTTGGTGTCAGGTTTTGGAATTTGTGGTCAATCAACAGGAATGCCGTGCCGTGAACGATTGCCCACATTGGCGTGGCAATTTTAAGAGTGTGCTGCACATCAATTCCGTTGCGATCTAAGAAAGTGGCCACACTTTTCAACAAAATGGAGAAGCAAGCAATGCCTTTGTTGGGGGCGTTTTTGGCCAACGCATAGTTGTTGATGTCGTGCTTTTTGATCTCCAGGAGATCGATCAGTGTTTTTCCGTTTTGGCCAGATGCATGTTCTTTGAAGATTTCCTCCAAGTTTACATCAGGGCCACCCCGGTGATTTTCACACATCAGACGGAATAACTGTTGGTTTTCACTGGCGAACCGAACATATGTTTTGCCCATCGCCGTGATCGACTCAATTGTTCCAAGTTCTTGGCCTGCGGCGTTTTTTCGCATCAGCGAACCCATTTTGCTGAACGCAACTTCAGTTACTTCATGCAACAGTTCAGACTTGTCGGAAAAGTGACGATAGGGTGCCGCAACACTTACTCCTGCAATCCGGCTGGCATCTTTTAGCGTAAAGCCATCAGCACCCGCTGTTGAAACGAGCTCAACAGAAGCATCGATCAGCGCAGTTCTGAGGTCGCCGTGATGATAGCGACCAGAGGTATTTGCCTCAGCGGATGTAGAGTTTTGTGTCAAATCATCGACCTTATGTTCGTCAGTGAATGGATACTATGCCATTTTACATATTGAAATGTTAATCAGCATAACATATGTAAGTCGGACTAACATTAAGGTCAAGGGCTGTAAAGCCAATAAGAACCGAAACCCGGGATAGACCGCGAGGTCATCCGGTGAGGATACGGCGAGACGGAAAATGGAAAACGAAGCTTCGATTACTATTTCTAAAGTGGCCATCCAAAAGGCATTGGCCTTCCTGTTAATTGCAGGATTTATCGTTTTTGCAACAATGGGATTGCACTGGAGGGCTGCATCAGGTGACACGCCGGATATGCGCCTTGTACCCGTTGCGGTGGAAACCATTGCGCGGCAACCTAGTTACCAGGTCAACGAGTTTTATGCCGGGCGTGTGGAAGCACGCCAACGCGTCAACCTTGCGTTTGAACAAGCTGGCAAGATTGAGGCGATGTATGTGGACGAAGGAGATTTCGTCAAGGCGGGCGACCTGATAGCCAAACTGGACGTTGACCTTCTGGAGGCCAGCCGGGATCAAACCAGATCTGCGATAGTCCGCATCCGCTCTCAGGTTGAGCTCGCTAAGCTCACAGAAGAGCGTCAGAAAACCCTTTTTGAACAGGGGCATAGCTCGGAGCAGCGCTATGATGAAGCTCGGTTTAACCGGGAGGCCCTGACTGCACAACTTGCTGAAACGGAAGCAGCCCTTCGTACCATTGAGATCAATATCGAGAAGTCATCATTGTACGCGCCATTTGACGCTCAGGTAGGTGCTCGCAGTGTCGATACAGGTGCAGTCAGAGATGCAGGCATGGCAATCGTCACGCTACTGGAAACCTCTGTTCAGCAGGCGCGGATCAGTGTGCCAACAAGTCGTGTTCAGGCGATGAAAGTCGCAGAAGAATTATCGGTTTCCTATCACGGCGAACCCCTTTCAGCGACCATTTTGGCCGTTCGTGCAGACGTAAATCAGGCAACCCGGACCCAGGACGTAATCCTGAACATTGCACCGGAAAGTCCGATCCCGTTCGGCGAGCTTGTTGAACTTTCATTGCCGGAAACGCGTATTCAGCAAGGGTACTGGTTGCCCGTGGAGGCTTTGGTGGAGGGCAAAAAGGGCCTTTGGAACATATTTGCCGTAGAAAATGATGGCACGGGTGACAAAGTCGTGCGCCGTGCCGTCGAAGTTATCTTTGCTGAAACCGGACGGGTTTTTGTAACGGCCAACATCGGGCCTGACGCCAGGCTTGTTGCCAGCGGGACGCACCGCGTGGTGCCAGGCCAGTATATAGATGTCATGCTGAACAGGGGACAATGACATGTTGTCTCTCTTTTACCGCGAGTGGCGCGTTTTCGCATTGGCGATCGGGATTATCGTTGTCACCGGCCTGACAGCTTTGAGCACCATTGGCCGGCAGGAAGATCCTACAATTACCAACTTGTTCACGACAATCACCACACCGTTTCCAGGGGCAAGCCCTGCGCGCGTGGAATCGCTTGTGACCGAAAAGATCGAAGAAGAACTCAAAAAAATAGCTGAAATCGAGGAGATAACCTCGGTTTCACGAGAGGGCTTCTCGCTTGTTGTTGTTGAACTGTCTCAGATGATCAGCGATGAGGAAATAGAGGTGGCCTGGTCCGAAATTCGTGACGCGCTTTCGGACGCGGCTCGTAATTTTCCTGCGGGTGTTCCTGACCCTGAGTTCGACAATGACAAATTCGGTGCCTATACCGCGATCAGTGTTCTGACGCCGCGTGACGAGGGGTATGTGGAGCCATCTCAATTGCAACGCTATGCCGAGCTTTTGCGTGATCGACTACGGCAGTTGCCCGGTGCGAGACTGGTGCGCTTGTTTGGGGAGCAGCAAGAAGAAGTTCTGGTAACGGTCAACGCCCGCAGGCTGTCAGATCTCGGTTTGTCACCGGATGCAGTAGTTAATGCGATCCGCAGCGCGGACAGCAAGGTCCGGGCGGGTCAGTTGCGCGGTGATGAAAATAACTACCTGCTTGAAGTAAAAGGTGAAATAAAGTCTGTTGAGCGTATTCGGCAAGTACCTCTGGTTACAGAAACATCTGGCACGGTTGTGCGTGTGGGTGACATCGCGACCCTTGAACGCGGAACGCGCTGGCCTATCAGCAGTATCGGCATTTCTAATGGTAAGCCCGCAATTCTTGTGGGTGCAACGATGGAAGAGGGTCTGCAAGTTGATGGCTGGGTAGCAGCACTGCGAGCAGAGACAGATGAGTTCGAACAAACGCTGCCATCAGACATTCAGCATACGGTTCTGTTTGACCAGAGTCAGTATACCATCGATCGACTGAGTGGCCTGACCATTAACATCCTTATCGGGTCCAGCCTCGTTATCATCGTGTTGTTTTTCACACTCGGATGGCGTGGTGCGTTTATCGTGGCTTGTATTTTACCTCTTACGACGCTCTTGTCCGTTACTGTGCTCCAGTATGCGGGTGTGCCTATCCACCAGATGTCGGTGACGGGATTGATTGTTGCGCTTGGTTTGCTCGTGGATGCGGCCATTGTGATGACCGACGATATTCGCCGACGGCTGATTGGTGGGGTGCCGCGACTTCAGTCTGTGGAGCAGGCAGTGAAGCGGCTTGCCGGACCACTGCTGGCCTCCACTGTCACAACTGTGCTCGCCTTTATGCCGATGGCACTGCTGCCGGGTCCGGCGGGAGATTTTGTCGGCTCCATTGCCATTGCCGTGATTGTGATGCTGATTGCATCCTTTTTGCTGGCGCTGTCCATAACACCTGCGCTCGCGGGGTGGCTTTTGCCGGCAAAAGGAGAGGGCAAGTCACACGCCTGGTACGCCCGGGGCATCAAATCAGGAAAAATCGGGCAGATTTTTAACCGTTCGGTTGGCTGGGCCATTGCCAATCGGGGAACCGCCTTGTTCGCATCTCTGGCGCTGCCGATCATAGGCCTGCTGTCGTTTCCGACGCTCACATCACAGTTCTTCCCCGGTGTGGAGCGTGATCAGTTTTATATTCAAATGAAACTGGACGGGAACGCAGCAATCTCCGAAACGCGCGCGATGGCCCAGCGGGCCGATGTGCTGATCAAGTCACGTCCTGAAATCACGTCTGTGACCTGGGTTGTGGGCGAGAGCGCACCGAGCTTTTACTATAACATGCTCTCTAACCAGGACGGTGTTGCCAGTTTTGCTGAAGCGCTGGTCACAACGACTTCCGAGCAGGCAACCCGCGACGTAATTCCGATACTGCAGTCGATGCTGGACCGCGCGGTGCCTGAAGCACAGACACTTGTCAAAGGTCTGTTTCAGGGCCCGCCTGTGAATGCACCAGTCGAAATTCTTGTTGTTGGACCTGATGTTAATACACTGAGAGATATCGGTGAACAGATCCGTGAACGCATGAGCCGTGTGCCATTTGTCGAGCACACGCGAGCGACCTTCATGGGTGGTAGCCCGAAACTCGTTTTCAATGCGAATGAAGATCAGGCCAATTTTTCGGGCCTGACGCTGACCGGCGTGTCGCAGCATTTGGAAGCGGCGCTTGAAGGCGTTTCGGGGGGGTCGCTTCTTGAGGATACAGAGGAGCTTCCTGTCCGCGTACGTTATGAAGATGAATGGCGTGAAAATTTGGACCGATTGCGTTCGATTGATATTCCGGTGGCACAAAATGGGGCCGATCGCTATCAGGCTGTGCCCTTGTCTTCATTGGGTATTATTACAGTGGAGCCATCTGAAAGCCCGATTAACCGGGAAAACGGTGAGCGCACAAACACAGTACAGGCATTTACACCAAACGGTATACTTCCCCAGGTGGCGCTAGAGGCGGTGCAGGCAGAGCTTGCGCGAGACCCCGTCTCTATCCCGACCGGTTACCGGCTCGCTGTTGGAGGCGACTCTGACGAGCGGGCCGGTACGGTCAACAACCTGATGGCGCCAATAGGGCTCATTGTGGTGTTGACCATCGCAACTATCGTGCTGACGTTTAATCGTTTCAAACTATCCATGATCACGGGAATTGTCGCGATCCTGTCGATGTGCATGAGTGTGCTGGCGCTGGAGATTTTCAATTATCCCTTTGGTATTCAAGCGCTTATCGGAGTGATTGGCTCTATTGGGGTTTCGATCAATGCCGCCATTATCATCCTCACTGCTCTTCAGCAGGATGAAGGTGCGATGGCGGGTGACCTGGAACGTATCCGTGACATTGTCATGGAGTCTAGCCGCCATATCATATCCACAACAACAACGACATTTGGGGGATTTCTGCCGCTCATTATTGAAGGGGGAGGGTTCTGGCCGCCATTTGCAATGTCGATTGCTGGCGGTGTCCTGTTGTCGACAATCATCTCACTCTATTTTACGCCGGTCGCCTTTACGGTGACGGTATCCAAAAATAGGAAGCAGGCACCGCCTGATCTGCAGGTTGTGGCAGCACAATAAAGACACGCATATTAAAAGCCTGGAGGCCGGCACGAAACGTTCGCCGGCCTTCATTTATTTGGGGGCAGCGCGGTGCATCTGGAGCCCAAGAGCCCAACGCCGTTGAAATCCTTTCCAATAGTCTTTGCCCTCATGTTGGCCACCACTGTAAGCGCTGCCGGTGTATCCGCCCGGTGGGATCGGCCAGTCCCCGTCATTTGACCGGGTGGGAGCGACATTAATGAAATCCGCCGCCGCTTTGTCCTGCTTGAGGTGAAAATTCATGTAGGCGGTCACGAAATGCTGGTTGATACCGACCACCCGGTCCCGGCGCCACACTGGCTCGTTGAACCAGTCAGTCATGTCAAAATAATCATACGAGAAAGGCGGTTCCGGGTTGCCGCCTATGCTATGCCGACCGTTTTCAAAAACCAGCATGTGTCTGTCTGAGGCGCTGGCGGCTTCATAGAGCCACTTAATACCATCATCAAAACCCGAGACATCATCCTGATCGCCGGCAATAAAAAGCATTGGCAAGTCAATGTTTTGTATTGCTTCGGTTGACCATGCCCGATTGGCTGGTGCGCCGCCCCACGGCGCAATGGCGATAACGGTTTTGAGCGAAGGGTGCGGCTCAATGAAGTTGTCGTCTGCCAACAGGCCCGCCAGCATAGCAGGCGGGATTTGACTAAGGCTTGGACTGTCGTGGGTGTATCCGGCGCCGGCGGAGGCGATGGCGCCAAAACCACCCATGGAGTATCCGATCAAACCAACGTTGCTTGTATCGATCAAGGAGCCAACAGGGTGCTCTCCCGTTGCAAGGGCCAGCAGGTTTTCGATGACAAAGCGTTGGTCGCGAGACCGGTTGAGCATGGTATTGCCGAAGGAAATATTGAAAGAGGCGAGGTCGGTATAGGGCAGGTCATTGTGCTCGATCGAGGCAACAACATAGCCCTTGGAGGCAAGGTTCTCACCAAGATAACTCAGGAAGGCTGCCCAGTTGCCATAGCCGTGGGAAATAACAACCAAGGGGAATTGTTGACCGCTTACAGGCTCTGCCGCCGTATTGGCCAGGCCAGTGTAGTCGTATGTTTCCGGCACCTCGGGAGGCCGTGTTCCCGGGCGAAAATTCAGCTTGCCGGTATACGTAGCGGGCGCACGGGACGTGGTGTCTTTGGCTGGAAACCAAATGGTGACGGGGACGTCACGCGGTGCTGCCGGCGTTCTGCCAGCCAGGGCTTCGACGATATTGGGGCGAGCGGGGTCGGTGAAGGTCATTTCCGTGACACCCACTTCAAATGCGCCAAGGGGCGCGAGTTCCGGAGCGTCGGCGTTGGGGATGCTGTATGCGCGTTGGCCTAATGCATCAAAGGCGTTTTGGGCCATGCTACTGTCTCCCGCGATTGTTATGACAAATACCGCAAAGGCGGCGGCTATTCGGGTTGATTTCATCGGCTCTTCCACCATTTTCCCCCAATCACACCAAAACCCGGTGTTTTCCGGGTTTATCGTATGCTTATCACTTGCACTTCGAATAAATAAAGTGTTGTTTGTGCGCTTGTTGGTCGGTTCGCGGGATATGCACCTGCCCACGCCGGTTGTCCGGGAACCACCTTAAACGTAAATGTGTGTAGAGAATAAAATGACTGTTAACCCTGTCGCTGTGACGCCTGAACAGCATAAAAACCTGAAAGTTCGCCGGGATACCGGTTTTGCCTATGCCGCCAAGACCCACGTGGTCCCGATCGTGCTGAATGAATTTGCCGATGTTGCATCCAATTGCCCGATCATTTTTGTAAAAGGTGAAATTGAGGGTCAGTTGCGCGTTGCCGCCATGCTGGGCATCGAAGTGGAAAACAACCTGTTTGTCAAAGATAGTGAATGGCTTGGTACTCACATTCCGATGAACCTCGGACGTGTCCCATTTTCGTTCGTGCCGCTTGATGACAAAGCGCTCGGCGCTGCCATTGACACAAATAGTGAGATGGTCAGTGAAACCGAGGGCGAAGCATTGTTTAACGATGCGGGCGAGCCAACCGATTATTTCAATCAGGTGAATGGTTTTCTCTCCAGCCTATTTCAGGGGGAACTTGCGACCCAGAAATTTGTTGAGGCCGTTGAGAAACATGATTTGTTGCGCGAATTCAAGTTGCTGATGACAGGCGAAGACGGCTCTCGCAAGGAACTCGTCGGGTTGTTTGCGCCGTCTGCCAAACGGTTGCAGTCATTGAGTGACGAGGCAATTCTGGAACTGCACAAAGACGGTCATCTGGCTGCAGTACATATTGCGATCCAGTCGATGTCACAGGTCAGGCGTCTTGTTCGGCTGCAAAACGAAGCAGGCACGGACAAGATTACCTCAGTCCATATTGAAATTATGGACGATGCAGAACCAATTACCCAGTAAGGGGCAGCTCTGTGGCTAACGGCGCTCTCATTCTTGCAATAGACCAGGGCACAACCAGCAGTCGGGCAATTCTTTTTGATCCCGAAGGTGAAACCGTTGCCGTTAGCCAATTCGAATTTTCGCAGATTTTCCCTGACGACGGCTGGGTTGAACATGATCCTGAGGAAATCTGGGACACGACACTGCGTGCCGTTCGAGAGGTGTTGGGCAGCAATGCCCGTGGTAACCGGGCGGTTGCGGCAATTGGAATTACCAATCAACGCGAAACATCTGTTGTTTGGGACAGGGTGACAGGTAAACCCGTTTACAACGCAATTGTCTGGCAGGACCGCAGGACCGCGGACGACTGTAGATTGCTGGAGAGCAACGGGCACCTTGATGTGGTCCGGCAGAAAACCGGCCTTTTGCTTGATCCATATTTCTCAGCAACCAAAGTTGCATGGATTCTGGACAGGGTGCCTGGTGCCCGCGAAAGCGCGGTTGATGGAAATCTGGCCTTTGGCACCATCGACAGCTTTTTGATCTGGCGCCTGACCAAGGGCAGGGTGCACGCAACAGATGCGACCAATGCCAGCCGCACCAGCCTTTTCAATATTGTTACGCAGAATTGGGATGATGAACTGCTGGATATTTTCCGTGTGCCGGCACAGGTGCTTCCGACCGTTATGGACAGCGCGGACGACTTCGGTATTGCGGACAGCACCGTTATTGGCGAGCAAATTCCTATTGCCGGGGTCGCAGGCGACCAGCAAGCAGCGGCAATAGGGCAATGTTGTTTTGATGTCGGGTCCCTGAAAAGCACATACGGGACGGGCTGTTTTGCGCTGGTGAACACCGGGCCCAAGCCCATCACCTCCGATCACCGCCTGCTGTCAACTATTGCCTACAGGCTTGACGGGCAGGTGACCTATGCCCTTGAAGGGTCAATCTTTGTGGCGGGCGCGGCCGTGCAATGGCTGCGCGACGGTATAAAAATTATTGATCATGCTGCCGAGACGGAGGCCCTGGCCTCGGACGCCGAACCAAGTAGCGGCCTCATGGTGGTACCTGCCTTTACAGGACTTGGAGCGCCATATTGGGATCCTGATTCCAGAGCCGCCATTCTGGGCATGAGCCGGGCGACAAACCGGGCAGATATCGTGCGAGCCACTCTGCGGTCCATTTGCTACCAGACCCATGACCTTGTCACCGCGATGAGAGAAGACGGGGTGGCGGTCCATACATTGAAGGTGGACGGTGGCATGGTTGCCAACAACTGGTTCACACAGGGGTTGGCTGACCTCTTGAGTGTGGAAGTGGACCGGCCGGTTATCATGGAAACCACCGCGCTCGGCGCAGCCTATCTCGCGGGTCTACAGGTGGGATTGTATGGTTCTCTCGACGATATTCGAACCAACTGGAGCCTGGATCGTCGTTTTGAGCCAGCAGCGATAGATTCGTCCGAAAAACTCAAGCGGTGGAAAAGAGCGGTTGCGGCCGTTCGATCTTTTGCAGACGATTAAAGAGCACCTACAGCTTTCCGATATCATACTCGCGAACTTGCATATCCAGAGTGATGTGATCTGAAAAGCTGTGTTGGCTTACCGTACGCATAATGTTTGCAATTTGCCTGTACAGCTCCACGCGCCGGCTGCCCGGGCGCCAAGCGAGCACAACACCGCGGGCAAAGGGAGCGCCGGTAAAGTGCCTTGATGTAACGTCCTGGCGCTGCGATATCTCAGAGCGAACATAAAGAGACGGCAGGAAAGCGACACCCAGTCCAGTACCGATCATGTGACGCAGTGTATCGAGGCTGGTGCCTTCATAGTCTCGCAGCAGCCGCGCTTCATACTGGGCGGCGATCGTTTGCATGAGGTCGAACAGACGATGCTTTTCCTCAATAGCCAGCAGGCTTTCGCCTCTCAGGTCATCGGGGGTCACTGCCTCCTGATCGGCGAATGGATGATCGTTTGCACACACCAGAAGCAGCGGTTCGTTGAAAAGCGGTTCGAGCCCCAGGTTGGGTATTTCCATCGGCAATGTGGTAATAATGAAATCATAGTCGCCATGCAGCAACCCCACTTCAAGATCGCGGGGAGCATCCTCGCGTACAAAAACCTTCAGCCCCGGGAAAGCGCTGTGAATTGCAGGAATGACTTCTGGTAACAGGTAGGGGCCGAGGGTTGGAGGTACACCCAGGCGGTAGGTACCAACCAGACTGCCTTCGGATTCTGCGGCCAGTCGCTGTATCATCGCGACTTGTTCAAGGATGGTTTCAATGTGGGGCATAACCGAGCGGCCAAAGGGCGTGAGCTGAGCCCCCTTGCGGGACCGTTCGAGTAGCGTAACGCCGAGCTTGCTTTCAAGCGCGTTGATCTGGGCGGTCAGTGTTGGCTGAGCCACATCCAGTCTATCTGCCGCTCCACGAAAACTGCGCGCCTGACTGACTGACAGCAAATAGCGCAATTGTTTTATGGTCGGTTCCATGACTTCACAAAAACTCACTGATAGTTTATTAACGATAGTCAAATACTATCATAAAAAAGTGAAAATCATAGATATAATAAATAGATGCTAAGTGTTAATTTTATGTATGAATATGCGATCTGGGGACCGATGGCAGAAATTTCTGCAACCCTTTTGCCCCGACCGCTCCCAACCCAGGTATCTTCAGTACAGGATGGACACACAATGAAGAAAGTTATGCAGGGCGTCTCCCGTTTCAAAAACGAGGTCTACCCAAAGCACAAGGAGTTGTTTGAGAAACTGTCTTCCGGTCAGGCACCGGAAGTATTGTTCATTACATGCGCGGACAGTCGTATTGATGCAAACCTGATTACGCAGACCGGGCCAGGAGATTTGTTCCATGTCCGCAATGCCGGAAACATCGTGCCGCCTCACGGTGTCGATGCTGGCGGTACTGTGGCATCAATCGAATTTGCGGTTGGCGCACTGGGTACCACGGAGCTGGTGATTTGCGGACACAGTGACTGCGGTGCCATGAAAGGCGCGCTTGCACCGGAAGGACTTGGTGATTTTCCTCATGTTTGTAACTGGTTGCGCCATACCGATGCGGCCGTGAAGGTCGTGAAGGAAAACCATGCGGATCTGGAAGGCCAGGATCGCCTTGAACGCATGATTGAAGAGAATGTGGTTGCACAACTGCGTAATCTGCAAACTCACCCATTTGTCGCTGCCCGCTTGGCGGCAGGCAAAGTGCGGCTCCACGGTTGGGTCTATGATATCGGCGCAGGCGAAATCTCTTCCTACAATTTGGATGAGAAGACATGGGGTCCACTCTCGGAAGCAGAAATTTCTCAGCTTCCCGGCGTTTCAGCGGCGTAGGAAGAGAATAACAAAATGGCATTTTTTGATACACGCAACCTGCGCGGCGACATTATGGGCGGTGTTACCACCGGCGTCGTGGCGCTTCCTCTGGCGCTTGCATTTGGTGAAGCATCAGGGGCTGGCCCAATCGCCGGCCTGTATGGCGCAATTATCGTAGGCTTCTTTGCCGCCATGTTTGGTGGTACAGGCGCCAATGTTTCTGGTCCTACCGGCCCCATGATTGTGGTGTTTGCCGGTGTGTTTGCCAGTCTTTCAGGTGATCCAGCGCTGGTGTTCCTGGCCGTGATACTGGCTGGGGTTATCCAGATACTGCTCGGGGTATTCAAGTTCGGACAGTATATCAAGCTGGTTCCGTACCCGGTTGTTTCGGGGTTTATGAGCGGGATTGGCTGTATCATCATTGCACTCCAAACCGCACGACTGTTTGGCCATGAGCCCATTGGAAAAGGTACGATCCCGGCGCTTCAGTCCATTCCTGGCGCTGTTGCTGATCCTAACTGGGTGGCTTTGTTACTGGGTGTACTGACGCTTGCGATCGTCTTTTTCTGGCCGAAAAATCTCGGCAAATGGATCCCGGGTGCCTTGGCGGCGCTACTGATTGGTACAGTTCTGAGTATTGCAATTCCGGGCGCACCGATTTTAGGCGACATTCCAACCGGGCTGCCTTCACTGGTTGTGCCTGCATTTGAAGCTGATGCCATGTTTATAGTGCTTGAAGCTGCTATCCTTTTGGCATTGCTGGGCGCAATCGACAGTCTTTTGACCTCTCTCGTAGCGGACAATATGACACGGACACAGCACGATTCAGACAAAGAGCTGATCGGGCAGGGTATTGGTAACAGTATTGCTGGCTTTTTTGGTGCTATTCCGGGTGCCGGTGCGACCATGCGGACAGTGGTCAACATCCGCTCAGGCGGTTCAACCAAAATTTCCGGCATGATCCATGGTGTGCTGTTGTTTGCAGTCGCTATCGTTTTGGCACCGCTTGCATCACAGATTCCGCACGCTGTTCTTGCCGGTATCCTTGTTAAGGTTGGTTATGACATCATCGATGTGGCTTACCTTAAGCGCGCCCACAGGGGCCCGCGCTGGGACTTGGCCCTGATGGTGGTTGTGCTGACATTGACTGTGTTTGTTGACCTCATCACTGCAGTTGCCGTCGGCGTTGTTCTTGCGGCTCTCGCGTTTGTTAAACAAACGGCCGACGAGCAGCTTAAGTCCCTGATGAGCATTGAGCCTCGCACAGATCATCCTGAGGAGCTGAAGATTCTTCGTGAAGCCAAGGGTCGGATCACAATGTTTGATTTTGGCGGACCACTGAGCTTTGGTGCGGCGGCTGACCTTGGTCACCAGGTTCGCGACAAATGGAAAGACGGGCACGCAGCGTTGATTATGGATTTTTCCCGCACGCCAAACGTTGATCTGTCTGCTATTAAAGCGATTGAGACCATTGCAGAAGATGCGGAAGTTGCAGGCAAGCAGCTGTTGATCTCTGGCGCTTCCGGCGAAATCAATGATCTGTTGCACGGCCTTGATGTTGGGCAGAAAATTCCTGAGGCTCATTGGTTCGACAGTCGACAGGCCGCGCTTAACTACGCGCTGTCACACCTGAAAAAGAATGAATCAATGATAGTGGAAGAAGAAAAGTCTTCGGGAAAAGCGGCTAATCAACCTGCGGAATAGCCACCAACCCGGACACCGGTCGGGCCTTTTACCCGGCCGGTCGTGGTTCAAAATGGATGGACAAAAAAAGAAAGCCCGGTGATTGGATCGCCGGGCTTTCGTCGTTGCGGGGGTGCTGGATTTATAATCTGAATTGGATCGACGTTTACAATCCGATAAACGGTTGAATGGTTCTGGCAATAAAGCTTTTGAGCTTGATGGGAGCTTCAGTGACGACCAGGCAGATGCAGTCTTCTCCTTCGTCGATGACCGGGCGATGGTCTTCGATATCGTCCGCCGCAAACTCAAGGTCGCCAACACCAAAGCGATGGCCATCAACACAATAGCTGCCTTGCAATACCAAAGTCATTTCACTGCCATTATGGCCATGCTCGGGAATTTCCGTGCCGCCTTTTGCCTTGAGCAGCCAAAGTTTTTCGCCGTCTTTACCGGTCCAAAGCTTAACCTGTTTCATGCCGGGGCCCATAAAGCGCCACTTCAGGTCATCAAGGGAGCCTTCAAGGTAATCGGCAAGAGGTTGGGGTACGCGTGGGTCGCGATGCTGAGCCTCAATGTTGATTGGGCCCTCCGCCTCATCGCCCTGTGCGTCAATCTCATCCATCAGCCTGTCAAAAAATCCCTCTGACAAGTCTGCACCGTCGCCGGCACCAAGCAGGGCGCCACCAATATTTTCGGCATCCCTGATCTTCGTTTGCAGGGCAGGATGAAAACTCGCGTGCGTTGCCACAAGCGTAGCTTTCGCTTCGCTGAGGTTTCCTGCTGCATAGTCAACCACCCATTCGTCAGACAACAGGCGCTCTGGTGCATTGCCTTCCGGCGATTTTTGAACCTCGGGGTTCATCAATAGTCTCCTAACTCTACACGTAGCTTTTGGAACGCAATGCGTATCCGGGACTTCACCGTACCAAGCGGAAGCCCCAAAGCTTCAGAGATCTGCGAGTGCGACATGTCTTTATAGAAAGACAGCTCGATCACTTGCCGCAAATCCGGTTTTAAAATCTTCAATGCGTTAACGATACGTTTCTGATCCTGCATCTGGATCACAGGCTCGTCAGTTTTTTCCGCGGCTTCCATGACTTGAACATGATTGTCTACGTCAACTTCGATGTATTTTTGCCGCCGGACCTTGTCGATAAACTTGTTCCGCGCAATGCGAAACAGCCAGGTAGACAAGCGGGCTTTATCCGGATCAAACAAGTGGGCCTTCTGCCATACGGTCACCATTACTTCCTGGGTCAGGTCTTCGGCGACTTCGTCGGTTACCTTTTGCTTCAGGATAAAGGATTTGATACGGGGCGCAAAATGGGCAAACAGTTGCTGAAACGCTTTTCTGTCACGATCTTTAGCGACCTTGACTGCAAGAGATTCCAACGTGTCTGACGTCGCAACAGAGATAGACAATCCCTTCCTGGCAATAGTACGTTTGTTTTCCTCATTCCGAGAAAAACACTGCTGTAGACCGGGTGTCAAGACATCCGTGGCATTGTCAGCGCGTGCTTGCGAATTGGCGTACATAAAAATCCCACCGCATATGGTCTGAAACTCTGTACGCGCCCAAAAGACTTTGGATCACGTACATAATATCGCGGCTGGCTTATTCGCGGAATTCTGCAAGTTTTTATCCGCAGCTTTGATCCGCTTCGAAGCAGCCGGCGTAGACAGCTTTAATTCCCATGGCCTGCATCATGCAGGTGTAAGTGTCTGTAATTTATAAATATTTAGAGTGCGCGATGTCTCATCGGAAAATTGCTATCATCGGTTCAGGTATCTCTGGAATGTCGGCTGCATGGCATCTTCACCGCACCCACGACATCACTGTTTTTGAGCAGTCGTCATATGTTGGCGGGCACAGCAATACGGTTGATGTTTTGCTGGATGGCAAGTCTTTTCCGGTCGACACGGGCTTTATCGTTTTCAATCCCACAAACTATCCCAACCTCACAGCGCTTTTCGAGCTTCTGGGTGTTGATACAGTCGCCACAGACATGTCTTTCGCTGTTTCCATGCAACAGGGCAGCTTCGAGTACTCAGGCGGAGACAACGCAGGGCTGTTGGCACAGCCACTAAACCTGTTCCGGCCGAGATTCTGGCGCATGGTTCTGGGTATTCTACGCTTCTACCGCGAGGTGGAAGTGTTTGAAGAAGAAGCATTATCTGACGGCCTCAGTCTTGGTGCACTTCTTGACCGGCACGGGTTCTCGCGTGCATTTATAGAGGACCATCTGGCACCCATGGGGGCCGCGATCTGGTCAAGCGACAGCCATGACATCCTTAACTATCCCGCAGCGTCTTTTCTCAGCTTTTTTAGAAATCACGGCCTTGTCCAGCTTGCGGACCGACCACAGTGGCGCACTGTTGTCGGGGGCAGCCGAGAATATGTTCGTCGCCTGACTTCGGATTTCCGGGACAGGATCCACTTGAATAAGGCGGTCAGGCAGATCAATCGGCATGGGACCGGTGTGGACATTGTGGACGAATTCGGTGTCACGAACCGCTTTGATGAAGTGGTTCTTGCCTGCCACTCCGATCAGGCCCTCAGGTTGCTCTCGGATCCAACGCCGATGGAGGCCAATGCCTTGAGCAAGATGCGCTATAGCAAAAACACAGCAGTGTTGCATACGGATCGAAGCTGGTTACCCAAACGAAAAAAGGCATGGGCGAGCTGGAACTATATGGAAGCGCCGGCTGGCTGTGGTTCAATTGGCCCTGCAATTACCTACTGGATGAACCGGCTTCAGCACTTGCCTGTCGAAACACCTGTCATGGTGACGCTCAATCCTTATGAGGATGTGGCAGATGGTCATGTACTGGACAGGTTTGACTATGAGCATCCCATTTTTGACCAGGCCGCCCATTCTGCCAGAAAACTGTTGATGGCTGCCCAGGGCGCAAACCGTACCTGGTATGCGGGCGCCTATCTCGGTGACGGTTTCCATGAAGATGGTATTCAAGCCGGTTTGGCCGTGGCGGAGATGATAAGTGGCGTTCCCAGGCCTTGGCTGCGGCCAAATCAAAATGCGCGTATTGGTCTGCCCGATGTGCTCATAGCGGCGGAAGCCGCGCAATGAGAAATCCAGTTCGCATGCTGAACTCTAGACTTATGGTCGGCACCGTCTGGCACAAGCGATACGCTCCCCGTTGTCACGAGTTTTCTTATCAGGTTTTTTATGGCCTGTTCGATCTCGATGAACTTGCAGACCTGGATCGCCAATCCTGGATTTTCAGCGTTGACCGGGCGGCCCCTTTTTCGATCCATCAAGCCGACTATGGCCTGAAGCCGGGTCAGAATGGAAAGGATCTTAAAAAGCGTATTGCTGAGCTGATCAGGCGTCAGTTTGGCGACGAGGTGAAACGTGTAGAGTTGCTGACCATGCCGAGGGTGTTTGGATATGCTTTCAATCCCATTTCGGTTTATTATTGTTTCGCCGAGGCCGGCTCACTTTCCCATGTCATTTATGAAGTCAACAACACCTTTGGTGAGCGTTTTTCCTATTTGTTTTCTGTCGAGGTAGAGGAGGGTGCTCTTGCATCGCATGGGTGCGAAAAACAATTGCATGTGTCGCCGTTTTTTGACGTGTCAGGTGGCTATAGGTTTCGTCAGAACAAAGAGCCGAAGGCGATCAGGCTTGCGATTGACTACCGATCCGGCGCGCTGGAACTTGAACCAAGTTCGGCGTCTTCGCCAGAACCGGACTTAGCTGGAAATACATGTCGCCAAAAAACGTTCTCGGCGACTATGTCTTTGCAAAAAAAAGAGTTTTCCTCTCAAAACCTGCTGCGAGCATCCGTCCGCATACCCTTCGTGACTTTGAAAGTGATGGCTGCAATTCATTGGCAGGCGCTTCTACTCTGGATCAAAAAGCATCGTATTTTTCGAAAACCCCCGGGCCCTGAAACCAGCCTTGGTGCAGAGGGGGAAATCAATAAAGGACAGCAGGCATGATGGATGGAACCTACCGACGCACAATGGCAATGGACCGCGCAGAACAACCCCTGAAAGCAATTGAAAAACTATTTGCCAAGGTCATGGACAACATTGAGCTTGGTCAGCTGATTGTGAGGTTTCCCTCGGGTGCTGAACGCAGTTTTGTTGGCGCTCCTATGGGGTTAGGTGGACACCTTATTGGTGAAATGCACATTCATAGCTGGTCTGCCTTGTCTCGTTCACTCAAGGCGGGGACCATTGGCTTGGCAGAGGGTTTTATGGCGGGCGAGTGGACCAGCCCCGATTTGACTAACCTGCTGCGTGTCCTTGCAGCAAACATGGACCGCCTCGAGGCGAGGCTGAAAAAAGCACCGCTGAGAAAGCTGAGGGAGCGAGCAGGCCATTGGCTAAATCGCAACAATAAAACCGGTAGTCGTCGCAACATCAGCTACCACTATGATCTGGGCAACGACTTTTACGCTTTGTGGCTTGATGAAACCATGACCTATTCTGCAGGTCTTTTTTCTCTTGGGGCCTCCTCGCTCGCAGAAGCACAAACTGCAAAATATGCGGCACTTGCCGATGCTGTGGGTATTGTGCAAGGAGATCATGTTCTTGAAATCGGATGTGGTTGGGGCGGTTTTGCGGAATACGCCATCCGCGAACTGGGGTGTCATGTAACGGGTGTGACACTATCAAAAGAGCAACTATCGTTTGCCAATGCCCGACTGCAGAAAGCCGGTTTGGCGCACAAGGCGGATTTGCGCCTGTGCGACTATCGTGACCTTGAGGGGGAGTTTGACCATGTCATCTCGATCGAGATGCTGGAAGCAGTCGGTGAAGACTATTGGCCGACATATTTTGAGCAGGTCAAGCGTCTCTTGAAGCCTCGCGGTCGAGCCGGCATCCAGGTCATCACCATAGCTGACGAGCGTTTTGACAAGTATCGCCAGAGTGTTGATTTTATTCAGAAATATATTTTCCCTGGCGGCATGCTGCCGTCGGATAAAGTTTTGAAACGTTTGTTTGATGAGTATGGATTTGATGTGCGCTCCCAGCGGGACTTCGGCATGGGATACGCACAAACTCTGAAGCTATGGCATCAGCGTTATTCTGCCAGGCGAACGCAAACCGAAGACATGGGCTACGACGATAAATTTGATCGCATGTGGCGATTTTACCTGAGTTACTGCGAGGCCGGCTTTCGCCAAAACACCATCGACGTTTCACAATATGTGATCGGCTGAAAAAGTGGGTAATTCAACCGAGAAGCTTACTGTTTTTGGCTATGCGTTGCCTGCATTTGCCTTTTCGTTCCCGCTTATTCCGTTTGCTGTGTTTTTGCCGGTTTTTTACTCTGAAGACATGGCGTTGGGGTATTTGCCCGTCGGGATCGCGCTGTTTCTGGCGCGGATCGTTGATGTTCTTAGTGACCCTCTGGCTGGTTATTTAAGCGATTTTCGCCCCATTCGTGGCAGTTTTCGCAAATCCTGGATCGCAATTGGTGCCGTGATCGCTGGTGTTGCCCTGGTGATGATCACCCGTGTGGAACCGGGAGTTTCTGCCCTGCATCTCGGGGTTTGGTCTGCAGTCCTTTATATCGGCTGGACCCTTGTCACAGTGCCCTACCTCTCGCTCGGGGCAGAACTGGCCAACAGCTACGAGGCGAAAACCCTATACACGACGGCGCGAGAGGCGGTTTCACTCGTGGGAATGCTCGGAGCGCTGAGCCTGCCGTTTTTTCTTGGTGAGGGAGAGCCGGTTATTCCCGCTATCCCCATTGCTCTGGTACCGATTGGCCTGATCTGTCTGGCGGTATTTTTTCTGTTGGTTCCAGAACGCAGCCATCATTCATCCGTGCCGGAGTTTCGTCTGAGCCATTTTAAGGAGGTGTTGACCCAAACGCGGTTTCCGCGCCTGGGCATCATCTGGTTTGTTACATCGGCTGCCAGCACTGTGCCTGCGGTCTTGTTCCCCATTTATGTTGAGCAGGCTCTTGCAGGAAGTGAACAGCAACAAAACCTTTCAATCCTCATTTATTTTGTTGCTGCGGTCGCTGGTATGCCGTTTTGGCTTTGGTTTGCCAGAGGTCGCATGAAGCATCAGGTAATGGCATTGAGCACCCTCATAGTGTGCCTGACGTTCCCTATTGCGGTATTGCTGGGGCCGGGGCAGGTGGGCATATTTTACTGTGTCTGTGTTGTCACCGGGTTTGCCCTTGCAGCAGAATTGTCACTGGCTCCTTCAATGTTGGCCGATGTGGCAGATCTGGATCGTGCTGAAAATGGGGAAGCACGTACCGCAATACATTTTAGCTTGTGGGGCATGACCAGCAAGGTAGCTCTGGCGACGGCAACCCTACTGGCACTGGGCTCCATGGAAATTATTGTCATGACTGTCGAGGAAGGTGCTCGCGGTCCTTATGTGGCTCTTCTATACGCCGGACTGCCTGTTGCCCTGAAAATCCCTGTCATACTGATGCTTAAACGTTTCCCGTTTGTGGTGTCAGACCGTGATCTGATCCGGTCCCAGGACCGTACAAAAACTGCAAATACCTAGAAAGGAGAGGATGAATGTTCTCTCGAGCGGCGGTTGCCCTGTCAGCCCTATTTTTATTGAGTGCATGTGGAACCACAATGAAACTGGAAGATTTCAAATCGACAGCGCCAACACTTCAGCTTGAAGACTATTTTGAAGGGTCTTCGAAGGCATGGGGTTTGTTTGAGGATCGTTTCGGCAACGTTCGCACCCAGTTCTGGGTCGATATTCAGGGCACGTGGGACGGTACGACCCTGGTACTCGATGAAGACTTTCTGTATGCCAACGGTGACACCGAGCAACGGACATGGACAATTTTAAAAACCGGCCCCAATACTTACGAGGGCCAGACCGAAAATGTCATCGGGGTTGCCACGGGTGAGACATCAGGTAACGCCTTCAACTGGCGCTATGATTTTAATCTGGACGTTGGCGATGGCGACATCTGGAAAGTGCACTTCGATGACTGGATGTTTTTGCAGAAGGACGGCGTGTTGTTGAACAAGGCCCGGGTCAAGCGCTGGGGCATCACGATCGGCACGGTTTTCATTTCCTTCACCAAAGACCCGGCCAAGGCAGAACAACCGGTTGCCTACAATGACCCTGCCAACGAAGCGGGTAACCAAGACACGTTGACGGCTGCGATCCGGCGAAGCGCCGAGCGGTAAACGCGTCGAAAATCCCAAATGGACCAATTATCAAGCCGCTCCTGGAGCGGCTTTTTAATTTAGTAGGCAGGTCTTATCCGGAGATTTTGCTGGCAATCGCAAGGAAAAGTCTGTTCGGCATGCGTTTGAGAATTTGCATGGCAATACTCATCCGCCAAGGGAAGGCAATCTGGAATTTTGAGCTTTCCAGACCACGGATCATAGCCCCAACAGCTCGGTCGACCGGCATCAGAAAGGGCATCGGGAACTTGTTCAGGTCAGTCAGCGGTGTTTTTACAAAGCCGGGGCACACAAGACGTAAATCGATACCTTCGGCCTTCAGTTCCGGCTGCATGCTTTCACAAAGGTTTATCAACGCAGCTTTTGACGCGCCGTAGGCGCCCGCGCGCGGCAGGCCACGGTATCCTGCGACAGAAGCAACAACAGCAATCTGGCCGCTACCCCGTTCCAGAAACACGGGCAAACAGGCGTTTAACCCATTGAGTACGCCGTTGAAGTTGATGCTCATCAGGCGCAGATGATCCTCAAGGATGAAATTCGTCGACGACGTTGGTTTGTGCGTGCCGGCGTTCAGCACGACAAGGTCAGGCACACCCTTTTGCTCACATATTCTGGTGAAAACAGCTGCCATGCGCTCGGCATCACAAACGTCACCGGCAAGCGCGATCACCTGGCCGGAGCAGGGTGCGCATTCATCAACCAGGGAGATGAGGTTTTCCTCGCTGCGGGCGGTAGCAAAAACATTGTGGCCGGCCTGTGCATACTGGCGTGCCAGTTCACGGCCAATCCCGGTACTTGCTCCGGTTATCCAGACAATCATGACGCCGCCGCACTGGCGGAGGCAGTTTTATGGTCGGGCAAACCGCATTTTAAGCATCGAAACTCTATCAGAGAGCCGTCTTTGTGTTCAAACGCCATGCCGCTCCAGTTTCCCGCGCGGTCATAAAAACTATTGATCGCAAGCTCTCCATCGACCGTAAACTGCGTTACTGCTTTCTCGCCCAGTTCGGTTTGCATAATGGCTTCGCCAGCAGGTTGATACGATACAGCGTTTATCTTGCCGGTGATGGTGTTGAAAACCTTGTCAGTCTTCACAACACCGGCGTTCCAATGATTGGTTGTGTAAAAGTCTGCCGGCAGCTCATAGGACTTGCCGTTCAGTTCTGCGATAAACCGCTTGTCATTGTTGACCGCCAGCGTGTTTGTTTTGGTTCCGTTGTCGTTAACCCGGGTTTCCACCTTCAGGAGCTTGTCGCCGCACCAAAGTTCCTCGGAGACATACTCATATTTGAAGACTGTCACGAAAAGCAGTTTGACCTTCATCTCGGTTCGAGCCGTCACTTTTGTTCCGGCATCGGTTTCGTCAAACCATATACGGTGCGTACCGATCTTCTTGTTCTTGCGCAAAACCTCGTATTCGAGGTCGTCAATGTCGGAGAATTTGGAGGAGAGCCCATGGTCAGTGCATTGAGGAAATGACAGCGAGGAATGAAGACCGTCGGCACTGAGTGGTGAGCTCGTTACTAATGCCAGGGAAGCGAGTATAACAAGCTTGTCCTTCACCATTGAGCTCTCCTCACAAATTGTCTTACGTGCCTGTCGGCAAACTGGATTGAAATTAATTGAAACTTTTTTTCGTTTCCTTTGTTTCCCTTGTTACGCCCTGGCGCAGTTTCCGGATCACCTCAGTTTTACGACAAATTGAATCAAACTATGTTTTTGTTTTTAAATAAAAAAAACGGGAATTAGTTGTAAAATTTCGCGTTAAAATATTGTTAACCGATCACACGCAATATCGCTACGAATCACGATAAAACCTCAGGCAAGGTTATCGGGCACACAGGCAAACGAACTCATCAGGCGGTGTATTTGTTTGGTCAATCGGAACGGAGACGACTGTGACTCTCAATCTTGCCAGAAACATTCTAACAGCCTTCATTCTGCTTATTTCCACTGCAGCCTGTAAGACGCTGATGCCGGAAAGCGTAATGCCCTCTGGCGTTGCCGTACCCGCCCCCAGCGCGTTTGAAGACCTCTGTAAACGCACCCCTGAAGAGTGCATGCTGCCAATGACACAGGAAACTGCAACTATCCTCAAGGAGCTTCATGAGGAGGTGAAAGCGCTGGTTATCCCAACCGAAGAACAGGGCGATTTGTGGCAAACCGTAAGCACACCGAGCGCAGGAGACTGCGAAGACTTCGCCCTTACGCTGAGAAAACTTCTTCGTGAGCGCCTGCCTGAATTTGGGGGCGCCTTCCTGATGGCTACTGCCTATACCGAGCTCGCGCAGTATCACGCGGTACTCACAATCGAAACCTCTTCAGGCACTATGGTGTGCGACATTCGGTATGCCGAGTGCGCGCCCTGGAAAGCTTTTCCTTACGAATGGCACTTGCGTGAAGTGGCGGGGCAGCGCCACTGGGAAGACATCGGCAACCATGAAATCTTGGCTGAGCTGCGGTCGGCCAGCATCAACACCCGGACTGGCCGCTGACCTCATGGAACGTCTTCACGCAAAAGAAAGCCGGGCTTTTCGCATAAAGGCCCGGCTTTCGACTTTTTTGATCCCGTAAAACTGCCTAGAGACTGCTGTACCGGTCGAGGTGATAATCCGTATCGCCAAACAGCATTTCATTAACAAGAAGCCGTTTCACATAGGCCCCCAACGCATACTCGTCTGTCATGCCAATGCCACCATGCATTTGTATCGAATCTTTCCCGAATGTCCGGCTCACAGCTCCTACCTTTGCCTTGGCAGCAGAAATCGCTTTCTTGCGGGCGTTTACGTCCTCATTGGTGGCCTCAACGGAAGCTTCCATCGACATGGATTTTGCCTGCTCATACTCGATCAGCAAGTCGACCATGCGGTGAGCCAGAACCTGGAAACTGCCAATTGGCCGTCCAAACTGGGTACGAGTGCGCAGGTAATCCTTGGTCATTTCAATGACTTCTTCGATGGCTCCAACGGAGTCCGCGACCAGTGCGGCCGCGCCGCGATCCACCGCTTCGAGAATGACCTCTTCCGCCGCACCCGCGTCACCGAGCAAAGCGTCAGGCCCAAGTGCTACATTGTTCAGCACGATGTCAGCGGCACCGCGCCCATCCAACAATTGATATTTGCGCACAGTCACGCCGTCCGCCTCGGCAGGTACCACAAACAGGCTCGGCCCGCCCGCGTCGGCAGACACGATAAAGTCACCGGCCGTATCGGCACCAAGGACAACGGCTTTATGGCCATTCAATACCCAGCCACCGTCTGACTGTTCCGCCTTGGTGTTCAGGGCAAGAGGGTTGTGCCGCTCGCCCGGTTCATAAAATCCGGTGGCAAAACGCTTTTCGCCCGTGCCGATTGCTGCAAGGTTTTCGCCGTGAGCATCACCGCCAACAGCACCAAGAATGTAGGCAGCGACGACCACATTGCTGACATAGGGTTCCGGCACCAGCCGGCGTCCAAGCTCCGTCGAAATCAGCGCAATATCGGTATGGTTGCCATCAAACCCGCCAGCCGCTTCCGGCAAGGGCATCGCCATGATGCCAAGCTCCGCAAGGCTTGCCCACAACGCAGGGTCATGGCTCGCCTTTTCCGCAAGTTGTGCCCGGTAAGTTTCAAAATCGTAGGATTTTGCCAGTGTGCGCTCCAGCGACTGCACCAGCATCTTTTGTTCTTCTGTATAGTCGAAATTCATTTTGTATCTCGTTTGTCGTGTCTAGAAGCCGAGCATCATTTTGGAAATGATACTGCGCTGGATTTCGTTTGACCCACCGAAGATGCTGATCTTGCGGGTATTGAGATAGTGAGGAGCAGAGCGTGCCTGAGCCAGGCTGCCAACCAGCTCATCGTTCCAGCCCGGATCGCCGGCTTCCGGCTGGAAGGGCAGGGCGTACAGGCCGGAGGCTTCCATCTTCAGCTCAAAAAGGCGCTGGGCAACCTCGCTGCCGCGAATTTTCAACATTGAGGAGACAGGCCCCGGGTCCATGCCGCGCTCGGTTTCGACGAGCATGCGCTTATTCGTCAGGTCAAGGGCACGCAGCTCAATCTCGACTTCAGAAAGCTTGGCGCGAAAACTCTGGTCTTCCACCAGGGGCTTGCCATTTTTCTGTTCAGAGGCTGCCAGACGCTTGAGGCTGACAAGCTGTTCTTTGGACTGACCAATGCCAGCGATGCCGATGCGTTCGTTCTGCAGCAGGAATTTGGCATAGGTCCAGCCCATGTTTTCCTGTCCCACGAGGTTTTCTGCGGGCACTTTCACGTCTGTGAACCATACTTCGTTCACTTCGTGCGACCCATCCAGCGTAATGATGGGGCGTACTTCCACGCCGGGCGACTTCATGTCCACAAGAATGAAAGAAATACCGGTCTGTGGTTTGGCGGCGTTTGCGTCCGTACGCACCAGGCAGAAAATCCAGTCGCCGTGCTGGCCGAGTGTTGTCCAGGTTTTCTGGCCATTCACGATATAGTGGTCGCCTTCAAGCACTGCCGTTGTTTTCAGGCTCGCAAGATCGGAACCGGCACCAGGCTCTGAAAAGCCCTGGGCCCACCAGTCTTCGCCTGAGCGAATGCCGGGCAGGAACCGGTCACGCTGCTCGTCGTTGCCAAAATTGATCAGTACCGGGCCAAGCATTGATACGCTGAACGGCAAAACACGCGGCGCACCCGTCCGGTAGCATTCTTCGTCCCAGATTGCATACTCAACCGGGCTCCAGCCGGTGCCACCATGCTCCTCCGGCCACAAAGGTGTCGACCAACCCTTGTCACCAAGAATTTTATGCCAACGCTGGTGTTGTTCTTTCGTAAGGTGCCCGCCGGATTTCTGGGTTTCCTTGATATCCTCGGGCAAACTCTCATTCAGAAAAGCGATTACATCGTCGCGAAACGATGTCTGGGCTTCCGTGAGGCTGAGTTCCATGGCTCTCTCCAAAACATACTAATATTTCGCCCGTAATGTAGGTGGCTGGACCCAATAGTCCAGCAAATCACCATAAGGATCTTCTGATCCATGGTCTGATAGGCAATTGAGAGATCGAGACAGCGCATTTGCTTGACAAGCAGTCAACATGCCGGGCTAACTTTCGATTGTGAAATAGTGCAATCCGGAGAGTGATCATGAGACTTGTTGCCGCATTTTTATGCCTTCTGTTTGTCAGTGCCGCTGTTGGCGCACAAGACGGCCCGCCATTTTCCAAGGCGCGCAAGGTTGGCGACATGCTCTATCTTGCAGGTGAACTGGGTATTGATCCAGCCACTGGCAAGCTCGCTGAAGGGGGCATCGGTCCTGAAACCAGGCAGGCACTTACAAACATTCGGGCGACCCTGCAGGCAAACGGGTCACAGATGAACAATGTAGTCAAATGTCTTGTCATGCTCGCCGACATTGATGAATGGGGCGCGATGAACGAAGTGTACCGCACATTTTTCTCTGCGCCGTACCCGGCGCGCAGTGCTTTCGGGGCGTCCGGTCTTGCGCTTGGTGCACGCGTCGAGATCGAATGCATGGCAACGGCGGGCTGATCCAGTCCGCCTAACTGCCAAGCATCGCACTCAGTTCTTCTGAGCCCTCGATTAGCCTGCGCTGGGTCTCGATCTCACGTGCAATCCGCGCCTCCAGGAGATGTCCTTCTGGTGACGTCATCAAGTCTCCCAGAAACGGAGACTGTTTTAACCAGTCCGTATCTCTCCAGCCCAGATTGACGGCCTGTGACAGAAATCGCAGTGCGTCCGCATTATGGCCAAGGGTGGCAGCGATTTCTGCATACTGAACCCGGGATTCAGCATCGGCATCAGCATCAAGTTTGGACAGTTTGGCAGGCTCCAGCAAAGCGTCTGCTGTCGACCTGTCCCCTGACAGGGCCTGCAGTGCTGCCATGTCGTAATGTGCGTTAAAGCCCGCCGCTTCAAAGGCAGAGTAAGCAGCCTCAAAATTGCCGAGCGCGGCATGGGCCCGGCCACGTAACTGCAGAATCTGGGGCGCTGATCGGTCATCGCCTTCCGCCTGATCGAGTATCTTCAGTGCATCTACCAGTTCTCCGCGACGCAGGTGCGAACGTGCAATGACGGCCAGGATAACAACCTGCGCCGGGTTGAGGGTGAGCGCTTCATTATACCATTTTTTTGTGGCCGGGTGACCGATCAGCTCCAGGACCTGAGCAATCTGGATTTCTGCATAGCGGGAACTGCCGCCAGCCTTCTTGGCTTTTGCTTCCAAAAGCAGGGCCTGGTGCAGCTCTCCCATCAAAAGCAGTGTATGCGCCGCGCTTGAAAGGGCAGGTGCGTTCATCGGGTTGAGTTGAAAGGCATACTGATAGGCATGCAGGCTCTCATCGACACGCCCCTGGGAACCAAGGGCATAAGCAAGCGCAGACCATGCGTTGCTGCTGTCCGGGCGTTCCTCAATCAACAAGCGTGCAACGGCTTCCGCTTCTTGCTCTACAGCAGCGTCACCACCAAATTTGGTTGCCTTGGTCGAAAGCGCAAAACTGAGGGTCATACGCCCTTCAAAATGCTCAGGGTCTTGCGTCAGAGCATCGCGCAACATGGTAATGGCACGGTCTGTCTCACGTGCCTGATGAAGGCGGAGCTGGTCGCGGGCCCGTTCTACGAGAATCGAAACCGTGGTTTTTGAGGTTTCGGTTTCAGATGCCGTAGTTGGTATGGTGCTAACATCCCGCGCGTTCCAAATCGTGAAACCAACCAGCACCAGTGATGTTGCTGCCGTCACAGCCAAAACCCCCGGGCGTTTGGCCAGAATGGACAACGCGCCTTGGGCAGGCTCATGCTCCTGCGGCGCAGCAGATTCCGATACGGCATAACCGGCACCACGTACAGTGCGGATATATTTGGGGTTCTTGGAGTTGTCGCCGAGAGCCCGCCGCAGGAGCGCAATTCGCTGGGCGACCGTTTCTTCGCTAACATGTTCGGCGCGCCACACAGTGCGAGCAAACTCGCTAACGCTTACCGGCATTGGCGCCTCTTCCAACAGTTTGATCAATACGTCAAAACTCAAGTCGGGTAGTCTGACAGGTGAACCATCCCGTCGAACCGAACGGTCATTTACATCAATTGATAAATCTTTCAGGTCATAACGCATGACAGGAAGTCTAGCCGTCTTTGATTTAACCGTCTTTGAAAAAGCATGATTCAAGAAAATTCAAGTTTCTTCAAGTGACGCGGTAGCGGCATGCCGCCATCGTCCCCCTGCGCATCGTCGCACACACAACAGACTACGGGGATATAACCATGAAAAGACTATTTTTGACTTTGGGAATTTGGGCTTATGCGGGGCTGGTTTCAGCGGCCGAGCATCGTTGGAGCGATATGAAGGCATTGGAAGACAACGTCCGCAAGGGAGACTATGGCACGGTCACGAGCATTCTGGTGATGGAGAACGGAAAAATCGCCTATGAGGGATACTTCAATGGTGCTGACGTTGAAAGCCTGCACAACACACGATCAGTGCCCAAAACCATTACGGGAATGGCGGTTGGTGCGGCTGTTGATGAGGGTCTTCTGACTGTTGAGACACCCGCAGCAAGCCTGTTTGCCGATATTGCGCCGTTCGAAAATCCGGACGCGCGAAAAGACGCCATGACGATCGAAGACCTGATCACAATGAGTGGTATTCTCGAGTGCGATGATAATGATAATTTTTCACGTGGTACAGAAGCACGCATGCACAATGTGGAAGACTGGGCATCGTTTTTCTGGGACCTGCCCATTCGCGGCTATCCAAGCTGGTCGGAAAAACCGGCGACGGCAAAGTATGGCCGGGTATTCGCTTACTGCTCGGCTGGTGTTGAGATTGCCGGACAAGCAGTAGAGCGAGCCTCACGCACGAGATTTCAGGACTATGTTGAGAATAAATTTTTTAAGCCGATGGAGATTACCCGGTTTGAATGGCAGGAAAACGGCCTTGGCGAAGCCCACAAAAGCGGTGGTTTGGCGCTAACAGCTCGGGGGCTCGCAAAATTCGCTGAAATGCAGCGCAGCGGCGGCTTGTACAAAGGACGCCGAGTTCTCTCAGAAGCCTGGACAGCGGAATCCGTCAAGCCTCGGGCCGTTGTAAACAGCGACCGCAATCAGGAATATGGCTACCTCTGGTGGTTATCCGCCTACGAAGTGGCTGGAGAGCAATATGACAGTTACTTTATGACGGGGAATGGTGGAAACCGAGTGGTCGTAATGCCAGGCCACAGCTTGGTCGTGGTGGTCACAAAGACGGACTACAACACACGCGGTATGCACCAGAAAACAAATGATTTGTTTGAAAAAGAGATTATTTCACGACTGGCAAAATGACGATTTAGTCCATCATGCGCACCACATCCTTGGCAATGATGGTTTGCTGGATCTGGGTTGTGCCTTCATAAATCCGGAAAAGGCGGGCGTCGCGATACAGCTGTTCAATTCCATATTCAGCGATATATCCGGCGCCGCCAAATATCTGAACGCCGCGGTCTGCGACGCGCCCGAGCATCTCGGACGCAAACAATTTGCAGCAAGAAGCCTTGCGCGTCACATCCAGTCCGGCGTCACGGTCTTTTGCTGTATCCCGCACCATACATTTTGCGGCATAGATGTCGGTCTCGCTGTCGGCGATCATTGCCTGAATGAGCTGGAAGTCAGAAATCGCTTTACCGAACTGGTTGCGTTCTTTTGCATAGCGTACGCTGTCACGCAAAATGCGGTCGGCAAGCCCCGCGCAGACCGCTGAGATATGCAGGCGGCCTTTGTCGAGCACTTTCATCGCGGTTTTGAACCCCATGTTTTCCACACCTCCAATGATGTTGGCGGCGGGTACACGGCAGTTGTCAAAGATAACATCAGCGACGGGGGCTCCCTGTTGTCCCATCTTCTTTTCAGGTTTGCCGACTGCAAGCCCGGGCGTACCTGCCTCGACCAGAAAAGCAGAAACACCACGGGCCGTTTTGGTGCTCATGTCGGTGCGGGCCATGACGGTAAACAGCCCGGCCAGCGGTGCGTTGGTGATATAGCGCTTGGTGCCGTTGAGGATATAGTCATCGCCGTCCCGCACCGCGGAGGTGGCCAGCGACCCGGCATCCGAGCCGGATCCGGGTTCTGTCAGGCAGAAGGAACCGATGATCTCGCCGCTTGCGAGTTTTGGCAGATAAGTCTCTTTCTGCGCGTCGGTGCCGTCGATCACAATTGCCTGGCTGCCAATGCCTACATTGGTGCCGAAGATGGAGCGAAACGCGGGCGCTGCCTGACCGATCGCCAGCGCGACTTCGATTTCTTCCTGCATGTTGAGCGCAAGCCCGCCATATTCTTCAGGGATCGACAGGCCAAACAGACCGAGACCGCGCATCTCGTTGACGATATACTCGGGCAGGGCATCGTTTTCAGCGACTTCGCGCTCTAGCGGGATCAGTCGTTCCTGCACAAATCTGTCAACGGTATCAACCAGTTGATTGAGTGTGTCTCTGTCCAGCGCCATCATATTCTCCTGCGTTGCTACATGTGATAGTAGAACGGGATAGCGGTGGCTCAAGACTATTTGTATGCGGCGCTGGAATTCCGGTTAATTTGCTCTACCCTTTGATCGAACGGTGGAGAGACATTTATGGCAGACGCCTACATCTGTGATGGCATTCGAACGCCGGTGGGGCGCTATGGTGGTCGCCTGGCATCGGTAAGGGCAGACGACCTTGCGGCGATTCCAATTCGGGAAGTTGTGCGGCGCAACTCTGGCCTTGATGTCGCTCAGGTTGACGATCTGTTTTATGGGTGCGCCAACCAATCCGGTGAAGACAATCGCAATGTGGCCCGCATGGCGGCGTTGCTTGCAGGTTTGCCCGACAGTGTCCCAGGCGTGACGGTTAATCGCCTGTGCGCCTCTGGACTGGAGGCCGTGGTACAGGCGGCGCGCTCGATCCGTGCCGGCGACAACAGTCTGTGTATTGCTGGCGGGGTGGAGAGCATGTCGCGTGCTCCTTTTGTCATGCCAAAGGCCGCTGGTGCTTTTTCAAGAAATGCCGAAATTTATGACACAACCATCGGATGGCGGTTTGTAAACCCGCAGATGGATGCGGACTATGGTACCGACAGTATGCCGGAAACCGCAGAAAACCTGGCGGAAGAGCACAAGATAAGCCGTGAGGACCAGGATGCTTTTGCACTTGGTTCGCAGCAGCGCGCAGCGTTGGCTATGGAGCGTGGTCGGTTTGACCGGGAAATTGTTCCAGTTCAAGTGCCACAGCGCCGTAGTGAACCGGTGGTAGTGGATACGGACGAGCACCCACGCCCCGATACAACACTGGACGGGCTCGCAAAACTGAAAGCGCCTTTCAGGGCAGGCGGCACCGTTACGGCAGGCAACGCATCGGGCACCAATGACGGTGCCGCGGCGTTACTTGTCGCGTCGGAGGAAGCCGCGCAGGAACAGGGGCTTACGCCGTTGGTGCGCATCGTGGGGGCTGCGGCGGCGGGTGTGCCACCGCGCACGATGGGCATTGGCCCGGTTCCGGCGGTTCAAAAACTGCTGGCTCGACATGCGCTGTCACTGTCGGATATTGGCCTTATTGAGCTCAATGAAGCCTTTGCTGCACAATCGCTTGCCGTTTTCCGCGGCCTTGGGTTGCCCGACGATGCGGATTTTGTAAACCCGAATGGCGGCGCCATAGCGCTCGGGCATCCGCTGGGTATGTCCGGTGCACGTATCGCGCTGACGCTCTCGCATGAAATGCAGGAAAAAGACGTTCGGTATGGAATTGCAACACTCTGTGTGGGTGTCGGGCAGGGCCTCGCAGTTCTGTTGGAGAAAGTATGAAGTTAATCCGCAAATCGGGAGTTTTTGTCCCTTTTTGCCCAGTATTTTGCATTTTTTGACCTGAAAGGGAGCCAAATGACCACGGTCAGCATCGAAAATCGAGACAATATCGCCCTTGTGTGGGTGGATAATCCACCTGTCAATGCTCTGTCACACTCGGTCCGTGCGGGCCTGAAAGACGCCATGAGGGTGATCGCCGAAGACGACACCATTGATGCTGCTGTCATTGCCTGCCGTGGCCGCACATTCATTGCGGGTGCCGATATTCGGGAGTTTGGTTCCCCGCCAAAAGCGCCTCATTTGACGGAAGTTGTTCAAATCATTGAAGATATGGAAAAACCGATTGTCGCGGCTATCCACGGCACAGCGCTTGGCGGAGGGCTCGAAGTGGCGTTGTCCTGCCATTATCGTGTGGCGGTTTCGTCTGCGAAAATTGGTTTACCCGAAGTGAAGCTCGGTATCCTGCCCGGTGCCGGAGGCACGCAGCGGTTTCCGCGCATCGCCGGTGTTGAGAACGCCCTCGATGCCATCATCAGTGGCCGACATATCAAGGCAAAACAAGCGCTTAGCTGGGGCGCGCTTGATCAGGTGGTCGATGATGGACTGGAGGCTACCGCCCTTGAATTCGCAAAGTCAGTTGTCGAAAAGGGTGTGCGTCGTACCGGCGAAATGGC
The DNA here is from genome assembly GCA_947500295.1 of uncultured Kordiimonas sp. Taxonomy (GTDB): domain Bacteria; phylum Pseudomonadota; class Alphaproteobacteria; order Sphingomonadales; family Kordiimonadaceae; genus Kordiimonas. The sequence continues at coordinate 158,957 of CANMRM010000006.1, forward strand.
AATTGATGGTGACAAATACGACCAGGCCTTTTTTGACGAGTTCCGTGCCTCTATCGCCCGGAAAACACGTGGTTATTTCGCACCGGAACGGTGCATACGCTGTGTCGAAGCTGCAGTAAAACTCCCGTTAAAAGAAGGGCTTGATGCCGAGCGGCGGAATTTTCAGGAGTGTTTTACCAACCCTCAGTCTCGCGCGTTGCAGCATGTGTTTTTTGCTGAACGGCAGGTAAGCCGGGTGCCAGGCATCAGTAAAGAAACGCCACGCAGAAACATCAAGCGGGTCGGCATTATCGGTGCGGGTACCATGGGGGGTGGTATTGCCATGAATTTTGCCAATATCGGCATGCCGGTGACCCTTCTTGAAGTGAAGCAGGATGCTCTTGAGCGCGGACTTGGTGTGGTGCGCAAAAACTATGAACGAACCGCTTCAAAAGGCCGGCTCACTGCGGAGCAGGTGGAAGAGCGCATGGGCCTGTTTACCGGCACCATGGACTATGCAGATCTTGCTGACTGTGACCTGATCATTGAAGCCGTCTTCGAGACCATGGACATCAAGAAAAAGGTGTTCACTGCCCTGGATGAGGTTGCAAAACCGGGCGCTATTCTGGCGTCCAATACGTCCTATCTGGATATTGATGATATCGCTGCGGTCACCAGGCGCCCCGCCGATGTGTTGGGCTTGCATTTCTTTTCGCCGGCCAATGTGATGCGATTGCTCGAAATCGTGCGTGCTGACAATACAGCCGACGACGTACTCGCGACCTGCGTCGACCTGGCCAAGAAAATTGGTAAAGTTGGTGTTGTTTCAGGCGTTTGTCACGGTTTTATTGGCAATAGAATGTTATCGCAGTATGCGCGCGAAATGTCACTGAGTGTGATCGAAGGTTCGATGCCTCACGAAGTGGACAAAGCGATGTTTGATTTTGGCATGGCTATGGGGCCCATGACTGTATCCGACATGGCAGGGCTTGATATCGGCTACCTGAACCGCCAGGGCATGGACCGCGCTGATTATGAGACGCGTGCCACAGACTGGATCGACCGGGTTGTGGAATCCGGGCGCAAGGGCCTGAAAACCGGCGCTGGCATCTACGACTATGACGAAGGCAGCCGGACGCCGAAGCCGTCAGAAGACGTGATGGCCATAATCGTTGAAGAAAGTGAAAAGCTGGGTATCGAGCGGACCTCTCAAACAAGTGAAGAGATTGTTGAGCGTGGTATGCTGGCCCTGATCAATGAAGGTGCCAAGATCCTTGGCGAAGGCATTGCCATCAGAGCAAGCGACATCGATATCGTATACCTGAATGGCTATGGCTTTCCCCCATATCGTGGTGGGCCGATGCATTATGCCGATCAAATCGGTGTGAAAGAGGTGTACTCGAAAATACTGGAAAATGCCGAAAAGTTCGGCTCTCGCTGGTGGCAGCCAGCGCCTTTGCTGAAAGAACTTGCTGAAGCGGGTTCGTCTTTCGCAGATTACGACAAACGTCAGGTTGGTTAGGCCAACCCGCATTCATTCAGGAGTAGAGAATGTCAGATTATGTAAGCCAAATGTTCGGACTATCCGGCAAAGTCGCGCTTGTAGTGGGTGCCTCGTCCGGCATTGGTGCTGAGTTTGCCAGAGCGCTCGCGCGCGCTGGCGCGGACGTTGTGCTCGGCGCACGCCGTGCGGAACGTATTGAGGCGCTTGCCAAAGAGATTGCCGACGACACCGGCCGCCGCACCCTTGCTGTCTCAATGGATGTAACTGACGGCGACAGTGTCACCAGGGCTTTTGACGCGGCAGAAGAGGCAATGGGTACGGTGACTATCGTTTGCAATAACGCCGGCCTTGCCATTCCAAACTGGGCCCTCGAGGACACCGAGGAAGACTGGGACACAACAATGAACACCAACCTGAAGGGAATGTGGCGGGTCGCGCGGGAAGCGGCGGGTCGCATGCTCAAGGCAGGCACTGGTGGTTCCATCATCAACACGGCATCTATCCTCGGTTTGGGTGTTGGGCCGATGCAGACGACATACGCAATCAGTAAAGCCGGCGTGGTCCAGATGACCCGCGCGCTGGCGCTGGAGTGGCAGCGTTTCGGGGTTCGGGTCAATGCGATCTGCCCAGGCTATTTCAAAACAGAAATCAATAATGAGTTTCTGGAAAGCGAGCATGGTCAGAAGATGGTTGCGATGACGCCGGCAAAAAGGGTTGGCAAACTTGAAGAACTGGTGCCGGCCATGCTGATGCTTGCTTGTGATGCTTCTGGTTTTACAACCGGTGTCGCTTTACCTGTTGATGGCGCACATACCGTAAGGCTTGCCTAGCGCAGATATCGACTACATGAAAACAAAAAAAGCGGGAGCATTTGCTCCCGCTTTTTTTGTTTGCGTTGAAGTTCTGGGCCTTAGAAATCGACCTTGAACGAGGCACCGAGAACCCGGGGTTCGTTGAAGAACGCTGTCAGGTTGTTGAAGTCGATGCCGCCTTTGATGTTGGCTTCATTGGTAATGTTCCGGCCAAAGAAGGCAAACTCGTATTTGCCGTCCTGCCAGCGCATACCGATCTTGAGGCCGCCTTCAAAGTCGCCGGTCGATGTGTATTCAACTGACTCGTAAAGGAAGAAGTTGGTGCGACCCTGGAATGCCCAGTCCGTGAACATGAACAGTTCCGCATCGTTTCCAACTGGCTTGGCGTATTCGGCCGTGAAGTTCAGGGTCCACTCTGGGGCCTGTGGCAGGGGATTGCCGTCCACAAGGGCGCGACCATCTGCGTTGAGCGGATCAAGAACCGTACATTGTGCACAAACACCAACCGCAAGGTCGTCGTCCTTCAGTTCAGTGTTGTTATAAGCGAAACCAAGCGTCATGAAGAGTTCTTCGGTTGCAAGGTATTCGATTTCGGTCTCGAAACCCCAGCCAACTGCATTGTCGGAGTTGATCAACTGAATGAAGTTGCCTCCACCACCAACAGCCGAGATTTGCAGATCGTCAACGTCCCAGTAGAAGATAGCACCGTTCCAGCGCAGGCGGTTTTCCATGAGCGTTGCCTTGAAACCAGCCTCATAGGAAATGATGGTTTCTTCAGTGGCGACAGACGGTGAGCCAAAGAAGGCAATGTCACGGCCCTGAATGGTTGGGGCGCGGAAGCCGCTGGCGACACGTGCGTAAACCGAAATATCGTCAGAAGCCAGATGGTTGATGGCAACATCCCAGCTCAGCCGATCAGCCGAAACATCTTCGTTGAAGACTGTTGCGCCTGCACCAAACGGATCAAATGAAGCTTGCATGTCGCGCTGGTCATCAGTGTAACGCGCGCCGACTGTCAATGTCGTGGTTTCGTTCAGGTCGTACGCTGCCTGTCCGAAAATAGCCCATGCTTCGTTTTTGTGAGTTGCGAACGTTGGGTTAATGAAGAAAGGGTCAGTCCCAATACGGTTGGTGCTGTCAAAGTAGAAGAAACCACCCTGCCAGAAGAAATCGTCAGATGCCTGCTGGGACAAACGCAGTTCCTGCGTGAATTGTTCTGCGTTGTCGGTAATGCCCGCAGTTGTCGACTGGAACGGGATGAAGCCGGGGCCCGTTGGGTTGCCGCCGTCGATGTCACCAAGGCTGGAGCCGCTGGCGTCAAGGAATGCGGTGATCGACGTCAAGGTAACGTCATTGCCGAACGTATAGTTCATGCGAAGGCTTCCGCCCCAGTTTTCATAAGCCTGCGGGTTGTTGTGGTCATCACCAAAGAACACGACGTCGCGGACAAAGTTGTCATTGAGATCGTTGCTGCCGGGAGTGAGCACATTCGCCCGGAAGAGGGCAGACGTACCGGAGTTGTCCCGATACTGGAACATGGCGAGCGCGTCAAAATTGTCGGTTTCATAGAGAACCTGAGCGCGTGCAGCTTTTTCAGTGTAACCGCCGAGCGCGTCTTCAGTGCCCAGGAAGGCATTGTCGATATAGTCGTTTCTATCCTGGAACAGGCCTGAAATCCTGAACGACACCTGGTCGCTTACGCCCTGGCCAAATGCAGCTTCAACGTTTTTCTGTCCAAAGGAACCGTAACTGGCAGTAAAGTAACCGCCTGGCTCCTGAGAAGGCTTGCGGCTGTCAAACTTGATGATACCGGCAGGTGTGTTGCGACCAAAGAGTGTGCCCTGCGGACCGCGAAGTACTTCAACGCGCTCAAGGTCAAACAGCGGGAAGCTCTTATGAACCACGTTTTCCATGACGATATCGTCCATGACGACAGACACTGGCTGTGAAGCGATCAAATCAAAGTCTGTGTTGCCAAGGCCGCGAAGATAAAAGCGCGGAGCAACTCGGCCATTTGATGATTCAGCATTCAGGCCGGGGATGCGGGCGGACAACAAACGGATGTCTGAGCCACCGGCAGCAAATTCGTTGATACGGTCGCCTTGAAGCGTAGAAACTGAAATCGGAACCTCGCGCAGGCTTTGCTCGCGCCGTTGTGCGGTTACGATGATTTCTTCCAGCGCAAATTCCTCATCTGCATTTTGTGCAGAAACGCCGGCAGACATAGCCAGCAATGAGCAACCAGCAACAAGCTTGAAGCTGTGGGCCAACAAGTTTTTCCTCATGGGTATTTCCTCGTGATGGGGACGTAATTTTATTTAAAGTCAGGCATGACCCGGATTTACCGGCTCAAACCTGCGAAAACATACTCCTGTATCCTTCTTTCCTACCGCTCGCGGTTGCCCAAAGGCGACAGGAAACAGCCTATTTTGTGGCTTCCTGGTGCCACAACGCTGCATACTGTTGCAGAAGCGCAACCAGATCGCCTATGGCTGGTTTAAAATTAACAACCGGAGCAGGATGTATGGAGTTCCCCAATACCTTGATGGAAGGGCGCTTAATCAAGCGTTACAAGCGGTTTTTAGCTGATGTGGAGATGCCGGACGGGTCAGTTGTTGTGGCCCACTGCGCAAACAGCGGATCCATGTTGGGCTGTAAGGAACCGGGCAGCAGGGTTTTGTTGTCGCCAAACACCAATCCGAAAGCCAAACTGGACTGGCGCTGGGAAATGGTTGAAGTAGACGGCGCTCTTGTTGGCATCAACACATCGCATCCTAACCGACTTGTTGAAGAGGCAATCAGGGCTGGTGATATCACCGAGTTGCAGGGATATGAAACGCTGCGCAGGGAAGTAAAATACGGCGTTAACAGCCGGATCGACATTCTGCTTGAGGGCCCGGGGCTATGTTACGTGGAAGTGAAAAACGTAACGCTGAAGATTGGAAACGAAGCGCGCTTCCCGGATGCCGTCACTGCGCGCGGCACCAAGCATTTGGCCGAGCTTTCGCAGATGGTTGCGGACGGGCACCGCTCGGTGATGGTTTACCTGGTCCAGCGTGGTGATTGCGACACGTTTCGACCTGCCGCTGATATTGACCCGACCTATGCAGATGCGCTAGTCAGCGCACAGAAAGCTGGAGTGGAAATTTTGTGCTACAGCTGCAGCTTGTCACCTACAGGCATTGAGGTCGTGGGCCCCATGCCTTACAGTGTGACATAAGCCCTGAACAATGAGCAGAAACCATGAATTACATAGACGCGATGTCTGCGCCGGAGATGCGCACAGGTGCGATAAAAATCCACGATAAGCAAGCTTTTGACGGTATGCGCGCGGCGGGCAGGTTAGCTGCTGAGACACTGGACCATGTCACACCTCATGTGAAACCGGGTGTCACAACGGAAGAGCTGAACACGATTTGTCATGACTTTATTCTAGCCCACAATGCTGTGCCAGCGCCGCTGAACTATAAAGGTTTCCCGAAGTCCATATGCACGTCTATCAATCATGTGATCTGTCACGGAATTCCGGGACCAAAGAAATTGCGTGAAGGTGACGCCCTTAATATTGATGTCACAGTGATACTTGATGGCTGGTTTGGCGATACAAGCCGCATGTTTTTTGTCGGCAAGCAGAAGTTGCTGCCGCAAAGGCTTTGCAAGGTCACTTTTGAGGCAATGTGGAAGGGCATTGAGGCCGTGAAGCCCGGCGCCCACCTTGGTGATATTGGAGCTGCCATTCAAGAGCATGTGGAAGCGCACCGGTATTCTGTCGTGCGGGATTTTTGTGGTCACGGCATTGGGCGGGTATTTCATGACGAGCCAAGCGTGATGCATTTCGGCAAAAAAGGTGCTGGCCCTGAGTTAAAGCCCGGGATGTTTTTTACCATTGAACCCATGGTCAATGCCGGCAAGCCAGGAGCCAAAGTATTGGGCGACGGATGGACCGCTGTTACACGCGACAAATCCTTGTCGATGCAGTTTGAACATACGCTGGCGGTCACGGAAGAGGGTTTCGAGGTCTTTACGAAGTCGCCCAGGGGATGGGAATTCCCACCCTACAACGTGGCGGACTAAGCCATTAGTGGGGCGGAAAAGGATCACCGGCACGGTCATCGTGCCCGGCTGCGCGAGCGATTCCTGAAAGGGGGGGCTGATGCTCTCGCTGACTATGAACTGCTTGAGTTAATTCTTACCCTCGCGATCCCGCGACGCGATGTGAAACCGCTTGCCAAATCGCTGATTGAAAAATTCGGCAGTTATGCAGCTGTGTTGAGCGCGGAGGTTGAAAGCTTGCGTGCCGTCTCTGGTCTGGGTGACACGGCGGTGGCGGCAATAAAATCTGTGCAGGCCTCCGCACTGGTGCTGGTGCGTGCTCAAGCGCATGAAAAACCAGTTATGTCAAATTGGAAGGCTGTACAGCGTTACCTGCAAGGCGTGATGGCAGGTTTGGTCCGTGAGCAGTTCAGGCTGTTGTTTCTGGACCGCCAGAACAGGCTGATCGCAGACGAAGTTTTGAGTGATGGCACTGTTGACCACACGCCGGTTTACCCGCGTGAAGTGGTGCGGCGCGCACTTGAGAATAACGCAACTGCAATCATTCTGGTTCACAATCACCCATCTGGTGATGTGTCACCAAGCAAGCAGGATATTTCCATGACCCGGGAACTGGTTTCCACGTGTGGCAAACTGGGTATCCAGGTTCATGACCACATAATTGTGGGCAAGACCGGACAGGCCAGCTTTCGGGATTTGGGCTTGTTGTAGTGAGGTCGAGTTGCTATGAAACGGCCCACCGGGCGTACAAGATAAGCTGGGGAGGTGCCAAGTGTATTGGCAGCAAATCGGGTCGGAAAAGAAGACTTTAAAGAAGCTTCCGGTATCGGCGAAGGCTGTATTGGTATCCAAGGACGGTCAAGTGCTTTTGATGCGCAAGACCAGCGGTATCGTGGATTTGCCCGGCGGCAAAGTTGAGGAAGGCGAGGACATGTTTCTCGCGCTTCAGCGGGAAGTCCGGGAAGAAACCGGCCTGAAACTCAAAAAATTCGATTTTGTTGCTTCATGGGTGAAGCATCACGCGGTCCTGGGCGACCGGCTGATCGTCATATTTGAAGGGCGGCTGAAGAAAAAAGCCAAAAAGCTCAGCATTGAAATGTCGACGGAGCATGGCTGGTGTGACTTCATTTGCCCAACTACAGCTGACGAGATCGGTGACATGCCTCCTGGATTTGGCCAGGCGATCATGATCTGTCACCAGCGTCATCAGACCCGCAGTAAATCCTGATAATCTATCGTACCTCGTTTGCGATTTCGTCGAGCCGCGCATCAATGTCGGCTCGGCTGTACCAGCGGCCTGCTGCCATGACGCCCGCCTGGTCAAACAAGGCTTCAATCTGATCGTAGGGGTTGGCGTTCAACAGGATAAGATCAGCGCGTGCCCCCACACTGATGGTGCCAAAGTTGTCTTCTTCAGCAAAATAACGCCCTGGCGCCTGTGTGCCGATATTGAGGATCTGAGTATTGGTCAGGCCAGCTGCTTTCATGATCTCGATTTCACGCCAGATTGAAAAACCCGGCACCGAGAAAAGCTGCGGCGCATCACTACCCAGAGCAATGTTCACGCCCGCGTCAGCCAAAGCTTTCAAAAGGCGCTGCCTGTTTTCAACTGCCAGCTTGTTGGCATTTTCATTTGCCTGGCGCGCTCGGCTTTGATAGCCGGCCAGAGCTTCACGGGTGAGATAGCGGTTTTCCGGGCGGGCAGACAACGCATCAATATCGCCGCCACCAATCAGCAGGTTGAACAATTCCTGCGTTGGAACAACCCATGTGCCTGAGCGTTTGGTCATTTCAATCAGTGTTGCGAATTCTGCCTCTGTCATCACGCGGTCCCCGCCATCGAACATCTGCAGGTAACCGTCCATATGGTCCATGGATATTTGCCCCGCCTCCATAGCGCGCTCGAGCCCTACATCAGCCGGCACATGGCCGCCAAAGGGGTAGTCCAGTCCATTGGCCTCTTCAGCCATGGCATCATACTCGGCGCGGGTGAGGCCGGGGTGGATTTTCTGCAATTCCCAGCCCTCCGCAGCGTAACGCCGGATCAATTCCCGGGCCTGTGCTGGGGATGCTACGGAATTGCCATTGAGGCTCGGTGCAGCCAGATAGAGCGTTGGTCCTGCCATTTCGCCTGCTTTTATCTGGTCCCTGAGCGTAAACTGGACCGGATCGCCCAGCATGCCGCGCACTGTGGTCACGCCGCCAGCAAGATACAAAAACAAAATGCGCTCCTGCCGCTCTTTGGACCAGTTGGTGAATGGCAGGTGTCCATGCATTTCGGACAGGCCTGGTACAAGAAATTTTCCAGTACCATCAATAGTTTGAGAGGCCGCGGGTACCGAAGGTGCGCCGGCAGCCGGTCCGACGTAAATAATGCGGTCATCTTGCACGACGACTGTAGCGTTGGAGATGACGGCGTCGTTCTGCATGGTAAGGGCCGAGACACCGTTAACGACCATTGTGTCCGCGTATGATTGCAGCGTGAAGAAAAAAGTCGCCAAAAATCCAATAATAAGTCGCATGAAACCCTCCCAAAGCCTAGCCAGGAGGAATGCTCTGCCGATGACGCAAACTTGTCAAGGAAACTTGCGATTAGGGCCGCTATCTGCTAGCAGGGCGGCGAGTTCTTTCAATCTTTTTCCCTGTTGGATTAATCAGCATGATTCCTCGTTACACCCGTCCCGAAATGGCTGCCATCTGGTCGCCTGAGTCCAAATTCCAGATCTGGTTCGAAATTGAAGCTCACGCGTGTGATGCTCAGGCCAAGCTGGGGGTCATTCCCGAAGATGCCGCAAAGGCCGTTTGGGAGCGTGGCAAGTGGGAAATCGACCGCATCGACGAGATTGAGCGTGAAGTCAAACATGACGTCATCGCCTTTTTGACGAATCTTGCCGAACATGTTGGTGACGAAGCGCGCTTTGTCCATCAGGGCATGACTTCGTCTGACGTGCTGGATACCTGTTTTAACGTGCAGCTTGTGAAGGCTGCGGATCTTTTAATTAAGGATCTGGAAGATTTGCTTGTTGTGCTCAAGCGGCGTGCGCTCGAGCACAAACATACAATCTGTATTGGCCGAAGCCACGGTATCCACGCCGAGCCGGTGACATTTGGCCTGAAGATGGCGCAAGCCTACGCCGAATTTGATCGCTGCCTGGAGCGCATGAAGATGGCACGCAAGGAAGTGGCCACCTGCGCCATCTCAGGGGCGGTGGGTACATTTGCCAACATTGATCCGTCGGTGGAAGAGCATGTAGCGGCAAAAATGGGTCTTGAAGCTGAGCCAGTATCCACACAGGTGATCCCGCGCGATCGCCACGCGATGTATTTTTCCGTGCTTGCAGTTGTTGCCAGCTGTATGGAGCGTCTGGCTGTAGAAGTGCGGCATCTGCAACGGACCGAAGTTCTGGAAGCCGAGGAGTATTTCTCCAAAGGCCAGAAGGGGTCTAGCGCGATGCCACACAAACGGAACCCTATCCTGACAGAAAACCTCACGGGCCAGGCGCGTTACATACGCTCCTTGTGTATTCCAGCGATGGAAAATGTAGCTCTCTGGCACGAGAGGGATATCTCGCATTCGTCAGTTGAGCGATACATCGGGCCGGATGCAACTGTTGCGCTTGATTTTTCTCTGGCGCGCCTCACGGGCATGATGGACAAACTGGTTGTCTACCCTGAAAACATGCTCGACAACATGAACAAGCTTGGTGGCCTTCCCAACAGCCAGCGTGTACTCTTGGAGCTCACACAGGCAGGGGTCAGCCGCGAGGATGCCTACCGCCTTGTTCAGCGCAACGCTATGAAGGTTTGGGAAGCAAAAGGAGATGTTCATTTGCTGGACCTCCTGAAAGCGGACAAAACCGTCACTGACAAGGTCTCTGTCGCTGAACTCGACGAATTGTTCAACATGGATTATCATACCAAGCACGTCGAGACGATTTTCCGGCGTGTTTTCGGGGAGTAGGGTTGGAACAGCCACGCATTCGGGGGTCAGCAGACAAGCTGCAGCAGGACAATATCGGTTCGACCTCAACCGAGATTGATGCGCCTACGCTTAAAGTAACGCGTGATCTTCTGGTTGCCTGGAAAGCAGCTTGCGGGGCGTACGGTGAGCTGCCGGCATGGCATCGGTTTTCGCCTGCTTCACTCGGCAGTTTGATGCCCTTTGTTTATGTTCTCGAGAAACATGGAGCGGAGGGAGAGTTTCGGGTTCGGTTCATGGGGTCGGCCATCGCGCAATCCGTTGGAGAAGACTATACGGGAGCGATTATAAGCGAGAGCAGTCCCCATGCTTCTTCCTGGCGGGCGGACATCTACAGAGAGGTTCTGGACCGCAAAGCGCCCATGTTTACCGCAGTTGACCTGGGGGACTTCAACCGCGATTTTACAAAAACCGAATGCGTTTTGTTGCCGGTAACCGACCGGGAAGGTTTTCTCAATATGGTCGTTTGTGCTGCAGCACCTTACCCATTGGAGCCCAAATGATCGACTGTCTCTGGTGCGCTAATCGGTTCTCAGTTCTTCAATAAACTGATCTGGATTGTTTCGAAGTCGTTGCCTGATTTCGTCAGCAATCAGCTGGTTCTTGTTGAGGTGCAGGTCTTCTATCCAGTCAGACAGTCTCCAGACCAGAGGTTTGGATTGCATCCAGACCGAAAGCCTCAAATGAGGAAGGGTCACATAATCCAGATGGAAAGCCGGTCGCCGGGATGAGGCTCCCAGATGAAAGAAAATGTCGCCATATATGCCGGCCATAATGAAATGCAGGTCGGTTTTGTTGGACCGCGTCAAATGTCTCCAATTCATACCGGCCTGCCACAGCGCAAACCCCACGCCTATGCCGGTATCAAACCTTTGCCCAGTTTCCGCCATGTAGCGTTTGAAGGTTTCTGATTGTCGCATGTCCTCGTCAGGCCAGAACTCAATCGAGATATCGTCCAGAACGCTGGCTTCAAGGAACGTGCCGCACGGGTGCGGCAAATCACTGTCTTTGTTTTCGGATCTGAATACCGCAGCCACTCTTTGGTCCGGGGTTATCCCTGATATGAGAGATTGGGCCCAGCCATCGCGCATCGGAAAGCTGTCGCAGTCCAGTGTGCACAAGTGAGAACAGCCGTCACTTTTCGCGTGTTTAAGCAGCTCACTGAGATAGTGCCCGTGTTCCGGGCCGCCACTTTTTTCATAGGCCGGAAGGTCAACAATCTTCACATATGACCGGGCTGCAAGGCGTTGACGTAAAGGCTCCTGCAACCTGTTGGCTGCTGCATAGACGGTGAAGTCAACTCCTCGGGTCGTTTTCTCGATAAAGTCGAGCTGCAGGTCCAAAATCCAGTCGTCGCGGTCAGCGAAGAAATAGACGCAGGCAATACCCAGCTTAATGTGATCAGAACTTGTCACGACCCGGACGGCGCTCGGTTGCGGCTACGCCTGTGATCGGCAGCTCCATGCGCGAAAACAGCGCTCATTTTCATTTTTCTGGCCCCACGGAATAACGTCAACGAATGACTATACCTTCGCCGAAACCGCCCCTATAGTGCAACCCGCAAATCGCGGCACGCATAGGCGGGGTATGAAAGCGGGCAGAATATGAGTGATCAGAAGAGTGCGGCACTGCTGATAATTGGTGATGAGATATTGTCAGGTAGAACGCAGGACAAAAACCTTTCCTATCTAGCCACTTGGTTGAACGAGGCCGGAATTCAGTTATTGGAGGCGCGTGTTGTTCCTGACGAGCAGGATACAATTGTTGCGGCTGTAAATATGCTCAGGGCAGAGTTCGACTATGTTTTTACCACAGGTGGCATAGGGCCAACCCACGACGACATCACGTCGGAATGTATTGCACTGGCGTTCGAGAGGCCGCTCACCATTCATTCTGAAGCATACCGCCTTCTGGAGGAGCACTACGGCGCGGCAGAATTCACCAAGGCACGGCAACGCATGGCTCATACACCTGAAGGTGCCGAGTTGATAGACAACCCAGTTTCCATCGCGCCCGGTTTTCAGGTTGAAAATGTGTTTGTTATGGCCGGCGTGCCCAAGATCATGCAGGCCATGCTGGAGGCGATAAGGCCTCGCCTGAAAACGGGCCGGAAAGTCCTGTCGCGGGCCCTGACGATCCACACGCCGGAGAGCAGGGTGGCAGACACCCTTGGAGACATTCAGGCGTCGCACGAAGGGGTCAGCCTTGGCAGTTATCCTTTTTTTCGTGACGGTTCTGTCGGCACCCAAATCGTTGTGCGCTCCCTTTCAGAAGAAAAGATCACGAAAGCCCTCTCCGATCTTCGCGCATTTTGCACTCAGGCCGGATACCGATTTGACGAGGTTTAAAGGCTGGCGCCTTGCTCTACTGAGCTGTTGAATGAACAGTGTTTTTCAGGATTGTAATCAGCAGCCAGTGCTTTATAACGCGCAAAAGGATACCTGAAATTTCCAAGCGTGCCCGCGTGATGGAATTGGTAGACATACAAGACTTAAAATCTTGAGGCCCTTGTGGCCGTGCCGGTTCGAGTCCGGCCGCGGGTACCAAATTCCCAACAGTTTCAAGCGTTTCGCAGCCAGAAGTCAGCAGTCCAGGCTGCCGATCACCAGCATCACGCGCAAAACATCCTGTTTTGCAATACGGATGTCTTTTGCCGGATTAAACTGGCGAACCAGCAAGTAGTTTTCCTGCCAACCCAGAAACTGTTTGATAAAGCCCTTGTGTTCCACCGTCTCCACCAGCACAAACCTTGATTTCAAGACAGACGTGTTTGGATGCACATAAACCAGATCACCGTTTTTATATTTCGGGGCCATGGAATCGCCGCTGACAAACACCGAGAACGCATCGTTGATACCTTGCAGGTCTGCCGGCCTGAAGGTCCAGTCTATGGGGTGTTCCTCAATCACAAAATTGCCGTCGCTGCCGCCTTGAGCGCGCCCACGGACAGGCAAGTTGCGGTCTCGGCTAAAGGCGATTGGCTCCAGCTTTGGAGGTTGCGTGCTTGTTGCGACCGTTCGGTAGCCACCATGTGCACCATGACTGTCAAAAAGGACAGGATCCATGAGGTCAGCTTGCGTAGGTGCGTCAGGCGTGGCAGATATTTTTTGCATCATATGTTCCCTTTTTGTTCTTATTATACACGTGCTTTTCAGGCGGGAAACACAAAAGTGCCCACCCTTAACGACTTTTAAAGGCTTTAGCCTCTAACTAAATGAAAGTGCGGCAGTTTTACGAATACTACCAAATGTCATAACCAAGGCTACTGGGATTGTAGGGTGCCATTAGACCGAAAAACAGTTTCGGAAGATCTCATGGATGCACTTGATTGGCTGCCTGCAATCGAGGCAGTTTCTCCTGCTTTTGTCGAACTTGATCAGGACGGTATGGTGATCCGGCACCGGGGCGAGTTGAACGAGCTGTTTGGCTATGCCGGAGACCAGCTAGCAGGAACTTCATTCATCTCGGTTCTACATGAAAAAGACCGGCCAATATGGCGTCTTGTTCAGGAGCGCCTGCGGCGGACCAGCCGGCTTTCTCCGTTTCCCATTCGGATAAAAAGGCACGACGACACCGTTGGCGCCGTGGAGGTCACCGTTGCAAAACACGATACGGGTGACGGTGTTCATCTGCAACTGGCGATATCAAAATACCATGGGCATTTGTCCCTGGATGTTGCCAAGCGCCCACCGTCCAGCAAAGCGCGTGAATTCAAACTGGATGATTTCAAGAGCCTTGCTGATAGGCTCCAGCGGTATGCGGCAGAGCAGGGCGAGAGCCCGGTTGCCACGCTATTGCGTCTTGCGGGCATTTCTGATGATGGTGAAAAAATAGCGTCGGGCGCCGAAGGCCTTTGGGCCGCCTACAAGCTTCTTGCGGATGCCGCGTCGGAGCAGGCCGCCAAAGGTGCCCTTGAGGAAAAGAGGCAGTTGCACGAACAGCAGGGTGATGGCTCCGCTGCGACGGTGGAAAGTGACGGTAAGGAAATGAAGGCTGCGGTGCGCAGTGCCTACCGCAAATCGGAAGACACAAATTATGTTACCGTCGCCGGAGACGACGGTATTTCGGAAGCAGAGGCGGTGAAAGCCGCAGTTTACGCGATGAAACAGGCGGCAAGTTCCGAGCGGGCCGTTACGATGAAAGCGCTGACCGGTGGCTATGAGCGTCGACTGGAAAAGGTTCGCAACCAGCTCCGTGTATTCAAAAAAATAGTTGTGCAGGAGAAGTTTGATGTTGCCCTGCAGCCCATTGTTGGACTGGCTGATGGTCAAATTCATCATTTTGAAGCACTGGCCAGATTCGATAGCAGTTTTTATTCAGGCTCTCCATTTGAATTCATGTGTTTTGCGGAAGACGTTGGCGTCATTCACGAATTTGACCTGGCCATGACGATGAAGGTCGTGTCCCTGCTGAAGCGAGTGCGCCGTATAGGGTTCGATACAAATATTGCGGTGAATATTTCAGGCCGTTCCATTCAGTCTCCTGCCTTTTTGCGTCACTTTTTTCGAATTCTTGAAGACTGCGCGGACGTTAGAGATCAGCTCAGTTTTGAGCTGACGGAATCAAGCCAGATTGATGACCTTGAAACCACGAACCGAATATTGTCGCGTATCCGGGATTTTGGACACAAAGTTGCGCTCGATGATTTTGGTGCTGGTGCTGCCGGCCTTCAGTATTTGCGGGTCCTGAAAGTTGACTACGTAAAAATTGACGGCATCTATGTCCGAAAGGCTCTGGAAGACAGCGAAAACAGGGCCTTTCTCAAATCTATTGCCGATCTGTGCAACGGGCTTGGCATTCAGACTATTGGCGAGTGCATTGAAGTCGATATGCAACAGCAGTTTTTGTCATCCATAGGTGTCGGATACGGGCAGGGGTGGTTGTTTGGCAAGCCGCTTCCGGTTGACGAAGCGCTGACAACATTTCTTTCCTGAAACTGCGTATCCCATTTAAGCGCATTCTCGTCACGACCACGTGGCCGTACCGGTCATGCGTTGAGGGTTTGGCACATGCTTTGCTTATTTTACCTTGAAAATAACCGCCGATATTGGCGTGCAAGGTCTGAGGGCAAATGCAGGAAACCAGTAACACATTGGAATATATTGGAAAAAATTCCACCGTTAGTGCTCGTAGCTTGTATCGAGGACAGAAGGTTGGCGGGCCAAACTTGCCGTCGGTAAAACCTTATCCGGCAATTGCTGCCGCACGCGAAGATTATTTTGGCGAGGTTGTTCATGTCGCTGAATAACATCATTTCAACATCGCTTTCGGGGCTGTTTACCAATCAGGCAGCCATTCGGGTTACGTCGAACAATATTGCGAACGTTAATACTGAAAATTACGCCCGTGTGCGCGTCAATACAGAAGCCAATGTTGTTCAGGGCACATCCGCCGGTGTCAATATTGGTTCGATTGAGCGCGTAGTTGACGAGTTTCTTGAAACAGCACTTCGGACGGCGGTTTCCAACTCAGAAGAGTTTTCCGCTCAGCGGGAATTTCACGACCGCTTTCAAGGTATTTTGGGAGACCCTGCCTCAGACAGCTCCCTGGCAGCGCGTCTTGATCAATTCTACAGTTCAATCGCAGATCTGACCCTCAACCCTGCCGACGTGCTGCGTCGCCAGCAAACTATAAGCGAATTGCAGAGCTTTCTCGACCAGGTGGGCGAAGTTCAGGTGCAGATTCAGAATTTGCGCTCGGAAGCCAGCCAGCAGATGGCGGAGACAGTCCAGTCGATTAACGAAGAACTGCAACGCATCAACTCAATAAACCCTTTGCTTGTCCGGCAACAGGCGCTGAGCGAAGAAACGGGCGGACTTGAAGGGCAACTTGCAGATTCTCTCGCCAACCTTAGCGAATTGATCGATATCAGAGTCAGTCGCTCGGACACTGGCCAGGTCACTGTTACGACGCAGTCTGGCTACCCGCTGGTTGACAGCAGCCTTTCCCAGCTTACCTACAATGCGCCCGGCATCGTGACGTCAGGGACTTTCTTTCCTGCGGTCACCATTAATCGAGTGAACGACGAAACACTCGAGTCCATCTCGACAGACGTAGATTTGTCCCCCCATATTCGTTCTGGCCGATTGGCTGGTTTGACTGAAATGAGAGACAGTCAGCTTGTCGACCTGTCCCTCTCTATCGGCGAGTTGTCGGCCAGGCTCGCCGACGAATTTAACGCCATTCAAAACCAGTTTGTTGCTGTGCCTCCGTCCAACTCGTTGACCGGCGTGCCAACGTTTGTGGATGGTGCCCATGCCACCAACTTCAGTGGCGCTGTCACTTTTGCAATTGTCGACGACCAAAACCAGCTGGTTTCGACGACAACGGTTGATTTTGATGGGGCGCCGCCCGCGGATTTTAATGCCCTGATCACACAAGTGAATACGGCTCTTGGGGGCAACGGTACACTGGCGCTCACGAACGGCGAGATGAGTTTTGGGGCCACTAACGCCTCGCACGGTGTCGTGATTTATGATGATGAAACCACGCCAAGTGACCGTGGCGGCAGGGGCTTCAGCCACTTTTTTGGTATGAATAACCTGATTGAGGCAAGCAGGCCCGGTATCTATGACACCGGCCTGGATGGCACCGAAGACCATAATCTGAATGTGGGAGGGACCATCAGCTTCCAGGTTGTCAATGGCAATGGCAGCGAACTGGACACTGTGTCGGTCAACACGACAGGTACGACCTATGCGGATATGATTGCCGAATTGAACAATGTCGCTGGCCTTGGCGCCTATTTCACGTTTGCCCTCGGCAGCGAAGGCCAGCTTACTTTCAGTGAAAACGCCGGTTACGATGATTTGTCGATCAGGGTGCGGTCTGACACAACAGAAGCTGGTAGCAGCGGCCTTAGTTTCACACGTATCTTTGGCATTGGCGACACTTTCAAAGTTGATGCAGCGAAAGACTTGCAGGTGCGCAGCGTTATTCAGGCTGATCCCAACTTGTTGGCTCTCGGGTCCTTCGACACGGCAGCTGCAGTTGGCGATGTTGCACTCACGAGCGGTGATCAGCGAGGTGCTCTGGCCTTGCAAAATCTGGAGACCAGCCTGGTGGCTTTTGAGACGGCAGGTGAGCTGCGTTCCGGTAACGTGACACTGTCGCAGTATGTTGGGCGAATTCTTGGCAATGCTGGTTTGATGGCTCAGAGGGCGGAAAATTTCGAGGAAGATAATCTTGCTCTTCGACAGGAAGTTGCACAGCGGAACTCGGATGTTTCTGGCGTCAACATGGACGAAGAACTTGCAAACCTTGTCGTCTATCAAAATGCCTATAATGCCGCCGCACGAATTTTATCCAGTGTTCAGGAGCTATATGACTCGCTCCTGAACGCGGTTTAGGGAGCTGTATAATGGTTGGTAGGGTTTCCAGTTTCGGGCAACAGCAGTTGCTGATCCGCAGCATAATCGACAACCAAACGCAGCTTTTTGAAAGCCAGCGGCAGGTTTCGACCGGTAAAAAAGCAGACGATTTCAAAGGGCTTGCGGGTGAGACGGGCACCATACTCGGGGCGCGTTCTTTCAAATCTCGTATTGAAACCTATCAGCAGACTATTGCTACGATCCGGGGCAAACTGGACGCAAACGACGTTCAGATCGGTGGTGTTCTGGATGGAATGGAAGACCTGAAAGAAAATATCCAGACCGTCCTTGCCAACGGACAGGCCCGGGGGTTCGAGGAATTGCTTGAACAGACTTTTCGCTTCACGGTCAACTCCCTGAACACGAACTTTGATGGGACTTATCTGTTTTCCGGTGCCGAGACGGGCACTCAGCCTGTGAATGTCAGTACCTTGGCTGACTTGTCTGCAGCACCTACTACCGCGGATGTTTTCGACAATGCTGCCATTGCTTTCGAGGCGCGGATTGCTGATGGCGTTAATCTTGAATTTGGCCTGCTTGCAAGTGACCTGGCTACCGGAATTTTTGATGAGCTCAGGGCACTGTATGATCAACATCAGCTGACACCTTTCGAGGGTGAAATCGATCAGACTCAGTTTAATTTCCTGCAGGCATCATTGCAGACGCTGACAACAGCGATCGACAACCTTCGGCAGGATCACGTTTCTAACGGGCTGTCGTTTGAGCGACTTGAAGTCGTCGACCAGCAACATGTTGATTCCGTCTTGTTTCTCGAGACATTCATTGCCGACCTGGAAGATGTGAACATTGCAGAGGCTGTGACGCGCCTGAATAATGATCAGATTGCGCTGGAAGCATCATACCAGGCAATAAGCTCTCTTAATCAACTGACGTTGCTCCGGTTCCTTTAGGCTTCGGTACCCGCCATATTTCGCACCCAATCTGGCGAATAATAGCGTTGCATTTGCCTTGAGCTTCTTTAGAGTTGGGCCGCCTGAGGTCTCTCGCTGACGGCTCGGTCAAAAGGCTATGGCTAGGCCGGTTTCATGGAAGTGCGGTATCAGGATAGTCACTCTTGTCAATAAACGAGAATTCATTCAGGCAGGGCATGCGCCGACTTGGAGGTGCCGTAAATATCGTTACAGCGTCTCATGATGGGGTGTGGGCTGGCTTGACAGCAACAGCCGTTACGTCTTTGTCCGCAGAACCACCCCGTTTGCTGGCCTGCGTTAATCGCCAGGGCGCGACGTATGATACCATTTCCAAGGGCCGCAAGCTTGCAGTCAACGTACTTGGAGTTCAGCACAAAGACCTGGCGATGCGTTTTGCCGGAATGAGCGGAGAGCCCGAAACAAAACGATTTGAAGGCGCAAGGTGGTGTGCTGCTGAGGGTGCAGCACCAGTTCTTGAAGATGCTTTGGTGAGTTTTGGCTGCGACGTGGAAAACATCATGGATGTTGGCAGCCATGGCATCGTTATAGGCCATATTCACAGTATCAAGGTTTCGCCAGAGGCGGATTATTCTCCGCTCTGTTATGTTGATGGCAACTGGGCCCAGTTAAACAGCTTGGGCTAACTTCCCAAACCACTCTTCGCATTTCGTCTCACAATGGTCCTTTGTGGGCAAAAAATATCTAAAATCGAATCGCAACATATAGACTCTGCGAATCATTGTGATTCGATATGTAGTGTTTTTAACGACAAATGCACAACTTTAAAGGAGTCCCAATTCTACCCTGTTTGCTAAGGTGTTGATTCCTTGCGCTGAATCTGTATTCTTAAAGTTGCGAAATTTGGGACAAATTCGTTTCGCAACAAGTTGACGAAAAGAACAACGAGCGAAAACGAAGCTGGGAGGCGTCAGGTGGTCAGCAAAGAGCTTCAAGAGCTATTGCTGTTGGCTAAAGACAAGTCAGGTGAGGCAAGGGCGCGCCTTGTCGAGAATATCACTGACTTGTTTTTGTCAGATGATGGCCGGCTCAGTGAGCATGAGCGGGCGCTGATGTCCGATATCCTTGGCAAGCTCGTAGCCCAGGTGGAATCCGATATCAAAAGAGAATTGGCGCAATCACTAGCACAAAGCGATGTTGAGTTACCGGATATGGTGCGCCAACTTGCCAATGATGATGTTGAGATTGCCAGACCCTTGCTGGAAAAGAGTGCACTTCTAAAAGATCCCGACCTTATCGAAATCATTCGAATGCGGACAGACGAACACCGTATGGCGATTGCCATGCGAGACGAGGTTTCTGAAAGTGTTAGCAATGCGCTGGTGGAGTTTGGCAACGAAGACGTTATCGAAGCCTTATTGAATAATCACGATGCCGTGGTCAGTAAGCGCGCAATGGAGTATCTGGTGGCGGAGTCCCGCCGTGTTGATCGTTTCCAGGAGCCTCTCTTGCGGCGCGCCGATCTGCCCGGTGATCTTGCCTATCGCATGTATTGGTGGGTGTCTGCGGCCCTCCGGAAAAATATCCTGAGCAACTATGATGTTGATCCGTTGATGTTTGAGCGGGCTGTTCGCAGGGCTGCCAGCGCAGCGATGGTTGATCAGGATGCAGAGCAGAGCTCTTATGTAAAAGCGCAACAACTTGTCCGGCGGTTGGCAGAAAGCGGTGAACTGACCGTGCAGTTTTTGCTGAATGCGTTGAGACAGCAGCGAGTAGCGGTTTTTGTTGCAGGTATGGGTGAGTTGGGAGGCATAAACTTCCGGACCGCATGGCGCATTTTTTCGGACAAAGGCGGGGAAAGTTTCGCTGTTCTTGCGAAGGCCGTAGGTGTCGAACGGGCGCAATTTACGAGCATTTATCTTCTGGTGGTGCAGGCGCGTGAGGGTGGTGCGCCAAAATCACCCGGCGTTATCAAAGGCATTCTGGAGTTATTCGACGCTACAACGGAATCGAATGCCCGCGGAGCGCTGCAAGTATGGCAGCGGGACAGCGCCTATCAGGAAGCAATCGAAGAACTGGACAAGGTTGGGTAGGAAACGCCTTAAACAGGCGATCCTCTTGGGAGAAACACTATGGGAAAACGTCCGACACAAGACAGGAAGGTTGTCGACCTCTCGATGAGGCGCACGAGACCTGTTCATGTTAAAGATGCTTTCGGGGCTACCATTGAAAAAGCTGGCGAACATGCGCTGCCTGCCAATGAGCAGATTTTGGGCCTGTTGTCCAACATCCTGTTTGATGAGTCTCTGCCGTTCTATGTAGCGGCGCTTGATGGCACAGTTATTCACACTAACGGCCACTACAACAAGCTTGACACCTCGTTAGGGGAAACAACGTTGGCGCCGGGCGCGGCTGACTGTGTTGGCCGCTACCGTGTGCCATCACTAAAGCCGGTCATTGATGACGTTCTCGCCAGCGATACAACCGTGCGGGCGGAAGAAATTGTTACCATAGATTCTCGGGACCGTGTGTTTCTTGGCCGGCACATCCCTGTGCGTAATGACCGCAAGGAAATTGTCGCAGTTGCAGGCACCTACGAAGATGTGACCATGCAAATTCGCGGCATCGAAGAAGCCAATAAAACTCAGGCTCAATTTCAGGATTTTGCCAGAGCGAGCTCAGACTGGTTTTTTGAATGTGATGATGACTTGCGTATTTCATCATTGTCCGAGCGTTTCACCGCGATAGTTGGACAGCCTGCCTCCCTTTTTATTGGGTCTCGTTTCGAGCAATTCGGCCGATTTGACACAAATATGGAAGGCCGCTTCGAGGGGACGCGGGCCATGAAGTCCCGCAAACCATTCAGGGAACAATTGTTTGTTGTATCTGACCCGAGTGGTTCCGAGCTTAAGTTTCACCTTTCGGGGGTTCCGGTATTTGACAGGAAAACCGGTACGTTCGAGGGATTTCGCGGGGTTGGTATGGATGTCACCAGTCTCTATGCCCAGTCGGATGAACGCCAGGCGGCTAAGGACAATCTTGAGTCACTGTTCGCAGAACTTACCCGCAAAAATATTGCGCTAGATGTTGCAACTGAACAGGCAACGAGCGCTCTGCGCGCAAAAAATGAGTTCCTGGCTGCGATGAGCCACGAACTGCGTACCCCTTTGAATGCGATCATCGGGTTTGCGGAGGCTTTTTCACAAGAAACCTTCGGCAATCTTGATGCTGCCTACATCGAATACTCCAACGATATCCGCGCGTCGGGCCAGCATTTGCTGGGCCTAATCAATGATATTCTGGATGTTGCGGTCATCGAAGGCGGTGGGCTCTCGCTTCAGTTGGACGAAATTGGCGTCGAAGATCTTGTCAGCAAAGCGGTTCACATGAATATTGAGGCGGCCAAAGCCAAGGGTTTGAAGACGTCGGCGCTCGAAATCTCAACCAACCTATGTGCGTGGGCGGATGAACGTCGCGCGACCCAAATTCTGGTCAACCTGCTGTCCAACGCGGTTAAATTTACACCCGAGGGTGGCGAAATCGGCGTGGAAGTCTCGAAAAACGGCAATGAGTTGTCGTTGACAGTCTGGGATACCGGCGTCGGCATTACCGCGGAGCATCAAAAGCAGGTCTTTGAAAAATTCCATCAGGTTACGGATCATATTTATTCCCGCCGTCAGGAAGGCACCGGGCTTGGTCTTCACATTTCGCGCGAGCTTGCCAGAAAAATGGATGGGGATCTGACAGTTGATAGCGAGACCGGGAAGGGCAGTCGCTTTACAGTGACTCTGCCGATTGCGGACGGGCGCGTGCAAGACAGTAATTTTATCTGAATAAAAAACCCTGAATTAGGGACGGGGTATGGGCTCTCGCTGCTATGGCAGCGGGGGCTCATTCATTTTTATGCGGCTAATGAATGAACTGCTCAGTGAAAATTCGTTCAGCGAGCGAATGCTCAGGATCAAACATTACTTTCAATTCGCGGTCACGAGCCTCTTCTATGAGCACATGGCGCACATCGCGTACCTCATGCATATCTGCGACCGCAGAAACAGGCCGCTTTTGCGGTTGGCTGACCGTCAGTTCCACCGTTACGTCATGGGGTAAAAGAGCACCCCGCCAGCGTCGGGGCCGAAATGCTGATAGGGGGGTGAGTGCAAGCAGATTTGCACCCAAGGGGATAATTGGTCCGTGCGCAGACAAATTGTAAGCTGTGCTGCCGGCAGGCGTTGCAACCAGCACACCGTCGCCGACCAGTTCCGGAATACGGACTTTGCCGTCCACTGCAACACGCAGGTGTGCAGCCTGGCGCGTTTCACGCAGCAAGGACACTTCATTTATGGCCAGGTGCTCGACAACTTCACCGTCACATCGGGTTGCACGCATGCGAAGCGGATGAAGTGTGTATGTATCGGCGCTTAAAATGCGATCCTGAAGGTCATCCGCAGAATACTCATTCATCAAAAAGCCAACCGTGCCCTTGTTCATGCCGAATATGGGCTTTCCGAAGTCCATATAGGCATGCAGAGTTTGAAGCATAAACCCATCGCCGCCCAGTGCGACGATCACGTCGGCTTCTCGCACATCAACAGACTTTACTTTATTTTTCAGTGACTTGGCGGCTCTTCCGGCATCGCCAAACTCACTTCCAATAATGGCCAGTTTCATAGAATTCCTGCTTTTAGTAGGGGGGCAGTATAGACATATCTAACAAGCAAGCGAGAGCAAAAATGAGGTAAGCCCCATGCCCGCCGCTAGCCGCCGGTATGACTCATATGACGGTGCACCTTGCCAACCATCTTGCCATCGCTCACAGCGAAATCATGACCACGAGGCTTCAGGCCCATCGCAGTATCGAGCGCTTCATCCAAGGCGTTTGGATTGCCTTCTGCTCTTAACGCTGCCCGCAGATCAATATGGTCATCCTGTCCTAGGCACATATAGATGCGTCCCGTGCAGGTGACACGCACGCGATTGCAGCCTTCGCAAAAATTGTTGGTTAGAGGGGTGATAAGTCCAAGTCGTGCATTCCTGTCTCCAACAGAATAGTACCGGGCTGGTCCGCCAGTTCTATAGTCGGTTGATTGGAGTGAAAACTGACTGTCCAGAGCGGCTTTTACCGCTGTCAGGGGCAAATAGCTGTCCTCCCTGTTGCCTTCAACGTCACCCATCGGCATGGTCTCAATAAGGGTAATGTCAAAGTCCTGCGACGTTGCCCAATCGACTAGATCTGGAATCTCTTCTTCATTAAAGCCCTTCATTGCGACGGTGTTTATTTTTACCTGCAATCCAGCGGCCTTAGCTGCTTCAATACCATTCAAAACCGCATCAAGGCGGTCCCGCCGACTGATGGTTTTGAATTGATCATTGTCCAGCGTATCCAACGAAACATTGATGCGGCGCACACCGGCCCGGTACAGATCATTGGCCATCTTCGGTAATTGCGTGCCGTTTGTTGTCAGGGTAACTTCATCCAGCTCACCAGAAGTTACATGGCGGCCCAGAGCTTCAATCAGCCATAGAATATTCTTGCGAACAAGGGGTTCGCCGCCTGTCAGTCGAATGCGTCGTACGCCCCGTTTCATGAAGGCTTCGCTCAGTTCCAGCAACTCTTCAAGGGTTAGCACGTTGCTTTTTGGCAGAAAAACCATGTCTTCTGCCATGCAGTAATGACATCGCAGGTCACATCGATCGGTAACGGACAGGCGCAGATAGGTGATCTTCCGGCCGAATTGATCGGTCAGCGCACCATCATGCAAGGTTGGTTTAACAGGTACATCCATATCGCCAATGTTGGCTCAATAGCTTGTCAGGTCAAGAGGATGTCGTTGATTTGACTTTAACGTGACGACGAACGGTCAATAGAAAACCAGCTAACCCTGATCGTCAAAGAGCGTGCCCAAAAGCTGGTCTTGTGTTTCGGATATGCGTTTGAACACCTCGGCGCTGGCGTGAAACTGGATCTCAGCAGATTTGAGCTGGGCAATTTGCTGCACAAGCGGCGTGGTTACCTTGGCGCCACCTCGGTGTTGCACATCCTCTTTTTGTGCCGATGCACCGTTGTCTCCATGTTCGCTTTTCCGATGGCCGCCTGAAGAAGAACTCAGGGATTTCACAATCCCGGTCGCTGCATCAGCGGCCTGTGTCCGGGCAGAAATCAACCCATTTGTGGCAATTGACAACGCGTCTACCATCTTGTGATCCGTCTATTGTTGCGGACATTTTGGTACCAGACTAGGTTGAAAGACAGGTAAACAGGTCAGTAAAGTTTTACAGAAGCAGGCGAAAGGACACGAAATGGAACTGGATGTGGTGATCGACGTTGTCTGCCCCTGGTGTTATGTCGGCAAACGGCAACTTGATAAGGCATTGGCTGAGCGCCCGGATGTTGTCAGGCAAGTGAGGTACCGCCCCTATCAACTTTCTGCCGAAACGCCGGCCGAAGGTGTTGACCGGGCCGAGCATTATGCACGCAAGTTCGGTGATAGCCCTCAATACAAAGCTGCACGTGAACATCTTCTGGATTTGGGTAAATCGCTGGGTATTGCCTTTGATTTTGAAAGTGAATGCCGCATCGCCAATACGCTTGATGCTCATCGTGTGATCAGATGGGCAATGTCGACAGGGCTGCAGGAAGCCGTGGCGGAAGGTTTGATGAAAGCCTATTTCGAAGATTGCGCCTTTCTTGGCGACCCTACCTTGTTGGCCGATGTTGCGGCAGCGGCTGGTATGGATGGAGACCTGGTTAAAGAACTGCTCGCCAGCGACAGAGATAAGGACCTGATTGCTGCTGAAGTTAAGCAGGCGCACGCTATGGGCATACAGGGCGTACCGATGTTTATCTTCAATCAAAAAGCCGGTGTTTCTGGCGCTCAGGATGCCTCTGTTCTGGTACAGGTGATCGACAAATTACAATCAGAAGCGGCGTGACTGCCGCAAATAAAGGGCGGCGAACCGCCCTTTAGTCGCGCCCGCATCAGGGAGGGTAGGGAGAGTGCAGGCGTGATCGCGCCGACCGGAGAAGGGATTGGGGTCTGGCCGGCGCCGGGCTTGGGGCTTAGCCCTAGAAACGCAGCAAGAAGCCGCCTTTGGCTTGCCATTGGCCTTTGTCTTCACCGTAAGTGGTATAGTCACCACCGAGCCTGAAACTGATATTTTCATTGAGAGCCCGCTCGTAGCCGCCACCAAAGCGCCAGCCACCATCGGTGAAGCTGTCGCCTTGTGTACCAATCGGATCAAAACTGGTTTGAGCGTACCCGGCTTTACCATACAGCAGGTTAAGGCCGTCACCAAATGTCGTACCGAGCGTAACGGACGTGCTCCACTCATAGTCGGCGCTCAGCCCAAGTGCGTTGTTCTTGTAGCCGCTGTCGCCGAAGGTGCCTTCGATACCCATGACCAGGCCGTTGTCAAGCTGTTGGCGAAAGCCCAGCACGCCACCATAATAAAGACTGCGGTCGCGCTTGAGGTCATCGGCAAGGCGTGTCCAGTCCACGCCTGCTTCCACGCCACCATAGGCGCCAGTGAAAGGGTTTGTATCCTGCGCTGCTGCAGGCAGTGTGATGAGAGCCGCAAGGGCAGTCGCTGTCAAAAGTGTTGATTTCATTGTTATCCTCCTAATCCAGTGCGATGTCCGTCGGCCACTCAGGCCTGAAGTTTGGACAGGCAGAAGCTGACGCCGGACTAGGGCGGAGGCGTGCTCAGTCTATGGCCGTTCAAAGAAAAAATAAGGCAATTTCAAGCCACTTGAGGCAAATGTGGCAGTGCTATCTAAAGGGACGGCGATACAGGAGAATATGTAGGCTGCAGTGTCCGTGCGGTTCTCAACACCAACCAGCCGAAGATTACCGACAGCAAGCTGGCAAGCAAAATAGCGATGCGAACCTGAGCAACTTCGGGTCCATCTTCAAAAGCCAAACTTCCAATGAACAGACTCATGGTAAACCCGATCCCTGTCAGATGCCCTGCACCCCAAACATGTCTGAGCGACAAGCCTTCAGGCAGTTTTGCTTTCAAAAATTTCATGGCCAGAACCGCGCCGGCGACAACGCCAACCGGTTTTCCAACCACAAGGCCCAGCAGAACACCCGCACTGATGGGCTGCAGGATCGTATCCATTCCCACACCGCTCAACCGGACACCTGCATTTGCCAGCGCAAACAGGGGCAGTATGAGAAAAGCGACCGGGTAATGGAGGTTATTCTCCATTTCATGAAGCGGAGAATGCCCTTCGCTGTCCCGGTCTCCAGGAATAGCAAGGCCGACAGCCACACCCGCAAGTGTGGCGTGAACACCTGATTTCAGCACACAAATCCAGATAAACAGGCCCACAAACAGATAGGCTGATGTATTGCGGATGTTGAAGCGGTTCATCGCAAAAAGCGCGATACATCCTGCGAGGCCAAGAGATAGGGAAAGGGTGGAAAGGTCGGACGTGTAAAAGGCGGCTATGACAATCACAGCACCCAGGTCATCAATGATTGCGACGGTGAGGATGAAGATCTTCAGAGCGGGCGGAGCTTTGCTCGACAAGAGAGCGAGAATACCAACGGCGAAAGCGATATCGGTCGCGGTGGGCACGGCCCAGCCCCGCATGCCTACGGCATCGCCATAATTTGGAATTGCATACATCAGCGCAGGTATAGCCATGCCACCCACGGCCGCCAGAATCGGTAACGATACGTTTTTGGGGTCCGACAGCGTTCCGGTCTGAATTTCTTTTTTTACTTCCAGTCCCACAAGAAGAAAGAAAATGGCCATCAGGCCTTCATTGATCCATAGCAGAAGTGGTTTTTGCAGGCCGTAACTGCCAACTGAAATGACGCCTTCCGCTTTTAGCAGTGCGTCATAGTAAGGAGCCAAAGCTGAATTATCCCAGAGCAGGGCTATTGCCGCTGCCGCAATCAAAAGCAAGCCGCCAATCGCATCTTGAGACAATTTCACCGTCATAGACCCTCCATATCCGTGCAACCGCAGTTTGCACCAGATATGGGATCTTTGTAAATTATTACAATATTAGTAAGATATTGGTCATGGCTTTAGTTGGATGCAATGGTCGCCAGTTTGCGGGTGATTGCAGCGACCGACTTGAGACGTATTCCAATCTTATCCATGCGGGCATAATAGACAAGTTTGTGGTCGGGTCTCAGCTTGGCCGTCTGGCCCGTCCCGGAAATGAATTCGATCAGTCCAGCAGGATTTGCGAATTTGTCGTCGCGAAAACTGAGAACAACACCCTTGGGCCCTGCCTCCAGCTTGTCGATACCCGCGCGTTTGCTGTGACCTTTAATTATCATAATCGCGGCCAGCTGTTTCACTTCAGATGGCAGGGGGCCGAACCGGTCGATCAGTTCGGCACAGAATGCGTCCACATCTTCCCGCGTATCGAGGTCTGCAAGACGACGGTACAGAGCCATGCGCTGGGTCAGGTCCGGTACATATTTTTCCGGAATCATAACCGTTGCGCCCAGGTTGATTTGCGGCGACCAGTCGGTTTCAGCGAAGTCATCATCCGAGGCGCCAGCTCGCGCCTCGGCCACCGCTTCTTCCAGCATCTTCTGGTAAAGCTCGACACCGACTTCACGGATATGGCCAGACTGTTCATCACCAAGCAGGTTTCCAGCGCCCCTGATGTCCATATCATGGCTGGCGATGGAGAAACCGGCGCCCAGCGTGTCCAGCGCCTGCAGGACCTGAAGACGCTTGTCGGCATTTTCCGTCAGCTTGCGGCCTGGCGGGGTTGTCAAATAGGCGTATGCCCGCGTCTTTGAGCGGCCGACACGGCCCCTCAATTGGTACATTTGCGCCAGGCCAAACATGTCAGCCCTGTGTACCACCATGGTGTTTGCGGTGGGGATATCGATACCGCTCTCGATAATCGTTGTGGATAGAAGAACGTCATACCGGCCTTCATAGAAAGCGGTCATAACGTCATCAATGGTTTTGGCAGGCATCTGGCCGTGTGCCATGATGAACTTCACTTCGGGTACCTCCTCCCGAAGGAAAGTGGCTGCTTCTTCGAGATCGGCGATGCGCGGACAGACAAAAAAGCTCTGACCGCCGCGGTAGTGTTCACGCAGCAAGGCTTCGCGCACGACCATAGGGTCAAACGGCAATACGAAGGTCCGGACAGCAAGCCGGTCCACTGGCGGCGTCGCGATCAAGGACAGGTCCCGAATGCCGGACATGGCCATTTGCAGCGTGCGCGGTATGGGTGTCGCCGTGAGTGTCAGCACATGCACATTGGCCTTTAGCTCTTTGAGCTTTTCCTTATGCGCGACACCAAAATGCTGTTCTTCATCGACAATCAAAAGACCCATGTCCTTGAAAGCGACATCTTTGGCCAACAGCGCGTGCGTGCCGATCACGATATCGATTGTGCCGTTACGCATTTCTTCCTTGGTTGCCTTGGTTTCTTTGCCGGAAACAAGGCGGGACAGTTGCCCAATGCGCACAGGCAGGCCTTTAAATCGTTCAGTGAAGTTCAGATAATGCTGTCTCGACAGGAGTGTTGTCGGCGCAACAATCGCCACCTGGTGTCCTGACATAACCGCCAGGAAAGCTGCCCTGAGCGCCACCTCTGTTTTGCCGAAACCAACATCGCCGCACACGAGGCGGTCCATGGGTTTTCCCGAGGCAAGATCGCCGGCGACGTCACTGATGGCACGCAATTGATCATCTGTTTCCGTAAAGGGGAAACGCGCACAAAATTCGTCATACAGGCCATCGGTTGCCAGAATCCGCTGGCCTTCCTTCAGGGCACGTGCTGCGGCCAGTTTGATCAGTTGATCCGCCATTTCGCGGATCCGTTTCTTCATTTTCGCCTTGCGTGCCTGCCAACCAACACCACCCAGTTTGTCGAGCTGGCCACCAGCGTCTTCGCTGCCATAGCGAGACAACACCTCTATGTTTTCAACGGGTACATAGAGTTTGTCACCGCCATGATAGGTCAATAGCAGGCAATCGTGGCCTGCGCCGGTTACGGTGATTGTTTCCAATCCTTCAAACCGGCCAATGCCGTGGCTTGCATGCACAACAAGGTCGCCGGGCGCCAGGGTGCTGGCTTCCTTGAGGAAATTGTCCGCCCGTTTGTTGCGTCTGGATTTGCGCACCAGACGATCACCGAGCACATCCTGCTCGGAGATGATGGCGAGATCGTCGGTTTCAAACCCGCTTTCCAACGGCAATACTGTTACGGCAATGCCGTTCCTGTTTTCCGTGCGGATATCTGCCCAGGTTTCCGCGACGCCAACAGGCGAAAGTTCATGGTCTTCCAAAACGCCTTTCATACGATCAGCCGCACCCGCAGAGTAGCTTGCGAAAACCACACGCTTTCCTGACTGCCTCAGCGCGTCCACATGACCGCGAACCGCGTCATATACGTTGATGTCCTTGTTGTTGCGCTCGGGTCCGAAATTGCGGCCCTGTCGTGCACCAAAGGACACCACGTCTATGGTTTCGGGCGCTTCAAACGGAGACAGGCGTCTTACATTAAGTGCCTCCATTTTTTCTTCCCACTCAGCTTCTGTCAGGTAGAGCAGGGCGCTTGGAATTGGTTTGTATGGTGGTGTTTTTGAGTTTTTGGCTTGCCTGACTATCTCCCAGGCTTCGTGCCGTGCCTGGAAATAGTCTGAAATAGCGGTTTGCCGCTCGCCAGCGGCTTCGTCAGCTTGCGGGTCGAGTGTGAATACGGGGGTGTCCAGATAGTCAAAAAGGGTCGAAAGGCTGTCATGGAACAGGGGCAGCCAATGTTCTACGCCCTGATACTTTCTGCCTTCGCTGACAGATTCGTATAAGAGGTCATCCGAGCGGGCAGGGCCAAATGTTGCAACATAGTTTTTCCGGAAGCGCGTAATCGCGTCCTTGCTCAGCGCATACTCACTGGCAGGTTTGAGGTCGAGAGCGTTTATCTTGCCGGTTGTGCGTTGATCCAGTGGATCAAATGTGCGAATCGTATCCAGTTCGTCGCCAAAAAAATCAAGGCGCAAAGGCTCCGGATATCCGGGAGGAAACAAGTCAAGCAGACCGCCCCTTATGGCGAATTCACCCGGCTCCATCACTTGTCCGGACCGATTATAGCCGTTGGACGCCAGAAATTCTGTCAGCGATTGCATCTCGAGCTGGTCACCGGGTTCTGCGTGAAGGGTTGCAGCGGCCACTGCATCTTTGGAGGGCACACGCTGAAGAACCGCATTCACGGTTGTAAGAATCAAAAGCGGCTTTTTACTTCGCCAATTATGCAGCCGAGCCAGAGCAGTCATGCGTCGGGCAACGATGTCACCCTGTGGGCTCACCCGGTCGTAAGGGAGGCAGTCCCATGCAGGAAAAACCAGGACCTCTAGTGAAGGATCAAAAAACCTGATGGCTGCCTCAAGCATGGCGAGGCGCGCGTCGTCGCGAGCGACATGCACGACGGGACTCTTCAGGTCTGCAAAAGCTCGACCCGCAAGGTCCGCCAGCAGCATGGCATCAAAGCCGCTCGGAACACCGGCAACAGTCAGGGGCAACTCATTTTCAATGAGGTTGTCGAGCGTCATTTACAAATTCCAGGTACTCTAGCGTGCTTTCAGCACCATAAAATCCAGCTTCTGCAAGCGATCCATCATCGGCCCCTTGAATTTCTCTGGTACGCCTTCGTCTTTGGTAACCCAATTGAGAATTTCATGGTCCTGCTCCTCGAACAAGCTCTCGAACCAGGCGCAGTCTTCCTCGGTGAAGTCCGAAACATTGGCCTCCACAAAGTTACCGAAGATGAGATCAAGCTCCTTGATCCCGCGATGCCAGGCGCGAAACAGCAGCCTTCTGCGGCGGTTTTCAAGGTCAATTTCCTTGTGTGGATTATAGCTCAGATCGGTCATCTTGCTCAGCCTGTTGAACGAGCCCATTGGCGGGCGGCACACCATAAGCTAAGGTCCCGATCTGGGAAAGTGAAACTTTTCCTTTTTCGGCGGAAATCCGGGGTTCCTGACGATTATGCGACCAGAAGCGCTTTTTGAATATTTTGCAGATGTA
Source organism: uncultured Kordiimonas sp. (assembly GCA_947500295.1). Taxonomy (GTDB): domain Bacteria; phylum Pseudomonadota; class Alphaproteobacteria; order Sphingomonadales; family Kordiimonadaceae; genus Kordiimonas. The sequence goes on from CANMRM010000006.1 coordinate 190,555, forward strand.
GAGCGACTGCCCGGTATTGGTAAACGCAGCCGCCTGGCGCTCGAGCGCCTGTGCGGAACCCGGCTGGTTGATCTGTTGTTTCATCTGCCCAGCGGCTTGGTGGACCGCAGGTATCGCCCAAAAGTTTCGGCGGCAGCGCCGGGCGGTATTGTGACGCTTGAGCTGACCATCGACGAACATATTGTTCCGAAAAACAGGCGCATGCCCTACAGGGTTTTGTGCCATGACGAAACTGGTGACCTGACGCTTGTGTTTTTTAACCCTCGCGCTGATTGGCTTCAGCGTCAGTTACCGGAGGGTGAAAATCGGATTATCAGCGGAAAGTTGGAAGATTATCAGGGCAAGATGCAGATAACGCACCCTGATTATATGATTGACCCGACGGGTGACGAAGAAATGCCCCTGCTCGAGACTGTCTATCCTCTTACTGCGGGCCTGTCTGGAAAGGTGCTTGGCAAGGCCATCAGGGCAGCTGTTGAAACCGTACCTGATCTGCCTGAATGGCTGGACGCTTCCATGCTGAAACGAGACAAGCTGCCGGAGTTTAAGTCCGCGCTGGCTAGTGTTCATAAACCAGAGTCTTTGGAAGACCTTGCGCCGTCTTCACTGGCGCGGCGCCGATTGGCGTGTGACGAGCTGCTCGCCACCCAGCTTGCACTTGCGATCGTGCGGGAGAGAACACGCAGGAAACGTGGTCGTGCTCTTCGGGGGAATGGCTTGATCGTCGAGAAGATATTGAAGGCATTGCCTTATCAGCTTACCGGCGACCAGCAACAGGCTCTGCGGGAAATCAACGATGACCTGAAGAGCGACAAAGCAATGTTGCGTTTGATGCAGGGAGACGTTGGCAGCGGCAAGACGGTCGTTGCCCTTCTTGCCGTCGCCGCCGCGGTGGAAGCGGGTGTGCAAACGGCACTATTGGCCCCCACCGAGATATTGGCACACCAGCACCTGGATACGATTGCGCCGATTGCCGAACAAGTTGGGTTGCGAGTTGCGTTGCTGACGGGGCGAAATAAGGGAAAGCCGAGGGCAGCACTGTTGGGTGCGTTGGCCAGTGGGGAGATTGATTTGCTCATCGGTACCCATGCGATCATTCAGGATGACGTGGCGTTCAAAGATCTCGGGTTTGCAATCATCGACGAGCAACATCGTTTTGGAGTGCAGCAGCGGATGGCGCTGTCGGGCAAAGCAGAGCACGGGGTGGATGTGCTCGGTATGACAGCAACCCCAATTCCGCGCACACTGACCCTGACAGCATACGGCGACATGGATGTTTCACTTATTCAGGAAAAGCCACCGGGACGAAAGCCAGTGGACACACGTGTTGTTGCGCTTGACCGGCTGTCTGATGTGATTGAAGGCCTGAAACGGGCCATGCACACGGGTGCGCGCGCCTATTGGGTCTGCCCGCTTGTGGAAGAAAGTGAGTTGATTGACCTCGCTGCGGCTGAAGAACGGTATGGCACGCTCAAGCATTTGTTCGGCGACCGGGTAGGGCTGGTGCATGGCAAAATGAAGAGCGCAGAAAAAGACGCAGTGATGGCCAAGTTTCAATCAGGTGAAATCAATGTTCTGGTGTCGACAACCGTCATCGAAGTTGGTGTGAACGTGCCTGAAGCCACCATTATGGTGATTGAACACGCCGAGCGGTTCGGTCTTTCCCAGCTGCACCAGCTTCGTGGAAGGGTTGGCCGCAGTGATCTGAAGTCCAGCTGCATTTTGTTGCGGGCGAACGACGTCGGGGAAGTGGCTCGGGCGCGCCTCAAAATCATGCGGGAAACGGAGGATGGTTTCCTGATTGCAGAAGAGGACCTGCGATTGAGAGGCGGCGGCGAGGTGCTGGGTACCAAACAGTCCGGTTTGCCGGAGTTCAGGCTTGTGGACTTTAGCGAACACGCGGACCTGATTGAGTTGGCCCGGGACGACGCACGCATGATTGTCTCTAAGGATCCTGATCTGAAGTCAGAACGGGGTGGTGCGCTCCGCCATTTGCTCTATCTGTTTGAAAGAGACGAGGGCGTTCGCCTGATGCAATCAGGCTGAGTGGGAGTTTAGGCCTTATGGCGTGGGAAAAAGAGCTGGCGGAAAAGAAAAAGCGTGAAGCGCTTGCTGAGAAAATGGGCGGCGAAGAGAAGGTCGCTCGGCAGCATGCGCGTGGCAAGCTCGACGTGCGCCAACGTGTTCTCAAGATGGCGGACGCGGGCTCGTTCCGCGAGATAGGCAAGCTGGCGGGCAAAGGCCACTATGGCGCTGATGGCGAGCTGGAAGACTTCACACCCGCAAATTTCGTTTTTGGCAAAGCAACCCTGGACGGCGAGCCAGTTGTACTTGCCGGCGACGATTTTACCGTTCGTGGCGGCGCGGCGGATGCCGCAATCTGGCGCAAGGGAATACTGGCCGAGCAAATGGCGCATGAGTACGGTCTGCCGCTCATCCGGCTCATTGATGGCACCGGTGGTGGTGGTTCCGTCAAGTCGCTGGAAGACATGGGGCTCACGTATGTGCCATGGCTGCCGGGCTGGGAACATGTGGTCAAAAACCTGGAAAGCGTGCCGGTCGTGTCATTGGCGCTGGGGTCCGTTGCCGGGCTCGGCGCTGCACGGGTTGTTGCCTCGCACTATAGTGTGATGGTCAAAGGCATGAGCCATATGTTCACGGCCGGGCCTGCCGTGGTGGCGGCGATTGGTGAAAACCTCGACAAGGAAGCGCTGGGCGGCGCGGATATTCATGCGCGCAACGGTGCAGTGGATGATGTTGTCGAAAGTGAGGAGGCAGCCTTCAAGGCAGCACGTACGTTCCTGAGCTATCTCCCCTCAAACGCGGGTGGGCCGCTGAAGCGGGTGAAGACCAAAGACGGGGTGGAGCGCCGGGATGAAAGTTTGCTCAAGGCTGTGCCGGAAGACCGCCAGAAAGCCTATTCCATGCGTGCGATCCTGCAGTCTGTGGTCGACAAGGACAGCCTGTTTGAGATGGGTAAGCTCTGGGGGCGCTCTGTAATAACGGCTTTCGCGCGGCTTGACGGCTGGCCGGTGGCCATTCTTGCGAGCGATCCGTCACACCTTGGTGGTAGCTGGACCGCCGACACGGCGCGCAAAGCAGAGCGCTTTGTGAAGCTCGCAAACACATTTGGCCTACCGGTGGTACATTTTGTCGATAACCCCGGCTTTATGATTGGCCTGGAGGCAGAAAAAGCCGCTACCATACGCTTTGGCGTCGATGCCTTGAATGGGATCTATAAGTCGACAGTGCCCTGGGCGACCGTGGTTGTCAGGAAAGCATATGGTGTTGCTGGTGCCGCGATGAGTGACCACACGCGGTTCCAATATCGCTTTGCCTGGCCTTCAGGCGATTGGGGCAGCCTGCCGCTCGAAGGCGGGATCGAGGTCGCCTACAAAGCTGAGCTTGAAGCTGCGGATGATCCGGAGGCGCACCTCGCAGACATCCGGGCGCGCCTTGATAAGGTAAGAAGCCCGTTCCGAACGGCAGAGGCCTTCATGATCGAGGATGTTATTGATCCCCGGGACACCCGCCCGCTGCTGTGTGAATTCGCGAATTTGGTGCAGAATAGATAGCGTTCAAAGTGTTGTGGTAAGGTCCCGGCAAAGAATTTGATTGCTATTCCAGTCAAAGCATGTGCTTATGCGAGCACGATTGCCGCGCGAAGATAACGAAAACAAGCGTTGGCGGCTCTCGTTTGGAGAGGCAATCAACGGGTTGCTGCTCTTTGAGGTGCCCAAGGCACCAGATAAACGGCGGTTTTTCTACGCAAGCCCCCCAAGTGATGACGGACGCTATATTCGCGCTTAAAGCGCCTGTGTCCTCTTATGAAAGCAAAAATGAATAATTTTTCCGATCTCGGTTTGACCGAGGCGATCCTTCGTGCACTCGACGCAGAAGGTTACAGCAAACCAACGCCCATTCAGGCAAAAGCCATTCCAGTGGTTCTCGATAATCGGGATATGGTTGGCATCGCACAAACTGGAACAGGCAAAACCGCAGCCTTTGTATTGCCGATCCTGCACCAGATTATCAATGGATTGTACCGGCCCAGCAGAGGGTGTTGCGGTGCCCTTATTCTGGCGCCGACCCGCGAGTTGGCCATGCAGATACACGAGAGTGTGCAAACATACAGTCGCTTTGTCAGTGTGACGACGGCACTTCTTATCGGAGGTGTGAAGCCGCACAAACAAATAAAGTCGATTGCGCGCGGTGTGGACATCATGATCGCGACGCCGGGGCGTCTTGAAGATCTGGAGTCTTCAGATGCCTTGTCGCTTGAGGAGACAAAGATTGTCGTCCTTGATGAAGCAGACCAAATGCTCGACATGGGCTTCATTCCAGCGATCCGCCGTATCATGTCAAAACTGCCCAGGCAGCGTCAGACAATGCTGTTGTCGGCTACGATGCCGAAGCAGATACGGCATCTGGCCAAAGACTTTTTGAAGAACCCGGCCGAAGTTTCGGTTGCGCCGGCCTCAAAGCCGATTGACCGTATTGAACAGATTGTTCTTCCAGTCGCGAAGGCGGATAAGCGCCAGAAACTGGTTGAAATCCTGAACAAACAAGATGTCGAGCGGGCGATAGTATTTACCCGCACAAAACACGGCGCCAACAAACTTGCAAGGCATCTGGAGCAAGCCGGATTGGCTGCTGATGCCATTCACGGCAACAAAAGCCAGGGACAGCGTCAACGCGCGCTGGAGGGCTTCAAGGCAGGGGATATCCCCGTACTTGTCGCTACCGATATCGCAGCACGAGGGATCGATGTTGACGGCGTGTCCCATGTTGTGAACTTTGAATTACCCAATGTGCCGGAGGTCTACGTTCACCGCATCGGGCGTACCGCACGTGCGGGAACCGAAGGTGTCGCTATTTCATTTTGCGATGCGGAAGAGCGAGATCTCCTCAGGGCGATTGAAAAACTTATTGGACGCCGGTTTGACAGTGTGCCTGACAGCGAGCGGACAACCCAATCCATGCCGCAGAATGGCCCGAAGAAACATGCCGCAAACAGCCGCGGAAAGCACCGCGGAAAACCCGGAGGAGAAGGCGGGCGTTCGGCATCAGGCTCAGCATCTCACAACACCCGCTCGCGCCGCAGACCCGCCAGATCAGCAGGAAATGATAACAACCGAAGCGGTTCGGCTTCAAAATCCAGCAATCAGAATGGGAGACGTTGGGCATGAATAAGTTAGATCGATTTTTACCGATGAGCCGACTGCGCATCGTCGCCCCATTGGGCTATGCATCCATTTTTGTGGCGTTGTTGTTAGTGTCTGCTACGGCTGCGCTTGCGCAGGCTGGAAGCTCGATCATCCCGGAAAACGGTCAGCCAAAACGATTTGGTTCAGGATGGGAATGCAAATTGGGTTTTCGCCAAAAGGGCGATGTCTGCGAAGCGATTGTTGTGCCGGAGAATGCTTATTCAACCAACAAGACTTACGGGCAAGGATGGCAATGCAAACGTGGGTTTGTCAGTCGGAACCAGAACTGTGTCGCCGTCATCGTTCCTGAAAACGCTTATTTAGCGGACGCAGGTGATGGCTGGAAGTGTTCGCGTGGTTACCGACAAGACGGTGACACGTGTATTGCGATCTCGGTGCCGGAGAGTGCATACCTGACTGAGTCGACCCGTGGAAACGGCTGGGCTTGTGTTAAAACGTTTGAGGAAGTCGGCAACAGTTGTATCGCAATTAAGGTACCTGAAAATGCTTACTTCGACGACAGTGGTTTCCCCAATAAATGGCGGTGTTTGCATGGTTATCGCGCTGAAGGCGACCGCTGTACACCCATAGACGTGCCTAAAAACGGATATCTATCCAGCAGCTCTTTTGGCAAAGGTTGGAAGTGTGAGCGGGGTTTTGCCATTGACGGTGAAACATGCACCGCTGTCAGATTGCCGGAAAACGCTCATCTGAATTCTTCAGGGAACGGTTGGTCTTGTGATCCGCAATACCGGCGGCGCAGCACCACATGCGAACTGGAGAGCTGATCGTCTGCGCTTTCAGTTCATTCTGATTGTTATAAAATTTCAATGGTGGGCCCGAAATTAACGGTCCACCAAGACGTTAGCTTAAGGTTTTTTCATAAACCCTGTAGGTCTTGTACACCTTGCAGCCGATCTCTTCGAGAATAGATCGCATGCCGTCGTTGTCTTCCAATATCCAGCCCAGCTCGCCCCAGTAAGCACCGCGTTTTTCCACATGCTGTCGACTGACATCAATCATCCACATAGACATGGCGGCCCCGAGCGGACCGCGCTGAAATTTTTTGCGTACACCCATCAGGGGTACACGGCAGCGGTCTTCTTTACCATTAAGCATGCGATAGGCGAGTTTCGCCCAGCCAAAAGGCAGCAGTTTGCCGTCTAAGTCCCGCATTTTGTGATTTACATCCGGTATTGTCAGCATGAAGGCAACCGGCTCACCATCATATTCGCAGATATAGGTACGGTAGGGTTTTACAACGGGCTTGAGACTTTTGGCGCCGTGGGCGACCTCTGCTTCTGTGAAAGGCACATACCCCCAGTTTTCAGACCAAGCCTCATTATAGATGTCCAAAACCACTTCGACCTCTGCGTCAAAACGTTTCATGTCGATGGGGCGCATGGTCACCCGCTTGTTTTTTTGTGCCATTTTTACGATACGCATGGCCCGGTCCGGCATCGGAATTGTCAGGTCCAGCGAATAGGCGAACATGTCTTTTGCCTTATTCAGTCCGTGCCTATTGAGCCAACTGTCATACTGGGGGCGACCGTGAGGCATCATCACGCAAGGCGGCGTATCAAATCCATCAACAAGCGTGCCGACTTCTTCTGCACTGGATAGCGACCAGGGCCCTTGCATGCGGGTCATGCCGCGGTCCCTGAGCCATGTTTCCGCTGTTTCGAGAAGGGCAGTTGCGACTTCCTGGCTTGCGGCTTCGAAAAAACCGAAATGACCGAGGTTTGGCCCCCATTTCTCCTGGGCCAGGCTGTCGACCTGCGCACTGATGCGGCCAACCAGTTGTCCGCTGCGCTCGGCAACCCACATGGCCACATCTGCATGTTCAAAATAAGGGTTTTTGTCAGACCTCAGTGCATCCATCCGTTCCATCATCAGCGGTTGAATCCAGTGAGGATCATCCGCGTAGACAGTTCTGGTCACATTCACAAAGTCCTTCAGGCCTTTGGTATTGGTAATCTGGCGGATGGTAACGCTGTTTTCCGTCACAAGAATGCCCCATGATACATTTCACTGGCATCTTGGATAGCGAACTGGCGGATTTTTGCAAGACCGATAAACGCGTTACGTTTTTTGAGAGGCTTTGGCCTCACGCCATAATTGCGCAACCGCAGCCCAGAGGTTTTTGCGTGTTGCTTCAAGATACAAACGATTGTCCGGTAATTCGTCCTTGAGGCGGAAGTAGGCTTTTTCCAGCGAATGATAAGGCATGCCGGGAAACAGATGATGGGTCGCGTGGAATCTGAGCCCTACGGGTGCCCAGAGCGATGAAATGTAGCGGTTACCGGGTACATCAACGCTATCGAGGAATTCAGCCTGCTGGGTCATGCGCTCCCTGCCGCCGTTGCGGTAGGCATGTGCAGCCAGTGTGCGAAAGCCGTTCAAAACAAAGATTGCGACAGTCACGACATACCAAACAGCAAAAAAAGCAGTTGGTAAAACCTCGACGTACCAAAGGGCAAAAGCCAAATAGGCATAAAGGCCTGTGAAAACATCTTCCAGCAACCAGCCGGCTTTCTGGTCTTTCTTGGGCAACGGGCGCAAATAGGTATAATCGATCACAAGGCTGCTCGCGCGCTGCCACACGTAATTGCGGAAGGGCGGAACAAGCAGGGTAATCGGCATCAGAACAGCGTAGCGGAACACCAGCAATAGCGGCACAATGATCGCCTGAACGATGAATGCCACAATCTTCCAGGGTTCGTTGACCGCAAAAGGCAAATATTCGCCGTCTTCCTCCGTGCCATAGAGCTGCGGCTTGTGATGGTCGATGTGTACATCGGCATAAGTATAAGCCGGTACCATCATGGGCATGCCACACGCGGCGTTCCAGAACCGACGAAAGCCGGTGAATGTACCTTTGCGGAAATGAGCAAGTTCATGAATGAATATGACGGCACGGTAAAGAGCCAGTGTCGCAGCAACAAGCGCCAGAATCTGCACGGCGGAGCCAAGCGGCGACACAACGGCAGCAGCAACCGCACCCCAGCCAATCAGTGTGCTGAGGCTAAAATCCGTCCAGTAAATGCGAGGAACAGGTTGCCACAGGTCCCGCACCAGTTTGCGTGCTTCCCTGAGAGGGAAGTCTGCTGCTTCAGGGTGCGCACCGGATACTCTTTGAACAGGGTCTTCTGTATCAATCTCGCTGTTTTCAATCGTTGCCTGTTGCATCTCAATCAATCTTTCCGGGCTGTGTGCCAACGACAGTTTTCCTTAGCCATTTTGCCGGTTTTCCGAGGGCCAAAGCGTCTTCCGGCTTTAGGCCATATCGTACCAACAAAAGCAATGCGACAATAAGCCCGATTATGGCCGTAGTAAGACCAAGCGGCGGTTGCAGTCTTGGGCCATACTCAGCAAGACCAACCAGTACGACGGCAGACATAAGGGAAATGAACCCCGGTTTCAAGAAATCACGGTTATAGGGGAACAGACGAAACAGGAAGCTGCACTGAAAAAATGCGAGGTACGCTGTTATGTTCAGGCCAATTGCTGCTGCAATTGCTGCACCGGTCACGCCGTACATCGGTATTAGGGTAAAGCCGAGCCAAATGAAGACCGCAAGGCCCACAAGCCCGTTAGCTGTCGGTACAAATCGATGTGCCAGCATCTCCACGATGGACTGTGACGGACCACTTGCAGCTTCCAGCACCCTGCCAGCGACAAGAATTGCAATGGCTACCGCTGCCGCCTGAAATTCCGGGTCCAAAGCGGAAAGAATATCACCACGGGCGAGGTAAAGTGCCGCACCAAAGGGCAGGGCCAGACAGAGCGACATGCGTGTAGCAAAAGCATACATGCTTTCCAGTCTGTGCTTGTCGCCCTTGCCGTGTTTTTCCGCGGCCAGAGGCGCCATGACATATTCGAACGCCAGACGTACCACCTGAAGTGCGCTCGCGAGCTTTCTGGCGACCGAATAGTAGCCACCCGCAGCAGCGCCTGCGCCGCCTGGAAGTACGAAATTGAGAAGCATCACCGGAAACTCGCTGAAGAGCTTTTTGATCAGATTCGACGGCATGACGGAAAAGCCATATTTTCGCATGTCACGTGCAAGAGGGCCCGTGAGCGGCGCCTTCAAGACGGCTTGCATGTCATAATGCTTCCCGATCAGCCGTACGGCCAGAACTGCCGCGAGCAAGACACTCAATAAATGCGCGAGAAAAAGCCCGTACGTATCTAATCCAATTAGATAAAATGCAACAGCAGCAACAAGCCGCAGGCCCTGCTCATAGAAAATACGAACCCGAATTTCCGGCCCGAATTTTCGCCTTGCTCTGATAGCGGCGGTGCCCACTTCGACGGCTGTCCAAAAGGGCAGCACCCAGACATAAACGCGAATGACATTGGTCAGATGAGCCTCGTCGGCATCGCCAACATTGATAAAAGCAGACAGTTCGGGCGCGAAATATGTGCCTGCTGCTGCAAAAACAAGCGCAATCATGAAGCTAAGCTTCAGGGCAAAGCCGGCGACATTTGCTTCGTCAGACTTTGGAACGCGGGGTATAAAACGCTGCAACGATGTGGTCATTGCAGCATCCGAAAGTGCCGTTGTGACCTTCACATAACTCCAGAGCACTGCAAACAAGCCGAAGGTTTCTGCGCCGTACGCCCAAGTAAAAACGACAACTGAGACAGCTTCGATCAAGGCACCCAGGCGACCCAGAAATGCAAGGCCTGCGCCCCCAGCCACCTGTTTCATGTCTGCAGCTTTTTCTGTCGCCAGAACCTGTTTTGGGTCCTTTGATGACGTCATTATTTGGTCGTTTCCAGCTTATTGGCAGGCGCTGTGGAAGAGGCTGGTTTCAGATTGGGTCGGCCTTCTTCAGTGTAAAATATGACGGTATATCCCACCAACAGGAACAGGAAGAAAGGGGCCCATGCGGCAAGAAATGGTGGTGCGACACCAAATTCGCCCATCGCCAACATGAAATTGTCAGCGACAAAGAAGCTGAAGCCCAGAGCGACACCAAAAACACTTCGTAAGACGATACCACCTGCACGTGATACCCCAAAGGCGGCTAAGGCCGCCAGAATTGGCATCAGCAGGGTTGACGCTGGTGCGGCTATTTTTTGCAGAAAACTGGTCATCATACGATCGGTTGGCAGGCCTTCTTGCTCCAGTTGTTTCATTGATCGCCATAACTCGCCAAATGGCACATGGTCGGGATTGACAGTCAGCGCCAGAAAACGCTCAGGTCGGGTGGGCGTGTTCCAGCGGATCGTCGGAGTTACAGAAAGTAGATGGGTTTCGGCATCAAAACGCCTTACTTCATGGAGTGTCCATTCCCCATTTTGGTACCAAGCAAAGTCGGCCTTGATCATGGCTTGTGTTCGACCCAGGTCATCACGCTCGAATATCGATACGCGGTCGAGCACCACACGATTGCGAACCGTGCTAACAGCCTCTACCAGAACAATACTGTCGTCGTCCGTCAACCAGACACGCCCTGTCAATTTGGCGTTGGGCGGCAAATTCACAGCATAGTCGTTGTCTTGCCAGTATTTGAGTTCTGCATTGGCATCGACGACAATGGTTTCGTTGAATGTGAAATGCGCGATCCCAATGATGAAGGAGGCGATACCTAAAGGCAGCAAAATACGGTGCGACGACAGGCCACTTGCCTTCATGACAGTGACTTCGCTGCTTTGGTTTAAAGTCGCAAGTGTCAAAATGGTCGCCAACAGCGCTGCAAAGGGTAAGAAGAGGGTGATTAGCTGAGGGGCCCTCAGGCTGACATAAACCAGGATGGAGACCCACGTCGCGCCGTCGGCAGCCATCACATCGTCTGCGGCGGCCAGCAGATCCAGCATTTGCAATATCACCGTAAGCCCCAGCAGGATGCCAAAAAAGCGGCTCAGGTGCATGCGGACCATATAACGCGCGAGTGTGCGGGAGGGTACAAACAGGCGGCGGGCTGCGCGCATGATCATGACTGTTCTCCCATACCCATCAACTTACGCCCGAGCCGTTTGATGGGGCCTGCCACAACGCCAACGATTGCGTCGATGTATGCCAGCGGTTCACCGCCAGCTTTGAAGGCAGAGACCCTGAAGAAAAACAGGCTGAGAAAAGCGAATCCCGCAAACAGTGCCCATATGGAAAAGTAGGGCGAAATACCATTTTTGACCGCCGTTTCCATGCCCTCCATCAGTTCGTTATACACAACAAGCACAGAAAGCCCGATAACGATGCCGGTTCCGCGGCCGGTTCGCTTGTTGGTGATGCCCATAGGTATCGCGAGGAAAGGCAGGATGAAGAAACTCAGGCTATGCATGAGGCGCCAGTGGTAATTTGCCCGGAAGGCAGCTCTCTCCTCGACCGAATTGAGCGGATTATCTTTTTCCACGAACAGTTCGGGCAGGGTCATTTCCAGTTCCTGACCGCCACGTTCGCGGAATACTTCTCGCTGGGGCAGGGTAATGGTCAGGTCCTGACGTTCGAAATTGAGAACACGCGGCTTGTTCTGGCTTTCGTTCAGGTCCACGAGAACGCCGTTGAATAGCCTGAGGAGGATGGTTTGATCGTCGTCCGTGGCAAAAAAACCGCCGCGTTCTGCCGTTACGGAAATGGTGCTGCGCTCGTCCCGTCGTTCCAGGAAGATACCACCAAGCTCCGCACCCTGGTTGCGCGATTCTTCAATCATCAAAGTAATGTCGTCGCCAATCTCGACAAATTCGCCGACACGGATGCTGGCGCCCAGTGCGCCACTCCTCAGGTCAAAGACAAGACCACGATAGGCATACCGGCTGTGTGGCTGGATCCAGCCAACAAGCAGAGTGTTTACGATGGCCAGAAACGCGGCCAGCATAAGCAACGGGCGCACAAGCTGAGGCAGGCTGGTGCCAGATGATGTGATTGCATCATACTCGCTTGAAAGCGAAATCTTCCGGAATGCGACCAGCACACCAAGCAACAGCCCCACTGGCAGGGCCAACCCCATATAGTGCGGCGTGAGGTTGGCGAGCATGCGAAAAACCACCTCCACCGGGCCGCCCTGATTGACGACAAAGTCGAAGAGTTTCAGCATACGCTCCAGGATCAGTAACAAAGCTGCAATACCCAGCGTGGTAAACATGGGCATCAGCACCTGCCGAAGCACATAACGATCAATTCGTGTGATGATGGGTCGAACAAACATAAAGTGGCGCTACACCGGTTGTTGACGCTTTTCAAGGGTCAATGCAGATTGTTTCACAGGTAAATGATGGCAGAAAAAAGATGCTAAATCACCTGTTTGTCTTGTATAGAGCCATATTTCCGCCACCATCAACCTGCTATTTCGCAGCATTGGGTGGTCAGAATATATCTGGAGACCAGTATGGTTGTTTCTTGGGTTCGGAGTAGGCCGTTGGCTGGTAAGCTGGTTTCTGCCGTGTTAGCAGGGGCGGTTCTATCCGGTGGCTCGGTATCGGTTGTCGCTGATGATCGGCGTGAGGCAACGATCATTCGATTGGAAAAACGTCTGGATGAGGTCTGCGCGGCTGAAGACGGACAGGCTGTTCTCGAGGTTGCGGTGGAAGGCCTCCAAACAACAGAAGGGCGCGTCAGAGCCCAGATTTACAGCTCTGACCCTGATGAGTTTCTGGAAAAAGGTATGAAGCTCGTGCGCGTTGATATGCCCCTTGAAGATCAGGATGACCCGACACTCTGTGTACCGCTCCCATCTCCAGGGACTTATGCGCTTGTGGTCTTGCACGACAAAAACGCCAATGGCCGTGCTGATTTCTTCTCTGAAGGGTTTGGTTTTTCTAACAATCCCAAGCTTTCACTTGGCCCACCGGACGGTGAAGAAGTCATGTTTACGGCGGATGCCGGCTTAAACCGCCACACCATCGACATGAACTATATCTTTGGCGGTGACGAGAAAAAAAAGGAAAAGCGCCGCAAGCTAAAGCGACGCTAGCGTTGAAAATTCTCGGATTTACAGGTATGCATGCGGACGAAATGCGCAAAGCGCGGGGCCTTTGGGTTGCGTTTGCTATGTTTGGATAGTGGTATTGAGTGGGCTGGATTGCCGGCCCCCGGAGTGATCAGGTAAATGCAGGTTGATCTGGATAGCGTTAAAAGCGGCGCAACCGTTCCGCTCGTGGTGATGATCTCCAATCCACTCAGCACAACAAATGCGCAGTCTCTTGACGAAATTCGCAAGATCGTGAATGCGAGCGCCAACGTGGTGCACTATGAGCTTGATGGTATTGAAACCCTCAAGGATGCAATGGAGCTGTTTGCTCGTGCCAATCCCGCTATGCTGATCATAAATGGTGGAGATGGCACCATCGGAGCAGCTCTTGCATCGCTTCTCTACAACAATCCATTTAATGTTATTCCACCCATTGCATTTTTACCGGGTGGCAAAACAAACATGACAGCTGCGGACCTTGGATTTAAAGGCAAGCCGGCTAAAGTACTGAAAAGGCTTTTAAAACTCGCACAGTCAGGTGACTTGCCAGACGCATTGACGCGGCGCCATCTCATCGAAATGGACCTGGGTGACGGATCTCAGCCCAAGGTTGGCACATTCTTCGGGACCGCAGGCATCGTTCGAGGTATTTTCTGGTGCCGTGAAAATGCCTACGCCAAAGGCCTGCCAAATGCCGTTGCGCATATTTGGTCTGCCTACAAGCTGATTACGTCAGCGCTGGGGTTGTCGCGGAACAAAGGCCTGATGATTTCAGACCCGATGTCGATCACTGTGCCAGGCAGCGCCCGCATCAAGGGCCGTTATTCCCTTGTGATGACAACTACCCTCAATCGGTTATTGTTTGGGTTCAAGCCCTATGCCAAAGGCGGTAGCGGCGGGCTGCGTTTTTCTGCGCTTGAGGCAGGACCTGCCACTTTGGTGCGGTCTTTCACGGCATTGCTCCTGGGCCGGTATGGCACCAGTTCTGTAAATGGCCTTCATGTGCGCACAAGCAATGAGGTCCGTGTAGAAGGAACAGACCCGGTGACGCTGGACGGCGAAATCTATCAGCCGACGCCCGGTGTTCCTGTTACGCTCAGAGGCGATCGTTCCCTGACTTTCGTCGCATTCAGAAAGTAGTCTCCGCCGTGCCCAACACCAAAACACAGGAAGCGGCAGAAGCTTCGACTGCAGGTCTGCGCAATTTTATTCTCGGCGAATGGCAACGCTCTGTTCCGGCGCCGGTTGAGCAGGCCGCCAAAGACATCGCCAGCCGTTACGGCGACAGTGTTGTGGGGCTGTTGTTCTATGGATCTTGCCTTCGTACCGGCGAAATAGAAGACAAAATCCTGGATTTCTATGTGATCGTTGACGATTACAAGAAAGCCTATGCCAAGAATTGGCTGGCAGTGTCGAACCAGTTCGTGCCACCAAACGTTTTCTACCACGAGATGGAAGTTGACGGTTTGGTCGTCCGCTCAAAATATGCAGTGATATCGCTGGCGGATTTCCGGTACCGGTGTAGCAAGTCATGTTTGAACGTGTCGATCTGGGCGCGGTTTTGCCAGCCTTGTCTTTTGCTCGGCGCACGCTCTGACGATGTGCGCATCTTGGTTGCAGATGCAGTCGGCACTGCAGTCTCAACGATGGTCTCCAACTTGCTTGATCTCAAGCCATGGGCGCTCCAGTCCCGGGTTTTGTGGGTCGAGGCGTTTGAGGCCACCTACGCCGCCGAGCTTCGTTCTGAACGAGGGGGTAAAGGCCTTGAAATCTATCTGCTTGATCAGGCGCGCTATGACGAATTAACACCTGTGGTTCTCTCCAGCCTTGACCTGGAAGCAGTGGATTTGGACCGTTCTCCACCTCCAACGCAACCAGCAAGGACTGATCATTTTACGGCGAAGCTTGTTTGGTTTTTCCGTCGATTGAATGGAAAGGTCGTCAGTTTTCTCAGGCTTGTTAAAGCGTCGCTTACGTTCGATGGTGGGATTGACTATCTGGCGTGGAAAATCCGGCGTCACTCCGGTGTGGATGTGGAAATCAAACCCTGGATGAGAAAACACCCGATTGTCGCCGGTGTGGTGCTGTTTTGGGGGCTCAGGAAAAAAGGCGCCTTTAAATAAGGCGCCTGATAAATTCTATTTGACGTCCATGCCTACCGCGTCCGCTGTCCTTTTGAAGCGTGCGATGATTTCGTCAATCTGTTCTGGCGTATGTTGCGCGCAAACACTGATCCGCAGCAGGAACATGCCGGCGGGCGTTGCGGGCGGTGCTGCCATATTGGCATAAACACCCTCCAGAAGCAGTTGTTCCCAAAAGCGTGTGCCCAGCATAACATCAGCAAGGTGGACTGCGATAATGGGGCTCTGCGCTTCCGGAGTGCACATCTCGAAACCTGCATTCTTGAGGCCGGTATGCAGCCGACGGGCGTTTTCCCATAGATGGGCGCGCCGGTTGCTGCTGCGTTTGATGGCTTCAATCGACTTGGTCGCGGATGCCACAACGCTTGGTGGCAGACTGGCCGTGAAGATGTAAGGGCGGCTGACAAATCTCAAGACGTCAAATTTCGGATGGTTCGAAACAGCGAATCCGCCGACGGTGCCAACTGACTTTGAAAAGGTGCCAACATAAAAGTCGACCATATGCTCGACACCCAGTTCCTCGGCTACGCCTCGCCCGTTTTCGCCGGAGAAGCCCATTGAATGAGCTTCGTCGACAAGTGTCATGCATCCATATTTTTTGCCGACTTCCAGCAGCTCTTTCAGCGGTGCCGCATCTCCAAGCATCGAATAGATGCCCTCTACAACAAGCAGTTTTCCGGCCTCCTCAGGCAAGCGCCTCAGGCGTCTTTCCAGGTTTTCCGGGTCGTTATGCTTGAAGCGAACAATGGTAGCATTTCCCATGGAACAACCGTCATAGATCGAGGCATGGCTGTCGGCATCTATAATGACATAATCATCTTTTCCACCCAGCGCCGAAATCATGCCCAGATTGGCTTGATAGCCGGTGGAAAACACCATGCAGTGTTCCATGTCATAAAAATCGGCGATGGTCGCTTCGAGTGCCTTGTGGCCGCCGTAGGTGCCGTTGAGGACACGTGAGCCGGTTGTGCCGGTTCCAAAGTTGTCGAGCGCTGACTTCGCGGCTTCAATGGCACCTTCATCGAAGGTCATGCCCATATAGTTGTTGGTGCCGGCCAGGATTGTGTGCCGGCCGCCAATGATGGCCTCGGTTTCTGAAATCACTTCATCAATGACCACCTTGAAAGGATCAGCTTTCTTGAAGGGTAGCGATGAACGCAACTCAACTATGGGGTCAAATTTGTCCAGTAGATCCACGGTAATTCCTAGCCTGCGCTTACGATTTTTTCGACGGCATCAGCGACCTGCTCAATTGTCTCAAGGTCCGGTAACATATTGAGTGGTAAAACAATATCGAATTCATCTTCGATCTCTGCAACCAGGTCCATAACGGTCAGACTGTCCAATTCCAGGTCAACCGCAAAGGTGCTCGCCGGTTTTAACTCAACGCCCTTCCTGTTGATTGGAGCGATCAAGCCATAAATAGTTTCCAGAGTTTCCGCTGTAGCCATGTTGCGCGTTCTTTCCTGCATCGGTGTCCGGGGATACGGCACCTGTTAGCCTGAAGTTATATCCATATGCCCCGGATCATAAAAGATCATTTTTCCGGTACCAGCCAAGCGTATCTTCTAGGCCGGATTTTAGATCGAATTGTGGCGACCATTTGGCGTGCTTCAGTCGCCTTGGCTCCTTTACTGTCCAATCGGGGTGGCAAAGGTAGCGGGCGGTCGATAATGTCAGCATGAATGGCCGCTTCAAAGCCCTGGCGAGCACGTCGTTGACCCCGCCGATCAATCCAAGAACAGGAAACGGCACCGGGAGTGTGCTGACTTTGCGGCCCGCGTCGCCGGGCAGGGCGTTCATAACGTCCTTGATCGCA
This sequence comes from uncultured Kordiimonas sp., assembly GCA_947500295.1. Taxonomy (GTDB): domain Bacteria; phylum Pseudomonadota; class Alphaproteobacteria; order Sphingomonadales; family Kordiimonadaceae; genus Kordiimonas. The sequence goes on from CANMRM010000006.1 coordinate 207,638, forward strand.
TAGCCACCCGGGTGACCATCGTCAATTTCAACAACAGCCTGCTTGTTGCTGGCGTCGCAAAGAGAGACAAGTGCCTCAGCAAGATCGCGGGCATGAATCATCGAAAAACGGTTTTTGGTGCCACCGGGCGCTGGCAAAATACCATACTTGGTTGCCTTGAAAAGTTTCAGGATTTCCTTGTCGCCCGGGCCATACACCGCCGGCGGTCTGACAATTGTCCAGCTGAAAGCCCATTTTCGTGCCGTAAGCAGCAACTCTGTGCCTGCTTTGCTGGCGCCGTAATGCGACAGGCGCGGCTCTCGCGCAGCAAGGCTGGAAACGTGAATGACGTGCGGTACGCCTGCCGCCTGTGCCGCTTCAAACAAACCCTTGCTGCCCGTAACGTTTACGTCAAAGAAATCGTCTCGGGTAACGGCCTTGGTAAGTCCGGCCAAATGAATGAGGACATCTGCTCCCTCATTGAGATCCGCAAGGCTTTCCATATTGTCGAGAGACCCGGAAACCCAGGTAACTTTTTCCATTTCAGGCTGCGGGCGACGGGTGAGTGCACGCACATTAATCCCGGTTTTTGTCAGGCAGTCCACTAGATGACCACCGACAAAACCGGTCGCGCCCGTCAGCGCCACTGTCAGGGCTGCCGTCTGATTTGACTTTGCTGGCATGGGGGCCTCGGGTTAGCTGGCAATTGCCTGCAGGTGTCCTGACAAATACTGATTGCGTGCCTTGGTGCGGCTCAATTTGCCAGATGATGTTCTTGGCAGTGATTTTGCGGGCACCAGTTCGATTATGCAGTTAACGCCGGTTTCCGACTGGATCTGCTTCTTAAGCGCGTCGACCATTTTAACTCGCTCGGCAGCGTCCGAAACGCGGCATTGAGCCAATATCAGCGGCACTTCTTCCGAGTTGTCGCCAGGCACAGAAATGGCGGCAACATCGCCTTTTTTGATGCCGTCAACCTGTTCTGCAGCCCATTCGATGTCCTGTGGCCAGTGATTGCGGCCATTAACAATAATCATGTCTTTGGCGCGCCCAACGATATAGATGCAGTCGTCTTTCATATAGCCCATATCGCCGGTATCAAGCCAACCTTCGGGGCTTAATACTGCTCTCGTGGTCTCCGGGTCGTTGAAGTATTCCCGCATAACCGATGTTCCGCGCAAATACACGCGGCCAACGGTGCGATCAGGCAGAGCAATGTCGCCTTCATCACGAATTTCGATTTCATATTCGGGCAGCAGGCGGCCACAGTTGACCACTTCCCGCATCCGGTTTTCACCAGAACCGTTGACGAGGAGGTGCCGATCGCCAGTCAGGGCAGCTTCCTCAATCAGGTCAACTTCGATACCCTTGCCAACTTCACCAAAGCTGACGCCGAGGGTGCACTCGGCAAGGCCGTAGCTTGGTAAAAAGGCATTATATGAGAAGCCGATCTGACCAAATGTCTGCTGGAATTCCTTCATCACATCCGGGCGGATCATCTCTGCACCAATGCCGGCAACGCGCACACTCGACAGATCAAGGCCTTCAAGCGCGCTTTGGCGCATGGCGGCGCGGCGCGTACATATGTCAAAACCAAATGTCGGGCTATACGTAATGGTGCCCTTGTTGGCGCTGATGACGCGCAACCAACTCAGGGGACGGCGCGCAAATTCTTCTGTCGGAATGAAATCAACAGATACCTGACAGGTCAGCGTCGTCAGCAAAGTGCCCACAAGGCCCATGTCATGGTAAAATGGCAACCAAGATATGCAGCGATCGTTCTCTTCCAGGTGAACACCGTGATAGCCCATGCCGTGCGTGTTGGAGAGCAGGGAGCGGTGTGTGACTGAAACGCCGTGCGGGAACCGCGTGCTGCCCGATGAATATTGCAGGTATGCCAGGTCGTCCGGTGTTGGCAGAACCGGTTCGCCTTCGCGGTCCTCTGCCATAAAGGCGTCAATATCCCCTTTGAAGCGCAGATCCAGGCCTTTGGTCGCTTCGGCGACAATTTCGTCCATGAAACCGGGTGCCATCAAACCATTTGCCTTGCAGCTTTCCATCTGCATGCGCAGCTGCGAAACATATCCTTCCTTGCCACCAAACGATGTCGGCAGGGGCAGGGGGACCGGCAGGACGCTGGCGTACTGGCATCCAACAAAGAAACTGACAAAGTTTGCACTGGTTTCGGCGATCAGCGCGATACGATCACCCTTTTCAAAACCCATACCCACCAGCTTTCGGCCAATGGCCTCCGCCCTGTCACGAACTTCTTTCCAGGTGATGACCTCTTTAACGTTGCCGCGGGCGTCAAAAAAATTCGCTCCGCGCACACCGTTAGCCGCATATTCGATGGCCTCAACGAGTGTGTTGAAGTCCGAATATCGTCTTGGCAACGAGGGATCGAGAGTAGGAGTTACGGTTGGCACAACGGTTGTCTGCTCGTTCAAATCGACCATGATCACCCCAGGGCTGTTTCAGTACTAGCCTAAAAAACAACACGGCAACAAAGGTTTATAGCACTGTCGCCAACAAAAACTAAACAAAATAATGTGCGCGAACCAATCAAAAAACACTTGCAATTGGACGCCAATCGACAGTTCATGTCGAGCAGATCGCACACCCAAATATTACGGCTGGATTACAATCTGCGGGCTATATTCGCAAGACAATTTTAACCAACTATAGGCGGGTGCACGGCAATTAGATGACGAATGCGGCTAAAAAATGACAACAAAAGCGACCGGAATTGATGAAAACCTGCTCGGGCATCTGCGCGAACAGACGCCTGGGTTGGCGAACCGGGTCCATTTGGACAACTGCGGTTCAGCCCTGCAGCCACTGGCTGTGGTTGAAACAATAAAGGAAGCTTTGGAGCTCGAAGTTGCAGTTGGTGGATATGTTGCGCAGGAGCAACAGGCCTCGGCGCTTGAAGCGGCTTATGGTGCGCTTGCAAGGTTGTTTGGTGGCAAGCTCAGTGACTATGCGTTTGTCGGTAGCGCGGTCGACGGATGGACAAAGGCTTTTTATAGTTTGCAGCTGACGGGTGGTGACAACATCATCACAGCCTATAATGAATATTGCAGCAACTTTGTCGCCTACCTCCAGGTCGCCAAGCGCTTCGGCGTCGAAATAAGGGTTGCAAGGCAGGCAGACGCCGGGGGAATTGACCTTGAGCACATGGCGTCCCTCATTGATGCAAAGACGCGTCTTATCAGTATCAGTCACATGCCTTCGTCCAGCGGCGAGATTAACCAGGTTGCCGATGTTGGCAGGCTCGCGAAAGATGCTGGCGTGCTCTACCAGTTGGATGCCTGTCAGTCTGCGGGTCATGTGCATGTGAATGTTGAAGAAATCGGATGCGATATCCTGACCGGCACGTCGCGCAAGTTCCTGCGGGGGCCGCGGGGCATCGGGTTTCTCTACGTGAACGAAAAGGCCCGCTCAATGATGGAGCCGGTTGTTCTCACCAACCAGAGTGCCGAATGGACAAGCAAAGACGCCTATACCTTGAGAGACGATACGCGTGTGTTTGAAGCGTGGGAACGCAGCGTTGTTAACCAGCTGGGTTTTGGGGCCGCGCTGGCGTATCTGCAGACCCTCGGCCCCGAGTTGGCCTTTGCTCAAATATCAAGAAATGCCAAGAACTTGCGGCAAAAACTTCGAGACATCAGGAAAGTCGAGATTATGTGCCCGCGGTCTGCAGAATCGGCGATCATCACCTTCAATCTCATAGGCCAGCAACCCTCGGAAATAAAACAGAAACTGGAAAAACAAGACATTGGTGTACAGATCGCCAGCGTCAATCATACACGCCTTGATCTGGAGCCACGTGGCATTGAAAGTGCCGTCCGCGTGTCGCCGCATTATTATACGAGCGAAGGCGATATAGAACGCTTTCTCACGGCTCTTGAGGCCCTTTGAGGTGAAACAGTTGCCTCAAAAGAAGGCGCAGATGGACAAAAAAGTCGGAAAAGACATCGAAAAAGGCAAAAAAAAGCCCAAAAAAGTGACAGCTGCCTATCTGGAGCGGGCCGCCTTGCATTATCTCGGTCGATTCAATTCTTCGGAAAAAAACCTGCGTGATGTTTTGATCAGAAAAATACGTCGACGCAACGAAGGGTTTGCCCCCCCAACAGACGAACAAACTTCCTGGTTAGACGATGTGGTCAAAAAATGTGTCCGCTATAGCTATGTTGATGATCAGGCTTATGCCAGGCAGCGTGCGGAATTGTTGCTCAGGCGTGGCAAGCCATTGCGCCTGATTGCTCAGGACCTGCGGCACAAAGGCGTCGGCGCGGAAGATATCGAAGCAGCTTTATCTGCCCTTTCAGGCAATGCGGAAGTTGACGCAGACAAGAGGGCAGCCGCCGCTTACATCAAACGCAGACGGTTTGGCCCTTTTCGGCGACCGATTGACGACCCGGAACGTTTGCGAGAAAAAACCGAAAAGGAAATGGCGTCGATGGCGCGCGCAGGGTTCGGTTATGACCTGTCACGGGATTTGCTGAAGCTGGAAACAGAAGAGCTCATGGATCTGCTGGTTTAACACCAAATTGCGCAAGTAACTCCGGTGTGTCCAGGTCGATCAATATGCCAGGGTCATCGACTGGTATTTCAACAGCAGCATCACTGTGTTCTTCAAGCAGCCGCTTACCGCCAACATCGCCGGTCAACCCTGACAGAGCCGTGAAAAAGGCACGGCTCCACAAAACCGGGTGGCCCCGTTTTCCGTTGAATGTTGGAATCAGGATTGCGCGCTCGGAGCACCGTTTTGCTTCTGCTTTCAAGGTTTTGAATGTTGAAGCCCGAATAAAAGGCATGTCCCCCAAACAGACAAATGCATAATCAATTTCAGGCGGAAGCGCCACAATTCCAGCCGCGAGACTACTGCCCATGCCAGCAACAAAATTTTCATTGTGCACCAGATGCGTTTCGCTGTTGGCAACCGTGGCAGCAATGCGCTCATGGTTCGATCCGGTCACGAGGAACAGGTCTTGGATACCTGACAAGCGTGCATTTTGGATTGTGGCCTCAATGACCGTGTTCTCTCCGACTTTCGCGAGCAACTTGTGACTGTCGCCGGACCTGGACGATTTTCCTGCTGCCAGCACGATGGCTGCAATTTGACGGGTGGCAGGCTTGTCCGCAAGGGAATTGGCGTTTCTGGGGGCTGGCCGGCCGACAGATTCTTTCAACAAGCCACCGGTCCCCATGCTGGTAATTTCGGGTCGGCCAAGCGGCAGGCCAGCCGCAAAACGTTCCAGAATCCAGTCAAAGCCATTCAGCGCCGGAGAGCGCGCACAGCCAGGCAAGCCTATGACTGTTTTCTCCCCAATTTGCGCCAGCATCAACAGGTTACCCGGGTCGGCGGGCATACCCAGCTTAATGATTTTGCCACCGGCTTTCTCTACCGCTGCAGGGAGGACATCTCGCCTGTCGCTGATAGCTGAGGCACCGAGAAGAAGCACAAGATCGCTGTCGGGCATGGAGCCCAGCGCCCCCGCGACATCTGAAACTGAATGTTTCACCACCGTGTGCGACTGCAGTTCACCATGCACCCGGCTCAGCCGGTTGGTCAGCACTCCAATGATTTTTTCTGATACGGAGTCACCTGTTGAGATCAGATTTGCTCTAAAGGTCTTGAAATTGGCGATCCTGCATTTGGGGGCAGGTTTATCGGTCATCAGAACATGGCCCGGAATGCCGTAAGGAACTATTTTGATGGTCGCAACCAGCTCACCGGATGAAACTCTGGCGAACGGTCGTTTGCAGGCAGCAGAGAAAGCATCATCGAGCGTGTTTATAAAGTCGACAGCATTGTCCGGTAAAAATACACCGTCCGAGCGGGCAAGCAGGTTGGCCCGCCCGCGTCCGGCAGGTTTAACGTCGATGTTGTCGCCAGCAATCATGTTTGCCGCTTGCAGGGCCGCGGCATCCTCATTCATGTCCTCGGGGTCGAGTTTGAAGACCTGAGCTTTGGTCACAGCATTGTTGTGCAACTCCTCAATCAAAGCGGCTGTCAAAATGGTGGCCTTGGGCAACCGTTTACCGGGAATGGCAAGGCTGTGGGCCAATGCCCAGCCCTCGCATTCGATAATGTCACGATCTTCAAACTTCATTGGCTGGCACGGGTTACCTGAATTATTTCTGCAAGAATTGACACGGCAATTTCGGCGGGCGTTGCGGCGGCAATATCCAGCCCAACGGGAGCATGAATTCTAGCCAGAAGCTGCTCACCAATACGTCTTTGCTGTAGTCTCTCAAGTCGGGCGGCGTGGGTCTTGCGGCTGCCGAGACAACCGATGTAGGCGACATCATTGCCCAGAATTTCCTGTAGAGCGGCGTCGTCCAGTTTCGGGTCATGCGTGAGTGTCACCACCGCTGTCGTTGCCGTCACCGGGTTTTGCCTGAAATAGTCATCAGGCCAATCGTCGACCAGCGTTGCCTGTGCAAAGGACCTTCCTTCGCGAAAGGCGGCGCGTGGGTCGACAATTATGACATCGAATTCACAGGCGTCCGCCATGACCGACAGGTGTTGCGCAATATGAACTGCACCAACGATGACGAGGGTCAGGGGGGCAAGAACCGGCACAGAATGTGTGGACTCGTCCGCTTTCGGATGCGCTTTCGCCGGCAGCGCTTCATACATCTGCCATGTGGTTTGTTTGGTGTCGGCGAACCTCAACTCGCCAGACCGGCCAGTTGTCAGATCATTCAGCGCCGAACGCAGCGTCGAAACATCGGTCGGGGAAAGGACAAAAAGCCAAATGACAATCTCTCCGCCACAGGCCAGTCCAACATCCCATGCTTTCTCCGATGTAACAGAAAATGTCAGTGCACGGTGACCGTCTGACGGGCTCTTGTCCTGCAGCATGGCCTGGGCTTCGCAAATGACGGCGCCCTCGACACAGCCGCCCGACACGGACCCTTCAAACACACCGTCATCTCGCACAACCATCAAACTGCCGGGGCGGCGAGGTGCGGATCCCCAGGTGCTGGCAACCACGGCCATCATGACCTGGTGGCCTGTATCAAGCCAATCGATCGCCGTCGTCAGTTCATGGCTCACTGTGGTTTCCTTTGTGGTCAGGTGCGGTTCGGGCTCTGCTGCTATCATATGGCATTTTGATGCAACATTAACCCACGACAAAGAAGCGGCAAGGCCAATCATCGGCAAGGTGCTCCGTTTTATCGATAAATGGCCAAAGCAGCATGAAAATGCACTATCTTGCCGCTACTGCTTGATTTGAGGGGGGTAGCTGGCTAGAAGCAAGCGAGAGTGAGCAGTTGCGATCTTCTACTCTGAGATCCGGCCTACTGATAGGGGACAAACATGGCGCTTTTTGCGAATCCTGCGGGAAGAAATTTTCTCGGTAACTCTGCAGAATGGTACAAATGGACCATTCTTACTTTTTTGATCATCAATCCAATTTTGTTTTACACAGTCGGCCCTTATGTTTCCGGCTGGGTTCTTGTTCTTGAATTTATTTTTACGCTGGCGATGGCGCTTAAGTGCTACCCGCTACAGCCCGGTGGACTACTGGCGATTGAGGCAATTGCAATCGGTATGACCAGCCCAGAAACACTGGAGCATGAAATCGTTGCGAATCTGGAAGTTATCCTGCTGCTTGTCTTTATGGTGGCTGGTATTTACTTCATGAAGAACATGCTTTTGTTTGTGTTCACCAAAATTCTGGTGAAAGTACGCAACAAAGTAATGCTCTCCCTGTTGTTCAGCTTTATGGCGGCATTTCTTTCTGCCTTTCTGGACGCTCTGACGGTTACTGCCGTTATCATCGCTATTTCGGTTGGTTTCTATTCCATTTTCCACAAGGTGGCGTCTGGCAAAGATTTCCATCATGACCATGATCACATGCATGACGGTGAGCTGGACAAGCTGAACCATGACGACCTGGAGGGCTTCCGTGCGTTTTTGCGTAGCCTGATGATGCATGCTGCTGTCGGCACCGCCTTGGGCGGCGTGATGACCCTGGTGGGAGAGCCGCAGAACATTCTGATCGGCAGTCAGGCGAACTGGGAGTTCGTCGAGTTCTTCTGGCGGATGCTGCCTGTTACCCTGCCTGTTTTGATTGCAGGCCTGATTACCTGCATCGTTCTCGAAATGACCGGCATCATGGGGTATGGCGCGAAAATACCTGAAAAGGTTATGCGGGTTATTGTCGATTATGATGCTTACACCAATGAACGCCGCACGGCTCGGGACAATGCGTCACTGATCGTTCAGGGTCTTGTAGGTCTCTGGCTGATTGTCGCGTTGCTGTTTCATTTTGCAGCGGTTGGCGTTATCGGGCTGTCCGTCATTGTCCTTGCGTCCGCTTTTACCGGCGTGACGGAAGAACATCAGATTGGCCACGCATTTGAAGAGGCGTTGCCGTTCACGGCACTTCTGGTCGTGTTTTTTGCGATTGTCGGCGTGATCAGCGACAACGGATTGTTTGCGCCAGTCACAGAGTTTGTACTTGGTCTGGAAGGGTCTGGCCAGGTAACGGCGCTTTACGTCGCAAATGGTGTGCTTTCGGCCATTTCGGATAACGTGTTTGTGGCAACCGTGTATGTGAGTGAAATGGTTACAGCGCTTGCAGATGGTGTGATTGACCGGGATACCTTCGATCTTATGGCGGTGGCTATCAACACCGGCACCAACATCCCGTCGGTTGCAACACCAAATGGTCAGGCTGCATTCCTGTTCCTGCTAACGTCTGCGCTGGCGCCATTGATCCGGCTGTCCTACTTGACGATGGTGAAGATGGCTTTGCCCTATACAATCGTCATGTCAATTGTTGGCTATATTGGGGTTGCGAACTTCCTGCAGCCGATGACAGACAAGATGTATGAAGCACATGTCATCCAGCACCACACCGAGTTGCCTGGACAAGAAAGCGAAGGTTCCGGACACTAAACCAACGCTTAGTGTTGGAAAAATTGACCTCTAAACAAGAGGTTGCGTAGCGGCACCCGTGACAAAATAGTTGCGGGTGCCGTTTTTTATGACTAGCATGACCAATTGAATTCATGTTTGAGCATGTTCAGCGTTTCTGAAGGGGGAAACTTATGGACGGCCGCAGTACGACAGAATCTGGCGATATGGTGGAAGAACTTGGCCAGAGAGTCGCGGGTAAAGTTAAGTGGTTTGACGCTGTCAAAGGGTACGGTTTCGTTGTTCCAGACGATTCCGGAACGGATGTTTTACTCCATTTTTCAGTATTGAGAGAAGTTGGCCGGCGGTCAGTGCCTGAGGGCACGACGGTGATTTGTGATGCAGTTGCCCGTGATAAGGGGCGGCAGGCCACGATCGTTCACTCGCTGGATCTTTCAACTGCTGTTGCGCCGGAAGATCTCGGACGCTCATCCTTTTCGCATCCGGGCATGGATGTGGATGTCTCGCCAGAGTTCGAGGATGTTGTCGTCAAATGGTTCAATCGGACCAAGGGATATGGCTTTGTGTCGCGCGGAGAAGGAACCCAGGATATTTTCATTCATATTGAAACCCTGAGACGCGCAGGTCTTACGGACCTGGAGCCGACACAGGAAGTACGGGTTCGGATCGGGACCGGCGAGCGAGGGCCGTTGGTGGCGCAAATTGCGCTGCCGGGTGACGCCTGATATATTGGGCCCGACAGCAGTTTAGGCCGGAGTTTGATATGCTAGCGTTTCAGCGTTTTGAGAGGAGGCACGGATTGCATCCTCTTTTTTTATGCCTGTTTCTGACGACCTGCTTTTGGCTTTCCGCCGCCGTCCAGGCACAACAAGCCAAACTGCCGACAGAAGAGGTGACTGTGCGGACCGCTGATGGAACGCAGCATGTTTTTGTCACAGAAATGGCCATGACACGCGAGCAGCAGGCGGATGGCATGATGTTCCGCACGGAAATGGCGCCCAATGAAGGAATGCTGTTCATTTTCCCGCAGCCCAGGCGAGCTTCTTTCTGGATGCGTAATACGCTGATTCCGTTGGATATGGTGTTTGTGCGTCAAAATGGACGCATTGCGAACATTGTGGCAAACGCAACACCTCAAACCGACACATCGCGCCGCTCTCAGGGGCGAGTAAAGGCTGTGTTCGAGATCCCTGGTGGCCGAGCTGCTGAATTGGGCATCAGGGCCGGTGACCTGATTATCCATCCAGCCTTTGGTGGCTGATGAAAGGATTGCCTCAATCACGCAGGGCGACACCCGAAATGGTGGCTGCTGCCAATCCCCCTCCGGGTTTTGAGAGTATTCTTTCCAATTCGCCATTTGGCTGGGAGAATGGGCCTGTTTTCGAGCGTATTGTTGATAGCGGCGTCGAGCGTGGGTTTCGGGTCGCAGCCAGACACATAAACGCCGGTGGTGCTCTGCATGGCGGCATGGTGATGACCTTTGCAGATATTCTGCTTGCGACAGCCGTTCATGCCATTGCCAAGCCACCCTTTGTGACCATACGGCTGACAACTGATTTCATTGGCCCCGCTTTTGAGGGCGACTGGGTGCAGGGTTCCGCTGAAGCGCAGACGCCGCAGGATGGCATAATCGCGGTGCGCGGCCTGATCACAACCGGTGAGAAGTCTGTCGCATCTGCTCAAGGCCTCTTTAAAGCGATTGTCAGACCGCCCGGCTGATGTTTTTTGCATGTTCCTGTATTTTTCGCTTGCGCAACAACAACACTGAAACTATACCGTCCTCCGCGTCGGGGAGTGGCGCAGCCTGGTAGCGCACCTGTTTTGGGTACAGGGGGTCGCTAGTTCGAATCTAGTCTCCCCGACCATTTAATTCGGTAGAAATACCAGAGGGCTTGGCCGCCAGGGCCAGGCCCTTTTTCTATGGCTGCGGAATATCGCAAAAACTGACAGTTTTTCCATTTTCTTTACCAAAGACTTGGTATAGTGTGCCGACCGCGCGGCAATGTGTTGTCGTTCAGGTTTGGAAACAAGGTCGAATAGGTGAATTCGTGAAAGCACGCATTTATCAACCAGCAAAAAACGCCATGCAGTCGGGCACGGCCAACACCCGTGAATGGATTCTGGAGTTTGAACCGGAAAAGGGCAAAACCATCGACAGTGTCATGGGCTGGACTGGCTCAAGCGACATGCGCGGTCAGGTGAAGCTGCGGTTCGAAACGCTTGATGAAGCCAAGGGATATGCTGAACGCAATGACCTGCCGTTTGAAGTGAAGCCTGTTCACAAAAAGAGACGGCATATCCAGGCTTACTCAGACAATTTCAAATAGAATATTGCGGTCCCGTAGCTCAACTGGATAGAGCACCTGCCTTCTAAGCAGGGGGTTGAGGGTTCAAGTCCTTCCGGGATCGCCACTTTCCCAACCAAAGTTCAAGCTGTAGAAACTCCTGCAAGCCGCTACAATGGTAGCATCTTTTGTTGTCGGGGAGTGCGCGGTGAAAACATCAAACCGGTTTATAGTGGCGGCCTGTTATCTGCTAATACTGTCGCCTTCGATGCAGGGCTCGTCGGCGGTTGGCGAACCTGTAGGCGTTGCTGAGCGCCGGATAGTCGAAAACACCGTTCTATCGAAGCATAATCCCGCCCTTGCCATTCGGGTAGACCCCGAACTTGCTTATCTTGGGCGGCATGCCATCCGAATTCGTGATGTTGCTGCGGGCGAACGCATTGTGTTCGCCGAGCATAGCGCAGGCGACGTAAAACGAATGCTGATACTGCAGTATGAAGGATTTCTGCCCGGTATTGACGAACAGTATCGTTACAATTTGTCCAATAGCCCGGTGGTGGCTGGCTATCCGTTCCGCAGCAATGCGTTTGCCTTTGATCTGGCCGTCTCCCGACGGGAAAACCCTGGTGGTGAATCAGTCGATACAGCGCGTTTCCTTGAGGCAAAAGGCCTGACATTTCCCAATATCTGGATGATGTGGCGGTCCCTGACGGTGACAGACCCGGCGCGGCGCAATGAGCTGATCATATTCTATGTTGAAGCACCGGAAAACGAACAGCTGACGATTGCAGATATTTATGACCCTGCAACAGACCGTTCGACAGAGTTCTGGCGCGGATTTACACCCGGTCTGGAGCGGCGAGCCAATGCAGCTTTCCAGCTCGCGGTACCTGCCGTTGGCGTGGCACTTTCTGATCTTGAATGGCAGACTGTTCCATTGACGCAGGAGCGCTGACCGGAGTGAGGCGTATCCGACATCGCGGCGCTACACTATCGTGCCTTTTGTGTGCTTTCAGGCTGCAGCGTCTTCAGCCAGGAGATAAGGGCAGCCCTGTCTGCCGGACGCGCGAGGTTCTGAAACGCTCGGTGGCTGCCCTGGTCAAACGCTTTGCTTTCAAGGAAAAAGTTATTGAGCGTCTGAGGTGTCCATGCCCCTTCGCGGCGCATTATGCGCTCGCTGTAGGAAAAATCAGGCATGCTTGCTATCGGACGGCCAATCACACCCCATAGATTGGGTGCGATGCCATTGCCCGCGTCCTGAGTAACAGTGTGGCAGACCATGCAGGCGCGAGCGAGTTCTGCGCCGTGCATGACTTCGTTGCGAACCAGCAAGGATTGAAAGTCGTCGGTTTCGGAGTTGCCGGCATCCGAAGGGTTTGTTTTCAGCCATTCTATCAGGTCTCGACGCGCATGAGGGCTGGTCATGCCGGGAAACGCCATATTGTTGCCCGGCGCTGCCAGTTTGGGGCGGGCAATGTACCGATTGAGCGCGTCCTCGTCCCACACACCGGTTCGGGATCGCAAGCCGGCGCTGTAGGAATAGTCTGCTAATCCAGCGATCTTTCGACCGAAAATACCGTGAAGGTTGGGACCAATCAGGTGACCGGCGTTTTCCTCGATTGTGTGGCATCCTGCACAACGGGCAAAAGCCGAGCGGCCACGATCTTCAAGGGTGCGCCGGCCGGCATCTTCACCCACCGCTGTCGCGCTGAATATCAAGAAAAGGGCTGCGGTAAGGGCGCGCGCCAAATGCCAACGAAACGTCTGACGAACGGGGTCGCTCACGAAGTGCCTCTTCCAGCTACCTGCGGCTGACATCTGTCGCGATGTTGATCAACCACACATTAGCGACACCCCAATGCGTCTAACGCATTGAATACAAAGGTATAAGCGTCAACGCAAGCAGGAATAGACGTGTCTTGCGTCACAAATACACGTTTTGATTTTTATATCATCGGCAAGGTAGTATTGGTTTGGAGAATCTTCTGTGCCTGCCTTAGAAAGATCAAATTTTGCCTTATCATTTACAGGCAGTTCAGATGTCTGCCATATTGGTTCGTGAGTTGGGGCACGGGTGTCGAGCACTTAGCTAGGGGAATATCACCATGACAGATGGTGTTTCAGGCGTTGAATCCACGGCTCTGTCCGAGAATGTATCAGCGTCCAACAACAGCGTTATCGATGGATTGCTGTGGGGCGGGCGTTGGGCATCGGACACAGGCTCTGACACAACCACTATCAGCTTCAGTTTTCCGGATGCCAACAGTCAGTACAGTACCCATCCAGACAACGGGTATGGAACTGAAGGACAGGAGCCGCATACGGGCCTGGAAGGCCTCTCCGGCACGGCACAGGCGTTTTTTCTGTCTATGCTCGACAATCTCGAGAGTTTTTCGAAGCTTGATTTTGTTCAGGTGGAAGATAGCGGCGACAGTGCAGGCACCATCCGTACCGCTTTTACAGGCATTGCTGATGAGGATGCGGTTGCATGGGCGTACTTGCCCGGACAATATCAGGCGGCCGGTGATATCTGGATACTTTCACAGAATCACAGCGAAGAAGATGTCGATTTTGGTCATACCCTTCTGCATGAACTTGGGCATGCACTGGGACTGAAGCATTCTTTCGAAGCGGAAGGCGGGTTTCCTGCAATCGCTACCAACCTCGAAGGTGCCGACTACACGGTCATGTCCTATAGCGTATCCGCTCGGTTTCCGGATGCGCAGTGGGCGGATCTTTGGCCTCAAACCTATATGTATGCGGACATTCTTGCCATTCAGTATTTGTACGGCGTCGACACAGTAACGACGGCCGGTGGCGATGACTATATTTATGATCAGGCAGACCGCCATTATCTCACGATCTGGGACTTTGGCGGAGATGACACGCTCGGTGTTACAGGCAGCACCGCTGTCAAACTGGACCTGAGGCCAGGTAACTGGAGCAATGTAGGAACGACCATCGAATACTGGGATGGGTCCTCGTTTTCCTACGATTCCGACACGGTATACATCACGCCTGATACCATTATTGAAAATGCCTATGGCGCGGCGGGTGACGACACGCTGACCGGCAACACGGCAGCCAACAAATTGACCGGAAATGCCGGTAATGACCGATTGAAGGGGGACGACGGTGACGACTCCCTGGATGGTGGCGCCGGATCAGATCTGCTTACAAGTGGGGCTGGCGACGATGTGGCGATGGCTGGTGCAGGCAATGACACATTGTGGGCAGGCGCAGGGGATGAAGGCGATGATGTCATGGCCGGTGGTGCGGGTAATGATATCATTGGCGGAGGCGCAGGAAACGATTTTCTTATCGGTGGTGGCCTCGACGATGGCGCGACACTGCACCTTGTCTCGAGCAACGAATCATCAACCGATGATGGAAGTGACATCCTTTTTGGTGGCGCTGGAAATGACACGCTGCTGGGCGGCGGCTGGGATGACAAGGTAAGTGACAATGGCCGCTATGATGATGGCGAGGCTATCACAAGCGGCTCCGGATCCGATGAGATTTGGTCGGGCGACGGGGATGACCTGATTGTTGCTGCTGCGGGCAATGACACACTGGGAGGCGGTCAAGGCGATGACACCATCAATGGTGGCGACGGCAATGATGTGTTTTATGGTGGTAAGGACGCTGGCGACACCGGCGCCAACGATGTGATTTTTGGCGGCGCCGGAAATGACGTGGTTTTTGGCGGTGCCGGGAATGACAGCATTGATGGCGGCGCTGGCTCAGACGATTTGTTTTCGGGGGGCGGCACAGACACCGTCGATGGCGGTGCAGGTGATGACACCCTTTGGGGCGGTGGAGGAGACGATATCTTCACCGGCGGAGCTGGTGCTGACCTCTTCGTTTTTGCGGCAGGTCATGGAGACGATACAGTAACGGATTTTGATATTGCGAACGATACGCTGCAATTATCAAGCACGACAACAAACTTCACAGACGCGACCAGTGTTCAAGCGGCCTCGTCCATACAGAACGGCAATCTTGTTATTGACCTTGGTGGTGGCGACACGGTCACGCTTGAAGGTTTGACCATGGCAGATATCTCTTCGATCAACTTCATTCTATAGCGGTCAAACAGGTAACTTTACTAAAATCAGGAAGCGCCATACCCGACCGGACACGACGCTTCCATATACGTAATCTGTGGGTCGGTTACTTGCCCATACGATCAAGGATCTCTTCAGCTTCGTCCATCAGGCGGTTCATTCGGTTGATGAGTGTGGTGTATGGGAGGTCGGACGTGAGGTCGACACCGGCTTTCACCAGAAGAGGGTGGGGATATTCAGAGCCACCGGCCTTCAGCGTATTGATATAATCGTCGCGGGCGGTCGCGTCGCCAGCCAGCATGCGCTCCGCGAACATGGTGCCGCCTGAGATACTGGTCGCATACTGGTAGACATAGAAATTGAAATAGAAGTGGGGAATGTAGGCCCACTCAATCGCGTAGGCATCGTCAATGTTCATGACGCCTTCATCGTGCCCGTGATATTTCTTCAAGAGGTCCAGGTAGACTTCAGTCATACGGCGGCCGGAAAGAGCCTCGCCTGCCTCTGCCATTTCGTGAATTTTGAGTTCAAATTCAGCAAACATGGTTTGCCGGAAGAACGTGCCGCGAATGCCTTCAAGCGCCCGGTCGATATAATAGAGCCTTTCTTCGTCCGAGAGGTCCTTGGCCAGCATATATTCCTGTAGCAACACTTCATTGGTTGTGGATGCCAGTTCTGCGGTAAAGGTTGTGTAACTATATGTTTCATATGGGTTGTTGGCGCGGGCTAACAACGTGTGCACAGCATGCCCCCACTCGTGCGAGAAGGTGCTAACGTCCTCAAAACCCTTGTTATAGTTCAAGAGAACGTAAGGGTGCACATCATAGCCTGCACCCTGCATATAAGCGCCTGAGCGTTTGCCAGGCTGTGGATAAACATGCATCCAGTCCGCACTGAGGCCCTGTTCCAGAAGTGTCAGATATTCGTCTCCAAATGGTGCCAGTGATTCAAGGGTCAGCTTGGTGGCTTCCTCGACAGAGAATTCCGTGTCCAACTGAGTGGTCTCCGGATAAATGTCGTAATAGTGGAGGTCCGGCAAACCCATCATCCGTTGCCGGAGTTTCAGGTACCTGTGCATCGACGGCAGGTTTGCGTTTGCCGCATTGACCAGGGCTCTGTAGACGTCAGTTGGAACATTGCTGTTTGAAACCGCTTGTTCGAGCGAGTTTTCGTACCCTCTGGATTTTGCTGTAAAGATATGAGTTCTTACAAGCGTATCCAGTGTCTGGCCAAAGGGTGACTCGTAAGTTTTCCAGGTCTTCCAGAATGTATCGAAAACCTTTTTGCGGTCCTGCCGGTTTTGAACAGCCCTGTACCGCGTATAGGCGGCCTGATTAAGCGTTATGACCTGCTCATTTGCCAAGGTAACTTTGGGCCAGGGAATGCCGGCAGTACTAAGCAGCGTATATATGCGTTGTGGTCCTGAAAGAACTTCGCCAGCGTTTGCCAGGACCGACTCAGCCTCACCGCCCAGCGTATATTGCTTTTGTCTCAGGATGTCCCGCAGTTGAAAGGCATGTTTTGTTAGGCCAGCTTCCTGGGCGATAAATGCTTCTATCTTTTCACCGCCGACTTCGAGTATTTCAGGTGCAATGAAAGCTGTTTGTTGCCCAAGGGCAGCGAACATGCTGCGCGCAAGCCCAAGTCTCTCCTGCCCGTCTGCATTGCGCAGGTCTTCATCCCCGCCGAGTGAGGCGTAAATGAACACGCGTGCCGCTTCTTTGTTGATTGCAGAGATGGCATCAAATGCGGCAAGCAGGCTTTCAGCACTGTCACCGAGCGTGCCCTGGTATTGAGCAATTGTCTGGATTTCAGTGTTAATGCGTTCTCGCTCTGCATTCCATGCATCCAGTGTTGGGTAGAGGTCCGTCAGGTCCCAGGAGATTTGCTCTTGTTCATTTTCCTGAACCATTGCGGCTGATGCGCTGGAAACGGGCACAGCCAACGCGATAGCGATTGCCAGTGCGGATGCCGCGGTTTTTCCAAGTTTGAATTGCATGTATTCCTCCCCGAAGTCTTGTTCGTTTCGATTTTTGTCTTTATTCACCAAACATTAAGCAGATCACTCACATGATGACAATAAAGATGGTCGTCATTTAAGCGGGCATATTGCTGATAGCGTGTTTGTTACTGAATTTGAAGTTTCACCATTTCACTAATTTGAGTAAGTTTGTGGACACTTTCAGTTTGATGCCAACATGCGTAGTGGTTCAAATATGTTGCGACGGAGTGCAGTGATCATGCGACCGGTTTTGCAATTGAGGCTGGACAGGCGCAAGATCATGAAAGACTGATCCGTCTTTTTGGGGAGGATGGGCAATCAATATGGTTGCAGGAAATTTAAAGACACTGCTGGTCCCGGTTTTGGCGGGGCTTATTGTATCTGCGTTTGTTGGCAGGGCTGCTGTTGCAGGGTCTCTTGCTGTGCTGGTGACCAATGATAATGGCCAGCCGCTTGAGCATGCAGTGGTTACCTTGTCGCCGAAGTTTGAACTGAACGCTGCCATGTCTGATGCAGCCGAAACCGAAATGCGGCAGGAAAATACACTTTTTGCCCCGTTCGTTTTGCCGGTTAGGTCCGGCACCAGGGTCAGTTTCCCCAACTTTGATGAAGCGCGACACCATGTGTACTCATTCTCAAAGGCGAAGCGTTTTGAGTTACGCCTTTATGGCAAAGACGAAACGAACTCTATCGAGTTCGACCAGCCCGGAGTTGTTGCTCTGGGCTGCAACATTCACGACAACATGCTCGCTTACATATATGTGACCGATGCGCCCATATATGCCAAAACTGACGCAGACGGACGCGTGGTTTTTTCCGGACTGAAGAACGGACGCTATGATGTTGCTGCCTGGCACCCGGGAGAGCGACGGAACGGGGCTCCGGACCCTAAAGAGGTGAATGTGGGCGAAAGCGGGGCGGAAGAAACGATCGCTGTCCGGTTGCGGCGTGTTTGGGGCCAGCAACGCCCGCCAGCTGACGGGCAGTATTAACATGGCAAAAATGCGATTTCAGACCAAGCTGACCATCGTTTATGTTGCACTGTTTCTGGCGGTGCAAAGTGTTGTTGTACTCGCGATCTATTCTTCGGTTACACAAAATGTTCGTGACCAAATTCGTGATCAGCTCTCGGCCTCAGCACGTGTCTTTGATCAGATCATCGGGAATCGCGTAGAGGTTTTCGGGTCCCGGGCTCAGGACCTCTCGAAAGATTTTGGTTTTCGCCAAGCCGTTGCCACGCGCGACGGAGCAACCATCGAGAGCGCTCTCGTCAACCTGATAAATCGGTTGGACAATGATGCTGCCTTTGTTATCGACCTCGATGATGAACTTGTTGCGATCGCAGGGAGCAGGGTGATTGCGCAAGACGCTGTGACGCTGCCAGACAGCCTCAAGGAAGCGGCCCAGGATGACGGCTATGCCGCCAGGTTTGTTGCGATTGACGGCGAAATCTTTGAAATTGTAATTGCCCCCGTGGAAGCGCCCGTGACAATTGGATGGGTCGGACTGGCGGTTCGGCTTGATGAGCAAGTGGCAGGTGAGCTGAAAGAGTTGTCCCCGATTCAGCTGGAAATTGCCTTTATCTATGAACAGGAAACCGGCCCCCAGATGGCGACAGCTACGGCGCAGGGGCAAGGGATCAGGGACCTTTTGTCTGCGCAACAAGGACATGATGTTGCGGATGAGTTCGACAGTTCCATTGCGGGTCAGGACTATATGTTCAGACGCCTGTCAATTGAAGACGATTTCTCGGACGGGGATCATGTGGATGCTCTCCTGTATTACTCCGTAGATGTTGGGCTGACACCGTTCCAATCATTGGTTATTGCGCTGGTATCCATTCTGGCCATCGGGCTCATCATGTTGTTTGTTGGCAGCATTGTCGTGGCGCGAGGCATTACGCGGCCGCTGCGTCTGCTGGCGCGGGCCGCACAGAAAATATCCGCTGGCGACTATCAGGAAGTAACAGCACCGGCAAAAGACGAAGAGATTTACCGCCTGACCGGTAGTTTCAACCAGATGATCAATGCTGTGCGGGAACGGGAAGAGCGGATCACGTTTCAGGCCAGCCATGATAGCGAGTCCGGTTTGCCGAACAGGGTTTATTTTGAAGAGCAGATTGGCCCGCTGATCAAGCAAAGCGCGCCGTTTGCGCTGGGTGTCGTGGAAATCCAGCAGATATCAGAGTTGAGGGCGGTTTTGACACAGGAACACATGACCGAACTGGTTCGTGGTGTTGCTCATCGGTTGAACGGCATTTCCATCAACCATCTCTCGCAATTGTCGGGCGACAGTTTTGTATTTGCTCATACCAGCAATGGCAAAGCCGATGTTTGTTGCACCATGATCGTGAACAGCTTTGCCGAGCCTCTGCCGGTGGGCGACCTGATGGTGGATTTGCGTGTTAGTATTGGTATGACCAATTTCCCGGAAGATGGAAAAGATGTTTCGAGCCTCGTGCGGCACGCCAATTCCGCGCTTGATGGTGCTCGTGTTTCTGAACAGCGTTTCAGTTGGTATGATGCTGAATTGAGTGCGGCCCAGAAAGACAAATTGTCCATGATGGGTGACCTGCGTGAGGCCATCAACAATGGCGAGCTGAAATTTGCCTATCAGCCGAAACTGGATTTAGCCACCGGTAAAATTTCGTCGGTTGAGGCCTTGATGCGCTGGATCAGTCCGTCGCGCGGATTTGTACCCCCGGATGAGTTTATCTCGATGGCGGAAAAAACCGGGGATATCAGAAGACTTACAGACTGGGCGTTGGAGACTGCCGTCAAGCAGGTGGCAGAATGGAGAAAAGAGGGGACCGAGCTGGCGGTTGCGGTCAATCTTTCTACTACCGATTTGATGAACAGTAGGTTGCCGCATCAGATTCTGGATCTTTTGAAAAAATACTCGGTGCCGGCGTCATTTTTGAAACTTGAAGTGACGGAAAGCGCGGTTATGCACGATATGTCCAGGGCGCTGGACGTACTCAATATGCTAAGCGCGATGGGGCATTCACTCTCGATTGATGATTACGGGACGGGTTATAGTTCGCTGAGCTACATCAAAAGCCTGCCTGTTAGTGAAATCAAGATCGACAAGTCCTTTGTGTTGAAGCTTGCGGAAGACGAGGAAGACAAAATACTCGTCCGCTCAACCATCGAGCTTGCCCATAACCTGGGGCTGCAGGTGACCGCAGAAGGTGTTGAAAACGAAGAATCGGTGACGTTGTTGAGTGGATATGGCTGCAATACGCTTCAGGGCTATCATATTTGTCGCCCGATCTCGAGCGACGATCTGCGCGAGTTTTTGAAAGAGTTCGACCATGCAGGGTGATAGGCGGACAGCATTGGTGTCACTGATGTGTATGGGCTCTGTCGGGTTTTCCGGTGCAGCTTTGTCGCAAGACAATGGCCCCGTCGTTGACGTTGAATTGTTCACTGACCTGCGTATTGCCCACGCAGACGGAGAACCCACGTGGCTTGATGATTGGCTGGGTAAGGGGCGTTTTGGCGGCAAGCTGGGCGGTGACAGCCAGACAGATGTTGAAATTGCGGAAATTGCCGCTCTCGTCGATGTGGAATTCAATTGGGAGTGGTCTGCGTTTGTTCACGCAAAATTTGACGAAATCCAGGATGGCCCTGTTGACCTTGTAGAGGCTTATTTGAAATATGCACCGACGCCGACGTCCCGCACACGCTACAGTTTTCGGGCAGGCCTTTTCTTCCCGCATATCTCCCGCGAGAATGTTGGGGTTGCCTGGACCAGTCCATATACCATTACGCCGTCGGCGATAAACTCCTGGGTGGGCGAGGAGATTCGCACGCTCGGCCTAGAGGCAAAAGCCAGCATCCGACGCGAGACGCATCAGATTGACCTGACAGCTGCGGTGTTCGGTTTTAATGACCCTGCAGGCACCTTGCTGGCATTCCGCGGCTGGGCACTGAACGATGTAAAAGGGGGGGCGTTTTCTCAACTGCCCCTCGCGCCGCTACCGCAAATCGGCCCGAACGGTACCTTTGTGGCTCAGCCGTTGTGGGTTGAACCGGTTGCTGAAATCGATGACAGAGTTGGTTTTTATGCGTCAATTGACTGGACCTACAATCGCAACTGGAAGCTGGGTGCCTTCTATTATGATAACAGGGCAGACCCCAATATCGTTGAGCAGGAGCAGTATGGCTGGGATACACGCTTCTGGAACTTTTATGCAGAAGGAGACGTACTTCCCGGTGTCCATCTGATTGCCCAATATATGACCGGTAATACCAAAATGGGCCGGATCGTGCCGGCGACAGGCACTCGCTATATCGACCTCGACTTCGACTCAGCTTTTGTTTTGGCGTCTCATAAATGGGATGTGAATCGGGTCTCGGCTCGTTTTGACTGGTTTGAGACCACCGACTATGCCTTTGTGCGCCGGGACAACAATAATGAAGCTGGCATTGCACTAACAGCCGCATATTCCCGTGAGCTCGGTCGGAAAAGCACGATCATCGCCGAATATCTGTATATCGACAGCAAACGCCCCGGGCGCCGGGACATCGGATTTGCCCCGGACCAGTCCCAAAGCATTTTCCAGCTGGCGTTCCGCCATCGTTTCTAGGAAGTGTGATCGGGCTCGAGCAATACATCCTTCACAGATACCGCTTTGATCAGTGCAAAAACGTCATCACCTTCCTTGAGTTTCAACCGGTCCACGGTCGGAATTGCGATGCTGCTTTTGATGATGCCAGCTGACGGCTGCAGGGCAAGGTGGACAAACGCGTTGGTCTCATGCTTTTCAATCTGCTCAATCCGCGCTGGAAGCTGATTTATAATGCTCAAGTCCGGTATCCGGGATTTGGAAATGGAGACGTCGGATGACAGAATACGGAGCATCACAACCGACCCGACCGCCTCCCCGCCGTCCGGAAGCACTATTGCGCTGCCGTCAATATCAACATGTATCGTGCCATTTTCACGGGCTATAACCGCTCCGCGAACCAACTGGCCCGCATCATCGAGGCCCAGCAAGCGTGCACACTCGGGGCTGCCTACAATATCTTCAAGCTGACCAGAGGCCACGATTTCACCGGGTGCCATCAGCAAAGCATTGTCAGCGACGGCGAGCATGTCTTCCAGGTGATGGGTGACAAACAGAACCGGCACACCTTCCTCTCTGTTCAGGCGCTTTATCAATGGCAGGATTTCCTGCCTGGATTTCGGGTCAAGTCCCGTCATCGGTTCATCCAAAATCAAAAGACGCGGGCAGGCGGCAAGGGCTCGCGCGATGGCAACACGGCGTCGCTCACCGCCTGACAGGGTTTCCGGCATTCGGTCCCGCAAAGCCTGGCATCCAGTGGTGTTGACGGCTTTTGCGCAGCTTTCCGGCGAAGATGCGGGCGAAAATGCAATATTTTGCTGAACAGTTAAATGTGGAAACAGGCCAGCGTCCTGCGCTACCAGGCCAATAGAGCGTGTTGCTGCCGGAATAAAAACGTTCTTCTTCGCGTGAAACAGTGTCTCACGGCCGAAGCGAATATGACCTCCCGCCGCATGATCCAGGCCTGCCAGAAACCGGGCGAGGGTGGTCTTGCCGGCACCAGAAGGCCCGATAAGTGCAGTTACGCCCTGTGTCAGAGACATTTTGGCCCGGGCATGTCTGCCATTCTGGGTCCAGAGAATATCAGCGTCCAAGAGCATCAATCCGGTCCCTCATTTGGTGCGTGTGTTTTTGCGTTGCAGCCATTCTGCAATCAACAGACTTCCAACAGCAGGTATCAGGCTGAGAAAAGCCAAACGAAGGCCTGCCTCTTCACCGCCTGGTGACTGTGCCGCCGTATACAAGGCAAGTGGCAGGGTTTGGGTAAGGCCTGGAATGTTGGCAGCAAATGTAATCGTTGCGCCAAACTCCCCGATTGCTCGCGCGAAACCCAGTACTGCCGCAGAAATCATGCCTGGCAGAGCCAGTGGCACACTGACGCGAACAAACCGCGAAAAACCATCTACGCCCAGCGTTCTTGCTGCGTCGGCGTAAGACGGATGCTCCGCTTCAAAGGCTTGTCTGATGCTGCGAACCATCAGGGGGAAGGCCATGATGCCACTGGCGATGGCCGCCGCTACCCACGTGAAAGCAGGGTTTAACCCCACCGACTGAAGCCATGCCCCGACCGGACTGGTAATCGAAAACAGAAGCAAAAGAGCAAAACCCACAACAACTGGCGGTACAATAAGCGGTAACTGGATTGCCGTATCGACAAGAAGCCGCACCCTGGAGTTCGTGTGGGCGAGCCAGTATGCAATTGCCACTGCCGGCGGTATGCCGGCTGCCGTTGCAACAAGCGCAACCTTGACGCTCAGGAGCAGGGCTTCAATTTCAAATGGCTCCAACAAGAACTCGTCCGTTCATGCGCCGACGTGTCGAGTATATCGATCGAACCCTGCCTCCAGGTCGGCAATCAGGTCGTCAGGGTCTTCAAGTCCAATATGCAGTCTCAATAACGGGCCGGGGGCCTGCCATTTGGTGGCGGTCCTGAAATTGCTGGGGTCGCTTGGTAAAATCAGGCTCTCGTAGCCTCCCCAACTAAAGCCCATCTTAAACAGTTTCATGTCATCGACCAGCGCGGCGGTGTCGGGGTAGGAGCCTTCTTTAAGCACGATCGCAAATAGCCCGCATGAGCCCTTGAAGTCTCGTGCCCAGGTGGCGTGTCCCGGGCAGTCTTCAAACGCAGGATGCAGGACTTTTTCCACCATCGGGTGTTTTTTCAACCAGGCGGCAACGACCAACGCATTTTCCTGATGAGTTTTCATGCGCACACCAAGCGTTCTAAGCCCGCGCGATGTCAGGAAAGCATCGTCGGGCGACACCATGTGTCCCATTTGAAACGCAGTCCGTTGAAGCTTTTTCCAGGCAGGTCCTTTTGCGCTTGCACTGCCGATCATGGAATCAGAATGCCCACCAATATATTTGGTGCAAGCTTCTACTGAAATATCAATACCATGCTCTAATGGCTTGAAAAATAAAGGTGTTGCCCAGGTGTTGTCAGTGATGGTGCTGACGCCCTTTTCCTTTGCCGCCGCAACGATTGCCGGGATGTCCTGAACTTCAAATGTCAACGAACCCGGGCTTTCAGTCACTATCACGCTCGTATTGGGCTGAATGAGATTGGCAATGTCCGCACCCAGCAGGGGGTCATAGAATTGAGTTTCTATGTTCATAGCTTTCAGCATGCCGTTGGCGAAGGTGCGTGTTGGCTCATAAGCACTGTCGGTAATGAGTATATGGTCGCCGGCTTTCACCAGTGACAGGATAGCCGTTGTTACAGCTGCGATGCCGCTTGGAAACAGCATTGTACCATCTGCGCCTTCAAGCTCCGTCAGGGCTTCTTCAAGCGCCCACTGCGTCGGTGTGCCTTTGCGGCCGTAAAACAGATGTTTGGCGGAAGGGTCGGCGATACGTTCGCGAAGCTGTGCATAGCTGTCGAACAGACAAGTGGACGCCCTGTACACCGGTGGGTTTACAATACCGTGCGTCCATTCCTTGCGTCTGCCGCCGGTAACCAGTTTGGTGTCCTCATTGTCAGCCATATGTCCTCCGTCAGATTATGGAGGACAGACTATTGGGGAACGTGCCTCGCTGCAACGTCGGATTTAAGGCAGGGCGGCGCGTTTGCCGCCCTGAGGCCATTTCTAGAATATTATGTTTATGTCGCTGAGGTCACTAACTGTAATTCCTTCTATGAAACCATGCTGATTGTCGCCAAAACTGACGAGAACACCAATCGTTTCACCTGTGGAGGCATCGTTGTAGTTCCAGGATGAGGCAACAAGTTCTTCGATGTCGGAAAAGCCTCCGCCTGATCTTGATAAGTCCAACGTGTCATCTGCTGCGTCGAACCCGAATACCGCCGCGACCCCGCTACCTTCGGTGAACACAAATGTCTCTGCTTCCTCGCTCGCTGTAACGAGGCTGGTGTCGGGTGAGCCAGCGGAAACAATGACGGATAGTGGGCGAGCACCATCTCCGATACCACCATCGGGTTCTACGGGCCACGGGCCTTCATCGTCGTCTTCACCTGGAGGTCCTGCACCGTCTCCGATGCCGCCATCTGGTTCCACAGGCCACGGGCCTTCATCGTCGTCTTCACCCGGAGGCCCGGCTCCGTCTCCGATGCCACCATCTGGTTCCACAGGCCAAGGGCCTTCATCGCCGTCTTCACCTGGAGGTCCTGCACCGTCGCCGATGCCACCGTCCGGTTCCACAGGCCATGGGCCTTCATCTTCTTCGTCATTAGTAGATTCTTGCGTTTCTCTATTAGTGAAAGAACTGCCACTGATGTCAGAGGTGACCAGCAGTTTTTCCGTGTCTGTCGTTTCTCGAGCCATAACTTCCCCCGTGCCGGACTGATGTCCGATACTGTTTCGTGCGTGCTTTTTACTGATTGACCCCCAATCAGCACGGCAACTATTGCTCACGAAGATGAACTGAAAATGAATGCTATTAAAAAAGCGCAATCAGGAGGAATTTTGCACACCGGTTTCTATCGGTACATCTTTGGAACTACCCCACTCGACCCAGGACCCGTCATATACAGCCACACGGTCATTGCCGAGCTCATGGAGGGCAAGCGCCAGGTTGCAGGCGGTGACACCCGAGCCGCAAGAGGTGACCAGAGTTTGAGCCGCGTTCACTCCGGATCGTGCAAAAATGGATTTGAGTTCATTTTTTGGCCTTAGCAAGCCGTCAGCTGTATATAGAGAGCTGAAGGGCACGTTGACGGCTCCCGGAATATGGCCGGAAGCAAGGCCCGGCCGTGGTTCGCTGACCTCTCCGTTGAACCGGGGCGCCCCGCGGGCATCGACGATAAGCGGTCCCCCGCGCTCAACAATGTCGAGCATGCCGGATTTGGACCTGAACAATTCAGGTTGGAAGCGGGCTTCGAAATCCCCCTCTACGGCGCGGGGTGCGCCGGTTTCAAGTGGACCCCCGGCTTGTTTCCAGGCTTCCAGACCGCCATCGAGTACAGAAACACGCGCGTGCCCCATAACCCTGAGCATCCACCAGCCACGTGCAGCGCTCCTCAGCAGGCTATTGTCATAGACGATGACATGGTCACCAGCATTGATGCCTAGTGAGCGCATGGTGGACTGAAAAACTTCCGGCCGGGGCAGGGTGTGCGGCAGTCCACTGGATGTGTCGGATGTTTTGTCGATGTCAAAATAGCGTGCGCCGGGAATGTGAGCTTGTTCGAACTCAACCGGGCCGCTTTGCCAAGTGTCCGGGAATATAACCGTCGCATCCATGGAGGCGTCAAGAATCCGAATGTTGTCTTGCTGGTAGTTGTCCAAAAGCCAGCGGGCACTGACAAGGCCTGATTCAGTCATAAAAGGGTGTCTCCTGCTATCCGCGCAGCAGCCTAGCCACGGCGGCGCAAGTAGACAATGCGTTAGATCAGCGGGAACTCAGTTGATGCTATGGCGTGCCGAAAGGCTATCGCGTCCAATTTTCTGGAAAAAGTCGGTCAGCAGCGGGTGGTCAAACTCCGGCTTGGAGTCGACACCTGTCGCCCGCTCGAGGTTTTCCTCTGCGACATAGGTTGTGTGGGCTTCACCATCTACCAGCACGTGATACCACGGCATGTCATCAACAGGCTGGAAAGCCTCAATTTTTTCACGCCACTCATCGGACTCGGAAAAGCGACCGTCCACATCATAGATGAGGCCGCGGTAGCCGTAGATTTTGTGGCGGACAATCTGACCGGGAGCGTAGCGCGGTTTGCAGACATATGTCATGGCGGTCTCCTCTGTCTGTGGTGCCGGGTGGAAAGCCAGTGCACCAAGTGGCCTGATTCACTTGTGAGCATAGCCAAAAGCCCTTAACAAAGATTGAATCGCCCCGTTGCCGGAGGTTCATCTGCCGGTAATGCGAATTTGCTTTTGACAAACCCGCGGGGTTGCAGGCATAGCTTGCGCCGAAGCGAGTGGTCAGGACACAAGCAGACAGGATGCGAGAATGAGCAAGTCGATCTATGAAGGACTGGAGCAACTGGGCGGCAGCGGCGGCGCGGCAGCCAACCCGGAAGATGCGGTGCTGGAGTATGTGCCGAACCCGCGGCCGGACAGCGACTATTGCGTACGCTTCACCTGTCCGGAATTCACATCCCTGTGCCCGGTGACAGGCCAACCGGATTTCGCCCATCTGGTACTTGATTATGTGCCGGGAAAGCAGCTGGTGGAGAGCAAGAGCCTGAAACTTTTCCTGCAGAGTTTCCGCAATCATGCCGCGTTTCACGAAGACTGTACCGTTGGTATCGCCGAACGACTTGTTGCGGAAATGAAACCGAAATGGTTGCGGTTTGGTGGCTACTGGTACCCGCGCGGTGGCATTCCGATCGATGTGTTTTTCCAAACTGGTGACGCCCCTGAAGGCGTTTGGATTCCCGAGCAGGATGTGCCCACGTACCGTGGCCGCGGCTAGCTAGGAATATCGATCGCTTTATGTGTTTGCACTCTGAGGCGTCGTTTGGGCTTCATCTTGCAATTGCCTTCAGCCGCCGTGTTTTTGGACGGCCACAGCTATCGCCTTGTCCATTGCGCTTTATTCGATTTTAACACCTTGCAGCTGGTCTTGATCGGCCAATGCCACAATGTTTTCGTACGTCCGTTCCTCCGGACTCACAATTTCTTTCATGATTGGGGCCGTGCCGTACCGCAGGCGATACTTCAGTTTGTCAAAAAAGCCGTAACTGTCATCCAGCCAGTATACTGGTTCGAAAAAACGATAGCCGGGAAGAAACGAAGCTATTTCATCGAAAGCGGCCAATCCATGATTTTGACCGTGAAATTCGAAGGTAACCACAGGTCTATGCCGTTCAATGGTTGTCCGAAGTCCGGTCAGGACATCAAGCTCAAAGCCTTCCACATCGATTTTTACATAGTCGACATCGTGGATGTCCAGCTCTTCCACCATCTGATCGCCAATTCGAATGCTAAGGCGTGATGTGGCGCCGGAGGGATCGTCGGTTTCCTGCAAAAAGTGTGACATTCCCAGGTTGTCACCGGGGTCCTGAAGGAAGGGCAGACTGGCATTTTCTTTCCCCAAGCCGACCTCACAGATAGTCAAATTGGCACAATCATTCATTTCCTTATGCTGGTGAAGATATTCAAGAGCGGTCGGATTTGGCTCAAATGACACGACACGCTCGAAAGTCCGGGAGAGATAAACACTATGATTGCCGATGTTTGCTCCGACGTCCAACATAGTGCGGGAGTTGCACAAATGGTTTTCCAGAAATTTGAGAAACGGGCGCTCATACAGGCCAAAGACATATATTTCCCGGGCGATATAGTCATTGGGCCGAAGAAGGAACCGAAGCCCATCCCGCGTGCGAATTGGTGTATCTTTTTTT
The DNA here is from genome assembly GCA_947500295.1 of uncultured Kordiimonas sp. Classification (GTDB taxonomy): domain Bacteria; phylum Pseudomonadota; class Alphaproteobacteria; order Sphingomonadales; family Kordiimonadaceae; genus Kordiimonas. The sequence goes on from CANMRM010000006.1 coordinate 236,245, forward strand.
ATTTCCGAAAAAGTCGCGTTGCGTTTGGGGACGACAAACAAGTTTCGCAGTTTCTCAACGGATATACTCAGCATAACGCCCACATGTATCACGTTGACTCTCCTGTTGCGTGATGGCTCACTTGGCCCCCAAGTCGTCTAGGCGATGACTATGAGGCGTTACTCTATGGGATATCAATTGTTTTGTGCGTTTGCACGCTGAGGCGCCATTTGGGGTTTGCTTTGCAATAGTCTACAGCCGCTGCCGTGTTTTGTGCCAGAGCCGGACTGTCCATCGGCTGCAGGAAAAAATGCTCAAACTCCATATCCGCAAACTGTGCGGGGTCGCCGTCCTCTTGCGGGTAAACAAGTTTTAGTTCAGTGCCGGACGTCACAACAAGCTCTGAACCAAGCTTGGGGCTGATGCAAAGCCAGTCGATGCCTCCAGGTGGCTCGATCGTACCGTTGCTTTCAACGGCGATTTCAATGCCTTTAGCGTGGAAGGCATCAATCAATGGTTTGTCCAGTTGCAGAAGGGGTTCGCCGCCTGTGCAGACAACCATGGGTGTGCCGCCTTGGCCGGTCCAGGTGGCCTTCACCGCCGCCGCAAGGTCTTCAGCCGTTTTGAATTTGCCACCACCGGGGCCATCCGTGCCGACAAAGTCTGTGTCGCAGAACCGGCATATGGCTTTGGCGCGGTCGCGCTCCAGCCCGGTCCAGAGATTACAGCCTGCGAAACGGCAGAAAACCGCCGGCCGACCGGCCTGGCCACCTTCGCCCTGCAGGGTATAGAAAATCTCTTTGACCGTATAAACCATGTAGGTCCCTATGCCTGATAGCGGGTCGGGTCTGCAAGACCTGCCTCGTGAAACCCTTTTTGCCGCAGCAAACAACTGTCGCAGTGACCGCAGGCTGCGCCCGATGTGTCCGGATCATAACAGCTTATGGTCATGGAGTAATCAACACCGAGAGCAACACCGGTTGCTGCGATTTTTGCTTTCGTCATATCGATCAACGGTGTGCGGATTTTGATGCGTTCTTCTTCGGTTACGCCAACTTTTGTACCGAGATTGGCGGTTTCCTCGAATGACTTGATGAAATCGGGACGGCAATCCGGGTATCCGCTGTAATCAAGTGCATTGACACCGATGAATATGTCTTTGGCTCCCACCACTTCAGCATAGGCAAGCGCGAACGACAGAAAGATGGTATTGCGAGCAGGCACGTAGGTGACCGGTATGTCAGCCTCCATTTCGCCTTCGTCGCGGTCTTTTGGCACGTCAATATCGTCCGTCAGCGCGCTGCCGCCAAAAAGCGTCAAGTCGATCTCGGCTGTTTTGTGCTCGATAACATCCAAATGCCGGGCAACGCGGTCTGCCGCTTCGAGCTCGACACTATGGCGCTGGCCGTATCTGAAGGAAAGCGCATAAACATCAAACCCCTGGTCTTTTGCCATAGCCACACATGTAGCGCTATCCAGGCCGCCCGAAAGAAGAACAACTGCTTTATTATTCGACATACATCACCTTACAAACAAATTGGCCGGGCGCCCTATAGCACCCGACCGCAGCTTTGATAAGGAAAAAGCGTAGGCTTATTCGACGGGAGGGCGCAGGAATATGTCTTCGTCAAATTCGCCTTCCCATTTGGCAACAGCTGTCGAGACCGACAAGTCGCCCGTAACATTGACCACAGTTCGGATCATGTCGAGGGGTCGGTCGAACGGGAATACAAAACCAACGATCAGGAAGGTCTGTGCATCCTCGATACCGATCACGCCCATAACGGTGGCGAGCAAAAACAATGACGCAGACGGCACCGCAGCTGTACCGATCGATACAAGTGTTGCCGCAAGGGCGATCAGCAAATACTGCTCCAGCCCAAGCGGTACGCCCAGCACCTGGGCTGCAAAAACAGCCAGAATGCCGACATAAATCCCGGATCCGTCCATATTGATGGTCGCGCCAAGCGGCAGCACGCTTGAGGCAACCACTGGTTTGACACCGAGGTTTTCTTCCGCGACTGCCATCGTCACAGGCAGGGTACCCGAACTGGATGACGTGGAAAACGCGACAAGCTGTGCCCCCGTAATGTCACGGAAAAAGCGTGAAGGCGGCAGATTGAGCAGGAATTTCATGATGGCGCCGTGCGTAATCACCACATGGAGGATACAAGCGCCGATCATCGCACCGGCAAGCGGTACCACGGTAAGTAACTGACCCACTCCGCCTGTGCCGACTACCTTTGCGATCAAGGCAAACACACCAAATGGCGCCACCTCCATAACGAGATGCGTGACTTTCAGCATTGCCTCCGACCCTGAGTCAAACAGCTTAGCAAGCGGTTTTCCCTTGTCGCCCGAGAGCAGGATACCTGCACCCAACATGAGCGCGAAAAAGATGATCGCGAGCATGTCGCCGTCTGCGATCGCTGCAATCGGGTTGCGCGGGATAATTCCGAGAAGTCTGTCCTCGAGCGATTTGGCTGGGGGCAGAGCTTTGGCTTCAGCACCTGAAATGTCGACGCCAATACCCGGCTGAACAATAGACGCTATGGTCAAGCCGATCGTGATGGCGATCAGCGTCGTTCCCATGTAAAGCACCAGTGTTTTGATGCCGAGCGAACCAAGCCTCTTTGGGTCTCCCATGGCGATTACGCCGGACACAAGTGTTACAAACACGAGAGGTACAACGATCATCCTGATCAGATTGATGAAGATATCGCCCATCCAGCTAATGGCGGTCGCTCCTTCACCTGCCAGCGCCCCAAAGACGATACCGAGAAGCAGCATGCCCATGATGCGCTTCCACAAGGTTATTCCAAACCAGCGGTTCACTCCATATTCCCCCGTATATTTCACCCAAGGTGATGCGCGCGAACAGCATCATTGAAGGGTGAATTTCTCCCAAATTTTGCCGAAGGCTAAACGTTGCTGCTCTGGAAGTACAATATGTTTTGAAAAGAAAACAAATAATTGAAGAGTCTTGCCTGATCTCTGGCCTTCCTGTGACAGGGGTGGAAAAGCGCGAGAAATTAAAAAGTTAGATAATTTTGTGCCATATTTTTCACTTAACTATTGCTTAGGGTTTGCTTGTGCTAACTGGGTAGCACTTGTCCCACGATAGAGGTCTGACATGGCTCGATTGGCAACAATAATCGCTGCAACGCTGACACTTAGCATTTCTGTAAATGCTCAAGAAGCATGCATGCAACAGCCTGAGGTCAAGGCAGACCAAATTCGTTTTGTCGAAACACAGATGCGTATTGCCACTCTCCAGTGTCGTGGTGGTGGACACCGCGATATCGTTGGGCTTTACAATGATTTTGTGCGTAGTAAGCGCCCTTATTTCATCGAAGCAGAGGCACCGCTGCGGACATTCCTGAACCGCACAAAGAAGGGTGGGCTGGACAGTTATGTCGTCAGCGTTGCCAACAAGGTTTCGCTGGATGCCAGCACGGTTGCCCAGTTTTGTGACCGGGCGCGGATGGCTTTGCAGATGGCGGTAAAAATGCCGGACCCGGCCGGCCTGGTAACGCTTATGCCGGTCAGATACCGGCAACCTGAGCGCAGTTGTAGTTATGCTGCGCGGGAAACACTCTATCAATAGTTTGAATGAAGCGCCGTAAAAGGCTTGGGGCGTGAAGGGCGCGCTGACGTGTCAGCGCGCCGAAAGTATACCTTAGCGACTGAGAACAATCTCAACGCGGCGGTTTTGCCATTCGCGTACGCCGTCATCCGTGGCGACCAGTGGTGATGTTTCACCAAGGCTGCGGATGGAGATACGGCTGGCTGGAACGCCTTGTGCGACCAGGGCATCGCGAACTGCCTGTGCACGGCGCATGGCGAGTGCCTGGTTGTAAGCATCAGCACCTGAACGGTCTGCGTGGCCGCTTGCAGTAATGCGCGCAACGCCATACTCACGATAAACCCGTGCAGCCCGGTCAATGATCGATTGCGCATCGTCAGTGATTGCAGACTTGTCAAAGTCAAAGAAGACCATGAAGGGTCCGGGGACAGGTACTGGTGTCGGCTCTGGGGCCGGTGCAGGTGCTGGCGCGGGCTGAGGCGCAGGCTGCGCAACCGGTGTGGGCTGTGCCACAGGTGCTTCGCGGCGCGGTGCCGGGCGTGATTTTTCACCAAACTTCCATGTCAGACGGGCAAATACCTCGTTATTGACAAAGCGATAGCGAGCACCGCGAGCTTCAGTGCCAAACTTGCCGGTCAGTGTGCGGAAGTGCCGGAAACCCAAACCAAGCTCCACACCGCCGAGTGACTTTGTCAGGTGCACCATGGCTTGGCCTGAGGGCTCCCAGTTGCGGCTGTCCGCAATCAGGACATCGTCAGCCGAAATTCCGTCGAGTTGAAGCAGGCTCATGCCAAGACCGAGGCCAGCGTATGCTTTCCAGTCGTCAAATGTTGCAAAATTATAGTGTGCATTCGCCATAAAGCTGTCGGCTTGCTGGCTGCCGCTTGCGTTGGCTTCGCCGGGGCTTAGAGCCAGGCGATCAGCACCGGTCACGTCGACGATACCGATATTGTTGCTTCTGAGCGCATACTCGAACTCATACCGCCATTTATTGATGTTGCGTCCGAAATAGAGGCCGCCAACAGCGCCCAGCTTTTTATCAACATCAATATCAAGTGTGCTTGGGCTCAGGCCATCAAGGTCCTCATCAAGCGAATCGCTCAACCCAAAATGAAAACCAGCATAATAATAGTCCTCGTCCTGAGCAGTTGCGGGGAGGGCAAGGCTCAGTAATCCGAGGGAAACAACGAGTGCGCGCATGGCAAGCTCCCTAGTATGAATGAATACTCTTTAGCTCCGATTACGCAGCAATTCTGCGCAAAACAAGGCTAAAAGAGACTTCGATGACTTTAAGGCATTGTCTAATTCTCAATTGTGGCATTTTTGCATTGCCGCGATATGTGCGTTTTTTCAATTCCGGACATGCTTGCAAAAATCCGCTGTTTGCCATGGCACCTATATTCATGGATAATCCCGTCGGTTCTTGGGCTTGGGTCAGGGGAGGGCTTCCCCGCCAGTCCGTCACAGAAAAGGGGGATCGAATGATCAAAAGAATTGGCGCGGCACTGGCCGCAGCCGCCTACCTCATCCTTGCTGGCTATCCGGGGATTGCGTTGGCGGAACCGTTGAAACTTGAAACTTATCTCGATCTGGAAACGGTTGGTGATCCGCAGATTTCGCCAGACGGCTCTCAGATGATATATGTGCGCAGTCACATCGACAAAATGAAAGACCGGAGATCACCTTCCGTCTGGATTATGAACTCTGATGGCAGCAAAAACCGTCAGCTGATGGCGCGTGGCGGAAACGTGCGCTGGTCACCAGGCGGTGACCGTATCGCATTTATCGCACCTGATGATGCAGGCAAGCCACAACTCTTCATTCGCTGGATGGACAGTGAAGGCGCTGTAAGCCAGATAACGTACGGCACTGAAAGACCACGCGGCGTATTTTGGGCACCGGATGGTCAGTCTATTGCCTTTATGTCTCGTGTGCCACGCAAAACAGATTTCACCGTAAAATTGCCGGGCAAACCCGCTGGCGCCAAATGGAAAGAAGATCCGATGGTGGTAGAGGAGTTTCTGTGGCATCAGGATCGCATAGGGCCGATGAACAACGGTTGGGACCATATCTTTGTGGTTACAGCTGACGGCGGCACACCAAAGCAGCTCACCAGCGGTAATTGGCACGCAAACACGCGACGTCTCGGCGCCATTCGGTCGGCTGCCAATCTTTCCTGGTCGCCGGACGGCAGCAAAATTGCCTTTGATGGCCTTGCTGAAGAAGATGACGGGCGCCGCTACACCGAATCCTACATTTACACGGTTGATGTGGCTTCTGGTGATATCACGCGCCTGACAGACAGTTCGATTGGTGCACAGGATCCGGTTTTCTCGCCCAATGGTGATATGGTCGCCTTTACGGCATTCCACGAATCCGTCATGAGCTACCGGCACGTGAATATGTATGTGGTGAACGCAGACGGCACGGGTCAGCGGCGGCTGGTTGGTGATCTTGCCTCCGGCCCAAGTGCATTGCGCTGGTCCAATAACTCGCGCGGCATCTATTTCACGCTTGATAAAGAGGGTGACCGGAACGTGCATTACACCAACATGGACGGTGATATGCGCGACGTAACCACCGGCGATCAGAATATCTTCCTGTCCAACGTTTCAAACAACGGTATTGCCGTTGCCACACAAACCGATGCGGACACCATGCAGGACGTGGTTCGTTTCGACATCAGCGATGGTGATGATTTTGCCAAGTTGACAAATGTGAATGCGGATGTGTTTGCCGGCGTTACCCCGTCCGAAACCATCGAATTCTGGTATGATTCGACAGAAGGCACCCGTGTTCAGGGCTGGGCTGTTCTGCCACCCAACTTTGACAGCAACAAAAAGTATCCACTGATCCTGTCTATCCATGGTGGTCCACACGCGATGTACCGTGAGACATACAATTTCATGTTCCACCATTTTGCGGCAGAGGGCTATATCGTCCTGTTCACCAACCCCAGAGGCTCCACAGGATACGGCGAAGCCTTTGCTGCTGCGATTGAGGACATGTACCCAGGTCCGCGAGACTATGCGGACTTGATGGGTGGTGTCGATTACATGATCGCACAGGGGTATGTGGATCCGGAACGAACCTTTGTAACCGGTTGTTCCGGTGGGGGTATCCTGACGGCCTGGACGATTACACAAACGGATCGTTTCAAGGCTGCTGCTTCCCGCTGCGTGGTTTCTGACTGGATCGGCATGGTTGGCACAACGGACGTTTCCGGCTGGATGATCAATTTCTTTGAAAAGCCGTTCTGGGAAGACCCCACACAGTGGTATGAGCATTCTGCGATCATGCACTCTGAGAATGTAACGACGCCAACACTGTTCATGACAGGTGATCTGGATCGTCGTACACCTGACCAGCAAGCCAAGCAGATGTATGCTGTGTTGAAGTATCTGGGTGTTCCAACCAAGTATATTTCAGTGAAAGGCGAGTATCATGGAACCGGCTCGATCCCGTCCAACTATTTGCGGCGGCAGCTTTATCTGATGAAATGGTTCAGGATGTATGATCCTGCGCACTCTGAGGCTGAAAGCTCTGACTAGTGACCTAAATATCTGGCAGTAACTGAAAAGCCGGGACGTCTGTCCCGGCTTTTTCTTTGGACGCTTCAAATCCGCAATAACCAACTGACTTGCCAGACTTGAAACAAGAAAAAGCCCGAAGCTGTGCTTCGGGCTTTTAAAAAGTGGCTCCGCCTGCTGGGCTCGAACCAGCGACCCAATGATTAACAGTCATTTGCTCTACCAACTGAGCTAAGGCGGATCATGCGTTCCGGGTGTCCCCGGCGAGTCAGGGGCTCTTTATACTCAAAAAAATGTCGCTGCCAAGCAGAATTTTACATTTTTTGGTCAATGCATAGTTTGTGAGCGATTTGTTCGTCAAAGGCGTGGCAGCACATGGCTCCATGACCGCCAAATAGTGCGGGAATATCTGCGATATCGTTATGTCTGCAGCCTAGTGCCGGCGAAGCCGAAGAGCTTGTGCATGGCCCGACGTAGCCGGTGTGCCTGTTACCATGTGGGGGCCGTTTGCCGGTTCCAAAAATGGTTCCTTTTGAGGCAATACAAAGGTGGGCAACGGGCGTTTCACATCGATAACACCTGAACCTTCCAGGATGGTGGCGATGGTTTTCTTGAACTGAATCACATGCACCATGTGGTCAGCACCGTCGATGGAGACGTAGCGGCCTCTTGGCATGGCGTCGGCTATCACCTTATTCGCGGCGGGCGGCACGAATATGTCATGCTCACCTGTGGACACAAGCGTGCGAACGTCCGGCAGAGAGGCCAGATTCATGTTACCATGGTCAAGAATGCGCTGCGTATTGTGGGTAAATTGTTCCCTGATTCCATCATTTGCGGTCAGGAGAGCGTGGTGCAGTTTTTCTCCTGCGAGGCGCGCCAATTTATTGGTTTTGCGCAGCTCCGCATTGGACATCAGGTTGGTGAAGCTGTCGGCGAATGCTTCCCGTTTGTCCCATTTCAGGTAAAAAAGCATAAGGTTGAATTCATAGACCAAATGATCTGGAATTCTATGCATAGCGCCGAGCAAGGTCAGTCTGCTGACCATGGATTTGTACATCTCTACAAATCGCAGGGCAATCAGGCTGCCATAACTAAACCCAACAAGATTGATTTTTTTGACGTTTAGCTGTTTCAGCGACTCTGCGATACATTCCGCAATAAATTCAAAGGGATAGTTCGCAGGCAATACACCGGTTTGGCCATTGCCAGGTGTATCAAAGGCAATGACCCAGGACTGCTTGGCCAGAGCTGAGCTCATGCGCTCTATCTGCGCGATGTTCTGGAATGCACCTCCGATGACGATGATCGGAATGTCGGTTTTGCCTCGGGAATATTCCTTAACATGTACAGGAAAGCCCTTATGGCTGTGTGTGTGCACATATGTGTCGCTCATTATTTCTCCTACTCGGTACCTTGCCCCAACCGTGACATTGGTGGCTGTGCAAAAATTGCCGCCGCCACATCCGTCACGCGTACCATCGCAAGTAGAGTGCCAAATCGAACATATATCTAAGCGTGTACAAAGCAAGCTCAAAATTTTGCTTTTAAATACTTTGGCTTAGTTTGAAAATTAAACAAAGTCAGACAATTTAGTTACGTTCTCGAGACACTTTTCAACCTAAGGTAATCACCTGCAGGTAGTATACGCCTGAAGAGTGTAGCTGGATCGCAAAAGTCAGGAGGGGCCACCAAGGCGGAGCGTGCCTTGGTGGTGTTGGCAAGCGTCAGGCGATTTTGGAAAGCATCAATTGCTGCTGTACTTCGTCCCGGTGCTTTTTCAGATATTTCATAAATGGTGTGCCGCCGGTTCCAACATCTGTGTCGTTGCCGCTGTCGCCTTTAGCCTGCTTGTTGATGTAGGATGCGGCATACTCCAGATGACGGGTTCTGAACTGCGCCAGCTTGCTGATGCATTCATTGTACAAATCCTTCAGCTGATCATTCCCGCTCGCGGCGACAAAGGTCCGCAGATTGCTTCTCTCCCGGACGATGTCGATGAAGGCACGATGCGCCGGTGGACGATATTCATGAAGTTCATCCAAATAAGCCCTCAGGGGGTCTGATGCATGCTCAATACCAAAAAACGCATCCATGGTGGGGACAATGGAGGATTGGGAACCCGTCTGCCCCCTGAAAGCCTGGGGGTTGCCCCCAGCTTCTTCAACGCCTTCATAGACAAGGCCACTGCCAAGAGCAGGGTTGTCTTTCCAGCCGTGAATCCAGGGGCGGACCCGGTTGAAGTAAATATAAGGATCACAGCGTTCCGGCATCCGGTCAAAAATTGCGTTGATGTCGTCCCAGACCCTGGAAATCGCCACCAAGCCATCGCCAACGTCGGCGGTCAGGCCCTGATCTGCGGCATCAATGATATGGGGCACGCGCGACAGCATTTCCCCAGCCTGGGCTTCAATCGCCACATGCACTGTCACAAACCAGGCTTCATCCTGTCCACTGAGGAAAGGTTGGATCATATAGATGTTGGACAAATCAATCGGGCTCTCAGGGTCCACCAACCCCCAGTTATCAAGCACATACGAAGAATAGGGCAGCAGCGGCTTTTGTCCCAGCGCCCGGGCGAGATGCCAGATCGGCTTTGCCAGGCACTCAGGCAGGCTTTTGCATGGGGATGCTTCCCCCCAAACATAGGACTGCACCAGAAACGAATAATGCACCATTGCGACTTTTTGCTGGGCGTCCGACCCGGTTTCACAGAATTCAGACAGGTCAACCAAGGGTAAAGATGCCAGCCGCGCGCGCACATTACCTGTCGTGAGGATGTGGGGCAGGCTCATCGCCATGGTGCGCACCGGCGCAAGATAATCGGGAAGAAGAACTGTTGCCGGATCAAAGGAAGCGAGAAAGCCGCGGTCTGGCGTTATTTCATAGTCTTCAAGTCTAATGGTTTGATTGTGAGGCTTTACAGTCATTGTAAACTCCGCGAATATTCAGAAGAAAAGTTGGCATAGACACTTTATTGCTGAATAAAATTCGGAATCAAAACGAAAGAGGCTGCCAGGATGGTAGAAACAAACAGTGTTAAGAAAGAAAGGGTGACCGCCCCCGCCATCGACACTATGGACCGAAAGATATTAAGCGCGTTGGTTGAAGATGCCACCCAGAGCTATACGACTCTGGGGCAATCGGTCGGATTGTCGGCGCCTGCGGTTCACGAGCGGGTTAAACGCCTGCGGGCTCGCGGTGTTATACAGCAGACTGTCGCTCGGCTGGACGGCGCGAAAATCGGCAAACCGCTCCTCGTGTTTGTCCATGTGGCGACAGAAAACTGGGGCTTCAGCCAGGCATTTGAGCAACTAATGAAGCTGCCAGAAGTTGAGGAACTGCATTCTGTGACGGGCGACACATCGCTGATTTTGAAGGTTCGCCTGCCGGAGTCCAGCGCACTTGAATCGTTGCTTCGGCAAATTCATTGCTTCGACAGTGTTGTATCAACCAAGACCTTTGTCACCTTGTCGACCTATAAGGATAGCCCGGTGCAGGCCAGCCAAACACCTGATTGGCCAACGCCGGCGTTGCCGAAAAGCTGAAAAAAAAGGCTTAGCTGTTTCCAGCTAAGCCTTTGAAATTCTTGGAGGCGCGAACGAGAATCGAACTCGTGTACACGGATTTGCAATCCTAGTAAAACCTCAATGATTTCAATACATATTCCCTCAATAGTGCATTTTGACCGCTATTTAAGCCCAATAGCTTACAGAAAGTGTGGGAATGCCGAAGCATGTGCATGGCCTGGCACCGAAACCACAATCCCATTTTCCGCAAGTCAATTTTTCTTACTGTTGATTGAGCTCTTGCAAAGCATCGTTGATTTCGGCTTTGAACAGGTTTCTCTTTTGAGCGACAGCAGCTGCCTTCTGTGGCGTCAGGTGGTTGTATGTCTGCGACATTTTGATCGTAGTGTGACCGGTCATTGGCCGGACATCATCAACGCCGGCATCGCCGATCTCGGTTGCTGCACCATGCCGAAGACCTCGAAACTGGAAGTCTTTGTGGAGGCCGGCTTGCTCCCTGATCTTTCTAAACAGGCGTCTGAATTTGTCTTCATCAATGGGCATGGGCACGCCTGACTTATGGTCAGGATCCATTACGATCGTGGAGCCGAGTTTTCGGGTCGACCTTAGTTCTTCTTCAAGCTCAGGGAAAAGATGTACCGACTGCATAAACATTGGGATTAGCAGTGGCACTTGCGTCTTGTTTTGGCTGATTCTGAAATACTCGCCGGGGCGATAGTCAGTCCACGCCATGGCGCCCTCAATGCCGCCACCCTTCTTCTTTCTGCCAATTACGTCGCCGGGGCGCTGCACGAGCTCAAAAGCGAGCGCAACTGCTGTTGCCATATGCTGCAGGCCCATTTCTTTGGCAGTTTGCTTGAATAGCTCATACTCAGCACGTGAGGGTGCGTACGTCTGCTTCTTTGCCTTAATCTTCAATCCCATCGACAAGAAGGGGTTTTCAAACACCAGGTCTTTGCGCTTGCCCCAATTCCACACTCTGCGGGCAACCTGCATTGCATAGCTGCCTTGCCTGTCTCCATGTGCTTCCAGCAAGGATTCGAACATCTCGTCAGCGTTTGCAGGTCGCACATCGCGTGCTTGCATCATTCCAAAGGGCAGGCCCTTTTTGGGTGTTTGCCAATCAATGATGCGCTGCATCTGGGTCTCATAGTCCTGCTGCGTCCGCAGTGCGAGCTTGGTCCAGGCCTTATTGTCTTTGCTTTTGAACTTGGCAAAAAGCCATTTCACAGAGCCTTCTTCGTCCTGCACCTCAACACCATTGCGCCAGTCGTTAAACTGGTTCAGCAACTTCTTATGTTTGGTGAAGGCGTCGCCAAAGTCAGTACCGAGCGGCTGGCTGGTCTCAATTGGGCAGGGTCTGCCGTTAACCAATCGCTTTGAATAGCGACCGTGAACTTCGAAATAATAGCCTGTTTTTCCGCCAGCAAGCGGCTTTGCCTTCATATATGTCGGCAGCTGTATTTTGGGCATGTCTTGGTCTCAAAAAAAGTCGGAACTTTCGCCGTATTCAAGCTCCAATTGTTTGTCGACCGAAGACGTTTGCCACAACAGACTTCCGGATCTTCCGTCCGGGCGTGCGTTTATTTTGTTTTCCTTGGTCAACTTGTCGATTTTTTTATTAGGCCAATTAGTGTAAGCGCGCAGCTGCGCATGCGTCAATGTGGCAGGCCACCCCTGCACCACAACAACAGACCCATCCCGTACGGTTGGGTTTATTTGCGGCTGCACAGTCATCTAATCAACTGGTTGTCCTTGTCGTCAGCTGTTAGCTTCAGCACATCAGAAACTGCGCGCAGCAGGTTCGCAGGCAGTTCCTCAAATCGTTGAACCATGTCTAGTTTGGCTTCTAAGTCTGGCAACGACACAGGGAGCTCTACGGTAGGGAATGAAGCACCACAGGCAACGCACCTTCGACGGCGCACAGTCAACCTGTCATCACGTTTCGACTTCCTACTGTCTATTACGCCGGCTTTAGGTGATTTGCAGAATGGGCAATCCATCTTTTACTACTCAGACTCCAGTGAGTTGTTGGCAATATCGTAAGTGGCTTCGAAAATGTCGGGCTTGCACGGGTAGAGTTCACCCTTTATGCCTTTAATGATCCAATCTCCAGGACGCGCTTCCATGCGGCCTTCAAGTGTATGAATGAAAATTCCGCCGTCGCCTGTGTTTTCGATGTCTCTGTCGCCGCCTTTAAGAAATTCCTCCATCTCAACGCTGCAAAAAAAGCCTTCCGGTGGAACTTGAAACGCCTCAACCACTACCGGTTTTTTGCAATACAATGGCATCAGCTCATCTCCTTTTGGCTGGCAAGTGCTTCCGAGACCGCAGGGCCAACTCTGGTCCAATCCACATAGGGTCTGCGGTGATCAGTGTGGACCAGGGGGCAACCGACAGCAGCGTCATCAACATAAACGTGAGCATACGCTTTTGGGCTGTTTGTCCAGCTGGCTTGATCAGGGTTGTGGTTCACGCCGTGGAGGTCAATACCATTTGCTTCAAGGTAGGCGACTGCTTCTGCCAAACCCTCGCCAGATCTCATAGTGAACAGAATTATTTTTGCGCCGAGATCAATCCAGTGCGCCATGTAAGGGATGGCAAAAGGCACCGGTCGGCCCACCTTGGGGTATTCGTGCTCAACTATGGTGCCATCAAAGTCTACGCAGATATACATAGATCGGCGCCTTTCTGAGTTTTGTCGTAGGTTGAGATTGCCCACCCTATGGCGTGGCAGCACCATTTGAAACGGTGGGAGTAGACCTTGATCATCCACTGACTGAAATCATCCCAATAGTCCTGTGGCAGCAGCGTGCAGGTGCGCGCTGCCTCTAAGAATTCGAGCTCTGTCAGATAATAATCATCAAAATGGGATTCGATTGTCAGCCTGTCAGTTTCGGGCAGGTGTTCAATGTGAGAGCGAATACCTGCCATAGCGTGGTCATGTTCAAAGTCCAGAAAACCATCACACCTGTCAGTTGCTTCCAGTTTTTCTGACCAGTAACGAGGGCTCCAACTCTCTCCCCTGAAGAACGTAAACATGTCCTTCTGGCGCCGAAAGATGAACGAGCCCATATCGCCTGTGTAGACCAGATAATCTGCGAAGGTGATGATGCGGAAATGCATAATCATCGTGCCTGGCCGACCGAAAAACAGTCTGCGGTTACCCGCGTCATCGTCTGCCTCAACAATCATCTGGTGCTTGGCAATTTCATTCTGAAACTGTTCGGTGATGTCTTTGTTCATTTTACAGAGACCTCCACCACGCCTTCAAGCGTTTCCACGCACGCTGCCTCGCTGTCCGCTCATCTAGCGGTGGCCAGTGCAGCCCCATGATGCGTGCGCGCGCTTCCCAAAGATCGTCTGGCAATTCATAGCGATCAAATGTTCTCGGCCAATCTGATATGTAGGGGTAGGTGTCGTCGGCATAACCTTCGTCAATCAACCTGTTGCAGAAGGCAACACATTCTTCGTGTTCCTTCACGGTGTACAGGTCGCCCTCAACCTTGCCGTATCGGTATCTGTACCGCTGGCCGGGTTCGATCGGTTTAGTGCAGTTTTCGCAGATGTGAGCTTTGCGAGCAGTGTGGAAGCTTTCACTGATAATCTCATCCATGTCCGGTTTCCTCTGAGCTTGGGTTTGACTGTGTTGCGGGCGCCTACAAATCGTACAATTCTTGAATGGTGAAGGGTGGATGGATGGCACCGTCACCGGTGCCATCCACACCCGCTGCCCTTTCCCCGGAACAGCTAGGGACTGCCGACCGCCCGGCAGCTGGCCTACTCACACCACTCTTACCAGCACCTAATTCACGCTCTCTATTGCGCTGGCTGTCATCACAGTGTTTTCGCTCGGGATTTGGTGTCATTGCCGTGGCCCAGGTTTCAGGATTCTGCGAAGGCAATAACGTCGGCTGCGACGGACCGCTTAGCTTGTTGAGCGACGCGCAACTGTGTGTTGGTAGTGCGCAAAATTTCACGGCTTTGAGTAGCGATAGCGTCCGCTTGTGCTGGCTCCATTGTGCCCTCTTTAACAGCGTTCAAAGTCTCCCACAGGGCCGATTTCATGTTTTGTGCAGTTAATTTGTTTGACATATTGTCGTCTCCTTTTTTGACTTTTTCCTAGTTTGCCGTTCGCAAGATCCAGTTCGTACCGAGTGGCATGTTTGGCTATCTCTGCATCCAGATCCTGGAGCGCTAAAAACGCTTCCCAGAACTCGCCATATTCTTTCTTGGCGCGATACTTTCGGTCGTACTCAGCTTTCCATTTTTTGTATTCTGGCTGACGGCAATATTCTGCATGTGCAGCAGCACGTTTTTTGCGATCCACAGCCGCCTTGGCAGGATCATAAGAGCGCGCGTGATATGCGGCCTTTTTGGCTTTCAAAAGTTCGCGGTTCTTTTTTCGATATTCGGCGTCGTACAGGCGCTTTTCTTCTTTTAGTTGCTCCTGCGTTTTTCCCGTCCTACGACCGAGACCTGAACACCGCTTGCTGCAATAAAGGTTCAAGCCTTTCTTTCTGGCGCGGTTCACGGCACCTGTTGGTTGCGAACCTGTCTCACCACAGTGCGCACACTCGAATTCAGTTTGAGTTCCAGCAGGTTTATCGGGCAATTCTGACCTCCAATGCGCTTTCGCTTTCTCTGAGCTCCACCAGACGATCAACGTCATAGTGTGGGTCAAAGATGGATGCGCCTTTGTAGGTGAAGTTCTCGCGGGTCTCGTGCTCGACTGCTGTCAGAACAGCTTTAAAGGCTGTTTGCACGATTTCCGATTTTGTCATGTGCAGAGAAAGTCGCCACTTGCGGCCTTTCCAATGGATTTTTTTGCCTGTGACATTGCATGTATCGTCGCATTCAACCTGCAATATTAGGTGGTCATTGGCTTCTGAAAGACGGAACCGATAACCGGGAAAACTGACCTCATTCAGAACGCGCCGCGTGGCTGCCAAAAAGCGAAGGGTATTCATTCCTTGTCACCCCTCTCATTATCCAACCGAAACGCGGTCTGATCATTGTCTACCGAGAGCGCAAGCGCAGCTGGCTTTGCCCAGATTTCTTTCGGACTCAGGAAGAAGGATTCGCCCATATCTGCCAGCATGATGGTCTCGCCAATGGTCTCAGCGATGCCTGTGGCTGCGGCGCCGGGGACCATGTTTCCAATCCATTCGCGCTTGGTTACATCGCTGGATGCATCAAGGTCGAAGTGCTCGCGGCACCGCCACACCTCTCCATGTTCGGTTTCTTCTTTGAAAAAGACTTCTTCTGGCTCAAACAGGCTTTGCAGCGCCGCCAGGTCGAGGGTCGTGAATGGGCGGTGCCAAGTGCCATCTGTTGCGATGATGCGGCATACAAGCCTTTCATTTGGCTTTGGCATGCTCAATTCAGATACGTCCAAGTCTGCGTCTCGCGGGTCGGCAACAGAATTGAAGCCATTGTCATGACACGCCGAACCGCTGACGGCATATGCAGATTGTTCCCAATCGACCACGCCGTAATGTCCGCCTGTCTGATAATTCTTGCGTTTATCCGCCACGCAGGCTTGCCCACCGGTCACACTGTGTGCATTGGCCGCTATGGTGCCCACTGCCTCATCAAAGGGTGTGACGCGCAAGATGTTGCTGTGGCGTTGGTTGCCCCAGTTGGGTCGCGGATCAGCAACCGCAAAGGCGCCGTCGCCAGTTGTGCTGGCACCTATCACTGCTCGGCTGCAATTGTCGTACGGTGTCACTTTGTACTTTGTCGTTGTGTAGTCCTTCTTGCTTGACGGACGCGGATCTGCAACTGCTACTCCGCCCGCGGGTCCACCCGGACCGGCAACGGCTGGTGCAGTGCCGTCAAAGGGAACAATCTTGAATACATTGTTGAACCGTGGTTTGCCCTCAATCCGAATGTCAGCGATTGAATGGGCGCCGCCACCTGGTGCGGATTGGCCAGAAACTGTGCCAATATGCTCGTGCCATTTGTTCACGCCATATTGCTGATAGGTCTGGTTGGCTTGTTCCTTTGGGCGAGGATCAGCGACAGAGAAGGCGCCATTGGTTGGGCCATTTTTCGCTTGGATGGTGCCGCTCGGCTGTTCCCACTCTTTAACGCCAAGCGTGCTGTCCCGGTCCCTATCACCATAACGAACATCTGCGACGCTATGCGCCCCATTATGAGGGCGACTGGCACCGGCGACCACTCGCGCAGCATCGTCCCATCCACGAACACCCAAAACATCATTATGCCAGCCATCTTGTGGCCGCGGGTCTGCGACTGAAAACCTGCCTTGTCCTGGTGCGCGGTGCGACGTGATGACTGGTGCTGTGTCGTCCCAATCATTTACACCAAGCGCATTGTCGCGTAGCGGGATTTCCGGAACGATACCGAAGTCACGCAAATTGCCATCGACAACGGCTAGGTCATTCAGAGCACGCCAGTCTTTGCCAGCTGGCACCAGTGCCAGCCGCAACCATGTTTTCCATTGCAGAGAGGGAACGCGGTGCATGCTGCCGGCAATCGGGTCGCCGGGCAGGGGCAGCTTGCCAATTACTTCGCCAACTCCGCGCAACCTGTGCTCTCGCGGCTGGTAGATGAATGGCGGAATAGACTCGATATGTCTACCTATCAGCAACGCCCGTTTGCGGCTTTGAGCAAGATTGCCAATGATGCCGCAATCGTGGGTGTCGAGGTTTACGCTGTAGCCGTAGGAGCGCAGTAGCGCCATGATCTGATCAAGCAACCACTTGCCGCGTGTTAGGATCCTGGGGACGTTCTCAAACAAGATCACCGGAATCGGATTATCTTTGTAGGCTTCCAGTGCAAGCCAAACACCGCGCAAGGTCAGTCTGTTCAGTGCCTGGTACTTATCCGTTTTCGATTTCTTCGACGACAGCAGGCCTGAGAAGCCTTTGCAGGGGGCTGAAAGGAACATGACATCAACCTGCGGGCCAAAGGCCTTGCGGATGTCATCCGGTGTAGCTTCCTTCCAGTCTCTGTCGGGCGCTTCGCCATGAAATTCAATGAACTGCTGGCGGTCAAACAGGTCCATGACCGTGCCTCTTACGCCTGCAATGCGTTCAAAGTTGCGGATGGCGCCGACATCTGAGTCGATGCCGCCCACACAGACAAACTTTGCCTGCATATTGGCGACCCGCGGCGAGGCGCGGTTAAAGCCTCGTGCGCCACCACCAAGGCCACAAAACAGGTGGGCATGCCGGATTTTGCGAGTTTTTGTTATTGGCGCGACGTGCATAAGCTTCACATTCCGTATTCGTCGACGCCGCTGCCGAGCAGGCGAGCGAGACCTATGATCTTCGTGCGAATGCGGGGGTCCGCGATGCGGTAATAGGCGTCCACCAGTTCGCGGGTTTCTTCTCGCTCCATTGCGTTTTCGGATACGGCTTCTTGCTGCTGATACCCAGGCAATTTTGTTTCGGCACCCTCAAAGAAGTAAGCAATTGGCACATCGAGAGTACTACTCACCTTGAACAATCGGCTGCTGCCAATACGGTTGGTGCCGCGTTCATACTTCTGAACTTGCTGAAAGGTCACCCCGAGCTCATCGCCCAGTTGAGTTTGCGACAACCCAAGCATTTTGCGGCGAGCGCGGACACGCTGCCCAACATGGATGTCGATGGGGTCTGGTCCTTTGGTCATGGTTACTGCTCCTAAGTTGGTCGACAGGTGGCTGATGCCTGTGCGTCAGGCGGCACTTTCTTCAGAGTTTTCTGCCAGTGCCAGCATGCGCAGGTGAACTTCTCTGCAGCCGTCCACATCCGCCTGGGCGTCGTGGGCATTTTCGAGCTCTTTGCCAAAGAAATGGCGGTAAGCTTCTTCAAGACGAGGGCTTTTGAAGCCGCGCATGCCGGCACGTTGTTGCTTTTCAGTGAGTGGTGCTTTGACAATGGGCTTGGCCATAAACATGGTGCATTCCACCAACTTGCCATCCAACACAGCCTCAAGTGGCTCACGCAGACCAACACGTTCGGCATAGATTTTCATGATGCGCAGATCGAATTGCACATTGTGGCCAACGATAGTGTCCGCTTTGTCAGCAAGCTCCATGAAAGATGCGAAGGCATATTGCGGCGAGACGCCATATTTCTTCGCCATTTCGCGGGTGATGCCATGCACCTTGGCGGCGCCAGATGGCACATCAACGTCATTGTCGATGATCACCGCGATGGAGTTGACTGTTCTGCTGGTCTCTTTGCACACCAGCTGGCAGGCAAGCTGCACGCAAAAGGGTTGTCGCGGGTGAGCACTTCTCTCCCCATAGACGGGAAGGCCGGTGGTTTCAGTATCAAAATAAAGGGTAAGCATGTGATGTCCTTGTTTTGGTCGACGGTTGGATTGTGCGCCGCAGCGCTCAGTATTTTTTGCCGTTATCTTTCAAGCGGTTTTCTCGCTTGTGATCAGCGCGTCTGGCGTTGTATTCCAGCTTCTCACGAAGAGCACCACCGAGGTCGAGTCCATGAGCTCCTGCCAGATCCGCGATGCGGATTACGGCGTCAGCAAGCTCTACTTCGAAGTTGGAGCGGTGGGGCAGGTGGCCATCCATCAGGCTTTTTCGGTGTCCCTCCATGGCCTCGCTGATCTCGCTGTGAATAAGCGCCAAGCTCTCACCCACGTTGCGCTGTAGTGGTTGGCCAGTTTCGAGATCATTCCACCAGCCAGCAGATTTGGCTGCTCCATGACAGGCAAAGACTACGGTGTTCACCGCATTTTCAAGTCCTGCCGTACGCACTCTTTTTTCAAGTTCGGTCATGCACGCCACCTATTCACTCTCGGATTCTGTCGAGGCGCCGCCTTCGATCGCGTGCATGTAGACATCAAGAAGGGCTTCCTGTTCGGCGCGATCAGCAGGATCCAACTTGCGCAGCGAAATCACCTTGCGCATGACCTTGGTGTCGAAACCCACTGCTTTCGCTGATGCGTAAACCTCCTTGATGTCCTCTCCGAGACCCTTCTTTTCTTCTTCAAGGCGCTCGATACGCTCTATGAAGCTTCTGATCTGATCGCCGGCAACGCCGCCTACTTGCACCATGTTGTTTCTCCCTAATGGTGATGTTCTCAGTTTGTGCGCGGCCAGGTCGTGTAACTCCCGGCTGTAAGCCCTCGCGATTTAGGCGTCCGCTCTCCGGTTTTCAGCGGCATACGCGCACAAACTCAGAACACCCGAGTTAGGTGGCGGGATTTTCGCCCGCCTGTCATGGGTTGCTATTCTCCCACCCATGTCTGCAGAGAAGGGTTCCGCATTCCGTGGCCTACGTTTGCGGACTGGTGGCGCCTAACTCAGTGGGTCAATCTCTGCCTTGTACTCGCCCACACTCGCACCTCTACAAATCCTCGCAGGGCTTCCACCTGCACCGGCGCCACGTCTTCACCGGCTCATTCCGGTTCCCTCGCTTTGCCTTGGCCGTCTCGTGGCCTGACGCGGTTTTTCTGACATTGCCCGCTAAATTGATGCGCCCTGGGTTTCAGCACCACCAGCCGGCAACGTCTCCATATTGGGACCGGTTGGTTTAGCCATGTCAGACATTCACGATGCACCGTTAACATCGCCGGAAGCGGGCGCCCCAATCAGTTTTTCTTGGCCGAAACCGACCAGATAATTTCGTTATTGCCCCATGCGTTTTGACGCCGGCCACCAGTGTCAAAAATCAGGCCACGCTCTTTAAGTTCACTAGTGCGGGGCTGCACACCGCGGGGGTTGTGCCTCAAGTATTCAGCGAGCTCGCTGTTGGTCATGTCACCCTTGGAGCCGAGTGCATCCATCACTCTGGTTTCCAATCCGTCGCGAATGCCCTTGATCTTGTTCTCGGCCCGCACAGATGGGTGTGAATGCTGTGTTGTGTGTCCGGCTTGCATGTACTTCTTCCTTCTATTGGCGTTGGACAGTTGTGGCGGAGCGAATAGGGTCTTTGTCTGGGGCTGGGTTCGCCCCGCCACTTGTGGAGCCAGCTACTGTTCGTAGTCGCTCACGTCCACAGAGGCATCAGCTTCGCCGATCTCCTTTGCGCGCCGGTTGTAGGCGCCACGAAGCAGCAGCTGATCCTTCTGATCGAAATTTGAGATGGCTGGTGCCTGGGTGGCAAAAACGCGGTGTAATGCACCAATGGACACCACAGACTCGACGAGTTTCAGCTGGCGGTCCATATCATCAAACACCTCAGAGTCCTGCATGGGCTCTGCACCTATCCAGTCCTGCCAAAAGTGGCTAAAGTCATGATCAGCATCGTTCGAGGTTTGTGCATCGTCTTCGACGATCTCGGCATCAACTGCCGTGGGCTGATCAATTGCAGGTTCGGGCTCACTGCCAGCATCAGCAAATGCATTAAGCTTATCTGCAACGCCTTGAGGTTCCTGCTCAAAAACGCCGTTGGCATTTGGTGTGACATCAATCACATCATGCAGTTCTTCAGCGGTATGCAGGCCCATGCTGATTTCAGGGGCAGTGGTCCTAATAAAGAATGCAGCAGCCCGGAAACGAAGCATATGTTCGGGCATGGTCTGCCACTTGCTTCCCTTCTTGTTGAACCACCCTTCGGCCTTCGCCATGGCTATTGAAACCCAAGGGCCTTCAAGCTTATCTCCAGTTTCTTTCTCTCGTGCTACTGCGCGACAGGACCACGCATCTGTGTTTTCCTTACCTCTCAATTCGTAACGCAAAGGACCGTAGTCTGGACTTTGATTGAAGGTCGCGATCAGGAACTGACTGGACCAACCCGGCTTGCCGTGAACAATGTAAAGGTTCTGCGCAACCATCAATGGGTCGGCACCCAATCGGTCTGCCATATTGATGACAATTATGCAGTCAGCCTTCTTGCCCCGGAAATGTTCGGGCACAATGCTGGATTGTGAGAGCGCTGTGGCTCGCCGCTGGACTAGAGCAAAGTCTTGTTCACCCTTAGTTGGCACGGCCAAATTCGCGATGTCCTGTTTTTTTGCTACCGCCGTGTTCATGCTGCTTTCGCTTCCTTGTTTTTCACCGCAGTCACACGGAAATTGCGAAAGGCCTTCTTGGTGTGAGCCTCCACATGCGCTTCTTTGGTGGTTGTTGCACTTATGGTGAAACCGTCCAGTTTGACCTTTTTGGCGTCACCGATGATGGTGAGGATTTCAGCCTTTTTGGCTGCTTTGAGCGCTTTGGCAGCTTTTTCCTCGTCCGCAGCCTGCTTGTAGTCATGCACAAGAGAGGTCAGCAGATTGTTGCCGGTCATGTCGATTTCGGCATCGCTCGCATCGCGGTACAAGACCGCTATAGAACTTGCATCCAGCGTGAAGTCAGGCTCAGGTGCCCGGTTCTCTCGGATGGATGCCCAGAACTGCTCAACCTCGCTCTCAAAGCGCTTAATCGCACCCGGATTGGCAGCCACTTCCATGTAATAAAGCTTGTTGCCACCCACACATGCGACCAGATAGCCCCGGTCTTTACCCGCGCATGCCATCTGTGCCTGTAGCTGCAGGATGATGTGCATGGGCGCATCAGTGATGATGTCACCATCTGCTTCCCACTTGTCGCGGAAAATGAGGCCGTCAACGTTTTTGATTTCGACTGGCAGGTGGCCGGTCACTGTCTCATAATCGAGGCTGGTGCCGAACTGCGAAACCGTCGGGTGTTCCATGTAACGATGGACACGACGCACGGCGATACCAGTTTCAGTTTTGAACCAGTCTGCAATTGCAGGCTCAAGGTGGTTACCTGCCCGAACACGCTCATTGTCCAGATCAGGCTCGGGCAGGGTGCCCTTCTTTCTATGCCAAAGATCAAACTTTGACATGTAAGGCGAGAGACCAAACAGCGCAGCGATTTCACTGCCGCCTATCCAGTTCTTGCGTTCGTCTTTGGTGATGTTGGTCAACAGTCTTTCCTTCAGTTTAGGGGCAATCCGGCAGCCACGAAGATGATGGCCAGCAGCATGTAGCTGGCGTAGAAGAACAGGAGGCCAAAGACCGCGGTTCCCAACATTTTCACGGCACCAAACGGCCCCATGCGCTTTAGTTCTCTGACAACAGGGTTCATTCCTCGCCCCTTGCGCGGGCGGAGTAATATTCCGCTTGAGCCTCAATCCACGACACAGCGCTTTCGAGGTCTTCGTGAAAGTTTTTCGCGGACTCGCGAAAGGCCTCACACATGTTGTCTCCGAGGGCGTCGAGGGAAGCTTGGCTTCGGTTGAGCAACGATTTGGCCTGTTCGACAAAAGCGTCCATATTTGCGCAGTTCTCCTGCTCAAGACTGCCATCAAAATCATTGATACTCAGGGCATCAAGTCTTCGCTTGTTGGCGGCTTCTTCGATCATTTCATTTGCGTTTGCGGTCACAAAGCTTCCCCGTTTTCCCATTGTCGCAGACCCGGTAGCCAGTTGTGTCGGCAGGTTGGTCTTTGCGACCCGCTGGCAAATAACTGAGCAATCGAACCGTGTGCTGATATGCAGGCCCCGTTACCGCTGCGGTGATTTGACGATAACAAGAAAACTAATAAAGTCAACAAGAATACTTATTATTCAAAAAACTACGGAGTTCCATAGTTGCCATGAGGTGCGCGCTGTGGTGCTATTCAGCAACTACCAGTTGAAGCGAAAACCGAAGGTGAGGGCCACGATATGCTTTTGGAAAGTTTACAACGAGATCTCGATAAAACGACGGATGCGCTAGAGTTGCACGGGATTTTTTCATCATTTCTGGCGGTCTTTAATGCGGTTTACTTTACGAGCTTTACCTTTGGCCGCATGGTTGAAGGCAAGCGACACCTAAAGCCCATGAACCCTTACGGCTGCTTTGATCATCCATGGCCCCTGCATTACACGAGGCGAAATTTTTTGTACAAGGATGCGGCACTCTTAAAGGCTGTAGCCCATTCGAATTGGGAATTGCCCGTATTATGGAGTGAGGTAGACTGGCCGGATGACAGTAAAGTCATTTTGGCGGAGGCAGCCCATATGGGTTTAGACGAGGGAGCGGTTTTCCCGATCACCAATGCGGATGGTTCAATTACAATTTTCAGTGTCGCGGGCGCGAGGTTCAAGCCAAGCCAGCAAGACCTAGCTGTCATGGCCGCGGGAGCGAAGCGCATGCATATCCGGGTTATGGAAGTAGAGGGCAACCTTGCTTTGTTGGGCGCCGGGGATCTGCCCACGGATCATGTGCGGGTGCTGCAGTTGATGGCCCAGGGTATGAGCAATGCCAGCATTGCAGAGGTTATCAGCAATGAAGACGGCAACCCGATCACGCCGGACGGGATCAAAAAACGGGTAGCAAAAATTTACGAGACGACGGGCGCTGTTAATCGTGATGACGCGGTGTTTCTTGGCTTGCGTCACTCACTGATAACGTTGCGCGGCTAGCCAGTACCCGGGCGGGTAGTTCACAAGTGCAATTTGGTGTGTATGGTTTCCCGGGAAGGGAGCCATCACATGATTTACCTCATCGATCATCGCAACCGCCACTTGTTCGGCAAGTACCTTATGCAAATACATCGCCAGCGCTATGAGTACTTTGTTCAAGCCCGCGGTTGGTTCGAATTGGAGAGCTTTTTCCACATTGAAGTGGACCAGTATGATGGTCCAACGGCAAGCTATATTGCAGTCATCGATGAGGGCAGGGTGATAGCTTCCATTCGGGTGATGCCTACTAGCTTGGGCACGTTCCTTGAGGAAAGTCACAAAGGCAGAATCCTCCCAGAATATCGCCCATATCCTTTTTGCCAAGAGACTTGGGAAATGTTCCGGCTGTTAGTCACAGACGACAAATGGCGCTGGGAAGGGCACCCAGCTGTTCGCGTGCTCATGATCGGTATGTACGAATACTTGCTGGGGCAGGGTGCTAAGCGCTTGGTTGCAGTTTCCGACACCGGGCTTTTGCGCAAAATGCCACCGGAATGGCCCTTCAGGGAGATCGGTGCCCGAGAAAAGTTTTTGCAGAGGGACCTACCGGATGGCGAGAGTACTCTTGTGGAGATAGAGTTGCACGAACAGGTCAACGAGCTCACCAGACGAAATCGACAGTATCGCGCTGGGCAACTTCAACGAGCCGAAGACGCACTGGCACCAGCCAAAATCGGGTACTCTCCCGAGGAACTATTTGTGATCAACCGCTGGTTAGTGCATCATCCTGAAAGAATCCATGAGGTGCGCGGCATCGTGAAGACGGCTGAAAACAAGTTGGATGGTTATGACAAATTTAACGAGTTAGTGACAGAGTGCATTGCATGGGATTGGGGGTCGAACGAAGGCAGAAGTAGCGTCCAAGGGATACCCGTTTGGCATTAGTTGACTGGCAGCAAGCAGAAGAAAAATTAGATAGAGTATCAGAGCCCGGTTTTGCCGCCCGCATCGCTTTTGATGCCGCCACACAGCTGGGCTTCACTTCCATGTTTCTTGGGGAAATCCCGGTGGGGACCGAGCGCATGGAAAAGCAAATGCTGTTCACGTTGCCGGGTGACAAATGGCCGCTACATTACTCGCGTCGCGGTTTTCGACACGTGGACCCAATAATACTACTGTTAAAATCCTTCGAATTTGAGATCGTCTATTGGGATGATTGCCGCGCAATGATCCGAGCCAACACGCACGCCCAGCAAATGTACCAGGAAGCGGCGCAAATATTTGGCCTGGAAGACGGTATGATAGTTTGGACACTTACACCGAACATTACACTCGGTTATCACTATATGGCCGGGCCAAAAGGTAGTGCGGTGGGCTTATCGCGGACGGACAGGCTGGAAATGGCGCGCTGTGCCCGCGTTGCGATTATGAAGGAAGCCAAGCACTCAGAGGTTTACGAGGTTTTGCCCCATGCGCCGGCGCTGACTCAAAAACAGCGCGAGATCCTTTCGATGGTCATGGAATGTCACAAAAACCAAGAAATAGCAGATCACTTCAATGTCACGCGCATTGCAGTTGAAAAGCAGATAACCGCCTTGTTTGAAGCCTTTAAAATTCCAAATGACGTTGGAGTGAAAAGAATTGCGCTCGTACAAGCGGCCCAGCGCTGCGGGCTGGTGCCAATTGAGCCGGTGTTAACAAAACATTCGCAAAACCCCAAAAGCAAAGACGTACCTAATTAATAAAATTGTCAAATTGGCAAAAAAGTATGGATGTCTATAGTTGAGAAGCCACCACTAAACCCTTACGATATAATTTGATTGTGGGGTACACGTTTATGGCGAATAATTCAGCAATAGTTAGCCATGTAAAGAAGGTTCGGGTTGATACTAGAGCAAGTTGCTTGGAATTGTCAGAGCCTGAACGACGCCCACTATGCAAAAACTGTGTTTTTGCTCGCCTGAGCCCACCTCACCGATGTGCCAGTCTTGTTGAGGATAATAGGGAAGGGCAGCCGTTCGGTTATCTTTATGATCGGTTGGCGTCACAATAATCTGGTCGCCGATGACACCAAACCGAAACAGGCTTGGAGCTTCTTCATCTTTCTGCCCAACAATCAGCAAGTCTATCGCCGGTCTGCCAGTTTCCTTGTAACCTTCGGCTGAAATAATTTCGGCCACAATGCCGTTGTTGAGGTCCAGTCTGCCAGGAACCTCTGACTTTTTGCCTTGCAGGAGATACTCGGTAGATGTCTTCAAGGCTTCAGCGTATTCCACGATAAACCTAGGTTTTGCAGTCCTATCGGCTTCCAGCAACCATACAGCGGACTGACTTACACCGACCAACTTGGCAAGTTGCTCTTGCGTTAGTCCGAGTTCTTCTCGGCGTGCCCTTGCCCGTGCCCCTAACGACATCCAACAATCCCCTTTGACTGCTGTCTACAACAAAACTTGTAGCGGAGCACCACAACAATACTAGTTGTGATTACAAGAAAACTTGTTATTATTCGCACTGGAAAGGATCACTCCATGTTGAACATCGAAGAAATCAAAAAAATAAAGCGAGCGGGGATGGATTTGGCAGTTGGCCGCGCTGGTTCCCAATCTGCCTTGGCGGAGGGTGTTTCAAATTCAAAATACGCAAAGTCCCTTCAACTCTCCTGTTCTCAGGCGGCGATCAGCCTCATGCAAACCAAAGGCGAATGCAGCGCAAAATATGTGCTGGCAGTCGAGGAATTTACCGGTGTTTCACGAGGGCAGCTGCGGCCAGATTTGTATCCAGAAGACCCCGTGGCGCGCTGCGCGTAGCCGATCAATCCATGTGAAAATTCTGACACAGGATTGAGTCCAAAGAAATTGTAACTGACAGACTTTTTTACAACGGAATATTGAAATGACCTTGCAGATGCCAAGAGACATACTCTGCCCATCATATCCAGCCGCCCGCGTCATAGAGATCCTGACTGCCGACCATGCCTCCAACATTGTTGACCGGAGCACCTCAACTGTCAGGGCTTGGGCAGACCCTTCACGCCCGAAAGTTACGCCCAATCAAGAGCAAGAGAGGGCACTGGACAAAGCATGTGTCGAAAAATCGGGCGAGGCACCCTTTGCGGATTGGTATCGGCGTTCGCGAGCGTTCGACGAGAGGCCCACGGAAAAGACTTTCCTGCAGCTGCTTCTCAAAGCCGGCGCAGCGTTCGGAAACTTAATGAACGAAGCCAAGGACATTGAAGGTGTCGAGCAACTTTCGCCCGCCAGGAGGGAGCAGCTATTCAAGGCATATCAAGAGTTTCGCAAGCCAACGAACGACATTGAGACAACCATTCTTCGATTGCAGCGCAATGGGCAGGAGGTGGATTAATGGAACACATCTCTGCGGCAGACTACCAGGTGAACGAGGCAGCTAAAAAGAAGAAAAAGCGCCGCAAGTACAACAACCGCAAAGTTGAAGCGGATGGTTTCACCTTTGATAGCGACAAGGAATTCAAACGGTACTGTTACCTTAAAGTTCGCCAGCAGCTGGGTGAAATTCGGGATCTAGAAGTTCATCCTGTGTTCAAGTTCGATGATGGGCGGCTTGTTATTCGATACGAAGGCAAGCGTATTGCAAAGTACGAAGCTGACTCGTCTTACATCGAGGTCGCAACCGGCGAGTACGTGGTTGAAGATGTGAAATCGAAGGTCACTCGACTGAACCCATTCTATCGGCTCAAAAAAGCAATCATGAGCAGCATGCTCGGCATTGAAGTGCAGGAGGTGATCCTGTGAGCGATGTCGTGATTTTGGTTGGCGATGTTCGCAAACGTCTAGCTGAAATGGAAGATGAGAGTGTCGACTGCGTAGTTTGCAGTCCTCCTTATTGGGGGCTGCGCGACTATGGGGTTGAAGGTCAGCTTGGCATGGAAGCAACCCTTGAGGAACACCTAGAGGTGATGGTGAACGAAGTATTTGCCGAGATCCACAGGGTGCTGAAACCTGGCGGCGTGTGCTTTGTGAATTATGGCGACTGCTATGCCACCACGCCCGCTGGTCACAAGACAGGCGAGGGTGGCCGGGTTCGCACTGGAAAAGACGATCGCACATTCACTAACAAGCCATTCTCAACCATTGGCGGCGTGCGCAAGCCAAAAGACCTCTGCATGATGCCCAATCGCTTCGCCATCAAGATGCAAGAGTGGGGCTGGTATGTGCGCAGTGAGATCATCTGGGCAAAACCAAACCCCATGCCGGACACAGTGCGCGACCGACCAGCCACCAGTCACGAAAAGATTTTCATGTTTACCAAAGAGCGCCGCTACTTCTGGGACAAGGAAACTGTCAAGAGACCGACAAGCGAAAACACTCATGCTCGGGTGAGCAAAACGGTGATGAAGGAAGAAGCCGAGCACCGTGCAAATGGTGGTAGCGCTACCCGGGGGCCGGCAAAAGATCATGTGGATGCATCCAGCAGAAAAATGGCAGGGGAAGCAGACGGCGCTGTCAAGCGCAAGCCGTCTATCGAGGCAGCACTGAGTTTGCCAGTAGAGAAACGAAACTTGCGAAATTATGAGCCTGCACGGTTTCAAGTGTGGGAGATTCCATCTCGCTCGTTCAGAGGCGCACATTTTGCAACCTTCCCCGAAGAATTGGCACGTAGGTGTATTGCTGCCGGATGCCCGCCAGGTGGTATGGTGCTTGACCCATTCGGGGGTGCAGGCACAACCGGGTTGGCTGCCAAAAACCTTGGGCGGCAAGCCATACTCATCGAATTGAAGCCAGAATACGCAGAGCTCGCCGCATCGCGCCTCAGAGGTCATTTGTGCATCGTTGGTGGTGTCGATCAGCCTAATGATGATCTTGGCCCTCTGTTCGCAGGAGGGGGCGCATGAGGTATCAAGAGGTTGTCACGGCTGCAGAGGCTGTAAATCGCGCTGATGAGCACTTGTCGCACATTGACGATACTGTGCCGGAGCACATGCGCCCGCTCGCGTATGCTGATTTGTTGGAATTCTTGGAGCCTCATCACCGCTGCCCCCCAACACGAATTACTGTGTTTTTCGCCATTCGTCGTTTCTATCTGCCGGAACTGAGGGATGTGCATGGCTAGGACAAAAAAGTTTGAGTTTGGACTGCTGAGCAAGTCCCTGTGGCACAGCAAGCGCTTTCGCAGCATGGGAGATCCTGTGTCGAAGCTGGTGTATTGCTATTTGCACACCTGCAAGCACCGCAACTCGATCGGCTGTTATAACCTGCCTACCATATACGCACCCATTGATCTGGACATTGCCCCGGAGGACTTCGATAGGGCTATGGATAGGGGTATAGATAGCGGTCTCATACACTATGACAGAGACCTTGAAATTGTCCTGATTGTGGACTTTTTCCGCTTCAATCCGCTGACCAACATCAAGCACGCCATGGGAGCTCGCAAATGTGTGGAATCGCTTCCTGATTGTGAACTGCGCGACAAGATGGTTGACATCTTCAATGCCCATTTGCAGGAGAAGGCAGAGGAAAAACAGGAAAAAGCCTATCTAAACATCATGTTAGAGGCTGGCGACAAAGAGGTTTCAAAGGCCTCTGATAGCCCTATCGATAGTGGTTCCGATAGGGGTATGGATACGGGTTCGATACAACGGGAACACGGGAACACGGGAACACTTAAACCTTCATCTTC
Source organism: uncultured Kordiimonas sp. (assembly GCA_947500295.1). GTDB lineage: Bacteria > Pseudomonadota > Alphaproteobacteria > Sphingomonadales > Kordiimonadaceae > Kordiimonas. The sequence continues at coordinate 265,839 of CANMRM010000006.1, forward strand.
TACAGAGTCTTATTCTGAAATATCGCGCTACTTGCGCGACGCGCATTTTTTGAATTTATGTGATGATCTGGGGCGCCTAATCGGTTTCACCGAGCCTGTCGATTGCAGACCTGTGGCCCATTGGCTTGCTGCCGGCATACAAGAGAAGATTATTCGAGAGGTCATAGAGGCCAGATCAGCCTCACTTCGTCTTGCTGAAAAGCTGGTGAGCTCATTCAACTATTTTGACAAACCTGTTCGCGAAGCAGGGGGGCTTCTTAAAGGACCAGGCGTCGAGAAACCAGCTGAATGGGTATTTGACAAAAGCAGCCTCGCTGACTGGCAGCGCCTGTTCAGTGATCCAAGCAGCCAGTTCTGGCAGCAACATCTGAAAAACAATTGGGATGAAACAAAGCACGGACCAAATCCTTGGCTGCGCTTCAACAAATATATCCCAGCCGAAATCTACGAGAGCCACGCTACATGGCGGCTCATCACAGAACCAAAGAAGAAGGCAGGCTAATGGAAAGCATGGAATTGGGGGAATGGTCTCTGTTGCTGATGATTGCAGGAACCGCGGCAGTCGGTCTGATGTTGATAGCTGTTCGAGCGGCTTACGAAGTGGGCACTGACGAAGGTTTCACGGAAGGCTATTTCGTCGGAAAAAAAGACGGAAAAAAAGAAGGCTTCAGTGAAGGGCAACAAGCCAAGCGCCTTGAAAGCCTAAACGCCGCTGTTCGCGGCAATCAAACATATGGAATTGGCGGGACTTTTGCGAAAGGCAATAACGAATGATTACACCCAATCAAGCTGAGGTGCTGGTGCATGTACACCTGTTCGTTGAGCAGGAAGGTCATTCACCAAGCTACGAGCAAATCCAGCGGGCTATCGGAGCAAAATCCAAGTCCAAAGTCGCACGACTGATCGACGGACTGATAGACCGAGGAATGATGTCAAAAATCAAAGGCAAAAGCCGGTCACTGTCCATTACGGAAAAAGGCCAGAAATGGGCGATGAAGGGCGTGTGATGGGCAATAAAGAAAGTTACATTGGCAAGATTGCAAAAGATGCTCTCAAACTATCCGCCGAGAAGCTCGCCAGATCCTACGGCTTGAGTTACGAGAAAGCAGTCGAATACAAAATTCTTGCTCAAAACAAGAAGAACGCAGAGGACAGGGCGACCAATCTGGCCAAGGGCATCCAAGATCCACGCGATCATGGCACCAAACATACTCGGAAATACCGTTTGTCCTGCCCGATTTTCCGCATGCTCAAGCGTGGGCAGATCGGTGCGGATGAGTATGCAGCAGCTGACGCTATCTGTCGTGGTTATCGTCTGAGAAATGGCGAGGTGAGTATTGGCCAGTTTCGCTATGAAGAACGCACCACAGTCGGATGGTCTGATGGCGAACGTCTAGCTGATGCAGTAGCCGAGCAACGCTACGTCGCATGGGTTGGCGCTCTCAAAACAACCAAGATCAAATACAATGTGATCCGCGACGCCATCGTATTTGGCAAGCCGCTCAGGGACTGTGAAGACTTCAACAACATCAAGCACGGAACTGCCCGAGAGATGGTTCAAAAGGCGCTCTCGCTCTACTGCAAAATGCGTGTGCCGACCGCCGAGGCCGGTTGACACAGGTTTACACTACTAAAAAGGAAATCGACCAGATGGACAACAATCACCTTAATGACGTTGAAAAGTACTTCGGACAACCAAAGCCAGAGGTTACAGAACCTGCCCTGCAGCTGCGAGCGGACGTGGTTACCGACCTTGCCAACAAGATCGTCAAGAAGCTGGATGTGGAGAACAGGCGGCGCAAGAAAAAAACCCTCAACATGACGGAGATTGCTGCTGCATTTATCGCAGCCGCGACGCACATTGACACGCACCGCGGCGGGGTGGTGATGCCAGTCATCCGTGAGATGATCACCCAGGGCGAATTGCAAGTTACTGGTTGGCGCGAGGGCGTGCCGCAAACAGAGTTCACCGAGACTGGACTGTCATGGGTGTGCTTGTTCGAAGGTGGTGGTATTGCCATGGCGCCGCCATCCACATGGGAGCAGTACAAGATTATTGGCCACATCGACCCGCAGGAGCTTTACCCGGCTGGCTTCGTCAAGGAACACGCCACATGAACAAGTATGAGCTCATGCGGGATGCAGTTCGTGAAGCGAGGATTACCTTGAACGCAGCTGACAGTGTGGCTGATGGCCTCGCAGATACTCTGGTGGGTCGTCTGCGGCGTTGCAGGCCTTATGTGCTGAAAAAGTTAAAAAAAGAACTTTGCAGCTTCAACTCCCACACAGGCAGGTGGAATGATGAGTGAGCAAGTGACTGACATCGAAAAAGCTCTCTCATACGTTCGCGAACAAATCGAGATGGAAGAGATGTGCGCGGGTGATGACGCTGAATGTGAAGGTTTGAAGAAGCAGTATCGCAGGCTCGAAGTGCTCCTGATGAAGCTCGATCGCTTGGACAGGTTGATAAATACGCCAGAAATAGAGGATTTCGTAAAGGCAGTGAAGCTGGAGATGCCGCACCAGGTCGAACGCTGGGGCGCAAGCCACGACCAGCACAAGAACGCTTCTGACTGGATACGATTGGCGGTTCATCTGCTTGGCAAGGCGTCTTTGGCTGATTGGGCCGGTAATCGTGAAAAACTCAAACACCATGTCATCACCACAGCTGCCGCTATGGGTAACTTTCACAGAGCAATTGTCAATTCGGACAAGCACAGATGACGCTGCATGTTCCCAGAAGAATTCAGCGCAAGCGGACCAAAGGCTGGCGTATGCCAGAAAACACAGTCTATGTCGGACGCCCTGGCAAGTGGGGTAATCCATTTGTTGTTGGCCATCCCTATACGCAAACTCAAGCTGTTGTTGCGTTCCACAAGATGCTTCATGGCCACGTTGGGGCTGATTTGCAATTGTCCGCGGTCGTTAGTTACGCACGAAAGCTGGGTCTGGACGAACAATACGCAGCCCAAAGCGGCCCTGCCGACATCGTAGAGAAGATCAAGGCCGAACTGAGAGGCAAGAATCTGGCTTGCTTCTGCCGGCTCGACTTGCCGTGTCATGCAGATGTTTTGTTGGAGATCGCCAATGCGGACTAGGCGTTTCGATGGTTGGCGCATTCTAGGAAAACTCTGCGCTCTCAATGCCGGCATTGCGTCTGTCGGGTGGGCTCTTGATGAGGGTTACACCGGGCTTGCCTTGTTCTTAACCGCAGTCTTGTCGATTTGGGTGTGGGAGCAGCTATGAGCATGTGGCGGGACTGCAGCAGGGCCGAGTTTGACGCTTTTCTGGAAGGTCTGCAGTTCACCACCACCAGTATCGTCAGGCAGCGGAGCTACATTGTCGATCAATTTTTTGTCGATGTTTGCTTGGTGGCCAGGCAGCACTGTGACCACGGGGACATCACCTACGAAATCAGTCACGAAAATCTGAAACTGGCGCAGCAAATGTGCGGCGCCGCGTAGTCCAGAAAGGAGACACCATGGACGAACGATTTAATTTCGGAGAGGTTATAGAAGGCCTCAAGCAAGGCAAGCGCTTTGAGCGCCACGGCTGGAATGGCAAGGGCATGTACCTGAGATTGGTCAATCCCCACAACGATCACATGTTCTCTGTAAACGACAATCATGCTGAAGCCGATGGAACACCGCAGCCATTCATAGCGATGAAAACAGCGGACGGGGCTTTGGTTCCATGGTTGGCTTCACAAACAGATATGCTTGCTGAAGACTGGCGTTTGGTGCGGTGAGGCGGAACCTAATCGGAATATAGTAGGAACAAAACGCATACGCACAAGATGTTGACGATCGGGGACAGTTACCCGACAATATATGCAACGATCTGATACTTGCGACATATCGGGTCGTCCTCTGTCTTGGTCGACAGTTCCATGAGCCCCCCGGCTGCCATACCGGGGGGTTCTTCTTTTTGGAGCCTCAATGAAATCTGTTCTTTCCTCTGGTGCGCCGGTCAATGTTAAGGCGCACAGCCATGATGCTGCTGAGATCACAGGCCTTGATGCCTATCTCCCGCGTTCTGGCGGGGCGATGACAGGCAGCCTCGCGCTTGCAGCAGACCCAACAGCAGCGCTTGAGGCAGCGACTAAGCAATATGTGGACAGTGTTGCCAGTGGCCTTGATGTCAAACAGTCAGTGCGGGTTGCCACAACAGCAAACATCTCTCTGACAGGCCTGCAAACAATTGATGGCGTGGTGCTGGCCGCAAACGATCGCGTTCTGGTGAAAAACCAGACCAATCCAGCTGACAATGGTTTGTATGCAGCTGCTGCAAGTGCTTGGACACGAACACAGGATGCAGATGAGAACGCAGAAGTCAGTGGCGGCATGTTCACTTTCGTCGAAGAAGGCGACATGCTGGCTGACACGGGTTGGGTGCTGACAAGCAGCCCAGAGACGATAGGCACCGACGCCCTGGATTTTGACCAGTACAGCCGAAAGGCAGATACAATCATTGCGCAAGGCCCTGGGGTTCAGGTCGTTCAGGACGGTTATACCTTCACTGTTAGCGCAGATGTGACGCAAGCTGAGATCGACACCAAACTTGATGCGTCGGCTGCAGCGGTTTCTGCTGATCGACTGACCTCAGCACGTCAGATTTCCCTAACAGGGGATGTGACCGGCTCTGTGATGTTTGACGGTTCGGGCAATGTGTCATTGGTTGCGCAAGTTCAAGACTACAGCCATGGCCACAACATCATTGATATTTCGGGACTGCAGGCAGCGCTCGATAGCAAAGCCTCGTCATCGCATGGTCACGCACTCAATGATCTGACTGATGTAAGCACAGCCGGCGCAACAACAGGGCAAGTGCTGAAAAAACAGTCGAACGGCTCGTATGCCTTTGAGGACGAAGAAGCAAACGCTGTGCAAAGCGTTGATGGCATGACTGGTGTGGTTAATTTGGCGGGGCGCTATGAGCCGCTCGGCACTGTGCATGACGATCGCTACTATCAAATCGCCTCGATCGACTTCTTTCTGGCTGGCAAGTCGGACACTGGTCATGGTCACGCGATTGGTGATGTTTCGGGTCTCCAAACATCGCTTGATAGCAAGCTTGGGGCGACAGAGAACGCTGTCAGCGCTACCAAGCTCGCGACAGCACGTTCGATCTCGGTTATTGGCGACGCGACTGGTGGAGTGTTGTTTGATGGCACCGGCAATGTCTCTATCAATCTGGGAATAAATGACGATAGCCACAACCACATCATCAGCAACGTGGATGGGTTGCAAGCTGCGCTTGACGGAAAATCAGACACCAGTCATGGCCATGTGACTGGTGACATTCAGTTTCATTTCGGTTCTGTGGATGCTGATTCCTATGATCAGGGACAGTTTTTTTCTACGAGGCACAACACCGCAGATACCACCGACCCTCCTGGCAGCTACTACCACATTGCTAACCTAGGTGGAGATGGCACTGCTCGCGGCACTCAGATTGCTTCACATTTCGGGGCCGGTGACGCCTTCAAAATTCGTCGACGTTCTGACAACACTGGAGCACCGAACGGCGCGGGAAACTGGCAGCCATGGCGCAGGATCTGGACAGAGTTTGACTTCGATCCAGCCAACTTTCTGGACACTGGCGGCAATGCTGCGAGCGCGAGCCAGCTGCAAACAGGTCGTACCATTGCCCTTGGAGGTGATCTCTCAGGGAGCGTTATTTTTGATGGCACGCAAAACGTGACCATCACCGCTGCTGTTGCAAACGACAGCCATTCACACAATTGGTCAAACATCAGTGGCAAACCGACCTCTATTGCAGGTTATGGCATTACGGATGCCTACTCACAGACAGAGGTTGATAACCTGATCAATGCAGTTGTGACCGGTATCGACCGCAAGGAAGCTGTAGCAACATATACTGACCTGGCCACAATCTATCCTACACCGGAGCACGGTTGGTCAGTTGCAGTTCTGGACGAAAATAACGTCTATTTCTATGATGGCACGCAGTGGATCATTATTTCAGGCGGGGAAGTACCACTTGCTTCGTCCGTGGTCGCTGGTCAGATGTCAGCTGCTCATTTCAACAAGGTTGAAGGCATAGAAGCCGGAGCAACAGCCGACCAAACACCGGCAGAAATCCTAGCAGCGGTCAAAACAGTTGATGGTTCCGGGTCTGGCCTTGATGCTGACTTTGTGAGGGGTGTTGGTATCAACACAGCCAATACTCCCAACAGCATTGTTCAACGTGATGGCTTTGGCAATATCAATGCGAATGGGCTTGGACTCAGCGGTGATGTCAACGCAGCTGGTGCCGTAAACCGGTCAGGTGGCGGCACAGGGTTCTCTCAGACAAACGATTTAAGCAACCTGACGTTCAATGTTGGTACGACGTCAGACGCGGGTTTGATGCGTTTGTTCGAAGCTGATGGAACAGAGTTTTTCAGGGTCGACGCACTTGCTGGCACTGCAACAGTCAATGGCAGTGCCGCTGTAAATGGGGGTGGCCAAGCTCTAACGTTGGGGGCAGGGTCCGTCGACCATACTTATATTGGGTTCAAGGCAAGAACCGCCAGCGGTGCACGGTCAGGTTTTATCGGTTACGCGACCAGCGGCACCAACACCATGACCTTCACCAATGAATTGGCAGGTGCCCAGAGTTTCACGACCAACGGTTCAACATGGCTCACCGGTCTTGCTGACGGCAATGCATACATCGCAAATTCCTTGGGTATAGGTGCTCCACCTACTCACGACCTGCATCTAGTGCGGGATGCAACAACAGCCAACATTGTTGCCGAGAGAACAGGTATCGGCGCGAGCCGGGGCATACTGCAAGCTGGTAACGGCTCAGTTTTTGTGGGGGCCTTGTCAAGTACGCCATTGAATATTGGCACTGGTGGGTTGCCTGCCATTACCATCGATACCTTGCAAAATGTCACCTTCTCTGGCGATGTCACGACCGGAGACCAGTTAGTTAACGACCACATCAATGTAGTGGGAAGTGGCAATGCAAGGATCACTGTAGGAAATACATCAGGTGTCGCATCGGGTTCATTTATCAACCTCAACGCATGGGATGGATCGGCAGTAGTTTCGGGTGCGCGCATCGTTGGCCTTCTTACCGGAGGTGGGGCACTTCGCTTTGACACAGGAAGCTCTCTTACGGCTTCGTTAACACTTAATGCAGATCAGTCTGCGGTCTTTGCTGGCGATGTTACAGTTCCTAACGGTAGTGCATTTAACGTCGGTGGCGCGACGGATACGCTAATAGGCTCACTTAGGAACAATCTCGGCGTTCTTGAGTTGCTGGCCGATGGAACCAGAGATATTCAGATCGGTGGCAGTACCGGTGGAACTGCTATTGCGATTGATACCAGTGACAGAAGTGTGGACTTCTCCGGCGATATTGTAACCGATGGCCTTATTCGAGGCGGTGCTGACACCGATACCCTAATCGTGGCGGCGGGCACCTCTACAGGTTTTGGGGGTAATGTACTTTTCTATGGCGCGGCTGACCCTACTGCCGGTGGGGATACCAGTTTCAGAAGTAACTCCACACCTTGGCTGTACCACGATGTGAGCTTTTCAAAGGCGACGCTTAGCGCGGACCTAGATGTTGCAGGTGATGTGCTCATTTCGCAGGACGATGGCACAGGCGCACTATTAGACCTTTTCCGTCATGATGTATCAATCACATCCGGCGACATCGTTGGGTTGATCAGCGCGACCGGATATGACCTGAGCACAAAAACAGAAGGCGCTAGAATTGAGTTTGAAGCTGCTGCCGATTGGGACGGTGCGACGCCCGGATACTCCGCCACCATCATAAATTTCTATACCCAAAGCAATACTGGTACGGATCAGATCGCGGCTGGCCCTGTTCTATCACTTGAGGCAGATGGGAGGGCAAATTTCCACGGCAATACACTAAAGGGTGTGCCATCAGTTATTCGCGGAACATCGGGCAATGAACTGGTGGTGTCCGGTGGGAGCGACTGGAATGCAGGCAGTGGTATAACCTTGTATGGTGAAAGCCATTTAACCCAAGCCAACGACATAGTACTTCGTACGGGCATAACAACACGTGCGCAGTGGAATAACAACGCTAACTATTGGGACTTTCACAGCAATCTGTTGAACAATGTTTCTCAAGTTGTGATGTCCAGTGCTGGCGGCATTGTAAGGTCTGTTGACAATTCTTCGCTGTCGATGTCTGGCGGAAATTCAGGCTCCCAGGGGGCGGTCTTGACCCTGACTGGTTCGGCGCACCTTACTCAACCATCAGAGTTTATTTTTAAAGATGGAATCACTCGAAAATTAGCCTATTCGTCCAATGTATGGGACTTCAACAGTACAAGCCTAGTTGGTATCAACACGCTCGCAGCAACAAGTATTTCCGAAGATGGTGTTACACTCGCAGAGAAATACTCTGCCAGTACACTGCTGATCAAAAATGCAGCCTACACAGCGAAGGCAGGCGAAGAAATTGGCGTCGATTGTAGCGGTGGTGCAATCACCATCACGTTGCCAACAAGTGGTCTTGCAGATGGCACCTATGTGCGTGTGGGTGACATCACAGGCAACGCAGCCACCAACAACATCACTGTCGATTGCGGTTCAGCAGGCTTTAACGGCGTCGCTGACGAAGACTTTGTGATTGACATGAACAACCTATCGACCGGGTTCATTTACCACGGCTCAACATGGAGACTTTTCTAATGGTTAATGCAAGTGAACTTTTGTCTTTTGGCAGTTCCGGCGAGCAGCAATTTTACACCGAAGAGTTTTATACAACCGGAACTCAAAACTGGACTGTTCCCGCCGATGTCAGCCGAATTCTGGTCTCCGTTTTAGGAGGTGGCGGAAGCGGTGGTGGCGGAGGTGGCGCCTACTATCGAGGCGGTGGCGGCGGTGGTGGTGGATACTGCGATGCAATTGTCAATGTGGTGCCAGCCCAAATTTACACCGTCGTCGTGGGGGCCGGTGGAGCAGCGCAGGCCTCGAGTTCAGGCACCTTTCAGGGCATTACGGGAGGCTCTTCCTCTTTTTCAGGTAACGGCATAAATCTTGTTGGCGGTGGCGGACAAGGTGGCGGCGGACAAGGCATTGGCCCAAACCCGGCGACTGGTGGGACAGCAAGTGGTGGCGACACCAACTACACAGGTGGTGACGGTGGCATGCACATTGATACCAGCAACCCTGCGTCTGGCGGAGGCTCGGCGGCTCATCGGTTCGGGATTGGTGTACCAGGAGCGGACGCGACGGGCTCTCTGGCCTTGGGTGGTGTTTTGGATCAATTCAGACTGCGGTACGGCACACCGCCATTCGAATACCCTGGGCTGTTTGGGACGCTACCATATTACAAGGTAGAAGGCGGGTTGCCCGTCATTGGCGACTTTCTTGGGTATAGCAACGGGAGTACGTCCGCAGTTGGCGTTGCCGGTGGTGCTGGCAGATTTGGAGCTAACGATACACAAGGAAGAAACGGCGATATTGGGGGGGGCGGTGGTGGCGCTGTTGCCTACGAAGTTGGCAGAACGGCTACCTCCGGCAAAGGAGGCGATGGAATGGTCGCGATAACTTACGTAGACCCCAACGGCAAGTTTTCGCTGTAGTTTGAAGGAGAACAAAGATGCCAACATATGCTCGTATTGAAAATGGACACGCTCTTGACCCGGTAACAGCTGACTCAGCCGAAGCTGCAGCTTCGTTGTTTCCCAGTGAAAATTGGACTTTTGAGGTTGTTCCCGGTGGAACAAAACACGGCGCGAAAAAAAATGTTGATGGCACTTTCACTAATCCCGCTGCCATCGCACTACCAAACACATTAACGAAAGTATCGTTCATGGATCATGCCTATGATTGCTTGGGGGGCGATCTATCGGGCATTTCTCGATATGGCGACATAATTGGGCAAGCTAAGGCGAGCGCAAATCCCTTGGCAATTGCTTCACTGGAGAGATACAGGCACGCATCCGTTCTCGAACGAGATGACGTTGCCAACTTCTTGGATATTTTAATCTCGGACCCAACTGTCGATTTGACCACTGATGAGAGAAACGTGATCATCGATGATTGGCCAGCTGAATAGAGGTGCCGATGACTTCTTTCTTTAAGTGGCTGAAAAGCTACACGTTCAAGGTGTTTATTGGGATTGACCAATTTGCCAATGCTTTTTTTGCCCCTGTACTGAACGGAATTATGCGCGCTGAAATGAAGCTGCGGGGCAAAAGTATCATTGGACTGGCCAAGTTTGGCTACCCTGACGAAACACTATCCAGTGTGTTCGGCAAAAACCGAGATCACAATAAGTTCTGTGCCGGCATCGCCGCTGTACTCGACTTTCTCGACACAGACCATTCGCTTGATGCGATCGAGGCCGATGAAGGCCGGAAATATCGAGGCTGAGCATGGCAGTCACAGTCCACATTGAATGGTCGAAGTTTTTCACCAAGACAGGCGCTGAGGTACTGGACGCCAAGCCATTGGATGAGGAAGACAGTTCCTTTGAGCGCCTTACAGTGACAGTTGATGACGATGTGCAGTCAACACCAGCGCCTGATGGGGCTACTGTTGCGATCGTTACCGCGAGAAATGGCGACATCGTGACACGCATCGACAAGGCCATTGGCAGCAACCTACTTGGTCGCCTGTGCATGGATGGCGGACCTCGCATCATTCCCGTCAAGGCAAACCAGCGTCTGACAATGAGGGCGGTTGCCGATTATGGCTAGTGGCCAGGCCAATAAGAAGACCGCGCCTAAAAAGACGGCAGGCAAGAATTCGACTGCGAAGAAGCCAGCGGCAAGGAAGGCCACTAAGCGCGCCCCCGGGAAGACAGCCAAGGAAACGAGGGATGCCAAGCGCATCGCCAACCAAAAAAGGCTATTCTTGGAGTGCGTTGCCGAGGGGCACACTGTGAAAACCGCGGCGAAAGCGATCAATGTTTCAAGAACCTGTGTCTACAATTGGAGGGACGAAGACAAGAAGTTCTCGCAAGGTTGGGACGACGCAATTCTTGATGGCGATGATGAGTTTGAGGAAGAAGCGCGCCGCAGGGCGATCAAGGGTGTAAAAGAACCAATAGTCAGCGGCGGTATGATCATCGGCGAGAAGCTCAAGTTCAGCGACACCTTACTGATGTTCCTGATGAAAGCCCGTAGACCCGATCTTTACAACCCAACGCAAAAGGTGGACCTCTCTGGCAACCTGGCGCTGGCTGACATGACTGATGAACAACTGAATGCGATCATCAAAGACTTTATGGAAACATTGAAGCCTGAGTGATGGAAAGTGCTGTTGTTGAGCAGCTGCCGAGGGCGCAGCGTGAGAAGCTGTTCAAGGCTTTGCAGGAAAGGCTTAACCGGCGCCGATGCCGCAAGCTGTTTCACATCTACCCGGATGAAACACACAGCGTTGATTATGGCGCTGGCGACGTGCGGCAGTATCACGCACGCAGCTTGTATCCGAAGCACATGGAATTCTTCGAAGCGGGTGCCAAGTACCGAGAGCGCTGCGCGTTGGCTGCTAACCGGATTGGTAAGACGTTTGGAATGGGCGGCTATGAAATCGCCTGTCATCTTATCGGCTGGTATCCAGATTGGTGGATTGGTCGTCGATTCAGCAGGCCGGTGCGTGCGTGGGTTGCAGGAAAAAATGGTGAAACCACCCGTGACATCTTGCAGAAGGAGCTCCTTGGAGAAGTGCAGGATGGCACCAGAAAAACTGTGTCTGGTGACGGCATAATTCCGGGCGAAAAAGTGGATCAAAAGAGTATGACGTGGAAAAGCGGCGTGCCCAATCTGATCGACACAGTGAAAATCAAACACAGTTCGGGCGGCAAGTCTGTTCTGGGTTTTAAATCCTACCATCAGGGCAGGGGAAGTTTCGAGGGAACAGCTCAGGACGTGATCTGGCTGGACGAAGAATGCCCCGCAGACGTTTACGGAGAATGCATCATCAGGACCGCGACCACCAACGGCATTGTCATGCTGACATTCACACCGCTGGAAGGGCTGACCGACGTTGTATTGATGTTCTTGCCGCAAATGAGTTTGGACGCAGACTAAATGCCTGCTGTTACGGAAAGCCGTTATCTCGTTCAGGCTGGATGGGATGATGTGCCACATCTGGACGAAAAGACTAAGCGCGAATTGCTTGACGCGACACTGCCTTATTTGCGTGATGCCCGCTCCAAAGGCACGCCAAGTTTGGGCTCAGGCGCGATCTATCCGATACCAGAGAGCGAATTTGTCGTGGATCCATTTGCCATTCCGCCATTCTGGCCAAAGGCATTCGGGTTCGATGTTGGATGGAAGCGCACAGCCTGTATTTGGGGTGCCCTCGATCGCAACGTGGATGTTCTTTACCTGTTTGCAGAGCATTACCGCGGCGAAGCACCACCAAGCACGCACGCCACGGCGGTTAAAGCTCGCGGAGAATGGATTCCAGGCGTAATTGACCCCGCGGCTCGCGGCAGGTCACAGCGTGATGGTGAACAGCTGATGTACGACTACAAGTCGCTCGGCTTGGATCTTGTTCCAGCAGACAACAGCGTAGAGAGTGGCCTGTACAATGTTTACGAGCGACTGAATTCTGGTCGGCTCAAGGTTTTCAGCACTTGCCGCAACTGGCTGGCTGAATTCCGTCTCTACCGGCGCGACGAAAAAGGCCGGATTGTCAAAGAAAACGATCACTTGATGGACGCAACTCGCTACCTCGTTAAGAGCGGTGTGAAGCGCGCCATAGTGGAACCAGTAGCCTCCATGGATTTCCATCCGGGGGCAAACGTTGGGGATGCAGATGCCGGGTACTAAGCAAAATCAAATTGCAAGCATTGATGAAATTGAAGCCGAGGATGCGGCCTTCAATGAGAAGCAGCGCATTGCAGAAGTCGTAAAGGGCATTGCAAGTCGCCTCGAGGCTCAGGCCACGGAAATCGTGGGCAAAAAGCGTGATGTTGAGGACATCTGGTATGAGAACACGCGCCAGTATTTTGGTCGATACGATGAGACGACAGAGGCCAACCTAAAAACAAGTAAAACGTCGCGCCTCTTTGTGCATATGACGCGGCCAAAGACTGACCTATGGGTTGCCCGTCTGTTCGATCTGCTGTTTCCGACAGACGAGAAGAATTGGGGCATCATGCCGACGCCAGTACCTGAAATTCAGGCAGCAATTGACACTGAACCGAAGGTCAACGCAGGAGACGATGTTTCCGAAGACCAAGCCATGGACATGAATAAGGCAGCTGCTGGCCGTGACCATGTTGATACTGCGGCAAAAGCAGCGACTGCTATGCAGCGTGAGATGGAAGATCAGCTTGTCCAGAGCAAGTACGCCGCTGAGTGCCGAGATGTGATTGAAAACATGTGCCGCCTGGGAACAGGCATTCTCAAAGGGCCAATTGATGGCGGAGCGGCCAACAAACGCTGGGCGCTGGTTGGTAGTATTTACCAACTGAAATCATATCAGGACTCATCGCCTCATTACGTTTCTGTTGACCCATGGAATTTCTTTCCAGACCCAAATGCCACGCGGATGGACGATGCAGAATTTACGTATGAGCGCCACTTGTGGACGAAGAAGAAGTTGAAAGGACAAGCCGCCAGGCTTGGTTTTGACATGGCGGCTGTAAACGAACTGTTGAAGGAGGGACCAAACACCCCAATACCTGATTTCATTTCCAATATCCGAGCCATCACACATCAGAACAAGAGCAGCATCGAAAACCGGTTTGTCATCTGGGAATATCGTGGCCCGATAGAAACCAATGAACTGCGTGATTTGCTGCTCCATTCAGGCGATGAAGCAGGCCTTGAGGCCATGAAAGATGATCTGGATGAATTGTTTGAGATCGAAGTGGTCGTTTATGTGTGCCAAGGAAAAGTTCTGAAATTCGGAATTCATCCGCTAGATCGCGGCGATACGCTTTATAGCGCGGTAAGCTTTGCCAAGGATAACACATCGATCTGGGGTTATGGCGTGCCAGCACTGATGTCTGACAGCCAAAAAGCCCTCAACGCAGCTTGGCGCATGATGATGGACAATGGCGGCTTGTCTGCTGGTCCGCAGGTGCTGATCAATAAGAAGGTGGTCGAGCCGGTCGACGGCGACTGGACACTGAGAGCTCGCAAGGTCTGGCGCATCAAAGATGATTCACCAAATGGTGCTGAGCCATTCGCTATTTTCAATGTGGATAGCAATCAAGCTGAGCTCGGCAACATCATTAACTTGAGCCGTGAGTTCATTGATGATGAGGTTAGTTTGCCGGCGCCTACGCAGGGTGAAACCGCGGGTGCTCAGGTAGGCAATACTGTTGGTGGTCTGGCAATGATCATGAACAGCAGCAACATCATATTCAGGCGGGTCGTGCGCAACTTCGACGATGACCTGACGGTCCCATCACTGCACCGCCTTTATGACTGGAATATGCAGTTTAGTGACAAGGATGAGATCAAAGGCGACATGCAAGTGGAGGCGCGTGGCTCGTCTGTGTTGCTTACTCGCGAACTGCAGGCACAGAACATTATGGCGCTGCTGCAAACATCCGCCGCCGACCCTGAATTTGCTGCCTGGGTCAAAAAGGATGAGGCGCTTAAGAGCTTCATTGAATCTCTCATGCTTTCCAGCAAGAAGCTGCTTCGCACAGAGGAAGAAATGAAACAATTCCTTGCTGAAAACCAGCCGACTGAGGCCGAGGGACAACAGGTTAGCCCAGAAGAAATCAAGTTTGCGATCGTACAGTTTGAAGCAGAATCCAGAGAGCGTGTTGAGGCCATGCGGCAGGAGACCGAGCTTATCAAGCTGGCTGAAGCGCATGAAATGAAGTTGGAGGAACTCCAAGCCAAGCTGCAAATTCAGCGCGATAAACAAGACAGCGACGAACGCAAGATGTCAGCCGAAGCTGGTTTCAAGATGAGAATGGCTCAACGCGAGGCTGCGGGAACCGCAGTTGAGGTGGGCGGCACAAGTTTTGGTGCTGCGATTTAGCGCCATGAAAATCCATAAGGACGGTGCGACTTGGCAGGTCATTGCCAAGCATATTGCAAATCGCCGGAAAAAGCTTCTGGCGGAGTTGCAGAGCGTCAACCTCAAACATGAAGAAACTCAAGTTCTGCGGGGTCGTCTCGCCGAACTTAGCGAGCTCGAAGGACTGGCGTCCGAAGACCTCGACCAAACGCCTGCTTCCCATTCGGGGGAGACTTACGGGCTTTCTGACTGAACCGCCTTCGGGCCGTTAAAGGACTTAGATTGATGAGCGACAACAACAACGACACTGACGACGACCAAGAATTCGAGAGCGCATTTGCAGAATTCGCCAGCGATGGCAGTCCGGAAGGAGAAGCTGAAACACCAGAATCAGCGTCAGAACCGGAACCAGAGCCGGCATCTGAGCCTGAGCAAGAAGAAGCTGACAATGGAGCCGATAAAAAGACGAATGACGACGAGGCCCAGGCAGGAGAGGGAGAGGAAGACGCTGGCGAAAAAAGTGCCAGCGATGGAGATGAGCCAGGTGACGCCGATACCGAGGGGCAGGGTGACGAAAACACCGGTGAAGAAGATTCGACGGACATCTGGGCGAAAGCCTCAGATGAACTGAAATCAGCCCACAATGAGGTTGAGAAAGAACGTGACGACTGGAAGCAGCGCTACAAGTCCCTTGAGGGCCGAGTACCGACGCTCAATCGTAACTATAACCGGGCCTTGAATGAAAATGAGGTCCTGAAACGAAAACTGGCCGCATACGAAGGTGATGCCGCCACCAAACCCGAAGGGAATGGCAAATCAGGAGTTGCCGAGGATCCAGACTTTAAGGCCCTCGCCAATGAATACCCCGAAATTGCTGCACCCATTCAGAAACTCCTTGAAAAAGCTGAAGCTAACCAAGCCGCTTTCAGCGAGCGCCTTGGTCAGATGGATGCGTCCCAACACGAAGACCACGTTGTTGCACAGCAGGACGTTCTTGCAGGAAAGCACACAGATTGGCAGCAGATCGGTGCAGATGAGAATTTCCACAATTGGGTAGCAACGCAGCCCCGCATGATTCAAGAAGCCCTCCGGCGCAATTTCGATGAAATTGTGGACGGCGAAGAAGCAGCGGCGGTCATCGAGCTTTACAAGCAAGCGAGCGGACTCACCACAAGCGAACCAGCTGCTGACCCTCAGGGTCAACAACCCAATGAACAGGGCGATCAGGAAACACCAGCTGAGAGCCCGGAATCACAGAAACACAAAGCGAAACGTGAGATGCAGAAGCGTTCAGCAGCGTCGCCAACTTCCCGGTCTTCTTCGTCCGGTGGAGATGGACCGCCAGACAGTTTCGAGTCCGCTTTCCATTATTACGCTTCGCAGGATGAATAGAGGATAATCATGCCTGCTACTACTTATGGTGATATTAACCAGCGGACCGCTGCATGGGCCGCAACCGAGATGCTTAAGCACGCGAAACCTGTGCTTATTCTCGCAAAATTCGGCCAAACCAAGCCGATGCCGAAGAACAAGGCCGAGAAGGTCAAGTTTCGTCGTCCGGTGCCTTTCGGTGCTGCGATTACGCCGCTTGTTGAGGGGGTAACTCCATCTTCTCAACAAATGGCCTATGAGGACGTGGAAGCGACCCTCGCACAATATGGTGTTCCCATCGAAATCACAGATGTGGTCGCTGATCTGGCGGAAGATCCAGTTCTGAAAGACGCATCTATGCTCGCTGGCGAACAAGCCGCTCTGACTGTAGAGATGGTGACATACGGTGTTATCAAAGCTGGCACCAACGTGTTCTACGCCAATGGCGCATCACGTAGTGCGGTCAACACTGCTATCAGCCTGGATAAACAGCGACTGGTCACTCGGTCCCTGAAAGCCCAGAAAGCCAAGCAAATCACCCGCATTTTGAGTGGTTCCACGAACTACGCAACTACGCCGGTGGAAGCAGCCTGGATTGCTGTTGCACACACCAACCTAGAGTCTGACATTCGAAACCTGCCGGGCTTCATTCCTGTGGCAAAATACGGCACTCGACAGCCGTTGTGCCCTGAGGAAATCGGCTCTGTGGAGAATGTGCGTTACGTTCTGTCACCAGAGCTTGAAGCCTTCCCTGACGCAGGTGCTGCGGCTGGCGGTAACGTTTTGTCTGCTGGCGGCACGAATGCGGACGTGTATCCGGTGATTTTCATCGGTCGCGATGCATATGGCCTGATTCCACTCAAGGGTATGAATGCCATCACTCCAATGGTTCTCAACCCAGGCAAACCTACAAAGTCTGACCCGCTCGGTCAGCGTGGGTTTGTATCGTGGAAGACTTACTTCACCGCGGTCATCCTTAACCAGAACTGGATGGCTCGCCTTGAGGTAGCCGCGAGCGCGCTTTAAGCACACTCGACAGATTGAAGTAACCCGCGAAGGGGGTGGCATTTGCTGCCCCCTTTTTTTTGCAACGCTCTCAAAGGATAAGATTGATGACAGAGAGTGAGACAGAAGCTGAAATCACTGCAAAGGGCCTGAATGCACCGCGCATTACGCCCGACATGATTGACGCTTGTATCGTGTCCGAGGACTTTTACCGGTTTCCTGGCACAACCCTGACAGTCTGCGCGCTAACGCTCGCAAATGGCTATCAAGTCGTAGGCGAAAGTGCCTGCGCTTCACCCGAAAACTTTGACGCTGAAATCGGTCGCAAGATCGCCCGCGAAAACGCCCGCAATAAAATCTGGGCGCTTGAGGGCTATCGCCTGCGCTCCGAGTTGCAGCAAGCATAGAGTGAGACGAAACATGCAGAAAATTGCACTCGAAGACGCAACGCTTGAACAAGCGAAACATTTTGCGACAACCAACCTTGGCATCACTGTCAAACACAATACCGGTCTGGTGAAGATCGTTTCCAAAATCAAGGAAGCTCAAGAAGGCATCACACACATCGAGGTGCCAGATGAGCTCGCAGAGCAGGCAGCAGCAGGCTCAATCAATGGCAACGATGACGACACACCGCCTGCAGCACTTGGTGCCGCGGCGCCAGCTTCGAATGAAACAACTTCGAACGAGGTTGCAGCTGCTCAAAAACCACAGGAACAGCCGAAGCCGAAGCCGGCAGAAAGCAACATGGAAGAAAAGGTGAAAATCCTTATTCCAGCCACCGAAACCGACAGTGAAGCTGTGTTTGTCTCCGTGAATGGTGTGGGTATGCACATTCCTCGCGGCAAAGAATGCGAGGTCAAACGGAAGTATGTGGAGTGCCTGAAGAACGCGGTGCAAACCAAATATAAACAGGACCCCAAAACTGGTGAGATGCGCGAGTATGAGGCGCCACTTTACCCATTCTCACTGGTGTAACTTCCTAACTTAAAACTCTCCCAAGAGGCAGCTTTATGGCTAATTTTCTTCAGCTTTGCCAAGCCGTTGCTCGTGAAAGCGGCACCGTAACAGGCATTCAGCCCGCCACTGTAACAAACCAGAGTGGAAGGTTGCTGAAAATTGTTCGTTTTACCGAGCAAGCGTGGCAGGACATCCAAAACATCCGAGAGGATTGGAACTGGATGCTGCGCCAATGGTCTGGCAACACTTTGCTGGATACTGAGGCCTATACTGCTGCCTCTTGGAACATCAGCGACCTTTCCCGATGGGCTCACAAAACAAAGCACGTTCTATTTTGTAAGCCACAAGGTGCAGACATTGTGCAGCAGCGCAGGCTCACCTACGTCAACTGGTCGGAATTTAGGGCCAACCTGCAATTCAGTGTGGTGGATTCCAATCCGCCAACCCATTGGAGTGTTAGGCCGGGTGACAATGCCTTGATGTTGTCGCCGAAGCCGGACGCTGTTTATGAGCTCAACGGCGAATACTTCAAATCAATTCAGACACTGGTCACAGACACAGATATTCCTGAATTACCAGCTGATCATCACAATCTGATCATGTGGCGTGCCTTGGTTTTGCTCCATGAGCATGATGAAGCCGATGACCAAGCAGTGCGCGCTGACCGCAACTACAATCGTCTTCTGACGCCTTTGCTTGAGGTGCAACTGGACGACCCAGAATTTGGACTCCCTCTAGCATGACGCAGCGCACAGTTACATACGGCATGGCCGGTGGGCTTGACCTTATCACACCGCCCATTGAGCGAAGTGGTGGGCGCGCTATTGGCGGTTTCAACTATGAGCCCAGGCCAGAAGGCTATAGGCGCATTAGCGGCTATGAGCGTGATGATGGTACGGGACTGCCGAGCGAGGAAAAATACTATGTGATTAACTTCACATCAGGATCTCAAGTGGTGTCCGCAGGAGAGGGCGTTTCCGGCAGCAACTCTGGCGCGAGCGCTGAGGTGCTTATTGATGCTGTTGTCACTTCTGGCAGTTATGCTGGCAGTGATGCGGCTGGCTACCTAGTTGTGTGCAATGTCTCGGGCACCTTTGATGACGGCGAGTTTCTGCAAGTTGGCGGTTTTAATCATGCAACAGCTGACGGCAGCCAGGTCTATGAAGGCGCCACCAATGACAACGACCATCAAACTTTTGACGCTGCTGCAATAGAAGCGAAGCGTGCAAAAGTACTGGCTGTACCCGGCAGTGGGCCGGTACGCGGAGTTTGGCATTTTGGAGGCAAGCTCTACTCTTTTAGAGACAATACGCTGCAAACCGAGTGTCGAATGTATGAAAGCGACGGTGCCGGCTGGCAGCAGGTGTCTCTGGGACATCAGATCGAATACACTGCCGGCACCACCGAGTTTGCACAAGGGAATACCATCACTGGCGCTATCAGCGCTGCCACAGCAACTGTTGAAAGAGTTTTACCCGGCGAAACGAGTGGCGAAGGCAGGCTCATTCTATCAAGCGTCTCTGGCGTGTTTCAGGCAGCAGAAAGCTTGAATGTAGGTGGTTCATCCAACGCAACAGCGAAAGCCGCAAGTGCGGCTATCACTTTGCAGCCCGGTGGACGCTACGAGTTTGAAAACCATAACTATTATGGTGGTTCCTCCACCCGTCGCATGTACGGCTGTGATGGTGTGAACAACGCATTTGAGTTTGACGGCTCTGTGTTTGTGCCCATTGTGACTGGCCACAGCGAAGATGCGCCGATTTTTATTGCGGCGCACAATAGCCAACTGGTCTTAGCATACCGCGGCGGCACGTTTCAGGTGTCCTCTCTTGGAGAACCTGTGCGGTTCATTTTCTTCGAAGGTGCTGGCGAATTCGGCATGGGAGATGACATCACAGGCTTGGTAGCAGGCTATTCTGGTCCGCTGATCATTTTCACACGGAACAGAATAGGTGCGCTTTATGGCCGTGTTCTGTCCGGTCCCGACAGTGACGCTGACCTGCAAATTATCGGCAAAGAGGTGGGAGCGATCGAGCGAACCGTGCAGAACGTATCGCAACCTGTTTTCTACGACAATGCCGGCATTCGCGACCTGGCCAGCACACAAAACTATGGTAACTTCCGGCAGGCCATCAAAAGCGATGATATTACTCCCTATATTAAGGCAAAACAGCAATCTGGCGCGAGTGTCACTGCTTCATACATAGTTAGAGGCGAAAGCCAATATTGGCTGTTCTTCGATGACTATACCGGCATTGTGGTCAGTTTTGCTGACAGGCGCCCAGCTCTAATGCCTGTGCGGCTTGATCATATCGTTCGCTGTGCATACTCAGTCGAAACCGACGATGGCGTAGAGGTAATCTATTTTGGGTCGGACGATGGATATGTTTACCGCGCCCACAGCGGAAACAGTTTCGACGGCGGGCAGCTGAAATTTTTGCTTCGGCTTGCGTTCAACAACCTGCGTTCACCACGTACCAACAAGCGATTTATCAAGGCTGTTCTCGAACTTGCTACAAACACCCGAGCGAAAATCGGTGTGGCCGCAGATTTTTCTTATGGCAGCCCTGAGCTTCCCTCTGTGACTCGAACTGACTTCTCGGTCTTTGGCGGTGGAGGTTTCTGGGATGAAGTCTATTGGGACAATTTCTTTTGGTCCCAGGTTGAAGGACAGGCCGAGGCCGATATTGACGGACTTGGAACCAATGTATCGCTCGCAATTGGCGGGGAATCACTGACTGATAGACCACACACCATTCACGGCATCACCTATCACTACAGCTTGCGGGGATTGAAACGATGAACGATTACTATGAGCATACCACACGGCAGGAAGAAAACACGCTTGCGCGGTCTGCGGCGATTAACCAGAACTTTGATGCGGTGCAAGCTGCTTTCGGAAAGCTACCAGCTGCTGAACTTCTCAACACTGACACGGTGAGTTTTGGCACAGCCTCTGGTGTGTCAAATGCATACCAGGTGGAACTTCCGATCACTCCTAGTGCTTATGCTTTGAGCATGGAGGTGATGTTTCAGGTGCCTGCGGGGCAGGGAAACACAGGGCCTGCCACCCTTGATGTCATGGGTCCGAACAGCGTCAATTTGGGGGCAAAAGCTATCAAGCGTGCAGATGGAACCGACCTCGTTGAAGGAGATATGCCAGCAGGCAGCATCGCCCAACTGCGATACACCGGACTACACTGGCAGCTGTTTAGTGCTCATGGCGACCTTGCAGCCACACGAGAGGCAAGGACTGCCGCTGAAACCGCCGCTACAGGCGCTGAAACCAGCGAAACCAACGCCGGGTACAGTGCCGCCGCGTCCGCAACCAGCGAAGCAAATGCAGCTAACAGCGCAGGCAACGCAGCAACAAGCGCCACGAATGCAGAAACCAATGCAACCAATTCTGCGACGAGCGCGACCAACGCTGCCGCTAGCGAAGCCGCAGCTGCAATCAGTGAAGCAAACGCCGCCACGTCTGCAACGACCGCAACCAACGCTGCCGCAGCAGCTGTCAACGCCCAAGTTGCAGAGACCAATGCAGGAGCTTCTGCCACCGCCGCGGCAGCGAGTGAAACAAATGCCGCCAGCAGTGCAACCGCCGCTGCCTTGAGTGAAACAAATGCCGCTGCCAGCGCGACCAGTGCTGCAACCAGCGAGACCAATGCCGCAGCTAGCACGGCTACCGCTGCAACCAGCGAGACCAACGCTGGCACGAGTGAAACCAATTCGGCAGCGTCAGCAACAACAGCTTCAAATGCTGCTGTCGCCGCTTCGACAAGCGAGACCAATGCCGCTGCCAGCGAAAGCAATGCCGCTGCCAGCGCGACCAATGCTGCAACCAGCGAGACCAATGCCGCCGCGAGTGCTACCGCCGCCGCAGCAAGTGCCTCGTCATTGGCAAACAGCCTAATTAATAGGGTGTCTGTCAGCGCGGGTCACACCGCACAACCGGCAGATCGGATTGCTGTTGACAGTACAGCAGGCCCTGTGACCATCACAGCGCCAGCATCACCTGTCGATGGTGAATTCTTCTCTGTCATGGACGAAATGGGAACCGCCAAGCAAAACAACATTACAGTCGATCTCGGTGCTGCAGGATATTACGGCCAGCCGGAATCCTTCGTAATTGACGTGAACCTGTTTTCTATCGGTTTCAAATTTAGTGGGGGCACCTGGCGCCGCCATGAATAAGTTGAGGAACCATGATAACTGACGAAAAGGGCGCATTGATCGCCCAACTTCGCCAATCCGGTTTCACTGTAATTCACGTTGATGACCTTTCTAAAATTGCCGATGACGCGGCAAAGAAGGCCGTCGAGGCTTTGGGAATATCGCCCGAGGACGTTCAAACTGTGAAAGAGTTCAGTGAAAATTACCGGAACATCAAGCGCGGAGCATTTCAAAGGCTCGGCCAATATCTCATGATGATCCTGATGGGACTTACAATCTTGGCCGCTGGTAATAGCGGTTGGTTCAAGAATGTGAAGCTCTGGTTTTCATGACTTAAACACGGTGACCGGCACACGGTGCCGGTCGCCATCTTTCCTTCTCACAACATCGAGGTGAACAATGCGGTACTTACGTGCTGCTTTGTGGCTTATAGGCGCTCTAGCGCTTGTGGCTGCAATTCTCAGCGGCCTGAATTCAGACGGGCCGTATTTCATCGTCGCGCAATCGTACGCCTATAAGCTCTTTGCTGGTGTAACCGCTGCCATCGTGTTGCGGTTCACACTGAAAGGCTTCGACGCTGCCATTGGGCTCGACATCAAAACCATCATGATACGACAAGGAGAAAGCGATAATGCTTTACCGATCTTTATGTATGCTGGGGCTCGTTTTATTGGCCTCAGTATCCTCTTCGGCTACATCTTTTCCAGCTGAATATGACCGCGCCATCAAAGGCTCGGTGGGGCGATACATGCCTGGGGTAGACTGGAAGCTCTATAAAGCCCAACTCTTTCAGGAAAGCCGCCTTGATCCCACGGCTGTATCACCAGCAGGTGCTGAGGGCATTGCGCAGTTTATGCCTGGCACATGGGGTGAAGTGTCTGAGAAGCTTGACTTTGAGGGCGCGTCCGCCTTTTCGGCGCGTTTCGCGATCGAGGCTGGTGCCTACTATATGGCAAGGCTCCGAAGGAACTGGTTTGCACCTCGACCGGAATGGGACAGGCATAGCTTGGCGATGGCGTCATACAATGCCGGTCTTGGCAGTATCCTGAAAGCACAGCGACGATGTGGCGGGCGAAATCTCTATCCAGAGATCATCCGCTGTCTGCCCGAAGTAACCGGGCACCATGCCGCTGAAACACAAACCTATGTTCCTCGCATCTGGAAGTATCACAGCCAGTTGCTGCTAGGGATTTAACATGGGTTTGTTTCGAAAACTCCTTGGCGGGGCAGTTGGCCTCGCCAAAACCGCTGTCGTTATTGGTACCAATTTCTTCGGCGGTGGGCTTAAGGGCAAGATCATGCTGGCTGTTAGCGTTGCCACGGCCGTCACCATCGGCTTGCTACTTTGGGATCGTTCGTCTTTGAACAAGCGCATCGACGACGCAAATCAAACCATTGGTGCCCATAAGCAAACAATAGTGAACAGAGATGCAGCTATTGAAAGCCAGAACGGCACCATTAGGCAAATGCGAAGAAACGAAGTCGTTCAGGCACGCCGACATCAGGCGGATATTGACGCCTTGCTGGACGAGAATGCTGAACAACAGCGCATCGCTGAAGAAGCGAGACAGGCTACGGCCAACATAAGGAAACTGATCAATGAGAACCCCGAGGTTAAGTCTTGGGCTGACACTCCTGTTCCTGCCGGCATTCTTGAGTGCCTGCGCAGGCAAAGCGGACCCGATAACTGCACCAGTAGTGGAACCCCCCCCAGCTGAGCGCATCTATGTCAAGCCACCTGACCGGTTTGTCAAAGCATGTCCCAAGCCGGAAATCAACGGCTCGACGAATGAAGCACTCGCCTTTTTCGCCATAGAGACACAGGAGGCCCTTAAAAGCTGCGACGCTCAGGTTGCGGCACTGAGGGACTGGTTGGCACGCCAGAAGGCGATTACAGACGATGAACAACCGGAATAAAACCGGAACGTTTGAGGGCTTTCATTAAGGCCCTCATTCTTGTAAAATGTTACATGAAATAGGCAGCTAGCCGCCTTCAAGGGCCGCTATTGATCGTCAGTGTCAATGAGCGAGACCCATGAAGAAAAAAATTACCGACCCTCCTACTAGATCCACTTCAAGCAATTTGCCGACACGCGTTCGCAGCACAGGCAAGCCGCGCATTGCTGCGCCTAGTCCTCGCCGGCGAAGTGGCGGAAAACCCAAGATACAAGCACAGCCAGAACAGACAGCTGTTACAACCACCGCAGTTAGTGGCGGATTGGGCGGGACAAATCCGCAGAACAATCGAGAAATTCCAAATTCACCTGAACTCGGCAGTACAGTTGTTAGCCATGATGCAGTCGGATACCGCAACGCCAATGTTGATCACCATGTCGATCGCATCACCGGTGAGGATTCCCCGCTATTGAAGCGCGCACGGGCTAGCGGGATTGCTCGTGCAGAATCTAGAGGCCTTGGCAACTCAAACTTGGCTGGGCAAGCAGGTGAAAGTGCTGTTTATGACATCGCGCTAGAGATGGCGAGCCAGAATGCGGCACAACATCATGATGTAAACCTATCAAAACAGAACTTTGAGCAATCATCGCTTCTGTCTGACCAGGAATTCGTGCAAGAAAGCGATTTGGCGGATAGAAATTATCGGCACAACTCTGCCTTGAGTGAACAGGGTTACACGCAACAGCGAGGTCTGAATGACCAATCTTTTGGGCACCAAACTGACCTGAATGACCAGACGTTTGGGCACAATCGTATTCTACAGAGCGACAACAACGCGGCACAAGATCGTCGCCAAGCAGCTGACCTTGCCAGCCGCCGCGACCTCGCAGAACTCGATAGTCAAACGCGTCGAGACATCAGCAATGCTGACATAGCCAGTCGACAAGAGCTTGCCGAGTTGGATGCGGAAACGCGCACGGAGATTGCTCGAGTTGACGCCAACACCCGGATCGCCATTAACGAAGCGACTTTGACTGTACAAGAACGTGCTGAAACAGGGAGGCTGTTGGCGGAAACAGACCGCACCTATCAACAGACAGTTTCGACGATCACAAGCAACCCAGACATTCCTGCGGATGTTCGTTCACAGCAACTGGATAACGCACGGGACGTGTGGGAGACCAGCCGCCGTATGACAGCGCAGATTTACAATACTGAATTGCGTTGGCCGGGCGATAATACTGCCACACCCAACACTGCCGGCTCTGCTGGTGGCACCACTTCGGGGGCAACAAGTAGCGGAACCACCCCGCCAATTCCGAACATTGATTTGTCACAACTGCCAAGAAACATTGCTGGTGGCTTGAGCAGGGGCGGAGGGATTATTAGATGACCATAGTCCGTCCCGGTGAGTTCAAAGACCTTCTCAAGCTGAAAAAGCTTGCGACTGAAATGTATGAACGCAGCGTTTATGCTGATCGTTGTACCGTCGATCTCCACGAGTTTCGCAGCATTTGTTTCCACGCTCTGTCCAACCACGGAAGGACAACTTGTCTATTTGTGGCAGAGGAAAAAGGCGAAGTGGTGGGCTTCATTGTCGGCACGCTCGATCGCGTTTTTCACATCGCAAAAGAGTTCCTTGCAACAGACATATTCTTTTTTGTCGGCGAAGAAGCAAGTGCCCGCTCAGCCTCTAAATTGCTGGATGCCTTCACAAAGTGGGGCGAAAGCAGTGAGGGCGTGATTGAAGTCTATGTTGGGGTTTCCGGAGCTATTGGGAACCCGGAGCGCATTTCGAAAATGTACGAACGAAAAGGCTACCGCCGAGATGGGCTGATGCTGGTGAAGGAGGTGGGCCGTGAGTAAGGTCGTTAAGGGCATTGGCAAAGTCTTCAAGAAGGTTGTCAAAGTCGTGAAAAAAGTTGCTCCTGTCGTTCTGGCTGTGGGGGCAGTGGTGTTTACAGCGGGCGCCGCACTTGGTGTTGGCGCTTTTGCAGGCGGGTGGTCAGCGGCAGCTGGCAGCCTAACGTCTGCGTTAGGGTTGTCGGGAACCCTGGGCTCCATTGTGACAGGCGCCGTGACCTACGGAGGTTTCGGCGCAGCAGCAGGTGGGGCGATCGCAGCTGTTACTGGCGGTAACGTCTTGAAAGGTGTTCAGGGCGGCGCGCTAACAGGGGCGGTTACTGGCGGTATTGTGGGTGGACTCAGCGGAGGTGCTTCTGGTGCCACAGCCGGCACAGCAGCTTCGACAAACAGCACAGCAGCTGCTGCTACTGGTTCTGGCGGAGCAGCGGGAATCACCGGCTCAAGCGCTGGACTAGGCGCTGGTTTGCCTGTTGCAGCACCCGCAGTTACGGCGCCAGCTGTGACCTCAGCCACGACAGCAGCTACAACTGCCGCCTCTGTCGCGCCAGAGGTCTTGGCAGCGAGAGAAACCGGAAAATACTTATTGGCCGGGAACGCTATTCAAGGCCTCGGAGCGGGGCTCTCTGCATCAGGGGAAGCCGCAGAAAGGCGTCGCCTTTTTGATGAACGGAGGAACAACTATCTGACTGGCAATGCCGGCATGGTTGTTGGTGGTGGAGTACCGCATCTTGATGTGCAGGCCTCTGCCCAAGGTGAAAGGTCTCCAAAAACACAGATTGGCCGCTGGGTCAGGGACGAAAACACTGGTCGCATGCGTTTCGTGCCTCCGGGCAGTCCTGAACTTCAAGCCGATACGCGACAGGAGGCATAAGATGAACCCTGTAGCTAACACTCAGC
Organism: uncultured Kordiimonas sp.; assembly: GCA_947500295.1. Taxonomy (GTDB): domain Bacteria; phylum Pseudomonadota; class Alphaproteobacteria; order Sphingomonadales; family Kordiimonadaceae; genus Kordiimonas. Next base: position 292,943 of record CANMRM010000006.1, read on the forward strand.
AGGCTCAGCCGAACGTATCGCCTGAAGAACAGCAACAATATGAGGCATTCGTTGATGCTGCATTGCAGATCATCTATGGCGATAGCTTTGATGACATTTTTAATCGTCTTCGCTCAGGAGACGACCCAGCAGAAAATCTAGCACACACAGCGGTTGAGGTTATCCGCCGAGTGGACTTGTCTGCACGGGATCGTAACCAGCAAATTCCCGGCGATGTCATGCTGCATGCTGGTATTGAAGTGATCGAAGAACTAGCTGATCGTATGAAAGATTTGGGCATTCACGACTTCGGCGACGAAGAACTGGAAATAGTTACTTATCGGGCGCTTGATCTCTATCGAGACAAAGAGATTGAGGCTGGTGAGTTGAACCAAGAAGGCGCACAGGAAGACTGGCGCGCATTGCAGCAGGCCAACGAAACTGGCGAACTTGATCAAATGATGCAGCAGGTTCAAGGTCAGTCTGGTGGCTCCATACCTGGCGCCTTGTCACAAGCTCAAACTGCGGCCACTGGTCACAAAGCAGGAGGGCTGGGCCAATGAGCGCACGTCTTATCCTTGGTGGGCTTGCACAAGGCGCAGGCGCAGGTATCGCACAATATGGTGTTCAACTGCGCGAGGCCAAGTTGGCAGCCATTTCACGTGAAACAACTGAACGCCGCATTTTGGAGGATCGCAGTTTTCGGGGGCGTCAAGCCGACATTGATAGAACATTCAGATCAGGCGAAGCAGCTAAAGACCGAGATTTCAGAGCCGGTGAAGCTGTCAAAGATCGTAACTTTCGAGATGAAGACCGTGAAGATCGGCAGACTTTCGCGGGCTCAGAGGGCCAAGCAAACCGGGATGCAAACTCTGGACTCGTCGATGCACGCACTCGTCTGACCAATGCACAGGCAGGCAATGCTGAGCGCGGGCTTGGCGGCGGCGCGAATAGTGCCGCGGTGCAGAATAGGGAGCATTTGCGCGGGCTTTACATGCGTTCGAGTGAAGGCCAAAGGCTCTCGGGCGAGACTGATGCGGACTATCAAAAGCGTGTTAATGACTGGATCCTGAAAATCGAAACTCAGCGTGACAGCAAGTCCGAAGATGATTTGTGGCTTGAAGCGGTGAAGCTCGCACAGGGTGATACACTTGTCGCCACAGAGGGGCCAGACGCAGTGCGCAAGCGGGCACAGGAACTGTTTGATCTGATGACCGGCAATTCTGCAAGGCAGCAGGCGCAGCCCACTGCTGCACCAGCTTCTGGGCCACAGTCGGGCTTATCGGGTGCTGGAACAGAGGAAAACCCCTACCAAGCATCCAGCCAGGCAGACATTGACTGGTTCAAAAACAACGCCCCAGCTGGCTCCGTCATCATCGTGAATGGAAAGCTTTATCGCAAATAGGAGGCCCGCTTATGGACCGGCAGGACCCATTTGATCTGACTGGCCTCACACCGCTCACACAAGCACCGGAAAGCCAGACACAAAACGATTTCGATTTGGCGGGACTGGAACCGGTCTTTAAGAGCTCATTCGAGGTGGGTAATACTGCCCGTTTGACCGGCGAACGCGCTGGCGATGTGGCTGGTTACTTTGTTGATTTCAGCAACACCATTGCTCGGGCGATAGAGGGCGAGGTTGATCTAGGCGCCCTTATTTTGGGGCGTAGCCGTGAGACGTTGGATAAGGCAGGTGTGGAGCCAGCCTTCTTCGTCGGGGACAGGGGTTTTGGTTTTGCAAACGCCGATGAAAAGCGGCGTATTCGAGAAGTTTCTGACCAGTTTTTGAGAAAAGTGGCCGACAATTTGACGGGCTTGGATCTTGGCGGAGATGATAGCAAGCTCACAACGTGGGAAGAAGTGAAAGACAGGCCATTTAGTGCGGTCGCACCGTTTATCGCAGAGCAGGGCATCATTAGCGTGCCAGACATGCTGGCGGCGGTGTTTGCAACACCGGGGTATGCAGCTGCTCGGTCACAGGAGATCGGAGAGAGCCGAGCACAGAACGATGGCAGGGAAGAACCCACTTTTCAGGACGTGGTGAACGCGGCGCCTGCAGCAGTCGCCAGCACGTTACTCGAGCGTTTTGGTGGTCGCGGTGTTCTTGGACTTGACGAGGCCGCTGTGACTGCCGGGAAACAGATACTGCCAGAGGCGGGGAAAGCAGCCGCAAAAGAAGGCCTAACAGAGTTCGGTCAGGGCATCATTGAAAACGCCGGCAGCACAGTCGGCACTGAACGCGGATTTGATGTCTCCGAAGCTCTGGACGAGGGCGCTGCGGGTCTCGTCGCTGGTACTGGTTTTGGTGGAACGGTGCGAGCTACTACTGCGGGCGTGGAGCTCGCTGGAAACAGGCGTCCTGCACCAATCGGTGAAACCAATATTGACGGTGAGCAGCTGGATGTGTTGCCCGACAATGTTACGCAGGCTGATGTAGATAGCCCAATTCCTACAGACGTGATCAGCGAGGGCAGAAAAGCTCTTGAAGGTGCTTTGAATGAAGCCGCTGCCCCGACGCCGCCTGCACCGCAACCTCTGCCGGTTCAACAGCCGAGCGCTACTCAAGTAGAGCCGGCACCAACACCTGTGACAGAAACTCTGTTTGACAGCGAAACTGGCGACGCTATTGGTCAATTCAATCCTCAAACTGGTGAAACCATTGTTGATGCAGATGTGAGCGGTTTAGCCCCGGTTGTTGACGCCGCGACGGCTGCAATCGCACCGGAGCCTGCCGCAGCAGCAGAGCCCACACCAGCACCAGACCCCACGCCAGTATCAGTTGGGAGTGACATAGACTTTGAAGGGCGCCAAGTAAATGTAACTGCTGTTGAAGGCCGGTTCATAATCGCTCGTGACGCGGAGGGCGTGCCAACAGTATTTCGTGGAAAGAAGGATTTTGAAGCGCGAACTGGTCTGCAGTTCGAGGGCTTTGCAGCACAGCGGAGTGCTATTCCGGCACGTCCGAAAACTGTTACCGACTTGCTGAGGCAGCGTGGTGTTCGCCTTGATGATGCACGGCAGCAGGGTGTTGACCTTGATGGAAAATTGCCAAAGCACTTGCGCCAGGTATTCACCAACAATCCGAAATCGCTCACGCTTGATCAGGTCGGTGAGCGCCTTGCTGAACTCGGTGTTTTGCCACAAGGCACCTATACTGTGGCAGACGTGGTTGAGGTGCTCAATCGTGATCTGCTCGCACACCGGAACAAAGATTTCTCTCAGAACGTGGTGCCTGCCTCCGAAGTCGCTGCACAGGTAGAACGCCTCGATTATGAGGCCCGACAGGCAGAACTTGGCGAACTGGCCGATCTTTCGTATAATGAGCGCGCTGAAAGTTTGCGACAGAGCTTAGAAGCTACACCGGTTGAAGGTGATCAGCTGACACAAGCGGAGATCGAAGCTGCTTTTGACCTTGACGGCTTGGATACGCAAGTTATTGATGCAAACGAAGCAGCAGAGCGCGAGGCATTGGAGGCCTACTATCGTGGAGAAGAACTATACAGTCGAGGGCGGACTGACCGAGGTGAACGAGCGGATCCGGCACTACGAGCAGTTCCTGGAAACGAACAGCCATCATCCGGACGCGGAGACCTTCGCCAAGAGGCTCGGCGAGTTGAGGGCGACCCGCGACCATCTGAAAAGCCGCAAGAGCTAGATCCATTCGATCTGACGCAAGCGCCTGAGCCTGCTGCGGCGACAAGCCCAGAACCCACCACACTCTCACAAGACGACAAAGAATATTACGCCGATCTTGCTAACGCGATTGTAAAGAATAAGTGGGCTGACCGTGGCAGCCCGGTCTATGAGATTGCGCAGAAAGCAAAAGCACAGAAGCTGCTGAGTGTAACTGAGCGAAACACCATCGAAACAGTGTTTGGCAACAGAGCTGCTCGCAGAATTGCACAAGCTGGTCGAGAAAAACGCGAGGCTGAAGCAGCAGCCACTGAAAATGGTGGTCAAACCCGAGTACCAGGAAGCGAGCGCACCGACGAAGTGCAGGAACAGCAGCGTCGTGCGAAGGCAGAGGTTGATGCTCGTCAGCAGCAAAGCAAAATTCGTCGCGGTGGCCAAGAATCACTGGCCGACCAAGAAGGTGGGCTGTTTAGTGCAGAGCGTGACCGAGGCGAGCTATTGGCAGCACCGGCGCCCGCACCAGAGCCGGCACCTGCACCGGAACCTTCGCCAGAAAAGGGCAAAAAAACCGCAGGCCGCATTGAGGATAGCGGCGAGAAAATCGGTGGAGCTAGGAAGGATTTGGCCCGCGCGCTCAAGGATGTTTTGCAAAGCTCAATCGATGTTAAATCTGCACCGCTCAGCAAGTTCTTTCCACAGCCAGACTATGCCAAACTGTCTGCCGAGGGCATTGAGCCTCGCAGGCTTGCTCTTGTTGCAGTGCTTCGCTCTGAAATTCCGCCGAAGCCCCGCAAAAGCTTTCGGGTGAAAAGATGGGCCGAGGGTGCTGAGACTCTGCGTGGGCTGGCGGCCACGATCATGGAGATTGAGTGGGATAGCCTACAGTCGGTGATAGATCAGCAATCCCCTAAGTTGAGGAATATGTTGAGCTCTGCCCGGTTGATCGAAGGTGTTGATCCAAAAATGTTGCCCAAGATGGCAAAATATCGGGTGCGTTCTGGGCATTTCAGTATCTTCAATGGCAAAGAATACCCTGGCGGCAAAACCCTGTACTTTCTCAGGGACAGCAATGGCAAAGATGCCTACGACATCGTTTCTGAAAGTCGAGAAGGGTTGATCAAAAAAGCGCGCCCACTCATTGAAGCCGTTGCTAAAGAGCTTGGGTCCACCAATACCACTAGATCGGTGAAACTTGATATTTACTCAAATCGCCGCAACGGCAAGGTCTACATTGGTAAAAAAGTCGGGCCTCGCAAATATATTGATTTGAAGGAGTTTGAAACGGGAGCTGATGCGCGAGCATACTTGAGAGATCATCACGACGAATTGCAAGCCTTGTTGGTTGAGCGGAAGAAAATTCCGTCTATGCGGAGGGAAGTGAACAACACACGTACCGGCCCAGATCACCGTAAGGGGCGCGATGTAACGGCTGATGAGTTTCGCGAAGCCTTTGGTTTCCGTGGTGTTGAATTTGGTAATTACGTAGATCAGGCTAAGCGACAACAGGACTTGAACGACGCATTTGATGGTTTTAGCGACTTGGCAGACATGCTTGGTGTGCCGCTCCGTGCTCTCTCGATGAATGGTAGTCTGGGCATGGCCTTTGGGGCTCGTGGACGTGGTGCCGCAGGTGGATTCGCCGCACACTTTGAACGTGACTATGTTGTTATCAATCTGACCAAGCGTTCAGGCGCCGGATCGCTTGCCCACGAATGGTGGCATGGTCTCGATAACTACTTTGGCCGAAGAAGCGAAGGTGGAGATTACATTACACCAAACGCCGCCAAGTTGAAGCGTGACGACACCGTTGAGGTGCGAGACGAAATAGTTGATGCCTACGTTGGTGTTGTGCAGGCAATCAACAACAGCGGTCTTGTGAAGCGTTCAAGGGTGCTCGATCGTCGCAGAAGCAAAGACTATTATTCTACGGTGGTAGAGCTCACAGCGCGGGCATTCGAGCGCTTCGTGATTGACAAGGCTTTCGCAGCGGGATCTGAGAACGATTATCTCGCCAACATTGAAGACGAAAGCACTTTCAACGCCTTTGAACAACTCACTGGAAATGAGGAAGCAAGCTATCCGTACCCGACCGACCAAGAGGCCGGGGAAATCAACAAGGCGTACCAGGCGTTGTTTGATGTGATGCAAACCCGCGAAGGTGAAGATGGCAATGTTGAACTGTTTCAATCGTCGTCCGCTGAGAACCAACCCTCCACGTTAAAAGGGCTGACTGAAGAAGCCCAGAATGTTCTCAAAGATCGTTTCCGCGCTCTTGGGCTTACAAATAGGGCAGCTTTGTTCTTCCCTCGAGAAATCTCTGGCGCAATCGAGGGCGCCAAGTTTTCTGCCAATGGCCGGTTTGCAGTACTCCAAAAAGATGGTGCGGTGTATCGCATCGTCGAGGTGGCGCAAAACGCGCCGGACGCCTTGCACACACTAAACCACGAGGCAATTCACGTTCTACGCAACGTAAATGCTTTTAAGCAATCAGAATGGACTGCGCTTGTGAAGGCTGCGCAGGCTGACAAGGCACTGATGAAGCGCATTGATGACCTTTATGCGGGCTTGGATCTTACCACAGACCAGAAGCAAGAAGAAGCAGTGGCAGAGATGTTTGCGGATTGGTCCAGGGGTCGACAACAGCAACGTGGCTTGATCAGAAAAGCGTTTGAACGTCTGTCCTCAATCTTTGCTGCAATTCGCGAAGCAATCACCGGTGTAATCGGCGCTCAGACAGTTCTTAGACGCGTTGAAAGCGGTGATGTAGGTCGCCGCCTGGGGGATACAAACACAATTGTCGAAGATGTGCGGCTTCAACCGCGTCGCAAGTCAGACAGTGCCCCAGACAGTCTGTTGAATGTGGACTTCGGTCAGCCCCACCAATCGTCGATCGAGCAGCTTTCAAAAAGCCACCTGCCTGTGTGGCAGCGCCTGCGTGCAGCTACAAGCAAACTTGCTTTGCGTGAACAGTTCGACCGCCTGCGTCACGTAATGCAGGACGCTATGCTTCCTGTTTTTCGCATCCAAGGGGAAATTGAACGCGCTACCGGAAAGCCAATTGCCGAGTCTCTGGACGTTTATCAGAAAGAAACCCTGTATTCCGGTCGCGTAGGCGCCCGTTTCGAGAAGCTTGTAGATGAACACATCGAGCCGCTGATGGAAGCCATGAAGGCGGAAAAAGTGAGCATGGATGAGCTTGAAGCCTATCTTTATGCCCGACATGCAAAAGAGCGCAATGCCTACATCAATGAGATCAACCCCGAATTTGAAGAAGGCTCGGGATCCGGCATGACCGACGCCGATGCCGACGCAATTATGCTGTCGGTGAAAGACTCGGGACGGAAGAAAATCTTTGATAAATTGGCAGGCCGAATTGATACGGTTTTGCAGGACAGTCTGCAATCTCGCGTTGACGATGGTCTTATTTCTGAAGAAGAAGCCATTGCGCTGCGTAAGCGTTGGAAAAACTATGTCCCGCTGCGCGGGTCATCTGAAATGGACCCAGATCAAGCCTATCAGGTTGAGCGCCCCCGATCATCAAGCGGCAAGAGCGTTAAAGGACGAGAGTTCCAGCAGGCTTTTGGCCGGAAAACACGGGCCGCTGAGATCGTGCCTTATGTCTTCATGCAGGCGCAGGAATCGATTATTCGTGGTGAAAAGAACCGTGTCGCCGTCGCACTTCACAATCTGGCAGTCAACAACCCCAATGATGAATTCTGGGCTGTTCACAAAATTACCAGCAAGCCCTTTCTTGACCGAAAGACAGGTCAGGTCACGTATCGCGTTCAGTCAATTGCCAAGGAGGATGCAGACTTCACTGTGAGTGCGAAGCAGGGCGGGCAGGTTGTTAGGGTGATCATGAACCGGCAAAACCCCGCTGCTGTGCGTTTGGCCGCGGCTATGAGAAATCTGGACGGCGAGAACATGAGCCACTTGGTACAGTGGATGGGTAACGCAACACGCTTTCTCTCAGCCATCAATACCAGCTACAACCCGGAATTCGTCATCTCCAATGCGCTACGAGACCTTGAGACAGGTCTAACCCTCGCACAACAGTTTGATGTCGAGAAGCTGACCAAGAAGATGCTGAAAAGCTGGTTGCCTGCGATTGTTGGTGCGGAGCAGGGGGCGTTTCGTAAAGGAAACAGTGAGTGGCGCCAGTGGTATGATGAATACACTCTGGCCGGTGGCAGGGTTTTCTTTAACACTATGGACGATGTGCGCGGCACGCGTAAAAAGCTGGATAGACTTCTGAAGCAGCAGGGTCGGTATGATGTTGGGCGTGCGCTGCGCACAGTCGGTGACACCATCCAAAAAGTGAACCTTGGCGTCGAAAGCGCCGTTCGACTGTCCGTGTACAGGCATCTCAGAGAAGCTGGTGTTAGCAAGGGCAAGGCTGCTGTTGCTGCCAAAGAGCTCACAGTTAACTTCAATCGCAAGGGAACGATGGGACCTGTCATCAATTCCTTCTACATGTTTTTCAACGCAGGCATTCAGGGCACATTCACGCTGCTGACAGCAGCGAAGCGCAGCAGAAACGTGAGAAGGGCACTTGGTGGCCTGGTAGCAGCTGGCGCCCTGTTAGAAATTTGGAATCAGGTATTCAGTCCGGAAGACGAGGACGGCGAAAAAAAGTACGACAAACTGTCAGAGTTTGAGAAGTCCCGCAACTTCATCCTGTATATCCCTGGCACCGATCGACCGATCGAGTTTCCTGCTGGTTATGGGCTCAACTTCTTTTTGCATGCCGGCAGAACCAGTGTTGAAATTGCCAGCGGCAAGCCTGTCATGGAAAGCGTCTCCAACCTTGGTGTCACTGCACTTGAGGCATTTAACCCTATTGGTGGTGCCGGCAGCATGGTCAAGCAGCTGTCTCCGACCCTCATTGATCCCCTGGTCGAAATAGAGTTGAACGAAGATTTTGCAGGCAGGCAGATCAGGCCGGAAAATCCATTTGAAGACTTTAGGCCTGATAGCCAGAAGAAGTTTGCCAGCGTAAGCCCAATTGCTGAGAGCGTGGCAGAGAACCTGAACGAACTCACTGGCGGCAGCAATGTCGAGCCAGGCTTGGTGGATGTGAGCCCTGAAAATATTGAACACCTATTCCAGTTTGTAACGGGTTCAGCGGGCCGTTTCTATCAGCGGATTGCTGATTTGCCTGACAAACTGGTTGACCCCACCAAGGAGGTGACAGAGAACGACATTCCATTTCTTCGCAAAGTTATTGGGCCAGAGGATTTTACGTGGAAAAACCGCGAGCGCTTCTATGAGCGTGCAGAGTCTGTCGAGCGCGCATGGACTTATTACCAAGACTATGTGAAGGCTGGTGATGTTGAAAATGCCAAGCGTTACCTGGAAGAAAATCGAGACCTTTTGGCACTTCGAGACCTCACCCGGCGCGTTAGGCGGGACCTGTCGGGCCTTCGTCGTGGTCGCCTTCAACTGATGGAATTGCAAGATCGCGACGAAATTACAATTGACGAATTTGCCTCAAAAATGGAACCATTGCGCGAATCAGAGAAACGATTGATCAATATGTTCAACCGCACGTACGTTGAAAAGCTTCTGAAAGAGGATTGACTTTGGACCTTGAGACTTATCGTTTGATGGGAGCAATCGCATTCTTCTACCTCCCGGCGATATTAATCTTCATCGGGATTGTTGTTCTCGTATTCAAGCGTGAAAGCGATCCGAACCGCTACTTTGACGCGGCGATCGCGGGTGCGTTCTGGTACTTGACCCTATTGGGTATGTTGGCGAATGTCGTCAAAGATCGCAGAAATGCTCGTCGTGTTACCAGCGACGATGACGGTTAGCCGTGTGTGATGACGATATAGGCCCCGAATTGGCGGAGGCGCTGCGACTCTGCGGCGAGTTGGCTCCTGCTCTAAAGGAACTGCCTTACAACACCGCGACCGCTTTGGTTTACACACTTCTGCAAGATTTGGAACCATCCTTTGACAACGAATTGAAGCGGCAGAATCGGCACGAAACCGGAACAGGTTTCGACCATTAACGTCTTCATCTGCAAAGCTTTTTTGTGGTACAATAGCAGCTTCTACAAGGGCCGTTCGTGACCGCCCCGGCCCTTGTCCCCCGTTTAGGCCCGAGTGTCGCGTTTTTTCGTTTGCAGAAAGGCTAGTTGATCCGATAACAGACCCGAGGCCGCGATTTTTGCGGCCTCTTTTGTTGATTTGTCACTTGTTCTTTCTGCTGGCCAGCACTTCCGGCTGGATGATCGGCAGCCATTTTTTTGACCCGCAGGGGCAGTTAAACTCCATATCATGCAATTGCGTCGACCTGCCATGCTTGGCCCGGGCGATCAAATCTTTTACGTCCACTTCCCATTTTCTATTGCAACCAACCCCACTGCAGTAGACATCGATCACACTGTTCTCGTGTCGATCCAGATCCCCAAGCAACACACTCATTTGTCATTGTCGGCGAACAAGGGGAACATGCGCTCGCTCCATCCTCCTCCCACGGCGATTGCCAATGCATCAAGGTCGCGTACGTGCTGCTCGATGGCTGCCCGGAACTCTGGATCCAGAGACCTGTTGGTGAGCCATTTCGTCTTATACGCCAGGCTTGCTGCTTTGATGGCTTTCACATCATTGGAAGCATCGATGTCAGCGGCAATCATATTTCCGATCTGGTTATAGCTGTCTGCGGCCTTGTTATGGGCACGCTTGATGTATTTCTCGCTGTGGTTCCGGCATTTGTTCAAATAGAACGGCACGGCCAGGCGGGCGTGGATGCGTAGTGTACGCATTGGGTCTTTCAATCCTGTGGTCATGACTCGGACTCATACCACCGGAACAAAAGAGGAACAAGCGGGCGTTGTGAATAAGAAAAACTTTTTCTCTATTCGCCATTTTCGGACAAATCCACAGCCCTGAGTTTAGCAGTGTGTGGGAATGGCTGTGGGAAAAGTGTGGGAACGGCGACCTCTCGTTTCGAAAGATCGCCGCTAAATCACTGTAATTAGTGAAGAATTCTTGGAGGCGCGAACGAGAATCGAACTCGTGTACACGGATTTGCAATCCGCTGCGTAGCCACTCCGCCATCGCGCCTCATGTGGCAAAATGCTTTAATTTTCAATCATTTATGTAGACCGAAATCAAAGCTGATAAAGTGTTAGACACTTTTTCAGGAGGCCTTTAGACACTTTCGCGTCTGAAAGCCGATGCTTTATAGGGTTTATGGGTAAAAGGGTAAAGGGGTTTCTTATGCAAATTCTTTATGTTTTGCGTAAGCCGCTACCGCCTGCTGCCGGGTAGCTTCGCAATCGCGGCCTGCGCCCGCCTTTTCCGTTTCGTACGCTCAATATAGTAGCTGATCATGGCGTCACTCTGCCCGGTGATGGACTTGATTTCTTCTCGCGTGCATCCCGCGTCCGCGAGCGCACCACACGCCGTCTTGCGTAGTCCGTGATACGACAGACCCGATAGGCCAGCTTGACGCACCACGCGCGTTATTTCTTCCTTCAGCCACCGTTGCCCCCACGGGCGACCCTGCCGCGTAGTGAAGATCACAACGCTGGTACGCGGTATTGTGTCGAGTATTTTGCGAAACAGCGGGTGAATGGGAATGAAAAGCTCAATGCCCGTGCTGTGTTTGGTCTTGTTGGGCTTTACCCGAATGACATTGCCGCGAATGTCCGCCCATGTCAGGCGCACTACGTCGCCTTGCCGCAGGCCGGTAAACAACGCGGCCGCAATCACGCTGTTGAGCTCATCGTAGGCCACGCGCCGCACCTTCTGAATATCAAGAAGCTCCCACGGCTTGTAACCGTCGCCCATGCGCAGCTTTTTGATCCGCAGGGCAGGGTGATCAGTGCGCCAGCCAAGATCGACACAAAAGGACATAAGGATGGAAATCACCTGCACCACATAGTTGGCCCGGCGCGGTGTCGCAGAAAGCTTGTCTCTGAGCCCGATAACAAAAGCACGCGGCATTGTGGCGACGGGCCGGTCCGCAAAATTGTCCTCAAGGAACTTCAGGTGAATTTCATAGTCCTTTTGTGTGCGCTCGGACTTTTCCTTGAAGTCTGGGCTGGCGCGATACAGGGAAATCAGGTGTTTGAGCGATTTTACGAGCGGCGGCTGCAGGGCCGTCTTTTCTTGTTCGACAGCCTTCAGGCATTGCGCGTAGGCGTCCACAAAGTCGGCACTGGTATGATCGGAGGGCAGGCGAATGGCGTGGGGCAGCATTGCATGCCGAAAATAGTGATACCATTTACCGTTGCGCTTGTAGCTTTTTACATGGCTAGGTGTAGGCGTTTTCATTCAGGTTCCCCAAATCACTCATCCAGTCTTGAGAATTGCCGGAGGCAAGCCCGTCTGAATTCGCAAGCTGGGCGGCGCCTACAAGATCAAGGTCTTGCTTTTTCCACATGGGCGTGGAGCCAAAGCGCACCGGCTGGGGAAGGTCGTTGTTTTCAACAAGTCTGTCAAACTGCTCAAGGCTCACTGGGCCGACATAGAGCGCAGCAACCTCGCGCCGCATAAAGGCGGGCCAATTGGGCATTAATGACAGTTTTTTCAGATAATTTGCGTCTGACATTGCAGGTCGCGTCCTCAGCCTGTTTGCCTCTCACTGGCAATTACGCAATCAGAAAGCATTCAAAATCTGTAAAATGTCAAGAAAAAACGTCCTAAAAAATAGGACGATCATTTGGACTGGTTCTGCATGTCCCACAATAATTCAGCAACGGATGCGAGGTGTGAAACCTGATTTTCCGGTAAAGTATCAAGAATAATACTCACAACTGCCGCAAAATGGTCACGGTGCTTTTTGTCACCGATATCTTTAATAAAAATGCTGGGGCACACCCTGAGTTTTTCGCCAATCTGGATAAGGCGGGTAGGGGTAATCGGCGCTTGGCCGCGTTCAATCTTGCCGGTTTGCTGGGCCGTAATGCCCATGTGCTTGCCAAGCTCCGCGCGGCTGATGCCTGCGGACCGGCGAACGGTCATAATGCGCTGGCCGATTTCTCGGTCTACATCAATAATAGTCATAAGCGGCCTTCCCAAACCAACACAATTAGTAAGTGTATCTTGATAAAATTGTCAATTATTAAGAGTGAAAACATTGCCTTGAGTTGTATTGTCTGCTTATTATTCGCGCTGGTTGTGCAGAGTGCCGTTAGCTCGGGTAGGGGGAACTGATTTGAATATCAGCCGTGACACAATCGAAATTTCCTTGAACTTCATTGAAGAATTGTACCGGGACAAAACCCGTGAAAACCTCAAGCGGTTGCTGTGGGATATTTGCCGCATGGCTGGGCTGGAGGGCTTTACATGGTGGTACGGCACGCACGATGTGCATGAACAGATAGACACCCGGCCTTCAGAATGGATGAAACACTATGAGGACAAGGGCCTGTTACTGCTGGACCCGATCGTCAGGGAAGCCGTGCTTGGCCTGAAAGACTTTCAATGGAGCAGTGCGCTTGCCAAACGCAACACCAGCCGGCAGTCCATGCATGTCATGGGCGAGGCGAGTGAATTCGGCATGAAAGACGGGGTGCATTTTCCCGTTGGCACACTCGACGGAAAATGGGGGTGCCTATCCTTCTATTGCGAGAAGGAAGAGGCGGCAACAGATGCTTGGCTACGCTACAGATTGCTGCTGAAACAGATAGCGTTTTATTGCATGCAATTCAGTGAAGACATCGGCATGGCCGACCAGAAATATCAGCCTTTGAGCCCGACTGAAAAGGATGCGCTGATCCTATTGATGCACAACCTCACGCGGGATCAGGCCGCTGCCCATATGGGCGTTTCGCGGGCGACCCTTGACGACAAGGTGAGCGCGATACTGCGCAAGTTTCAGTCTCGAAACTTGGTCAACGCCGCCATAAAAGCGCGCAATCAACTCAATTTTGAATGACTGTGTAGGGATCAAGACAAATGAATTGGGAAAAGTTACTGGACTATGGAGCTAATGCTGTTGTGACTGTCGTGGCTGGCGCTGCGGTTTACTTCTATGTTGAGATCGAGAATTTGAAAACAGATATATTGGAGTTGGATGCCAGAACTGAATTGGCGCTAAAAAAACAAGCTGAATGCGAAGGGCTTGGGCAGCGAATTGTGGATCTACAAATTGATCCCGGCTTTTCGCGGATTGTGGAGCAGGCTGAGGAGGTTTTTACAAAAAGGGGTTGTGTTGTGGGCATTCAGGAAGGCAATAACAACTAACTCTCACACACCCTATTTTAACGGGGTTTCTGCCTAAATTCATTAATGAGATGATCTTTTCCGGAACATTGGAAAGGGTCTTTCATGGCAATACTTGCAACCGGCGCCGACTTGGCAATACACCCCGAAATCAGGGACAGCCTTCACAGGTTCCGAAAGCGCATTTTCAGTGACAAACTGCGCTGGGACGTGAAGGTCAATAACGGCAAAGAGGCGGATCAGTATGACCGCCCGGATGCCGTCTATATCCTTTATCTTGAGGACAATGAGGTATTGGGCTGCTGGCGTCTGTTGAAGACCACCAGCCCCTACATGCTGGCTGACATCTGGCCAGAATTTGCTGACGGCTATCTGCCGAGCCGGGCGGGGTGCGCAGAGCTTTCGCGCTGGGCTGTTGATATGAAGCGGCTGGGCTGGGAAGGTTTTGAGCGCGCAGCTGTAGATATGTTTTGCACGCTCGCGGAGTATTGCCTTGCTTCCAACATCTCGGAACTGATCATGATCCAAGACCCGACTGTCACACCCCTGACGACGCAGGTGTTCGGGTTGCCGCATGTTAGGACGAAACCCCGTAGCGCGGGCGTGGCTGACGCCCACGTTGTGTCCTTCAGGCCCGCGTTTGCGGAGCAGATAAGGCAGGCTGTTGAATTGTTCGATTTGGATGCGCCTTTGTCCGTTGGGCTAGGCACCATGTCTCAAGTTGTTGCGGCGGAGTAGGGCGCATGGCTGAAGAGAAACAGATAGCGCCTTGGGCTTTGAAGTCGCGCGAATACCGGAAGCCCGAAGACCTCAATAAATCTGAGCGGGAATGGTACGCAGACCTTGATAAAATTCAGGAAGAGGTGAAGAGCAAAGGCTATGAAGAACTCGCCATGCAAATTGAGCTTGCAAAGCGGTCTTTGCAGTCCCACGGCACGCGCCGAATCACCCCCACGCACAAAGGATCTTCAGGCCCGGCTCATTAGCTCTAATTGAAGCCATTATATCCTTTGAAGATATGCCTGCTTGGGGGGTGTTATCGTCTAAAGACACACTCGTGCGATTGCACTGGACATGGCCTTCACAGCCTTTGCAGACTGCTCGCTTGTTGAACGAATGGCAGTTGGCAATAGGTGCGGGGTGTGAAAGGGAAAACCCGAAATAGGCTTAAAGGTACTCAATATTGTGGGGCGTTGAAATCTCGCGAACGACAAGTGTTATGCGGCAATTGCCTGCATCATCCCCACTGCCCACTGATCCGGTATACCAGTTGTCCGAGCCCGCCTGATACACAAGAGGTTTCTGGTCCGAAGACTGATGTGGGATGAGCGTAAACTTGCGACCATCCTTGCCGATTTCATAGATACCCACTGTTGGGCCGTCCTTGCCCTCTATTTCCGCTGTCACAACTAAACCGGGACCGACATAGCGTGCGAGCGCGGTATCGGAGGCGCTGGTATAGATTTCAGCAGGAATGCCGGTCACGGTAGTTCCATTTGGCAATTGTCTCGTTATGGCATCTTTTCCGGTCTGTCCTAAAAGATCGGCCCGGGTAACGCCGCCAACATCTTCCCAAACTCTATAAGCATCTACTCCGTGTTGCTCGAATACTGGAAGTAATTTTTCGACGACATCAACGGGTAGGAATGCCTTCTTAGAAGAGTATTCCCAATTCGAGTAGCTGTGTTTTTCCACACCAGCTAGATCGGCAAATTTTCGGACTGAAAGGCCCGTTTCGAGACGAAGGGCTTTAAGTTTTTCACCAACTTTTTCCATAGAGAAGATGTTTACAAACATTCTGTTACTCGGTCTGTATTTCAATAAAAAGAAAAAAACTGTTGACAGTGTCCTAGAAATTAGGACAGCTTATCACCATTCCTCGCCGAAAGAGAGGACCGGACGTGAAGCTGTGAGAGGTGGGGCGTCTGGTCCACGGGGAACCGGAACAGGCATCAAGATAGGACCACGCCGTGAATACTCAGTTAGAGAAATGTTCATCTCAGATTCATGACTTTGCACCTGCGCCTATCTCTTGGCCTGTCGCAGTGCAAATGGCCGGGCGCTCTCACATCACGCCCGGTCATCTCAACTTATTTTCTGTTCAAGACGTTCCCGCAACGGTAGTTTTCAACACAACTATCGAAAGTGGTGAAGATGATGGAACAGAAAAAGCTACCCAAGCCCAACTTGGACAATGTTACGGAGGCGCTGAAGATTATGCAGGCGACTTACAAGTTTTGGCTGTTGATTGGCGCCGGGGGTGTCGTTGCTGTTTTAGCACTGATGGGGCAGATATTCCCGGCCAATCCGATATTGGCGCTGTTGCTCGTCTTGCCAGCGGTGCTGTATGCGGTCCTGATCATATACGCCATCCACAAAATGGGGGAATTGGGCAATTCCTATTTCGGGCGGTTTGTAGACCAGCACAATCGTTACTATGGCTTTACCAAAGACAAAAAGCCCAAAATCAAGCCACTCTCGATGCCCTTGTTTCAGCCGCTTCACAAGTCTATCCCGTTTTGGATTTTCATGGCGGGATCACTGACAATGCTGGCAATATTCGGGTACCACATCAGCAAACTAGGCACTTAACAGACCAATCTAATGGCGGTGCATCATGAGCACCGCTTCCCTTCAAAGTGGCAGTAATTCAGAATGCGTTGCAGTGCCGTACGCCATAGGCGGCGCTCCGCAGGGCCATAAGCACGGGTGCGCTGTCCCCGGCCATTTTGACGAAAGACCGTTAAACAAGCTAGAAGCGCCGCGAACGCAGGAACTCTCGCAAAGAGCTGTTCAATTTCTGCGTGCAGTTGACGCTTTTTTCTATGCGCATTTCACTAAACAGCTCCGGCGACATGTTTTCGCAGCTATTTTCTGGCCTAAATTGGGTTGTAACGACAGTCGGTTTTCTTATGGTCAGGAAGGGCAGTCTTCTATTGTTGTCACTCTGATTAACCAAGCAGTTGCTTTCAACAATTCCAGGCATATGTCGGTCGGCAATCTCTTGAGTGTCAAAGAAGATGTTGAGGCCGTCCATTGCATTGCCTTCAATTGTGATGCCGTCGGGCTGCCCTTTAATATCCAAAAGTGCATCAGTCAAATTCGATCCCAATATTCTAATGTTGCCCCAAAAGCCTCCTTGATAAACGAAATCGTCGTTGTCCTCATAATTGAGCATAATGATCATACGCTCGGCATTCGAATAGTTAATCTCAAACCAATAAGGATTGTGGGCACTATAGGATGCATAGGAAGCGTTGCTTTCTTGAATCATGAGGTCAGGGTTACCGCGCAACAGCCTAATGTTCGTCATTTCAAGGTTCCAGCACACCATTCTGCCATCAAAGTCGGCATGAAAGTCATATATCTCAGAGCCGCTGACGTCGCTACCGTCAACGTCGATACCCGACCCAATCAATCGGTTCAGTGCAGTAATCTTGTTGTTCGTCAACCCCAACAAAGCGCGATCGTCTTCAATCTGTGCGGCATCACGGTCTTGTTGGCTCTGATTAAATGCAATTACAGTGATGATAATACCCAAAGAACCGGCCACTTTGAGCGGTTCCGCAACCGCGCGTCCAATTTTTGGAAGGTCTTCAAGAACCAGTTCTTTGCAAGCAATCGAAAAAGCGGACTTAGCCATTTACTCCTCCTGCAGTTGAGTAAATCAAGGTATTGCATTCGCCTGTTGCCTTCAACAGCCCCGCGGGCGTTGGCATGACCAGCACTATCATTTGCCTCGGCTGCAAACATAGCAGTCACACACTGGTTGGAGGCGAACCCACAGACGTTCGGTGCCGCAACCTGACATTTAACAACAATCGTTTTTCAAGCCGTTCGGCGCTGTTTTGCCGCCAGTCTGAGGACCATTGCGGCGATATTGCACGCGGATTTTCACCGCGCTCAGTCCACCGAGAAGAGGGCCGGGATGCCCGGCCTTCTTCCCGTGGGACTGGACACCCGACGGGCCGTGAACAGGAAGAGGCGAGGGCGCAAGCCCTCCCTCTGACTTAAGCGTTCGCCTTGGCCTTGCGCGAAGCGACAAGGCCACACTGAGGCGGAAAATTTTCTGTTTTCGGCTTGCCGTCCCCCTCGCCGGGCAGGCGTGTATCAATCCAGAAAGGAACAGCAATGCAGATCGGAATATTGGAAGCGAAACAGGGTCAACAGGGCACGTTTTTCATGGGCACTCTTGAAATCCTGAATGATCAGATTGAAGTGGCGATGGGACCAAATCCCCTTAAGGGGCAGTATGAAGATGCGGCGGATTTTGAGTTCCGGTTTCCTACCCGGAATTGGACCAAATGCGGCAATGCATCCGAGAAGACATCGAAACGCACAGGCATGCAATACATCAAGGGTGCGATTGTCCAGCAGGGCACAGGCACCGTGTATGTGAACCTCTATGAGGTGATGGATGAAAAGGGAAAGAATGTAACTGCCTATAACGTGCATTACACGGGCGACAGCATTGCCAATGCGCGGCGGCGTGCTGGTACTGGTGGGCCTGCGCGGGCTGTACCGCCAAGCAGCGGTGAACCGCTTAAAGACAGTATTCCCTACTGATGAACGTTGTACCGCTCAGGAAACCGCCGTCGCATGGCGGCGGCGAACCTGAGAAATTCGAGGAATTTGGCAACTGGAAAGTGCCCATAAACGCTACGTGGGTTTTGGATTTTGCCGTATGCGACGACAGATATGTTTACACCGGCAGCAAGCGCCAGATACGCGAACTGTTTTGGGAAATCTTCAAACATGATCTTGTGTATCTCATTGACCGTCCCCGGCCTGTATCCGGTTGGGGCGAGGGCTGGAAGATCAGCCCGATTTCAGATTTTTTGCTTCTAGGATTTGGGCCGCTTCTTTGGGAAGAGCGCGCGGAGGCCATCACTGCCGCCCGCCGCACAAAAGAGCATGGACCCGAGCAAGTGCCGGACATTGGTTTGGTGATCCGCGACCGTATTGCACATTGGTATCAGGACTTGGGGTTGCAGGCTCCGACACAGGCATTTTTTGGATATCAGCGCCGTGAAAGCGATGTGTGGGACGAAGAGTTCGTGCCCCCGTGGGTGAAGTGTCAAACTTTCTGTGGAGCGGCGAAAAACGCCACGTTCCACAAGCCCAAACTGGTCAACTGAAATTAAGGGGGGGTCATTGTAACACCCCCCCTCGGAAATACATTGAGAGGTCATCAAGCCGCTATGAAGATACTGCGATATGGTTTTGACACCATAGATGTGAGTTTTCAGGCCGCGTTGACGGAAGATGTTCTAAAGTCCTTTGCGGGGGCGAAAGAAGCTGCTGCAAATCAGCAGTTTGATGAGCCATTGGAGATCGGCGGTGTTGTCGGTCTTGTTGGACAAACGGGGAAGCGCAACGGCTACCGATATGCATTTGACACCGGCCCGGAAGGCGAAATCTGGTGGTTAAAACATGTCACTGACCCTCAGCAACATAATATTTTTGTGTCTGTTCGTGCCGCTCAGCTTCTCTTGAAAGGCTGGGAGCAGGTGCGCGATGATCTTTATGGCACCCTTGAGAAATTAGGTGCCACGGTTACTGGTGAAGCGATCAACAGGATTGACTTTGCTATTGATCTGCTTGCCCCAAAATTCACCCTGAAACCTGAAAATTTTGTTTGTGCATGGCAAACGAAAAAGACTGTCCATAACGCCCCACCTGAAGAGGCGGAAACGGAAGTTTTGGAGGGCATAGGTGCTGAGAATGTCCAGTTTATCGGCCGCAACTGCAGCGGCGTGACACTCGGTAAAATGCCTAACCGGCAAGTGATTGTTTACGACAAGCGGCGAGAGGTGATCGACGCACGTGGCAATAAGGATTTTTGGTGGGATGCTTGGAAGCTCAACAAGCATGACCCTGAAAACCGGGTGTGGCGGATCGAAATCAGGGCTGGAAAAAACCACCTCAAGGAACAATGGGACATCACCACTTGGCAGGATTTTGAAAACAGCATCCTTGATCTGTTTATGGATGCCATAGTGAACGTTCGTTATGTGCGGCCAACCTCAGACAGCAATGCCTCTCGCTGGCCAAATGCGCCCTTATGGAACATGGTGCGCCGCGTGTGCCGTATAGCTCTCTCAAATCATGAAAGCGGGCTTGTGAAGGGCAGGGTGATTGCTCTGACAAGAGAGAATGCTGTTGCGCGCTATTCTGGTCAGATCAAGGGGCTGATGGCAGGTTATGCGGTTGCTGTTGGCGAGAAGGATGGCGAAGAGCTTTCTAAGGTACTCGCTGAAATGATGGTTGATGAGGCGAATAATCCCGATTTTGAGAAAAAGCAGGACCGCGTGCGCAAGCGCATGATTTTTGTGGATAAGGAAATTAATCAGGCTGAGCTTGGTATTTTGTATCGCATTTATAGAGAAAATAGATTAAAGTTCTCTGATGTAAGCGACACAGACGATTATATGCGTGTTTGTCCATATTGAAGTGGGGGATGCTATGGATCTCTTCGGAATGAGTGCACAGGACTGGGCTCCTATTTTTCTATCGGTGCTCGCGATATCATTCACGTTGCTTCAGGCAAAATGGCAACGAAGGCATGACAGACTTACTGTTCGACCGAAGTTGATTTTTGAATGTCATGCGTACCGCGGAGATATTGTTAATGGGAATGCCAAAATTAAAGTAACCGTTGAAAACATCGGGCAAGGTCCGGCGATAATTGAGAGTTTTGGCCTATTTGACGGCCTTAAAAAAATTGAGCCCAAGAAAAATGTTTTTGTGGAGTGTACCGATAGACCTGCAATGAAGTTGTCAGAAAAAGACCTGATTAAAGGGAACGGAATTAAAGCCGGTGAACTACGCGAGATCCATGTAGTCGATATTTCGGAAACCGATATTGAGGAACTTGCTTCGTTTTTGGATCACCTTGGGAAGTACTTGTATGAGATAAAATATACTTCAGTTTATGAGGATGAAAGCTGGATAGCTAAAGAAGACTGCTCATATTTCCTGCGATTTGCAGCAGAGATGCGACAGTTGGGATTTTAAATGTAACCCCTTCAATATTGTTCTCACTTATAGTGCTCACTTTCTTTTTTCGGCGGGGAACACCGGAAATTGAAAGGATACAGCATGAATACCGGAACGGATGGCGCAGCTTCAGAGAAGATCAGCGTTGAAACACAACTAGGTCCAGTTGTTATTGATCTGGATGGCTCTCCAAACGACGAGTTGACGGTCACAATTATCGTTGTGATCCAGAAACTTCCGAAACTTTTTAAGGCGCTTTTGCCCGGCAATGATATGAAAATTGTCATGCCGCGTTCGCTGGTGCGCAAATATGGGCAAAAGCTCATTGATCTGTCGGAGGCGCAGGCATGATTGATCCTGATTTGATCATACCGTTGCCGCCCGGCTCTGTGTCTGAAGCCATTAAGGATGGCCAGACAAAGCAGGTGGTGGGGCTATATCCCTGTTTTGGTGGCTGCAAGCAATACGCCCTTGTAAAGCTCGACAATAGCGGCAAGCCCTACATGGCCTGCACGCCTCATGAAGTTACCCATTTGGGCGGTTGTGGCCGCACCTACGGTGAAAAAAGGCATATCCCCGAGCAAACACGCGAACGTTATCAGGATCGGCTTGAGTTCCTGTCAAAACATCAGCCGGTGCCTGATGCCTACAAGCGGTATCTCGAAAATGCATGGGGGCCAGAGGAGCCAGAAGAGGGGGAAGCCAATGAGTGCGGCGCTGAAGCTTCTGGCGAGTAAACCGGGCGATCCGGTTGAACCGGTCACGCCGGCTGAACCGGCAAAACCGGTAAAAACCGGTGCTGGCATTACCTTTTTGCCCCTTGAAGATGAACTGGAACCACAAGCCTCGCCTCCTTCAGCTTTTCCTGATAGTGGCTTGTTTTCAGGGGTTGCGCCTGATCCGTCACAGGAATTTGCCCCGGAACCAGAGCCTGAAATCCCGGAATTACCGGAATCTGAAACCGGTCGGGGCCGGTTTCGTCGGCTTGATCTGCCTACCGGCTCGACAGAAAGCACTATCAAGTACTTTGATGCAGACACGTCAACCGGTGAAGTCGGTTTTAAGATCGTTGATGAGGAAGAATTTATCGAGTTCTGGTCTGTAGATGCCTACGAAATGGTGTCTGATCTGTTCGCTCTCATCCGAATTGACTTGAGTGACATTAAAACCGACGAGGATGAGTTGGAGGCAGGCCGTAAGGCGGCAAAACACCTCTGGAAAGCCAGCGGTAAGTACAAGTGGCTCGCATGGATGCGGGGTGAAGCGATCGTCAGTGGTGGTGATCTGTTCATTGCGGCTGCTTTCTTCCTTGGAAAAGGGGCAATGGCTGCGCGTGCGGTCAAGAAAATGCGGGCGAAGAAACCGGGCAAACCGGTCAAGCGGCGCAGGAAGCCTGTCACGATTGAAGCGGAGGCACAACCAGCATGATTGATTTTCAGCGCATTGGTATTTTTGGCCGGTCAAAGTCCGGTAAATCAACGCTCATGGATCGTTTGGTTCGCAACAGAAAGCGCCTCATCGTATTTGACGAGATTGATGAGCGTGCACACACCGCCGCCAATGAAGGGCTTGTCAGGATAAACTGTTTGAATGAACTGCAGGACCGGGTTGATCGGGACTATGCAACCGGTTTTCGTTTTTGGTTTCAGCCTCGGCATTCTGATCTTGTGCAGGCACTTTCTGACCTTTCAACGTATCTGATCGACATTCAAACACAGTTTGGAGATCGGTATGGCATTGAGCGAAGACCATCTATCACGTTGACGCCTGATGAGATGGCAGATTGTTATCCAAACCAGATCATGAAAAAAGGTCAGGACGGCTTTTCGCGCATGTGCCGGATGGGCAGGCACAAGGGCATTCATCTGATCGGCGCTACCCAGCGACCGGCTGAAGTCTCGACCAAATTTCGGGGGCAATTGGAGAAGCGGTTTTTCTTCAGTCTGCAGGAAACTGTTGACCTTGAGGCAGTCGCCAAAATGGGCGGTGCTCACGGAAGTGAATTGGCCGAAAAAGTCCGCCTGCTGCCCAAGCTTGACTATATCCGAATGGAAAACGGCAGGTTCACGCCGGGCAGGATTACCTTCCCCGGATAGCCATTTGCCACCGGCTTGACCGGTCTGACCGGTCAAAAACCCGGTTTTCGCCGGTTTTTTAGCTGACCGGCGCAACCGGTTCCACCTCTCACACTTGTTGCACTTAAACGGGAGTGACGTGTTGAGCGTGCCGAAACTAAGCATTGAAAATATTTTGCTCACTGTGGTTTTCATGGTGATCACCTATGCCCTGTCGG
The DNA here is from genome assembly GCA_947500295.1 of uncultured Kordiimonas sp. Lineage (GTDB taxonomy): Bacteria > Pseudomonadota > Alphaproteobacteria > Sphingomonadales > Kordiimonadaceae > Kordiimonas. Next base: position 316,028 of record CANMRM010000006.1, read on the forward strand.
CTCCTTTTCGACACTCCATTGATGAGAGTTTTGAAGAGGACTTAACGTGAGCATTACACAAGCTGATACCAAGAAGGTTCTGCTGTTTGTTGTGGCAGCAATCATCTTGTTTTTGGTGCTTTGGGCTGGGGATGAATATGACATTCCGGGTTTGAAGCAAGCCCATGATGTCGTGAACGGTTGAGGGAGATCGATCATGGCACGTGGAAAAAGAGATTTCATCGAAAACAACAATACCCCCTCCGGGCTGACTATGGGGTCACCGACCACCATTAACTGCCCGCAGAATGTTGGTATTGTTCACGAACATGAGTATGAATTGTTTGTTGATCCGGGTGGCGGTGCTGATCCAGCGCATGCGACACGGGCTCAAATTGAGGCCGCATGTTCCAAACTGGAATTGCTGCTCAACAGCGGTACGCACAGTGAATATCATGTCACTGACATCCTGAAAATGAACGACTTTTACGGTCACACATTTGTTGATGGCTTCTTTACCCAATTCTTTACACAGGATTGGCGGGAAAACTCGTTCGACGCCGAACGCAATGCGTTTGTGCCGGGTGCTGTCCGTGCGCCAAAATTCCGACTGCATACAAAGCCGGGCGGCGCACTCATTGACCTGAAGCACCGTCTGGTGACGGAAGGCATTGGCCAGCAAGGCAGGGCTGTTGTTGCAACCAATCCAAGTGCTGCAGTGAGGCCGCTTATCCGGCATGAAGTCGAGACAATCACGCTCACTGACACGGGCGATGTTGCCACGCGCTACAATTATGATGCCGCGACACAGTTCATTCGCTCCCTCAACTTTGAGGGCGATAACATCACCGGCATTGTTATCAAGATCAACGGTGTTGAGGAATTCAACTTCCGTAGTCTTACGCGCTTGAATGAGCGCCTGAAACAAAGCCGGGCCGTGGCGGTTCCGCAGGCAAATACATGGCATATCAACTTTGAACTGCTTGCCGGTTCAATGAATGGCATTTACCAGCCTGAGTTCCCGATTATTGATGCGGGCGGCAAGGTCATCGGAACGCATGCGCGTGATGAAATTGAGGTGCGTATTTTCGCCAGCAACACGAACAATGTTCGGCTTCTGGCGGAGCTTTACGACACGCCTGACGCACGGTCTTAAGGGGTAGGGTTATGACAACCTTCACCCCTCCCGGACTGGCGGCATTTCAAGCCCAGCAAAACGCTGTGCAATCGCAGTCTGTTAGTCAGTCTCAAGACAGCTTCGGCTTTGGTGATTTTTTCGCCGGAGCCCTTGAGACGGCTACTGCGTTCGGCACAAGCCTTTTGCAACTGGAACTGTTTGAGGAACAACTTGAGACGCAAGCCCAGATCAACAATCTGGCTGCGCAGCAAGCGGCAAATCAGGCTGGTTCCGGTACGGTCGCGCAGGGTGGGGCAGGGTCTGCAGGGGGTGGTTTGACGGCGATGCTGTCTGATCCGCAAACCCTGATGATCATCGCAGTTATTGTGGTGGTGATCCTGCTTTTCTTTAGCCGAAGCGGGCGAAAATAATGCCTGTCTCACCGCCATTTTTCGGGGATGGCGCATCACTCGGTCTTGGGGGCGGTCCAATCCGCTCGCAGGACCAGAATATCGCCAGTTTTGGTACCGGAACCGTGAATTTTGGTTCTGACCAAACGGCGAAAATCACGAACACAATTCTAATTCTTGCACTTTTAGGGGCCTTGCTATGGCTGATGTTGACCTTCAATCGCTAGCTCGTTTTGACAACCGCGCCATTGCTGACCTGACGGAAGTTGGGCCGATAGACTTTTACCGGCGCGATTTCCAGCTAGGCAAAGGCGTTCTGTTTGCGGTTGTGAAATCCGGCAAGCGCGTTGGTACTGTTTTATTGCGGCGGGAAGTACGCCTGAATGGTGATCTTGAATGCGTTATTGTGGCGGGCAAGGTCCGGCACGAAACCGCAGTTTTTGATCCGGGCATGGCTCAAATCGAGCAAATGGCGCGCAATGCTGGCTGCAAGACCATGCGGGTGCATACCGACCGCGTAGGGCTGATTAAAAACCTGCTCAAGCGTAATCCTGACGCTGAAACCGTTGTGGAATGGAGGCTCTAGGCTATGGGCCGCACGTCACAGCGCTCTGACAACCGCACGGTCCAAACGGATAGCCGTCAGTTCACCGAAATTGATCAAGAGATTGATTACCGGTTTGACGAAGCATTCAACACAGACAACAGCACCACGGTTGAAGATAGCGGCAACACCACCAATGAAATTGAGGTTGAGCAAACCGGCAATATCACTGCGGGCACCAGTGTTTCTATCCAAAGCGAAGCGGCGGCAATTGCTGCCAGTGAAGCTGCGCAGGCGTCGGCTGAAGCGGCGGCTGAAGCTGCTGCTCAGTCGGCAGAAGAGGTGCGCCGGGCAACAGAAGCCTTGCTGGAGGCACAAGTTGAACAGGCACGGGAAAACACCCGCCAAACTGAGGCAGCATTGAGAACAGCCGAACGCGCTGCGGAGGAAGCCATTGAGGCGTCCACTGATGCTCTCGAATTGGCCACACAGGCAATCCAGAGTGCCGCACAGTCCAACAATACGACTGTGGAACGGGTGGCACAGGATGCGCAGGCCACGGCGAGGCAGGCTGTTGAGCAGGCAAGGGACGTATCGCTGGCGGCAACTGATGCGGTAGCTGACGTTGCCAACAATGCGCTCATTTCCAATCAGAATGTGATTGCTGGAGCGGGCGAGTTCGTCAACAGCGCGATTGCCGAAAGCAATGCTTTGTCAACGTCACTCAATGCCTCTGCACAGGAAACCAATCAACTGGCGATCACGTCTGCCACGCCGGGCGGGCAGGCCATTGAGCAGGGCGAAACCATTGCGCTTGGAATGGCCGCTGTGCTGGTGGCGATTGTCATCATTGTCATTGCGCTCAGAAAGAGGGGCGGCTGATGTTTATCACGAATGCAACTGACTTGTTTGCGGACGGCACGAAAGCGGTGTTGGTTGTTGAGGCCGATCCGCGCCGCAAAGCATTGAATATTTTTGCCGGGACTGAGGACCTGTGGTTCGGCGGCAACAAGGGTGTGCAGGGCGGCACCATTGGAAACCGAATAGCCGCAGGCACAAGTGTAGAGATCAAAACCTCTGCTGAAATTTGGGTTATCCGGCTTGCGCCCGCTGAGGGTCAGTTCTCTTATTCCGAGGAGTTCAACGGCGATGGCTAAGTTTAACACAGAGCAGGCGCTTGAGAATGTGGTGGCCCTTCAGCTTCTTGAGATTGACAACCTCAAAAACACCTACGGCACCAGCATAATTGATCTGCAAACCGAGCAGGTACAGCAAGGCGTGCAAATTGCCGATCATGAAACCCGTATTACGACATTGGAGACACCCTAATGCCCTTAACAGTTGATGATGTAGTTGCCGCGGCGAACAACCAGACCAATACATTCTTGACCCACGTACAGGCCATTGAGGATGCAGGACAGGCTGCGTTGGATGCCGCGGCGGCTAAGACTGCCGCGGAAAATGACGCTGCTTTGGTAGCGGCTTCCAAGGGCAATGTTGATGCATTGGAAACTGATATCACTAATACCCTTGCAACGCTGCAAGCTGCAAATCCTGAAACGCGATATGTGCAAACCTTTACCATCGGTGGAAGTGCTGACTATTTCTATCCCGTTTGGTGGACCATGCAATCGGGTGCTTTCGGTATCAGCAAAATACTTTTTACCCGCGAGTATAATTGGAACGGTGGCGTTGGCGAGCGCCCGCTAAATCCAAGTTCGGGGCACCAAGCCCACTTGACGCTGGAAATGGAAGGGCAAGCTTACGGGTGGCATGGTGAAGCGAACTTTCTGGAAGTGAAGCGCTTTTTTACCCGGTACAACAACACGGCTAGTCATGTGAGTTTCCTTGGCTATTCAAAAGCCCGCCAAATCGACCCTATGGGCGATCCGCTGCATGGCGCTGGATCACTTAATTTTGAGGCCCAAAGCAATAACGTCAGTACCGTTTATTTACGTGGTGGCGGGGTTCAGTACCGGGTTGTGAAAAACTGGGCGGGTGACGTGAGTTTTCATGATGGCAGTGATCAGCTTGAGCGTGTCATGCACGCGCTTGGAAATACTGAATGGTATGGGGAACCGGTTGCACTTGCTGATGCCATCGTTCCGACTGTGACGGTCAATGCGTTTGTTGATCCGGTTTAAGGAGCGCTGAGATGTTGATTAAACAGCTAACACTTCAAGACGGTACTGAGCTTATTAACGTGCCAGCAAATGAAGAGGTGCTGACTGAGCTCGGTTTTGACAGCGCCCAAATTGTGGCACTGCTTGCACCTGTCATTGAGGATGAAAACGCTCGTCTGAAAATCCTAAAAATTCGATTTGAAATCAAACCTGTCGCGGGCGACACGCAATCCATTCAGGGCACCATTGCTGACAATGTTGGCCATCTGATGGAAGAGCTTGGCCGCTTTATGGCGGCAGTGAATACGGCAAACAGCCTTGAAGACATCAAGACAGCCGCACAGCCGCTTGCAATCAATCTGGCTCCGCTGATCACCGCTATTGATGCCAACCAATGCACCTTAACGCACCACGTCAAAGGCACGGCGCAGGTGGTGGAGGACGCCTGCATGCGAGCAGATGCCGTGGCCACGGTGTTGGCTGACAATGCAGGGCCGTAACTGGATATTGGCGCTCGTCACGGCGCTGTTGATTTTGTTGGGAGTTCGAGTGATGACGCGACCAAAACTGACTTACTTTTCGGCTTCTGAATTTGGCATGTGGTGGCCTTTCATGAATGCTGATCTTTTGCGCAAGCTCGACGCCTTCAGGGAGGCATGGGGAGCGCCCGTGCAACTCTCGCCTGCGGAGGGTGGCATAGGCCGGGAAGACGACAGCAACAGCCAACACAACGTCCTGAAATGGCGAGAAGTGCGCGCAACCGATATCATGCCGGAGGGCATGGATGCGCCCGCCGATCGTGAACGCGCGGTGCGTATCGCACGCGAAGTTGGCTTTACCGGCATTGGCGTATATCCGAACTGGAAACCACGCCCCGGCATTCATGTTGACGTGCGCGAACCTGAGTATGCTGGCCACGTTGCTACATGGTCGCAGCTTGCCTCTGGTGGGCCGTATCTATCAATCAATGAGGGGTTAGCCTGATGCCTTTGATTTTGGTTGGGCTTGCAGCCCTTGGGGTTGGTTTTTTTGGTGGCAGTCAGGTTGATGACGCAATTGAAGTCGCGACTGGCGAAAAAGACAGTTTTCCAATCCTGCAAATCATACTGCTGATTGGTGTGGGCGTTTTCATGTGGTGGGCGTCCAGAAAGGTCATCAATGCATGACTGTTGACCAGATCCTCATACTTGCCATTAGCGTTGTTTTCGGGGTGCCAACCCTGACGCTTCTGACAGGCATTTATTATCGGCTGGGCGTGATTAAGACCGAGCATGACGGCTTCAAGGCTGAGTTTGCGCGGGTGTGGAAAGAAGTTTTCAAACTACAGGAGAAAGCAAGTGAGCAGGCGGCGTGCAAAACATCGTTCGGCTGAAACTGGTTACGCGAATTTGAGCCATGACCAGTTGGCCGATCTTTATCGGGAGCGAGGAGGAGCAGGGGTGCCGGAAGGTTGGCCCCGTGAAACCATTGTCAGGAAACTAGGAGAGTTGAAAAATGGCAGCTAAAGGAAAAGCCCTCAAGGTTGGGCAAAAGCGTGTTGGCGGTCGTATCGTCCTTAAGAAGGGCTACCGCTACGGCAAAAACGGCCGCATTCTCAAGGCCAAAAAATGATCTATCGCCGGTTAATATTGCTGGCATTCGCAGCATTCATTGCCGGTCAGATATGGCGGGTCATATCGGCTGATGTGACCGCCACGGGCACTATTGCTTGGCTGCTTGCCGGGCTTGTCGTGATCCTGATACTGCCGGAAGAGCGTGCGGTATTCCGACAACTTAAGGACATGCTGCAGGCATGGCGGGGCGGCAATACAGCGGAGGCAAAGAAATGATACTGGATATTCTCGGCTCTGCCGGTTTTGGTACCATCATTGGTGGCGTTTTTGGGTTTCTCGGCAAGCGGGAAGAGCGCAAGCTTCTGTCTGAAAAAAACAGCCATGCGCTCAGTATGGTGAAGGCAAGAACAGACGCCGCCATTCAGGTTGCCAAAATGAGCATTGAAGAGGCCAAAGTTGCTGGTGCGATGGCCGTTGAGAAAATCGAGGCTCAAGCCTTCTCCAATAGCCAGAAAAGCACGTCACCTTTCGCTGACATTATCAAGAGTTTTGTGCGCCCTGTGATTTTGGGTTTGCTGATGTACCAGACCTATAAAATTCTGTCGTCCCTTGAGGTTTTGACGGGCGGTTTGGAAAGCATTCCTTCTGCCGACATCATTGCGCTTTACAAGGTGGTGATCTTGTCTGTGACGGGCCTTACTTCAACTGCGGTGGGCTGGTACTTCGCGACACGATCCAGCAAGCAGTTCGACAAACTGTTGAACCATGAGTATCGCAACACCGCCAAAAACGGCGATGCCGGAATCAGTCCTCGTTAACTTCGGCGATGCTTCAGCCTCGCCACTTTTGGCGATGAGGGATCTGAACTGACATTGATGTTGTTGGCTGTTTTTGCTATACTGCGCGAGTAATGAGTATCCTTTCTTTTGCAGAAGCACTTTTCTCGACATTCGAAGCCGTTGCGCTGGCAGTCTTAGCTATTTGTCAGGCGCGCCTTTTTTTAAAAAAAGCTGAAATATATAATACACAATGTATTAGTGTATATATGCCAGTGACTTAGGGGGCGTTTGGTGTTTGTTGTTGAGCTGATTAATGCGCTTGTCGCTCTCGGGGATATTGCCAGCCTGATTGTCTTGGCTGCAACAGTTCTGCCTTCCCTTTTTAAAAAAATCTTGCGTGTAACCATTTCGGTTCCGCAGGGTGGCATTTTTAAAAAAACGTCTCTCGTAAACTGACAGTTTACTGTTGAGAAGCTTGGTCGCTATTTTTCGCGTCCAGCATCGGATACATGCGCTCTGACCAACCACCATTAAGTGACCTGATCAAAGCCAGTGTTTCGCGCTCAGCACTGCCGCAGGCGTTCTTAAAGCCGGGTAGGGTGTGCTCTAGCGCCTGTGCCTGCTCAAGATAGCGTGCGGCGGCTCTCAGGTCATCTATCAGCCGTTTACGATCCGATTTCAGATCAATATCGGCCTTTGCATATGAAGTCAGGTCAAGCCCGGCTTTGCGTACCCGCTGGGCGGCGCGTGCCACATATGGCTCTTGATCACCCTTCAGGATCACCAGCCCGCTCAAATAGAGCAGGCTGACGGCCTGTTTGTAGGCTCCATAGGGGTTGTTGAGCCCGGTGAACCCCTCAGTCATTGGCGGGCTCAACACGCATGACAGTGTGACCCGCATGGAAGTGACCGGGATTGCCGGTCCATCTGGCCTGACAATCGTCTATGGCGCGTTTGAGCTTTTCGATATGCACGGCTTCCTCACTGAGAGGATACAGGCGGCGTTGCATGTCACAGAGAAGGCGGCGCTTGATGCAAAGCTCTTGCAGCAGTTCGGCTATTTCTTCGGTTGTCAGTTCGTTTCTAAAATCGGCTCGGCTGGTACGGCGGTTCATTGTTGTTTCTCATACTCCCAACCTCGACCCCATAGGTAGTATGAAATGAGAACAAAAAAAGAACAAGTGTGCATTTGCTATCGCTATGCGGGCATCTTATATTCACCGCAATTGGGAGAGGGGCATGATTGTTGATCTAAAAAAAACAAATGGCAAACTTGTTGCCGCAGGAAGCGTGTTAGGATCTTTTGGCCTCGGATGGATACTGTCAGCACTGTTTTGGGAAACAAATTTATATAATTTCAGAGACTTTCAGACAATTTGGTCATCCGTTTTCGCGTCAATTGGCGGACTATCAATATTTGTGATTGCTTCGGGAAACCTGCGGCACCAAAGGGAATTGCATTTTTCTCAACTTAATCATCAAAAAGAACTGCAGGATGAGGAAATTGCGAACGAACGTGTGAAACATGAAAAAAAATTATTTGGTATCAAGAAGTTGATAGAGAGTGAAATTGATCACAACGAACGTCAACTGACCGCATATTTGGCAAATTCCCCTGACAAAGTAAATGAAACCGGGTCAGTGGAAACGCCACGGGTATTAGATTCAACAAAATCTATGTACTTAGAATACGGCGGAGAAATATGGGCTGATGATCCAGAAATGCTGTCAGCGCTACTCCTCCAATATCAAGCTATAGAGAGTGTGATAGTTTGCGTTCGCCAACTTGTTGGATCGCTACCGACCGGCGATGCGAAAGCTATAGGCAATAGATATCAAGCGCTTCGAAACGTCATCATTCATTACACACAATCGGGCATAGTCGAGAGGTTGCGGCAGGGGATGAATTAGCACACCCTTTACTCTCATTCAGAGTTAGACAGTCGCCGCATAAGTTTTAGACAGTCGCCGCATAAGTTATTGACTTTGTTGAGCATGAAAATAGCTCAAAATGTCTAATGAAACTGATTCGGAAAGTGCGCGATATGATTTGCAATCCGCTGCGTCACCACTCCGCCATCGCGCCTCATGTGGTGCCCCGCAAGGGAGAGCAGCATATAACAAAGCAGGTGGGCACCAGCAACGCTTTTTTCGCATGTCCGGGTACAGTCATCCCTAAACCCATGATTATTGGCGATGACAAACCAGACCTGCTACCGTCCGCTCATCAACTGGGAGGAGATCGTCAATGAACAAAATAATCACAGCCGCAATTCTGGCCTTCGGGCTTTTGACCGGGTCCGTCATGGCCGACGAGTCGGCTATTTACCTCGTGCGACATGCAGAAAAGCAAGCCGACAGCGATCCTGAACTGACAGAGCATGGCCGGGCCAGGGCAGTGGCGCTCGCCAAAATCCTGCATTCTGTCGATCTTGCCAAAGTCTATTCAACCGACACCAGGCGAACACGACAGACAGCGGAACCCACAGTTGCCGACAAGGGTCTCAGTATTGAAACCTATGACCCACGTGCGTTTCGTCAGTACGCTGATGCGCTCAAACAGGAATTCCTGAACGGGGACAAGTCCATTCTTGTTGTCGGTCACAGCAATACAACACCCTATCTGGCAACGCTGCTGACAGGGGAGGAATTTCCCATGATGTCGGAAGATCAGTATGACCGTCTTTATGTCGTGCGCAAGTCCGAGGATGGCAGCCTTAAGGCGACAATCGAAACCTTCAATCCCTGACCTTTTGGCAGACAGTCGGTGCCTGCACCGGCTGGTCGCATATCAGGGGCAAATTGACGCAAGCCCCTTGGCTATGGGGCTGCAGTTGTTAGGGCATGACGGATACGATGCGAGAATCCGCCGGTTTTATTGGCATGGTGGCTGAAAAGGCCATTGTTTCTGTGATCCGGTCGCATTATAAAGCCACGAATTCCCGCGCCTGATTCTTATCGGAGCAACGGCGCTATGAAACAAGAGGCAAACCCGTGACTGAAACCGCTGTGGCCCTATCTCATATGATTGATTGCCAGCTTCGCCCTAGCGAAGTGAATGACGAACGCATCCTGGATGCAATTGCTGCTGTGCCCAGAGAGTTGTTTGTTCCCAAGGCGAAACGATCCGTTGCCTATGTCGACGAGGATATTGAGGTCGGCGAAGGCCGTTTCTTGCTGGAGCCTCGCGTGTTTGCGCGCATGCTTGTAGCAGCAGATGTTCAAGCGGATGATATCGTGCTCGATATCGGGTGTGCCACCGGATATTCGTCGGCTGTGCTGGCTCAGCTTGCCGAGGCTATTGTTGCCGTCGAAGAAAATGAAAAACTGGCTGGGCTGGCCGAGAAAAAACTCGCAGATCAGGAAGTAATGAATGTTGCGGTCGTAACCTGCTCCATGTGTGACGGTGTGGCCAAACAGGGCCCATATGACGTTATTTTCATTGAAGGCGCCGTCGAGGACATTCCAGCCGCTTTGATCAAGCAGTTGAAAGAAGGCGGCCGTCTGGTTTGTGTAAAGCTTGAAGGCGGCGTGGGCCGAGCCCATATCATCAGGAAATCGGGAGGTGAAGTGACCGGCCAAAACCTGTTTGATGCCAATGTCACGACGCTCCCGGGTTTTGAGAGACAGCAAGGTTTTGTTTTTTAGAGTGGGATGGCTTCGTGCCTTATAAAGAGATTGGCCAAAAAATGGTCAAAATAGAGAAAGAAAGATGATAAATAGCACTTTCTCTGGTTATTCATCCAAGCGCAGGGTGAGTGACGTAACAACAAAAACGATAACAGCGAGGAAATGAGGAGAAACAGATGAAACTGGGGATGAAGGCAATTCTGGCCGCGACAACGATGCTGGCCGGCACGTCAATGGCATCCGCCGAGACGCTTAAGGAAGCACTCGCAGCAGCCTACGCAAGCAATCCGCAGCTTATGGCACAGCGCGCTGCTCTCAGGGCAACTGATGAAGGTGTCGCCGCCGCCAACGCGGGCTTCCTGCCAACCGTTAACGGAACCGGGAGTTTTGACCGGGGCGCAAGGGTGATTGAAGATACGCGCCCGGCTCCAGACGGAGGCACTTCCAATCAGGACATTAATTCAGATTCTTACACCATTACCGTTGGACAAAATCTGTTCCGTGGTTTCCAGGACCGTAGCACCCGCAAACAACGTATACGTGAAATTGATGCGGGCAGGGCTCAGCTTTCCAATGTAGAGCAACAAGTTTTACTGGAGGCGGTCACCGCTTACATGAATGTTTTGCGCGATGAAGCGGTCGTCGAGCTGAACAAGAACAATATTCAGGTGTTGGAGCGCCAGTTGCAGGCAAGCCGAGATCGATTCCGTGTCGGGGAAGTCACCCGAACGGACGTTGCTCAGTCTGAAGCTCGCCTTGAAGGTTCCAAATCAACCCTTCTGAGTTCGGAAGCGGCATTGGCCGGAAGTAGAGCCCAGTATCAGCGGGTTATTGGGCGTGCGCCGGCTACGTTGGAAACACCGACCGAAAAACCTGACCTGCCATTGACCCTGGATGAAGCAGTTGAAATCGCCATTGGGGAAAGTCCAAATGTTAAAGTCGCACGATACAACGAACAAGCGGCGCGCTATTCAATCAATGCGGCAAAAGGCAATCTTCTTCCCAGCGTGGATTTGACGTATCAATTTACACATGCGGAACAGATTCAGAACTTTGGTACTCTCTCTTTTCCAGTAATTGCCGATATCAACAGCGTGAACGTTCGGGTGAGTGTCCCGATTTTTAATGGCGGTGTTCGTCATTCAAATGTGCGTCGTGCAAAACAAATTCGTAGCCAACGCATGATGGAAATCTATCAGGCAGAGAGGGTTGCTCAGGAGCAGGCGCTTGTAGCGTGGGACAATTACCGGGCTGCGCAGGGCCAGATTCTTTCGAATGAAGCGCAGGTGCGGGCCAACGAAATTGCGCTCGAAGGGGTTCGGCAGGAAGCCTATGTCGGCTCCCGTACCACTTTGGATGTTCTTAACGCAGAACAGGAACTGCTGAATGCTCGTGTCTCGCTTGTCCGCGCGCAACGTGATGAAGCGGTTGCTGCATACAGTTTGGTTTCTGCTGTGGGTCGCTTGACTGCCCGGGAGATTGGGTTGGGTGTCGACCTCTATAATGAACAGGCTTACCTTGAGAAGGTGGACGGTAAGTTCATTGGCTTTGATACGGAAGTCCGATAAGACCATAACAGCCTAAATGTTAAGGGGAGCCAATTTGGCTCCCTTTTTGCTTATAGACATTGTGGCGCGGAAACGTGCCGGTGTCGGGCAGAATCGGATAACTGCTTTAGTTCTTTTAAGAATTATTGACACAACACGGTGATAACGGTACCTGTTTTAGCAGGGAGTGAATTGGAACTGGCGGGTCTATGAGCGCTGACGCATCTGAAGACGAACCGACCATGGAGGAAATCCTGGCGTCTATCCGCCGGATTATTTCCGATGAATCGGAGGATGAAGGGGAACTGGAAACGGCGGAGGATGATTCCTTCGACGAGGAGCCCGTGCGCGACCCGGAACCTGAGCCGGAACCTGAACCCGAGCCGGAGCCAGAACCCGAGCCGGAGCCAGAACCCGATCCGGAACCTGAGCCGGAACCAGAACCCGAGCCCGAACCAACGCCGGAGCCGACGGCTGCTCCTGCCCCTGAGCCAACGCCAGCACCGACTGCTGCGCCCGCTCCAATGCCGGAGCCGGAAGAGGACGTGCTTGAACTGACAGATCTGGCGACACCCGGAGAGATTGAGTCGATTGTTTCGCCAACGGTCGAATCCCAGACAGCTGATAGTTTTGCGCATCTGACACATTTGATGGTGCAGGGCTACGGTGGTGCGGAAAATACGCTGGAATCGTTGGTAAGAGCGATGCTGAAGCCGATGCTGCAGGCATGGCTTGATGAGAACCTGCCCTCTATCGTGCAAGATGCGGTGGAGCGTGAAGTTGCTCGGATTGCTCGCCGGCAATAGGCGCCTTACCCTTTAAATACACTTGTGAAGATCGGCAACATGTGCCGCTGAACGACCTGTATCGCGTGTTTGTCAGTTGTGGTTGCTTTGTCCCAAATGATGCGGAGACAGGGGGCGTGTCTTGGTATTGAAGATTGTAAAGGACGGATAGATCGGCAGTTTGGGCCCAAAGAACTTCACCTTGAAATCTTCATTGTTTGGTGTGTAGATCGCGCCATCCGTGATTTGAATAGGCTCGCCGTCTTCATCGACAACAGGCGACAGCAGCAGTCTTTCTCCATAAAAATCAATCACATGGATATATTGCGTCAGGATACTTGCGCCGATCAGGCCATCGCGTTCTTCACTCTGGTCGGGAACATTACTTGCGATAAAGATCGGCATGTTTTCGAAATAGAGATTGCCAAAGTCGATATTGGCAGCGGTCAGTACCCCCATATCCCGGCTTTCAAGCTCTTCCCGCTCGGTTTTTGAGGTCACTTGCATGTAATGTTTGCGACTCCAGAAAACCATGCCCCCGGGGTAGCCGCTATCAAGCATCATATTTTTGAGTGTGGTTCGTTTCTCCCAGGGCAGCTGGGAGCGAAAAGAGATATAGGGTGTGTGACCCTGCATGCTCAGTTTGTGCTCAATTTCAAAGTCTTCCACCAGATTGGTGCCACGCGGATATAGGCTGAGCCGCCCCTGTAGAGGGTCAATCTCCACCACATAGCGTTCAAAAAGCTCCTGACCAATGATACCGCTGAAGTTTGCGTCGAGGGCTTGTTTTATTTCGGTCTCACCTTCGATCAGCAAGCCGTTGGTGCTGACCAGTTCCGAGCCGCTTGAACCGAGCGTTACATTGCCGAGCCGACGTCCTGTCACCGAGTGGCCAATAGCAGGAAAATTAACCTGTGCCTCATCGCCGGTGAAGGCAGCGTCCGGCACCATCGCGCCGTCAAAAAATATCGAAGTTGTTGCCCCGGTATCGAGCAGGAAGGTGACCGTGCCGTCCGGGCCATCAAACAGGATGTGTGTTCGGTTGTCGACGATCTCAATCGGCAGGCTCGCAATAGGCGTCGGTTTTGCCGATGTTTCAATAGACCCGATCATCAAAGCCAGAAGAATCGTGGTGCTTTTATGAAGTGTGGAAAGAATTTTCATGACGCAAGTATAGGAAAAGAGCGAATGACAAGCAAATCGTGACTTGCTTATTGCGATGAACCGCGAGTTTTGCAAGACCAACCGACAGAACCCATGCAGGTATCGTCGGCGCGCGCGTTCAGAATATTAGTTCTGCCGAATAACAGTCGTGGGGGAAATGGACAGGCGAGGAGAGAAGGCAGAGAATACATAGTCATCGTCATTTGGCGGATAGAACGTGCCGTCAATCTGGCGGCTATAGTCACTGCCTTCTGCGATAGCCAACATCCACATCCTGCGGCTGGTCAGGTCGATTGCATAACTGAAGTTGTTCAGGATGGATGCCCCAATCAAACCATCGCGTTTCCCAACCTGTTTTGGAGGATAGGCCCCCAAATAAACCGGTGTTTGCAAAAACTTCAACCGGCCAAAGGAGAAACTCGCGCGGCCAACAATTGCGGTGCTGTCGCGGTAGGCTTCAGGTGTCAGTTTGGCGGCCTTGCGATAGTGGGTGCTGTCCCAGAATACAATTGCCCCCGGATAGCCGGTATCCACGAGCATTTCCTTGGCCGATGGCATGGTCTCCCAGGGCATTTTGCTGCGAAACCGGATATGAGGGGCGTCGTCCTGCATATAGAGCGTATGTGTGGTGCGATAAAAAGCTGACAGATCTGATCCTCGATCATAAAGCCTCATGACCCGCGCTGCGGGGTCGATTTCAATGGCAAACTGCTGGAAAAATTCCTGCCCCAGAATGCCGTCATAGCGCAGCAGCAGCCGCGCCCTCAAATCTGCTTTGCTATCAAGACGCACCATTTTTTTAAGGTATATGGGCTCGCCGTGCAGCGTGAGCTCGACAGCCTCGACCGTGTCGCCCTCAATACGCTCATCGAGGGCCGGAAACAGGATAGATGTTTTGCCGACAGTTTTCAGCGAACTGATCAGGTCATGGTCGTGCCCGAACAGGATCGACGTTGAAGCCCCGGAATCGAGTAACATGGTGATTGCCGTTCCCTGCAGTTCCATGGTCAGGCGAATCCGATTGTTCTCGAACTCAAATGGTATTTCGGTTTTAGGGACGGGGGTGTTATCTTGCGCGGCCGTCGTGCCAGGTGCCGGGCTCACAAAAATGAGCAGTAAGAAAGCGGTACAATGAACTGCGAATTTAATCATAACAGTTACCAGCGTAACATGCATAAATTTGGCCGCAAGGCCCTGCCTGGACGCTTCCAAACTTCCCTTGCCACTGACAAAATGAAATCAGGGCTTTCACTTTCCTTCAAATTTGTGCATTTTGCGGCCCAATTTGACCGAAATATCTCGCGTTAGCCGACCAAGCAGGTAACAAGAATGCTCGACAAGACATACACCCCCGCTGATATCGAAACCAAATGGTATGACCATTGGGAAAAAACAGGTGCATTTGAATGCGGCAAGCGACCAGATGCAGAGCCCTATGTGATTGTCATGCCACCACCCAATGTGACAGGAAACCTGCACATGGGGCATGCGCTTGATAACGCCCTTCAGGACGCTCTTATCAGATTTGAACGACTGCGCGGCAAAGATACGCTTTGGCAACCCGGAACGGACCATGCTGGCATCGCGACCCAAATGGTCGTGGAACGCCAGATGGCCGAAGAAGGCAGCAACATTGGTCGCCGCGAAATGGGGCGCGAGGCGTTTGTCGAGCGTGTGTGGCAATGGAAGGACGAGTCCGGCGGTGCTATCACCCGGCAGCTTCGCCGCCTAGGGGCCAGCTGTGACTGGTCGCGCGAAGCTTTCACCATGGACGACGAACGTTCAGCAGCAGTTCTGAAGAAGTTTGTAAAACTCTACAAGGATGGCCTGCTGTATAAAGATCAGCGGCTGGTGAACTGGGACCCGAAGTTTCGGACAGCGATTTCTGATCTGGAGGTCGACCAGCGCGAAGTAAATGGTCATATGTGGCAGTTTGCCTATCCCTTGGTGGACGGCCCGGTTGATGGCATTTCAGAAATCATCATTGCGACGACACGGCCGGAGACGATGCTGGGCGATGGTGCTGTGGCAGTTCATCCATCCGATGAGCGCTACAAGAACCTTGTTGGCAAGATGGTGCGGCTGCCGATTGCCGAGCGCCACATTCCGATCATTGCCGACGAATATCCGGACCCGGAGTTTGGCTCCGGCGCAGTGAAAATCACGGGTGCGCACGATTTTAACGATTTCGAGGTTGCCCGCCGCAACGACATCCCGTTGATCAAGCTGATGGACGTTGAAGCGAAGATGGTCAGCACGCAGGAAAATAATGTTCCGGCTCATTATGATGGGCTGGACCGCTATGAAGCCCGTGAGCTCGTTCTCAAGGAAATCGAGGAACTTGGTTTTTACCGCGGCGTGGAAGAGAAGGTTATCGCACAGCCATTTGGTGACCGGTCAGGTGTGGTGATCGAGCCGATGCTGACCGAGCAATGGTATGTAGATGCCGAGACACTTGCAAAACCCGCGATTGAAGCGGTGGAGACCGGCAAAACACGTTTTGTCCCCAAGAACTGGGAAAAAACCTACTATGAATGGATGCGCAACATCCAGCCGTGGTGTGTGTCCCGGCAACTCTGGTGGGGGCATCAAATCCCGGCTTGGTATGCACCGGATGGAACGGTTTTTGTTGAAGAGACCCAAGAGGCTGCGCAAGCAGCTGCCGATGAGCATTTTGGCGAAGCGGTGCCACTCGTCCGCGACGAGGATGTGCTCGACACGTGGTTCTCAAGCGCCATGTGGCCCTACAGTACTCTGGGCTGGCCGGATGAAACCAAAGAGCTCAAAAAATACTATCCGAACACAACGCTTGTGACCGGTTTCGATATTATTTTCTTCTGGGTTGCCCGGATGATGATGTCGAGCATGTATTTTATGGGCGATGTGCCGTTCAGGAACGTATACATTCACGCCCTGGTGCGGGATGCCAACGGCCAGAAAATGTCCAAATCAAAAGGCAATGTTATTGACCCGCTCGAATTTGTGGAAAAATACGGTGCCGATGCGCTTCGCTTCACTCTTGTTGCAATGGAAGCACAGGGTAGGGACATCAAGCTTGATGAAAAACGTGTAGAGGGTTATCGCAATTTCGGCACCAAGCTCTGGAATGCGGCTCGTTTCTGCGAAATGAACGGCATTGGCGGCTCTGACGGTGTGCAGCCTGCGCCAACCCTGGCCATCAACAAATGGATCGTCAGCGAAGTGGGGCAGGCAGCGGCAGGTGTTACAGGTGCCATGGAAGCCTTCCGGTTCAATGATGCTGCGGATGCCATCTACCATTTTACCTGGGGCACGTTCTGCGATTGGTACGTGGAGCTGATCAAGCCGGTGTTCTGGGGCGAGGATGAAGCGGCCAAGGCTGAAACAAGAGCTGTTGCCGGCTGGGTTCTGGACCAGATTCTGGTGTTGTTGCATCCCTTCATGCCGTTCATCACCGAAGAGTTGTGGCACGCCATGAAGGCAGATCGTTCATCTGATCTCATTCTTGCTGCATGGCCGGGCGACATTGCCTCTGACGCGGCTGCCGCAGACGAAGTCAACTGGGCCATCAGGTTCATTTCCGAAATTCGGTCAACCCGTTCGGAAATGAATGTGCCTGCTGGCGCCAAGGCAACCGCGTTGGTGGCGGATGCTTCAGATGAAACCAGGCAGCGCATTCAGGATTGGCAGGACATGATTTGCCGGCTGGCCCGGCTTGAGAAGGCTGAGGCTGTGAACACGGCTGAAAGCAAGGGTGCCGCACAGCTTGTGGTGGACGAGGCAACGATATACCTGCCGCTCGCAGACCTGATGGATGTGGATGCCGAAAAGGCACGACTGGAGAAAAACCTCGAAAAGCTCGTGAAGGAGATGGGCGGCTTGAAAGGGCGCCTGTCAAACGAGAAGTTTCTTGCCAAAGCGCCGGAGCATGTGGTCGCTGAAGCCAAGGAACAGCTCGCAGACCTTGAAGTCCAGTCCGAGAAACTGAACGCGGCGCTGACGCGCCTTAGCTGACTGCCTGCTGTTGCCATTTGCAATACCAGCTTGAAGCTCTGCGCTGAAGCATAGGTGCCGGGAAAACCGGGAAAGTGAATGTTCATCAGCTCAGCCAATGAAGGTATTTTTGAAGACATGCGGGCTGTTTGGGATGCACTTCCGCGCTCCGGGACAGAGCCGTTGCCGCGTAAGAAAGACTTTCAACCGAGCCTACTGAAAGCACACCTGAGCAACATAGGGATCGCCGAGCACCTCGGGGACGGGCGGCTATCGTTCCGTCTCCAGGGCACCAATTCCCGGGAATTCTGGGGCAAGGAAATGACAGGCACCAACTATGAAGCGGTTGCCGACCATGTGCCGGAGGGGGTTACGTTGCCTGCAGCTGTCCTTGAAGCCGTGTTTAGTCAGCCATGTGGCCTGAAAAGCCGGAGGGAAGCGCTTTCAAAGTACGGGGATCGCTGGTTTTGCGATATGTTGGCGCTGCCGTTTGCTGACACGAACGGTGCAGCGAAATACCTGTTTTATGGCTATCGAATTTACCCTTGCAGCAGTGACGCAAGGGGGTGGGAGCCTGGCTTTGCGGACCTTTCAACAGCCAAACTTGTGTCTGCCGAGTTTGTGGATGTTGGCGCAGGCATTCCCGGGTAACACAAGTTACTTTTGCATCGTGATATAGGTGTCATCCGCGAATTTGTTCGATTTTGGGACGTTTTCGGCGCTATTATTCAGCTTTGGGGTAGATTGCGGACTGGGGCCTGATGCTGGATTGGCGGGAAGAGTATAAATCGATTTGCAATGCACCGCTTGTCGGCATCAAGCCGGACACGCTCGATGACGACCACCCGGCGATAAAGTTTGCAGAGTATTGGCATTCACTTGCAGGTAGTGGTGTGCCACAGCGACAGGCTTTCCGGCCACAGGAAATTCCGTCACTGCTGCGCTGGTTGATGATGTTTCGCAGAGAGGAACATCAGGGACAGGACAGGTATCTTCTTTATTTGCAAGGAGACTCCGCCGCCGAACTGACAGACGGCCTTCAACAGGGCAGGTACCTTGACGAGTTTACAGAGGAAGAGTGTTTCGACACTCGCCGCGAGGTTCTGCGAGGGGTGCTGAGGACCGGGCAGCCTGATTTTGCCAATATTATTGTCGGCACCAAGAAAGCCGAATTTATCGCAGACATAAATGTCGGTGCTTTCCCTTTTGAAAATGCGGATGGGCAGCCTGAAGTTGTTATGGTGCCGGCCCCGGCATCTCTTGAACTCCGGCGATATCTATAGACTAGTCTATCGTTGTGCACTCTCCCTCACGGGTGCTGATCAACGCATCTTCATGGGTATCAGCAACAAGCGTTTTTACACCTTCAAGGCCGCCAAAACGCTCCATCCACGGCTGTGGTTTTGGATTGAAGTGGGTGGGTGCGATGCGCCTGTATGCCCAGCTGTCCCGCATGGTTTGCTGCTGCGCCGGATCCTGTAGCCCATACCAGAAGGGGATGATCAAGACGTCAACAGGAAGCGCATTGACACCGGCGGCAGAAAGCTGCGACCGCGAAGCATTGATATCACCTGTGTGAAAGAAGCTGACATTGTCCACCGTGATGCGATAGCCGACATTCTGCGGCATGTTGGGGCCGTGGTCGACATCAAAGGTCTCAACCGACACACCCGCGTGTTCAAAGCTGTTTTGTGGTCCGGCCTCCACTATAAAAAGGCGATTGCGATCTGCGTCCTCCATGCCGTTGGCTTCCAGTGTTGGCAAGGCATCCTCAGGCACAGCGTAGCGCACGCCTTCGGTTTTGCGGAGGTTCTGAAGGGTGGCTTTGGGGTCGAAGTGATCGCCGTGGCGATGTGTTGAGGCAACAATCGCGAGATTTTCGAACAGGTCCGACTTTGCCATCATAGATCCGACCATCTCATCGGAAGGCAGGGCGAAACGACCGTCATACTGATCCTCCACCATCAGGCCATCAATCAAAACCGATGCATTTTCGCCTTTGATCAGAAACCCGGCGTTAGCGACATGACACAGATCCACCGCAGATACGGAAGGCGTCAACATCAGCAGTGGAAGAGCGAGTTTGGCAGTGGTTTTCAAACGCATTGGTATTCCTCATCTGTTGGACAGGCGCACTTGTATGGCAACCGCCATTCTATGGTAGCCGCCAAGGGGAGAGGTTCACGTAAAATCCGTCCAATCAGCCCAAGCTGGGGATAAGCCGCATGTGATAGTAATATTATTTCACAAATAGCATAAAAAACACGCCAAAAATTATCGACAGCGGCTTGGCGCGCCGTTACATTCGGCGCGAATCTGATTGGCACTATGTGTCAGGTTGAAGTTTACGGAGTTTGTTTGATGCCCCAGTATCGTTCCCGCACAACAACACATGGCCGAAACATGGCGGGCGCGCGCGCCCTTTGGCGTGCAACCGGCATGAAGGACGAGGATTTCCAGAAGCCGATTATCGCGGTTGCGAACAGCTTCACCCAGTTTGTGCCCGGTCATGTGCACCTGAAGGACATGGGCCAGCTGGTGGCACGGGAAATCGAGGCAGCCGGCGGTGTTGCCAAGGAATTCAATACCATTGCCGTGGATGACGGGATCGCCATGGGGCACGACGGTATGCTTTATAGCCTGCCAAGCCGCGAAATCATCGCTGACAGCGTTGAGTATATGGCTAACGCCCACTGCGCGGACGCTCTTGTGTGTATCTCGAATTGCGACAAAATTACGCCGGGCATGCTGATGGCAGCCATGCGCCTCAACATTCCCGCCGTGTTTGTGTCCGGCGGGCCGATGGAAGCCGGAGAAGACGACTATGATGATGGCCGCAAGCTTGATCTGGTGGATGCCATGGTTGAGGCGGCTGACCCCAATGTCTCGGACGAAGATGTCGAGCGTATAGAGCGGTCTGCATGCCCAACCTGCGGGTCCTGCAGCGGCATGTTTACCGCAAACAGCATGAATTGTCTGACCGAGGCCCTGGGGCTGTCGCTGCCAGGCAACGGCACGACGCTGGCGACACACGCAGACCGGAAGTCACTGTTTTTGACGGCAGCGCGGCTGATCGTACAAAATGCGCGGCGTTATTATGAACAGGACGACGAAAGCGTGCTGCCCCGGTCGGTCGCCAGCTTCAAGGCATTTGAAAACGCCATGTCGCTTGATATTGCTATGGGGGGGTCGACCAATACAGTCCTGCATTTGCTGGCTGCCGCCATCGAAGGGGACATCGGTTTTACCATCGAAGACATTGACCGTCTGTCGCGCAAGGTACCCAACCTATGCAAGGTCGCTCCGGCAACCGAAAAATACCATATTCAGGACGTGCACCGCGCGGGCGGTGTGTTCGGGATACTGGGTGAACTCAGTCGAGCGGGCCTATTGAACGAGGAGTGCACAACCGTGCACACGCCCACGATGGGCGAAGCGATCGGCCGCTTTGATGTGTCAACCAGTGAAGACGAGGAGTTGCAGCAATTTTTCAGGGCAGCACCCGGCGGGGTGCCAACGCAAACCGCTTTCAGTCAGGCCAAACGCTACAAAGAGCTCGACCTTGATCGCAAAGAGGGCTGCATAAGGGCCAAGGACCACGCCTACAGTCAGGACGGCGGGTTGGCGGTGCTCTTTGGTAATATCGCGGAAGAGGGCTGCATTGTAAAAACCGCGGGCGTGGACGAAAGTATCTGGAAATTCTCCGGTCGCGCCCGGGTTTTTGAAAGCCAGGACGCTGCAGTCACGGCAATTCTTGGCAAGGACATTGTTGCGGGCGACGTGGTGGTCATCCGCTATGAGGGGCCACGGGGCGGACCTGGTATGCAGGAAATGCTGTACCCAACAAGTTATCTCAAGTCGATGGGGCTCGGGAAAGAATGCGCATTATTTACAGATGGGCGTTTCTCCGGCGGTACAAGCGGTCTCTCCATCGGGCATGCCAGCCCCGAAGCAGCCGAGGGAGGTGCAATCGCGCTCGTGGAAGATGGAGACATGATCGACATCGACATACCGAACAGGTCAATCAATGTCCGGGTAGGGGATGATGTGCTCGATCAGCGGCGAGCTGCGCAAGCTACACGTGAAAAAGCGGCATGGACGCCAGTTTCAGACAGGCCGCGCAAGATTACGGGAGCCTTGAGGGCATATGCCGCCATGACAACCTCCGCCAGCCAGGGGGCTGTTCGCAAGGTTCCGGAAAACTAGCCCATATGCTCCGGACTTCCCAGACAAGTGATCAAACGAGGTTGTTTGAAATTTGGCGAGAGGCGGTGAAGGCAACTCACCATTTCCTGCCTGCCGAGTCTTTCGCCGAAATCGCCAAACTCGTCCAGGAGAAGTATCTGCCGAGCAAAGAGTTTTTGGTTTATGTGGATGACAGCGACACACCTCTTGCCTTTATGGGAACCAACGAAGGCGAGATAGAAAGTCTGTTTGTTGACCCCACATGTTTCGGGGGTGGCATCGGGCGCACTTTTATCGATCATATGAAGAGTTTGCACGATGTTGTGACGCTCGAAGTCAACGAGCAAAACCCTCAGGCTGTTGGGTTTTATGAGGTATGCGGCTTCAAAGTTGTGCGCCGCGATGCCACAGACGATCACGGTCGACCATTTCCAATTTTGCATATGCGCTGGGCCCGATAGATAGCCATTGTCTCATGAAACGAAGGCTTGCGCGAATGCGTGCAATTGCTAGTCTGCTTACTGAACTGATTTCCGCGGTAGGGGGCTAATTTGGCAAATAAATTTCCGATAGGGGCGATGGTAAAACTGGCGGCGATGCAAGTTGTCACTTTCAAGAAAGGCATTTTGTTCACAATCGGCTATTTCCTGGGCGCGGTGGTGATTGTCCTCTCGCTAATGATGGCGGCCACTGGTGGTGACCTTTCATTTCTTGAACCGCTTCTTGGCGGGGCCCAGACTGTCTCGGCACCGGCACCTGATGGCTTTGGGTTCATATTCTTGATAGCGTTTGTCGCGTTTTTGGTGGGCTACGCCTGGATATTCAATATGTGGATTCGCTTCGGAGCTTTCGGGGCTGACGGTGCTTTTTTTGCGTCTCCAACCGTTGGTTTGAAAGCAGCTGCAGTTACAGCCCTGAAACTGATTTTCATCATGATTCTCCTGGCCATAGTTGCCATTGTTGCAGTCCTGATTTTTGCGGCTCTCGGCCTGATTGACATACAGTCTGCTGCAAATGCCGCTACACCGTCCCTGTCGAACGCGCTGACGACAAACTTGATAGCGCTTGCGGTTATCAGCGGTGTTTATTCCCTGTTTTCCAGCAATCTGACGCAAACAGCACTGGGCAGCGACAGTGAAGAGGTGGGGCCGCCTCACGTGTTTGAGTTTGCAATTGTCCTGTTTATTCTGGATGCCCTGCTGGTGGTGCCGCTGGTGTTTATGCAGGTTTTTGGACCCATGTGGGCGACGGCTGTGTTTCAGCTTGTCGGCGGGGTCTGGATTACCGCGGCAATTCCGCTGGCGCACGGTGTGCGTTACGATTGGCAACGGCAGCAATTTGCTGGCGAAACTGCGGCGGAGCAGTTCAATCTGTCCGATAATTCTGGCGAAGATGTTTAGGGGAAACTCTTGTTAAAATTTTAGAAAAAGCCGAGCAAATTGTTCGGCTTTTTTTTAACCTGAAAGGTGCACACTCGTCCCTCAACAATGAGTGGTGGCACGCGTGCGATATTATTTCCTAACCTGTTGGTTCGCTTTCTGGGCGCTGGGTGCTCAGGCCAGCGACGATAGCGTAGACTTCACCAGTCTTCTCGGGCAGACGCCGTACGAAAGTCCGAGCTGCACGGGTGCTGACTATCATGAATTCGACTTCATGCACGGTGTTTGGGACATGAAGGTTTTGCTTGACGGAAAATGGGTCAAGGGTGGGTTTTCCGTTCATCGGCCGGCACTTGGGGGTTGTGCGTCCTTTGAAGTCGTTTCTTACGAAAACTGGGGCGAATTTTACCGTCCGCTTACCGGTCGGTCCGGTGTCGGCGCCTTTGCCATCAACACCTATGACCCCAAACAACGCAACTGGCGTCAGGTTTGGGTGGATGACATGGGCACCGTGGTTGCCAATTTTCGTGGCAAGAAGTTCAAGGACGGTATCCGTTTCGTTGGTCAGGCACCGCGTGATGATGGTTCCGAACTCCAGCGATTTGAGTGGAAAATAACCGGTGAGGGTCTGCGTGAGTTTGCCTATGAACAGTCTACTGACGGTGGCCAGAGATGGACGCGCCTTGCAACGGTTCAGATGGTCGCCCGAAGCGCCAGCCAGAGCAGGTAGACTGACGCGCCATAAATTCTCACTTGACCCTGACGTGGACTAGCGCCATATCGCTTGCACGTACAAATGATATGGGGTCGATAGCATATGACTTTGCCATCCTTGGACGGCGCAACCCGGGCTTTCATGTATGGAAAGCTTCACCGCGTAACCGTTACCGGTGCGGACCTGAACTATGTCGGCTCGATCACCATTGACCCTCTAATGTTGGAAGCCGCAGGCTTGCTGCCACACACCGCGGTCGACGTGGTCAACATCACCAATGGTGAACGTATCACCACTTATATCATTGAGGGTGCTAAGGGCAGTGGCACAGTTTGTCTCAACGGTGCCGCAGCGCATCAGTTTAACCAGGGCGACCTGGCAATTATCATGGGCTATGAGCAGGTGCCTGCGCAGGACTTGCCGGGCCGAATTTCCCGGGCGGTCCATGTGGATAGCCGCAACCAAATTGTTGCAGTCGACGAATATGTAACGCCAAGCCTTTCGCAGCTTGGGCGCCCGGCGGCTAACCGGGAAGGCGAGATCTACGAAACCGTTGAAGCCTAAACGTCCAGTTCCACCCAAACAGGCGTATGGTCGCTTGGTTTTTCCTTGCCGCGCGGTACACGATCAACCTGACAATCTTTGAGGATATCGGCTGCCTGCGGTGACAGAAGCAGGTGATCGATGCGTATGCCGTGATCCTTCTGCCAGGCGCCTCTCTGGAAGTCCCAGTAGCTGTAGGCGGGACCATGCGGCGTAATCTGGCGCAGCGCATCTGTGTAGCCGAGATTGAGAATCGCGCGCAGAAAGCCGCGGCTTTCAGGCTGGGTCAGGGCATCTTCCACCCAGGCCGCCGGGTTGTGGCAATCCTCGTCAGCGGGAATGACATTATAGTCGCCAGCAAGAACAATCGGCATTTCAGTTTCCAGCAGGACCTTGGCGCGTGCCTGAAGCCGCTCCATCCAGGCCAGCTTATAGTCAAACTTTGGACCCGGGCGCGGATTACCGTTTGGTAAATAGATTGTGGCGACACGCACGCCTCGGATAGTGGCTTCCATATACCGGGCCTGCTCGTCTTCGTCGGCATCGCTCCCGTCAACAGCTGGCAGCCGCCTCATCACGTCCTCGATGGGGTGCTTTGAAATGAAGGCAACGCCATTGAATGATTTTTGACCGTGAGTTTCGAGATGCCAGCCGCGGTCTTCAAATTCCGCCCGTGGGAAATTCTCGTCAATGCTTTTGATTTCCTGCAGGCAGGCAACATCCGGATTGAATGTATCCAGCCATTCGATCAGCCTTGGAAGGCGTGCCTTGACGCCGTTGATGTTGAAGGTGGCAATCTTCACAGTTGGTCCCCGCAATTGGCCAATAAAAAACGCCCCTGCAGAATAGGGGCGCATGCGTCAATGTCTAGAGATGGTTTGGTTTAAACTGCAAATGAAGAGCCGCAGCCACACGAGGAGCTGGCATTTGGGTTAACCACCTGAAACGAGGCCCCAACCAGGTCTTCGACAAAATCAACTTCAGAGCCCGTTAGATACAATAAGGACATGCTGTCTACCAGCATGGTCACGCCGTCCCGCACAACAACAATGTCATCAGGTTTCTGGTCTTCATCAAAATCGAATCCATATTGAAAGCCGCTGCAGCCGCCGCCGGACACAGACAGGCGCAACTTCAGCTCGGGGTTGCCTTGCTGCTCGATCAACGCGGCGACCCGCGCTGCTGCCCGTTCGCTCAAGCCAACCGGTGTTGGTCTTTCAGATTGTGTTTGCGCCGTCGTCATACTCGTTCACTCACTTCGTCGGTTACAGGACATATTTAGGGATTTGGCCGCCAAAGGTCAATTGCCGGTCCGTATGTTCTAGCCCATGACACATTAGGATTTTCCTATCAGTGAGGGTTTTGCGCGCTATTCGGCTCGTAAAAAGGCCACTTCCTGCGCTTCATCCAACTGCTGCATGGATGCTGTGTAGGGAGCCAAAAGCATATCGACGCTTGTCCCGGCCGGGAAATAGGATTGCTGGTCGGGTTCACCGACGAGGATAACCAGTTGCCAGTTGTTGGGTTGTTGACGGCACGCGAGGCCTTGTTGCGCATTGCTGCCTGCCTCGGCAAGACCAAAAGTCCTGCAAAATCTTCCTGCCGCATCCAGATAACTTTCATGGATCACTGTGTCTCCCCGGCCTTCTCCGTCGAGTGATGCGTTCAACACGGAGATCAAGTCATTTGACAAATTCATGTGCCCTGTTTTTGAAGGCTGGATATACAGCCCAAGCGCAAAGGCGACAGCGATGGAAGCTGCGATTGCAGTTGGCCTAATCCAGTCGGAGAACATGAAGCGTGCCGCTGGTCGAGGCGCTTGATCATTGTTCTCATCTTCCAGCATTGCCAGAATATTTCCCGGGACGGGTTTGGCCGTTGTCGTATCCACTGCCGACTTGAGGGAATTTTGCAGCGCTTCCATCCTCTGCACTTCAGAGAGCAGGACAGGGTCGTTGGCGATCATCTCTCTCATCTCCTCTGCCTCGGCTTCAGGCAACTCGCCGTCCACAAAGGCCATAAGTTTCATGTCGTCAAATTCACTCATCACTCACATCAACCCGGCATGGGCTCCTCTGATTGTTCTCCGATGAAAGCACCTGCAAAACCCTGCAGGGTTTTGCGCGCCCGGAACAGGCGGCTCATTACCGTGCCCACCGGAATATCCAACATTGCTGCCGTTTCTTCATATGTTTGTCCGTCGACCAGCACACAGGCAACAACCAGTTGCTGGGGTTCGGGCAGGGTGGCAACTATCGCCAGAAGCTTCTGCGCCGCCTGCCGGTGTTCCTGTGTTTCAACACCGTTTTCACCAATGAGGGAGTATTGCTCTTCAATGGCAACAGTGACACCCCGGCGGCTCAGTTTACGTTTTTCATCGATCCAGTGGTTTTGCATGATTTTGAAAAGCCAGCTGTCCAGTCTCAACCCTGTTTTGTAGCTTTCCTGCCGACGCAGCGCTTTTTCAACCGTTGCCTGCAACAGGTCGTCAGCGTCGGCAAGGTTTCCACACAATGTCACCGCAAATCTGCGAAGCCGGGGCAACATGTCCACAATTTGAGCTCTGAATGTCTGCACGTCCTGATCCTGCAAGCATAGTTTACCCGACTACGTATGACTTTTGCAGATTATTCCCGCTTTTCGTACACTGGCTTTGGAGGCGGAATAATGATGACCGGCAAACGTAGTCACCTTTTCAACAAAAAAGGGGACATGCAGTGAAACAGGCATTGGCCGCGGCGACGATGGTTTGGGCGCATATATTTATTGCGCCGGACTTTGTTGCGAAGGCAGAAGAGCCAGCAGTTATTGTAGCAGGTGTGGTGCAGTCATGGCAGGCCCGGCCACCCCGGCCACGACCTGCTGCACGGCCCCGCCAACCTGTTCGTCAACCCACGACACGGCCAGTGGAAAGATCTGTATCGGCTGGCACTTTCACCCGTGCTGAACTGAGGCGCATGCAGGATGTGGAGCGCACCGCTGATCGCCTTGTTGAACGAACACGCGCGGCCCTTGAAAGTGGTAAAAAGTCGGAACGCCTTGTCTCCCGACTGGAGCGGGAATACGGCTTGTCATTTGTGCGGATTGACGGCCGTTTTACGTTGGTTCGGTACAGGGAGTTGATTGGCGTCAACCTAGGAGAGCAGGACCAGCGAATTCTCAATGAACTGGGGTTTCGCCTGTTCCGCCTTTCAAGGCTATCTGCAATTGGCCTCGAGGTATATCTGCTGCGCATTCCGGAGGAGGTTTTGACGCAGGATGCCCTGGAAAAACTTGAACAGGCGGGTGTAAGCGGGTTTTTGGACTTCAATACTGTTTTTGTTCCGGCAGATGGCGGAGGGGTCGTTGATGGTCATGCGTCAGGCGGTAGCGGGCTGGCGCCAACGTGGCGTGTTGGCGTTGTCGATACGGGCGTTCTGGAGACACACGACGCTTTCGACGGCAATAGCATCATGCAACGCAACTTTGGTCGGGGCAGGGAGGCGACAGCGCGGGACCATGGTACGGCAGTTGCTTCGATCCTCGCTTCCCGTGGCGCGGCCTCTCTGCTGGTGGCTGACGTGTTTTCGGGACCGATTTTATACGCTGATGCGGAGGCCATTGCCTTGGCGCTCAACTGGATGGCTGAAAGCGGCGTGGGGGTGATCAACATGAGCCTTGCAGGGCCACAAAGTCCTCTTCTTGAATTCGCGATCAACCGATTGACCGAAGCAGGATACGGTGTCGTAGCTGCAGTGGGTAACAATGGTGCAGGTGGTGAAAACCTCTATCCTGCGTCCTATGAAAGTGTATTGGGTGTCACCGCCGTCAACGAGAAGTTTGAGATATTCAAACATGCACACCAAGGGGTGGCTGTTGATTACGCGGCCGTCGGCGTCAAGCTGAAAGCGGCAGCCCTGAGGGGGCAAAAACGCTATTCGGGGACCTCGTTTGCCGCACCTGCAGTCTCGGCATTCCTGGCGGCAAGACATGCTGCGCCTGACGCGGCAAATCTTAGGGCTGTACTGGACGAGCTTAATAAATCTGTTCGGGACCACGGGCAGCCCGGGCGGGACCCTGTATTCGGTATCGGAATTTTACCCTGAAAAACCGGGGCACCCAATGATGCCCCGGCGAGGGAAGCATGCCCGCGCTGCCTCGTTTTGGGGTAGGTGTCGATCATCACGCGGGCACACCCTGGGAGACCAGGTTGATCAAGCCAGATTGATGTCTGCTTCGGTCAGTAGATTGGCGAAAACGGTAATTGATCCAATCACATCTGATTCAGGGAGTGTTGTAACATCCGTATTTTCGCCTGAAGCTGACTGTGCCTGATCGGCAATCAGTTTGATGATGGTATAGTCGTCAAGACCGTCGTCATCTGAATCGCCGTATTCAAACCTTAGTGACAAGCCTTCACCGGTAATTTGCAGTGTATCCCCTTCGGCAGGGTTGAAGTCTCTGATCTGGTCGCGGCCGGTGCCACTTGTTGCCGCCTGACGGGTTGTAAAGCCAAAGACAAACGTGTCTGCGCCGGTTCCGCCCGAATAGGTGTCGTTTCCGGTGCTGTCGACGAGCCTGTCGTTGTCGTCGCCGCCTGCAAGCCGGTCATTTCCGTCTCCTCCAAACAGGATATCCCGGCCGCTGCCGCCGATGAGGACATCATTGCCCGAGCCACCTGAGAGCTTGTCATTGCCCGCACCGCCGCCGATTTTGTCATCTCCGTCACCACCGCGTACGAGGTCATCGCCGTTTCCGGCCCGAACACTGTCATTGCCGCCTTTGGCCCAGATCACGTCGTCGCCCCGGGTGCCTGAAATCGCATCCCCGCGGTCGGTGCCCTCAATCGTGTTGGTGCCGCCATCGGGCCTTTCGAGTACGGGGCGTTCGGCGTCGGGGCGATCTGGCTCTGGCCGCACGCCTGGGCGAAGGATAAGCACATCAGGTCCGCGAACATCGTCGGCTGTTCTTGTGGCATCCGGTGCGAGCCGGATAGGGACAGGCGCCGTGCTGAATTGCTGCGCAATATTGGATGAGGTTAGCATGGTTGTTCCTCCATCTTGAGTGAGTTGCTGGCTGAACTACGCGCTAGCGACTGCTTCTATTCCCAAAAGTGGGTTTGGAGGTCTGGTATCGTCATTTCACACGATAAAAACGGCGTTGGGCGTAAAAAGAATTGCTCTCAAAAATAGGGGCGGATAGGGTGCGGAAACCGGTCTTGAACGGCCGTATCAAATGCCTGTGTAAAAGGCCTTGCAACACTCTTGGAGAACGCCATGTCTGACAGTCTGCCCCATTACGAGGAAACCCTTGCGCCTTATGCCTGCAAGCCCTCGGAAAGCCGTGGCCGACTGGTTCCGGAACCAGAGACCAAGTCTCGCAGCTGTTACCAGCGCGACCGGGACCGCGTGATCCATTCTTCCAGTTTTCGCCGGCTGAAGCACAAAACACAGGTTTTTGTCTATCATGAAGGAGACCACTTCAGGACACGGCTGACCCATTCGCTTGAAGTGTCGCAGATAGCGCGATCCGTTTGCCGATCAATGCACCTGAATGAAGACCTTGGTGAAGTATTGGCGCTGGCTCATGATCTGGGGCACCCGCCGTTTGGCCATATTGGTGAAAGCGTACTTGATGAATGCATGTCGGGTTATCAGGGTTTCGACCATAACGCGCAGGCGCTCAGGCTGCTCACGCGCCTCGAAAGCCGTTATGCTTCGTTTGATGGCCTCAATTTGACCTGGGAAACCCTCGAAGGTCTTGCCAAGCACAATGGACCGCTGGTGGATAAGGCCATAGACCATAAAAAGCCGCCGTCAGACTTGCCTTTTGGTATTCGCGACTATCTGCCTGAGCATGACCTGAAGCTGCATACTTACGCCAGTGCCGAAGCCCAGATTGCTGCACTTGCAGACGACATCGCTTACTCAAGTCACGATCTGGACGACGGTCTGAGGGCAGGGCTTTTTGAGCTGGATGAACTCAAGCAGATATCGGTTGTTGCCCAGTTGATTGATGAAGTGCAGCTTACCTATCCGGGTGAGAGCAAGGACATCTTGATCCATGAACTGGTCCGACGATTGATCAACAGAATGGTGGCTGACGTGATGGTGGAAAGCGGGCGCCGGATCACCGAGCTGGATCCCAAATCTGTGGATGATATCCGGAATGCCGGTACGCCGGTTATCGCATTTGGCCGCAACATCGCTGGCGCTGTAGTTGAACTAAAAGAGTTCCTTGCTGAGCGCATGTACCGCCACTATCTGGTAAACCGTATGGGCAGCAAGGCCAAGCGCGTGCTCAATGACCTGTTTTCGCTTTATGTCAGCGAACCTGAGTGCTTGCCGACCGACTGGAGCAATAAAGTCGGGGATGCGGATGCTGCTGAAACGGCCAGGATTGTTGCAGATTTTATCGCGGGCATGACGGATCGTTTTGCTTTCCGCGAGCATGCCAAATTGTTTGATCTGTCGGACGTTTCCCTTTAAAGGCGTCCTGTCGGACAGGAAAGAAACAAATCATGAATGTGTTTACCCATTTTCGGGGGGTGGTCGAAGGCGCTCTTGCTGGCCTTTCCGCCAACGGAGCATTGCCCTCCGGCCTTGACTATAAAAACGTAACTGTTGAACCACCACGGGACGCCAGTCATGGCGACCTGGCAACCAATGCCGCCATGGTGCTTGCCAAACAGGCAAAGACCAACCCACGTGCGATTGCGGAATTGCTGGCACCGGCCTTGGAAACAGATGCTGATATTGCGTCAGTCGAAGTTGCGGGTCCCGGCTTTATCAACATGCGCCTGTCCCCTGCGTTTTGGCAAAAGCAGGTTGGTGCCATTCTGTCGGGTGGTGTTTCCTACGGCAGCAGCAGCATGGGCGGCGGCGAAAAAGTCAATGTGGAATATGTCTCTGCGAACCCCACCGGGCCTATGCACGTTGGACACGTGCGCGGCGCGGTGTTTGGGGATGCGCTTTCCAATCTGTTGTCGAAAGCCGGTTATGACGTCACCAAAGAGTATCTGATCAATGACGCTGGCAGCCAGATTGATACTTTGGCGCGCTCAGCCTTCCTGCGGTACCGCGAAGCTTTTGGCGAAGACATCGGGTCAATACCCGAAGGCCTGTATCCCGGCGACTATCTTGTGCCGGTGGGTGAAGCGCTTAAGGAAAAATATGGCGATAAATGGTTGAATGCTGAAGAAGGTGACTGGTTGCCTGTTGTTCGCATTGAAGCGACCGATGCTATGATGGACCTGATCCGCAGTGACCTCAAGGCCCTGGGTGTTGAACAGGAAACTTTTTTTTCCGAGCGTACACTTCATGAAAGCGGTCGCATCGCAGACGCGATCGAGGACTTGCGTACACGTGGTCATATCTATGAAGGTGTTCTCGAGCCGCCAAAAGGCAAAAAGCCGGAAGGCTGGGAGCCTCGCGAGCAGACTTTGTTCAGGGCTACAGCTTTTGGCGATGATGTTGATCGCCCGCTTCAAAAATCAAATGGTGACTACACCTATTTTGCGGCCGACATTGCCTATCACTTTGACAAGTACCAGCGTGGCTTCCACAGCATGATCGATGTGTGGGGCGCAGATCATACTGGATATGTGAAACGCATGGTGACAGCGGCGAGAGCGCTGGCGGACGACGCCCACCTTGACGTTAAAATATGCCAGCTTGTGCGATTGTTGCGTGACGGCGAACCGGTGAAGATGTCCAAACGTTCCGGGAATTTTATCACGCTCAGGGAAGTGGTTGATGAGGTCGGGCGGGATGTAACGCGGTTTATCATGCTTACCCGCAAAAATGATGCGCCGCTTGATTTTGATTTCAACAAGGTTATGGAGCAGTCCAAGGACAATCCGGTCTTTTATGTGCAGTACGCGCATGCCCGTATCTGCTCGGTGCTCAGAAACCGTGCGCCGGAGATGTATCCTGACATGGATACATCGGACGCTTCGATTGCAGGTGCCGAGCTGGCGTTGCTTTCCGACGACGCAGAAATCGCCCTGATCAAACAATGTTGCGCCTTTCCCCGGGTGGTGGAGGCAGCCGCTGAAGCGCACGAGCCGCACAGAATTGCATTTTTCCTCTATGATCTGGCTTCAGAGTTTCATAGTCTATGGAACAAGGGGAATGAGCAGGCCAACCTGCGTTTTGTGGTGGATGAGGGCGATGCTGTCACAAAGGCGCGTCTCGCCATGATCCGGGCAGTTGCAATTGTGATTGCCAACGGGCTTGCAATCCTCGGAGTGAAACCCGTGGAGGAAATGCGCTAAATGGTGGAAACCGACAACAACGATCCGGCCAAGGACATCCCGCCCTGGCTTCAACCTGTACCTGAAGCCGAAGGTGAAGGCGGCATGCTTGCGTCTGGCAAGATGAAACTGGTTGTTGCAGGTGTGGCTGCTGTTGTCGTGATTGTCTTTGTTGCCGCTGTTGTCTTCTTCTATCAGGATGCACCCAAGGAAGGCCCGCGGCACATTGCTGCTGAAGCAGGTCCTATCCGCGAACGGCCAGCAGAGTCTGGTGGCATGCAGGTGGATCACCAGGACAAAGGGGTGCTTGAAATTGGCGACGGTGCCCCAGCCACCGCGCGTGTGCAAATTGGTAGTCAGCCCGAACAACCGGTGGCGGAAATCCCTGATTTGCCAGCTGATACCGCAGACGAGTTAGTGGAAACATCAGATGCCATCGGCGATTTGGCGGAGGCGGCTCTTGACCAAGACACCCCGCCCGTGGTCGATGAAGGTGATACGTCACAACAAGAGCAAGCCACGCCAGTGGCGCCAGTGCGCCAGGAAACCTCTGCGGATACAGGCGGACAATATATGGTTCAGCTTGGTGCTTATGGTACGGAACAGTCTGCAGCGACAGCCTGGCGTGCAATTCGCGGTACGTTTACGGGTGAGCTTGGCGAGCTGTCACCGAGCTACGTGCCTGTACAATCAGGCGATCGCACGCTTTATCGGTTGCGCGTGGGTATGCTCGCGACCCGTGCAGCTGCGGATGCGGTATGCATTTCATTGCGTGCGCAGCAACAAGCCTGTTTTGTTGTCAATCCATAGGACCTGTTCATGAAACCGGTGATTTTTGGCTGTGCGGGCCCTGCGCTCAGTGACGAAGAACGCAGGTTTTTTGCAGATACGCAACCGGCCGGGTTTATCCTCTTCTCCCGTAATATTGTCTCGCCGCAACAGCTCCTGACGTTAACGACCGACTTGAAGTTATGTGTTGATCGTTCCGATCTTTTGATCGCGGTTGATCAGGAGGGCGGACGCGTGCAGCGTATGAAGCCGCCGCACTGGCGCGACTTCCCTGCCATGAAACTTTTTGGCGATTGTGCCAGACGGGATAAAAGCTTGGCCGAACGGGCCCTGGAGGCAACCTGTCGCCTGATAGCTGACGACTTGCGATGTGTTGGTATCAACATGAACTGTGCGCCTGTGTTGGACCTGCCAATTAAAGGCAGCGATGAAATAATCGGCGACCGCGCATTTTCAGACAACCTGGATGTTGTGCACGCATTGGGGCAGGTTGTTCTCGACAGCTTCCAGGCTAGTGCCGTCCTGCCTGTAATCAAACATATGCCAGGGCACGGGCGGGCACTGGTCGACAGTCACAAGGCTTTGCCGCGGGTTACGGACCCCTATGATGTTTTGGCGAAGTCTGATTTCCGACCTTTCCACCAGCTGCGCCATTGTGCTTTTGCCATGACTGCGCATATTGTGTTCGACGCTGTGGATCCAGATCACCCGGCCACTTTGTCGCCCACACTGATCAAGCAGGTCATTCGGCAGGAAATAGGCTTTGACGGATTGCTGATGACCGACGATTTGTCCATGCAGGCGCTGAAAGGCAGTTTTTCGTCTCGCGCAACAACTGCGTTGGAGGCGGGGTGCGATCTTGTATTGCATTGCAATGGGGATATGCATGAAATGGCGGAAATTGCAGCGGCAGTGCCTGTCGCTTCCGCAGATATGAGGCACCGTATTGAGGATTTGCTGCGCTCGGTCAAAATAAGCGATGTGCCTGATCGAAAGAAGCTTGAGGCAGATTTTGAGCGATACATGGCCGAAGTAAGTGAGTTGGTAAAGGAATAGGGCAGTTGGATTTTTTTGCGGATAAGATTTACCTGATCAGCATCATGGCGCTGCCTTTTTTGCTTGCCGTCACGCTGCACGAAGCTGGACATGCATATGCAGCAACAGCGTTTGGTGACAGTACGCCCAAATTGGACGGGCGGCTTTCGCTTAATCCCTTGGTGCACATGGACCCGCTGGGGACGGTCGCAATACCGTTGCTGGCAGTGCTTACGGGGTTTCCGTTTCTGATCGGGTACGCAAAACCGGTGATGATCCAGCCGGCCAACTTCCGGGGTAATCGGCGCAAAGCAATGATTTTGACGGCTTTGGCAGGCCCCGCGGGCAATCTGGTTGTCGCTGTTTTTTGTGCCTATGTGCTGCGGATTGTTATCGGATTTGGCGCCACCGGCAATGACTGGATCGTCAACACCATGTACTATGGTATCTTCATGAATTGCCTTTTCATGGTGTTTAACTTGCTGCCCATCCCGCCACTTGATGGGGGCGGCATTGTAGAGCAATTGTTGCCCGATGACCTTGCGCGCCGCTATCGCTCCATTGCCCCTTATGGATTTTTCATACTTATTGCCATCATAATGCTGGCCAAAGATATCATCATTGTGCCAACGATGTTTATGACGGGATTGATCGTTTGGGCAGCCAATGTGCCGATATGATGGAATTTGAAGAAGACATAGAAGCTCCGGTTAAACGGGACGCTGGAGGCCATTTGGTCTTGCACATCGATGGATTTGAAGGTCCACTTGACGTGTTGTTGACGCTTGCCCGGGCCCAAAAGGTGGATCTGGCTCAAATCTCGATCCTTGAACTTGTTGAACAATACCTGGGATTTGTCTCGGAAGCCCGGCGCATCAAACTGGAGCTTGCTGCAGATTATCTGGTGATGGCTGCGTGGCTGGCTTATCTCAAGTCCCGGCTTTTATTGCCAAAAGAAGAAGATGGCGATGAACCTTCCGCGGAAGAGCTGGCGTTTCGGTTGCAACTCAGGCTGCAGCGTCTTGAAGCCATGCGGGAAGCAGGGGCTCGCATCATGGGACGGGACCGGATGGGGCGTGACGTGTTCAGGCGTGGGCGTCCCGAAGGGCTGAAGCTTTTGAAGCGAGGCCACTATGATGTGACACTTTATGAGCTTCTGAAAGCCTATGCAGAAAACCGGCAGCGGTTTTCAATCACCGAGATCCGGATTGAACGGCGGCCGGTGTTTTCCCTTGAAGATGCGCTCGAACGTTTGAATGGCATGATTGGTCAGGCCTTCAATTGGTCACAGCTTGCGGACTTTCTGCCCGCGGATATGGAAGATAAACGCTTGCGCAAATCCGCTCTTGCGAGCATGTTTGCGGCCAGCCTGGAGCTTGCCCGGCAGGGGAGTGCCGATCTTCGACAAATGGAAACCTTTGGGCCGATTTACCTTCGGCAAAAACAGGAATAATGATAGAGACAGGCCTGACTATGTCTGACGATCAACATATTGAAGAAGCTGAGGAATCGGCAGTTGTCGAGCCATCGCCGGCAATTGACTCTGCCTTGCAGCATAGGCGCATGGTGGAAGCAATTCTGTTCGCCAGCGAAACACCTCTGTCGATTGAAGACATAGCGGAACGGGTGCCCGAAGGCGTGGATATTGCCGGTCATATTGATGCACTTATCAGTGACTATGAGACACGTGGTGTTAACCTGGTTCGGCTTGCGGGCAAGCATATGTTCCGGACAGCGGACGATTTGTCGTTCCTGTTGCGTCGGGAAGTGGATGAACCTCGTAAGCTCTCAAGAGCGGCGGTGGAAACAATGGCGATCATTGCCTATCACCAACCCGTGACCCGCACAGAGATTGAAGAAGTGCGGGGCGTGACCATATCCAAAGGAACGCTTGATGTGCTGATGGAAGCCGGTTGGGTTCGTATGGTTGGCCGGAAACGGACACCTGGGCGGCCTGTGACATATGGTACTACTGATGAGTTTCTGGTGCATTTCGGCATCGAAAGCATCAAAGACCTGCCGGGTGTTCAGGAATTGAAAGCCGCCGGTTTGCTCGATAGTGTTGATGTGGCGCTTGACAAGCTGGGCGGTATACCGACCCCTGGAGAGGGTGACGACGACCAGATCGATCTGGAACAGGCGATTGCCGAAAGTGAGCGGGACGATTTGGTCGCAACGGACGAAACAGGCGAGCAGCAGGTTGAATAACAGGCTGAGGTAAGCTAATTACTAACTTTAATTAAATGCCATAACGCATTTATAATTAAAGATAATCCATATTGGAGAAGAAGAATGTTTCCTGGTTGGTTACAGATTGCGCTGGTTGCGCTTTTGATCATTCTGCTGTTTGGCCGTGGTAAAATTTCCGACCTGATGGGGGATGTTGCCAAGGGTATCACAAGCTTTCGCAAGGGACTGAAGGAAGAGCCAAGCGAGGCCGAAGCAGCAGAACCGAAGCCGGTTTCTGATGCGCGCGTTATCGAAGGTGAGCCGGTCGCGTCTGAGGAAAAAGACAAGGCGGACGCCTGATTTGCCAGTTGCGGGACGCTGTCTTTTGTATTGCCCTGAACTCAAGCCGATTTTAAACCGGAGCCACGAGCATGCTTGATATTGGTGCCATAGAGCTTTTTGTGGTGGCGGTGCTCGCACTTGTTGTTGTGGGCCCGAAAGAGCTGCCCAAGCTATTGCGCACTGTTGGTGGTTTCATGCGTAAGGTCAGGGAAATGGCAGCGGAGTTCCGCTCTGGTGTTGAAGACCTTGCTGCCGAAGTGGAGCGGGAAGTAGATCCTTTTTCCGACCTCAGAAAAGAAGAGGGACTGCGACCGGGCATGAGTCCCGAGGAAATTACCGAACATATTCTGGCCGGCAAGGAGCGGGAGGCCCGCAAAAACGCGGATGGACCTGATGATGGCCCGCCATCGCCGGAGGAAAAAGCCAAAAAAACGGCAAAAAAGGACGAAAATCAGCAAAAAGAGTCAGAAAATGAAGCAAAAAGTGGTTCTTCGGGGGGCTCTCTCCCATGATGGATCAAGACAAGTTTGGGGCTTCAGAAAATCCGCCTGATATTCTCGATGATGAAGACGAGGTTGACGCGAGCAAGGCACCTTTGCTCGACCATCTCAATGAGCTGCGGTCGCGCCTGATCAAAGTCATCTTCGGCATGTTGATCGCTTTTGTCGTCGGCCTGTTTTTTGCGGACGAAGTTTTCAATATTCTCGCCAAACCCTACATGGATGCGCAGGCTGACGGCGACACCCGCCGCATGATCTTCACCGCGCTCACCGAAGGGTTCTTTGTCAATCTGAAAGTGGCGCTTTATGCCGCCTTTATTGTCACATTCCCGCTATTGGCGACCCAGATATGGAAATTCGTCGCGCCGGGCCTTTACCGCAATGAAAAGCGCGCTTTTCTGCCATTTTTACTAGCGACACCTGTGCTGTTCGCTATGGGGGCTTCGCTCGCTTATTTTGTCGTTATTCCCTGGGCCTGGGAATTTCTACTGAGTTTTGAGCAATCAGGCGGCATCGGCGCGGTGGAAATCAGCGCAGAAGCGAAGGTGAGCGAATATCTTTCGCTTGTCATGCAGATGATTTTTGGATTTGGCGTTGCTTTCTTGTTGCCGGTTGCTCTCACGCTGATGGGCCGGGCCGGCATCGTGACCGCGCAGGGCCTGAGGGAAAAGCGGCGTTATATGATCGTTGGCACTTTCCTGATTGCCGCATTCCTTACGCCGCCGGACCCCATTAGCCAGATCGCCCTTGGCATTCCCATACTGCTGCTGTATGAGCTTTCCATCCTGCTGATTGCCGCAACGGAGCGCAAACGCGCAGCCGAGCGGGAAGCAGAGGAAAACGCTTGATTTTTGAGCCTGTTTTTGTGCCTGCCTAGTGAGGCTGGAAACGAAATTGGCTCCCTAGCAGAGTTTGGAATACCGCCATGTTTGACCTGAAGTTCATCCGTGAAAACCCAGAAGCATTTGATGCCGCTCTTGCCCGCCGGGGTGAAGACGCGCAGTCGGCGGTCATCCTCTCACTGGACGAACAGCACCGTGCGGTATTGACGGAAGCTCAGAACGCCCAGGCACGCCGGAACGAGGCGTCCAAATTGATTGGCCGGGCCAAAGGGCAGGGCAATGAAGAAGAGGCCCAGTCCCTGATGGCAGAAGTGTCAGAGCTGAAGGGAAAAATCGCCTCCCTTGAGGAGGAAGAGCGCACGGTTGGCGAAAAGCTCACAACGCTGCTCATGGGCCTGCCGAACGCAGTTTACGACGATGTGCCGGACGGTGACGATGAAGAAGACAACGAGGAAGTTCGAACCTGGGGCACGCCCCGGAGCTTCAATTTTGAACCCAAAGAGCATTTTGACCTAGGCGAAGCACTCGGCGGCATGGATTTTGAACGCGCGGCCAAGCTTTCCGGCTCCCGCTTTGTGATCCTGAAGGGCGAGATCGCCCGGCTGGAACGTGCGCTTGGCCAGTTTATGATTGACCTGCACACCCGCGAGCATGCCTACACGGAAATGTGGACACCAGCTTTGGTCCGGGAAACCGCGCTGTTGGGCACAGGCCAGCTTCCGAAGTTCGGCGATGACGCCTTCACAACCAACACAGACCACTGGCTTATCCCGACAAGCGAAGTGACGCTGACCAACATACACGCAGGCGAAATCCTTGATGAGGCGAACCTGCCGATCAGGATGACGGCGCACAGCCAGTGTTTCCGGGCCGAGGCGGGCGCTGCCGGGCGTGATACGCGCGGCATGATCCGCCAGCACCAGTTCGAGAAGGTGGAGATGGTCTCCCTGACGATACCGGAGCAATCCGATGACGAGCTCGAGCGCATGACCGCCTGCGCGGAAGAGGTGCTGAAGCAGCTGGAATTGCCATACAGGCTAGTCAAGCTCTGCACGGGTGATATCGGATTTGGTGCCCGCAGGACCTATGATATCGAGGTCTGGTTACCGGGCCAGGGCAAGTACCGCGAAATTTCAAGCTGTTCTACCTGCGGGGACTTTCAGGCGCGCCGCATGAAAATGCGCTGTCGACACAAGGGAGAGAAGCAGACCCGCTTTGTCCATACCCTGAATGGCTCCGGCCTTGCCGTCGGGCGCACACTCATTGCCGTCATGGAAAACTATCAGGAAGCGGATGGCACCATCCGGGTACCTGATGTGCTCAAGCCCTATATGGGCGGCGTTGAGGTCATCGGGGAGGCGTCGTGAGTATGTCAGCAAAACGCATTCTGGTCTCGAACGACGATGGTATTAACGCACCAGGTTTGAAGATTCTCGAAAACGTCGCGCGCCAGTTCAGTGATGATGTGTGGGTGGTTGCGCCGTCCACCGAGCAGTCCGGCGCCGGTCATTCCCTGACGTTGACCAAGCCACTGCGCATTCGTGAAGTTGGCGAAAAACGCTGGGCGGTTGATGGTACCCCGACAGACTGTGTAATGATGGCTGTAAACCACATCATGGCAGACAATGTGCCGACACTTATCCTTTCGGGTGTCAACAGGGGCGGCAACCTGGCGGAAGACGTGACCTACTCAGGCACCGTGTCTGTCGCCATGGAAGGCACATTGTGCGGCATCCCGTCGGTTGCTTTCAGTCAATGCATCCGCCCGCCCGCGCGGACGAAATGGGAAACCGCAGAAAAGTATGCGCCCGAGGTCCTGAAATTGTTGCTGGATACCGGATGGCCCAAAAATGTGCTTATGAATGTGAATTTCCCGGCTTTTGAGCCTGAGGAGATTGAAGGCATTCGGGTGACGGAGCAGGGCAAGCGCGAGATGCTCGGCAACAACATCGAGGAACGCACCGACCCGCGCGGCTTCCGTTACTATTGGTTTGGTCTTGGCCGAGAGGTTGGCATCCCCGGCCATGAAACGGACCTGAAGTCCGTGCGCGAGAAGAGCATTTCCATAACACCGTTGCACCTCGACCTTACCCACCATGAAACGTGCCGCGCCATCGCCGGTGCCGTCGCCCGGACATTCAAATCTTCCTAGCCTGCGTAATGACTTTGGGATACGAACTCCATTTGATCGTACCCAAAGGATTGCCGGTATGTTGACCGCAAACCAACAAGCAGAATTCGATTTCGCCGGAATGCTGAAAGTGAAGTCTTTGATTTCAGACCCCGCCATTTCTCGTGCTCGGGATTCAGTTTTGTCACGGTTTGAGGCTCTGGGGTTTTGCCGGGACGGGCAGTGGCAACTTGCTGACAGGCCGCGACCAAAATGGCCGGACAAGGGGTACAGTGCAAAGGCAGTCGGCAACAAGATCGAAAATGTCGAAAGATTGCTGGATCAGCCCGGCGTCAAACCAATTGTTGATGCCATTCTGGATCATGCCGACCTTGACAGGGAGTTTTTCAAACGTCCTCAAATACTCGTAACGTTCCCCAATGCGGGTGATTGGTTTATGCCGCATGATGGCTGGCATGTTGATATACCGCGTCTTGCAAGTGGCCGACGGCCGGGCGTTCAGGTTTTTATCCTGCTGGAAGAGATCAAACTGCAAGGAGGCGGCACCCTCGTTGTGAAAGGGTCCCACCGGCTTCTGAACAACGGCACCTTCGTTCGAAGTCGTGATGTCACAAAGCTGCTCAGGCAGGAGCCATTTTTCCACCGGTTAATGTCGGCTCCAAATTCATGCACGGATGGGCTTGAAGTCCTGGAAGGCAGCAAAAAATCGATGGAACAAATTGACCTGGATGTGGTCGAGTTGACCGGCTCTCCCGGGGACGTCTATTTCGTGGATATGCGGGCAATTCACAGCGCAGCACCTAATATGAGTGAGCTGCCAAGAATGATGGCGACACACAGGTTTTTACGGGCTGATGTCGCTTCGGAGATTAAAGCAAGCTCATGATGTAGGTCGAGACACGCCATGTGCGGTGTTGTTAAAGTTTGATCAGGTCTGCGGCACCCTTTCAAAGTAACGATAGAATTGATGTTTCTACCCAGACGCCGTAAGCTCGGGCAAACGGGGGTTGCCACCTGATGCCGTAAGGGCGGGGAGCATGCATATGTCATTCTGTAAAACTTTAAGACCTGTCTTTGCGGCAGGTACTCTTCTACTTGCGGCCTGTTCCTCAGGCGAACAGTCATCTGACCCAGAGGGCACATCCGCGCCTGATCTGATTGTCGTCAATGGCGATATCTATTCCAGTGATCCGGCTGCGCCGCGCCTGCAGGCCTTCGCGGTAGAGGACGGCAAGTTTACCGCTGTTGGTACAACGGCAGAAATCAGGGCGCTTGCTGGCAGCAACACACGCATCATTGATGCAGGTGGCAATACAGTCACGCCGGGCTTTATTGACGCGCACTCTCACGTCAGTGGTAACTCGCCTGTCGTTGCAGGCGTAGATCTGTCCTATGTGGCCGACAAATCCGAATGGCTGCGCATGATTGCAGAAGTTGACGAGCGACTGCCGGAAGGCGAATGGCTGACCGGTGGCACATGGGATCACACCTTGTCGGATGGTATCTATCCGACCAAGCAGATGCTGGATGAAGTGGTGCCGGATCGTCCCGTGTTCCTGAGCCATATCGATGGCCATTATGCATGGGTTAATTCAAAAGCTCTGGAAATGGCGGGTGTTACCGCAGAAACCGAAGCGCCTCCGGGCGGTGAAGTAGTGGTTGACCCCGAAACAGGCGATACGACCGGTATCCTCCTTGAAGGGGCACAAATGCTTGTTGGCAGAATCATCCCCGATCGCAGCGATGATCAACGGCAGGACGGGCTTGCCCGCATGTACAAATATGCCAACAGCTTCGGCGTCACAGGTTTGCATCAGATGGGCGGGCTTGATGACTATCTCCATATTGTTGAAAACGGTGACCCAACGCTCCGTATCTGGTACGGCCCCTGGAATCGTGGCGGTGTAAATGACACGATAGAAAGTGTCACACAGGACATTTTGGCTAAACAACAGGAAGTGGCGACACGTGTAGCGACAACGGCGAAAGAGGATGCAATAGGGCCACTTTTGCGCGTTGGCTTTGTGAAACTGATCAATGACGGGGTGTTGTCGGCGCATACGGCTGTGCTGACGGAAGCCTACAGTGATCGCCCCGGCTGGACCGGAGAATATATCACTTCACCGGAGGAGCTGGCACATCAGGTCGACACATTGA
This sequence comes from uncultured Kordiimonas sp., assembly GCA_947500295.1. Lineage (GTDB taxonomy): Bacteria > Pseudomonadota > Alphaproteobacteria > Sphingomonadales > Kordiimonadaceae > Kordiimonas. Next base: position 358,651 of record CANMRM010000006.1, read on the forward strand.
CCGCTGCCGGCCTGCCGGTCGCAGTTCATTCGATTGGGGATGCGGCAGTGAAGGCGGCGCTGGACGCATTTGAAGCCGCGCAAGGCAACCCTGTTCCTTTCCCAAATCGGATCGAGCACATAGAGATCGTTCATACCGAAGACATTGAGCGCTTCCGGGAGCTGGGTGTGGTGGCTTCCATGCAGCCGAACCATGCCACCAATTCCATTGTTTATGTGCCAGTTCGGGTGGGCGAGCGTTCGTCGCGCGCCTACGTCTGGAAATCCATGTTGAAAGCCGATGTGCCCGTGGTGTTCGGCGCCGATTATTCAACGTCGCCTCTCAGCCCTCTGGTGCAGATTGCGGATGCCGTGTTCAGGGTCAGCCCTTTTGGCTTCAACGATGGCAAGCCGTTTCATCCTGAGCAGGCCGTGTCTTTCGAGGAAGCACTGATGGCTTACACCCAGTCAGGTGCCAACATAACGCCGTGGAAAGACCAGATTGGATCCATCTCCGTGGGCAAATGGGCGGACTTTGTGTTGCTGGATGGCACCGTTCCCGCGCCGATGAACGAGAGCTTCCGAGACCTTGCGGTGGACGCCACTTATTTTGCCGGGCGGGAAGTATACGCAAAACCTGAGTGAGCCGGCTTAAACGCCAGCCAAATATTTTTGTTTGGTGTCCGACAAATTATTGCCCCATCTGCCATGCCTTAGTATCGTTTCTACAAGGAGGGAAACGGTGGGCACACACTTGACCATTATTCGAGGCATTTTGGTATCGGGGCTGGCCCTGATGCTAGCTGCCTGTTTTGGCGGCCCGCCAAACCCCGCGGACATTAAACCGGTGTACCGGGTCCTGAACTCGCCGAGGCCTGTGCCAAGCCCGCGGTGGAACCCCCGTCGTCAGCACGCAAGTGCCGCCGCACCAAGTCGCCGCCAAACCACTGCGCGGCAACCTGCGCGCCCTGCGTCGGCCCAGCCAGACAGGCCGCGCCCACAGAGCCAGCAGGCAAGCACTCAAGCTGCGAGCCAAACGCCTGTTTCGGGACAGACGATCAAGGTAAAGCGTGGTGATACGCTCTATAGCCTCGCGCGCACCAATGGTGTGCCGCTAAGGTCCCTCATCGCGGCCAACGGTATTCGCCCGCCCTATGCATTGGCAGTCGGACAGGAGCTGAAACTGCCGGTGGCACTCACGCATACGGTCAGGCGCGGTGAAACAGGGTACGGTATCTCCCGGCGCTACGGCGTTAACCTTGCAGCCCTGATGCGCCTGAACGGCGTCAGAAAGCCATACACGCTGTCAGTGGGACAGGTTTTGAAGTTGCCGGGTGGGGCAACAGCTGCCGCGCCGCAGACTGCTTCAGCAGGATCAAGCGCGCCGACGCGCGGGCGCACAGTGGCCTTGCCGGCACCACCAGCGCGCAGCCGAAGTGGTTTTGACTGGCCGCTTGATGGCAAACTGGCGTCCCGCTTTGGCCCCAAGGAAAACGGCCTGCACAACGACGGTATCAATATATTGGCACAACGCGGCGCGCCGGTGCGGTCAGCGGAAGCGGGTGTTGTCGTTTATGCCTCTAACGCACTTGAAGGCTACGGTAACCTCTTGCTGCTCAAGCATGCAGACGGCTGGCTGACAGCCTATGCCCACAATGAGCGCCTGCTCGTCAACAAAGGTGACAGTGTGCAAAAAGGTCAGGTTATCGCGCGTGTTGGCGAAACCGGCGGTGTTACGGAGCCGCAGCTGCATTTCGAAATCCGCAAGGGCAGGCGGGCACTTGATCCCCTGGACTATCTCAAGGGCCGTGTTTCAGCGGCGCGCTAAAACTTCACAAACTGCCCGAGTTCACCGGCGAGATTCTGCACGAACTGCCAGGCGGTACGGCCGGATCGATTGCCGCGGGTTTTGGCCCACTCAAGCGCTGCCGGGCGCCAATCATTCTTCGGGTTTAACTTGAAGTTAGATATGTAACCGTCAATAATTGCTAAATATTCTGACTGATCGCAAGGATGGAAGCCCAGCCAGAGGCCAAAACGGTCAGAGAGGGCAATGGTTTCATCCATTGCTTCGTTGGGGTGAATGCCAGTCGCGTTTTCCTGATCGATCATTTGGCGGGGTAGCATGTGACGGCGATTGGATGTTGCGTAAAACACCACATTGCCGGGACGTCCCTCAAGTCCGCCTTCGAGCACGCTTTTGAGTGCTTTGAAGTCCTGATCCGGTCGGTTGAATGACAGGTCGTCGCAATAAAGAATAAACCGGCGGGTTTCGCTGCGTAGCATGGCAAGCAGTTTGGGCAGCGACGCGATATCCTCGCGGTGAATTTCAATGAGCGCCGGCGGCATTTCCATCGACCCGACAAGGTGCAGATGCACAGCCTTTACGAGTGTGCTTTTGCCCATGCCGCGCGCGCCCCACAAAAGAGCGTTATTGGCGCTGTAGCCGCTCGAGAAGCGGATGCTGTTGTCCAGAAGCGACTTTTTGGTGCGGTCAATGCCAACGAGAAGGGCGAGCGGCGGTGCAGAAACCCGCTCAACAGGCCGCAATGCTATGGCTTCCGCGTCGAAAACAAAGGCGTTGCCACTTTCCAGCGGGCCGCTACCGCTACCTGCAAGAGAAGGCGCAATCGCGCCCGAAAGCTCGGTTATCGCGGCTGTCAGCGCGCTGATTTGTTCTTCAAGGGTGTCTGAAGGTTTGTTCGTCACTTGCAAGCGGTTCCCTGACTACCTATTTGCAAGCACATGTATCACGGGAAATTGCAGCAGGCGAGCTTCGCTTTTGTTGCAATTGGACTTTAAGCGGCTATAGTCCGCCGTTGATTGAGGGAGTGCTGCCTTTCCGGTCGTGTGGGTGACCGGCGAACATGGAGGCAGCCTGTTGATTAGAGGTATTGATCTTATGTTGTTTTCTTCGCCTGCATATGCGCAAGCGGCTGGTGCGTCAGCCGGTCCTGGTCTTATTGAGAGCCTTGCGCCGCTTATTTTGATTGTCGTGATTTTCTGGTTTCTGATTTTGCGGCCGCAAAACAAGAAAATGAAAGAACACCGCGAGATGGTAAACAATGTGCGCCGCGGCGACACGGTGGTGACCGCAGGCGGCCTGATCGGCAAGGTTGCGAAGGTCAAGGACGATAATGAAATCGATGTCGATTTTGGTGAAGGTGTGCGCATGCGCGTGGTGAAAAGCACTTTGTCTGAAGTGCGCACCAAAGGCGAACCCGCCAAAACAGACGATAAATAATAGGTAATCCGGGCTCCAGGGCCCGGTTTTTGTATTCCGTCCTGCGATTAGGGACGGATTGAGTGAGTAGGGGACTTCCGATGCTCAACTTTCCCCGCTGGAAAGTCATCATGATCGCGCTGGTGTGCCTGTTTGGCATTGTCACCGCATTACCAAACTTCCTGCCCGAAAAAACACGCGCTGAGCTGCCGGGCTTCTTGCCCGACGAAACACTCAGTCTGGGGCTTGACCTGCGTGGCGGCGTCAACTTGTTGTTTGCCGCCCAGACCGATGATGTTGTGCGGGCGCGGCTGAATAACATCGCGGACCAGATTCGCGACCTGAGCCGGGAAGAGGGCCGCCGCCGCGATATTCCGCGCGAGCAGCGCACCACATTCACCAACATTCGCGTGCAGGAAGACTCGGTGACCGCTACGTTGCGCAACCCGGAGCTGACAGACCGTGGGCGAGTGATGCTTTTGCCGCTGTCGCAGGCTACTGTCGGCGCGATAAACCCGGTATTGGGCGGCGGCGTGCAGGAAGTTACGCTGGACCGCGACGGAGCCACCTTTACGCTCGGTCTGACCGAGCAGGGCATTGAAATTCAGAAACGCGATGCGATCAGCCGCGCGATGGAAGTGATCCGCAAGCGCGTTGATCCGGACGGAACCAAAGAGATTACCCTGCAGCCGCAAGGCAATGACCGCATTATCCTTGAGGTGCCGGGGGCAAGCGACCCGGATGAGATTATCCGGCTGGTGGGGCGTACAGCAAAACTGTCGTTCCACGACGTGATTACAGGCCTGTCAGCAGACGACATTGCCAACGGTCGCCTGCGGCCGCGGCAAAAAGCGATGCCGACACGGGACGGCACCACAATCGTCATTAACGAGCGGGTGATCGTTTCAGGTGAAGACCTTGTGGATGCCAAACCATCCTATGACCAGGGCGGACAGCCAGTTGTTTCGTTCACCTTCAATCTCGCGGGCGCTAAAAGATTTGGTACGCACACAGCCAACAATGTGGGCCGCCCCTTCGCGATTGTGCTCGATGATCTGGTGATCAGTTACCCGTCGATTAACGGCCCGATCCTTGGCGGCAGCGGCATTATCACTGGTGTTGGTGACCTTGCAGAAGTCAATGAGCTATCAACGCTGTTGAAGGCGGGCGCCCTGCCTGTTGATCTCACCGTTCTTTCTCGCCGTACCATCGGCCCGGGCGTGGGCGCTGACAATATCGAAAGTGGTAGCCTGGCGGCGATGGTCGGCTTCGTTGCCGTCATCATCTATATGATCGCAAGTTACGGTCGTTTTGGCCTTGCCGCGAATGTGGCGCTCATCACCAATCTTGTGCTGATCACAGGCGTTCTGTCACTGTTTCAGGCAACATTGACGTTGCCGGGTATTGCAGGCGTGGTGCTGACGATCGGTATGGCTGTAGACGCCAACGTGCTGGTGTTTGAGCGCATCCGGGAAGAACAACGAACGGGCGCCAAGCCGTTTCAGGCCATGGAACGTGGTTATGGACAGGCATTCTCGACAATCATGGATGCCAACATTACAACGTTCATTGCTGCTGCGATCCTCTATTTTCTGGGTACTGGTCCCGTGCAGGGTTTCGCCGTCACGCTCGCGATCGGCATCCTGACGTCGATGTTTACGGCTGTTGTGCTCACTCGTTTCATTCTTTCAAGCTGGCTCAAGCGTGCGCGCTGGGCCGTGCTGCCGATTTAAGGAGGGCAGGTCCATGCTTCTGCGGCTTATTCCCCAGGAAACAAAGGTCAACTTCCTTGGTATGCGCAAAATTGCGGCTGTATTGTCGGTTTTGCTCGGCATTGCCTCGATCACACTTTTTGCTGTTAACAGCCTGAACTATGGCATCGACTTCCAGGGTGGCATCGAAGTCGAATTCGGTTTCGAGGACCGGACCGTTGACATCGGTCAGATACGTGCGGTTGTCGCGCCGCTTGGAATGGGTGATGTGTCCGTTAAATCGATTGACGAGGGCAACAGCGCACTTATCCGCATCGAGCGTCAGCCGGGCGGTGATCAGGCCCAGTCGGACGCAACCTTGCGCGTGCGGCAGGCGTTTGAAGCAGCCCTGCCGGACATTCAGTTCCGGCAAGGCAACATCATTGGACCCGTGGTTTCAGGTGAGCTGAAGCGCGACGGTGTGCTCGCCGTCTCCATCGCCGTGATCGCGGTTCTGATCTATATCTGGTTCCGTTTTGAGTGGCAGTTTGGTCTTGGTGCGGTCATTGCCCTTGTTCATGATGTCTTGTTGACCATCGGCTTTTTTGCTGTGACTCGGCTTGATTTTAACCTGTCGATTATCGCGGCGCTTCTGACCATCGTTGGTTACAGCCTCAATGATACGGTGGTTGTATACGACCGCGTGCGGGAAAATATCCGAAAATACCGCAAAATGCCGATGGAAGAGGTTCTGAACCTGTCGCTGAACCAAACGCTCAGCCGCACGGTCATGACATCTGTCACTACCTTGCTTGCGCTCTTTGCGCTCTTTTTCCTCGGTGGCGATGTTATCCAGGGTTTCACGGCAGCGATGATCTGGGGGGTCGTAATCGGGACCTACAGCTCAATATTTGTGGCGTCGCCTCTGCTGATGTTCTTCAAAATTCGCCGCGAGGCAATGATCCTTGACGACGACAGCAAGGACCCGACCGTTGACAAAAGCCGCCCCGGCCAGTTTGGCCAGTTCTAGAAAGGGTCCGCTGTGACGGACAAGGTTCAGTCTCACGGTATGTCTGTGACATTGGAAAGCCCTGATGGGGCTCTCCTTGTTGAGGCATACGGTGAAGGTGGTTTTCGACTGATGGGACGGCGGGTTGAAGGCAGCCTGTTTGTTAAGGAAAACGGTTTTTTCCCGGTCGATGTTTCTGATTTGGCCGCGCTTGAGGCTTCACATGTCGATACGCTGGTTGCCGAACACGGCGAGCCCGAAATTCTGCTGATCGGCACCGGCGCCAATATGGCGCTGCTGCCCAAGACCTTGCGCCTGCACCTTGAAGCACAGGGCCTTGGGTATGATGTCATGAGCACAGGGGCGGCCGCACGCACGTACAACGTGCTCAGGATCGAGGGGCGGAATGTTGCCGCCTTGTTGCTGCAGGTGCCCTGAACTGATCGATGCCGGTCTGTCTTGTTTGCTGAACGGCCCGCCGATTAGCCGGTTTCTTTTCGGAAAGGTTGTGCAACAGTAGGCTCACAAAATTGTGAAAGTGGCATTGCAGGCCCAAAGCGCTCCCAATCAGAAACGGAGGAGGGCAGGCAAGCAGACGAGCTGCAGTGAGGATCATGAGGAGACCCAGATGCTGGAAAAAGCACTCATCAATGGCAAAAGCGTTTTTCGCCTGACCTTGTCGGCGCTGGCTCTCTCGATACTCGTGGGTACCGCAGGGACCGCTTCGGCGCAGCAGGACCAGGATCAGGACGCAGAAAAGAAAACCGAGAAGTCTGTCGACAAGCAAGTTGACAAGCGGCGCACTGTCAAAGTCATTCAAAGTGGACGCAAGGTCACAGAGATCAAGGACGGTAAAGATGGAAAGCTTATCCGTCACGAGGACGGACATGTCAGCGCTATTGAAGATGCCCTTGAGGAAGTGCGGGAAGCGCTCAGGGGTGTGGCTGAACGCCTGGACAAGGCAAGAGGAGAGCGTGACAGGGACTCCCTTGAGGCTGCGAAGGAAAGCCTGGAGAAGGCTATCGAAGCGCTTGAAGAGCAACGGGAAAACCGTGTTTATGTGCGCCGGATAGTTGACCATGAGCGAGATGTCGAACGTCGCATGATCCGCATTGAACGCGAAGCCGTGCGTGATGCACTTGAACAGCTTGACGATGAAGCAGAAGAGCTCATGGAATCGCGAGAGGAGATGCTGGAAGGCATCGAAGAAATGCGCGAAGAGCTGGCTGACGAAATAGAAGATATTCAGATCGAAATCGAAGAAGGCGACGAGCGACACGTGGTTCGCCTGCGGGCGCTTCGAGAAGCTGAACTCGCCGTTTCAGAGATGGAAGAACACCATCTGGCAGCGATTAAAGCTGCAGAGAAGGAGCTCCAGCGTGCGCGTGTGCGCCTGGAGAAAAAGCTTCAGGAAAAGAAAGAGCGGCTGGAGCAAAAACGGCGTGCTGAAGAAAAAGACGCCGACGACAATTAGAAACAGGCAGTATTGCTGCCCTGTGTTTAGCGCTCTCGGGCGCTATTTTTTTTGTAGGGCGCCGCGTCAGATTGTCATCAAACCATAATCTCATCTTGTTATCCTCTAACAAATAAGGCATCTTGTTGGATGAGGAATTGGTGGGAAAATCCTATGCGTGCCCGCAAAGCAAAAATGAGCAGACTGGAGATCGCCGCGTCGCTGACGCCTTTGGCGATGTTTGTTGCCGTTTTTGCGTTCCCCGCTCAAAGTGACTCCGAAGGGGAAATGGGTCCGATCGCATTTGATAGTGTCGGCTCGATGCTTCTGGACATGGACCGCGAACGGTCTGTCGGCGAAATGGAACGCCATGCAAGTTTACCGCGCCTTGAAGCCAGAGACAGTCAGCACGCCTGTGAAACACAGGATCTTAATCACCGCTTGCAGGAGGTCTATGCTGGCCTGCAGTCGCAGATCGCTCAAATCGATCTCAAGGTAGTTACCCAGTTGGAACGTGAGATTGAGCAACGCACGCAACGCAATATGAAAGTTGCGCGCCTGTCTGCGGCCGTGAAGAGCCAGCAGGCACGTATCGCAGCCAAGCAGGCGGCCACTCAGCTGCACGCAGCTGTTGTGAAACTCAAGAAACAGTCTGGCAGCAATGATCTGGCCGAGGATGCAGCGTTAACCGCAGCGGTTGAAGCGGCATTGCGCGCGGCAGAAGCGGCACTCGAAAGCACCCCCTGACTTAAAACTACATAGTGATCAAGGTCAGGCGGGATTTGGTCCCGCCTTTTTTATTGGCAAATGGAGACGAACGGCGCGTAGTCGCGCAACTAAATAACGATGAAGACCATTAAATTGAATGCGTAAGGCAATATTTTTCGCCTTTTCGCTAACTTTCTATCAAAAGCGCACCAAACAGACTTGACCTTCAGACGCTTTTGCCTTTGAAACACTCTGGTGCATCCGGGTTTAACGGCTGCGCCAAAAAATGAAACAGGATTTTTTATGTCGCGCCCAGATTTTTACCGTATCAGGCGGCTGCCGCCGTATCTCTTTGCCGAAGTCAATGAGATGAAAGCTGCGGCGAGGGCGCGCGGCGAAGACATCATTGACCTTGGAATGGGAAACCCTGATCTTCCGACGCCACAACACATCGTCGACAAGCTCAAAGAAACGGCGGACAACAAGCGCGCCCATGGCTATTCAACGTCCCGGGGCATACCCGGGCTGCGCAGAGCCCTGGCTGCCTATTATGATCGCCGGTTCGGTGTCGAGATCGACCCGGAAACAGAAGCCATTGTCACTTTGGGCTCCAAAGAGGGGCTTGCTAACCTCGCACAGGCCATTACGGCCCCCGGGGACACCATTTTGGTGCCAAACCCGAGCTATCCCATTCACCCATACGGGTTCATGATTGCTGGCGCGTCTGTACGCCACCTGCCCATGGGGGCAGGGCACGATTTCATGACCGAACTGGCTCACGCTGTTCAACACAGCGTGCCGAGCCCCACAGCGGTTATTCTATGTTATCCATCCAATCCGACTGCTGAGGTGGTTGACCTGGCTTTTTACCGCGAAGTGGTTGATTTCTGCCGCAAACACGGCATCTGGATCCTGTCGGACCTTGCGTACGCAGAAATCTACTTTGACGACAGCCCGCCGCCGTCAATTTTGCAGATACCCGAGGCGCGGGACATAGCGGTTGAGTTTACCTCCATGTCCAAAACCTATTCAATGGCGGGCTGGCGTGTTGGTTTTGCCGCAGGTAACAAGGATCTGGTCGGCGCGCTGTCCCGCGTGAAGAGTTACCTGGACTATGGTGCCTTTACCCCCATTCAAGTGGCGGCTGTGGCTGCCCTCAATGGACCGCAGGACTGTGTGGAGCTACACAGGCAGACCTACCAGAAGCGCCGGGATATCTTGATTGAGGGCTTGGCGGCTGCCGGTTGGCCGGTTCCCAGCCCCAAGGCATCCATGTTTGCGTGGGCACCATTGCCGGAGGCTTTCCAGGACATGGGGTCCATGGCTTTCACAAAATTGCTGCTGGAGCACGCCAAGGTGGCTGTGTCGCCGGGAGTTGGCTTTGGAGAATATGGGGAAGGCTTTGTGCGGATTGGACTTGTAGAAAATGAGCATCGTATTCGGCAAGCGATCCGCAACATTAAAAAATTCATGGCAGAAAAAGACGCGCATATCGCCACCTGGCAGGCGCATGAGGCTGCTGAATAGAAAGTTTTAGGGTTATGAGTGAACTACAATCACCTCTCCGGCTCGGCATAGCTGGCCTCGGTACCGTTGGTATTGGTGTCATCAATATTGTCGAGAATAATGCGAATCTGGTTTCGGCGCGTTCTGGAAAGCAAGTTGAAATCAGTGCGGTTTCAGCCCGGGACCGGGGCAGGGATCGAGGCGTAGACCTGTCAGGATACGCCTGGCATGACAATGCTGTGGACCTGGCCGCGGATGAAAATGTTGATCTCGTCGTTGAATTGATGGGAGGCAGTGATGGGCCCGCCTATGCGCTTGCAAAAGCTTGCCTCGCTGCAGGAAAGCCTTTTGTAACAGCCAACAAAGCGTTGATCGCAACGCATGGCAAAGAACTGGCAGAGCTGGCGGAAGCAAATCACGCCGCCCTTCGTTTTGAAGCTGCGGTTGCCGGGGGAGTTCCTATCGTCAAAGCTTTAACAGAAGGTCTTTCAGCAAATAATATCAGTGGCTTACATGGAATTCTTAATGGAACATGTAATTATATCCTGACCCGTATGGAAAGGGAACATTTGCCATTTGATGAGGTCCTTGCGGATGCCCAGCGTCTTGGATATGCGGAAGCAGACCCGACCTTTGACATTGACGGCATAGACACAGCTCACAAGACAGCCATTCTGGCGGCAATTGCCTTTGCCATGGCACCAGACATTGAAAATCTGCCAACAGAAGGTATCCGCAACATCGTGCCGGTGGACATTGATTATGCACGTGAGCTTGGGTACCGGATCAAGCTTCTCGGTGTTGCTCGTCAGGCGGATGGTGGTGTTGAGGTCCGTGTGCACCCGGCAATGGTGCCCCTGGCATCACCTTTGGCCAAAGTCATGGACGCTACCAATGCCGTTATGGTGTCGGGCGACCATGTAGGTCCGACAGGCTATGAGGGGGCAGGTGCAGGCCAGGGGCCAACAGCCTCGGCTGTGATGGCTGATGTTGTCGATGTGGCGCGCGGCGTCTGGTACCCGCCGTTTGGTGTGCCTGCGGCCAGCCTGGGGTCTCCGGCTCTTTTAAGTGCAGCACAACATGTGGGAACATATTACGTCCGCCTGAAGGTTGCGGATGTGCCTGGCGTGATGGCGGACATAACTCGGGCTCTGGCGCAGGAAAATGTATCCATCGACAGCATGCTCCAGCGGGGTCATGCGGACGACGGCGGCGTCTATATTGTGCTCACCACCCATGAAACAACAGAAGAAGCGGCAAATGCCGCACTCAAGCATTTCAACGCGCTCGAATGTGTGTTAGAGAGCCCCGCAATGCTGAGAATTGAGGCGGCATAACAAGGGGTTTCTGCATGTCGAATAAAGAGTTGAAACGGACGCTCGTTCTGGAAGTTGTGCGGGTTACCGAAGCAGGTGCAATTGCAGCAAGCGCGCTTAATGGGCGTGGTGACGAAAAGGCGGCAGATGCCGCCGCTGTGGAGGCCATGCGTAAAGCCTTCAACGAACTGCCGATCAGTGGCCGTGTCGTTATCGGTGAAGGTGAGCGTGACGAGGCACCCATGCTCTTCATCGGTGAGGAAGTCGGTGCTGGTGGCCCTGAAGTGGACATTGCACTTGATCCGCTGGAAGGCACGACATTGTGTGCCAAAGCCATGGCCAATGCGCTGGCTGTTGTTGCGATCACGGAACGTGGCGGCCTTTTGAACGCGCCTGATGTCTATATGGACAAAATTGCTGTGGGTGGTGGCTTGCCCGACGGTGTTATCGATCTCGATAAATCACCAACTGAAAATGTTGAGGCTGTGGCTGCTGCAAAAGGCAAGGACGTCAAGGACATGATGGCCTGTGTGCTGGACCGACCGCGCCATGCCAAGCTGATCAAGGAACTGCGTAAACTGGGCTGTGGCATAACCCTGATCGGCGACGGCGACGTAGCTGGTGTGATTGCCACGACTGATCCAAAAACCGGTATTGACATATACATGGGCTCTGGCGGTGCACCGGAAGGTGTGCTGGCGGCTGCTGCGTTGCGCTGTATTGGTGGCCAGATGCAAGGGCGACTGTTGTTCCGCAATGACGATGAACGTGCCCGCGCTCACAAGTGGGGCATTGAAGACCTGAACCGCAAGTATACCATGATGGAAATGGCGTCAGGCGATGTGATTTTTGCCGCGACGGGCGTCACGGACGGCTCGATGCTGGACGGTGTGCACCGCACGTCGGAAGGTGTCTGGACTGATACCGTAAGCATGCGTTCCAAAACCAAGACCATACGGCGTGTCAAAGCGCTGCACGGCCACGGCAAAGTGGATATGGTTTGACGGCAGACGCACCCAAAAAAGACCAAGAGGCATTGCTGGGCGTTGCATCGTCCGCGCTGGGACAGCGCTGGGTGCAGCGCCCTTTCCTTGAGCGGCACGCGCAGGCGATTTCGGATCGTCTCGGGGTTTCACTCACAATTGGCCAGTTGATTGCTGGCCGCGGGGTATCCCTCGAGGAAGCAGAGACTTTTTTCCGGCCATCGCTGAAAGCTTTGCTGCCGGACCCGGCTTCCATTCTTGATATGACTGAAGGCGCAAAGCGGATTATCCGTGCCATCGACAGCGGTGAGCGCATTGCGGTTTTTGGTGACTATGATGTGGACGGCGCCACGTCGAGCGCGGTGCTGATCCGCTACTTTCGCGCGCTGGGGATTGAGATAGCCTCCTACATTCCGGACCGCATGGCAGAGGGCTATGGCCCAAACGCGCCTGCTTTGCTGGGGCTGAGGGACAGGGGCATTGATCTGGTGATCACGGTGGACTGCGGCACGCTGTCGTTTGAGCCCCTGAAGGCCGCGAGCGAGGCTGGCCTCGATATCATTGTGGTTGATCACCACAAAGCCGAGCCTGCGCTGCCTGAGGCGGTTGCAGTCATCAATCCAAACCGGCTGGATGACGATAGCGGCCAGGGCCAGCTTGCGGCCGTGGGTGTCGCCTTCCTGCTGACTGTTGAAATCAACCGGCTGCTGAGGGATGCCGGATGGTTCAAGGAGGGCCGTAGAGAGCCCGACTTGCGCCTTCTCCTCGATATTGTCGCTCTCGGTACCGTGTGTGACGTGGTGCCGCTCACAGGCGCCAACCGTGCCTTTGTAACCCAGGGCCTGAAGGTGATGGCGGGGCGCCGCAATCCGGGCATTACGGCCTTGGCAGACGTTGGCCGCGTGTCTGAAGCGCCAGGCACCTACCACGCAGGGTTTGTGTTGGGCCCGCGTGTGAATGCAGGCGGGCGCGTGGGTGAAAGTGGGCTCGGGACAAAGCTCTTGTCGACTGACAGTGCTGTTGAAGCCCGGCAAATTGCCGAAAAACTCGATAAATACAATGAAGAACGCCGCGCGATTGAAGCGACAGTGCTCGAAGAGGCCTTCGCGCAGGTGGAAGCGCAGGTTGGCATTGGCGGCAGCCCGGACACGGTTGTGATTGCTGCCGGTGAAGGCTGGCACGCCGGTGTCATCGGCATTGTCGCAAGCCGGTTGAAGGACAAATACCGCCTGCCTGCGCTCGTGATTGCGCTGGAGGAAGGCGAAGGCAAGGGCTCCGCGCGCTCTATCTCGGGTGTTGATCTGGGCGCTGCCGTTATTGAGGCGCAGCACAAGGGCCTGCTTCTTAAAGGTGGCGGGCATGCGATGGCGGCCGGTTTAACGGTCGAGGCGGGCAAGGTGGATGCATTGAGCGACTTTCTGCGCGACCATATGCGCGAAGCGGTGGCCGGTGCCCACGAGAGCAGGGCGCTGAAGCTGGATGCGGTAATTGCTCTGTCGGGCGCCAGCGCTTCGCTGGTTGACGAAATAGAGCAGGTAGGGCCCTTTGGCAGTGGTAACCCGAGCCCGCACTTTGCGATTCCCGAGGTGGACCTCCTGAAAGCCGACCGCGTGGGCGAAAATCACCTGCGGTGTATTTTCAAATCCAAGGATGGCAGCTCAATCAAGGCAATGGCCTTCAGGCAGGCTGACGAGCCGTTTGGTCATCTGCTGCAAACCGGCATCGGGCGGCGCTTTCATATCGCCGGAAAGCTCAAGAAAGACACCTGGGCAGGCGCAGGTAAGGTGGAAATCACCCTTGAGGATGTTGCGCTTGTGGGCGCACCCTAATAAAAAAGCAAAAAACGGTTGACCGCACCGGGGTGGCTCGGTATCTAGGCGTCCGTTGCGCTGACGCGATGGTCCCTTCGTCTAGTGGCCTAGGACGCTGCCCTTTCACGGCGGAAACACGGGTTCGAGTCCCGTAGGGATCAC
>CANMRM010000007.1 GCA_947500295.1 uncultured Kordiimonas sp.
TGGTCCCTTCGTCTAGTGGCCTAGGACGCTGCCCTTTCACGGCGGAAACACGGGTTCGAGTCCCGTAGGGATCACCATCAGTAGCGCCCTTGACCGGATGGTCCCTTCGTCTAGTGGCCTAGGACGCTGCCCTTTCACGGCGGAAACACGGGTTCGAGTCCCGTAGGGATCACCAATCAAAGAAGCTCCGCTGATGCGGGGCTTTTTTTGTTTTGTTATTCCCGCGTTTGGCCCGCTCCGGCGCGGGCCATCAAATGCCTGAACGCTGCTTGCTCCCTGATGGGATCAAAGACAGGGTCCATCAACGTCAGTGGGGCGAAGCGGGAACGCTGGTCAATGGCCTTGGCGAGCAGTGCCAGAGCTGCGTCTTCCTCGCCAACCAGCATGCTTGTGAGAGCCAGTGCCTCGGTTGCTGCCCCTGTCTTGGCTTGCTGGGCCTGCACAGCCTCATGATGCCACCCGTGAAAATCCTTCATGGTGCGAATACCCGGTCCATCAAGGGGCCGCGTGGTGTCTGGCCAGTTGCCCGCATACTTTCTGGCAGCCTTCATTGCAGCGGACAGGTCCTGCAGTGCCAGTGCGGACTTCAGCTGACAATAGACCGCCGCCCGGGTATCTGAAGAGAGAACTTCAGCCTCGCGGCAAAGATTGTGGGCCTGCTCATAGTTGCGCGCATAATAGTGAAACCATCCGTGGTCGGTGTGAACCAGCGCCGAAACCGGGTCGGCACGGTAAGCCTGATCTGAAGCGGCTATCGCTGAGGTGCCGTCCCCCTTAACTGTATAGACCATCGCTTTCATCGACCAGGCCTCGGCCAGCATATTGTCGAGCGCAAGCGCCCGGTCGGCGTGCTCAAGCGCGCTGTTCCAATCCCAGTCCCGCGCTGCGGCGATCATGGCACGCACCAGGTGGGTGCGGGGCACATCTTCGACACCGAGCGCTAAGGCAACATACCTTTCGGCGTCCGCATAGCGGGTTTGCCGAACGGCAACGTCCGCCAACCCGGCCAATGCCTTTGCGTGCTTTCCGTCCAGCGCCAGGGCTTGCTCGAAGTATGTGGCGGCGTCCGCGACTGATTGAGGTGCGCCGTCCAGCAGCAGGTGCTTGCCCTTGAGGAACTGGCGCTCTGCCGGTGTGGGTGCGGCCCTATCGCTGGTGGGCCAAGCCACCAAACCGGCAAGGACTGATACCACCACAATGAACATGACAAGGGCTATCCGCTGTCTGATAGCGCTGGCCTTCACCTTCTGGACAGTACCGACAAACCGATATCCCCCGCGTGGCACAGTCTCGATACAGATGGGCGCTGCCGCCGTTTCGTTCAGGGCGGTTCTGATATCCCTGATGATAAGGGGGATTGCTTTTGTGTGATCAACGGCTCGGTCACCCCACAGCAGCGTTCGAATACTGTCGTGGCTGACAGTGTTGCCGGCGTTGTCGATCAAGAGTTTGAGAACCTGCAGCGCTTGATGCCTTAGTCTGATCGGCGTGCCCTCGCGCTGCAATTGCAGAGGGTTTTCTGAAAAGGAGAATTCGGAGAATCGCCATGTAGTCATGACGTTACCATACGGTTGAAACAGCCATTCTGACAAGGCGTGCATGTGTTGGAAAAACCGACATTTAGGAAGATTTAGGCAGACTTTGCCGTCCGCGTTGAAAACATTCGACTGACTTTCATCAAATAGAAACACGCGGGGAAATCACATGAAATTTTTCAAACACATCGCGGCAACGCTTCTTTTCTCGGGGCTGGTGTTTCCGGCTCAGGGAGCGGACGAGTCTGTTGAGCCATTATCTCCAGCAAAAGCACTCGACGCTCTGATGGGTGACCTGGTGCGGGGCGGCGAATGGCGGACGCCCAACCCGGACTATAAAGAGGGAGAGAATGCACCAACTCATTACAGCCTTCGATACTCCTGGGGGCCCTACAAACAGCATGTCGCGGGTGAGCTTCTCGGTGTATTTGAAACTGAGGAGGGAGAAAAGCTGGTTCGTTTCTGGTCGCTTTATACCTTTTACAATCCGGTGACAGGAGAAGCGGCTGCGCACCAGATTGGCTGGAATGGCTCGATCGGCAGCGGCGTCATTTTTCTCGATGGGGAAAACCACGTTAACATTGAGCAACGCTTCTTTGGTATTGATGGCAGCCTCAAGGATGTTAGGCACGTTGAAACCATGAACGCGGCGCGGGATCAGTTTTTGTCAGATGTTTACGAGAAGAGCGGCGAGGGCGAGTGGATAGAAGCCCGGGATTGGGTCTGGACCAAGCATGTAGGGTAGAGGCAGGCATTATTCGACGTGTTCTGCCGCCGCCGGTTGTTGTAGTGCAGCGACGCTGGTTCTGTGGCACAAGCTCTCTCGCGTGCAGGCCGTGTTTTGCTGCTTTGAGCATCGTCAATTTTTGCCTTTTCAAAGTATGACACCGTCACCTCAATTGGGGATGGGCGCGCCGCGGCGTCCGAATCTAATGGGGAGTGAAAAATGGACTATAAAATCCTGCGCGTGGTGTTTGAGCGCCATACCAAAAGCCCAGTCACCTTGATTGATGACGGCATCAAACACCTTGAAGACCTTGTGCATGAACATATCGAGGACGGCTGGCAACCGATGGGTGGCGCAGATTTCGAGCAGGGCGACCTGTATCCGCTCGGTATCATCCAGACGATGGTCAGGGGACACTGATCCTGGCAGTTAACCGGGCGCGGCATCGCCTATGCAGCGCACATTGTTGTTCGTTGTCAACAGGGTTGAGCCTGATCAAATATTTGCGGCATCGATTGTGTCATCCTGAGAATGGTTCAATCAGGAGAGTTTCAATGAGACGATCACTCACCCCGCTATTTTTAATGCTGACGCTGGCTCTGACGTCGCCCGCGTTTGCCCAATCCGCGTATTTTGCCGGCATGTTCGCCCAAGGTTGTGACAGCGTTGGGCGCTGTGTGGCAGAAGCACAGACAGTAGCACAGTCTGTATGCGCGAAACTGGGTTACGGGCACGTAGCAACGCCGACGCGTGAAAGCGAAATCCTGGTTATCGCAGGTGGTGGTGCGCAGGGAAATTTTACCTGGCAGGCGCCTGTAAACTGTACAAATCAAGCCTCTGATGGCAGCAAGCCTTCGGGCTGACCGCAGCACACAAAAAAGCCTCACTCAACCGGGCGAGGCTTTTGAAGGCCAGAATAGCAGGTTGGGGAGGGCAACCCGCGCTGGAGATAAGTTTGCCGTTCAGGTCACCGAAAACATGAAGAAGAGAAAGCTTGATACGGCAACGAGGTTAAAGGCGACGACTAGGGTGGAGGCGGTTTGGCTGGTGTGTCTCATTGTTGGTCTCTGGTCTTTTAGTTGGTTCGTTCAGGGGTTTCATTCATCTTGTGTTCATCACGGAATTCCATATAGGCACGGCTTGCTCACCTTTTGAGACCCCAAAGATCACAACTGTGTGTTCGTTTTTTGAGAACGCTTTTGGAAGGCCCCGTTTTTGCCATCATCTGGAGGCATGACAACGTCCACTGTGTATCGTGTCACGAAAATCTTGTCGGGACCGCCGTGACACCGGTATAGTGGAGCGAAGTGGAGGCCTTCATGAGTGTGAAAGCGCAAAAACGGGCGCGCAGGGTATATAGATGCCTTCTGGCGGGGACTGTTGTCGGACTGCAGGCATTTCATGTAAGCGCCACCGATGAGCAGAAAGCGCCAGTGTTGAAGGTGCTTTCCTACAATATCAACGGCCTGCCGCCGCCCCTCAAGAAAAACAAACCGCCCCTTTTTGAAAGAATTGCCGAGATTTTGCGTGAACGCCGAGCGGCGGGCACGCAGCCTCATGTTGTGGTTTTGCAGGAAGCCTTCGACAAGCGTACCTCCGTCATCGCGGACACCACCGGATACGCTTATGTGTTCAAAGGGCCGGGACGGCGCGATACGTCAAAAGCCGGCAGTGCCCACTGGACGCAGGGTACCCGCAAAGCCTATGCGCAGCGACCCATTCCCCAAAAGATTACTGGCAGCGGATTATATATTCTTTCAGATTTTCCGATCGTTGACGCCAAATACAAAGCTTTCGATTCGGATGCGTGTGCCGGTTTTGACTGCCTGTCCAACAAAGCCATCCAGTTTGCCCGTGTTGAAACACCGTTTGCGGCTGAGCCCATTGATATTGTGAATTCACATTTCAATTCCCGGGGCTCGGCAAAGGCGCCCGGCAAAATTACGCTGAAGGCTCATCAACGCCAAACTGACACGCTTGCAAAGTTTCTGGATCAGTTCCGCACGGGTTATCCCATTGTGATTGCAGGTGATTTCAACACCAAACAGGACAAGCGTTACAAGTATTTCCGGGAACATATTGCGCTGAATGACGCCGGTGAGGCCTGTGTGTCTGTCCCGGGATCGTGCGCAATTGCCGACGGCACGAAACAGGAAGAAATTCTTTATCGAACCAATGACAAGCAGTTCTATGGCGGCAGCGCCGAAGTCACACTTGAGCCGGTGTGGATGGCGCGCAATTTTGATGAATTGCTGAACGGCCGCGCCCTGTCGGACCATCTTGGCTATGAGGTGCATTACCGGGTGATCGTGAATGAATAGTTGGATGCGCTGGGTTGTGCTTGGGATTGTTTCAGGCAGCCTTGCGGGGGCCGTGCGCGCAAACGATGTGGACGCGAGCTTTGGTGGACGCCCGATTTATATCGAAGCAGACGAATTTGAAGACGAGCGAAAGCGGGACAGCTGGGCCGGGCAGCTTGGTTTTGGTATTTCGGCGGCACCGCGTTTCATTGGCGCTGACGAGCATCTGGCCAGCCTCGGTTTTGATCTGAAGATCAGTTACAAGGATCGCCTGTTTCTTGAGAATAACCGGATTGGTGCCGTTCTCTATCGATCTCGATTTTTGCGGGGTGGCGTTATCGGCCGCTGGAACCTGGGGCGGATCGACAATGGCTCACTCAATGCTCTCAATACGCTGCCTGAAGTGGATGAGGCGTTTGAAGTTGGGGCTTTTGCTGCGACCTCTTTTTACAAGTTGTTTTTAACCGGAGAACTATATTTCGGCGCAAGCGATCAGTTGAAAGGGACCAGTTTCGAGCTTGAGGCGGGTTATACCTTCGAGCCTGACAGCGAATGGCGTATTACGCCGATACTGGGCGCTGTATGGGGCTCAGGCCGGTATCTTGATACGTTTTTTGGCGTGCCTGAGGGTAACCCGGACTTTGCCGCATACAACCCGGATGGTGGGCTGTATGAGACTTACGCGGAAATTGCTACGGAACGACGTTTGGGCAAAAATTGGCTGTTGAAGGGAAGTTTCCGGTTTTCAGAGCTGTTAAACGGTGCCGCAGACAGCCCGATTGTCAGGTCTGATGTAGGGTCCCGGGACCAGCTTGAAGCCTTTGTAGGCATTGTGTGGTTATTCTGATGAAACAAAATAGCGCATGGTTGTTCGGGTTTGCGGTCGCAGTGGTGGCAGCCGCGTATTTTTATGTGAGGGGAACGTCAGACATGCATGATGGCTTCGTGGATGTGCAAGAGTTTGTTCCTGGAATCATTGTGGAACCCCGGTATGCGGGGAGTGATAACTTCATCGGCTCACCGATCACCGGGTATGAAGCCGAAAAAGTGATTGTTTCCCGCGCCGTCGCCTCAGCTTTGGCGAAGGTGCAGGCTGAACTCGCCGGGCAGGGGATGGCCCTCAAGCTCTATGATGGATACAGGCCTCAGCAGGCGGTTGATCATTTCATTCGCTGGATCGCTGACCCGGCAGACACGAAAATGAAGGCCAGGTACTATCCGGACATCAATAAGGCTGATCTTGTGGAGCTTGGGTATATTGCCGAGAAATCAGGACATAGCAGAGGAGGCTCGGTCGACCTGACAATCGTTCGCCTTGCTGATGACGGAAGCTGGCAAGAGCTCGATATGGGAAGCCATTGGGATCTCTTCGATACCCGCTCTCACGCCGGGTCTAAAGAGGTTGGACTGGCGGCGCAGGCCAATCGCAAACTGCTTGCGGATATAATGCTGGAGAATGGTTTTCGCCCCTATGCGGAAGAATGGTGGCACTTCACTATATCTCCTGAACCGTATCCTGATACGTACCATAATTTTCCAATAAAATAATGAATTTAAAGATTTATTTTAATGTAAAAAGTGAAGATTGGATACGAAGCTGGCCAGCCCTTTGTTTCATGCTGGCCCTGCTTGTTACCCCGTCCGTATCTGCGGCAGAAAGTGCGGGTGCGGCCGATCTGAAACGCGGCTATGCGGACAGCCGGTTTGGCCAGATACACTACCGCATATCGCGCCCGGGTCATGAGACTGCAAAAAAGACAGCAGTTGTTGCCCTGCATTTGTCGCCGAACTCTGGGCAGGTGTTTTCGGCTTTTCTGCCACTGTTGGGGCGTGACCGGCTTACAATCGCACCTGACTACCCGGGGTACGGTATGTCGGACCCGATTAATGGCGTGCAGCGGATAGAGGACTATGCTGGTGCCATGTTGGATGCGATTGACAGCCTGGACACGGGAACGACTGTTGATCTGCTGGGGTATCACACTGGCACGGCGGTGGCGCTTGAGATGGCGCGACAACGACCAGCCGCAGTGCGCAGGATTCTGCTTGTGGCAGTGCCCGTTCTGACGGAAGAAGAGCGCGCGGCGGGCGCCGCTCTGCCGATGATAGCCTTCGATGAAGGCGGGGATTTTGCAAAAGAAGAGTGGCGCCGTTCCTGGAAATGGCGCGGGCCAGGGCAAAGCGAAGCTTCTGTTTTTGCTACCTTTTCAGAAAAAATGCGCCCAGGTGTGCGCGAACGCGGTGCCAAGGCAATTCTTGCATACGATATCGCACCGGTTCTGACATCCGCCGCCCATCCGATGATGATTGTGCGTGTACAGGACGATTTGTGGACTGCCACCGCCAGGGCCCGGGCATTGCGGCCCGATGCCGAGTATCTTGAATTGTCGGAGTTCGGTCACGGGCTCTTCCATGCCGCACCCGGCCGCATGGAAGAGATTGCCCGGAGTTTCTTCGATAGCAATCCATAACCATCGACATTGTCACGCCAGACTGAACCGCCTGTTTTCAACCAATATACCGCTCGGCAAGCGGTTCGACAGACAGGTGGATTAAGCCGCATCAAGTTTTAGACGGACAGCAAAAGATACCTTGTCTCCCAGGGACTTAGCACTGAAGAATAGCTGTCATACTCCATTTCCTTGGCGTCCAGATAGGTTTCCACAAAAGCTTCACCGAGCACTTCCTTGAGGGCATCGCTGCGGCGCATGTTTTTGATGCCGTCGAGGAAATGTCGCGGCAGGGCGCGGCTGGTGACATCGTAGGCAGACCCTTTGAATTCAGCTGAGGGTTTCAGGCCTTCTTTCATGCCCAGATAGCCGCACGCCAGCGAGATAGCGATCGCGAAGTAGGGGTTCACGTCCGAACCGGCAACCCGGTTTTCGATACGACGACTTTCGCGTGCGCCTGAAGGAACCCGCAAGCCCACGGAACGGTTCTCCCGGCTCCAGTGGGTGTTGGTGGGCGCGGACAGGCCCATGGCAAACCGGCGGTAGCTGTTCACAAAGGGCGCAATCAACGGCATGGCTTCTTGGAGATACTTCTGAAGACCGGCAATGTGTGACAGGAACAGCGGTGTATTTTCGCCGTTTGCGTCGGCAAAGATGTTTTTGCCACTATCCATGCTTTCAACCGACTGGTGGATGTGCATGGCACTGCCAAAACTGTCAGGGTAGGGGCTGGCCATGAAGCTGGCGAACATATTGTGGTGGATTGCGACCTGCCTGAGGATGCGTTTGAACAGGAAAGACTGATCCGCGACGTTAAGGGCGGGGCCGTGAAACACGTTGAACTCGAACTGCGCGGGTCCGGCTTCGTGAATGAGTGTGTCCACATTGATACCCTGGGCTTCGCATGCGTCATATATATCGTCAAAATATGCTGAAAATTCATCAAGGCTGTCGATCGAGAATGGCGCGGAGCCACTATCTCGCCTCCCGGATGCGCCTTTTGGTGCCTTGGGCCTTGCTTCCACGTCTTCCTGTTTCTCGAGCAGGTAAAACTCGAATTCAGGCGCAACAATGGGCCGCCACCCTTCGGCTTCATAAAGTTCCAGCACCCGGCGGAGCACCTGCCGAGGCGAAAAGTCCACGGGGTCGCCGTTTTCGAGTTCGGCGTCGCAGATCACCGTTGCGGTGGGTTCTGACTGCCAGGGGGTCATGCAGATGGTATCGAGGTCGGGCTTCAGGATGACATCCCGTTCTATCTCGCTCAGATAGTCATTAAGGGCATATTCGCCCGTGACGGTAAGTCCGAACACAGTTTCAGGCATGCGCAACCCGCCGGTTTGCATGCCCTCAATGAACTTGACGCGTGGCATGGATTTACCACGGGCGATGCCGGCGTTATCCGCAATCATGCACTCGATATCGTCAATGTTTTCCGTTTTTAACCAGCGATCCAGTTCTTCGATGCGGGCTGCATCAACCATAGAACACCTTTTCGGCCGCCATTGCTGGGAACCGTCCTTCTGTGCAGCGTGCTATATATCATGTGACTTTGATGTTTGATAGCGTCGGGCAGCATCGCCAAATGCCCCAAATATGCGGTCTGATTGTGAGTTTTCCCAAGACTGCCACTCGGGGTGCCATTGCACAGCAAGAGCAAACCCGTTGGTTCCCTGGACCGACACCGCCTCAATCGTTGTGTCGTCCGCTTCTGCCTCCACCCTGAGGGCCGGGGCAAGCTCGTTGATTCCTTGCCCATGAACAGAATTCACCATGAATTCGTTTTCTCCGACAATCTGATGCAGCAGGCCACCATCGGCAACTGTGACAGAATGAGCGGGCCCATACTGGGCTTCAATGGGGTCTTCCGGGTTTTCCCGATGGTCGAAACGGCCGTCCACTTCCTGCAGACGGGGGTGTAAACTGCCGCCCAGCGCGACGTTGAGCTCCTGAAAGCCACGGCAAATACCCAACAGTGGCATACCCAGCGATAAAACCGAGGGTATGAGATCAAATGATAACTGATCCCGTGCATTGTCTTCATGCTCGCCTGCTGGTGCGGACGGCTCACCGTAATGATGTCGTGCGATATTGCTGTAGCCGCCTGTCAGCAACAGGCCGGCCAGTGAGCGAAGAAAATCGCCCGCTTGTACCTGTGCGCTTAACGCAGGAACGAGGAGCGGCACACAGTCTGCCGACCGAACGAGCGCCTGCAGATACTTGTCACCGGTCTGGTGGTACATGTGCAGTCCCTGTCTGCCGGTCTCGCATACAACGCCAACAACCGGTTTCATGACGTTTCTCCGGCCACACTCGTTGATTTTGTTTCGCTTTCCTCATGCCACTGCAACAAATTCATTTCGATGAAGAAGAAGGCGACAATCCATATGAAGGCATCCCAGAAATCCATGAAGGTTCCATAGATGCCCCAAATCACGGCAGCCGCGACAAGTATCAGGTAAAGAACAGCCTTCAAATAGGCATTGATGCGGTAAAGCCTGTCTGTCAGTTCCCCGCGCAACTGCAGAAAGACATCGATCCACAAAACAAGCACCACCATCAACCAGGTGCCCGCATTGGTCACTTCCGTGTAACCGAGCAATATCCCTTCGGAGTATGGTTTGCTGGCGGACAGTATACTTTCGGTGATGTTGGCATGATAGGGTCCCGCACCAACCGCAGAGCAGGTTTCAGCCGTCAAAGAAGAATACTTATCCAGCTCCACCATATAGCTAAGATAGGTGCCCACCGCATCGCATGTGTTTGAGAGGTCAACAGGCTCGAAGGCGAGCACAAACATCAGTTTTTTGAAGTACCCCAGAAATGCCAGCACAATGAAAAAGTAACAAACCGCAGCAACACCGTTTATTGACCAGCGCACAATGCCTTTGTGTTGCTCATCTTCAATAACCCAGGTTTCAAGCTCCAGCATCAGCAGGAGAACGAACCACGACAGACTGTCAATCGCCTGCGGGAAAGCGTCATAAAACTCTGAAAACCCGACACCGTTACGGAAGCGATGCCCCGCGGAAGCCAGGTCTTCCAGCGTAAAATGCACGACATTATAGAGGATGATGACATAGATGCCGTATTTCAGAAGCTGGTACAGCGTGCTGGTTTTTATGCCAAGATATGAGCCGGACAACGCCATAGTGAAGTTTCTCTCAGCTTGGGTTGCATGCCAGATGCAAATTCCAATGAAACCTGTAACATAAACGACATTGTGATCACAAAAATCATGCCCGTACAAGGGCCTAATGCGCTTTTCCCTGCTTGACAAATGCAACCAATCCGACAGAAGTTAGCCGCATGTTGGGGTGTCGGTGATACACAGGCTTCATAGGTCTGTAATGATTGGCAAAAATGGCTATCGAGCTGAAAAGAGAATTCGACACATTCCGCCACGCACACCCGGATATCCAGGTGCTTGAAGTTCTGCTTGCAGACATCAACGGGATTTTTCGAGGCAAGCAGCTGCCCATCTCTGCGCTGGACAAGATTTCATCTGGCAAGCTGTGTTTTCCCATCACGACGCCTTTCCTTACAACCAATGGTGCCAACGCGGAAAAAACGCTGGACGAGTTCGGGAGCGACCCGGATCGTTTGTGTGTTGCTGTGCCGGGTACTTTGAAGCCGGTGCCTTGGGCGGCGCGACCAACCGCGCAGCTACAAATTGAGATGGTCGCAGACGACGGTACGGCGTTTTTCGCCAGTCCGAGAACAGTTCTGTCACACGCTGTCGATAAGCTGAATGACATCGGCCTCACAGCCGTTTCAGCGATTGAATATGAATTTTTTCTTTTTAAGGTCGGTACTCAGCCGCCAGAGCCGCTTACACCTCCAAACGGTTTGCCGCATGCGGCAGACGCCAATTGCTACAACCTTGATGTTTTCAGCGATTACGCTCCTTTAATGCAAGAAATTGAGGCTGCGGCGCTGGAGCAGGGTATTCAGGTTGAAGGCCTGGTATGCGAGTATGGCAATGGCCAGTTTGAAGTGAACCTAAACCATCAGGCGGACGCCCTGAAAACCTGCGACGAGGCCCTGATGCTGAAGCGGGTCATTCGCGGTGTTGCGCACAAGCATGGTTTGCTCGCAAGCTTTATGGCGAAACCGCTGGCCGACGAGGTCGGGAGTGGGTTGCACGCTCATGTCAGCCTTGTAAATCAAGCAGGTGACAATGTTTTTGCAGGAGCGGACGGGGAAAAACTTCTGAAACATGCTGTTGCGGGAATGCTCGACACCATGCCTGCAGCCACAGCTATTTTTGCGCCAAACGCGAACAGTTTCCGGCGTTTTGATGCCGAATGGTTTGCGCCGGTAGTTCGTAACTGGGGTGAAAACAACCGGCGGCTGGCGCTTCGCCTGCCGCTCTCCGATAAAAACAATCGCCGTTTCGAACACCGGGTGAGCGGCGCAGATGCGTCGCCGCATCTCGTGTTGGCCGCCATCCTGGCGGGAACGCATCATGGCCTGATCAATGAGCTTGAGCCGCCGGCACCTCTTGGGGAATTTGACCTTGTTGACTTTGCGAATGTCCTGCCACCCAGATGGAAGATGGCACTGGACCAGCTTCAAGCAGATAGCACGCTGATATCCTACTTTGGTGAAAAGTTCATCTCGCTTTATCTGCAAGTTCGGGAGTCGGAAGAAGAAGAAGCTCACCGTAGCTATTTTGCGGCGGATCATGAGCAGTATCTGAGAATTCTATAAATTACAGTGACCTAGTTTATATGCGCATTAGAGATTCCATTCATTCCGATCAGTTGCCGCCGTCCTATTATGCGGCCACAAGCAGCTATAAAGACCCCTTCAGGCGGCTGGAAGGCAATGTGCGGGCAGAAGTGTGCGTCATTGGCGGCGGTTACTCTGGTGTTGCGACAGCACTGGCGCTCGCAGAACAGGGTGTGGATGTCGCGTTGGTGGAGCAGAACCTGATTGGTTGGGGCGCTTCCGGACGCAATGGCGGTCAGGTGCTGGGCGGTTTTGGCCCCGAGCAATGCGACTATGAAAAGTACGAGAAAATATACGGTAAGGCAGATGCTGAACGCATGTGGCAGGAAGGCATCCGCTGCGTGGACCTCGTACGGGAGAATGTGTCTCGCTACCAGATCGACTGCGACTTAACAGACGGTTATTTTGATGCCGCCATGAACAATCGCGACATGGACGATCTGGCGGAGGCCAAGGAGACGCTGGAAACCCATGGATTTCCCCATCAGCTCGAACTGATCGACAGACAGCGCCTCAAAGCCGTTGTCGGCTCAGATCGGTACATTGGCGGGCTTGTCAACACAGGCTGGGCGCACTGTCACCCTCTCAACCTTGTGCGGGGCGAGGCCAAAGCCGCCGAGACTTTGGGGGCAAACATCTTCGAGGATGCAAGGGTATCCAGCCTTGACTACCGCGAAGACGGCGTGGTTGTCGACATGGACTGGTGCCGTGTGACAGCGGACAGGATTGTGCTCGCCTGCAATGCCTATCTGGGGAACCTTGTGCCAAAACTCGCTAGCCGCATGCTCCCGGTCGGCAGCTACATCATTGCGACTGAACCACTGGGCGACGCACTTGCGGCAGACATCCTGCCGGGCAACCACGCGGTTTGCGATCAGCGGTGGGCACTGGACTATTTTCGCATGTCGGCCGACAAACGTCTGCTGTTTGGTGGTGTTGCGACATATACCGGGCGCCACCCCAAAGATCTGGTAAAGAAAATGCGCCCGAAGATGCTGAAGGTTTTTCCCCAGCTTGCAGACGTCAAGATAGATTATCAGTGGGGTGGCTACTTGAGCGTAGGCATGAACCGGATTCCGCAGGTTGGGCAGCTGGATGAGCGGACATATTATGCACAAGGTTATGCCGGTCATGGCGTTGCGCCGTCCCATAGCGCCGGTCGCATGATCGCCGATGCCATCTCGGGAGATGACGAAACACTCCGGATTGTCGAACGCGTGAAACATCGCCCTTTTCCCGGCGGGCGGTTATTCCGGAAACCAATTCTGGCAACCGGCATGGCGTTCGAACAATTCAAGGAACTGATGCGTTTTTAAGACCTTTTCTGCTATGACCATCTCATGACAAGACTATCTGGAAGAGGCGGTGGCCCGCCACGGCAGTTTACAAAGGCTGATGCCCAGTCGTTCCTGAAACGTGGCTATGATGCCCTAAATCGTGGGGACTTCAGGGAAGCAGGGGCCTGTAGCCAGCTTATTCTCAAATATATGCCCAAAATGCCGGAAGTGCATTTCCTGATTGGCCTGATCGGGATCGAAAGTCGCGACTGGGGTACCGCAACACGTGCGTTCAAGAATGTAGTAGCACTTGATGAAGCGCATGGGGCAGGCTGGGCGCAGTTGGCGCGCGCCTTTGTAACGTCCGGCCAGTACGCTAACGCGGAGACAGCGCTCAAGCGTGCCGAAGCGTTGCCGACCCGGGACCCCCTGGTGATGGATGTTATCGGGACAGTGTTTAGTTTGCTGGGTGACCAGCCCGCTGCCCTGTCCTGGTACGATAAGGCTGTAGAGCAGTCACAATCCCCGGTTTATGAACTGAGCCGCGCGAAAGCCCTGACGTTTCTGGGGCGGCTGCGGGAAGCGGAAACCGCCCTGAACAAAGTGCTTGAGGTGCGGCCGGACGCTGCGCAGGCGCACTGGATGAAATCGCGGCTGCATAAGGCCAAGGACACAAAGCATATCGATGAAATGCAAAGTCTTGTGTTTGAGGTGCCGGACCAGAGCGAAGCGGCCAGTTTTCTCTACTATGCGATCGGCAAGGAAAAAGAGGATCTGGAAGATTGGGATGCTGCGTTCGGAGCTTATGAGAAAGGTGCGTGTGCGCGCCGGTCTGCCGTGTCGTTTGACGAAGAAGCCGAAGAGGCGATGTTTGAAGCCCTGGAAAAGGCCTTTGACAAGACATGGCTGAAAGAGGCAGGGGACGGAGACCCGGATTCTTCGCCCGTTTTTATCATCGGACAGCCGCGGACGGGCACGACACTTGTCGAGCGCATTATTACCGCGCACAGTGACGTATCATCTGCTGGCGAGTTGCAGCAGTTTGCAATGTCAATCAAACGCCTGTCCGGCATTGTTTCCCCGAAACCGATGACGGCTGAAATTGTTTCCCGGGCCAGAGACATTGATCCGGCAGAACTCGGCCAGATGTATCTGAACACGACCCGCACTGTCCGTGGGCAGACCATGCGTTTTGTCGACAAGATGCCGGTGAATTATCTGTATGCGCCGCTGATCGCGGCGGCGCTGCCCAATGCCAAGATTGTTCATGTGACGCGCAATCCGATGGATAGCTGCTTCTCAAGTTTCAAACAGCTATTTGCCGAAGCCTATTATCATTCCTATGACCTTCAGGAGATGGCCCGCCACCACGTGCGTTACCGACGCCTTATGGATAGATGGAAGGACGTTCTGGGCGCCAGAATGTTCGAAGTTTCATATGAGAAACTAGTTGAAGATACCGAGTTAAACTCAAGAAATTTAATTAAATATCTGAATCTAGAGTGGCAAGATGCATGTCTGGCATTTCACGATCAGTCCTCAAGTGTGACGACAGCCAGCGCAGCACAGGTACGGGAAAAAGCCCACACAAGGTCTGTGGGGCTTTGGCGGCGCTATGAAAACCAGCTGGCGCCCGTGCGCAGGATTTTGGCCGATGCCAAGATTATTTGATGCCAAGTCTCTGAATTTGTGATGTAATTAACGCTTGGGGAAGCGTGCAATTACAAATGCACCATTCGATAAGAATAGCGGACCGTTTGAAAGGCGGCCGTGCGATACTTTTGGAGGAAACAATGGGCGCAGATACCATCAATGTTGACCCGCTTTTTCACACTGTTGACAAGTCTCGGATTGCAGGTTCTTTGAAAACCGGCGTGTCGCTTGTGGCGCTGCTGGCACTAACGTCACCGGCATTCGCTCAAAACACGCAAAACAGCGACAATGTCATCGAAGAGGTGATCGTTACCGCGCAGAAACGGGCTCAATCCGTACAGGATGTCCCGATTGCGATTTCTGCATTTGATGCTGCTTTTACCAAGCGAACCAATCTGGACGACGTGAAAGACCTGGTGAAGTTCACGCCTGGCCTGGCTGGTGACAGTAAAGACAGCTTCATTGATCTGATCAGCATTCGCGGTATTTTGACCAATGATTTTGGTGTAGGCGGTGACCCCTCGGTCGCGATTTTCAAAAACGGCTTTTATCAGGGACGCAACGGCGTTGCTGTATCATCCCTGTTTGATATGGAACGGGCTGAAGTGCTGAGGGGGCCACAGGGTTTTCTGTTTGGTCGGAACGCCATTGGCGGTGCGATCAGCCTGCATACGGCAAAACCTTCCTTCGACGGTAATAGTGGATATGTGGAAGCCGGATTTGGCGAGCGCGACATCATGGAATTCGAGGGGGCCTTCAATGCGGTCCTCAGCGACAAGTTGGCCCTTCGTGTCGCCGGCTACCATAGTGAAGAAGATGGCTACGTGGATAATTTCGCGCGCCCCGACCAGGACCCTTTGATTGCCCACAATAAGTCTGCATTTCGGGGCACGCTGGCATACCAGGGCGAGAAGGTGGATGCCTGGTTCTCGATTGAATATGAAAACCGCGATCAGAGCGGCACTGTGTACCGGGCTATCGTGGATGACGAAATTTTCCCGCTGCTCGCCGATAATGTCGAAGGTGTCACCAACCGCGGCAACTTGCGCGACACAGACAGTAACCAGGCGTTGGGCGAGTTTGATAACGGTGAAATCTGGTCCTTCAATGGCCAGATAGATGTGGACCTCGGGTTTGCGACACTCACGTCGTTAACCGGCTACAAGACCCATACCTATGATTATGCCGAAGATTTTGACGGTCTGCCGATATCGGTAAATGATTACAATCAGGATCAGGACGGCAACTACTTCGAGCAGGAACTGCGATTGGTAGGGGACACAGACGGCCCACTGAGCTGGTATGCTGGTGTTTCCTATTATCGAGAGGACATTGATGCGCTTTTCAGCCAGCGGATCGACGAGGAAGTGATCTGTGGAGCCTACTATTATTATACCTGTGCAGACCTGTTTGCTTACTATGAGTATCCGGAATTTACGGCCAGCCCCAACCAACTGACCGAAAGCAACCGTGTACGCGGCGATTTTGAAGGGTGGGGGGCTTACCTCGATCTGAATTACGCCGTTAACGACCGACTCGAATTGGGTGTTGGCCTTCGTTATACATATGATAAAAAAGATATGGAAATCAATATCTTGCCGGTCGATAGCGAGCTGGGCCCATTCTATATTTTTGGTGTCACGACAGATGGTTTTGTGGATAGCAGCGCAAGCTGGGACGATCTGACTCCGCGTTTCGTTGCACGCTATCATGCCAATGACGACTGGACTTTGTACGGAAGTGTCACGCGCGGATACAAATCCGGCGGTTTCGGCAGTTTCGCTATTGTACCGGGGCCGGACGGCGTCAGTGACGATGCTGTGGTGCTACCCGGCGCCAGTCTCAACGAATTCGACCCGGAGACAGTATGGTCGTATGAATTGGGTGCGAAAGGCGATTTGTTGGACAGCCGACTGCGGTTGGATATTGCAGCATACCACTATCGCTACACTGATTTGCAGCTCAGTTTCTTCGATAATGGCGATCGGGTTGTCAACATCGGTAAAGTGAAAGCCTTTGGCGTAGAGGCAAGCGCGCAGGCGATCCTGAGCGAAAACTTTGACCTTTATCTCACCGGATCCTTCAACGACACCGAAGTTTCTGACGCGGAAGACATCTTCCCGGGCAGTGACGGTAACCGGCTTGGTGATGTGCCCAAATGGGTCATGTCCGGCGTCGCGACCTACCACACACCGCTTGCTGATGAGGGTGAGTTGAACATCAATATTGACTGGCGGACGCAATCAAGCGCGTTTGGCGGGATAGAGAATATAGAGATTGCTCGCAACCCGGGATGGACGGACGTCAGTCTTCGCGCCAGCTATGTGGCCGATGCAGGTTGGTCAGTAACGGCCTACGTGGAAAACGTGTTCGACGAAGTTTACTTCGACGGCACCAATGAAGGCGGCGACATCCAACCGCATACCTTCTTTGGCGTAAGCCGGCCTCGTACCTTCGGTGTTCGAATGCGGTATGCCTTTGGCGAATAAATGATAATGGAGCCAGCCGGATGGGCTGGCTTCCTTTTTTGGGGAAGTAGAGAGAGAGGTTACGATGGCCCACGACATGAGGCGCATCAACGATGACATGGCAGCCTACTGGATGCCGTTCACGCCAAACAAAGCGTTCAAGTCCAACCCGCGCCTTCTGGAAAGTGCGGACGGACTTTACTACACATCAACAGATGGCAGGCAGGTTTTTGATGGATCTTCCGGGCTCTGGTGCTGTGCACTGGGTCACAATCAGCCAAAGATTGTGGAGGCAATCCGGGATCAGGCCGGCAAGCTGGACTATGCCACTTCGTTTGGATATGCGCACCCGGCGGCGTTTGAACTGGCCAATACACTGGCGAGCCGAATGCCGGGTGATCTCAATCATGTCTTTTACACCAACAGCGGCTCGGAGTCGGTTGAAACGGCGCTCAAGATTGCCCTGGGTTACCACCGTTTGCGCGGAGAGGGGCAACGTGTTCGCCTTATAGGGCGCGAAGGCGGCTATCATGGCGTGGGTTTTGGCGGCATCAGCGTGGGCGGCATGGTCAATAACCGGAAATTCTTCGGAGCCCTGTTGCCCGGTGTGGACCATATGCCGCTGCCCTATGATGACCGAATGCGTCGTTCGGTGGGTCAGCCACAAATGGGCGCGGACTACGCAGACGCCCTGGAAGACATTTTGACACTGCATGACCCGTCAACCGTAGCTGCGGTGATTGTGGAGCCGGTTGCGGGGTCGGCTGGCGTGTATGTACCGCCGGTCGGATATCTGGAAAAACTGCGGGAGATAACCCGCAAGCACGGTATTCTGCTTATCTTCGATGAGGTGATCACAGGGTTTGGACGGCTTGGTTACGCAACCGCCGCAGAGCGTTTTGGGGTAGAGCCTGATCTCATCACCACCGCCAAGGCGCTTAACAACGGGTCTGTCCCGATGGGAGCTGTCGCAGTGCAAAGTGATATCTATGAAACTTTCATGGCTGAAGGCGGTGAAGGCGTGGAATTTTTCCATGGCTATACTTATTCCGCGCACCCGCTTGCGGTTGCTGCCGCCAAGGCTACGCAGGAGCTTTATGAAGAGCTGGATGCCTTTGGCAACGTAAGGGCGCTTGAGGGATACTTTGGCGAGGCTATGCACCATTTGGCCGAAGCTGATGTGATTGGCGATGTACGGCATCTAGGATTCATGGCGGCATTGACGTTTAACCAGATTGATAGAAAGCCTATGAGCCGATCCTCAAAAATATTCGGCCGCGCTTTCGAAAATGGTTTGAAAGTGCGCCTGTCTGCCGATCACATCGCAATCGCACCGCCCATAATCAGTCAAAAATCGGATATTGACCTTATTGTAGACCGCATGCGGAAGACCATATCTGATGTTGGATAATCAACAATAAGCCTGCAGGCAGTACGACAGTGAACGCTAAAGCGAAAAAAATTATGCCAGCCAGCCGAATTGGCAGATTGGTGGTGGGTGTCCTTCTGATTATAGGCGGCATTCTCGGCTTCCTGCCTGTGCTTGGTTTCTGGATGATTCCACTGGGGTTCATCATCCTGTCAGTCGATTTTCCCTTTATCCGCAAGCGCAGAAGGCGGATCGAGGTTCGACTGGGGCGATGGTGGAAAGAACGCAAAGATCGCAAGTTGCGCAAAAAGGACGGAAGTTTATGAGCCTGGCAATTTCTATCGACGATGTCCGGTCGGCCGCCGAACAGATCAAGGGTGTTGCAGTGCGTACACCCCTGATCGAGAACATTAGACTGAATGAGCTTGCCGGGGGGCGGGTATTCGTGAAGCCGGAATGTCTGCAACATACCGGTTCCTTCAAGTTCCGCGGCGCCTACAATCGTTTGTCCAGACTAAGCGAAGAAGAAAAAAAGCGTGGTGTTTTGGCCTTTTCAAGTGGCAACCATGCGCAGGGAGTTGCTCGGGCGGCCCAGTTGCTGGGGGTATCAGCAACAATTGTTATGCCAGAAGATGCTCCCACGCTGAAACTTGAGGCTACACGCGGCTATGGCGCAGATGTGGTTCTTTACGATCGCTATAAAGAAGACCGGGAAGAAGTGGCACACCGTGTTGCGGGCGATAGCGGCGTTATTGTCGTTCCTCCCTACAATGACCCTCATATTATGGCCGGGCAGGGCACGTCTGCGCTGGAAGCCGCAGAAGACCTGAAAGCCCTGGGGTTGACACCGGATCAGGCGCTTGTTTGTTGTGGCGGTGGTGGATTGGCGTCGGGTTCCTTTACAGTTTACGGTGATTTGTTTCCGGGCATGCAAGGCTATGCGGTGGAACCTGAAGAGTTTGATGACGTAAAACGTTCGCTCGAGACAGGTGAAATACAGTCGGTAGACTTCGGTGCGCGTTCGATATGCGATGCCTTGTTAACCCCGAGCCCGGGGGCTCTGACGTTTCCGGTTCTTCAGAAAAACGGCGTTAAGGGGCTGACAATTTCTGATGATGAAGCCCGTGCAGCCGTAGGGTTTGCTGCTCGGTTTTTGAAACTGATCGCGGAGCCAGGGGGGGCAGCCGCACTGGCGGCAGTCCTGGCCGGTAAAATCGAGACTGCTGGCAAAACCACTGTCTGTATCATTTCAGGGGGTAATATTGACCCGGCGCTATTGAGGGATTGTCTATCAGACATTTAAAATAAAACCCGGTTTTCGGCATGATTCTATCTTGGCGCATGGCTGCTGTTGCGCTATAGAATCATCAAATTCAGGAACAGGGCCCGAAGAAAACCAGAGGGGTAGATCGCCGTGAGCATGAAAATTGACGATCAGGAAGTCACCTATAATGCGTTTATCAGATACAGCGTACGGTCGCTTATCGCGATTATCGTTGTCTTGGCGTTGATGGCACTTTTTGTAGCCTGATACGAACAACATAGGCTGAATCAAAAAAGCGTCCTTGCGGACGCTTTTTTTGTTGCTGTTTTCTGTGACCGCCAACAGGCTAATGCCGAGGAAAGGCTTTCAACTGGTAACGGCCATCTTTCAGGTCACCGAACAACTCTGGCACCTCAGGGTGGTTGATGGGCTCATCCGTAACATCAGGCAGCAAGTTCTGCTGGGAAACATAAGCTTCGTAGCTGGACTCGTCGTTTTCGGCGAACAGGTGGTAAAAAGGCTGGTCTTTTTCCGGCCTTATTTCCGCAGGAATACTCTGCCACCACTCATCGGAATTGGCGAACTCTGGGTCGACGTCAAAAATTACGCCGCGGAACGGAAAATACTTGTGACGAACAACCTGTCCGATATTGAATAGCGGTGATTTTGACACCGTCGTGTTGTAGTTCATTGGTTACTCCTTACCAACGCGTCAGATAAGCATGTGCAAACTGATTGTCAATCATTGCTCTCGACATCGTGTTTGCTAACAGATGATCACAGAGTTCTGGCCGATTGACGGCAGCAATGTGGCACCGAATTCGCATAGCGAAATCGCAGGCTTAGCGCGGCTTTCGTCGATTTTTCCTGTGCTGGCGGGCGGTTTATTTCTTAAAACCGTCATGTTTTGGCAATCAAATTGACGGTTTTCGCCTATAGGAAAAGCGGATGATGAGATGGTATTGGAATAAGAAAAAATGAATGATTCGATCAGCCACGAGGGTCTTAAGAGACTTGTAAACCTGGAACTTTCACGGTTGGGATTAACCGATCCTGTTGAAGCAAGGCGCGTGATGCAGGGCAGGGTTGGTGCGTATGATACCGATGGCAGGGCCATCAGTGCAGGCATCAACTGCTATTTTTCCCGACACGTGACGAGAGAGCACTAAGCCTCGTTGCCACCAAGTGTTAAGCTTCTGGTTCGAGAAGCCTGTGCAGATGCACAACCACATATTTGGTCAGCGCGTCGTCGACATTAGCCTGGCTAACACTGCGCCAGGCGTTTTCCGCTTCAGAGTAGCTACCGTAGATTCCAACAATATCCACCTTTGACAGGTCTTTGAAATCCAGAGACTGTGGGTCTTCCACTTGTCCACCAAAAACAAGATGCAGAAGTTGCTTGTCGGCCATGGCATTGTTCCCTATTCAATAAAGGTGGGCGCATTTACCTGCGGGTAGCGCTT
Source organism: uncultured Kordiimonas sp. (assembly GCA_947500295.1). Classification (GTDB taxonomy): domain Bacteria; phylum Pseudomonadota; class Alphaproteobacteria; order Sphingomonadales; family Kordiimonadaceae; genus Kordiimonas. The sequence goes on from CANMRM010000007.1 coordinate 21,238, forward strand.
TTGAAACTAGTCAAGCGGCGCCTGTGTATCAAATTCGGCACAAAACTCCACCTTTTTCTGCCGCGTAGCGAGGATTTTCCATCAGATGGCCAAAACTGAAAACTTTCTTGTTTCGATCGTTGGCAAAGATCAGGTCGGTATCGTGTCAGACGTGACGGGGTATCTTTTTGATGTGGGTGCCAACATTGCTGACAGTTCATACGCTGTTCTTGGCGAGGGGTTTGAGTTTTCTGCGGTCACAACTTTTGTTGATGGGCCGGCAACGGAAGAAATTTCCACGGGACTTGCAGCGCTGGGAGCGCTTGCAGGGGCCCGCATAACCGTCTTGCCTTTTGACTTTGATACGGCCCGGGCGGAAACAGCCACCATTTCCCATACTGTTGAAATCACGGGTGGGGATCGGCCGGGGTTGATCGCCCGCATCAGTGAGGTCCTGATGGATTACGACGCCAATATTGTCCGGATGAGCAGCAAGCGGCATGTCGATGGAGAGGGCGAAGCACATTACCGGACGCGTTTCGCAATATGTGCCGCGCAGGACCGCGTTCAGGCGATGGAAGCAGCCCTCTACAACACCGCGGGCAGTTTGCGGCTTGAATGCCGGATCGAGACCGTCTGATACAGAAAAGGGCGCCATCTGGCGCCCTGACTTTCTCTCATTTTACCGGAACAGCTATTCTGCGTCGTCGGATTGATCTTTCAGCCAATCAATAAGGCCGTCGACGCCGACATCCTTCACCTTTGAAGAAAAGACGTCTCTGTTGGTAATCATAAGATTGATGCCCTCAAATTCGAGGTTCACAATCTGGAATTCTCCGGATTTTTTGCGCACGCGCCAATCGGCGAGGATGGGCTCACCGTCATCGCGTTGCACTTCTGTGCGGACAAACACGTGTCCATTACGGCCAGACGCTGGTTTGGTGCCAATCACTTCAAGTTCGCGAAACCCGATTTGGGTCATACGCTTGTCGAACTCGGTAATGATATAGTCGCTCATGGCCTGCATGTAGCGATCGCGCTGTTCCGCGGTGGCGGTGCGATAATGCCTTCCGAGCATACCGCGAGCGAGCAAGCTGATGTCTGTAGCCTGCTCGAAAATCGCGCGGAACGCTGTTTCGCGCTCCGCTTCCGTAACTTTGCTATCGCTCCATACAGCGATGGTTTCACTCGCTAAACCTTCGATGAATTCGATGGCGCCACGTGTGTCATCGACAGCTTTGTCCTGGGCAACGGCAGGCATAGCCGCCACCCAGAGAACTGCGAGAAATGATGCTATTTTTTTCATTGTTGTCCTCTAGTCGCTGTCGTGGGCCGATATCTGGCCTTCTTATTCGGCAGCTTCAACTGTTGAATCCCGCAAATAGGCCATCAGGTCTTTGCGGTCTTGTTCTTTACGAAGACCGGCAAAGGCCATTTTGTTGCCAGGCAGGAAAGTTCGGGGTTGAGCCAGCCAGTCATTCAAATTCTGTTCAGTCCAAACAAAATCTGCTTCCGCAAGGGCTTTTGAATACTTGAATCCCTCACGACCACCGGCTTGCCGGCCAAACAGGTTATCCAGATTAGGGCCAATCCGACGCCGCGCGGTCGCAGTCAGATTATGACAGGCTTTGCACCGGTTGAACAAGCGCTGTCCTTTGGTCGCATCGCCTTGCGAGGAAATGCTGGTGTCTGACGGATCGGCGTTAGCTGCAGGAATGGCAAAAAGGGCAGGGGCCGCCGCCATTGCCACATATACAGCTGTCTTAGCAATAAACTTCATCAATCGCTCCACATATATTCCATTCACACCCGGCGTTTGCCGGCATAGTGGGTTCAGCAGTCTGAACCGTCGCTGAACATAATGGCACTGACCAGTGTGGTCGACGGTGCATTCGGTCGCAGCTGGCATTGGTTAGCGCGCCGGTGTCCCGGCGCACCATGATCTATCTCTAGCTTTGCCCTTTTACGTACGGTTTTATCTCTCCGGATTTTATCCTGGTGAAATAGTCGTCAAGCATGGCCCGGACCTCTTTGCGCAGCAGGAAGAGGCCAAGAATGTTCGGGAAACCAATTGCCAACAACAGTGCATCTGCCATGTCCATCACTGGTGCCAGCGACATTGCCGACCCGACAATGAGGACAAGCAAATATGACACCTTGAAGGCGAAGTCTGCGTTTTTGTTATTACCGAACAACCACAGGAACGAGCGCTGGCCGTAGTAGAACCAGGTTATCGATGTCGAGAAGGCGAACATCACGACAGCAACCGTCAGAATATATGGGAACCAGTCTATCACCGTCGCAAATGCTTTGGACGTCAGGGCGATACCTGCCAGGGTTCCGGAGGCTGTCGGGTCAACAGACCCTGTCAAAATGATAACCAGCGCAGTGATCGTACAGATTACCACGGTGTCAATGAAGGGCTCAAGCAACGCAACCAGTCCCTCGGAGACAGGTTCCTTTGTTTTTGCCGCGGAGTGCGCGATCGAAGCAGACCCCAGCCCGGCCTCGTTCGAGAATGTGGCGCGGCGCAGACCCTGGATCAGAACACCGATGATACCGCCTGCTGCACCTTCTCCGGTGAAGGCTCCGGCGAAGATCTGCCCAAATGCAGCGGGAACGTCACCAATGTGACCGAAGATCACGAACATTGATGCTGTTACGTAGGTGACCGCCATGATGGGGACCAGAAACTCGGTAACATGGGTGATTTGGCGAATACCGCCAATAATTACGAGCCCAACTGCCATGGCAAAGACAATGCCGAACAGCCAAGGCCGACCAAAGAACAGGCTGCTTTCGCCGCCGGTCAGCGCCGCCAGTTCATTGGTGAACTGGATCGAAGATTGGTTCACCTGGAACATTGCGCCGGCACCGTATGCGCCGCCGATGATGAAGACAGCCGCAATAACAGCAAGAATTTTGCCCAGGCCCGGGAAGCCCTGATTGGCCAGGCCTTTGGTCAGGTAATACATGGGGCCGCCCGAAACAACGCCGTGTTCATCGATTTCGCGGTATTTTACACCGAGCGTACATTCAACAAATTTGGACGTCATGCCAAACAGACCGGCAAGGATCATCCAGAAGGTTGCGCCCGGGCCGCCAACAGAAATGGCAATGGCAACACCGGCGATATTGCCGAGCCCCACTGTCCCGGAAACCGCGGCTGTCAGAGCCTGGAAGTGAGTTACCTCGCCCGGATCTGTTGGATCATCATAAGTTCCTTTGACGATGCGGATCGATTGGCCGAATCCCCGAATGTTAGGGAAACCCATGTAAAAGCTGAAGAATATACCGCCGCCAAGAAGCCAGAGCACAATGAACGGAATAGGTGGTAAGGCGCCGATAACATCTTGCAAGGTAAAGAAAATAATTCCCGATACAAACTCGCTAACCGGTCCCATAAACGCGTTGACGGCTTCAACAAACGTGCCGTCATTGTCCTGGGCCAATGCCCCCGGTGCCGCAATACTGGCAGCTACGCCGGCAAGTGCAAAAAGTGCCAACAGGCGTTTCATACATAGTCCCCCTTCAATAGGATACTCTCTGAGCGGTCTTTCACGTCGCCACTCTATAAATCCTGAGCGCGGCCTAGGCCCGCCACTGCTCAAAGTTGTCCGGCATGCTAGCCGCTATGGGCCATAGGCTCAATGGAAAGATGGCCTTGGTCAAAAAAGGGTGATGTTCTTTGAATTCTGACATTCACCTGTGCTGGAGAAGCCGGTATTTCCTGAGGATAATTCCATGAGGCCAAGGTAAAACTTTAATAAGCTTTTAACGGGCAGTTAACTTGTTTCGCCTACCGTTACTCCAGCGCTTTGGCATCTGCATCAAAGCACGTCTGAAATTCGTAACTCTAGGGGATTCCCACCGTGTCAGATGATACAACCCTCTCCAGTGCTGATGTAGCCAAACTCCTGCAGGATCCTAACAGCGAAAACCGGGCAACTGCCGCCGAAAAGGTCGCAGGCACCTTTTCGGGTGATTCTCTGAGCGACGCCGAGCGTGCCATCGCTGAAGATATTTTCCGGGCCATGGTTAAAGATGCGGCTGTGCGCGTGCGTGAGGCGCTTTCAGATAGCCTCAAGGACAACCCCATGGTGCCGCACGATGTTGCAACGGCGCTCGCCAAGGATGTGGAAAGCGTGGCGATGCCGATGATTGAATCGTCGTCGGTACTGACGGATGAAGACCTGGTAGAAATTGTAAGCACCCGCAGCGTCGATGTTCAAAAGGCTGTGGCCGGGCGGGCGACCGTGTCTGAACGGGTTGCGGATGCACTTGTTGATACGGAAGATGAAGACGTGGTTGCCGCATTGGTCGAGAATGCGGGTGCGCGTATGAATGAAGGTACGTTCGACCGGGTGCTGGACCAGTTCGGCGACAGCGAAAAAGTAAATGCCCCCATGGCCCGCCGCGAAGACCTGCCTGTTGGCGTTTCAGAGCGGTTGGTGACGCTCGTTTCCGAACAGTTGCGTGACCACATCATGACCAACCATGAGATTTCACCAACAACAGCGGCAGACCTTTTGCTTGAAAGTCGTGAAAAGGCGACTGTTTCATTGGTTGAAGGCGGAAATCAGCGCACGGTTCAGGAACTGGTCGACCAGCTTGCTGAAAATGGAAGGCTGACGCCCACCCTGATGCTGCGGGCCCTGTGCATGGGTGACACAACTTTCTTTGAGGTGGCGCTTGCCAAAAAAGCCGACATCCCCGTTCTTAACGCCTATAAACTGGTGCATGACGGCGGTGACCTTGGCCTGAAGCGCTTGTTTGAAGTCACAGATATGCCACCGCAATTCCTGGCGATGGCGCGTGCGGCCCTGGATGTTTCCACGGAAATGGTGGAAACCGGCGGCGATGATCGCGACATGTATAAAAAACTGATGATTGAACGCGTGTTAACCCAGGTCGAGGATGAAATTGATACCGAAAATCTGGATTATCTGATTGGCAAACTGGGTTCCGTGCATAATGGCGGACCATCCGCAGCTCAGTAACCCGTTTTTGACAAATTGATTATACAGGGAAGCCCGGGCAGCCGGGCTTTTTTTGTTTTAGCGGCTGTTTGCCGGAAGCCAGAGGGCAATTTCCGGCCAAATCAGTATTGCCAGCAGGCCAAGAAGTTGCAAAAGCACAAAAGGAATGATGCCTCGGTATATGTCCTTCAATTCCACCATGCTTCCAGCAGCGCCTTTCATATAAAACAAGGCAAACCCGAACGGTGGGGTCAGGAAACTGGTTTGCAGATTTACAGCCATCAGGATTGCGAACCACATTGTGGTGAGGCCGGGATCAGGCAGGTGGCCACCGAAATCCAGATGGGCGATAATCGGGGCAAATACCGGCAGAATAATTAGCGTGATCTCTATCCAGTCAAAAAAGAAACCCAGCAAAAACACCGCAATCATCAAAACCAGCAACACGGCCCAGCCACCCGTGCCGGTTGATTGAATAATATGCAGTATCTGATCATGACCACCAAGAAGGGCAAAAACATATGAGAAAGCCGTAGCACCGACAAAAAGGCCGAAGAGCATGGTCGTCGTCAGTGTGGAACGTTCAACCACCTCGCGCAGCACGGTATAGCGCAGTTCGCCCCGTACGCGTGCCAGAACCAGTGCCCCGAATGCGCCAACGCCGCTGGCTTCGGTCGGTGTCGCAAAGCCACCAAATATAGACCCAAGCACCGCAGCGATTAGCAGGAGGGGAGGCAGAAAACTCCTGAAAACCATGCCAACAGTCAGTGGTGGCGCGTCCGGGTCTGCGACAAGAGCGGGCGCCAGCGACGCGTTGAGGCTGGTGCGGGCGAAAATGTAAATCAGGTAAAACCCCGCAAGCATCAGACTGGGGATAACTGCTGCGAGAAACAACCCACCAGCTGACGTCCCGAGCAGGTCCGCCATCACCACAAGCATGATGGACGGCGGCAGCAAGATACCCAAGGTGCCAGAGGCAGCAATTGTCCCTGTTGCCAGTGGTTTGTTGTAGCCGCGTTCGAGCATAACCGGTAGTGCCATCAGGGTCATCATTACGACGCTGGCGCCAATAATGCCGGTCGTTGCCGCCAGTATCACGCCGAGCAGAGTAACGGAGAGTGCAAGGCCGCCCGGCACCCGGCGTGTCATGAGTTGCAGCGTATTCAGCAAATCGCGTGCAATGCCACTGCGTTCCATCATGGTGCCCATGAAAATGAACATTGGAATGGCAACAAGGATTTGCTTGTTGACAACGCCGCCAAAAATCCTGCTGACAACAAGGAAGAAACTGTTGGGGTTTTCGATGCCCATCAAGACAGCCAGGCCCCAGAAAGCCAGGCCGACGCCGCCGAGGATGAAGGCAATGGGAAAACCGCTGAACAACAGAGGAACCAGACAGGCAAACATCAGGAAAGGCAGGAAGGTGATGAAAAACTCCATCATGCGGCCTCTCCTTTGGGCGGTTTGACAGCAAAACCGGTTCTGTCATGCAGTGTGTCCGGCCCAAAAAGGAAAACAAAAGCCTCGATAAGACGGGCGATTGCAGCCATGCCAAGGGTCAGGAAACCGATGGGGATTGCTGCTTTGATGATCCAGCGATTTGGAAGGCCTGTCGCGGAGGGGCTTGCCTCATTATATTCAAGGCTATAGCCGACATAGTCGATCCCAAACCAGATGACCGACGAGATATAGGGCAGCAGAAAAAACAGGCAGCCCAGTAATTCAACCCAGGCTTTGGTGCGCGCGGAAAAGCGTTCGCTGGCAAGCTCGATGCGCACATGCGCGTCGCGGCTGTAGGCCCAGCCGAGAGCCAACAGGAAGAGGGCACCGTGCAGGTGCCACTCCAGCTCCTGGAGTTTTGTCGAACCAATAACAAACCAATGCCGAAGTGTTACATCGGTCATGATCACCAGGATCAGCAGCACAATCAGCCATGCAGACACCCGGCCAAGTCGTTCGGCTATATGCTTCAGCAGCGCAGAAAGCGACAGCAACCGGTTCATCATTCGTTTTTCAGGTAACCGCGTTCGGCCCAGCCTTTGTATTTTGCCCGGAATTCCATGAGAGACTGCCATGCGCGAGCAAAATTTTCGTCCTCGGCCTGCAGCTCAATCGCGACTTCATCCCAAGCTGCTTCAAGTGCTGCGAGAATTTCGGGGGACCAAGTGTGTATCTGCACGCCTTTGGATTCAAGGCGGGCCATGGCGTCAGCTTGTAGTGCCTCTCCTTCAGAAAGGCCATGCCGCACGTTGGCGGAGCAGGTTGTCTCAATCATATGCTGTTGATTGCTGGACAGGGAATTCCAAGCATCCAAATTGACCATCAGCTCAAAAAATGTCGATTGTTGATGCCAGCCGGGCAGATAATAGTGTTTGGCAACCTCATAGAAACCCATCCGTTCATCAACAGCAGGCATTGCGTACTCGGTGGCGTCAATCGTCCCCAGTTCCAGTGCCTGATATATCTCGCCGCCGGCAATCAGCTGGGGTGCGGCCCCAATTTTTTCCATAACTTTGCCACCAAGGCCAAAAAAACGAATTTTTAGGCCTCGGAAATCTTCAATCGACTGTATTTCCTTCTTAAACCAACCCGACGCTTCGGGAGGGGTTACGCCGCAAATGATGCCGTGAATATTGTGACTATGATAGATTTCCTCAAAGAGGGCCTTGCCGCCGCCAAAATCAAACCAGGCGAGATATTCCGGTGCAGAAGGCCCAAATGGAACCGAAGCAAACAACTGTAGGGCGGGCTCTTTACCTGCCCAGTATCCGGGCGTGGACCACCCGGCTTCAACCGCGCCGTAGCTGACAGCATCAAATGTTTCGAACGGCGGGGCAAGCACGCCGGGTTCGTGGAACTTCAGCTCGATGTCGCCACTGGAGATAAGCAGTAGTTCGTCGGCCAATCGCTTGCCAAGTGTACCAATTTGCAAAAGCGTGGACGGGTAGGTGCTGGTCATGCGCCAGCGAACAGGGTCGCCGGTCCCCGGTGCATTCTCTTCGGTTGTTGGCGTATCGGGCGCGCTGCAGGCTGCAAGCGCAAGCGACACCGCGACGGAAAGTGATCTGAAAACCATATGCCCCAACCTTTAAGGAATTAGCTGAATTTTTTCAGCGACTGGCCAAGCAGGATGTAGAGCTTGCCCATATCCGAGGATATAAGGGTGACGGAAAGTGCGCTGCCTTTGTCCCCAATCATAGCGCGCTCCATAAGCCCTTCGAAGTCTCGGCAATACCGCGCCACAGTTTCGCGGAATTCACTGTCCAGCTTGTACTTGTCGGCAATTGCCTTGCGTGTTGACCTGTCACCCATCTTAAGCGTTCGCCGCATGAAAACAGATTTGTCCCCTTCAAGATAGTCTTCCCATATATTGTCGGGCAGGTCATGAGAGAGAGCCTTGTTGATGTCGATGGAGGCGGATTGCAGGCTTTCCATCAAAAGAGCTGATGTGCGGGCAAACTCGTTCTTGGTCGCCGAAACTATGCGGTTTTCTATCTCCGAGGTTTTTTCGATAAAGTGATCAGCCTGCTGGGCGATTTTATCAGCTTCGGTACCCAGACGCATGGCAAGCAGGGCGCTTTCTTTCTCCGCCCGTTCGGCACTTTCCTCATAGTCGGCCAAAACGCGATTGAGCGTTGCCTGCATTTGTTCCTGCAGGAAGGTTATGCGCTCTCCGGCTTTGTCGCTGATGTTGCCGATACTGACTGTCAGTTCTTCGCCGGTTTGCTCAACTGAACTTCTCATTTCGGATTGAGCACGCTCCGTCTGATCCATGAGTGCCTGGCTTGCGGCATCAAGGCGTTCGGCTGCTTCTGTTGAGCTTTCAGCAAATTGTGCGATTTGGGCGTCCATTCGCTCCGTCGACTTGTCAAGGCTCTGGATGACATCACCGGCTTCTTCGATTATGCGCTCGCGCTCGCCGGCAAACGCTTCTGCTGCCCGGCCGAGCTTTTGGCTGGTCTCATGGAGCTGTTCATCCAGCACGGACGCGTTTTTGCTGAGGTCTTCGCTCTGTTGCTTTACAGAACCAGCCGCTTCCGATGCGGTTTCTTCCATGTGTGAAACGGCAGCTGTGAGCGAACTGGTTTTCTCGCTCAGGAAAACCTCTGTTTCGCCTGCTTTTTCCTGCAGAGTGGCTGTTTGCGCGGTGAAACGCTCTGCCGCTTCGATAACCCTGTCGGCTGCGTCGCCAGAAGCGGCGCTGAGTGCATCCCGCTGGCGGGTGAGGTCTTCTTCAAGCCGGGAGAGTTTCATCCGGGTATCACCAAGGAGTTCCGCCAGTGCACCGCTCTGTTCACTCATGGTTCCCTGAACACCCTCAATCTCAGTGCGGGTTTCAGCGGACTGTTCGGCCAATGAACGGGCTCGTTCTTCAATTTTACCTGCGCTGTCTGACAGGGACTGACCCGCAGTTTCGCCAGCTTTGGCAAGTTCAGCCATCTGATCCTCAACGCCTGCGCGCAATTGGCGGATATGTTGAAGAGTGCGTTCAGCGGTCGCTTCCGCTTCCTGCGTCGCTGCAGAGTTCTGTTCAGCAATCGTCGACAGCGTTGAATCAAGCGCTCGCCTGGCGCGTTCCAGACCATCCTCCAGGACAAGATCAACCTGTTTGGCGTGTTCGAGCACCTGCTTGCCGGTTTGTTCGGTGGTTTCAAGCGTTTGAGCGCTAACCCGTTCACTGGTTTCCAGCGCAGACGTGCTGTGGGCTTCAAGGGACTGCCCCGCTTCATCCAGCATGGCTTTTGCCCGGCCCACTGTCTCGATTATCTGATCCGACATGAATTGCGCGCGATCCGAGAAGACCTTTGACACATCATTGGTGCTTTCAAGAGCTTCAGTTGCTGCGGTCCGCACTTCGCCGACGTGTGTGCGCAGACTTTCTTCGATTTTAGCCGATTCCGCGGCTGCCAGCTCCGCAAGCTCTTTCAAGACCGTGCCTTGCGTGCTCATATGCTCCGAGAGTTCGGCTGAGCGCCCTTCGAGGCCTTCAACATCATGGCGGAACTTTTCCATGCCGCCGAGCACCTTGTCAGTGACAGCCTGCAACCGCAATTCTACATCTACTGCGATGTCCTGAACTTCATTGACCCGGCTGCTGACATGATCGCCCGCTTTGTCGAGGCGTGTTTCGAAATCTTCAGTGGCTTTGCCGAAGGCTTCCAGACTGCTGTTAACCCGGTCGCGTGCATGATCGGCTGACGCAGCCGCTGCAGTGCCGGCGCCTTCGACGCGAGCACTCATGTCGTTGACATTGCTCTCAAGAGCCGTAATCCGGGTTTCGACATCTTTGGTAAGATCCTGGATGGCCAACCGTTCTCTTTCAAGCAGCTCCTTGATGCTGGCTGTTCGGGCCTCGGTATCCGCAGTTGCAGAGAAGAGGTCGCTAATTTGAGACTGGAACCGGTTTTCAAGGTTGCCAAGACGGTCCGACGCCAGGTCCGCGACAGCGTCGATATTGGTGATTTCCTTGACCAGCGACTTATTTAGTTCTGCCAGGCGTTTTTCGGCGAGTTCAACAGGCGCGACAGCTCGATCCAGGTTCTGGGAAATTGCAAGGCGTCGTTCCAGAAGCGGGTCCGTACGCTGGAAGGCCAGTGCAATCAGCCAAAAAATCGCAACTGGCGTGCTGTAACCTGCGACAAGGCTGGCGAGCGCGATGGGATCAAGAGGGATGCCTCCGGCGGGAATAACGGCAAACAGATAGTAAGCGGCAAGCCCTGTCCAAATTGTCGAAGCCGCACCGGCCAGCACGACAGGCATAAGGCGCCTTAAGTTGCGAGCCCGCTGATTGGCATGCGCTTCACTTTTTTCAGCCGTTTCAGGAGATGCTGCTGCATTCTCGTCAGGCTTGGTATCTTTTTGCGAATTCACGTCTGGAAAATCCAGGTCCACTCTTGACATTAGTGCCGCCCCTTAGCCCCAAAAGTCTTGCCTTAACAGTTTCATTTTCATGACACAGCGTCAACAGTTCCGTCGTCCTTCAGGGTGCTAACTGCCTCTTTTGCCTATCAGATATGGCAAAATCATGGATTTATTGTATGGTATTTGTGTTTTAGGCCATAAAGCTCAAACAAAATTTAAGTGGGACGGGGCCATGACTGAAACATTGGAACAGCCGCGGACAAAACGGTCTGCGCCGAGTGCAGCACAGCGTCGGTATCTGGAGCGCGGTCTCGCGGAGCCCGGCGGCAAACTGCCATTGTTTGACAAGCATGGGCAACGTATCAAGGACCAGACCATCCGGTCCTGCATAAAAAACGGGTGGGCGAAACGTTGGTACCGAAATCCGATAAAACCCGACTGGTTGGTGTGCAAGTTGACAGCATCCGGCCGGGATGTCCTGAAAGTGAAATAGTCTGAAAGTGTTGGCCTGTGGTTGAATCGTCCTGGGATGAAGGTACCGTGCTGGATGAAAGGCACCTGCGCGAGTTTACCGGCGGTGACTTTGAATTTCAAAAACAGGTGCTCGGTATGTTTCTTGAGCATGCCCCAAAATATCTGGAAATTTTGTGCCGCTCTGACAACGATAACTGGCGATCAGATGCCCACAAACTCAAGGGTGCGGCGCGCAGTATTGGCGCCTGGCGTCTGGCACGCGAGGCGGAGAGGGCGGAACAGATGGGATATCCACCCGAGAATGATCCCCGAAGAGTTCGTATCGGCAAGGAGCTTTTAGTGCGGCTGGAGCAAACCATTCTTGCCATTCAGGAACTCGATAATGGTCAGTAATATATAATAGATTTGACCCGACGGCGGATTGGCCGCTAGACTCTGTCCAAGGGGGTCAAGCCATAGGTTTGACGTAAGGTTATTATATGAGTGATTACGATTTTGATCGGGTGAACGTTTTGCTGGCAGAAGATAGCCCGTTTATCCGGTCACTGCTTGTCAATTCACTGAAAGTGTTAGGGGTTGGCAACGTATTTGCCGTTGAGCACGGTGGAGACGCCATCCACTTTCTTCAGCGGGTCAAAAATGAGCCGATGCGGGTCGGCGTTCAGCAGATTGATATCATTATTTCCAATTGGGACATGCATCCCATTGACGGGATGATGTTCTTGCGCTGGGTGCGTCGGCACAAGGACAGTCCCGACCGGTTCGTGCCTTTTATGCTGATCACCAGCTACACCGAGCCTGAGCGTATCATCCAGGCGAGGGAAATGGGCGTCAGCGACATGCTGGCAAAGCCGTTCACCATCAAGCATATCGGGGAAAAACTGATTTCAATAATCGAACGACCACGGCAGTTCGTTCATACAAAGGACTTTTTCGGCCCGGATCGACGACGCCAGAAACTGGAACATGCCGGGCCGGAACGACGCATATTGACGGATAAGAGTGAAGGCGTGGAGATTATCCGTGGATAGCAAAAAAGTCATCGTTCGATTTTATCGTTTCAAGAACCGCCTGAAGGAAAAAACAGCGGGGTTGGCGCCTGGGAAAACGTCGATTTCCACCGATGCTCTGGAAGCAGCTGAAAAAGCGCTCAATAAAATGTCGGAGGATTACCCGGATTGGGTTTCAGGTTTGATCGTGAAACTGCAGGAGCAACATGGCCGCTGTGTTGACACACCCGAGAAACGGCACGAGTTTTTCGAAGAAATCAACCACATTGCCCATGACATGAAGGGGCAGGGCGGTACGTTCGGTTATCCGCTTATCACCGATTTTGCCGATAGTCTTTATGGATTTACCGTCAAAAAGCCCGGCGATATCAGCGACAACCAGATCGAGCTCGTGAAATCACATGTTGATTCCATGCGCGCCGTTATTCGCGGTCGTGTCTCGGGAGACGGCGGTGAAATTGGCGCCGAGCTTGCGAAAAGCCTGGAAGAAGCGATCAAAAAATACGCGGATAAATAAGGGCGGCCCCCTATCGGGAAGCCGCTCTTTTTCTCAGATCAAGGGCGTGGTCAATAATGTGAAAAATCACATTTTGCTCCATTGTTCCGGTTGCAAGATGCGCCCAGGGGCCAATCGCAAACAATGCAACATCTTCCCCGCCGTGCGTCTCGCTTCTGGTGGGCACCAACGCCTGCTGCATATGATCGATAGACTCTGCTTCTTTCGAAGTCAGGGCCGGGCGTTCACCCTCAACGGCACCGTGGCCATTGTGGTAGCCCAGCGTCGTATAAGGTTTGCCGTCGCGAGCCAGTTCCGGTGTATTACCTATCAATTCGATGGGCGTAACCAGTCCGAATATCGGGTTACCTCTCCGAGGGTAGCCCGCGATGGTGAAGACGTGACTATGGTCGGCTGTGACCAGGATAAGGGTTTCAGAAAGGTCAACCATCTCCGCGGCTTTTGCCACAGCCTCTGACAAAGCAACAGCATCGTGCAATGCCCGCTGCGCATTGCCCATATGGTGACCATGATCAACCCGACCACCTTCAACCATCAGGTAAAACCCGTTTTCATTTCGGGACAACATGTTGATGGCTGTCTCGGTCATTTCCGTCAGGGATGGCTGAACGGAGGGAGTGGAGGGGCGCTCTTCACGATCCAGTTCATAATCCATATGGCTGCCATCGAAGAGGCCAAGAAGCCTGTTTGTTGACCCCACATCGACGGAAAGCAAGCCATCACGGTCCGCGACGTAGGCAGCATCATTACTGGATGCAATCCACTCGTTTACGAGGTTGCGCCCGTCTTTACGGCGCCCACCGTCAACGTCTTCAGGAAAGAAATTCCCGCGTCCGCCTCCCAGCGCAACTTCAAGTCCATTACCGCCCAGAGTGCCAAGTATTTGGGACGCTATATCCGAGCAACCTTCGATGCCCTCTGCGGGCATGTCACCATCGCTTTCCCATTCCCGGATTGGGGAAACAGCATAAACGGCGGCTGGTGTCGCGTGGGTCAGGCGTGCTGTTGATACGACGCCTGTGCTCATGCCGATTTGTTCTGCATATCCCGCGATCGGTGTAAGGGTATTGGCCGCGATGTTTTCGCAGCTGCGTTGCATCTGCTCAGGGCCTGTATTGATAACACCGACCCGTGTCTTGATGCCGGTATTGAGGGCAGATGCCGTTCCTGCGGAATCTGGTACCTGAGCATCTACATTGTATGTCTTTACCAGCGCTGTGTAGGGGAAGCGCTCAAAGCTCAGAAAATTTTCTTCTCCAGGCTTTCCCTGAAGCTGGCCTTCGAGGATGCGTGCGGCAGTAAGCGTTGATACACCCATGCCATCTCCCACAAACAGAATGACATTTTTTGCGCGCCGCGTGTTGGGCTGGATTGCCAACCTCGTCTGGATTGCTGCCGCGCCGTCCTGCATCCAGGATTGTGTGGTACCAAGCATTTCTTCTGTCAACGGGACGGCAGTGTGATCCGCGGTACTTGTTTCTTGCTGAGCCACAACACTGTTGCAAGTGAGCGCAAGTGTCAGGGCAACTGATCCTGCCATGGTCGTGAAGAGCCGATGGCCCTGAAGCTTGTTATTCATTCTAATTTCCTGTGCCGAAACTGTGCTCATAGGCCTAGCAAGGAACGCCTGGCGTTAAAAGGCCTTTATTTGCCTCGCAGGTTTTCACGGTGAGGCTGCCCGTCGTTGGCTGTGATTATAGCGTTTTCGATGACGGTTTCGTGAAAGGAATACACCTCTCGTTTAAGGGTTTAGCAGAAAGTCGCAGGGAGCCATCGACTGGTCGAGCAATGCTTCAGTTTCACCCGCTGCGCACCCATGTTGAATGAGCAGTCGGCACAAAATGACCGGCTGGCAATCAAAATCAGCGACAGAACGTTAGCGAGGAGAAAATCATGAGAAACGTTCAATCCCCAACTCCCCATGGTCAATCAGGTTCTTTGAAGGCGTCACTTGCCTCTTTGGCTCTGATCGGAACATTTGCCTTTGCCGGAGCGGCGCAGGCAGATCAGGACATCAGTTTGAAGTCCTGGGCTAAACAAGCAGATCAATCGGTTGATGACGTGATGCGCTATCCGTCATTTGCGATGAAGCGTGGCTATTCAGGCCGCTCGGTTTTCCATGTCACTGTCGACCGCGAGGGCAATGTTCTCGAGAGCGAGCTCGTCGATAGCACTGGCGATGTCAGCCTAAGGAGCGCGGCCAGCCGTGTTGTAAAGCGTGCAGAGTTTCCTGCGTTGCCTGCAAGCTATGATGAAGACCAGCTTCGATTTAGCCTGCGGCTGAATTACATCATTGCAGGCTCGCCAGCCAAGGCGCGCGCTCTGATGCGAGATGCTGAGGTTCGCAGTGAAGAAATTTCTTCGGGCACACCGGTCGCTGGCCGGATCAGCATCCTGTCTGCGTCTGCGGATTGATAGCAGCCGGTCGCGACAGAACGTAACCATAAAAAAGAGGTGCCTCGGCACCTCTTTTTTTAGCGCCTCAATTCTTTCATGGCGCTGTCGATCCCGGATAGCGTGAGCGGGAACATCTTGTCATGCATCAGGGTTTTCATAATTTGAATTGATTGACTGTAACGCCAATGATCTTCCGGTATTGGATTTAGCCAGACGGCCCGGTTGTAGATGTTGGTTACCCTGTTCATCCATACTTCGCCGGATTCTTCGTTCCAGTGCTCGACCGAGCCGCCGGGGTAGGTGATTTCGTAGGGACTCATTGAGGCGTCCCCAATGAAGATCACTTTGTAATCGTGCGGGTATGTGTGCAGGACGTCCATCGTAGATTTGAAATCATTGTGCCGCCTGCTGTTATCCTTCCAGACCCGCTCATAAAGGCAGTTGTGGAAATAAAAGAATTCCAGGTGCTTGAACTCGCTGCTGGCGGCTGAAAACAATTCTTCACAGACCTTGATGTGTGGGTCCATGGAGCCGCCAACGTCGAAGAATAGCAGTAGTTTCACCGCATTATGCCGCTCTGGTATCATCTTGATATCAAGGTAACCATTGTGAGCGGTCGCTTGAATGGTGCCGTCCAGGTCCAGTTCGGTTGCTTCGCCCTCCCGGGCAAATTGACGGAGTTTTCGCAGCGCAATTTTGATGTTGCGGGTGCCGAGTTCAACGCTGTCATCCAAATTCTTGTATTCGCGCTTGTCCCAGACTTTCAGGGCACGGCCATGGCGGCCTTTGTCCTGGCCAATACGAACGCCTTCAGGATTGTAACCATATGCGCCAAAGGGACTTTTTCCGGCAGTTCCGATCCATTTATTGCCACCTTGGTGTCGTTTCTCTTGTTCTTCCAGACGTTTCTTGAGCGTTTCCATGATCTCATCCCAGTCTCCCAGGGACTTGATTTTTTCCATCTCTTCTTTACTCAAATACAGTTCTGCAAGCTTCTCAAGCCACTCTTTGGGAATGTCGACAGTTTCATCGTCGCCAATAAATTCGATGCCTTCAAAGACTTTGCCAAACACACGGTCAAACTTGTCGAGGTTGGCTTCGTCTTTTACGAATGTGGAACGGGAAAGATAATAGAAGTCGTCCACGCTATAGTCAGCGCAGCCGGCCTGCATCGCTTCCATCAGCGTCAAATACTCTTTGATGCTGACGGGAATTCCGTTGTCTTTCAGCGCATAGAAAAAATTGGTGAACATGGCCTGAACCTGATTCTAGACGGATTTACGCCGGTTCATGAAGGCGAGCCTCTCAAACAGATGTACATCTTGTTCGTTTTTCAGGAGCGCACCATGTAGCGGAGGAATAAGGCTGTTTGGGTCCTTTGATTTCAGGACTTCCTCCGGCAGTTCTTCAGCCAATAATAGCTTCAGCCAATCAAGCAGTTCACTGGTTGACGGCTTTTTCTTCAGGCCCGGAACTTCACGAATTTCGAAAAATATGTTGAGGGCATCTTTGACCAGCTTATTCGAGATGTCTGGGTAATGCACATCGATAATTTCTTTCATTG
Source organism: uncultured Kordiimonas sp. (assembly GCA_947500295.1). GTDB lineage: Bacteria > Pseudomonadota > Alphaproteobacteria > Sphingomonadales > Kordiimonadaceae > Kordiimonas. The sequence goes on from CANMRM010000007.1 coordinate 38,020, forward strand.
TATCTTCATCAGGGAACTTGATGAAGTGAAAGAAGCAGCGGCGCAAAAAGGCGTCCGGGAGTTCTTTTTCATTATTCGATGTGATGATGACGATCGGGCGGTTGACCGCTTTGACGGTTTCGCCGGTTTCATAAACATGAAACTCCATACGGTCCAACTCAAGCAAAAGGTCGTTCGGAAATTCAATGTCTGCCTTGTCAATCTCGTCGATCAGGAGTATCGGCGCTTTTTCGCTGGTGAAAGCTTCCCACAATTTACCCTTCTTGATGTAATTGCGGATGTCCTTGACCTTTTCGTCGCCAAGTTGGCTGTCGCGGAGGCGCGAAACCGCGTCATATTCATAGAGGCCTTGCTGTGCCTTTGTCGTCGATTTGATGTGCCATTCGATCAGGTCGGTGCCGAACGCGTCGGCAACTTCCTGGGCCAGAACGGTTTTGCCAGTGCCTGGCTCACCTTTAATGAGAAGGGGGCGGCGCAGTGTGGCTGCTGCATTTACGGCAACTTTAAGGTCTTCAGTTGCCACATAATTTTCGGTGCCTGCAAACTGCATGAACGGGATACTCCTGCAACAATATTCGAATTAGGCACAACATAGGGCAAAGCCACGGCATTTCCACCAATTAGATAATGAAGTTGTTACTGGATAAACAATTGCAATTGGGCAAGCAAAAATACCTCGCTTCGCAGCCCCAGAATTGGCGCACAAAGCAAGTGATCCTGTGCCAGGTGGCACTGGCCCTTTAAGGCCGCAGTCTTAGGCCTGCAGCCTAAATGGTGTCGTCCAGCAAAAGCCCCTCAAGACCTCTGTAATAAGACAGAAACTTGAGGATGTTTTCCGGCGGAAACTGCCGGATTACTTCGCCTGATTCATCGTCGACGCTATAATATACAAACCGCCCGGTCTCATCGTCCTTGTCGATACGCAGACGCGTGTTGGGGATCTGTTCGACTTCAGGAATAAAGTCTTCCAGAACCTCAGCTGCCTGCTCGAAAGGATCCTTGGCTACTTGAGGGATTGTCCCATCTGAGCCAGAACCTGTCGGTTGCACAATAGTGCCTTCTGTTGGCGTAGCCGCCTTGGTCGTTCCGCGTTCAACGCTGTCTGACCCTGGGCTACGCGAGGTAGTGGTTTTCAGGTTTACAACCTGAGCACCGCTGCCGCTGCTACCAATTTCAGTCATCGTTCCACTCCGAACGTGTTCTTCTGATCCGCGTCAATTGATGCTCGAAAGGAGCAACTAACTACTCAGTACAGATACAGACGCGATCAACTAGAGTTCCGATCGTCAGGATCTGAGTGAGCCCTCAGGGAGCTCACCCAGAATCGTTCTTATCGGAAGAGCCCGAGAACTGTCGAAGGTGCCTGATTGGCAATCGACAGTGCTTGTAAACCAAGCTGCTGACGTACCTGCAAGGCCTGCAGATTTGCAGACTCACTCGCGAGGTCGGCGTCAACCAGGTTACCAATACCCACTTCGAGGGCATCAGACAGCTGACTCACAAATGTTCCTTGTAGATCCAGGCGCGATGCTCCTGAACCAAGTTCGGAAAGGGCTGTATTCACGTTCGCAATCGAAGACTCGATATTGTCCACCGCTGCAGACGCTGCTGCTGCGGTTCCAATGCCTTGACTGGCGGTAATCGTTACGTTTGCGCCACCAAGAGACAGATCCTGCGCGGCAACCGTAATCGTGTTGCTGCCAGTGTCGTTGGTAATAGCCGTTACAGCGTCGCCGCCGCTTTCCACAACGTTTGTACCATTGAATTCAGCGTTAGAAACGATCGAAGTGATCTGATCCCGAAGCTGACCAAAGTCATTGTTGAGGGAGTTACGGCTGGCCGTATCCAGACCAGAGTCTTTTGCGGCAACCGCTTTTTCCTTCAGCTCAATGAGCAGGTCAGAAACAGCTTCGCCCGCGGCGATAGCCACGTCGATAGTAGACTGAGAACGATCAAGTGAAGACTTAACCGCATTCAGGCCAGCAACGTCGCCCCGAAGAGTTTGGGCAATGGCAAATGTTGCAGCATCATCTTTCGCTGATGCAACTCTCAAACCCGTATTAATACGGTTTTGAACAGTACCAAGGTCACTGGTAGTTTTGTTGAGGTTTTGCAGGGCTGCAAACGCACCTGCATTGGTGTTTACCGAAAAAGCCATTTTGCTTCTCCTTTTTGGAGTTTATATCGAGCTTTTTGCTCGCAGGGACTTTTTGTCCCGAAAGCATATCTGCAATATCGGTGCCAATGCCGGCAAATGTTACCGATTTCATAAGTCTTTGAAATATATAATTAAAAAAATTAGAACAGTGTATTCTGCAATCGAACAATATAGGCAGAATTTGCCGGGCAGGCAGAAGTAACCTACCGGATTGAGTGAAAGTGGGAAAAAATTGCCGGTGGGCCGGAGCCCACCGGGCGAATGTTTACTGGAATAACCCTGTAACTGCTTGCGGCGCCTGGTTGGCAATGGACAAGGCCTGAAGGCCCAGCTGTTGCTTAACCTGAAGCGCCTGCAGATTGGCAGACTCTTTGGCGAGATCTGCATCAACAAGGTTTCCAATACCCACTTCGATCGCGTCACGAAGACGCTCGACGAACTGAGCCTGCAATTCCAACCGGTTTGCACCAGACCCCAATCGTGACAATGATGTGTTCACGTTTGCGATTGATGACTCGATGTTTGCTACTGCGGCTGATGCGCCAGCGGCCGTCCCGATCGATTGTGTAGAGGTAATCGTAACATTTCCGCCTCCCAACGATAGATCCTGTGCAGCAATAGTAATTGTATTGCTGCCGTCATCGTTGGTAATGGCGGTGATGGCATCGCCACCATTTTCCACTACGTTGGTGCCATTGAATTCTGCATTCTGCACAATCGAGGTGATTTGGTTCCTCAGTTGAGTGAAATCATTGTTCAATGACGTCCGGCTTGCTGTATCCAGACCACCGTCTTTCGCAGCTACAGCCTTTTCTTTCATTTCGATGAGAAGGTCCGACACAGCTTCACCCGCGGCAATTGCTACATCAATGGACGACAAAGCACGATCAATGGAGCTCGTCGCGGCACGAATACCGGATACGTCAGCCCTCAATGTTTGTGCGATAGCAAAAATTGCACTGTTGTCTTTTGATGAAGCCACACTGAGCCCCGTGTTAATTGCAGTTTGCACTTTTTCCAGTTGCCCAGATGTTCGGTTCAGGTTTTGAAGCGCGTCCAGAGCTGCTGCATTTGTGTTCACTGAAAAAGTCATGTGTCGTCTCCTTTTGAGAATGTAAATTTGAGCCTTTCTGCTCTCGAAGACGTTAAGCGCAAGGACTGTGCCACGGTAAGTTATTGAAAAATATGAATAATTATTGAGGTGTGCAGGAGGTCGGCAACTAAAGCTCAGAACAAGCGGAAATTAATGCCACCCTAAAGGCGAAATCTGCCGACTGAATCCTGGAACGAACCAGCGACGATAGTTAGATCGAGATAAAAAAAAGGGCCCCGAAGGGCCCTTAAAGGTGTGATCCCAAAGGAACCACTTACCGGAATAGTGAAAGTACTGTACTTGGTGCCTGGTTGGCGATCGACAGAGCCTGGAGGCCAAGCTGCTGTTTCACCTGCAGGGACTGCAAGTCAGCACTTGCTTGTGCAAGGTCCGCGTCCACAAGGTTACCAATACCCACTTCAATCGCATCCGAGAGCTGGCCAACAAATGTTGCCTGCAGTTCAAGTCGGGATGCGCCTGAACCAAGCTCGGATAGAGAGGTGTTCACGTTGGCAATCGAGGACTCGATGTTGTCCACAGCTGCGGATGCAGCAGCAGCAGTAGCGATTCCCTGAGTTGCGGTAATTGTGACATTGCCGCCGCCCAATGAGAGGTCCTGTGCTGCAACGGTGATTGTGTTGCTACCGGTATCATTGGTGATAGCCGTGATAGCATCGCCGCCATTTTCCACAACATTGGTACCATTGAACTCGGCATTTTGGACGATAGAGGTGATCTGATCGCGCAGCTGGCCGAAGTCATTGTTGAGCGAGTTCCGGCTGGCAGTGTCCAGGCCAGTATCTTTCGCTGCAACAGCTTTTTCTTTGAGCTCGATCAAAAGGTCCGAAACCGCTTCGCCGGCGGCGATGGCTACGTCGATAGACGAGTTGGCGCGATCCAGTGATGACTTCACGGCATTAAGGCCGGCAACGTCACCGCGCAATGTTTGCGCAATAGCGAAGGTAGCAGCATCATCTTTTGCAGACGATACTTTCAAACCCGTGTTAATCTGGGTTTGGATCGTATTAAGGTCCCGGGTGGTTGCGTTGAGGTTTTGCAGGGCTGCAAACGCACCTGCATTGGTGTTTACAGAAAACGCCATTGATGTATCTCCATTCTGAGAGTTGTTCAGAGCTTTTTGCTCACGGAGGCCTTTTGCTTCCGAAGTCTTATCGAGCAGGAGGCATGCCAATTTTGCCGACCGGTGCGAGAAAAATTTATAACTTTATGAAATAAAAGATAAAATTGAACACAATGGCGTTTTGTGATGGGGCGTCGGGGCAAAAGCTGCCTGATGCAGAGTGTCAGTTTTTGCCGGGTAGGGGGCTGGTTCGGTGGGAAAAATTTGCCTTACTGAGAAAAAATTGCCGACCTGTGGTTCTCTACTTTCCCTTCCTGTGGGCGCGTATAAAGAAATGCGCGAGCCTGGGACACTGTTCACCCCATAAGGCATAGTACAGTGATCGGGCAGAGTCCGCTAAAACGCGGGTTTAGTGACTGAAAAATTATGGAAACAGGTCTGGCGGCGGCGGGACCTAGGCGCGCTTAAAAGGCGTAAAAGGCCCGGTTTCCAATCTATGGCTGGTTTTTTACAGGGTGGCGTTAACCGGCTGCGGCGCAGGCGCGTCCGCTTGGGCACCTGCCTGCAATTTTGCCTGGTCAGCCAAGCCTTCCATAATGGTTTTGTTGATGTTGATCAGGCTTTCGATGCTTTCCTGGCCGCGCATCACGAGAGAGGAGTGTTTGGATACCCAAATGGAGAGCGAAATAATGCCGGCGCGCAGCCCATCCGGCAATTGATTGCCTTTTGCACCGCAATCGCTGGAGAATACGGACCACATACGGCGGTTCCAGTCCAGTGCGGCAATGGTATCGGACGCTGTAACGGGTTTGTCTTTCACTTCTATCAGCGCATTTGTTACTTGAGCAAACAAGCGGTATTCAACCTGGCTGGGCGTTTCAGCTGACGTCTGGGCTTTTTGATAGGCTTGATAAGACATTAAAATTTCCGTTTACCTCTAAGTACCTGTGTCTCCAATGCGGCTCGTTTCAAACTCAATCAGTTTTTTGCAGGTCATCAGCGCTTTATAATAGTTTTTACCCATCACATCGCGGCTGATCTGAACGCAATTATTCACCGCCTCCGGGCTGGAGATTGCGCTCATAAACTCGGTCATCCGCAGCACAAACTCTTCATAATATTTGCTGGTGTTACCCTGATCCATATACATCAGCATGATCGGAAAATAGATCCGTTTTGCTGGTGAATTCACATCTTCTTCCTGCAAAATGTCCTTTTCTCGTAAGATTGAAGCCTTATTGTGAACGATCAGCGTCGTCCGCCGATCAACATTTGCAATTACTGCGCCATTTATCACCAGACGTTCGTCCGGCTTCAAAGAAAGCTTCAGCGCCATATAATCCTCCCCGAGAGTTTCAGCTCGGTAATTTCTGCCTTTATCTGGGTGTTTCCAGGCTGCAGATGTGTTCGAGCTTACTGCTGAAATCTTAATTTTCGCTTATATCATAAGGTGTTTTGCAGAAACAGTGCCAGAATTTTTCTTGGCATCTGCTTTGCACTATGTTGGAACCAGTAAATGAATTGTCCGATCAGTGTTCTGTAGACGGACAAACTTGGAGGCGGATGTGGCGTCAGGCAGAAAAAAAACACGTAAGCCAGCTCATAAAATCCAGAAGTCAAAACTGGAAAAACTTGGACTGGTTGAAACCGGAGCAAGCCTGTCGGACATTCGGAAATCTTTGAAGCTCGGGCAAAAGCACGCTGAGAAAGGCGAGTGGGCTGATGCTGTAAAGCATCTGCTTGTTGCCTGGGACGCAATGCCTGAAGACCTTTCAATCCTGACAGTGCTTGCCCATGCCTTGGCGCAGCTCGGCGTCAGAGAGCATGCGATATCGGTATTGCAGCGCGCGCTGGAGGTTCACGAGCCCACAGCCGAGCTTATTGGCATAATTTTGCGGCTTGCCCTCGAAATGGGCTTTTATGAGATTGCAGTTAAGCTCGGGCAGCAGTTGGTTTTGTTGGAGCCCACAAACCCCGGCAACTATGTAAATCTTGCCACAGCATATTCTGGTATGCGCCAATATGATGAGAGCATCAGCATGCTGCAGGAAGTTCTGCCGAGCTTCCCAACCAACGCCGACCTTTGGAATGTTCTGGCAACCCAGGTTCGTGAACGCGATGGGGTCGACGCTGCTGATGTCTTTTTTGAAGAAGCGCTAAAGCTTCGACCAAACGATGCAAAGATCATCAGTAATTATTCCATATCATATACTCGCCGGAATGATGTGGACAAGGCGCTGGAGTTGGCTCTGCGTTCAATTGCCGTTGATCCAAACTCGCCCGAGCCTCATGTAGGCGCCGCTCAATTTCTCTTTCTCAAGGGTCGGCTCGATGAAGCATGGGAGCATTATGAATTCCGTTTGGATAGTCGACGCAAGTCCAATCAGACACAACACTACACACATAAGCTTCCGCTCTGGCAGGGTGAAGATATAGAGGGGAAATGCCTTTTCGTAACGGCGGAGCAGGGCATTGGTGATGAAGTCATGTGGGGCAGCTATCTGCCGTATCTGTATGACAAAGTTGAAAAACTGTACATCGGATGTGACCCTCGCCTCGTCAGTATATATGAACGTCGTTTTCCGGAAGCCGTTGTAGGCAGTTACCTTGACAGGGTCATTTCCGGTTATCGATATCGTGTTTTTCCCGGTATTGAAAAGCTGATGAAAAGTGGCGAGGCCTCGATCGATTATTACACGCCAGTTGCCAGTGCCCCGAAGTTTGCCTGGCGGGCAAAATCAGACATCCAACCCTATCCTGATGGCTACCTGATGCCGGATGCAAGCCGGGCATCAGAATTCAAGTTACGCCTGTCCGCGATTAGCGATAAGCCCAAGGTCGGCTTTGCATGGCGAAGCGGTATCATTGCGTCAGAGCGGGCTTACCACTATGCAAGTATCGATGACCTCGGCCCGTTGATGTCACTGTCGGATCGAGTAGACTTCATCAATTTGCAGTATGGTGATGTCACTGATGAGCTCGATATAATCAAAGAGAAGTATGGTGTTGTAGTCCACAATTTTGAGGATGTGGACCTTAAGGCAGATATTGAAGCCAACCTGGCGATTGCTGCCAATAGTGACCTTGTCGTATCGTCGGTTTCAGCACCGGGAATGTTTTCGATGTCTACAGGGGCCAAAACGCTCCTGATGTCCAGTACACGGCCTTGGTGGTGCTTCGGGCACGACAATAACGTCCCCTTTGCCAAGTGCGCGGAATTGTTCGGCAGTGAGCACGGAATTGATTGGCAGGATATTGTGACACGCGTTTCTGGTCGTGTAGCGGATATCATTGACGGATGAACAACGAGATACCTGACCCCAGATTCTGCGAGTGCGATCATCAACAGGCTGGTGCCATCATTTCGGGAAAAACACGGTGATCTGGCCGCAGTTGACTGCGATCGCCGATTAAGCTGAATCTATCAATTTCCAGTTAGTCGCCTGCCCAGGTTTTACGTTTTCAGCGAGTTTTTTTCCTATCAGCTCCGGTAAAAATTTGGGTTTCAGCCCAAACCCCGGCCGGACACAAGCTATGTCACTTTCAGTAAGAATGTGCCCGGCTGGCATGTCTTTGGCAAAATAGAGAGAGCGTCTCGATTGTAGTGAGCCTTCTTCTTGTTCAATTGGGCCATATGTCGGCTGTCCCAGGGCGGCATGAGCAATTTTTACGGCGTCGGACATCCGTTTGAACTCTGCAGGCTCCAGTGAAAAAGCGGCGTCGGCCCCACCATCTGACCTGCTGAGCGTAAAATGCTTTTCTATGACTTGAGCGCCCAATGCGGTCGCTGCCACGGGTACGGACTCGGTAAGCGTGTGATCCGAAAGTCCAATTGGTACATTGTATGCGCTGGCAAGGTCTTTGATAGTCCGGAGATTGGCGGCTTCCGGTGGCGTGGGGTAGGCACTTATACAGTGCAATAAAATGATATCACACGCTCCTGCGCCCACAGCTGCTTGCATCGCATCGTCAATTTCTTCCCGGTTGGCCAGTCCAGTAGACATGATAAGTGGCTTGCCAGTGCTTGCGGCCTTTCTTATCAGCGGTATATCAACGAGCTCGAACGAGGCGATTTTGTAGGCTGGCGCCTGTAGTGTTTCAAGAAAATCCACCGCTTCCAGGTCGAAAGGGCTGGAAAACATTGTAACGTCTAATTCAGCAGCATAGTCGAAAAGCGGTTTGTGCCATTCTTTGGGGGTCATGGCCTCGGTATATAGATCATGATAGCTTTGCCCCGCCCACAAACCATCTTCTATCTGGAAATCCGGGTTGTCAGACTTCATGGTGATTTTATCAGGCTCATAAGTCTGGAGTTTGACCGCATCCGCACCAGCGTCGGCCGCAGCTTTCACCATTTTCAGCGCTCTGTTCAGGTCGCCCATATGATTGGCAGAGAGCTCGGCGATGACATAAGGGGGCAGGTCGGGGCTGATCAGGCGTCCGGCAATGTTGGGGCAAGTTGAATGGGCGTCTTCATTGGTCATGCTTGGTTTCCTTGATCAGCGCATTAGCAATGCGCCGGGCGCCATGGATGTCTAGTTCGCTCGGTATTCGTTCAATGATTTTGGCGCGCTCTTCAGCTGATCGCCAAAGTATTTTTGATTCCCGCACAATATCCCCGATTATATTGTCAGTGTTCTCGTCTTGTGATTGCCAATCTGTCCTGAGAGTTTTGCACCAGCTGACATGTGCGCCCTTGATTTGATTTGGCGCTGTGATCGCAAGGATAGTAGGGACTCGAAAAAGTGCAAGCTCCTGCACTGTTAATCCGCCTGCGCTAACAGCGATGCGAGCACGCTGGATAATGTCGGCCAGGTTGCCGCTATTGTGGTGATGGCGGAATTTTTTGATGTTCAGCCGCGATAGTCGTTCAGCGTTGGGATATGCTGCACCCGTGACGGCTTCAATTGTTACTCCTGGCAAAGCATTTGACAAAGCAGACACCGTTGCGACAGTCATATCCAGCGGGTCACTGCCGCCAAAATTAACCAAAATCGAGTTTCTTTCCGCTGCAGCGCTACCAACATCAATCTTTTCCCGTTTGCTCACAAAGCCATCGACCATGTCGGACCGAAAGGCGATAAAACGGGGACCCAGTAAAATGGCTGCGTCTGGTGCCCACTTGCTGTAGGTTTCTAGTTCTGCATGGGGTGAGGCATTTACTACAATGTCCGCATAGCATCGGCTGCCGGGCATATAATCGTCAAACCGAAGGGTTTTGATATTATTCTCCTGGAAAGTTCTTTCCAGTTCATAGTCCAGATGATAGCCGTCCAGCATCAGGAAAGACGCTTTTATCGACGTGGCCACATCCAGCAACCCTCGGGAAGAGCATTGTTCGTCTGTTAAGGGGACAATGCGAATGCCAGCATCTTCGATCCGGGGTCTCAACTGATCAGAAACACTTTGCATGGCAAAATAGACAGTGCACTTTTGCCCAACGAGATATTCCGCAACTGCAAGGCACCGCATTGCATGCCCAATGCCAATTTGGCGATTGGCGTCTACCCTCACTAAGACGGTTTTTTTAATCGTTTCTAGCACGCTTGTTGACTACCCCTTGTCCGCTTCGCGCGAGGATGCAATTTGTAATCCAGCCATATTCCCAATCGCACCTATCCTTCAACTATAGCGTTGAGATGACGTGGGAAAAGGAATTTTATGTGATTAGCAATTTCAGAGCCAAACTTATGGAACTGTTGAATAAATTGTGCCACGATTGAACATTGTCATCAACTGAACCGGACAGGCCTGATGAAGTTAGCCGTAATTCCCGCAAGAGGCGGCAGCAAACGGATACCCAGAAAGAACATCAGGCACTTCCTGGGCAAACCTATTATCGCCTATTCCATCGAAACAGCATTGGAAAGCGGGCTCTTCGATGAAGTGATGGTCTCAACTGATGACGAAGAAATCGCGGACGTTGCAAGGAAATATGGGGCGTCTATTCCCTTTATGCGGCCGGAGGACATCGCCGATGACCATGCTGTCATTCTGGATGTATTGAAAAGTGTTCTCGCTTGGTTTGAAGATAATCGCAATCCTCCTGACTATGTCTGCTGCATCTATGCGACGGCTCCCTTTATTAGGGCGGCGGACCTGCGCGAGGCCTTTGGCCGTGTTAATGGATCTGTGCATGGCGGCGCCATGTCAGTGGCAAAATTTACGTTTCCAATTCAAAGAGCACTCAAGGTTGCAGAGACTGATTGCCTGAAAATGATAGATGAAAACCACCTGACAACGCGTTCACAGGATTTGCCCGAAGCTTATATGGACGCGGCCCAATTCCTGCTGTTGCGCAAGGATGCATTGAAACAGTGTCGACAGAGCCCCCTTGAACAGGATCTGGCCCCGGTGGTTATTCCAACTGGTCGAGTGCAGGATATCGATACTCTGGAGGATTGGGACCGGGCGGAGTTGCTGTACCAGGTGATGCACAATCTCGATAGCGGTCATTAGGTGTTTTTTGCATGGGATTGAGGTCAACAGTTGCAGCCATGAGCCTTCAGCCGGTGGAAGCTCTGGATATTGCAGAGCTTTTGCAACTTCTGGAAATTCGAAACCAAAGAGTGGTTCGTGAAAACAGCCGCGATGATCACATTATTGGCAGAGACGAACATATCGCCTGGGCGGAAGAGGTGGCCCAAGATACCGCTCAGTGTTTCCTCGCGGTCCTTTATCAGGGAAAAATTGTTGGCGGGGCAGGGCTAAGACATATCGATCCCGTTGCCGCGCGGGCAGAGTGGTCTTTTTATCTGTCACGGCATGAACATGGTAAGGGTAAAGGGCTGGCGCTTGGCGTGGCGGCATTGGACCATTTTTTTTCCGAGTATCAACTTTTTGAAATCGTTGGAGAAACTTTGACGCACAACGCGATAAGTCAAAAAGTTCACCTGAACCTGGGCTTCAAATTGAAGTCGAAAAGACGGCGGGAGAAAGGAGCCGAAGCCGACTTCGATGAAATAATCACGTTTGGGCTCACGGCTGATGCGTGGCGAACCCGAAGGGCAGAGTTGTTTGCTGTGGACGGGAAGTGATTGCTCAATAGACGTAAAACACGCACTGTTGCTGAACACCTATCATTGTGGTTTTCTTTTGTGGCATATGAGTTGCATTGTAATGTTGTTTTGAAAACATATAGTTAGACAGGATATACGGAGCCAATAATGACATATACACAATTCTCCGGTGATGGTGCCGATATTGAAGGCAAGTCTATTCTGATAACTGGTGGAACGGGCTCGTTCGGGCGCACACTATTGAGAAACCTGCTCAATAATCACAATCCGAAAAAAGTTGTTATTTTGGCGCGTGGCGAGTTGATGCATTTTGAGCTGCAAAACACGCTAACGGAAGACGAGAAAAAAAAGGTTCGGTTCTTTATTGGCGATGTTCGCGACGCCGACAGACTGATGATGGCTTTTCGCGGGATTGATATTGTCATTCATGCAGCCGCGCAAAAACAGGTTCCGCTCGCAGAGTACAATCCCTTTGAGTGTATTCGGACCAATGTTATCGGGGCGGAAAATGTTGTCCAGGCGGCTATTCGGGCTGGAGTCTCCAAAGTTATAGCGTTGTCTACTGACAAAGCGGTAAATCCGATCAACTTGTATGGTGCGAGCAAGCTGGCTTCTGACAAGATATTCGTGGCGGCGAATGCTTTGGCTTCCGGCACGGGCACGCGATTTTCAGTCGTGCGATACGGCAATGTCCTTGGTTCGCGCGGAAGCGTTATTCCCTTTTTCAGGAAACTGTTGAAAGAAGGCGCAAAAACGCTGCCGGTCACTGATGAACGTATGACCCGTTTCTGGATTACAGTAGAACAGGCCGTAGCGTTCACACTCACATGTATCGACACTATGCAGGGCGGCGAAATTTTTGTTCCCAAAATCCCGTCAATGCGCATAACAGATCTTGTGACAGCTTTGGCGCCGGAGATTGAAGTTGAAATTGTTGGTGTTCGGCCGGGTGAAAAACTCCATGAGTTGATGATCACCGAACACAATGCGCCAACAACCATCGATGCCGGTGACCGTTACGTCATAGAACCAGAGTGGAATTTCTGGAATCTGCCTGACGATGAAGAAGATCGCCCTCCGTTGGTCCCGCAAGGGTTTGAATATACCAGTGATCAAAATGATTGGTGGATGACCGTCGAGGACCTCCGGGAAACACTTAAATCTATCCCTTACGGCGGCGAATGAGCGGATCAACAGATACCTTTTTGCCCTACGGCAGCCATTATGTCGACGAGAGTGACATCGAGGCTGTAGTAGATGTGCTGAAAAATGGGCCGCTTACCTGCGGCCCCAAGGTCGATGAATTTGAAGCTGCCTTTGCCCGAAAAATCGGTGTGTCCGATGCCATCGTGTGTGCAAATGGGACGGCTGCATTGCATTTGGCTTGTCTTGCCGCCGGCCTGCAGGAGGGCGACATCGCTATCGTGCCGGCCATCACTTTTCTGGCGACAGCAAATGCCGTACGAATGACCGGCGCTGAAGTATGCTTCGCTGATGTTAATCCGACAACGGGGCTGATGTCCCCAGATGACCTGATTGATGCTTTCGAACGTTCGGGTAAGCGGGCCAAAGCCGTGCTGCCCGTGCATATGAACGGGCAGTCAGAGCATATGCAGGACATTGCCGCTTTTGCCAGCAGGCAGGGCATGGTGGTTATTTCTGATTGCTGCCATGCGCTTGGCGCTGAATACCTGAACTCGGGAAAGCCGGGGGATGGTCAGTTTGAAGCGTTCGGTACCTTTTCGCTTCATCCTGTTAAATCCATTGCAATGGGAGAGGGCGGAGTTGTTACCACCAATAACAGCGCTAAAGCCCATCTTCTCCGCCAACTGCGCGGTCACGCGATGGAAAAAGACCCGGGACAGTGGTCAGATACCCAAGCCGGAACAGCTTTGGACGGAAAACCCAATCCCTGGTACTATGAGATGCAGAAGCTGGCATACAATTACCGGGCGACGGACATTCAATGTGCGCTGGGCCTCAGTCAGCTCAACAAACTGGATGGTTTTGTAGAGAAGCGTCGCAGTCTGGCAGCACACTATGATCGTCAATTAGCGCATCTGAACAATCGTGTTCGGGCAGTGCGACGATCAAATGACTGTGTTTCCGCCTGGCATCTTTATCCGGTCTTGATTGATTTTCCATATTGTGGGGGGGACAGAGCCGGCCTAATGGAAGCTTTGCATGCCTCCGGTGTCGGTACGCAGGTTCATTATGTTCCTGTTTCAAGGCAACCCTATTATGTTGAGCGATATGGGCATCTGAACTTACCGGGTGCAGAGAGCTATTATTCTCAAGTGCTGAGCCTGCCCATTTTTCCCGCCATGGAACCGGCTGATGTTGATCGCGTGGTAAGGGCTTTGGCAGAAAACCTTGGCGGTTAACCTTCCGCAAGACTGACACTCAAAACTCTTTATCCATCAAGCAATCGCAGGAGTGTACTCTCAACTCTTTCGCGCGTGCCGAGGCTACTGCAAAAAGAAAACCCTTGAGCTCAACACCAAAAGTGTCGAGATCAAGGGTTCAGAAACGTCATAAGCTCTGCTGGCTTAGGCTGGTGCTATCCTTGGAAAAGCGAAAGAATAGACTGTGGCGACTGGTTGGCGATCGATAGCGCCTGAATGCCAAGCTGCTGCTTCACCTGCAGGGCCTGCAAGTTTGCACTTTCTTTGGCCAGGTCCGCATCGACGAGGTTGCCGATACCAATCTCAATCACATCCTGCAACTGACCGGTAAAGCCTCGGCTTTGCTCCAGGGCTGTTGAACCAGAGCCAAGCTGGGTCAGAGCTGAATTCAGATTATTGATAGCGTTAGTAATATCCGTAACAGCGGCTGATGCGGTGTTTTGTGTGGAAATTGTCTGGTTAGTAGTTATTGGAATGTTGGAGCTGCTGAGCGTCAGTGTCTGGTGCGAAACTGTCAGGGTCTGTGTTGCATCAGCATTCGTGATGGCGACAATCGCATCCGTACCACCGTCGATAAGATTTGTTCCATTGAACTCCGCATTTTGAACTACAGATGTGATCTGATCCCTTAGAGACACGAAGTCTTGACTGAGGGCATTTCTGCTTGTGGTGTCGAGCCCCTGGTCGGCAGCTGCAACTGCTTTTTCTTTCATCTCCAAAAGTAAATCAGAGACTGCGCTCGCCGCGGCAAGGGCGACATCAACTGTTGAAATACCCCGGTCAAGAGACTGGGTAACAGCAGAAAGACCACGAAGGTCACTCCGCAACTTTTGCGCGATTGAAAATACCGCTGCATTATCTTTTGCAGACGAAATTCTCAGACCGGTATTAATTTTGGTTTGAGTGTCCTGAAGATCAGTACTCGTTTGATTCAAATTGCGCAATGCACTTAGTGCGCTGGCATTTACATTAATTGAAAAGGCCATTTAACCTCTCCTGTTTATGACGTTTCTAAATACACCGGAAACCCGGCTTGAAGCTAATAAAGCAATAGGTGTGCCAAAATGATAAAAGTGATTAAGTATATGAAAAAACAAGGAAAAAAATAACTTTCTTATGTGAAATATGCATTGAGGCAAAAGATTCACTCCGCAGTTTTGGATGGAGAAAATAGCAGGCTGCAACTTCTGCCGGGCTGGGTGTGCGTGATAATGTTTGATCCAGCTGAAAATTCAGAAAAACGCCTGAAAAAAAATCAGACTTTTTTCCCGGTCGCTGCGGAAGAATGACGTCGTCTTTGTTGTTTGCGGCTCCCGGCGCTTTGGCTCGCAGAGGTTGTTTGAGGAGCAGCCATGTTGCCGCCAACTGAAGCGGGTGCATACACGCCAGCGCGGGGTGCTGTATTGACCGAAGTAGTAACTTGGGGTCCGTGGGTGTCGCTTTTTCCTTGTGCCGATACGGCTTTGGCCAGTTCTGAAGAAAAGGGGATTCTTGGCGATTGCTTTGCCGTTGCGGCCAGCCTGGCCAAGGCCAGGTTTTGCTCAGGGCTGTTACCCGGATTGACCTGTACCTGTACGGGCGGGATGCCTCCACCTGGCATATTATATTACCTGATTGAGACTCAAGGACATGGGGCGGGCAGCTTTGGAAATTTGGTAGGCTGCATTCTGACCGTATGCTGTTACGGGGCGCTGCTGTTTGGCTACTTCTTCACCAACACTTTTGATAAGCCCCTCGGCAACGGATTTCAATCTGAGCACAACACGTGCATGATCCCGCAGGATTTCCCGAAGCTTGTCGGTGACAAACTTGAGAAACTTGCGCTCTCCGGAGTCTTTTTCCCCCAGCAAATGCTCATTCATCTGTAACTGATTCATTGTGTTTTTGTATTCTGCCATCAGCTTGCTCTTTTGGCCATGCAGGGCCTGAGCTTCGCGAGTGCGGCGGAGTTTCAGCAAGTTAGTTTCTTGCGCAATGAGGTCACAAAGAGACGTCGTCAGCTTGACAAGTTTGGCGCCTGGGCCGGTAAGTTTCTCGGCAAATTGTTTTAGTTCGGGAGGGGGCGTGAATTCCAAAGCTGACACTTAGGCCTCCTGAAGTTTCAGGATCTCACGATAAACAGAGTCAGCAATGCCAACTCCACCTTGCTTCGCAAGCTCCTTACTCATCTCTTCAACCATCATGCCGCGGTAGACCTGCTCAGCATGACCCCCACCCATAAAGCCGTCTGTTGGAACAGTTTCAAACATGGGTGCGAGCATTTGAGAGAGAAATACTGCCTCGAATTGCTCTGCGGCTTCGCGCGCAGCGTTATTGTCCATACCAGTGAGGCGGCCTTTGCCCATGCCGGACTGAACAGCACGCAACTGCGCATCGATAACCTGGTCCTGTGCAGCGTTGACTGTGACTGTCTGCATCACATCACCTGTATTTCTGCCTGCATGGCACCAGATGCCTTCACTGCCTGAAGGATCGAGATCATGTCTCGCGGGCCGATACCCAAAGCGTTCAAGCCGTCTACAAGATCTTGCAAGGTGACTGCCGGTTCCAGCACGGTTAGCCGCTTGTCACTGCCATCGTCGATTTCGATGCCGGTCCGGTTCACCACCTGGGTCTGACCGCCCTGTGCAAACGCTCCAGGCTGGGATACCTGTGGCTCTTCGGAAATACTGATTGTCAGGTTGCCTTGGGCAATCGCGACTGAGTTTATGCGAACTTCGGCGCCTATGACGATAATACCAGTGCGCTCGTCTATTATGACACGGGCGCGTTGGTCAGGTGTCACAGACAGCTGTTCGATTTCTGTCAGAATGTCGACCATGGGGAGGCGGAAGCCGATCGGGCGTTCAATCTGGATAGTTGAGGGATCAAGTGTCCGGGCCATCGCGACTTGCAGATTGGTATTTATGGCCGCTGTTATACGACGTGCGGTCGTCAGGTCTGGATTGTGCAACGACAGTTTTACAGCGTCCATATCGGAAAGTTCGAAGGGCAGCTCGCGCTCGACGATGCCACCATTTGCGATACGACCGTTGGTTGGCACCCCCTGCGTGACAGTCGCTGCTTCTCCTTGAGCCGAGAAACCGGCCACGGCCACAGCGCCTTGTGCCACCGCGTAAACTTCGCCGTCTGCACCAAGGAGGGGCGTGGCTATCAGTGTACCGCCCAGCAACGATTCCGCATCTCCAAGTGAGCTAACAGAAACATCAATCCGTGTGCCCTGGCGAGAAAAAGAGGGTAAATTGGCGGTGACCATAACCGCCGCTATGTTTTCTGGCCGCATGATGGTTTCTTTTGAATTGACACCCAGACGTTCCAGCATGGCTGTCAGGCTTTGCTGGGTGTATGGCACGTTCAGGAAAGTATCGCCTGTACCATCCAGTCCGACGACAAGGCCATAGCCTATCAACTGGTTTTCCCGAATACCTTCAATTGCGACAATATCTTTAATCCTCGAAGGAACTGCGTCGGCTGATGGTGCCATGACGAAAGCTATGCCCATCAATATGATCGAAAGTTGGAAGAATTTTCCCAAGCCGCGCATTATGAGTTCCTTTTTTGGTCTGCTGTTAAGAACATGCGTTAATTGGTGCTTAAATAAGCGAAAACTGTGCCAACAAAAAACAGCACTTAACACATTGATATTAAGGAGAAAAACTGAACAGTACCGGAATGCTATTGCATGCTGGCGGAATAATTTGCCGGATCACAGCGGCAAGGCTTGCTCTCATCATGGCAAGCGCCTAGATTGAGCCTATGAAGATTACCGGACCCGGCCAAATACAATCAAAATCACTGAAAAAGACGTCTAAACAGGAGCCGTCTGACACAGGGGCATTTGTGCGCAACCTGGGTGGAGCGGGTGGCGCCGATGCACCACAAAATGTTGGCGGCGCCGCACCTTTGGCACCGGTGGATGCTCTATTGTCTCTGCAAGAGGTGCCAGACGCGACGGATGGTCGCTCGAAAGGACTGGCCAGAGCCAGCGAAATGCTCGATTTGCTGGAGGAAATACGCAAAGGGATTTTGTTGGGAGCAATCAGTGGCCCCAAGCTGCGTGTACTTGCTGACCTCGCCAGAAACCAGCGGCTCAACAATGACGAGTCACTTAAAAGTGACCCGAGGCTTCAGGAAATTCTTTCGGAAATTGAGCTTCGTTCCGAAGTGGAACTGGCGAAGTTAGGCCTTTAATCCCATACACTTAACAACATGCACATCTTCGTGTGCCAGCAAGTCCTTGGGGCCCTCATAATTCGACTTGTTTCATTCGGCATAAAACACTATAAAGCGCCCAGCCTTTCGGGGGGACCGCGGGGCATCCTATAGTGCGTTTGTTAGGGAGTTGTTATGTCCGACACCAATTCGGGGGTAAAGTTGCCAAAGGGTTACGTGCCGTCATCTGACGAGGAATTCATGAATGCTAAGCAGCTTGAGTATTTTCGCCGCAAGCTCATGGACTGGAAAGATGATATCCTTAAAGAGTCCGCTGAAACACTGCACAATCTGCAAGAAGATAATTTGAGGGAACCGGATATAGCCGACCGGGCTTCGTCGGAAACAGATTGGTCTGTTGAACTGCGTACACGAGATCGGCAGCGGAAACTGGTTTCAAAAATTGATTCAGCTCTTCGCCGCATTGAAGAAGGCGAATATGGTTATTGTGAAGTAACCGGCGAGCCTATTAGCCTACGGCGCCTGGATGCGCGGCCCATCGCAACGATGACGATTGAAGCGCAGGAAGCACATGAACGGGCAGAGAAAGTTCACCGGGACGACTGACAGGTCCGACCGAGTAGAATGAAACAAAAGGGGGCATTTGCTCCCTTTTTTTGTGGACCCCAAAAAAAGAGGCCGGCCCCATGTTTGGGTCGCCGGCCACTGCAAGCATACCGCAAGCAGAATTCAAGTTGGCTTTATTCGATAATTCGGTAAGTAGTTTCCTTAAGTACACACCTCCTGGATTTGATTAGAATGGGAAGACGATGTCATACAGCTGGGTCCCATAACGAGGCTGTTGGACATCAGTAATTTGCCCTTTACCACCATACGAAATTCTCGCTTCGGCGATTTGGGTATGGGCAATCGTGTTGCTTGAGGAAATGTCCTCCGGCCTCACGATACCTGCGAGCAGTAGCTCGCGTTTTTCGAAATTGACACGAACTTCCTGCCGGCCCTGGATAACCATATTACCGTTAGGCAAGACGTCGGTCACAATGGCAGCAACGGTCATGTTGATGGCTTCGCTGCGGTTGACGGTGCCTGTACCATTATAGGAAGTTGTGGAATCTGCATCTACGAGAGATCCGGCTGTCACACTAGGCCTTGGGTCGGGCGTAACGGGCAAGCCTGTTGTCGGGTCTATGGGCACACTGCCATGCAGCAAATTTTGGAGTTTCTGTTCGAATCCCAGAAAATTGGTCAATCCCGCATTTTCAGCAGTTGTCCTGGCACGGGTAGTCGTATTGCCGATCTGAGCATTGTCTGCGATCGCGATGTTTACAGTAAGAATGTCTCCGACGCGGTTCGCCCTTTGGTCCTTGAAGAAAGCCCGGGCTCCGGTGCGCCACAATGAATTGGCCTGATGTCTTGCTGGCTCTGTAATAGGCATCGGAAGGCTGATCGAGCGTTGTGCAAGCGGCGCCTTGATGTCTTTTATCGGAGTCATCTCAGGGGCTTTTCCGATGTTGCTCACCCTGTCAATGCTGCCGCACGCGGCTAGCGCCAGTAATGCAACACTCGAAGTGAAAGTTGTTAGCCGTTTGATGTGCATTGCACGTCTCCTGATCAATCGTTCGGTTACACTTTGCTTAACGTGAGCCCAGTGCCAGCGTAGGACCGGAGAGGACTTCGACCTGTCCGGTGCGGATAATTTTGGCGTCTACAGTTTGACGCGATTTTGGATTCAAAATACGGATTGTATCGCCGATCCCGCCATTTTCGAGCGCGCGCCCTGCCGCGGTCAAAACCATCGCCCGCGTCCTGACAACCATTGTCACAGCGTCTCCTTTGGTGATGGCAACAGGAGCGACAATATCGCTTGCTGTTATGGGCTTGTCGGTGCGAGCAGGGCGACGCACTGTCATGCCGATAAGATCCGAGCTGCTCAAAATGGCACGACCATTCAGGCGGTTGGTGGGAAACTTGATCCAGGCCAGATCGCTTTGCTGAATGGTTTCACCGGGCATGACGTTGCGATTGAATACTGGAATGTCACGTACTTGCTCGATGCCGCCTCGCAGGCTGATTTTGTCTGGAACGTCGCCGCCTGAGGGCACTTGAATAGTGACGGAGAAACGATCTTTGCGTTCGGTCAGCGCAAAACCTTCGATTTCAATATCAAGCAGGCTTACCCCAACGGGCACAATCAGCCCATCGTTCCGGCCATACAGGCGAATTTGACTCTCTTCATTCGCGCCGTGGTCGATTGCAAGCCCGAGGAGCAAGTCCGACAGTTCACTCACCGGAATGGTGTCTGAATAGCGTCTGAGGCTCACACGTTTCAGATATTCTGGCCTTTGCCAATCAATGTCATATTTGTCTGCGATACGCTGCAGATCTCTTCCGGACACTGTCATGGACTTGCCGGGAGCAGGGGCCTCGAATGCGATTACGTCGGTTTTTTCGCCAATGTCGTCAAACAGATCACCCAGTGTGACTAACCTGCCGTCAACAGCGATGTTTTCCTTGAGATCTGACGCTGCAGCCGGAGTAACCGTTTCCAGCGAAAAGAACGCTATCGCTAAGAAAAGCCCTAAACCTGATCGCTTAATCATGCTGATCATTGCCTTGCTCCCGTTAGCGGAGGTTGTTTGCGGCTTGCAACATTTCATCCGCGGTTTGGATTACTTTGGAGTTGAGCTCGTAAGCGCGCTGTGCAGAGATCATTGCTGTGATCTCGGACACCGCGTTGACGTTTGATTGCTCAAGAAAGCCTTGCATAATAGCGCCATAGCCATTCTGGGACGGCACGCCGAGTACCGGAGCACCAGACGCCTGGCTTTCCAACAGCATGTTGCTGCCGATGGCCTCTAAACCCACTTCATTGGGAAAAATCACCAGATTGAGCCTACCGGCGTTAGCTGGTGCCGTTGCGCCAGCCTCGAGGAATTCTACGTCACCTTGCTCATTGATGCTGACGTCAGTTGCGGTTTGCGGGACAACAATGGCGGGTTGCACCACGTATCCTTCAGGCGTTACAAGCTGACCGGTCTGGTCGATTTGGAATGATCCCGCCCGTGTGTAGGCATCCTGGCCATCGGGCAATTGGATCTGGAAGAACCCGCGCCCATTTACTGCCAGGTCAAAGGTATTGCCTGTGTTCTGGAGACTACCCTGATCTGTAATCCGGTAGATACCTGCGGCCCGCACACCGACACCAACCTGGATGCCGCTTGGAACGACAGTGCCGGTATCGGAGGAGTTGGCTCCAACACGTTCAATGTTTTGATATAGAAGATCCTGGAATTCAGCGCGCTGACGCTTGAACCCTGTCGTATTCATGTTGGCGATGTTGTTTGAGACAACCTCGATGTTCAACTGCTGGGCCAACATACCCGTCGCTGCAGTACTAAGAGCTTTCATGATTCCATCCTTTGCGTTTGCAAACTGTCACGTGACCTTAGTTCACACGTCCAAGCCGCTTCAGAGCGTCTTCCCGCATGTCCTCATATCCAGAAGATTGCCGGCTCGCGTTTTGATACGCGCGCATCACATCAATCATCTCGGTCATGGACTCGATTGCGTTTACATTTGAGTTTTCATAGGCCTTGGACCGCACCGAGACATCCGTCATGTCCTCGGCGTCATCAGGGGCCTGCGGTGTTTCGTACAGGGATGACCCGCGTCTCTTCATGTCTTGCTCGTTGCTGAACTTCGCCAGACCCAGCTTGGCTTTTTCACCATTGCTGCTCGAGATTGTGCCGTCATCTGCTATCGAAATGTCGACCTCATCCTCGTCAAACTGAATGTCCTGACCACTGTCATCCAGCACACGTTCGCCACTGAGCAAAGTCAGGTAACGTTCTGAATCAACGGTCATTCGACCATTTCGCGTGTACAGGGTTTCCCCATCACTGCCGGTAACACTTAAATAGGCGCGGCCGTTGATGAAGACATCAAGCGGGTTATTGGTTGGAACCATTGTGCCTGTTTCCAGGTTTCGCAAAACACCGTGGTCCATAACGTAGGAGATTTTACCTCCGCTAGTGGCCGCGGCGCCCGGTGCATCCACCAAATGCTGCCTGAAAACGACTTTTTCTTTATTAAAGGCTGTTGTCGACATGTTTGCAATATTGTGTGCAACAACATCCATGCGCCTCTTAAGCGCCGCTTTATGAGCCAACCCGACAAATAGTGCGGTATCCATTGTTATTCTCCTGCTTTTGCAGTCCACCCGCTTTCCGCGGGATTTGTTGAACCTACATAAGCAGAAACCGTGCCACTAAAAATAATATATATAAAACAATGATATAGATATATTTTAGGAATTCTGAATGTCGTGGAAGGTCAGATTATGCCGAGCCAAAACTTCCCAGCCCGGCAGGTTTGTCGTCTGCATCAAAAACTGTATCAATTATCGCTACAATTTCTTTTGCGACCTGCTAAAGTTTCACGGCTTGTTAACCATATCGCCCTAATAATAGTAGAACGGTGGAACGTGGGAAGGCTGATAGCTGGCAGGTTGTTGGCGCCTCGATCTAAAAGTCGATGAGCACATGCAGTTGGCCGCAGGTCGCAGAATTCCCATAAAGGACTTGATTATATGGCAGATGATCTTGAGGAAACTCTGGGTGAAGCGGAACTTGTTGAGGGGCTCGAGAAAAAGCGATTCAGCGGTAAGACACTTGTTGTAATTGCAGCAGGTGCGGTCGTTGCACTTCTGGTCATTATCGGCGTTACCAGTCTGTTTGGCGGAGAAGATGAAACCTCCGGCGAGGATCCTGAAATTGAGCGGTTGGCACAGGAAGCTGCAGACCGCAGAGAACAAGCCGCCCAGTTGGAACAAGACCGGTCGAACGAAGAATTGCAGCTTTTATTTGTCGAGTTGGATGAACAGCGCTTTAATTTAAACACCGGTGGACAGGGCAGCAGTTTTTTAAGCGCCAAGATTATCCTGGAAGTGGACCGTGAGAGTTACCGTTCCGACCTTGAGGCGAAAATGCCGAGAATTCTGGACGAATTCAATACCTACATGCGCGAGCTACGCCCCGAAGATCTTGATGGATCAGCCGGTATATTCAGGCTCAAGGAAGAATTGCTGATGCGTATCAATCAGGCTGTAGCACCCACGCGGGTGAAAGATGTGCTGTTCCAACAGTTTTTGGTTCAGGGTTAAGGAATTTGGCGCTTCAGGCGCAGGCTGTTAAGCGAGGACAAGTCCATGGCGGACGAAGATGAACCCGTAGACGAAGAGGCCATGCTCGCCGAATGGGAGGCTATGGCCGAAGAGGGTGAAGCCGACGCAGAGAATTCGGGTGACGATGAGCAGATGGCTGCAGAGTGGGAAGCCATGGCGGATTCTGATGCGTCGGAAGAAGAGGATGAAGACGGCCCCTCTTCAGGCCGGGTGCTGGATCAGGATGAGATCGACAGCCTGCTTGGTTTTGACGGTGATGCTGACGCTGGAGAAATGACAGGTATTCATGCGCTGATTAACAGCGCACTTGTGTCATATGAACGCCTGCCAATGCTCGACATTATTTTTGACCGTATGGTTCGAATGATGTCCACGTCCCTCAGAAATTTTACTTCTGATAACATTGAGGTTTCACTGGATAATATTACGTCCGTTCGCTTCGGTGATTACCTGAATTCCATACCGTTGCCGGCGATGCTTGGCGTGTTTCGGGCAGAAGAGTGGGACAACTACGGTCTCATGACAATTGACTCGAGCCTGATCTATTCGATTGTGGATGTGCTTTTGGGCGGGCGTCGGGGCACAGCAGCCATGCGAATTGAAGGGCGCCCCTATACAACAATCGAGCAAACGCTGGTTGAACGAATGATTTCTGTTGTCCTCAAGGATATGTGCGGTGCATTCGAGCCATTGTCGCCGGTCAACTTCACTTTCGATCGCCTGGAAACAAATCCACGTTTCGCAACCATCGCCCGGCCACCTAACGCGGCCGTTTTGATTAAGCTGCGTGTGGATATGGAAGACCGTGGTGGTCGTCTGGAAGTGCTTTTCCCCTATGCGACGCTGGAGCCGGTTCGGGAGCTTTTACTTCAACGCTTCATGGGCGAGAAGTTTGGTCGCGACACGATTTGGGAGACCCACCTTGCAACCGAGCTGTGGCGTGCTGATGTTGATTTGAGTGCCATCATGGACGAGGTCAGCATGTCGCTGGGTGATGTGATGAATTTTGAAGTTGGCCAGACAATCCTCTTTAACAAAACACCAAAAGATGAAGTTGTGCTGAAATGCGGTGATGTTCCGATGGTCAGTGGTGCCATTGGCCGGTCGGGGCAGCATGTTGCGGTAATGGTGCGTCATACGGCGGACCGTTTGGCCATTGAAGATGAAAATATGGCGGGAGTGAGCTAGTGGACGGTCTTTCAAGTCTGGTCGTTGATGGTGTGCTGGCGCTCTTGCTTGTCGCCGCAATTGTTGTTTGCTTTTTCGTTTATCGCCGGCTTGGGACCATTAAAGAAGGCCAGGCTGAACTCCGTCTGCTGGTGGACCAGCTGAACCACGCCGTTGTCGAAGCGCAACGAAGCGTTGCCAATCTGAAGCAGTCCGCCGCCGAGGTGGAAGGCCGACTTCAGGTTGAAACAAAACGGGCAAGTTCCCTGGCTGATGAATTAGGCCTGATAACCGAGGCTGGAAACAATCTGGCTGATCGTATCGAGCGCGGGTTGACCGGCGCTGGACAGCAATCCAGGTCCGACGCCGGTCAGGGCTCAACAGAGCAGGTTCGTGAAAAGCAACAGCAGAAAGAGATTCTCTCTGCGTTGCGGGAAGCACGTTGAAAATAATGGTTAGAAACGAGGGAATACCGGGATGAGTTCCAATGTTATTAGTCGTTTGAGGTTGTTTCCGCTGCTTATGGTAGTCGCCGGCGTGGCTTTGGCGCTGAGGGCTTTTGACGTATATAGCGGTTTTGAGCTGCTGAATGCCCCCGTTCAGGCGCAGGAACAAGAGCAGCCAGCAGATACGGATGATGCAGGCAGTGACACTGATGGTGCTGCAGAAACCGATAGTGCAATAGCACCGCAAACAACGTCCAGGCCGCCCATCGTTGTCGGGCTGCCTGATGATGAAGAGATGGAGCTCATCACACAGTTGCGCCAACGCCGGGAGGCCCTGGAAGCGCGGGCGACGCAATTGGATTTGCAGGAGCAACTGCTGGAGAGCACAGAAAAACGCATCAATGACAAGATTGTTCAGCTGGAAGTGCTGGAAGATCGCATCAAGAGTCATCTTCGCCTTTTTGAGGAGAAGGAAACCGAGCAGCTGCAAAGCATTGTGAGCATTTATGAAACGATGAAGCCAAAAGAGGCGGCTCCAAGGTTCGAGGCGCTCTCCCTGCAGACCCAACTGGATTTGGTTCAGTTGATGAATCCGCGGAAGGTGGCAGCTCTTATGGAAAAGATGACGCCTCAAAAAGCGTCGGTATTGACGACCGAACTTGCAACCAAGGCGCAACCTCCCAGCATTGGAGCGGTACAAAGCAACTAAGTAGTGGGCGAGTGACAAAATAAGACATCGATTTCAGGAGCGAGCTTATGGCCAAGCGGGCAGTAGCTGTAACAATTGAAGAGAGAACAGAAGATCTGCGAAAAGAACGCGGGGATGCCGTCTCCGTCGACGACATTGGCGGTGTAGTATTGTCGCTGGTGGAGGGATCTGCGCAGGGTGATGATGTGGAAAGCATCGCCACCGAATTGCGTGATCTTCTTGACTATATTGGTGCGGCTAAATCTGAACTCGTCGGCATGCAGCCAAAATCACTTTCGCATCGGGATATTCCGGACGCAGGAGAACAACTGGATGCGATTGTGGCTGCAACAGAAGATGCTGCATCGACCATTATGGATGCCGCTGACAGCGTCAGCGAAATAGCGACGGAAGTTGAAGGCAAGCCAGCTGAAAAACTTGAGGCCATTTCGACAGAGCTGTTTCAGGCTTCCAGTTTTCAGGACCTGACAGGGCAGAGGATTACCAAAGTAACTCGTACGCTTGCTCACCTCGAAGAGAGGTTATCCGCACTTGCGGAAGCGATCGGCGACGATTTTGTTGCACCACCAGAAGACCAGATTGAAACAGATGAGCAAGGCGTTGCCGTCAACGACGATGATCTTCTACATGGCCCTCAACTTGAAGGCGAAGGCAACAGTCAGGACGAGATTGACGCGATCCTGGCAGCGTTCGATTAGGCGTGGCATTAGGCCCTAGAAATCAACATGTATATTGAGGAACAGCAATCAAGAAAGGTATTTGGTAGCGATAGCACCATGGGCCTGTTTGTTGCTTTGTACCTGATATTATTGGCATTTTTTATTGTTCTTACGGCTGTTTCCCAACAATCGGCTTCTCGTGCATCAGCAGCGATGGAAAGTGTTAACACCGTTTTCAAGGAGCCAGGTGATTCCAGCTCCGGCGTGAATCCGGATGCGTTGAGAAGCGCCCGATCGGATCCCGTATTGATAGAGATAGAAAGAGCTTTTTCCAGTGCGTTCAATATCAAGGGGCAGTTCGCTGTAGCTGGCGGCAGCATTTATCAGGTGCAGCTGCCAGTCGAATATTTGTTTGAGCCTGGCTCCTTTCGTGTGCGGGATGCAATTCATTCAACTTTAGACCAGCTGCTGGAATTGTTGGAAACTGCGCCGGCCGGGCAAAAGCAGGAACTTGCGCTTTTATTTGGCAGTGGAGGTGGCCTGGTAGACCGGGAACTGACTAGATCCCAGGAAATTGCTGTTCGGCGTGCAGGTTCATTTGCCCGCTATATGGAATCCGGAGGATTCCGGAATGTTTCTACTGGTTTTACAAATATCTCCGATAGCGAGATTTTATTGATATTCCGCAATGCTGCCTCGAGAGGTGCGTCATGAGTGGGTTGTCTGGCAAGTCAAATACCCAGGGTGCCAGCAATGCCGGGTGGATGCTGACGTTTGCTGATCTCCTGTCCTTGTTGTTGACCTTTTTTGTACTGGTTTTTTCGATGAGTACACTGCAATTTGACAGTTGGAAAGATGTCGTCAAAACCATGCGCGACGAATTTAATCCGAATTACAGTGCGATTACGCTACGTGAATTTGAAAACACGCAGCCAGTGGCACGTCGTGCGAACAGGGGATTGAACCTCAATTATCTGAAGGTTTTGGTCGAAAGGGATCTGTCCCGCATTCCGGGGCTTGCATCCGCCATGGTCCAGCGCGAAGCTGATCGGGTTGTTATTTCGCTTCCGGCGTCGAGCCTTTTCGAACCAAAGTCGGGTCAATTCGTCGAAGGAGCTCCCAGCTTATTGGCGCAAATGGCCGGTTCCCTGCTTCAGATAAAGAACAAGCTGTTGATAGCAGGCCATACAAATGATCTGCCGGTCACAAACGGACTGTTTCGTTCCAACTGGGAATTGTCGGTTACTCGTGCTCAGCTGGTTTCTGGTGTTTTGGTCGACGCAGGCTACTTTCAGCCCATAACGGTGGTGGGCCATGGGGACAGCAAGTTTGCGAGGCGAAACGCTGATCGGGTTACAGTTGAGCAGCTGACCTCCCAAGAACGAATAGACTTTGTTATATTGGGCGAAAGCAGGGCAAATGGTGCATTGAATGTTTTCTGAGACATTAAATCGCGAAAATATGCCAGGATCTGCGTTGCTGGTGATTGCTGTAGCAATGTGCTTTGCCTTTCTGGGCATGACGGGTGCAACCAAAGCCCAAGACCGTGCGACACTTCAGTTGCAAGGCGCTACACAGGCAAATTACAGCCGCATCGTGTTGGATTTGCCAGCAGACACGAGCTATTCTTTGACCCAGCGAAATCGCCTGCTCACGATCAATATCAACGGCCAGTTTTCTGTAAATGCATCGGCTTTCGACAATGCTCAGCTTGAACGTGTTGGGGGCGTCGCTGTCCGGCAACTTGGGGGCCAAACACGCCTCGTTTTTGATGTTTTGCCTGATATCACGACGAGGGACTTCCGATCTGGAGATTACGTTGTTGTCGACGTCTATGGTGGTAATTTAACAGCAAACATGAGGAATGCGGCCCGGCGCGTTGCTGCAGCGGCCCAGCCATCCGTTCAAGGGCCGTCTACAACACCGTCCGCGGGCACCGGAGGTAACGGTCAGGCCCAAACTGTCGCGACCGCGGATGCCTCTCAAGCCAGCAGGCCTGCTGAAGCGACCTCCGCTCCACAACCTGCAAATGATGTTCAGCCCTCAGCAGACGCGGACGGCGAAACACAGTCTGCACCATCGGAAGCAGAGCAGGGCGAAGATGTCGGTTCAACTGCCGCTTCACCGACCAATACAGCAACTCAGGGCGGCCAAGAAGATCTGCCAGACAATACGTCCTCTACCTCAAACACGCCGATTAACAGTGTCGCAAACACGGACCGTGATGAAGAGCCCATAGTGGATGGGCAGGAACGGCCTGCGCAGCAGAGGCAGCCTTCTGGTCCGCTGTCTACTGGGCCAACTGATGTGGACCCGAATTTACGAGAGCGAGTGAGTGCGATTGAATTTGGCAACATGGAGGAAGCGGTTGACGATGCCAACACCGTTACCGTGCAGACGGAGGCTCTTGAAGAGAGCGTAAAAATCAGCTTTAGCATGCCAGACGATGCTGCAATTGCCGTTTTTGAACGCGGTGGGTCGCTTTGGACCGTATTTGACAAGCCATTTAAGCTCGACACTTCGGGATTGCGCAATGGGGGAAACGAGGTGTCGCGCCGCATCCGAAGGATGGAGCAACTTTCCGATCCCGACGCGCTTATTCTGAGGATGTCCATTCGGGCAAACCAGAATTTTGTGGTCGAGCGAGAAGAAACCACCTGGCATGTTCACCTGAAAGATACGCCGGCAAAACCACGTTTTCCGTTGCGACCTACAAGGCGGGATGATCAGGCCCAAGGACAACAGATATTTGTACAGGCTTCCGATCTGGGCCGGAAAATCGAATTCGAAGACCCAGACATTGGTGATTTGCTTGTGGTTTTGCCGATGCTCAGGCAAAGCACAGGTGTAGCTCAGAAATACAGTTACGCTGCCGCAGAGCTTTTGGAAACATCGCAGGGAATTGCCATTAGTCCGCTTTCGGACAGCGTCGTGATCGATCGGTTTAGAGATGGTGTTGCGATCCGGTCGGCGGGCAACAGTCTGCTGTCGGCCTCGCGCTTGTCCCGGTCTACCGGTATTGGAAATGAATCTCAAATCGGCTTTGCACGCCTGATTGATTTTGAATCCTGGCGCATAGGGCAACCTTGGGAATATCGAAAGAACAAAAGCAGGCTGCTTTACGAACTTTCGCTGTCAACAGCCGACAATGCCAATGACGTGCGCTGGAAACTGGCACGCTACTATCTGGCTCATGGTCGGGCGGCAGAAGCTCTGGGTGTGCTCAAGGTAATGCTTAATAGCGATGAGCTATTGGAGCAAAATGGCGAGTACAGGGCCGTTCGAGGTGTTGCAAACTTCAAGCAGGGAAGGTTGGAAGAAGCGGCCGAAGACCTGTCTGCTCCAGAGCTGGAGTCTGAACAGGATGCCGAACTGTGGCGTGCGATGGTGGCCGAGGCCCGCGGCCGCAATGAGGATGCCCTGGAATTTTATCGACGTGGCAAGGACGTCATGGGGACATATGACGAGTCCGACCGGGCGGAACTCCAACTCGCAGTCGTTCGTGCCGCAATTGCGCTGGAAGACCTGGAGTTGGCGCAGGAGGAACTGGATTTGATGAGCGGTCTTACGCTCACCGAAAGCCAGCTGTCCGAGACAGTTTATCAGAGTGCTCGTATTTCCGAAATTCAGGGACAAACGGACATTGCACAAACGCAATTCGATGACCTGACGGCATCCCCAGAACGTTGGATCGCTGCTCGTGCAAGGTATTCACGCACGCTTTTTGGTTTGGACAACGGGGATATAGATGCAGAGACTGCAATCGATCAATTGGAGCGCCTTCGGTACGCGTGGCGTGGTGATCGTTTTGAGAGCCTGTTGCTTAATGATCTAGCTGATCTGTATTTTGAAACGAAACAATATGAAGTTGGCCTGGAAACGCTCCGTCAGGGTGTTTCCTACTATCCTGATCTGGCCCGCGAGAAACGTATGTCTCAGAAGATGGGGCAGGTATTCCGGTCATTGTTCCTGGATGGCATGGCCGAAGAAATGACGCCAATTTCAGCAATAGGTCTTTATTATAAATTCCGTGAACTTACGCCTTTGGGAGCTGAGGGTGATTTGATGATCCGGAGGCTTGCGGATCGTTTGGTGTCGGTTGATCTGCTCGACAGAGCTGCCGATTTGCTTGACTATCAGGTCAAGGCCCGTACCGAAGGGGCGGCGCGAGCCCAAATAGCCGCCAACCTGGCAAAAATTCATATTCTTAATCGTCAGCCGGAACAAGCTCTCGAGATCTTGCGTGCAACACGCGAGCCACGCCTGCCGCAGGATATTCTTGCCAACCGACGTCATGTAGAGACCCGGGCCCTTATCGAGATGGAACGCTTTGAAGAAGCAGAAGTTCTTCTTGAAGATGACAGAAGCGCTGACGCTGAAGTTCTCAGAGCAGACATATTCTGGGGCGGCAAAAACTGGACCCAGTTAGTTCCCACCATTCGGCGCCTATTGGGAGACGGATGGCGCCGTAACGAACCTTTGACCGGGCTGCAACGCCTCAACCTGATCCGATTGTCGATTTCCATGACCTTTACGGAAGACCGGGCTGGATTGATTGAGGTCAGACGCCGTTATGGTACGCAAATGCGAGCTGGCGACTTCGCTACAGCATTTGAGCTTCTGACCAATGATCAGGAGTTGAGTGGCAGGGAATTGGGTGCAATAGCAACGCAGATTGCGAGCGTTGAAAAACTGCAATCATTTATGCGGGAATATCGCAGCGATTTTACCGGACGCTGACTTTTCAAAGTTCACATACGTGTCATTTAAAAAGCGACGTGGCGGCCCACACCATTATGTGGGGCGAAGCTTGTGGCACGCTCGGGCTTTTCAGTGCAGGTTAAGTGCTTGATATTTTGCACAAAAACACGATTGACGGCAGACTCACCAACTCGTGATTGCCTTATTATTTCTCATTCCTGGTCCCAGGAGTAATATATGAGCAGACGGATCAACCGTCCTCCCCACCCTTTGTATCTTGGGGGCTAAAGAAGGGGCCAGCGCCCCATCAGCCGTAAGGCAGGGAAAATTGAACAGAAGGACTGAGATTATGAAATTCAATCGTGTTGCTAAAACAGCTGTTGCAACTACTGGCGCTCTTGCATTTGCAATGACCGTGATTTCCGGTACTGCGGTGGCTCAAGACAAAAAAGCCAAAAAAGAAAAATGCTACGGTATTGTGGCCAAAGGCATGAATGATTGTGCAACGTCAACGCACAGCTGCGCCGGCCAGGCGAAAGTAGATAACCACGGTGAAGAGTGGATCTATGTTGCGAAAGGCCTTTGCGATCGTATCGCTGGCGGTGCCAAAGCCCCTAAAAAAGCGTAATTAAGCACGCCCCGGACCTAAAACAATGGCGAATACACATTCATTCAATCCGGCCGGGGCGCGCCATCCAATTGGTGTTGGGCTAAAGGCCCAGCACTATCAGGAAGCTTTGGAGGGTCAGCATCCGCTGACTTTTTTTGAAGTCCATGCTGAAAACTATATGATGCAGGGTGGCAATCACCTGCGTTTTCTTGAAGCAATCGGAGAAAAGTTTCCTTTATCTATCCATGGAGTGGGCATGTCGCTTGGGTCGGAAGAAGGGCTTGATAAGTCTCATCTCGACAAGTTTAGCGCACTTGTAAACCGTTATACGCCCTGGCTCGTTTCCGAGCATTTAGCTTGGTCAGTACATGGTGGCACCTATATGAACGACTTGCTGCCTCTGCCATTGAATGCCGTCACGCTTGCGGTAATCAGTGAGAATGTCAACCGCATGCAGGATGCGATAGGTAGACGGATACTTATTGAAAATCCTTCTACCTATGTATCTTTTAAATCTACGGACATACCTGAGCCCGAGTATCTAGAGCGCCTTGCTGACGCAACTGGCTGCGGCATTTTGTTGGATGTGAACAACATTTATGTCTCTGCGTGTAATAATGATTTTGACGCCAAAGACTATGTCGACGCAGTCGCCGGCAAGCATGTAGGTGAAATTCACCTGGCTGGCCACACGGTCAAAGCCATTGAAGGTGCCGAGTTGCGGCTCGATGACCACGGCAGTCCGGTAATTGAGGATGTATGGGCCCTGTATCAGTATGCTGTTGAGCAAATCGGAGAACGTCCGACATTGATTGAATGGGATACCAATATTCCTGATTTTGCGGTTCTTGTTTCAGAAGCTGAACAGGCGCGCTTGGTTATGCAGGCCGCTGTTGCTGACAGGGAGGCTAAAGGTGGAGCGGCGTGAATTCCATCAATTCCAAGAGCAGATGAAGACAGCCGTTCTTACGGGTCAGAAAGACCCCATTTTGCTTGAAGACCTGAAGCAAACGGGTGGAGTGCCCGTAGAGAAGCGCCTCAATATTCATCACAATAATTTCAGAGAAACACTCTCTGGCAGCCTGGCCGGTATTTTTCCTGTCCTGGAAGCGTTTGTTGGCAGTGTGTTTCTGAAGGGGGCGCTCGGCGAATTTTGCCAACAAAATCCGCCAAAGGAAGCAGCGCTTTCAGGCTACGGATCCAGATTCGCAGATTTTCTGGGAGATCATGTCGCGAGCGAGCAGGTGCCTTATGCAGCAGATATTATCAGGTTGGAATGGGCAGTCCATGAATTGCAGCTCATTGATGAGTTGGACTTGGTCGAACGCAAAAGCGAAGGCTCACAATGGCGTCTTAATCCTAATGTGAGGGTCATTGCCAGCGACTTTCCGCTCCTGAGCCTTTGGAGTGTTGCAAATGGGCATATCCCACCGGAGGCAGTCAGTTTTGATCAGGGTGGGCAGACGGTAGCCGTTATTCTTTCAGGCGGTGAGGTTAGTTTGTTGGCTCTGGATGTTGATGAGGCGACAGCGGTTAAACTCCTGTTGGCGAAAGGGGGTAACTCGCCAGAGGGTATGGCAAGTGCCAAACTTGGTTCGACTATCCGCACTTTACAAAAAAAACAAATCATCGTTCCGGTCTAGCATTGCCTTTGGGGGGGGCGTGTCAGACCATTACATAGAGAAAAGGGTCAAAGATGAATTTCATTCAGGCAATAAGAAATTTTTACAGCAAATTGGGCGCGCTGGTTACCGTGCAGGACATAACCATGTTGTGGTTGAGACTATGGATTGCCGGCATTTTCTATAAATCTGGCCGAACAAAGGCCGGTGAGGGGTATCTGGAACTCAATAGTTTTACACCAGACTTGTTTGAGTATGAGCATCCTGTGCCAGGCCTGGAAGCCGAGACAGCGGCGCAACTCGCACTTTACGGTGAGACTTTTCTGCCGCTGATGCTGGTTTTCGGCGTTGCCTCGCGGTTTGCCGCCGCAGGTTTGCTGGTGATGACCATCGTGATTCAGCTGGTTATGCCTCAGCTTTGGGCGGACCACATCGTTTGGGCAGCAGCTCTTGCTGGTATCCTGATGGTTGGACCCGGCAAAGTGTCACTTGACAGGTTGTTTGAAAAACAAGTCGGCTAACAGTTTTTGTTTGTCTGAGAAAGCCGTCTCTCTGGTGAGCGCGGCTTTTTCTTTTTTTGTTGATAAATTCTGCTAATAAAGAACCAACAATTGGTTTTAGCGTTTCGTGTAAAGGCATGATATGGACGATATTGATCGAAAAATTCTGGGTCTGCTGCAAAAAGATGCTACGCTCAGTACCGCTGAAATAGCGGAACTGGTGGGGCTGTCTACCACGCCCTGCTGGCGGCGAATTCAAATTCTGGAGCAGGAAGGATTTATCA
This sequence comes from uncultured Kordiimonas sp., assembly GCA_947500295.1. Lineage (GTDB taxonomy): Bacteria > Pseudomonadota > Alphaproteobacteria > Sphingomonadales > Kordiimonadaceae > Kordiimonas. Next base: position 71,829 of record CANMRM010000007.1, read on the forward strand.
CGCGGCGGGTTGCCTTGGTGGATCGAAACAAGGTCAATGTGCCCCTTGATGTATTTGTTGCAATCCGGACCAACGAGCATAATTTTGAATGGCTGGATGAATTTGCGCGGATTGTATGCGAATTTCCGCAGGTCGTGGAACTCTATCGAATGAGCGGTGAGGTAGACTATCTGATGCGCGTTGTCGTGCCAGACATGACAGCCTATGACACGTTTTACAAGGAGCTGATCAAACAGGTTCAGTTGACAGACGTCAGCTCATCCTTCGCGATGGAGCGCATCAAATATACAACTGCTTTGCCGCTTGATTATGCGGCGGAGGGCGGCCGCCAGCGGCGCAGGAGAAGCTGATCGATGGATGCTGGAAATTCGGGTGCCGTGCACAAATCTGAAACAAGGCTGGCGGATTATAAACCGTCGGCCTTTTTAATTGATCACTTTCAGCTCACCTTTGAGATATTTGACCAGGTAACGAAGGTTACTGCCAAAGGCATGTATCGCAGGGCAGGGCAGGAAAAAGACCTGTGGCTTGATGGCGGACCCCATATGGAACTTGGTGCGGTTTTCCTGGATGACAGGCAGCTCGGCGACGACGAGTTCGTGCTGTCGTCAGATGGACTGCGTATCCTGGAGGTACCTGACCGATTTGTTTTGCAGATAGAAACCCGGCTTTCCCCTGCTGATAATACACGTCTGGAAGGTTTGTATGCTTCCGGCGGAAACCTGTGCACGCAGTGTGAGGCAGAAGGGTTTCGGCATATCTCATATTATCTGGATCGGCCGGATGTCCTTACGGTTTTTGATGTCCGTATTGAGGCGGATGAGGCGACCTATCCTGTGTTGCTTTCGAACGGCAACTTACAGGAGGCTGGCCAGCTGACAGATGGCCGCCACTATGCCTGTTGGCATGATCCTTTTCCCAAACCCTGTTATCTGTTTGCGTTGGTTGCCGGAGATTTGAAACCTGTATCAGATAGCTACCGGACCAAAAGCGGACGCCAGGTATCTCTCAATATTTATGTGCGGGAGCATGATCTCGATAAATGTGACCACGCGATGCAGTCATTGAAGCGATCCATGAAGTGGGATGAGGAGGTATTCGCTCTCGAATATGATCTCGATACATACAACATTGTCGCTGTCTCAGATTTCAACATGGGGGCGATGGAAAACAAAGGGCTGAATATTTTTAATACGAAATATGTCCTGGCACGGCCCGACACTGCGACAGACAGTGATTATGACCATGTGGAGGGCGTGATTGGTCACGAATATTTTCACAACTGGACCGGAAACCGGGTTACCTGTCGGGACTGGTTTCAGCTTAGTTTAAAAGAAGGCCTGACTGTCTACCGGGACCAGGAATTTTCCAGTGATATGGGGTCCAGGGCAGTCAAACGCATTGAGGACGTCAAAACTCTGAGGTTGCTTCAGTTTCCGGAAGATGCCGGTCCGCTTGCACATCCCGTCAGGCCGGAAAGTTACTTGGAAATCAATAACTTCTACACAACAACTGTTTACAATAAAGGTGCCGAGGTTATTCGTATGATGGCTCGGATACTTGGACGAGACACCTTTATTCGAGGGGTGCGTCATTACCTTGCTCGATATGATGGGCAGGCGGCGACTTGTGAGCAGTTTGTCCGGTGCATGGAAGACGTCAGTGAGCATGACTTGCGGCAGTTTCGGCGTTGGTATTCGCAAGCCGGAACCCCTGAGATTGAATGCCGGCGAGACGTGGTGGATAACAAGGTTCGACTGACAGTCACACAACACTGTCCGTCAACGCCGGGGCAGGCCAAGAAAGAAGCGATGCACATTCCACTTGTCGTGGGATGGGTGGCCAAATCCGGAGAGCCGGTCTCTGCCTCTTACGAGGGCTCCCACTCAGCGTCTGACGAGGGTATCTGCCTTCACTTGACAGAGAGCAAACAAGTGTTTGAATTCTCTGGTCTCCCTGCAGGGGCAATTCCTAGTTTGCTTCGTGGCTTCAGCGCGCCGGTTCAGCTCAAGTCGGATACTAGTGACGAAGAACGCGCCATATTGTTCCGACATGACCAGGACGAATATGCGCGTTGGCAGGCAGGGCAGGAACTCATCACTCATCATCTTCTACGCAGCATTTCCGATGAGTCTCCTGACCTTAAGGAAGAAAAGGGCGGGCTGGATCTGCTGCTCGATAGTTTGACATATATATTGAAAGATACGTCGTTGGACGCTGCCTTTACAGCTGAGCTCCTGTCCGTGCCTAGCGAAACCCATTTGGGGCAGCAACAGAAAATTCTGGACCCTGAAGGTATACATCATGCCAGGCGAGAGCTTCTTGTCGAGATTGCGGAATGCTGCTGGGAGGTAATAATAAGAAGACTTTCCCAACTGGCGACGGATTTGTCAGACAATATAACTGGGTCGAAACAGCTACGTAGACTGAACAACCTGTTGTTATCTATAGCCGCCAACTCGAAATCAAATTCAGAGAAAATAAAGCAGCTTGTATTCCAACATTACGAGCACGCAGCAAACATGACCGACCAATTTGGGGCGCTGAGCATAATAGCAAATAGCCACTGGAATGAACGCGAAGAGTTTCTCGACCGCTTTTATGAGCAGTGGAGTTCTGAAGAACTGGTGGTGGATAAATGGTTTGCAGTTCAGGCCACAAGTCCCTCCGTTAACGCACAAACCGGTATTCCAGCTTTGATGAGTCATCAGGCTTTCACCTTGAAGAACCCCAACAGGCTTCGTTCTTTGATTTCCATGTTTGCGATGGCAAATCAGTATAATTTTCACGCTGCGGATGGTGGTGGATACAACCTATTGTCACATGTGGTTCTGGACGTTGACAAAATTAATCCGCAAACGGCAGCAAGGATGATTGTCCCCCTTGGAAGGTGGGCGCGGCTGGATGAAGGGCGTCAACAACAAATGAAAAGCGCTCTGGAGAGTGTTTTGTCAGCCCGGGGCCTCAGCGATGACGTTAGGGAATTGGCTGAGAAATCATTGGGATAATGAAGTGATTCGGCGTTTTTGACAAATTATTGCGTCTGACCTGCGGTAACTTCGCCTGTCAGACTAATGAGTGTCACTAGATTTTCGAATTCAAAACCAACTTAGGGTTTGATTTAGTTTGGAAATTTAGGCTCTTCACTTTTTCTTTACGGATGTATGACATTTTGGGTTGAGTGCAGCACAGATATACTAGAGATAGTATATAGTGCACTTTATAATGTAATTATTGAAAACGTGGAGAGCGGAAAATGACTAATGGTCCAGATCCAATTGACGTCCATGTTGGCCATCGTGTTCGCGCACGCAGAAAAATGCTTGGCCTATCTCAGACGCAACTTGGTCAGGAATTGGGGGTCACGTTTCAGCAGGTTCAGAAATACGAGCGCGGTACCAATCGAATTGGTTCCAGCCGACTATTCAGGATGTCTACGACACTGGATGTGCCGGTTGCCTACTTCTTTGAAGGCGCAGAAACAAAAATGCCTGGCTATAGCGCGCCCAGCGACGCAATGGGTGAAGGCGTTTTTGAAAGAGAAGAAACACAGGAATTGGTTGATGCTTACTACCGTATTGCCGATCCGCGCATTCGGAAGAAAGTGTTGGGATTGGCGAGACTGTTGTCTTCCGGGGTAGATGAATACGGCATGTAATTGGCCAAAGTTCAAAAATCATCGTCAGCCTGTAGACCTGAGATAAAAAAAACCCCGGCATGGACTGCCGGGGTTTTTGCAATTTATAGGCAAATGTCAGCCTGTTTTCTTGCGCCTTTTTCGTTGACGCCTTGCGACATAAACCAGCCCTGGTGCCAGTAGCAGAAGGCTTGAGGGCTCTGGCACAGTGGTAAGGCGCAGAATGGCTGTGTCTACACTGGTCAGAATAAAGTCGCCAGGCAGGAACAGGCTGCCGCCAGTGACGAAATTGATAAACCTGTCATCGCCAATGCTGCCATCATAACGAACGTTCAGTTCGACGACATAGTTGCCGCCCCGGTCAAATAGGGTCCCGTCACCGGTATTAATCAAAAGGGTTTCGCCGGTGCCTATCACTTCACCGCCCAGGATCCATTCCAGTTCAAAGGCGCCCGTATCAACCAGGTTGCAGAAGAGTTCTGCTTCAAATGTCGAAGCGCAGCCGTCGAGTGTGAAATCACTGCCGAGGGGCTGGGCTTCATAAATCCCAGCTTCAGCCGCTAAAGTTGGGGCTGGTTCTGGCTCAGGTTCTGGCTCAGGGGCAGGTGTTGGTGCCGGCGTAGGTTCTGGCGTCGGCTCCGGTGTTGGTTCCGGAGTAGGCTCAGGCGTTGGTTCCGGAGTAGGCTCAGGCGTTGGCTCTGGGGTAGGCTCAGGCGTCGGCTGCGGAGTAGGCTCAGGCGTTGGTTCCGGAGTAGGCTCAGGCGTTGGTTCCGGAGTAGGCGGCGGAGTAGGCTCTGGTGTTGGCTCAGGGTCCGGTTCGTTAGGCGCACCAATGGTATCACCAACATTGTCTACTGGTGCCGGTGCCGCAACCGGGTCATTGGAAACGGTTTCGGGTTCTGGCTCAGGGTCCGGTTCCGGCTCGGGTTCCGGCTCTGGTTCGGGCTCTGGTTCAGTTTGCGGCTGTGGATCCGCAGCAGGTGTTGCCGCAACTGCTTCGTCGGTCGGCAATCCGCCTTGGTTATCCGCAAACACTGTAACGGGATCGATAATCGGGACGTCCAGACCAAGTACCGTTTCTACGGTCACATTCTGGCCCGCCGCTGGGGCAACCCTGTTGATAAATTCGGCAACCTCTTCTGCCAGTTGCTGCTCAATATCGTTGTCGGGTTCCGGATAGATAATGACTGCTGTGACGTATGTGTCCTGACCACCTAGCTGGCGGAAGTTGATGCGAAGCGTGCCATCAACTACTTCAGCGCGGGTAACAAGCATATGACCTGCCGAAGGACCTACGCCGCCGCCGCCGGTCGCTTGCGCAAAAGGAGTGATGTTTGGAAGAAAGCCGGGGGCCAATGCCTCAGTTAGTGCGACATAGGACGCTGGCGTTACAGCTGCATCGATGCCTGACATGGTATGAGATACGGGCAGGATGTTTCCGCTGGCAGACCCATCAAGCGCATATAAGGTATCTGTGTCCGCAGAGGTCACTTGCGAAGGGTCGATCGATCCACCATCAGACAGACGCCCGACACCTTCTGTTGACAGCTTCATCACAGGAACAAGGTCGTCTGTTGCTCGTGCATCGACCATGTTAACCTTGGCACCGTTTCGCTTCAGGTCAACGCCGAAGGGATAAAGTGGTGATTGGCCATTGGGTCGTGGTGCTGTCAATACAACAACCCGGTATCTGCCGTTTTTCAGTCCGTTCGCGACAAATTGCTCGATGTTGCGAACACCTTTTGACATGATTGACGGACCAGCCTGAGCGCCTTCGGCCTGCATATTGCGGCCCTCGAGCATCTTGCTGTCAGACGAAACGCGAATAAAGTCAGTAAATGGCTTGTCGCTTCCGGGACCCAAGTCCCAACCAATTGCACCCTCTGTTAGCTCGAAATTCTCATCCAGCACAAAAGGCGCCATAAACGCGGTCCAGTGTGTTCGCGCTCCAGCTTCAATAATCAGGTTTGCCGCGTCCGAAATTGTTGCCAGGTCATAATCTCCGGCAGCAGCTTCGATCCGGTCCAGGAGCGCGTCCATGCGCGCTTTAAGAATATCGGTGTCACCCATCGCCTGATTGAGGTAGGACTGGACAACCTGAAAACCCCATTCGTCAACGGCCAGTGCGCCTTCTACCGCTTCATCCAGGGTAACCGTAGGAAATGTCTCAATTCTAGCTTCAACGGGCGCGCGAATGAGTTCAGCACTACGCGTACCGGTCAAATAGAAATCTGCGTCGCCCGCGCCGTCGTTGTCAGCAATTTCATTGGCAAGACTTGGCCGGGCAATCTGCAATCGTCTGATACCTGGAATCTCGACAGGAGGCGGGGTCCTCATCCGGTAGGTTGCCGGGGGAGGAAGCAGGCCGCTATTCAATACCGGTGGTAGCGTGTCGTCCAGGATAACAAGCTCCGGCGCCTTGTTGGAGTAGGCACCATAAATAAGCGTCCCGGTAGCAACCGCGGTACCAGTCAGTAGAGTTGAAATTATCAGGGTTTTATTGCTAGAAGCCATCTAGGTGTCGACTTTCTTTGATAATCTACGCTTTACGACCCACAGATGCAGTATACAGCTGGAGCACTATTATACGACCCCTAAACGAGATCTATATGCCTTAAAGCGGCGGAATAAGCAAGAATTTCGCATGACGAATTTCAAGAAACGCAGCACCCCCCTCATTCTTAAACAAACCTATCATACCGCTGGAAGTTGAAAATAGTGTTAACCAGAACCCCATTTGATGACCTGCTTGATCTTGTTGAGCAAATGCCAACCGCCGATGAGACATGTCAAAATGTCATTGCCGCCAATTTTTCAGGCTATAAACCACTGTTAAAAAATAACTTTTCTGGAGCGCTTGCCTGGATGGCTGCATGGCAGGGGCGATCCGATCCGAGTACACGTGAGAGTCACATCTGCATATTTGTGAGTAGCTACGATAGTGGTCACACCCTGGACGCGGCGATTGGCTATGCGGATCTCGCCGGGCGCGGAGATACGATGCTGAATAAGTTATGCAAAGATAAAGGGGTAGGGCTGAGGGTTTTGGAGCTTGCGCCAAGTATGCCTCATCGTCTGGGTTCTTGGTCTGAAAAGGAGTGCATGGCGGCATGCGCGTTTGGCATGGAGGCGACGGCAGCGGGTGGAGACTTGCTTGGACTAAGTTCTGTGGCACCTGGCTCAAATGAGGTGGCCCAACAGCTATTGAATATCCTGAAGGAAGAAAAACCCAAGTCAGGTTTGAACGACGATCAGAGATTCGAAAAGAAGCAGCTACTTGATGCGCTGTTGGCTCAAGGTGGCCGAGAGGTTGCCGCCCTGGTTGGAGCCATAGTCGCGGCTCGAAGTCGTCGGCTGCCGGTAATTGTTGAAGGGTGGTCTGCATTGGCAGCAGTTTTTCTTTTGTGGAGGCTTGACGTTACTTCGGTCGAGCACGTTCTCTTTGCATCGATTTCAGATGCCGAACAGAACGAGTTTCTTGATCAAATGGGACAATCCCCACTCATTGCGTTGAATAATGAGTTTGGAGCAGGTGAGGGGGTGGCACTGGCGATTTCAGCTCTCAGTCCCCTAACATCACTAATTTAGAGTGCCTAAAACGTTTGCTCCAATGGGAAGGCATCTTGCACTTGGCGATCAGGGCGCATAATGTCTTTGCTCAGCATGAAAGTGGCAACCGGCGCCTGTCGAGCGGGTTGACAATCGGGGGAGCGGCATTTCAGTTTGATTAAATAGATCAGGCTTATGTGCAAAAGAGGGCTGAATTCATATGGCGCGAATTTTTCGCCACCATGTTTCTCCCGTCAAGCTGACACTTGCAGTATTTGACGTGGTCTTGATTACAGGCAGCGCATTTGCCGCCGAGGCACTTCGCTTTGCTATGCTGGATCTGTCGCTGGACCAAACCGCAACTTCCGTGATCGCCAAGCTGGTCATTCCACTTGTCACTTTTCCGATATTGTTGGGCCTGGGTGCGTATCAGTCTGACGCAATGGGTGATTTGCGTGTTTTTTCGGTCAGAATGATTATTGCAATGATCGTGAGCCTGCTGTTGCTGGCTGCGTTGGCTTATCTGCTGCCAGTAATTCCACTGTGGCGTTCAATATTGTTGCTGTCTTTCTTGTTCGCTGCTGGCTTCTTGATGCTAGCCCATACAGTATTCATCCTGTTTGCCACGGACAGTTTTTTGGGGAAAAGGGTCGTTATTCTGGGGGCAGGTGAAGGAGCTCTGGCAGTTCAGTCTGAAGCGGAAGCAACACCTGATGCGGCCTTAAAAATTATCGATGTTATTGCGGTACCTGGTGATGATGCGGCAATCGCAGATGCTACAGTCCTCAAGGACATGCGTTCGTTGTCCGAACATGCCGCAGAACTGGACTGTGAACTCATTGTGATTGGAGACAAATTTGAATCAAAGCGATTGCCCATCGATGCGCTGATCGCCTGCAAGCTGGCAGGTATCCAGATCATGGACCGCCTGACCTTTTTTGAGGAGGTGCGGGGCTATGTTGATCTTGAATCTGTCAAAGCAGACTGGATCATATTCGCAGAGGGATTCAAGGGTGGTTCCTTGTTGGAACGCGGCCTGAAACGAATTCTGGATATTGCCACCAGTGTTACGCTCCTGATTTTGACGTCACCTCTTTTTCTGGCTTGTGCCTTTGCTGTCAAGGTGACCAGCAGAGGTCCAATATTGTATAAGCAGGAGCGGGTTGGACTGAACGGAAAACCTTTCCATGTACTTAAGTTCCGTAGCATGCGTGTTGACGCAGAAGAGGTAGGGAAACCGCGTTTTGCGTCGGAAAATGACCCGAGAGTGACAAAGGTTGGCAATCTGCTAAGGCGAACGAGAGCTGACGAAATCCCCCAGGCAATCAACGTCCTGAAAGGCGATATGAGTTTTGTCGGCCCGAGACCGGAAAGACCATACTTTGTGGATCAGCTGAGCGAAAAAGTGCCTTTTTACCGAGAAAGACACTGTCTGAAACCCGGAATAACCGGCTGGGCGCAGATTCGGTATCCATACGGGGCGTCACTTGAAGATTCCCGACGAAAACTCGAATATGACTTATATTATGTAAAGAACTATTCGATATTTCTCGATTTTCTGATTATCTTGCAAACATTGCGGGTCGTATTGTTTCCTCATGGAGTGCGTTAGCAGCTATGCCGAACCCGAACATTTATCCCCTGTTTAATGCTTTTTGTCAGGTTCTGGCGCCCTTGGGGCGCTTGCTCAGAAACTGGCGGCTTCGTGTTGCGATTGGTGTGCTGATTGTTGGCTCTGCACATGTTGCAGCGCAAAATGACTTCAAAGATGAGGCCAGGACCCTCATTGCCGACAAGAACTATGAAGCTGCCCTGACCCTTATAAACCAAGCGCATGAAAATGGTCGTGCGGACGCCGAAAGCTATCGACTTTTGGCAGATGCCTATCTCAATATCGGAAGTGGAATTCCCGCTGAAGCCGCGATTGATCGCGCGCGACAACTCGGCGCCGATTACGCAGCAACCGCTGTACCATTCGCCAAAAGCCTGCTGATCCAGGGCCAGTATCAAAGAGCGCTGTCCGCTCTTAGAGGCACGACAATTCCAGACAACTTAAGAGGCGAGGTGCTGGTTATCACTGGAGACGCCCATTTTGCCAACAGAAGCTACGTTGACGCACGGCGTGCATACGAAACGGCAATTGATCAGTATCCCGGTGATTTCCAAGCGTTTCTCGGTCTTGCCCGGCTCGCCTTAAAGGAAGGGCGCCTGGAAGAAGCCAAAAACCTGGCCGATGCGGCATATGAAAGGTCCCAAGACAACACGATGGTTCAGTATACGCGCGGGCTGCTCGCACGCTATGCTGGCGAAGATACTCTCGCTGAAAGCTATTTCAATGATGCCATACGGTTGTTCCCGGGCAACCTTATGGCCAATCTTGAGTTGGCAGGTATCCGCATTAACCAACAACGATATGATGAGGCGGAACAGTTTCTTGACACCGTCTATGCCGCCAATCCTAAAAATCCGATGGCGCTCTACTTGTCTGGCGTCATTTTGTCGAGCCGTGGTCAGTATGTCGAGGCAGAGGCTTTGCTGAACCGGGCGAGGGCAGCAACGGAAAATTACCTTCCTGCGCTCTACGTTCGGGGGCTTGTTGCCTATCAACTGGAAAACAACGAAGTAGCGATAGAGCTATTGAGTACCGTGCTGCAGGCTCGGCCGGCCAATCGCACAGCTCGATTGGCACTCGCCGCTTCCTACCTCCGCCTTCAACAGCCGACAAATGCGTACAACACCATTCTGCCGCTGATTAACCAGGGGCAGGAAGATTCCGCCGTACTGGCAATGGCTGCGGCCATATTAATTGCGCAAGGTGAAACCGAACGTGGCCGGGCCATGTATGAAAGAGTGGCGGCTCTATCCGGTAGCGAAGGAGAAGCTGCTGTTACCGGACTGGATACCAAGGTTGCCCTGGCACAGTTTGTTGCTGGCAACTCGGCTGATGCGTTGAGCACGCTGTCGCTTGTGACCACATCACAGGCCGCCCAAATCAGGGATTTGGGTGTGATGGGCAGCATGCAACTACGTACAAGAGATTATGCAGGCGCACAGATTACGATCGAAAAAATTCTGCGAACAGCTCCTGACCGTGCGTTGGGATACAATATGAGGGGAACGCTCGAGTTTCAGCAGGGTGAATATGAAGGTGCAATCCAATCATTCACCCAAGCACTGACGCGTAAACCCGACTATTATACAGCCTTGAGAAATCGTGCCCTGGCAGCGTTAAACCTCGGCCGGTATGACCAAGCGGAATCTGATCTTGAGCGCCTTCTTGAAGAAGAGCCAACCGACATTAGGGCAAAGGCAGCCTTGGGAAAGGTGCTGCTGGAAAACAACAAGGCTGAAGAGGCAATCCCATACTTCAGGGAAGCGGTGCGTCTGGTGCCGGATTCACTGCAGTTGTGGGCCGACTATTCTCAAGCGTTGGCCGATGCCGGTAGCACCACTCGCGCGATCGAAGAAGCGCGTGCGACCGCCGTCAGAGCATCAGAAAACCCCGCTATCCTGAAGAGAATGGGAGAACTCCTTCTGTCGCTTGATCAGCCGCGGGCAGCAGAGCGACCGCTGTCTCGTTATGCCGCTTATCGTTTCAATAACGGTGAAGCCCACTTGCTCCATGGGCGCGCCTTGCTCATGACCGGTCTTTACTCCGGTGCTCGCATGGCTTTCCAGCGTGCTGCGGAGGCCGAAATTCAACCAATCGAGCCAGCTCTGCTGAATTGGTACCTGTTCGCAACGGAAGCATTGGGGCAAAAACTCGAAGAGGCAGAGCAGCGTTTGCCTTCCTTGAACTCCACCATCCGGCCTGACGACGTTTCGGCAAGTCTCATAGGACAGGTCTTTTTGGATAAGGGTGAACCCGAACTCGCAGCAACAGCGTTCCGTGAAGCACTGCAGAGACAGTCAAACGACGACTTGGCAATCGGGCTGTCAAGGGCGCTGTATGCCATGGGACTGGCCGACACCGCAGTTGAAGAACTGGAACAATATGTAGAAGGTCGTGACATCGCGCGCCTGGCGCGCACTGAGCTGGCTCTTCGCTACGAGCAAAATGAGCGTTTTGCCGATGCTGCACTACAGTATGAACGCCTCCTACAAACCGGCATTGCAGATGCCAATATTGTTGCCAAACTTGCTTTGGTTTACCTGCGCCTCGGGAATCGCGCGAGCAGCCAGTTGGCCGAGCGCGCCTTTTTGATGGACCCTGAAAATCCACGCATTCTTGATATCACAGGATGGATAGCGCTGCAGGCCGACAGAGAGACCGCAAAGGCAATTGAGTATCTGGAAAAAGCCGTACGCCGAGCCCCAGGGGAAGCAGTCTACAAGTATCATTTGGGCATTGCTTATCTCGCCAAGGGGGACCGGCGAGCCGCGCGAAGGGTTTTGCAACAGGCGTTGAATCTGGATGATGATTTTGAAGGCGCTGACGATGCCCGTCGACAGCTCAGGGAACTGTCCTACTGAATAAGGACTTGGGATCAAGTGACGAGGTGTGGCGTGACCGATGACGAACCCTGTCAGGTTATCAGAATACTTGTTTTTTCTTCGCTGTACCCACATGAAGGCGAACCAACATTAGGGGTGTTTGTTCGCAACAGACTGCAACATCTGATAAGCGATACTGACGTCAGTGCAACAGTCATGGCGCCAGTCCCATGGTTCCCATTCAAGTCTGAAATATTTGGCCGATACGGCCGGGCTGCCAGGGCGTCCCGCCAATCCGTTGACGGTGGAATCCCGGTCTATCATCCAAGGTTTCTGGTAATTCCGAAGATTGGTATGCATCTTACACCCTTGTTTATGGCCTGGTCCGCAAGGCGCATGCTCAAAAAAATGCAGAAACATGGTGTCACATTTGATTTGATAGATGCTCACTACCTGTATCCCGACGGTGTCGCAGCAGCAAAACTCGCAAAACGATTCAAGCTTCCTTTCATCGTGACAGCCCGCGGCAGTGATGTGACACAAATTGGCGCAATAGCCAGCGCCCGAAGCAAGATTGTGAGTGCCTGTCGCGCTGCCCGGCATGTGATTACGGTAAGCCAGTCTTTGAAAGACCGGCTTGTGGAAATGGGCGTTGATGCTGGGCATGTCACCAGCCTTAGGAATGGTATTGATTCTGAACGGTTTGCTCCTGTCGCAGATGCAAGAATGGTCGTCTGCAACGAAACAGGTCTGGACGCCACCAAGAAAATCGTGGTGTTTGCGGGCTGGTTAATTCCTCGCAAAAGAGTGGATATAGTAATTGAGGCAATCTCAAAGCTGCCCGATGTCCAGGGTGTGATTGTAGGGGACGGCCCGCTGAAGTCTGACTTGCTGGAGCAGGTGGAACAACTTCAATTGACCAACAGGGTGGCGTTTGTAGGCCAAAAGCAACCCGAGGAAATGCCGAGGTACCTCTCGGCTGGTGACGTTTTTTGTTTACCTTCTGAGCGAGAGGGATGGGCCAATGTGATGCTGGAATCCATGGCATGTGGTGTTCCGGTTGTGGCTAGAGGTGTAGATGGCGCTGTTGAATTAATCCAAAAGGACAATGTTGGGAGACTGGTAGCAGGTGATGACCCGGTCAAATATGCTGAAGCAATACGTTCTGTCCTGGACGAAAATTCCAGTAAAAGCGAGGTGCGAGAGTATGCAAAGCGTTTTGGGTGGCGGGCGACCTCGCTGGGTCAGTTGAACCTATTCAAGAAAGCAATACAACCAAACCAACCTGGGTTAGATGAAAGTGGTGAATCATGAAAAAAACGGTTAATGGCCCGGTTTTGGTAACTGGTGGAGCAGGGTATATTGGTGGGCAAACCGTTCTTTCACTTCTCGATGCTGGCGTTGAGGTCTGTGTTATTGATGATCTTAGCACGGGAAAGATGCGACCATTCCATAACGATGTGCGGTTTTATGAAGGCCGGATTCATGACGAAAAATTGCTGGGTACAATATTCAGTGAGCGACCGATAACGGCGATAATGCACTTTGCTGGTTCAATTAAAGTGGATGAATCAGTCTCTAACCCTCTGAAATATTATGAAAATAATACTGAAGGAAGTCGGCGATTAATAGACGCATCTATTAAAGCGGGTGTGAAGGATTTTATTTTTTCTTCCACGGCAGCTGTGTACGGGACCACGGATGACAAACCCGTTGGAGAAACAGCCAGTACAGTGCCTTTGAACCCCTACGGCTGGTCCAAACTTTTTACAGAACAGCAACTGAAAGACACGTCTCGTGTTTCAGGCATGCGTTACGGTATTTTTCGGTATTTCAACGTTGCCGGAGCGGATAGCGACATGCGGCATGGGCAGTTTACCAAAAATCCTTCGCATCTGATTGGGCGTTCAATAAACGCGTTGCTGGAAAGTTCGCCGCCCCTCACCATTTTTGGAAACACATTACCAACCTCGGATGGAACTGGCGTAAGGGACTATATCCATGTTCAGGACGTTGCCTCTGCGCATGTGGCGCTTTTGGCATCGATGCAGAAACATGCGGCTTCCTATCTTTTTAACCTTGGATACGGACAGGGAAGCAGTGTTCTGGATATTGTGCGGGAGCTGGAAAAAGAAGTTGGCAAAGCTGTTCCGTTTGAGTTTGGCCCCCCGCGGGATGGCGAGGCGCCCTCAGTGGTTGCTGATGTGAGTGGGTTAATGGCAAGCTTGGATTGGCAGCCGGAATTCAACGATTTGCGCAAAACGCTCCGATCGGCTTATAATTGGTCGATGGAGCAACAGGAGTAGGTTTTTGGACACCCTATACTTTGCCGGATTTTGCGTCTTGATTTCCCTGATCATTCTGTGGGGTTACAAGAAAGACGATCATGCTGAGTTTAACGACGGCCTTGGCAATAAGAAGTTTTCACCGAAGAAGCCGGACGCGGAACGTTCCATCAAAACTGACGAAGAAGACACACCTAGGGCTAATCTTCTGTAATTGTTGCTGTAATTTACTCAGCAAGTGTGGTTAATACTTGATTTACTCCATAAAAAATGGCCAAATAGCCCCCTGTATTGCTGCTTTTATGTAGGCGCGTGGGGGCCGCGGCTTTAAATGAGTGTTTTTTTATGACGCGCAATCTGTGTATTCGGCTCGCTGCATGTATTTTTTTGGGTCTTGGCCTTGCGGGCTGCGACCTCTTGCGAATTCATGAATCTTTGCCCCCGGCTCCGTTTGTACCGCCGGACGAGGGACCCGGTCCAAGTTACCTGATTGGGCCGCTGGACGGGATCAATGTTTTTGTTTGGCGAAATCCGGAATTGACGGTTGGAGTGACAGTTCGGCCGGATGGCAGGCTTTCTATGCCACTGATTGACGACTTGCCGGCAACGGGTAAAACGCCGAGTGACCTGGCTCGTGACATCGAAGAGGAACTCAGTGTCTATATTCAGCAGCCAATCGTTACGGTTGTTGTTAATGGCTTTAATGGACCGTTTTCCCAGCAGGTCAGGGTGCTTGGCGAAGCGGGAACGCCGCAAGCTATCCCCTACCGGGCAAATATGACGTTGCTGGATGTCATGATTCAGGTGGGCGGACTGACAGAGTTTGCCGCGGGCGACCGCGCGACACTTGTCCGCTTTGAAGACGGTGAGCAGAAGGAATACCGCCTTAAGATTGAAAGTTTGATCAAAGACGGCGATATTAATGCCAACGTAAAAATTCTACCGGGGGATGTGCTTATAATTCCGGAGAGCTTCTTGTAAGCGGCAGAATTGTCGAGGCCCAGATAGGCCGACAGCGGAGAAGGTAAATGGCGTCAGTTAATTTCGGATTACACGAGGTTTATCAACAGATTAAGTCTGTTGCTTACGGTATTTGGCGCAAGCGCTGGTATATGATGGCTACGACGTGGCTGATTTGCCTCGTGGGGTGGGGCGCAGTATCAACAATGCCGTACCGATACGAATCAAGCGCACAGATTTTCGTAAACACTGAAACGATTCTGCCTTCGATCGTTAGGGGCTTCAATATCAATATTGATGTGTCGCGCCGGATCGAAGCCGTGAAGAACCAGCTTGTTACGCGGCCCAATCTGGAAAAAATCATCCGCCGTTCGGAATACCTGGAGAGGCTCGCCAACAATGATGCTGCGCTTAATCAGCTCGTTGCAGATATGCAAAGTGATATCAGTATTGCTGCGCTTCAGGGCAGCATGTATCGCATCGAGTATGAAAACGGGGATGGACGTCTCAGTGATAGACAAAGGGCTGAGGTTGCACGCAACGTTGTGAACAATTTGCTGTCTATCTTTTTGGAAGGCAGTAGTGAAGGCGGAGACGGAAGTAGCGAGAATGCTGTTGAGTTTCTTGACCAGCAGATTCAGGATTATGAAGAGCGCTTGAGCGCTGCTGAGCAACTGCATGCCCAGTTTAAGCAGGAAAACATCGATTTTCTGGGCGGGGAAGGTGCCTTTCTATCCAGACGCGATGAAGCTAAAGAGCAGCTGAGAGACACCCGTAGCAAGCTTGGTGAGTTCCGCGTTGCATTGGATACTCTCCAGGAGCAGATCAAGAATGTGCCTGCGACGATACGCGAGGCTAAATCGTCTAGAACTCGTGGAGTGGGGTCAGATGACCCGTTGCAGGATCGCATTAACGAGCAGCAGAAGAAGCTCGATAACCTCCGAAACCTTGGATACAAAGACCTGCATCCTGATGTGCGAAATGTTTCGCGTCAGCTTGAGTTGCTGAAAGCCGAGCAGAAACAAGAGCAGGAAGCGCTTGCTCAGGAATTGTCTGATAGTGCTGAAGCGGGAAAGAGCTCAAACTTCACTACAGAGACACCAAATCGCCTGTATGAACAACTGATGTTCAATATCATTGATACGCGGACCCAGATTAAGACTTTCGAGCAGCGTGAAGTGGAGCAGCAGAAGCTGGTTGCTGAGCTTGAAGAAAAAGCCAAGCGTGTTCCTGAAATTCAGGCGAGAGAAAGCCAGCTGCAGCGAGATTTTGCACAGCTACGAAGCTTCTATAATGACCTGCTGGATAGAAAGCAGGATCTGGACCTGCAGGCGGATGTTGAAAGCGCTGATGGGGCAGTAAGCCTCAGGGTCGTCGAGCAGCCCAATTTACCCACACGACCGAGTGGTCCGAACAGGCTTTTGTTCATGAGTGGAATGCTCGTATTCGCCCTGATGGCAGGTGTTGGCTTTGCCTTGGTTCTGTCGGTACTAAGGCCTGTTGTGTTGACCGTGGAACAGCTCCGTTCTCAGTTTGATCTTAATATTTTGGGCAATGTTTCTCGATCCTTGTCTGAAGAAGAGACCAAACAACGAAGCATTGAATTGTTGATGTTTGCTGGCGCCACAGCTCTGCTTTTCATTGTGTTTGCTGGTTTTGTTGTGTTCGACATGATTGGGGGGACTGGTTAATCTCGGCGGATAGTTCCGCTCTTGATGAGTTTTGATTCGCATGGACCTGATTGAACGCGCGGCAAAAAATGCCAAGAAGAAAGAGGAAAAAGGCAGTTCCCTGGTGGAACGAGCCGCCAAGACTGTTGGCGACAGCCCTTTTGAGCGTCCTGCATCAGGCGGTATTGGTTCGCCCGGCAAAAAGAAACCGGACCCTTCTTCGCTTAACCCGACTTTGGCGGAGGAGCCAGCAACACCCGCCTTCAAGGGTATCGGCGCGCCAGGAGCCCCCAGGCAAAAGCCGAAAGCTGCCAATGAGGATACAGCACCTGATGGTATCCAGCCGGTTCCTGAAAAACCGCGTTCTCTTGCAATAGGTGATACGGCAGGCGAGGGACCGAAACAGGCATCCAGTCGGCCCCGCAAGCGCCGTGAAGCAGAAGAAATAGACCTGGTCGCACTGAGAGAGGCTGGTTACATCACACCGGATATGCCGCCCAACCTAATGTCGGAAGAGTTCCGTATCATCAAGCGATCGTTGTTGCTTAACGCCTTTCCCAAAGGAGAGGGCTCGAAAGATAGGAATGACAACGTTATTCTTGTTACGAGCTCCAATCCAAGTGAGGGCAAGACTTTTTGTACGATTAATTTGGCACTTTCCATAGCTACCGAGCAGGACGTGACTGTTTTGCTGGTTGATGCCGATTTCTCCAAACCTGAAATTTTGAACCGGCTTGGCGTAAAAGGAGGCAGGGGCCTTATGGACGTGGTGGCTGACGGTAATATGGATGTCGGCGACTGTCTGGTTCGCACCAATATACCCAATCTTGTACTCTTGCCTGCAGGCCGACAGCACAACCTCACGACTGAATTGCTGGCGAGTGAGCGTATGGCCAACATGGTTACGGAGATTTCCAGTCGCTATAAAGACAGGATTGTAATCTTTGATTCACCGCCCGTTCTCGCAAGCTCTGCCGCGTCGGTGTTGGCGCTGTATATGGGGCAAACTGTTTTTGTCATCGAAGCTGAAAAAACAACTGAACCGCAAATTAAAGAAAGCCTCGGCATGATAAGCGCGTGTGAAAACATAAATTTGCTTCTAAACAAAACGCGCTATAACGGTAGCAACAAAAAGTTTGCAACTTACTACGGCTACGGCGGTCGATAGAGGCATCTAGTGTGATCCCTCGCCCGTTTCTCAGAGCATCTAATGCTGGTCTGAAGCCCTACATTGCACTGGCTGCTGCATGTCCGCTGTTTACTCTCGTCTCTATTGGTGGCGCAAAAGCCCAGCACATATATATCGACCCGCGTGCCGAGCTCAGGTTGACCGGCACAGACAATGCAAATTTATCAGAAACCGATAAGGTTTATGATGCTGTGCTGAATAGCGCGGTTGGTATGAATGCACGCATCTCCGGCAATCGACTGCGGTTAGCGCTCGATTACTCGCTGGATCACTTTTATTTCCTGTCCGATGGCACAGACGACTTTCGTCAAAATATGTTTGGAACGCTAGACAGCGAAGTATGGGAAGATCATCTGACCATAAATGGTCGTGCGAGCCTGCGTCAGCAGTTCCTTGACCAGCGGGGAAGCCTATCAGGAAGCGCTGCCAACCGGACAGCGAACCGCCGCCTTGTTCAAGAATATACTGGCACGGGTATTTTCAGGACAGGGCTCCGGGACTACGCCGACTTCCGGCTGACATACAGATTTGGACTGCAGAGGAGCCCTGCCGATAACCTGGAGGACGAAACGCTGCCGGTGAATTTTTCTGATTCAACCAGCCACGAACTCACGGCATCGCTGGACTCGGGGGATCGATTCCGAAATTTTCAATGGCGTTTGTTTGCTGATTCTTCTGAGGTCATCAGATCTCTGGATGTTAATGATTTTCGTAAGGAACGGGGTGGTGCAGAAATAACTTGGAAAGCCAATCGCTTTATCCAACTTTTTGGCAATGTGAATGTGACATCCAACGATTTCCAGTCAGCTGAACTTGGCGAAGATGGCTTTGGCTGGGAGGGTGGTTTTCGATGGACACCAGGCCCTAAACTTGACCTGAGTGTTTCGTATGGACGCGAAGGCGAGCGAGAAATCTGGTATGCATCATTGCAGCACTTCTTTTCAGCCCGGCTGAATTTTACGGGTAGTTATACCGATAGAATTACTGCTAATACTATAGTATCTAACGATAATTTAAATAACCTGTCGTTCAATGACCAGTTCGGGATTGTTAACACCGAAAGCCTGCCGATCGACGAAACAGACCCGAACTTCTCCTTTTCTGATGTTGATTTCCGGCAACGCTCCGCCGTTGGCACACTCACTCTCCAGCAAAAAAGAACCAAGACCTTTATCAACGGTAGCTATGAGAAACGAACCTTTGACGATAGTTCTGGATCAGCGCGTGCCTGGGGTGTTTCTTTGGGCACAGATCATGAAATTAATGAAGATACGTCACTAAATGCTCGACTTAGCTTTCGTCAAAGTTTATTTGAAGATGGGGTGCGAGTAGATGATTTCATCGTAGGTAATTTGACTTGGACAAGAACGGTATCAAGATATTTGAGTGTAGCGATTTCGTATGATCACTCGCAGCGGCTTTCAAATGCCGACGGCCAGGACCTGGAAGAAAATGCACTTACGTTCTACCTAAGAGGGACATTCTAGCTCTAGTATGTATGAAAGTTTTTACAATCTTCAGGGTCGCCCATTCCAGCTAACGCCGGATCCACGCTTTTATTTTAGCTCGCGGACACACAAAAAAGCGATGGCATATCTCACCTATGGTCTGAACCAGGGTGAAGGCTTTATTATTGTGACGGGTGATATTGGCACGGGGAAAACTACCCTGGTGCGACACCTGTTCGACACACTCGACCGCAATGAATTTATCGCAGCCATGATCGTCAGCACGCAATTGAGTGCGGAAGACCTCCTCAGAAGTGTGGTTGCCGCTTTCGGTCTGGATGCACAGGCAGAGGATAAAGGGCAACTTCTTGCTCGGCTCGAAAAGCACCTGCGAGAACAGTTTGCGCGCGGCCGGCGTGCCCTTTTGGTTGTTGATGAGGCCCAGAACCTTTCCAATGCTGCGCTTGAGGAAATGAGAATGCTCTCAAATTTCCAGGACGGCGACAAAGCATTGGTGCAAAGCTTCTTGGTGGGACAGCCCGAATTTCGGGAGCGTATCTTTGCTGCACCCGAACTGGAGCAGCTGCGCCAGCGGGTGATCGCCACCCATCATCTGGAGCCGATGGAAAAAGAAGAACTCGCCGATTATATCCAACACCGCCTCAGTCTCGTGGGCTGGGACAATGATCCTTGCTTTACCGCTGACGCGGTCGAGGCCATCTACAATCATTCGGCAGGGGTTCCCAGGCGTCTGAACACACTCTGCTCGAGAGTTCTGCTGTATGGTTCACTGGAAGAACTCCATACCATTGATGGCGACACGATTGACGCTGTTGTTGCGGACATGACCAGTGACACCAGGCCGGTTACGGCAGTGTCTTCTGCCGTGGCGATGCCACCCCCCAGCTCCCAGAACGATTCTACAGTGCCTCTTGAAGCAAAGCCTGCAGGTAAAGAGAGCAAAGAGATGGATAACCGCATCAGTCAGCTTGAGGACATGATGAAGTCACAGGACCAGACGCTGCAACAATTGACCCAATTGATGACGCAGCTCGCAAGCGGCGGCAAAAAGGACGACGAATAACTCATGTCGGCAATCGCCCCTGCTAGTTTACGGCTGGTGCCTCGCAGGACTACCGTTGAGGGCGGAACAACTTCGAACATATTTTCTGTTGACGTTGAGGAATGGTTTCAGGTTGGGGCCTTCGAAAATACATTGGGCCGGGACCAATGGCATAGCCTGGAAAGTCGTGTCGAACAACAGACAGAATTTGTCCTGGAACTGTTGGCACAGGCCCAGGTGTTGGGCACCTTCTTCTGTTTGGGGTGGGTGGCAGAGCGTTTCCCCAAACTGATATCGATGATCGCGACAGCTGGACACGAGGTGGGGTGTCATGGGATGGATCATCGCCGCATATTCACCATGTCTCCGGCAGAGTTTTTCGATGACGTGACACGCGCAAAGAGCTTGCTCGAAGAAGCGGGCGGCAAACCCGTCAGGGGATACCGGGCCCCAAGTTTCTCCATGACAGCGGAGTGTTGGGAGTTTTACGAGAAACTTGAAGAAGCCGGATTTTCCTACTCGTCCAGCATCGTTCCCGCAAAGACAGATCACTATGGTGCTGTGGGTTTGCCAAGGACACCCTTTTTCCCACTGAAAAACTGTAGTGTGATAGAAATACCCATGACGGTTGCAACTTTTGGACAGACTGCTTTTCCGGCATCAGGTGGCGGTTATTTCAGGCTGCTGCCCATGTTCCTATCTACCTGGTTGATGAACAGGGCTCGTCGTCAGACCGGGATCGGTACCGTTTTTTACATGCACCCATGGGAGACAGACCCTGACCAACCATTTATAAGCAACGCACCGCTGCGTTCACGACTGCGTCACTATACAGGCTTGGCAGCCATGTCGGGTAAAGTGAAAAATCTGCTGGCCTCGTCCACTTTCGGTCGGGTTGACACGGTTGTAGCTCAATCATTCGAGTGGGATGCAGACCAGTGACAACGGACATTAAGCTTCTCGATAGCACTGCTTTTGAGGCTTGGGATGAGTTTGTCAATAAGGCTCCGGATGCTACTTTCTGCCATCTTTCAGGATGGAAGACTGTTATTGAACAGGGAGCAGGGCAGAGTTGCCCCTATGTTGCTGCATTTCAGGATGGCGTTGTGGTCGGGGTTTTGCCGCTTTCCATTAAGAAGCATTTTCTGTTTGGCAAGGCGCTGATTTCAAACATGTTTTGTGTCTACGGTGGCGCAATCGCCGTCGATGCGGGTGTGAAGGATGGCCTTTACAGATTTGCTTGGCAACTGGCCGAAAAACACGGCTTACCCGTTTTTGAAAACCGTTCCAGAACCAGGGACAATGAGTTGTGTAAAGGGTGGATTGCGGAGCCATCTTCAGCAACGTTTGTCAAAGAGCTTGCTAACGATGACGATCAACAGCTGCTTGCTATTCCCCGCAAACAACGGGCTGTCATTCGTAAAAGCTTCAAAAATGGTCTTGAGACCGATTGGGAAGGGGACATCAATACATTTTACGACCTCTATGCCAAAAGTGTTTTAGCCCTTGGTACACCGGTATTCCCAAAAAAAATGTTTGCGGCGTTCATTGATGTTTTCGGTAATGACGTTGAAATCCAACTTACCAGATCAGCTGACGGTGTTCCGGTTGCAAGCCTTATGAGTTTCTATTTCCGCGACACGGTGATGCCTTACTACGCCGGCGGATCGGGCGCCGTACGCTCGTTGGGCGCTCACGATCATATGTATTTCCACCTTATGTGTGCTGCCAGGCGTCGTGGAATTCGCTACTTCGATTTTGGCAGGAGCAAAATTGACAGCGGCCCCTACAAGTTCAAGAAAAACTGGGGTTTTGAACCAAAAGACCTTGGATACGAAATGCGCCTCGCCGAAGGGGCTGATCTGCCCAATGTGTCGCAGCAGTCTGGGCCATTCGCAGTCATGAGCAGGGCATGGAAGCACTTGCCACTGAGTGTTTCAAAAATCCTGGGCCCATCAATATCACGTCACTTAGGTTAGCTAAGATGGCGCGTATCCTTTTTTTGTCACACCGCATTCCCTATCCGCCGAACAAGGGAGACAAAATTCGCTCATGGCACTTTCTGGAGCACTTGTGCAAAAACCACGAAGTTCATGCTGGTTTTTTTATCGATGACAAGGATGACTTTGAGCATCTGGAGTTTCTAGAAAGTAAATGTGAAACGGTACTTTATGCGTTTGCCACTCCATCCGCACAGAAATTGGCTTCCCTGCGTGGACTGATAACCGGCGGTTCTCTGACCGAAAACGCCTATCCATCGCCAAATTTTCGACGCCAGCTGAGGTCCCTGTTGGAGAAACATGCTTTTGACCTCATATTTTTGTACTCGGCTGCAACCTACTCTTTCCTGCCTGACGACATAGAAAAAATTCCCATCATCACAGATTTTGTGGATGTGGATTCCGAAAAATGGCGTGCCTATGGCGATAATTCAAAATGGCCGATGTCCTGGGTGTTTGCGAGGGAAGCTGAAACACTGTCTCGGTTCGAGGCTAAAGTGGCGAACAAGAGTGCTTGCTCAATTCTTGTGAGTGACGATGAGGCCCGATTGATGCGCGGGAGGCTCCAGGAACGCAATATTGAAGCGTTTGTTCAAGGTATCCCAAACGGCGTTGATATAAGCGCGTTTGCACCGGAAAACTATGATACCCCCGCTGCTGGTCATCGTATTATCTTTACCGGTGCCATGGACTACGCTCCCAACGTAGAAGCAGTTGTCTGGTTTGCTGAAAATGTATTCGAGAAGTTGAAACAGGAAATTGCAGGCATTGAATTTTTAATTGCCGGCCGCCCGGTGGCATCGGCTGTTCAAAGACTTGGCAGGCGAGATGGAATTGTCGTGCTTGGTGCCGTGGATGACATGGCGGCAGAAATCGCAAAGGCGGACATTGTGATTGCGCCGCTTCAAACAGCGCGAGGTATCCAAAACAAAGTTCTTGAGGGCATGGCCATGGCTAAACCGGTGGTTTGTACGCGCGCAGCAAATGAAGGCATTAATGCCGAGCACGGTATCACCGCCCTATTGTCAGAAACCCCGGACGAGTTTGTCCAAGCAATCCGTTCTTTGCTGGACTCTGCACCTATGCGGCAGTCCATTGGCGGTGCAGCACGTAATTTCGTCGACCAGAAGTTTTCTTGGAAGGCAGCTTTTTCTAGCATAGATACTGTCGTCGGCCAGGTGGCAGGTAGCCCAAAAGAGCGTCAGGTGAAGCTATGACAACACTTTGGCGCAAGCATGCTGTTCTCCTGATTTTAGGACTGCTGGTTCTCGCTAGTGCGTGGTTTGAAGCTCTTTCGCACATGGCAAAAATCCTCTGGAATGTAGATGTTTTCGCACATGGTCTGCTTGCGCCCATAGTGTGTGTCGGTTTGATATGGACCAGGCGTGAGCTTCTTCTGAAGATGAAACCCACGTTCTCGGTGCTGGGCCTGGTGGGCCTGCTCGCTTCCTGCCTGCTGTGGTTGGCAGCTGGCGTTCTTGATGTGGCGCTTTTTGCTCACGTTGCGCTTGTTTCGGCTATTCAGGCCCTGGTATTGGCTGTCTTCGGTTGGCACATCTATCGTGCGAACATCTTTCCGATGCTGTTTCTCTATTTTTCGGTCCCCTTCGGCTACGAATTGGTGGGGCCGCTTCAGCGCATGACCGCGGGAATGGTCATATGGGTGTTGGATCTGATAAATGCGGACTTTTCTGCGGAGGGCATGTTAATCACATTGCCCAGTGGCCTTTATGAAGTTGCTGAAGCATGTGCGGGTGTGAAGTTCTTCTTCACAAGTATTTTCACCGGCGTTTTGCTTTCTCACCTTGTGTTCCGTAGCTGGCGCCGCCGCGCGGCAATTATCGCCTTCAGTGTCGTTTTGCCCATAATAGCCAATGCTTTGCGAGTTTTGCTGATCTTCCTGATTGCAGAGTTATCTGACCAGCGGCTGGCAAAGGGTTTTGACCATTTGGTTTATGGTTGGGTATTTTTGTCGGTGGTGTTGCTCCTGCTGGTGACAACAGCATACAAGTACTCAGACAAGCCACTCACAGACAGTGCGATGTCGAATGACATAACACCCGGGCCTGTAGCGCAACAGCGCAATGGATGGATGTTGTTAATGCTTATTGGGGTTTTGCTGCCCTGGGCCACGACATGGATTTTACCCCCAGGCCAGATGGGCGAGACAACACTGAGAACGACCATCTCCCAACCTATTGTAGTGGATGACACCGCAGGGTTTCGGGCTTTGGCTGATACAGGCTATGTCGCTCGTCCGGAGTTTCTTCTGGCGGATGAGAGCCGAGCTTCACTCCTGAGGAAAAACGGCTCAGTCTTTCATGCCTACATCGCCGACATTGAGGTGTTGTCTTCGGCCCAACGGCTTTTCCACCCAAGCAATACTCTGGTTGATCACACATGGCGCCAGATTGAGTTTTCGAGCTCAGTTCGCCAGCTCGGTGTATGCCAGCTTGCCATATCCGAGCATATCTTTCGCCGGGGAGAGGAGAGAACAATTGTGTGGGCAGGATATACGGTTGATGGTGTGGCGGTTAAAAATGACATCGAGGAAAAAATTGAAACCGCTTTGCAACTATTGAAAGGCAAACAGGCTTCGGGAACAGCATGGGTAATGAGTGCACCACTGGTGGGAGAACCAGACCTTATCCGGGAAATATTTTTGGAATTCCTATCGACATTTCCTGCCGATAGCTATTTAAGAGATGCGGGGGGCGCATTGAAAAGGGGCAACAGTATATGTGCGGAATAACCGGCGGTATGACGCACAATGGTGCTCCGGTTGAAGAAAGCCTCCTTCGGCAGATGACCGACCTGATTAACCATCGAGGGCCAGACGGCGATGGTTATTTCTGGGGTGGTGATGTTGCCCTCGGACACAAACGGCTCTCTATTATCGACATCGCCGGCGGTCAACAGCCGATGTACAGTCAGGGCAAAGAGTTTGTTCTTTCCTACAACGGCGAAATATACAATTTTCAATATCTGCGACGGGAGCTGGAAGGGCTGGGCCACAAGTTTGCCACCCAGTCCGATACCGAAGTCTTGATGGCGAGCTATGTAGAATGGGGGGAAGCATGTGTTGAGCGCTTGCGTGGCATGTTTGCCTTCGCCATTTGGGACGGTCCCAAACGCAAACTTTTTCTAGCAAGAGACCGGCTGGGTATCAAACCACTGTACTATGTGTTCCTGCCCAATGGTGACCTCTATTTTGCTTCAGAAATGAAGTCCTTGCTCGCTATCCCGGGGTTGCCGCGGAAGCTTAAAATTGATGCTCTCGAAGACTATCTGACTCTAGGGTACGTTCCCGACCCTAAAACGATTATCGAAGGTGTGATGAAGCTGCCGCCAGCGACCACGCTGTCTTTGGAGAAGGGAGCTAGTCGGCCCCGGATGACGTGCTACTGGCAACCGGGAATAGGGGTGGCCGGGCTTACGGTGTCACGCAGCGAAGACTTGCTCGCCCGTCTGGAAGACGCCGTTAAGATGCGCATGATAGCGGACGTGCCACTGGGCGCGTTTTTGTCTGGCGGTGTGGACTCGAGTGCTGTTGTCGGCCTCATGTCGCGCCTCAATTCAGAACCTATTGAAACATGTGCAATCGGGTCGGAAGACCCGCTATATGACGAAAGCGGTTATGCCCAGATCGTAGCGGACCACTTTGAAACGAGTCATCGCTGGCGTCTTGTTTCGGCCACAGACCGCTCGCTGATTGATCGCATAGCAGATGTGTATGACGAACCATTCGCGGATCCGTCGGCGCTGCCAACTTATCGGGTATGCGGTCTGGCGAGAGAGAAAGTAAAAGTAGCCTTGTCAGGAGATGGGGGAGACGAACTCTTTGCCGGGTATCGTCGACACAGATTCCATATGGCTGAGGAAGCGCTTCGAAGCTCTCTTCCGATGCTTGTAAGACGGGCAGTGTTTGGCCCGTTGAGCGCAATTTACCCCAAACTCGACAGAGCCCCACAATTTCTTCGGGCAAAATCAACATTTGAAGCATTGGCAAAAACATCGGCTCAAGCCTATTGCCAAAGCGTCAGCCGAACACCGGACAGGGAGAGGAAACGCTGGCACTCACGCCGGATGAAGAAAATCCTCGCGGGCTACCATCCGCATGATCGCTTTACTGAACTTGCCAATGAAGTTAAAGGCGCTGACCCGTTGTCGGTTATTCAGTACATAGATTTGAAAACTTACCTTTGCGGCGACATCCTGACCAAAGTGGACAGGGCCAGCATGGCTCACAGTCTGGAAGTGCGCGTTCCCATTCTTGACCACAAGTTTGTCGAGTGGGGTCTGCGGGTTCCAGCGCGGGAGCGTATTGTTGAAGGCGAGGGCAAGGCTGTATTCCGAAACGCATTGCGCGGGTTTTTGCCGGATGAAACGCTGGATCGGGCTAAAAAAGGTTTCGATGTTCCAACCGTTAACTGGCTGCGCAACGAACTGGCCGATGACACCATGTCATTGGGAGAAAGTGACATTTTTGCAGACAGCGGTTTGTTTAATATGTTGGGTATTCAGCAAATGGCGGAAGAGCATGTGATTGGTGCACGCGACCACCACACAAGTTTGTGGGCATTAATAATGCTCGAGCGTTCGCTGAAAAAGCTCAATCTTGAAATGCCTACGGCATAGAGTGTTATTTGGTGTTGTCCAGGGCGTAGCCGGCTGAACGGACGGTTCTTATATAGTCTTTACCGCCTGCATTCATTGCTTTGCGAAGTCTTCTGATATGCACATCAACTGTGCGCGGCTCGACGTAGACATCGTGGCCCCAAACCGAATCCAGAAGTTGCTCACGAGAAAACACCCGTCCGGGGTTTTCCATAAAGTGTCGCAAGAGGCGATATTCGGTGGGACCCAAATGTATGGAAACACCGCTGCGAGTAACGCGGTGAGAGACGTTGTCCAGACAAATATCTTCGAACGTCAGTTCTTTGCCCGCCAGTGCGGGGCGAACCCGGCGCAGCACTGCCTGTATGCGGGCAATGAGTTCTTTGGGAGAAAATGGCTTTACGACATAGTCATCGGCTCCAGTTTCAAGGCCTCGAACCCGATCAGGCTCATCTGCTCGTGCAGTCAGCATGATAATGGGCACATTTGCGGTCTCACTGTTGCGGCGCAGTTGCCGGCAAATTTCCAGGCCCGATAAGTTGGGTAACATCCAGTCCAGCAAGATAACGTCGGGTGTGTCTTGCGCCGCGAGGTACAGACCATCTTCCCCATCAGCAACCGCATCGACCTTATAGTCCGCGCGTTCCAGATTATACCGCACCAACTCTGTAATATTCAGGTCGTCTTCGATCAGTAGAACTCTGGTTTTCACAGGAGTGTTTCCTCTCATCAACTGCAGCCGGTTTTCTCAGTTACACCGTCGTTGTCGCTTGGAATTACTGGTAATTGCCAGAAGCGATTTGATGTTTTGATCGGCCTACTGATACTGATGCTATGTTACAGTTTAATGGCGCGAAGAGCGAGCAAATGTCGCTTTTATGACATGGTACAAGGCGGTTACCTGATGGTTTAAGGTCAGGCGCGGTGCAGCTTGAAACTGAAAGTCGAGCCTTCTCCCACGACGCTTTTGACATCCAGCACGCTGCCATGGCGAATCAAAATGTGTTTTACAATTGCCAGGCCCAAGCCGGTACCACCCATTTTTCGCGAGCGGGCATCATCCACCCGGTAGAACCTCTCGGTTAGGCGGGCCAGATGCTCTTTGGAAATGCCGGGGCCTTCATCGCGGATGGCCAGGGATATGTATTTCTTGTCTTTTGCCACCTTTGCTGAAACATGAACAGTGGAATCCCGGTCGGCATATTTTGCGGCATTAACTGCGAGGTTTAGCAGTACCTGCATCAGTTGATCCGGGTCCGCAATAACACGTGAAGCACTGGCATCGACATCGATTTTAAAGTCAACACCCCGTTCCTTGCCTGCAGCCGCTGCTGTTAAGACAACGCTGTTGATCATCGCTTCCACGTTGACCTCAGTATCGGGAGCCTCATGTCGGGACATCTCGATCTTTGACAAGGACAGCAAGTCATCGATGAGGCGAACCATGCGTTCTGCCTCAGACTGCATTATTCCCAGAAATCTATCATGCGCCGGCAGGTCATCTTTCGCAGGGCCCTGCAAAGTTTCAATAAAGCCGATGAGGGAAGAAAGCGGAGTTCTGAGCTCATGACTGGCATTGGCAACAAAATCTACGCGCATCTGCTCGGTTTGCAGCATGCTGGTTATCTCGTAGAAAAAAGCCATCGCTTGCGTTGGCACGTCGTCGCCACCAGTTCCAGACACTCTGGAAATGGTCACGTCAAAACTGCGTTTTTGCTTGTTGGTATAGCGAACAACGCCGGCGTGCTTTTTGCCATCATCAAATATTTTTTCGATGGCATTCACAATTTTGGACTGGCGTAAATAGATATAGACGTCATTTCCGACGATATCAGAGCCGAGGAGGTCAAGCGCCGCATGGTTGGCAAATGAAATCCGGTGATCTTCTCCAATGATTAAAATTGGCAAAGGAACGGCATTCAATGTGTTTGCCCGCACAGATTTTATGCCACCGCGCTTGTTAAACTCGAGTTTTCGTGTTTCAGCAATTCGAGTGCGCAGAGCTGTGCGATGCCTCTTGAACTCAAGTCGTACCAATAGGCCCGCTATTGTCAAAAATATGAGCAGGGCAGCAATGGTGTCGACCAATTCCACCGACCAGAAAAAAGCGAGCAGGGCAAGTAAGGCAATAATAATGGTGCGTTCGCTCAATAGGGCCTGAAGGCCGGATGATTCGCGATTTCTGGGTTTCATGGTTTTAGCCGCACGCCTGAAAATTGTAATTTGTAAGACTTATATATTTTGCCGCGAGTAGAAAACAGCAAAGTTACATTTGAATGACCGACCGAAATTCCGGTTTATTGATATTTCATTAGGAAAAATATAGCATTGTACATTATAAAACGACGATCTGGTTGGGGCTTGGCTCGGAAACGGGCGCCAGTGGACATCTTGTTATCTCGATTGAGTGTGGAAAAATCGTGACTGAATGGCCAGAGAATTCTGAAAATAGTCCGGAAGAGCAAAAACGACTGTCTGACCGGCGTCATCTACTGAAGCTTGGTGTGGCAGGGTTGCCGATGGTGTTGACGCTTAGGGCGTCGGCACAGCAAACTCTGGTGTCACAGTTGCAGTGTGTCTTTCAACTTCCCAGGCGTGTTCGCATACTTGTTGACTGCGATGGTAGTGCCTGGGTGGGGCGCCCCAGAGTGAGATACAGAAGCGGCAAAGGCTGGAAAGTCGAAGACCTGGTCAACTTCAAGAGCAATGCCGAGTATGTGTTTCCCTCTGGCACAGTGCCCAGTGGGTATCGCCCCACGGCTTGCCCGGAAGAGATTTGCGATGCGGACGATGATGACGATAACGGTAACAGCTACAATCATAATTCTGTTTCCGAGTTGGATGCGCTGTTAAACAACCCAATGCCTTCGAACGCTTCGGAAATTGCTGCTTTCTCCGCAAACTCCGGCCGCAGCGATGACGACGATGACGATTGTGACCCCGAATGGCAGGACAATGGCTACGCTCTGTATACAATTTCCAAAAATACCGAGATCATGCCAAGCGACCATTTAGGAAACGGCGGATGGAGCCCCAGCGGCGATGCTGAAGGCCTATATATTGTTCTTTCGCTCACCTATGCGAATTCGTACGGCAATCAGGGTGGTTGGCCAGGCATTTCCTGCGTCGCTTCAATCCTCACCTATCTTGGACAACTCTAGCGGTCGCGTTACCATTGTCGACTTGAGGAGTTTTTGATGGCCGCAGGTCCTGTTGATGATGCGTTGTTGTGGAAGTCCAGCGCTGACGACTGGGTAGCCGAAGAGTTTGACGACACGTTTTTGGTGTTTTTTCGTCCTTCGGCTGAAACGCATTTCCTGAATTTTTTGTCGTTTGGTGCACTGCGCCAGTGTGCCCGTGAGCCCCAGAACATGAATAGCCTGACGCTCAACCTGAGACAGGAATTTGACATCGAAGACGCTGAACTTCCGCTTTCGCTAGTGAAGAGTGTGGTTGAGCAGCTGGACGATACAGGCCTGATTAAGCCGGTGACATCAAAGTGAGCGCACCGCTTCAACAATTTGATAGCAAAGACCTGAAACAGGCGCTTAAGGCTGGCACATTTACGATGTCGCTGGGTCCGTTTGCACACCTGGTTTCAGGAAGCAGTGATGCGCTCCTGGATTTTCTCGAGGATACCTACCGTGACTACAACGTCGATTTGCAGCCGAGAGACGTTACAGAGATTGTATTGAGTTTAAAGGCTCCCAATTTTGTGCGCCGGTTTGTCCGGCGTCAAATAACGCCGGATCCAGGCTTTGACGTTCCTGCGGTTCCGCTGCCGCTGAGAATGGCGCCCTTGGCGTTCGAGATGGGTTTAAACCTCTCTGTTGCTCTTAAATGCTGTCGGTTAATGACCATTCATGCCGGTGTGGTCGCTGATGAAAAAGGCGCCATAGTTATGAGTGCGGCCTCAGGTGGGGGGAAAAGTACGCTCACGGCGGCATTGATGGCGGAAGGGTATCGGCTTTTCTCCGACGAATTTGCGCTGGTTGATCTGGAAAATGCATCGCTGCACCCTTATCCCCGCCCCATTTCACTGAAGCAGCAGTCTATCCCAGTGGTTCGCGACATCGTTGGCTCAGATCAAATTAGCGACCTGATTACGGGCACACCTAAAGGTGACATCGCCTATTGCCGCGTGAAAAAAAGTGACCTGTCTGCCGACAACCAAACATCGCACGCGAAGCTGATATTGTTTCCAAGATTTGAAGAGGGTGTCAGCCCTGTTGCCCGCATGTTAAATCCCGCTGAAGCAATTATGCGGCTCATCCCAGCCTCCACAAATTACAATTTGCTGGGCGAACCCGCGTTTAATGCGGTGGTAAAACTGGCACGTAACGCTCGTGCTTACGAAATTTCCTATGGGTCAACAGCGCAGAGCTTGCGGTTGATTTCAGAGCTTGGGGGGTAATAGGGCGGTATGGACCTCCAGGTACTAAAAATCATAGTAGGAGATAAACCCCTACCAGAAGGTTTTCTGAGGCAAACAGAAGTCATCAAGTTCGCGGATACCAATCATGTGTTAGGGCAAATGGCGCATCAATATCGGCGCGAAAAGTCACCAGGTCTCGCAGATGCCTTCAAAAATGCAAAACTTCGCTCGAGGCATGACCACATCATGCTGCATTTTGAAATGGAACGCGTGGCACGGGCACTAACGAATAGCGGCATCAAAGCGGTGGTGCTGAAAGGTGGCGCTTATGTTGCCAGAGGTTTGACGGCATCCAGGGGGCGGAGGGTTAGCGATCTGGATATTTTGGTCGCGTCCGACCAACTTGACGTAACGGAGAAGTTACTTGAGGCCGCAGGGTGGGCGACGGATGAACAGACAGACAATCCGTACGACCAGCAGTATTACCGTGAACACATGCATGAACTACCGCCTCTCCGACACAAAACCAGGGGAACGATCGTTGACGTACACCATTCACTGTTGCCGAAAACAGCTCGACACCAGGTGAATGTTTCCGAGATGATGTCTTGTGCTGAGCATCTGGACGAGGAAGGTCTCTGGAGTTTTCAGATGATGGACATATTTATCCATTCTGCAGTACACGCATTTGTAGATGGCCAGCTGGATGTCCCTGTCCGGACACTTGTTGAACTTAACTTGCTTTTTGCCGACCTCAGCGACACCGACAGGGACGGGATTGTCGATCGGGCTAAAGCGCTTGGTGCAACAAAAGCTGTTGGCCTCGCTTTATGGTCCATTGGTCGCCTTTTTGCTCATAATCAGGCCAGAGAATCCTCGATACGGCTTGTGCCCGCACATAGACACCTGCCTCTGAAATATGCGCTGTTGTCGAAGGCTGCTGACAATGCATTTTCTCCCATGGCCAAGGCATTTTTATATGTTCGTGGGCACTTTCTTCGGATGCCGTTTTATCTTCTGGTGCCGCATCTCGTTCGCAAAGCCGTGCGATGGCGACCCGGTCAAAACCTCCCTCATGAGCTTCCAACACCATAAATTCGACACTAATCCCGCTCGTGGCTTGCTTTAGGCTTGCACCCGGAGACGCTCAGGTATAATAGCAAAGGAAAATTGCGCATATTGCAGCGCAATTGAAATATTTATAAAGTCCAGAATTGACTTGTAAGGTGAGTGTGATGAGTGAATGGCGCCCCGATAGTTGGAGATCGATGCCGATCGTGCAGGTTCCATCCTACCCGGATGAAAAGGAACTAAAGGTAGTAGAAGAGGAATTATCCAGCTATCCACCGTTGGTGTTTGCTGGTGAAGCACGCAATCTGAAAGCTCAGTTGGCTGACGTTGCGGAGGGCAGGGCTTTCCTGCTTCAGGGCGGGGACTGCGCAGAAAGCTTTGCTGAATTTCATCCGAACAACATCCGTGACACCTTTCGCGTTCTTCTGCAGATGGCTGTTGTTCTTACGTTTGCGGCAAGCTGTCCGGTCGTGAAGGTTGGAAGACTTGCTGGCCAATTTGCCAAACCCAGGTCAAGTGACACAGAGACCAAAGATGGAGTTGAACTGCCAAGTTATCGCGGGGACATTATCAACGGCATTGGATTTGACGCTGACGCACGTGTTCCGGATCCACGACGCATGCTGCGGGCATACAGTCAGGCGGCCGCAACACTCAATCTGCTTCGGGCTTTTGCGCAGGGTGGCTATGCCAATCTGCTGTCTGTGCACAAGTGGAACCTAGACTTTGTGACGCAAAGTGGCGCCGGAGAACGGTATCGCGAGCTCGCGGATCGCATCGGGGAAGCACTGTCATTCATGGAGGCTTGCGGTATCAATCCGGCGGATGTTCGGCAGCTTCAGGGAACCGATTTCTATACGTCACATGAGGCGCTTTTGTTGGGTTATGAACAGGCTCTGACACGTGTCGATAGCACGTCAGGTGACTGGTACGATACGTCGGCTCATATGTTATGGGTTGGCGACCGTACACGACAGACGGATGGTGCACATTTGGAATTTCTCAAAGGAGTTGCCAATCCCATTGCGTCGAAGGTTGGTCCTACAACCGACCCGGATGATCTTATTCGTTTGATCGACATTCTCAACCCGGCAAACGAGCCGGGACGTTTGACCTTGATTACCAGATTCGGTGCAGACAAAGTCGAAAGTTATCTGCCTGCGATTTTGCGTAAAGTGCAGGAAGAGGGACGGCATGTTGTTTGGTCCTGCGATCCCATGCACGGAAACACTTTGTCAGCCACGGGAGGTTTAAAGACCAGGCCGTTTGAGCGAATCTTGCAAGAAGTGAAACGTGTTTTTGCTGTTCACAAAGCAGAGGGTACATACGCAGGGGGTATTCATCTGGAGCTGACAGGTCAAAATGTGACGGAGTGTACGGGCGGTGCTGCGGCTATTACTGAAGACGGTTTGTCGTCACGCTACCATACGCATTGCGATCCGCGTTTGAACGCTAATCAGGCTATCGAACTGGCCTTTCTGATTGCGGAGGCCCTGAAAGAGGAACGCGAAGCTCTCGGAACAACTGTTGCCGCATAGGCACCGATCGGTTGTTTTGGATTAATTGGCGGCGAGAGCCGCCTTTTTCTTGCCTTGTGATGTCTTTCCAACAGAGGTAAAAGCGCCTCATGAACAACGAACTCTCCATATATGTTGCACAGCTCAACCCCACAGTCGGTGCGATCCAGTCGAATTGCGAACAGATAGCAGCAGCGTACGCACGCGCTGTTTCCGCAGGTGCAGATCTTGTGCTGACGCCCGAACTATCCGTGGCGGGTTATCCGCTGGAAGATTTGGTATTGAAGCCGTTTTTTGTCCGGACCGCCAAGCGTGCAGTTGAGAGCCTGGCGGAACTCACATTGGGAGAAGGGGCTCCGGGCTTGATCGTCGGTTGCCCATGGCAAGATGGCACCCACTTGCGTAACGCCGTAGTTCTGTTGGAAGCGGGTCAAATACAATCTGTTCGGTTCAAACATAATTTGCCCAATTATGGTGTGTTTGACGAAATTCGTGTGTTTGAGCCCGGCGCCACTCCAGATCCTATTGAATTTAGAGGTTTCAGCCTCGGTGTCATGATTTGCGAGGATATGTGGTTCCCAGACTGCACGGCCGCCCTGGCGAACTCAGGTGCCGAGATACTCCTTGTACCGACATGTAGTCCCTACGAACTGGGGAAGCACCCGGAGCGCCAAAGCTATGCGCGGGACAGGGTCAAAGAGAGCGGTTTGCCGTTGGTGTTCTGCAATCAGATATGTGGTCAAGACGAACTCGTGTTTGATGGCGCAAGCTATGCCATGACACACGATGGTGCGATCGCTGTGCAACTGGACGCGTTTAGAGAAGACGAGTTCCTCACAAAATGGAGCCGCCAGGACGGAAAACTACATTGCCAGTCACCCCATAGTGGCTATGAGCCAGATGCTATGGAAGGCATGTACAAAGCCATGATGCTCGGGCTGGGTGACTATGTCCGAAAAAACAGGTTTCCCGGGGTTGTCTTAGGCTTGTCAGGTGGCATAGACAGCGCGCTTTCAGCCGCGGTTGCTGTTGATGCACTGGGGTCGGACAGAGTGCATTGCGTCATGATGCCTTCACGCTATACGTCGGGAGAAAGCCTTGGCGATGCCGAAGAGTGTGCCAAACTACTCGGTGTTCGCTATGGCGTTATCGCTATAAAACCGGGTGTTGAGGCGTTTGATGATATGCTTGCCGAAGAGTTTAAAGGCACTGAAGCTGACACAACGGAAGAGAATATTCAGTCACGATTGCGTGGTCTCATCCTTATGTCGCTCTCCAACAAATTTGGCAACATGGTCCTCACGACGGGCAACAAATCGGAAGTGTCTGTCGGCTATGCCACGTTGTATGGAGACATGTGCGGCGGTTACAACGCGCTCAAGGACGTATACAAAACCGAGGTTTTCGCACTGAGCCGGTGGAGGAACTCAAACCTGCCGCAGGGTGCACTTGGACCGACAGGGGGGGTAATCCCCAATAACATCATTGTCAAGCCGCCGACAGCCGAGTTACGTGAAGATCAGAAAGATGAAGACAGTTTGCCTCCATATGATGAGCTTGACGATATGCTCCGTTGCCTCGTTGATGAGGAAATGTCGGTAGCCGAGATCGTTCAGCGGGGGTACGACGCATCTGTTGTTGCACGTATAGAGCACCTGCTGTACATCGCCGAATACAAAAGGCGCCAGGCTCCCCCAGGAGTGAAAATCACTCGAAAGAACTTTGGAGGCGACCGGAGATACCCAATTACGAATGGGTTTCGTAGCGCCAGACATAAATGATGGCTTTGCCAACTGGATTTTGAAATGACTGTAAAAGTTCGCTTTGCCCCGTCCCCGACGGGAAAACTGCATGTCGGCAACATAAGGGCCGCACTTGTGAATTGGCTTTTTGCCCGGCAGCAGAATGGCAAATTTATCTTACGGATTGATGATACCGACCTGGAGCGCTCAACCAAAGAGAATGAGGCGGCGATCAAAGCCGACCTTGAATGGCTGGGCCTGAAATGGGACGAGACCTTTCGCCAAAGCGAGCGTTTTGAGAGGTACAATGAAGTTGTTGACGCTCTGAAGAAGTCCGGGCGGCTATATTCGTGTTATGAGACCGCTGAAGAGCTCGACATGAAACGCAAGATTCAGATGGGGCGAGGTATGCCGCCGGTGTATGATCGCTCGGCTCTTGACCTGACTGATGAACAAAGGGCTGCCTATGAAGCAGAAGGCCGTCAGCCCCATTGGCGTTTCAAGCTGAATACACCTGCGCGTGTTGAATGGACGGACCTTATCCGGGGAGATGTGTCGATAGACCTTGAGGCATTGTCAGACCCTATCCTGATTCGGGAAGATGGTAGCTTCCTCTATACGCTTCCGAGTGTGGTTGATGATGTTGACTTCGGCATAACCCACATTGTGCGCGGCGAAGACCACGTGACTAATTCAGCTGTTCAGGTGCAGATATTTGAAGCCGTTGGCGGTTCGGCACCGCAAATGGCGCATTTTGCTCTCATGACGGGCAAGAGCGGCGAGGGCCTCTCAAAACGGCACGGTGCCATGTCGATTGAAGAATACCGTGAGCAAGCGGGGCTGGAGCCGATGTCAGTTGTTTCATTACTGGCCAGGGTGGGCACCAGCGAACCAGTTGAGGCATTTGTGAATTCGTCAGAGCTTATAGACGGGTTTGACTTCAGCAAGTTCAGCCGCTCGACCGCCAAGCTTGACCCGGCTGACCTGGACACACTGAACGCCAAGATTTTACACATGACACCATACGATGCGGTGGCCTCGCGCCTTTCTGGCGTGAATGAGGCCTTTTGGTTGGCAATACGTCCCAATCTCAACAAGCTCTCTGACGTTGCGGTGTGGCAGGCGATTGTGGAGGGGCCGGTGACACCGGTGATTGAAGACCCGGACCATATCGGCAAAGTCCGGGCACTTTTGCCCGATGGCGAGATCACGCCGGGGACCTGGGGAATTTGGACAAATCGCATCAAGGAAGAGCTTGGTGTGAAGGGGCGCGCACTTTTCATGCCATTGCGGCAGGCCATCACAGGTCAGGACCACGGACCAGACATGGGCGTTCTTCTACCGCTTATTGGTCGGGAACGGGTGCTGGATCGATTGAACGGATAGTCAGGCGTTATGACGGAGATCTCGCTATACAATACGCTCGCGCGCGAGAAACAGCGTTTTGAGCCTTTCGACGACAAGAATGTCCGCATGTATGTGTGTGGCCCTACGGTCTATGATTACGCACACATAGGCAATGCGCGCCCCGTTGTTGTATTTGACGTCCTGTTCAGGCTTTTGAGGCATGTTTTCGGCGAGGAGCACGTTACGTACGCGCGAAATATCACTGACATCGATGACAAGATCATGGACCGGGCCCACAACGAAGGCGTTGGCATAAAAACCATATCCAACAGATATGCGAAGGTTTATGCGGAAGATATGGCGCTGATGGGTGCGTTGTCCCCAAGCCTTACGCCCAGGGCCACAGAGCATCTCCCGGAAATGATCAGGATGATGCAAAAGCTGATCGCGCAGGGCAATGCTTACGAAGCAGAAGGCCATGTCATGTTCCATGTGCCTTCCATGGAGAATTATGGCCGTTTGTCACGGCACAGCCGGGATGAACTCGTCGCTGGTGCACGCGTCGATGTCGCGCCTTTCAAACGTGACCCGGCGGATTTTGTACTCTGGAAGCCTTCCAGTGATGATCAACCTGGGTGGGGCAGTCCTTGGGGCAGGGGGAGGCCTGGTTGGCATCTTGAGTGCTCATGCATGATTGAGAAACACCTGGGTGAAACCATTGATATTCATGCAGGTGGGCAAGACCTCATTTTTCCTCATCATGAAAACGAAATCGCCCAAAGCGAATGTGCGCACGGCAGCCAGTTTGTACGCTATTGGATGCACAACGGTTACCTGACAGTTGACGGCGAAAAAATGTCGAAGTCGCTTGGCAATTTTCACACAGTTCATGACCTCGTGCAGGATCACCCGGGCGAAGCATTACGCCTTTCCCTACTGACTGCGCACTACCGACAGCCGATTGACTTTTCGCTCGATAGCGTTGCTGAACAAAAACGCCGACTTGATAGATGGTATCGGCTGGTTGATGGTGTAGAGGTGTCTAAAAGCGTACCACCAAGCGTGATTGCAGCGTTGGCGGACGACTTGAACACGCCCAAAGCTTTGGCAGCTCTGGATCGCCTGGCGCACGACAAAGAGGCAGCCGAACTCAAAGCGGGCGCGCAATTTCTTGGCTTGTTGTTACAGGGCACCAGTGCGTGGTTCCAGGGGGAGGCCCCGGAAGGAATTACTGTTGGTGAGATTGAAGATGCCATTGAGGCACGGCTGGCGGCCCGCGATAACAAAGACTTTGCCGAATCAGATCGAATCAGAGATCGACTCAAGTCGTTTGGCGTGATTCTCGAAGACGGGCCTTCAGGCACGAGCTGGCGGAAGGCAGATCAGGAATGAATGGACCCGCCATTATACTTGTCCAGCCGCAACTTGGTGAAAACATCGGCAAAACTGCGCGGGCAATGCTGAATTTTGGTTTGACCGATTTGCGGTTGGTTGCTCCCCGAGATGGCTGGCCAAACCCAGCCGCGGGCCCGGCCGCATCCGGAGCTGATACGGTGCTGGATCAAGCTCGGGTTTATGATGGTGTCGCAGAGGCCGTCGCAGACTGCCATCACGTTTATGCCACAACCGTGCGCGACAGGGACATGGCGAAACCCGTTGCAACGCCACGCCAGGCAGCGTCGGAAATAGCCGCTATGCGGTCCGCAGATGAGCAGGCTGCGTTTTTATTTGGACGCGAGGCGTCAGGGCTCTCGAACGATGACGTCGCACATGCCCATAAAATTCTCACCGTGCCGGTTAACCCGGATTTTGGGAGTTTAAACTTGGCCCAGGCCGTTATCCTGGTAGCCTACGAGCTTCATATGGCCAAGAATGAAACTCCTGCGTTGCTACCAGCGCATCCGGACGGGCCAGCTGTTGCGGGGGAAACGGAAGGCCTGCATCAGCATATTGTGGCGGAACTGGAGCCTCGTGGGTATTTCCGCAGCGCCGATCGCAGAGCCATCCAGGAACGCACACTACGTAATCTCGTGCTGAATGCCGGGTTTTCGTCTCAGGAAGTTCAAACTCTGCGCGGTGTAATAAAATCTCTAGTTCGTCAACGGCGTTAATCCAGCCTTCATTTGACGTCGTTATACAGTCGTTTAAACTACGTTCAGAATAGTACGGAGAAGCATCTCATGATTAGCACATTGGTCGCTGCAATGATGATGATCCAAAATATTGACGATACTGGTATTGCCGTTGCCAAACCTGTTGGCCAGGCAGTTCTTGAGCCCATCACGGGGAGTTATTTTCAGATTTTCGAGTTTTATGGTCGTCCACCACATACCTGGCGCCATGCAGCACGGATGGTCAAAGGATATCGCCATAAGGACAGGGACGGGCATCTGG
This sequence comes from uncultured Kordiimonas sp., assembly GCA_947500295.1. Lineage (GTDB taxonomy): Bacteria > Pseudomonadota > Alphaproteobacteria > Sphingomonadales > Kordiimonadaceae > Kordiimonas. Next base: position 111,127 of record CANMRM010000007.1, read on the forward strand.
CTTTTGTTAAAGACGGTGCGACTCATTTTTTTCTCGTTTTGAATTTCGACATGTTGCGAGAAAAAAAGATGTGGATTGGGCTGAGTGCAAAATGCAATGAACAGGCGGATTTAACGTGGCTTGATGATACACTTTTGTCTGATGGTAGTTTCAGAGCATGGAGCCCGGTCGCACAAAAGAAGTTCCGTGATGACTGCAAGAGACAGCAGGGCTCAGGAACTGACCTCCCGATCTATTACGACCCAACCGAGTTTGGTGTCCGTTGGGAAGTTGGTAGCCCCACTCTCAACATCCAGCACATGATGGTCGAGTTTCCCGTTCCGGCAGCAGATGAGGGTGAGGCTGCAACGGAGCAGGGACAATAGATTATGATTGAAGCTGTTTTGCGACTTCAAGCGCAAAATAGGTCAGTATTCCGTCAGCGCCGGCCCGCTTGAAGGCCATTAAACTCTCTTCAACAACAGTCTGCCTGTCCAGCCATCCGTTATTACTGGCTGCCGCCAGCATCGCATACTCACCGGAGACCTGATACGCGTAGGTCGGCACACCAAAGGTATCTTTGACTTCTCTGACGATATCCAGATAGGGCATGCCGGGCTTTATCATTACACTGTCGGCCCCTTCCGCGATATCAAGCTCAACCTCATGCAGAGCTTCAAGCCTGTTGGCGGGGTCCATTTGGTAGGTTTTTTTGTCGCCCTGCAGCACTCCGCCACTACCAACGGCATCCCTGAACGGCCCATAAAACCCAGATGCATACTTTGCGGCATACGCCATGATCTGGACGTGCTCATATCCGGCTTTGTCGAGCTCTGCGCGGATGGCACCAACGCGACCGTCCATCATATCTGATGGCGCGATGATATCCGCTCCACTTTGGGCCTGCACCACAGCTTGCTGAACCAGGACACCAACTGTTTCGTCGTTCAGGATCACGCCGTCTTCAATAAGACCATCCTGCCCATGGCTTGTGTAGGGGTCTAATGCGACGTCAGCAAGCAAGCCAATTTCAGGAACTCCATCCTTGATGGCGGCAAGCGCTCGGTTGATCAGGTTGTCAGGGTTGAGGGCTTCGTCACCTCGTTCTGAACGCCTGTCTGCGGGCGTAGAGGGAAAAAGAGCGATGCAAGGGATCCCGAGATTGGCAGCTTCGCGGGCGGACCGGACTGCCTTGTCAATGCTTAGGCGGGCAACACCCGGCATGGACGTTACCGGCTCTTCAACACCCTCTCCTTCACACACGAACAACGGCCAAATCAGATCATCCACGGACAACCGGGATTCGCGCACCATTCTTCGTGACCATTCGCTGGACCGAGTGCGCCTGAGCCGCGTTGAAGGAAACTGTCTTGGCATACCAAATTCTCTAACTTTTCTATCCAATTGCTCCAGTACCTTCTTTGTCACTGAAATGCGCGGAAAAGCAACAATTTAGCGACAATTTTATTGTTAACGATCCGTTAGGGCTTCTGGCGGAGACTTGCTTTCAATAGATTCGCCGAAAAATTTTATAAATTTCCGGAATGAAGCAAGCGTTGCGGGTCTAAATTCGGGCAAAATTATAGTAAAAAGGGCGATAGCCATGAGTGCATACGACTTTAATGATCCAAAATTCCTGTTCCTTGACATCTTGTCTCTGGTGGAACGTCTTCACCGACGTCTGCTGGACGTGCTCAAGAATCATCTGGAACATATTGGCCGAAACGACCTGAACCCGGTACAGGCTCTTTTGTTGCATAACATCGGTGAGAACGAAATGACGGCTGGGGAGCTTAAAACCCGCGGTTATTATCAGGGGTCAAATGTGTCTTACAATCTGAAGAAGCTTGTTGAGATGGGGTATCTGCGCCATGAGCGGTCTGATTATGACCGGCGGGCGGTTAGAATTTCTCTCACTGATCAAGGCTATGAGATTCGTGACCTGATCGACCAGCTCTATGTCCAGCACATGCAGGAACTAATGAATGATGACCTGATTTCTCACGAAGAACTGAAACATCTTCGCAAAAACCTGCGCAATCTCGAGCGTTTCTGGTCTGACAAGATACACTTCGGCCTTTAAGCGACTTCCTCGGTTAGTCTCATCGGCAAAATCGACTGTTATTAACATTCGATTAGTGGCTTACTGCTAACCTGCCTATGGCAAAATTGACCTGCGACAATTTCGTTGCTGGACGAAACATGCCATATTAGGCTAGTTAGCAGCGCGTGAGACCCTATATAGTGATTTCACATGTTACGTTGACGCGGGCCAAATAAGTCAAACGGACTGTCAGATGGACTATGAAAAGATTTTTGCCGAGGCGATAGATGCCATTCGCGATGAAGGGCGATACCGGGTATTTGCCGATATCTCCCGGGAGCGAGGCAATTTCCCACGTGCTTTACGCCACGATGCCGGAGATAATGCCAAGTCTATCACCGTGTGGTGCAGCAACGACTATCTGGGTATGGGCCAGCATCCGAAGGTGATTGGTGCCATGCATCAAGCTCTGGATGAAACAGGAGCTGGTGCAGGGGGCACCCGTAACATTGGCGGCAACAATCATTATCACGTGTTGCTGGAGCAAGAGCTTGCTGACCTCCACGGGAAGGAGGCGGCTCTTCTATTCACGTCCGGTTACATTTCCAATGAAGCAACGCTCTCAACGGTTGCACAGTTGTTGCCAGGCTGCGTCGTGTTCTCTGACGAATTGAACCATGCTTCGATGATTCAGGGAATTCGGAACAGTGGCGCTCGCAAGTTCATTTTCAGGCACAACGACTTGGACCATCTGGAACAACTGCTGGAGCAGGCTGATCCTGACGCCCCAAAGATCATTGCATTTGAATCTGTCTATTCAATGGATGGCGACATTGCCCCCATCAAAGAGATTTGTGATCTGGCGGACAAGTACGGAGCCATGACCTATCTTGATGAAGTGCATGCAGTTGGTATGTACGGCCATCAGGGTGGGGGGGTTGCCGAAAGAGACGGCCTTGCTGACCGCATCACCATCATCGAAGGTACGCTCGGAAAGGCGTTTGGCGTGATGGGCGGATACATAGCGTCTTCCAAGGCGTTGGTGGATGTGGTGCGCAGTTACGCTTCAGGCTTCATTTTCACCACAGCCCTTAGCCCTGTTCTTGCAGCAGGCGTTTTGGCGAGTGTTCGGCATCTTCGATCAAGCAATGAAGAGCGTATTGCCCATCAGGCTCGCGCGGAAAAGTTGAAGTCCCGGATGAAGATGGCCGAATTACCGGTTATGGACAGTGTCAGCCATATTGTTCCATTGTTTATTGGGGATCCTGTTTTGTGCAAACAGGTGTCGGATATTTTGTTGAACGAATATGGCATTTACGTTCAACCGATTAATTATCCAACTGTACCCAAGGGAACCGAACGTTTGCGGTTTACACCCGGTCCGTTGCATGACGACAGTGCAATGGATTCGCTTATCCTTGCGCTTACCGAAGTTTGGTCCCGACTGAATTTGGTCCGGTCCGTAGCCTGAACGATATGCCGGCACCCCGGAATATTATCATTGAGTTCGTTCCCGTGGGGAAATTCGTGAAGGTGTGCGCAATATGCGAGAACACTGGTTTTGAGGTGTCTATTGTTGGTGACCCCAAGGCGGCTAAAGCTGAGCTCGAAGCCTTGGCCGTGCGGAAACTCAAATATGTGATGGCCAAACAAGACGCACCGTCGCCCCAGCGCCGAGGCATAGAAGTTTAGCCTGCGCCCCCGATAATTTGTTGCACCACCGCAATATCTGCGTGTGTTAATCCAAGAATACACAAAATAGCCGACTCCCGACTTGGGTTAGGGAATTGATTATGATAAGACCGTTCGCAGTTTCTCGGGCTCGAGTCTGCAGTTGTTTTTAAGCAGGATGTGCCCAGTCAGATTGAGGGGACGCCGGTGTCAAATACAGCTATCGCAATTGCCTGTGATCACGGAGGTTTTGACCTCAAGCAACAGTTGCTCGGATTGCTGGAAAGCAAAGGCCTCGACATCCTGGATCTTGGTACCAACAGTCGCGATTCTGTCGATTATCCTGAGTTTGGAGCTGCGATGGCAAACGCCATTGAGCAGAATAAAGTCTCACGGGGCATACTGATCTGTGGCAGTGGTATTGGAATATCGATAGCTGCCAATCGCAGTCCGGCTGTGCGAGCCGCTGTTTGTCATTCAGGCTTGAGCGCACGGCTGGCGCGGCAACATAATGATGCAAATGTGCTGTCCTTGGGTGCCCGACTTATTGGCGTCGAGACAGCCTTTGACTGTGTCGAAGAATTTTTAACAACAGAGTTCGAAGGCGGGCGTCATCAGCGCCGTGTCGACAAACTTGGTTCTTCCTGAAATTTTAACACTGTAGGACTTTTACGCATGAGTGATTTTACCCAAGATGGTTTTTTCTCTGATTCGCTGGCATCGACCGATCCTGATCTTCAAAGATCGCTGGAGGGGGAACTGCTGCGACAACAAAACCAGATTGAGCTGATTGCGTCGGAAAATATTGTAAGTCGTGCGGTGCTCGAGGCACAAGGGTCCGTTCTGACCAACAAGTATGCCGAGGGATACCCCGGGCGGCGATATTATCAGGGATGCCATCACGTTGACATCGCAGAGAGCCTTGCAATTGAGCGCGCAAAGCAACTGTTTAATGCTGGCTTTGTCAATGTGCAGCCACACTCGGGCGCTCAGGCCAATGGTGCCGTTATGCTGGCGCTCACAAAGCCGGGTGATACGATCATGGGCATGTCGCTTGATGCCGGCGGACACCTTACTCACGGTGCAGCACCGGCGCAGTCCGGCAAATGGTTTAACGCTATCCAGTATGGCGTACGCCGCGAAGACGCTCTGATCGACTATGATCAGGTGGCCGCTATGGCCAGAGAACACAAACCAACACTTATTATCGCAGGTGGGTCCGCTTATCCGCGCGAAATTGATTTTGGCAAATTCCGTGAAATAGCGAACTCTGTTGGTGCCACTTTCTTGGTTGATATGGCGCACTTTGCCGGCTTAGTAGCGGGCGGCGTGCACGCCAACCCACTCGAGCATGCGCATGTGGTTACGACAACAACGCACAAAACACTTCGCGGTCCACGCGGCGGCATGGTTCTAACCAACGATGAAGCCATTGCAAAAAAAATTAATTCTGCAGTATTTCCTGGCCTGCAAGGCGGGCCACTGATGCATGTTATTGCCGCCAAGGCGGTCGCGTTTGGTGAAGCGCTGCGGCCGGAATTCAAGAGCTATTCGGCACAGGTTGTAGCAAATGCGCGTGCTCTTGCAGCCCGTTTGAAGGAAAACGGGTTTGATATTGTTTCTGGAGGCACTGATACACACGTTGTTCTTGTGGACCTGAGACCAAAGGGTATTACCGGCAAGGCAGCGGACGAAGCCCTTGAGCGCGCCCATATGACCTGCAACAAGAACGGTGTGCCATTCGACCCCGAAAAACCATTTGTAACGTCCGGGATCAGGCTTGGTACACCAGCAGGCACGACACGCGGTTTTGCTGAAGCAGAATTCGAGCAAATTGCTGATCTGATTACTACGGTTATCGACGGACTCGCAGCAAACCCTGAAGACAACTCCGGCACTGAAGCAGAGGTCAGAGGGCAGGTGGCCGAACTTTGTTCGCGGTTCCCCATTTACGAGGGCTGAGCTACTCGTTACACATATATTGAACTAATTTTGAAGCGCTATACCATATTTGGGAACAGGGGAGCTGGTAGCTGATGCGTTGTCCGTTTTGTCAGAATGAAGATACTCAGGTAAAGGATAGCCGTCCTTCCGAGGACAAGGCCGCTATTAGGCGTCGTCGGTATTGTCCTGCCTGTGGAGCGCGCTTCACGACCTTCGAGCGTGTCCAGCTTCGGGAACTGACGATTGTCAAGAAGAGTGGACGCAAGGTTCCTTTTGAGCGCGATAAACTTGAGCGATCTCTCGATATTGCGCTTCGAAAACGCCCGGTAGACCCGGAACAGGTAGAACGGATGGTCAATGGAATTGTGCGCAGGCTTGAGTCCATGGGCGAGAGTGAAGTTCAATCTGAACAAGTGGGGCGATTGATCATGGAAGGTCTTGAGAGCCTCGATCAAGTGGCCTATGTGCGCTATGCCTCGGTCTACAGAAACTTCAGAGAAGCTTCCGACTTTGAAAAATTCCTAGGCAAAATGACAGGCCCCGAAGACGATTACGCTGAGGACTGATTGTTGACGCGCGCGCATGCACAAGACCAAAGGTGGATGCGGGCTACGCTCAGTCTGGCCAGACGGGGACTGGGACAGGTTGCACCCAATCCTTCGGTCGCCTGTATCCTTATCAAAGATGACGCTGTTATCGGTAGAGGCTGGACACAGCCGGGCGGTCGCCCCCATGCCGAAACGGTTGCGCTGGCGCAGGCGGGCACCGGAGCATCTGGTGCAACTGCGTATGTGTCACTCGAGCCATGTGCACACACCGGCCAAACTGGCCCCTGCGCACAAGCGCTTATTGATGCGGGTGTTGCTCGGGTAGTAGTTGCCTTGCATGACCCGGACCCACGGGTTAAGGGCAAAGGTATTGCAATGATGGAGAAGGCTGGTGTCGAAGTCGTCCGCGGTGTTTGCTCCAGCGACGCTGTGGCCATAAATGACGGATTTTTCTCACGGACAACACGCAACCGTCCAAGTTTCACGCTGAAGTGCGCCACTACTCTAGACGGAAAAATTGCCTTGGCATCCGGTCAAAGCAAGTGGATTACTGGCCCGGAGGCACGCAAGAGCGGACACAGATTAAGGGCAAAGTACGATGCAATCCTCGTTGGTGTCGGAACAGTATTGGCAGATGACCCCAGTCTGACGTGCCGATTGGACGGCGTGAAAAACCAAAACCCTGTTCGGATCGTTTTGGACAGTGCGTTGAAAACGCCGGTGACGGCGAATGTTGTCAAAGACGAAGCACCTACGCTAATTTTTACACATTCCGCGTCTGATGAAGGCGCCAGCTACCCACCATCTGTTGAGGTGGTTGTTGTCGACTCCACCCGGGATGTTGCGGGCCTTGCTGAACAGTTGGCGCGCCGTGGTCTCAATTCCATTCTTATCGAAGGTGGTGCTCAGGTTGCGGCAAGTTTTGTGGCAGCTGGAATGGTTGATCGTATTGAGCATTTTGTCGCAGGAAAGGTCATTGGCCAGGATGGACTTGATGCGCTCGGCCCGCTTAGCCTTGCCTCTTTGGGTGAATCGCCCCATTTCATGCTGCAACGAATGAAACCGGTTGGATCAGATATGCTTGCATCCTATGTGAAGGCGGAGTAACCCAAGGCCATGTTTACTGGTATAGTCACAGATGTGGGTAGAGTTGCGAGCGTCAGCGGCGAAGCAGACCTGCGCTTTGTTGTATCCACCCGCTTTGACCTTTCCAGTGTTGATATCGGCGCATCCATCTGCTGCGCCGGTGTTTGCCTGACCGTTGTGGAAAAAACCAGCGAGGCTTTCGCTGTCGATGTTTCCCAGGAAACGCTCAGCGTCACGAACCTCGGGTCGTGGCGTGAGGGGAGCGAAATCAACCTTGAACGATCCCTGAAACTTGGTGATGAACTGGGTGGCCACATTGTAACCGGGCATGTGGACTGTCTGGGTGAAATTACCACGTTTGACGATGTTGGCGAATCTATCATGATGAAGATATCCCTGCCTGCGGAGCATCGTCATTTGGTTGCTGCGAAAGGTAGCGTCTGTGTTGACGGCGTATCATTGACGGTTAATTCTGTTGAGGACGCTGACGCGGCGTCGGAGTTCTCAATCAATCTTATCCCTCACACCCAGGCTGTAACGAGTTTCCGAAACAGCAAGGCTGGTGATCAGGTAAATTTGGAATTTGACATTCTCGCGCGTTATGTCGCGCGCCTTCAAGAAAAAGACTGATTTTATGCCTCACAATTTCCTCTCCAGCATCGAAGATGTGATCGAAGACGCTCGCAACGGACGCATGTTCATCCTTGTTGACGATGAAGACCGCGAAAATGAGGGTGACCTCATTATTCCAGCTCAAATGGCGACGCCGGAGGCAATCAATTTCATGGCCAAGTATGGCCGGGGGCTTATATGCCTGCCTTTGAGCAGGCGCCGTGTAGAGGAGCTTGAACTGCCGCTGATGAGCAGCAATAATCAGGCCCGGCACCAAACCGCCTTCACCGTGGCCATCGAGGCCAAATCGGGTGTTACGACCGGCATTTCTGCGGCGGATCGAGCCCACACGATTGCCGTTGCAATTGATGCGTCAAAAGGTAAGGACGACCTGGCAACACCTGGTCACGTCTTTCCGCTTGTTGCGCGAGATGGTGGCGTGCTCGTCAGGGCAGGGCATACGGAGGCGGCCGTAGATATCTCGCGTCTTGCCGGCCTTAATCCCTCTGCAGTCATATGTGAAATCATGAACGAAGATGGTACTATGGCCCGGTTGCAGGACCTTGTGGAGTTTGCAAAAGAGCATGATCTCAAAGTTGCAACCATCCGTGACCTGATCGCCTACCGACTGAAAAACGACTTGCTGGTGGAAAGGGTAACCGAGAACTCTTTCGTCAGACAGTCCGGACACACATGGAAATTGGCAAATTATCGTTCTACAGCTGACGGCCGTGAGACATTTGCCCTTTCAATTGGTGATATCGGTCCTGATACGCCTGTGTTGGTACGCATGCACTCTTTTAATGCTTATGAAGACATTCTGGGAATGGATCATCCGCGCACGGGTCAGCTCCAGCGATCTCTCGCCGAGATCGAAAAAGAAGGGTCGGGCGTTGTGGTTATTTTCCCAGGGACTGCAGGCAACCGCGCGGCCAGCAATGACGAGGCAGCGACTTCCGAAAATGAGAAAAAGCAGGGCATTCTCAAAGATGTAGGGATCGGAGCCCAAATTTTGCGCGATCTTGGTGTTCGGCACATGATTTTGCTGACAAATTCGCCAAGTCATGTTGTAGGGCTTGATGGATACGGCCTCGACATTGTAGAACAGCGCGAAATCCCAAGCTGATAGGTTTTCAGTAATACACAACAGATTGGAGCCATGATGGCTAACCCCCATATTTTGATAGTTGAGGCTCGGTTTTATGCGGACCTCGCGGACGAACTTGTTGCCGGCGCTGTTGAAGCGGTTGAGGCAGCAGGTGGCACGTGGGAGCGCATTGACGTGCCAGGCGCCCTGGAAATCCCTGCTGCAATTTCGATGGCGGATGCTGGAGAAAACAAACATTATGATGGCTACGTTGCTCTTGGCTGCGTAATCCGGGGCGAGACAAGCCACTATGACTATGTTTGTGGCGAATCCGCGCGCGCACTTCAGGATCTGGCTGTTCAGGACCTTCTCGCTGTTGGCAATGGTATTTTGACAGTAGAGGACAGCGATCAGGCGTGGGCGAGAGCAGACCGCGCCAGAAAGAATAAAGGTGCAGATGCCGCAAATGCTGCTATTCGAATGGCAGAATTAAAGCTGTCTTTTGGAGTTTCTGACTGATGTCGCAAAAACCGGACCCATCCCGGCGTCAGACGGGTCGCCAGCAAGGCGGACCGCGCAGCGCAGCGCGTCTGGCTGTTGTTCAGGCGTTCTATCAGCTTTTGATGGCCGGCGAACAGAACGTTGAGAAGATCAGTAAAGAATATGTAGACCATCGGCTGGGTGCAGAAATCGAAGGCGATCAATATGTTAAAGCAGACATTGATCTGTTCAAGGATGTGTTGACAGGTGCATGGACGAGGCGAGAAGAATGGACCAATTTGGTCAAGGATCATCTTTCCTCTGGTTGGACCATAGAACGCATCGATAAAATCTTGCTCGCTGCTTTATGTGCAGGCACATACGAGCTGGCCGCCAGGGTTGATGTGCCGACGGCCGTCATTATCAATGAGTATGTTGATGTGACACATGGCTTCTATGAGAATGCTGAAGCGTCTTTTGTGAATAGCGTGCTGGATAAAATAGCCAAAAAGCTGAGAACATAGGGCTCTGGCCATTCCCCAATGACTGGTGAATTTGATATCATCGAAAAGTTTTTCGCCCCGCTTAGCGGCCGTGAAGGACTGGCTCTGAAAGATGATGTAGCACTCCTGAAGCCTCCATCCGGACAGGACCAGATTGTTTCAAAGGATCTGTTGGTTGCAGATGTGCATTTTCGAGCTCAGGATGCCGCCAACTTGATTGCACAAAAAGCTCTGGCGGTGAACGTGTCCGATATTGTCGCTAAAGGCGGCACCCCTGTGCTGTATTGGCTAGGCCTTGCATTATCGCCTGAGAATGCCAGTCCAGCGTGGCTCCAGAGTTTTTCTGATGGCCTGAAGGAAGCTCAGCAAAGGTTTGGGTGCCGCTTGGCGGGCGGCGACACAACCAAATCGCCCCAAGGGACGGTCATCAGTGTAACCGTGCTTGGCTATGTGCCGACTGGCCAGATAATTTTGCGATCAGGCGCAGCAGTGGGCGACGACCTCTATGTTACAGGAACGCTGGGGAATGCCGCTTTGGGTTTACGCTGTTTGCAGCAAAATATTCCCGGTTTTGACTTTTTGAAAGCTGCTTATCATATACCTGCGCCTCCGGTAAAAGTTGGGCAAGACCTTGCTGGCCTAGCGAGCGCAGCTGCCGACGTATCTGATGGCTTGATAGCAGATTGCGGTCATATTGCAGAGCGATCCGGTGTGAAAATCCAGATATGGCAAGCCAGTCTACCGAAGAGCCAAGAAGCTGAAGCCCTTCTAGCGTCGGATCCGAGCCTGACGGATAAAGTGTGGTCCGCTGGCGACGATTACCAGATCGCCTTTACTGCTTCGTCTCGGATACGGTCGGAGATTTCTGAAATTGGAGCTCACAACAGTACCCGGATACAGCGTATTGGAGAGGTGCTGAAGGGTAAAGGTGTAGAACTACTTGATCATAAAGGGGAAATTGTGCAGGTTTCCACAGGGGGTTACACGCACTTCTAAGGGCGGGGAGCAAACTTATGTCTCAGAATTCCAATGATATTGATGTAGAAGGTGGTAGTTCAGCGCGCGGCCTGTTGGTTCTGGGTCTTCTCGGTGGTCTTCTGGTTGGTGGAGGCGTTGCCTACTATTTCATGAAAGATCAGATTGATTCTCCTGGGAATGAAGGCGAAGAAGAACAATCTGAGGAAAATCGAATACCGCTGCAGGCGGTTAGATTTGAGAGGCTTACCGTACCGATTTACACTCAGTCCGGTGGGTCACGACGGTATATCGGCAACTTTTTCATCAACATTGACGTGCTCGTGCGCGGCGACGAAAACGTAATCGCTGTTCGGCGTTCAGAACCCCAGCTACAGCACGCTTTCATATCGGCGATTAGCAACGCAAACCTGATGCGTGAAGATTCTCCGCAGCAACTGGACCTGGACAAAACAGCAAACCTTTTGAAGGCGAGGGCAAACTCTGTTCTGGCCTCAGATGTGGTTGCACAGGTGTCGGTGGTCGAGGCACTGCGAATTCCAAACTAGATTAATCCAGACTTTTTCATCCTTCAGGTAAGTCCTCCACAGCGATTGCAGGGTTGCAAGCGCCTATTTTGCTTCCTAGAGTGTTTCGCGCGGTGACATATTACGCCGCATTATAGGGGCTGGCTGGTGTGATAGGGCTTATTCCGATAGCACAGCCTGTTTTTTAAGTTTAGAGGGGGATTCCCATGGACGTATTATACGCTTCCATTGCCTGCGGATTTCTAGCTGTTATCTATGGCTGGTTTACGCGTAGCTCAATTTTGGCTGCCAGTCCGGGCAATGAAAAAATGCAGGAGATCGCGGGGGCTATTCAAGCCGGGGCTCAGGCCTATTTGAACCGCCAGTATCGCACTATCGCCATAGTTGGTGCGGTCGTTGCCGTGGCATTGTTTTTTGCCATCGGCATGCTTGCTGCTATTGGCTTCCTGATCGGCGCCGTACTTTCAGGTGTTGCCGGTTACATCGGCATGTTGATTTCTGTGAAGGCCAACGTGCGGACGACAGAAGCGGCGAGCAGCAGCCTGCAAGCCGGTTTGACACTGGCGTTCCGCTCGGGAGCCGTAACCGGTATGCTTGTTGCCGGCCTCGCGTTATTGGCGGTTGCTGGTTATTATACGGTTCTGATCGGTCCGATGGGACTTGAAGCGACGTCAAGAGATGTGATCGATGCGCTTGTAGCGCTTGGCTTTGGTGCCTCTCTTATCTCGATTTTCGCGCGGCTTGGCGGCGGTATCTTCACCAAAGGTGCAGATGTTGGTGCTGACCTTGTTGGTAAAGTTGAAGCGGGTATTCCTGAGGATGACCCTCGTAACCCTGCGGTGATTGCCGATAACGTTGGTGACAACGTTGGTGATTGCGCTGGTATGGCTGCAGACCTGTTCGAAACATATGTGGTAACAGTTGGCGCAACCATGGTGCTCTCTGCGCTGTTTATTGCCTCAGGCGCTGCGGAGATTATGGAACTGCCTTTGATTATCGGCGGTGTTTGCATCATTACTTCGATTATCGGTACTTTCTTTGTTAAGCTTGGCTCGAATAACTCCATCATGGGCGCGCTCTACAAAGGCTTTATCGTGACTGCGGTCTTGTCTGCAGGAGCCATGTGGTTCGCGATGGACTGGGCTCTGGGCGGTGACATGGACCGTGTATTCACAGCTGGATCAACGGAATTTACGGGACGTGCACTCTATTACTGTGGTCTGATCGGCCTTTTGGTTACGGGCGTTATCATCTGGATTACGGAATATTATACCGGAACCGAATATCGTCCTGTTCGCTCTATAGCTAAGGCTTCAGAAACCGGTCACGCAACCAATGTGATCCAGGGACTTGCTATCTCGCTTGAAGCTACAGCGTTGCCTGCACTCGTAATTTGTGCCGGTATTATTGGCGCTTTCATGCTTGCTGGTGTTTTGGGGCTCGGTTTTGCCGCTACAGCGATGTTGGCCCTTGCCGGAATGGTTGTAGCTCTTGATGCCTATGGACCGGTAACCGATAACGCAGGCGGTATTGCTGAAATGGCGGGTCTGGACGAAGAGGTTCGCAACCGGACAGATGCTCTGGACGCTGTAGGCAACACGACAAAAGCCGTAACCAAGGGCTATGCAATTGGTTCCGCCGGTCTTGCTGCACTCGTATTGTTCGGCGCTTATACGGCTGACCTGGAGAAGTTTTTCTCTGATGTACCGGTGAACTTTGAACTGTCCAACCCTTATGTAGTTGTTGGCCTGCTCCTTGGCGCGTTGTTGCCGTATCTCTTTGGTGCAATGGGCATGACTGCCGTCGGGCGCGCTGGTGGTGAAGTTGTTGAAGAAGTTCGGGCACAGTTCCGCGACAATCCAGGTATTATGGAAGGAACTTCCAAGCCTGATTATGCACGTTCTGTGGACTTGCTTACCAAAACAGCGATCAGAGAAATGGTGGTTCCCAGCCTTCTGCCGGTGGCTGCACCCGTGGTCACATATTTTGTGATTAACGCGATTGCAGGGCAGGCCGCCGCTTTCTCAGCGGTAGGCGCGCTACTTCTTGGGGTAATTGTTGGTGGCCTGTTTGTGGCGCTTTCCATGACTGCTGGAGGCGGTGCTTGGGATAACGCCAAGAAATACATTGAAGACGGCAACCATGGCGGTAAGGGCTCAGAAGCTCATAAAGCTGCCGTAACAGGCGATACTGTTGGTGATCCCTATAAGGACACGGCAGGTCCGGCTGTTAACCCGATGATCAAGATTACGAACATCGTGGCGCTTCTGTTGCTGGCAATGTTGGCTCACTAGGACCGACTAAGCATAGATAAAAGAAAAGCCCCGGTACGCCGGGGCTTTTTTATTGTGCAATATTTGATTAGCCGTTGGGGCCCCGGGGCGTTCCGCCACCCTGGCCGCCTTGCTGGCCAGGTCCGGCGCCGCCAAAGCGTCCGATGCTGCCAAAAATCTGTTCGAAGAAGTTCGACTTTCTGCCCCGAGTTGGTGTTTTGTCGGAGACAGAGCTAACTTCGCGCATGTCTTCCAGACCCAAATTGTTAACGGCCGAGACCACGCCTCGATCGTTAAATGCAACAACCAGCACTCGGTGGTCTTTGGCATCTGGCCAGAAAACCGGCCGCACTCGAACCGTTGTCGATACATAATACCAGGTTGATTGGTCGAATGAACCCATCATGGTTGGTGTTCCGAGGGTTGATTCCACTGAAAGCCGGTTGTCTACACCCGGCTGGATCGCGTCGGCGAGCTCTTTATCAAAGACGTAACCACGCACTGCGCGGGAATTGCCGCATGCTGACGTGACCAATGCAGCAGACGCAATCAAACTTAACTTTATTACGGAACCAAACTGGCGAGTGTGCATCTGGATATCTCTCTATACTTACAATCCCGAAAGGGCCTGCCCTTAATACGCCCGGGCATTGATAAGTGCAAGACCGCATGTTAGAGCCTTCGGCCAAGTCGCAGGGCTTTAATAACACCTTAGCTGATTTAGTGGCTGGCTGTGGCGGAAATAAGGACAGATCCAATGCTTGAGAAGATTTTTTCAGGTCGGGCCGTCAAGCGGCAAGCCCATGATATTTATGCAAAAGTCGTCGAGCAGGCGAGGCTGCCTGAGTTTTACCAAAAACCTTATTTTGTCGAAGACAGTGTCGAAGGCCGGTTTGAAATGATCTTGCTGCATTTATTCCTGGCGGACCGCTTCCTTCAGAAAAGTGAAAAATTTGCCCTGCTGCGACGCGCTGTGCGGGAGTTATTAGTAAAAGATATAGACCGTTCCCTTCGGGAAATGGGCATTGGCGACATGAGCGTCGGTAAACAGATGAAAAAGGTCGGGTCCGCCCTTATTGGACGACTTGCTTCCTACGATCGGGCGGTATCACCAGAGGAAAACAGTCAGGCTCAAGATGAAATCGAGAAGATTTTGGGAAGAAATGTAAAGTTTCTTGATGAAAATGGAGCATCTGTACTGGCCGTGTATGCGCTAAATCATTTCAAAATGATCGAGAAACACGATTTTGCCTCATGGACTATTGGCGGGCCGCTTTTTATCATGAAACCGGATGCTGTGCCGGCCTAAGACAAGATTATCGTCTGCGCCCAACAGGAGTAACACATGCCACAACAATCAAACCTGTCATTGTCTGTTGGACTGGATGACATTCAGCTCGACGCCCGTTCGTATATTGTTGAAGCGACGGGCGAGGAAAGAAACGATCTGGTCGAGCGTTTCAAAATAGTATCCATCGATAAGCTTCAAGCGAATGTCACAGTGGGCAAAGTTACAAATCCCAAAGCTATTTCTGTTGCAGGAGACATAACCGCCGAACTCATTCAGCAATGTATTGTGACCTTGAAGGACGTTCCTGAAACTATTCAGGAGCATTTTGAGTTGCTGCTTGTTGCTCCTGAACTTGCAGATGAATTCGACGAGGATGAGGTCTATGCCGACCCTGAAGCACCCGACTATGACAGCTTCGACGCTGATGTTATCCCCGTCGGTGAAATTATTGCCCAGACATTGTCTGTGATGATGAATCCATATCCTCGCGTTCCAGGGGCAGAAATACAGCCTGTTTCCGGGCAGGCCGTTAGTGTGAATGAAGAAGTCGGGAAAAAACCGAATCCTTTCGACGTACTATCCAAACTGCGTGACAAATCTTGAGTTCAGCGTGCAATTCTATATTGTCTGTCGAGTTGAGCCGCCACGGCGGCCAGCGCTCAGCGTGGCGCGACTTTACTAATGAAAACAAATGATTGGGTGACGGGTGGCAAAAAAAACAACAATCGCTGTTGACGCTATGGGTGGTGACCACGCTCCTCAAATGGTGATCGACGGTGTGGCTCAGGCGCGAACGCTGTTTCCTGATACTAAATTTCATATTTTTGGCGATGGCACTGTAATCAAGCCTTTGCTGGAGGAGCACCCGGAATTGCGGGCAGCCAGCGAGCTTTTTCATACAGAGTCCATTGTATCCAGTGATGACAAGCCTTCGCAGGCACTGCGGCGCGGCAGGCAGTCGTCCATGGGTCTTGCTATACAAGCGGTAAAAGATGATGAAGCGGATGTCGCTATCTCGGCGGGTAACACTGGCGCATTGATGGCTCTGGCAAAGTTTATGCTCAGGACGATGCCAGGTATTGACCGTCCTGCTCTGATATCTCCGATGCCAACGCTGCGCGGCGAGAGCGTGATGCTGGATCTTGGCGCGAATGTCGAATGTGACAGCAATAACCTGGTCCAGTTCGCGATTATGGGCGCTGCTTATGTGAATACGGTTCTGGGGTTGTCCAAACCAACGGTCGCCTTGCTGAATGTGGGTGTTGAGGACCTGAAGGGAAAAGACAGTATCAAGGCCGCAGCGGACGTGCTTCGGTCATCTCCGCATCTGCCCATGCAATTCGTTGGCTTTGTTGAGGGCAACGATATTGCGACCGGCGCCGTGGATGTTGTCGTAACAGACGGTTTCACCGGCAATATTGCCCTTAAAACAGCAGAAGGAACGGCTCGCCTTGTAACAGATTTGCTCGGCCGAGCATTTCAATCGACGCTCATGACAAAACTCGGGTATTTGATGGCACGTCATGGATTGAAGTCATTGAAAGATCATATGGATCCGAACAATCACAATGGCGGCGTATTCCTTGGGTTGAACGGCCTTGTTATGAAAAGCCATGGCAGTGCCAATGCACACGGATTCGCGTCAGCCGTCACGTCAGCTATCGATATGGCACAGAATGACCTGATTCGGTTGATCAGTGAGAATTTGCAGGAAATTACTCTGGGCGACGAGCCGGAATAGGGTGTTGTCTTGCTTATTCGACGCAATTTACTCGTTAATTTACTATAGAAACAGCGCCTAAGTTCCTTTTTTAAAGTAGTTTTTCGCCAACCGGGCTTTCTGAATAATTGACTCGTTGTAAGAGTTAAAGTAGCGTCAGAGTCCTAATTATTGCTTGAATTTAAAAAGGGG
This sequence comes from uncultured Kordiimonas sp., assembly GCA_947500295.1. GTDB lineage: Bacteria > Pseudomonadota > Alphaproteobacteria > Sphingomonadales > Kordiimonadaceae > Kordiimonas. Next base: position 128,059 of record CANMRM010000007.1, read on the forward strand.
GTAGCCAGTGAGTTCTACATTGACGCGCGCTGATTTGACCGAAGCCATCTATGAAGAGGTTGGTCTCTCCCGAAATGAATCCGCAGACCTCGTTGAATCTGTACTTGAAGAAGTGGCTTCATGCCTGGTTAACGGAGAAAACGTCAAAGTATCCTCTTTTGGCAGTTTTTTGGTCCGGCAAAAGAATGGTCGCATGGGGCGCAACCCCAAAACCGGCGAAGAAGTGCCGATAGCTCCGCGTCGCGTGCTTGTTTTCCGCCCCAGCCAAGTGATGAAAGACCGTATCAACGGCTAAAAGCTGGAGCCTGTTTTCATGAATACTACCGAAAGTGATGGGCGCATTCGGGGCACTAAGAGCCGGGATGCGTTTCGAACTATATCGGAAGTTGCGGATGAATTGGACCTTCCGCAGCATGTGCTAAGGTTTTGGGAAAGCAAATTCAGCCAGATTAAACCGCTGAAGCGTGGCGGGAACCGTCGGTATTACCGGCCTGACGACGTACAGCTGCTGGTGGTCATTAAAAAACTATTACACTCTGACGGGTATACCATCCGTGGTGTGCAAAAACTGTTTAAAGCACAAGGGCTTAAAGCGACTATCGACCAGGTTATGTCGGGCGCTGCAGTCGAAGTCAGTGCAGAGACCGGGGACGTGTCACCTCTTGATACAGGCCGTTTGGAGCGGGCGATATCGCGCCTCAAAGCCCTGAGGGAACAAGTCTCATAGTCTTGAAATGTGTAGATGGAAGATACCGCTTCAAACCCTTTGCAATCACGAAAATCACATTTGAGATATTGTGCTATTGCGCAGCTATTTGCGGGAAGCTATAGTGCGCCGCGCTGACGAAGGTCGGCGCGTTTTCGGGAAGTAGCGCAGTCTGGTAGCGCATCACACTGGGGGTGTGGGGGTCGCAGGTTCAAATCCTGTCTTCCCGACCAATCGAGCGCCGTGTTCCGTATGGGACACGGCGTTTTTTTATGGAGATTGCTGTTCTGCTAGAGTTGTTGCTGTCATATGGCTACCTGCTGGTCGGTGCCGGACTTGTCGCGGGTTTTGTCGCCGGCTTGCTCGGCGTAGGCGGTGGTTTTGTGACCATTCCCGTGCTGTTTGTGGTTTTCACGGAAATGGGCACGCCACTGGAGTGGCGCATGCACGCCTGCATTGCAACGTCGCTTGCGATCATTATCGCCACCAACATCTCAAGTGCCAACGCGCATCACAAAAAAGGCGGTGTGGACTGGTCGATCGCCAAGGGCTGGGGTGGTGTAATCGCGGTGTCATCAATCCTGGGGAGTTTTTTTGCCGCCACGCTGAAGACGGCAGAACTCGTTTACATATTTGCCACGCTGGCAGCATTTTTGGCGATAAAAATGCTGTTGCCGTTTGAAAGCTGGAAGCTTGGTACGGCGCTGCCTGGTGGTGTTTTCCGGTTCCTCAATCCGGCCATCATAGGTTTTTTCTCAGCGATCATGGGCATAGGCGGCGGCAGTTTTTCTGTCCCTTATATGACACTCTACAGTGTGCCAATTCATCGGGCGGTCGGGACATCGGCATTTATCGGATTATTGATCAGTGTTTTTGGGGGGCTTGGCTACCTTGTCGGAGGACTTGGCATTGCGGGGCTACCAGAAGGGTCGATCGGTTTTATCCATGGACCTACCGCAATTCTGGTCGGTCTGGTTTCCGTGCTGACTGCGCCATTTGGCGCAAGGGTGGCTCACAAATTGCCCAAGACGGCCCTAAGCATAGCATTTGGTATCTTCCTGGTTGTCTCGACACTGCGCTTGATCAATGCAGTCTAACTGATTAAACCGTAGCCAGCAGTTGTGACACAACGCCGGTGTCGCAATGCACGGCAATAGAATGTGGGATTCTGCAATGAAGTTTGCTGACGATTTCTCTGTCCCTACGCACAACGACTGGCTCGCTCTCGTCGAGACAACTCTACGCGGCAAAACATACGATAAAGCCATGAAGCGGGTCACTTATGATGGCCTGGAGATTGATGCTTTGGGCACCCCAGCATCTGAAAAAATTGCGCAACAACCAACACGCATACGCGGAGAGTGGGCCGTTGTGTCCCCAAATTGGGCAACTGATCCAAGATTGGTCAATGCCAACATGCTGGAGGATTTGGAACGGGGCGCCTCTGCCGTCGCTGTCACTATAGGCGCTGGCGGTGTGAAACCTCAGGAGGTCTCTTCGGCTTTTGAGGGTGTCTACCTCAACATGGTGCCCTTTATCCTGATCCAGGGAACAGACTTTTTGGAAGGGGCGGAGAGCTTTCTTCAGCATCTGGATAGTGTGGAACTTGATCGCGCAGATGTTGCAGGCACGCTTGGCATCGACCCGATTGGTACCTTGGCACGATTCGGCTATCTCAGGACAACTGCTGAGGAAGCAATTGAGCAAGCCGCTTCCATGGCGACAAAGTGTGTTCAAAGCTACCCGGGTGTTGCGGCATTTGTTGCGGATGGCACTGTGTATAGCAATGCAGGGGCACCAGAAGCGCTGGAACTTGCTGGTGCTCTCTCCTCGGCAGTCAGTTACTTACGCGCTATGGAAAAAGCTGGCCTGGATCTGAAAGAGGCCGCTAAGCAAATACATTTCACCCTGTCTGCAAGCGCAGAACTGTGGCTTACAATCGCCAAGTTCAGGGCACTACGTCGTGTATGGCAGACCATTCTTGCAGCATGCGGCGTAACCGGCGTCCCGGCGCGCATCAATGCTGTTTCAGCCGTCCACATGACTACCATGAAGGATCCTTGGGTAAATATTCTGAGGGGAACTGCGGCTTGTTTTGCCGCAGGTGTGGCAGGTGCTGACACCATAACCACATTGCCGCATGACCTGATGCTGGGCAGTAGTGACAGCTTCTCTCGTCGCATAGCCCGAAACATCCAGATTATTTTGATGGAAGAGAGCAGTTTGGCAAAAGTGGCAGATCCGGCGGCTGGCTCCTACGCCCTGGAGTCGCTGACAGCTGATCTGGCTGCAAAAACGGTTGACTTGTTCAAGGGCTTTGAAGAGGGGGCTGGAGTTCTGGGCTCTATTCGGTCCAGTGCAATCCAGGAGCAGATAGCTGACATTGCGAGCAAGCGTGCAAGTGACGTTCGAAAAAGAAAAAATCCAATAACGGGGATTTCCGAGTTTCCTAACATCAACGACGCGCCGATGGCGTTTGACGCTAGTGCACCTGCTGGAGCGACTGATGCTCAGAAGCTCGAGGGGTATGAATATGCTGACGTGCTGCCATTGAGGCGGCCAGCTTTTGAATTCGAATGCCTTCGGTTCAAGAGCGATGCAATTCTTCAAGAAACGGGTAATCGCCCCATGGTTTTCCTCGCCAATATGGGGGCGCCGGCAGATTTTACTGCACGTGCGACGTTCGCGAAAAATTTCTTTGAAGCAGGAGGCATCGAGGCAGCTATGGGACCCGGTGCGGCCGAGTCCGGTAGCCTTGGCGACCAATTCAAGGCCGCTGGTGCGGAATTCGGTGTGGTATGCGGTTCAGACCTTCAGTACGAACAGCACGGAGCTGATGTCATTTCAGCTTTGAAGACGGCTGGCTGCAAACGCGTGTATATGGCTGGAAAGGCTTCCGAGGCGGACGCGTATTTTAGCGCAGGGCTCGACGAGATGATCTTTTTGGGGTGCGACGTTGTAGATGTACTGGAACGGGCTTATGAGGCTCTTGAACGTGGCAATGGAGACGGATCATGAGCAAAATACCTGATTTTTCTGCCATCGAGCTTGATGGTTTTGATACTCCGATCGAAGCCATATTGGGTGAACCGTGGCAAACCCCTGAAGGCATAGCCGTCAAACCACAGTATCAAAGTAATGATATAGATAGTCTGGACTTTCTGGATGGCAGGCCTGGAATTGCGCCTTTTGTGAGAGGCCCATACCCCACGATGTATGCCACGCGCCCCTGGACGATCCGTCAGTATGCAGGATTTTCGACAGCTGAAGACTCGAACGCCTTTTACCGGCGCAATCTGGCTGCGGGTCAAAAAGGACTGTCGGTCGCCTTTGACCTGGCGACACACCGTGGATACGACAGCGATCATCCGCGTGTGGCTGGTGATGTCGGCATGGCGGGTGTGGCAATTGACAGCATTCTGGACATGCGCACGCTTTTTGATCGAATTCCACTCGATCAGATGTCTGTATCCATGACAATGAATGGCGCTGTGTTGCCAATATTGGCACTGTATATAGTCGCCGCGGAAGAGCAGGGCGTGAGCCCGGAAAAGCTCTCGGGCACTATTCAGAATGATATTCTCAAAGAATTCATGGTGCGTAACACTTACATCTATCCGCCGGCACCTTCCATGCGCGTTATTTCGGATATTTTTGCTTATACCTCACAAAACATGCCGAGGTTCAACAGCATCTCGATCTCCGGCTATCATATGCAGGAAGCAGGTGCCACAGCAGATCTGGAGCTCGCATACACGCTTGCAGATGGTGTTGAATACATCCGAGCAGGCGTTGCCGCCGGGCTCGATGTTGACGCCTTTGCGCCAAGGCTGAGTTTTTTCTGGGCGATTGGCATGAATTATTTCATGGAAGTTGCCAAAATGCGGGCCGGGCGACTTCTGTGGGCAAAGCTTGTTAAACAATTTAACCCCAAGAGCGACAAGTCGTTGTCTCTGCGAACCCATTGTCAGACGTCAGGCTGGTCGTTAACAGCCCAGGATGTTTTCAATAATGTGGCCCGCACTGGTATTGAGGCACTGGCCGCGTCGCACGGACATACTCAGTCCCTGCACACCAACGCGTTGGACGAAGCATTGGCATTGCCAACGGACTTCTCTGCACGCATTGCGCGTAACACACAACTTTTCATTCAGCAGGAAACCGGCACGACGGATCTGATCGATCCATGGGGCGGCAGCTATTATGTAGAACGCCTGACGGCTGATCTGGCGGAAAAAGCCTGGAGTCATATTCAGGAAGTCGAAGCCGAAGGTGGCATGGCGAAGGCTATCGAAGCCGGTATACCCAAGTTAAAGATTGAAGATGCTGCGGCGCGCACGCAAGCGCGCATTGACAGCGGCCGCCAGACCGTGGTTGGCGTTAACAAATATCCGCTTGATGAAACCGAAGAAATCGATGTGCTGAAAGTGGATAATACGCAAGTCCGTGCTGCGCAGCTTGCCAAATTGAAGCAGCTTAGGGCCGAACGCGACCCGAAGGCGGTGCAGTCTGCCCTTGATGCCTTGACCAAAGCGGCTGATACTGGTGAGGGTAATTTGCTTGCCCTTGCCGTTGATGCGGGGCGCGCCAAGGCAACCGTTGGTGAGATTTCTACGGCGCTTGAGAAAGTTTACGGACGCCATAAGGCAGAAATTAAAGCTGTTACAGGGGTTTACAGGCACGAAGTGGGTAAATCGGAGAAAGTGGAAAAGGTGCTTGAGTTGGTAGGCCGGTTCGAAGAACAGGATGGCCGCCGGCCACGCATATTGATCGCCAAAATGGGACAGGATGGGCATGACCGTGGGCAAAAAGTGGTTGCTTCCGGGTATGCTGATCTCGGTTTTGATGTTGATATCGGGCCTTTGTTCCAAACGCCGGCGGAAGTCGCACGGCAGGGCGTGGAGAATGATGTTCACATAATTGGTGCGTCTTCACTTGCTGCCGGGCATCTCACATTGGTGCCTGAACTGAAAGCTGAACTCGCCAAAATCGGTCGGGAGGACATTATGGTGATAGCGGGCGGCGTTATACCCCCGCAGGACTATGATGCGCTGTATGCGGCTGGCGCTGAGGCGATTTTTCCACCGGGTACAGTCATTTCGGATGCGGCGATAGAACTGCTGGAGAAACTCAACACCAGACTTGGCTATGTCTGAAGCAGGGTCCCGCTCATTGCCTTCAGTTGATACCTTTGTTGAAGGTGTCCGGTCGGGTGACCGGGCAATGATTGGCAGGGCCATCACGCTCGTTGAAAGCCGTAATCCAAACCATCAACAGCAGGCGCAGGAACTGCTGCATCTGCTGTTGCCTCATGCAGGCAACAGTCAGCGGGTTGGTATTTCGGGCGTGCCGGGTGTCGGCAAATCAACCTTCATTGAAAACCTGGGAATGTTGCTAACGGGCCGCGGTCAAAAGGTGGCAGTTCTCGCCGTCGACCCTTCAAGCGGCCGCACGGGGGGCTCTATCCTCGGTGACAAAACCCGCATGGACAGGCTTTCTGCCGACCTGAATGCCTTTATTCGCCCAAGTCCCAGTGCTGGGGTTCTGGGTGGGGTCGCGCGGGCAACCCGCGAAACCATCGTAGTGCTTGAAGCAGCGGGTTTTGACACGGTCCTGGTGGAAACAGTTGGCACCGGGCAGTCGGAAACCATGGTGGCTGACATGGTCGACTTCTTCCTGGTTCTGATGCTTCCTGGCGCCGGTGATGAACTTCAGGGAATTAAGAAAGGTATTCTTGAGCTCGCAGATATGGTTGCGGTGAACAAAGCGGATGTATTCGAAAAGAAGCTCAAGCAGGCTGTCACGGGTTATAAGTCTGCTCTGCATATCATGAGTGATGCGAGCCCGGATTGGCATCCACCGGTTGTCACCTGCTCCGGCCTAACAGGGCAGGGCGTGCCGGAACTTTGGGATCGCATAGAAAAACACAGCCGTATTATGAGTGAAAATGGTGAGCGCGATTTTCGTCGTCAAAACCAGAGACTTACTTGGCTTAAGACGCATCTCAAAGATCGCCTTCTGGACGACTTTTACGGTCACCCAGCAGTGCAAACCCTTATGGATGCTGTGGAATCTGAATTGCGCGAGGGCTCTTCAACGGTTTCAAGTGGCGTTGAGCGGCTGCTTGCGGCCTACCGCGGCGACAAACCCTAGTTTTCGACACGTCCTCGTGCAGAACGGATCAGTTTCTGGCTGTCGTAGCCCACACCGTCTTTAAACACTGTCTCGACCTTGGTGATGTCGCCTATATCCATATCTGGTTTACCGTTGACGACAATGAGGTCAGCGTTTTTGCCTACGGCTATTGACCCCAATTCGTTTTCCCGGTCCATGGATATAGCACCATTGAGTGTTGCAATCCGTATGGCTTCGAGGGGTGTGAAGCCTGCCTCCACAAGCAGTTTGAGCAGTTCATGGTTGGCAAAACCCGCAACGGTGCCACCAATTCCTGTGGTGTCAGATCCCGTGACGAGCAAACCACCCTTGTCATGAAACGCTTTTTCCCAGGCCATTTCTTTTCGGACTGCCCGTTCCCAGATGTCGTTCTCAAGAGCGCGGGCGTAGCCTCGCGCATGGTTGCCGAGATAGTGAGCCTTGGCACCATGGCCGAGTGCTTCAACGGCCGCGCTATTAGGCGGGTTAACAGTTGCCGAGATGCGGGCGAGTACCGCCAGTGTTGATGTTATCGTAGTGTTATTTGCGATTAATTTGTCCATTAGAGCCTGAACTTCAGGGCTATCGAGCTCAAGTTCCATGAATCGGGCGAGCGGAAAGCCGCTACATGTATCCGGTTCGCGATTTCTTACGAAATCAGTCGCCAACAAAAATCCATGCTCCAGATTATCGATACCCATGTCGGACGCTTCACCGTATGTCACCGAACATAAATGCCCCGCCACCTTCAGGCCGCGTTCATGTGCTGCATCAATTGATGCCTTCAGAACACCGCGGGTTACATTCATGTATGCCTTGAAGGACGTCATACCCTGATCCGCCCAATAGTTTACGAATGTCCGCGCTTCCTCTTCATTGTCGATTTCGGGTGCCTGTAAGAACTGGGCTGGAGAGCCTTCAATAAAAGGGGCCGTACTGTCAAAATTGGGACCGACCAACCGCCCGTTGGCGATATATTGCTTCACTTTAAGGTCGGTGTAGGGCTCAAAACTACCAGCCGTCCGCGCCGTCGTTACACCACCGGCCAGATACAGGCGTGGAAAAATGACAGGTTGCGTGCTCTGGATGAACCAGTCGGGGTCACTCGCATTGTAAAACATATGCTCGTGCAGCATGACAAAACCGGGCAGAACAGTTTTGCCGTTCATGTTCATCGTTTCGGTATCGCCGGGCACATCAATGTCTTCCAATCTTCCGATGGCAACAATCTTGCCATCTTCGATGAGGATTGACTGCCCCTCTGTCGCTGGGCTGCCGGTGCCATCAATGAGCCTTACGTCTTTTAAAAGAACCGTGTCTTCAGTTGTTGTGATGAATTCCTGCGACTGCGCGCTGAAATTCGGTGCTTGCGCCAAGCCTGCGGTAGAAAAAATCAGTGTACTGAGAATAAAAACCAGAATGTCGCGCCCAAACATGGTGATGCCCCCTAAATTTTACAGCTTTCGCCAGCTGTATTGCCTTAACCCACAATCACCCACAGTATTTGCTGACGACCGGAGGTCAATACAGGGTACGAAAATGTGATGACATGCAAGCGGGGTTCAGTATGGATCAGACAAACGCTTCCGGAAGAGGCTTGCTGACGCTGCTAACGAGTATGGTCTCCAGCCTGCCAGAGGCTGCGTCGCTAAAAGAGAGCGCCCACTTGATCGCCAGAATGGCCCCAAACTAAGAGCCTTCGATACCCGCCCAGTCATAAAAATTGATCACTTCACCCGTATTGGTGTGCTCGGGAAGAGACAGTTCAACGAACAGTTTTGCAATATCCGCAGGAGAGGGCAGGGTTGAGGGGTCTTCACCTGGCATTGCCTTTTCACGCATGCTGGTACGTATCGGGCCAGGATTGACCACATTTGAGCGCACGGCGGTTTGCAGGTTTTCATTTGCGTAGGTAAGGGCAAGGTTTTCGACGGCGGCTTTGCTCATCATATAGCCGCCCCAGTAGGCTTTTGCCTTGCCATTGCTGCCGGATGAAACCAGAACGACCCGCCCTGCATCACTGGCACGCAGGAGCGGATCCATGGCGCGGATAAAGCGAAAGTTTGCGGTGACATTTATGTCGAGCAGTTCCTGAAAGTCCTTTGGTGAAATGTGGCCAAGTGGCGACAGTGGCCCCAGAATGGCGGCATTACCTATAAAAATATCGAGCTTGCCCCATCGTTCATAAATGGAGGCGCCAAGACGATCGATTGCGTCCCCGTCCTTGAGGTCGAATGGTACTAACGTACAGTTTTGGCCCAAAGCCCGAATTTCGTCATCGAGGCCTTCGAGAGCAGCTTGTGACCGGGGCCGGGCGAGGGCAATTATGTCGGCACCTTCCGCAGCCAATGCCAGAGCTACTGCCCTGCCAATGCCACGGGATGCACCAGTTACAAGCGCAACACGCCCTTCCAGTCGTTTACTCATTTTGATTGCTCCTAGGACGCCCGGAGGGGGGTGATCATATCGAGTTGTTTCGACTTCTGATCTTCTTCGGACTGGTCCGTCAAAAATGTGGGATAATCGCCTGTGAAACAGGCGTCACAATATGCTGGTTCGTCACTGTTGCGGCCGTCGGGCTGATTAACAGCTCGGTAAAGGCCGTCAATAGACAGGAAGGACAAGCTGTCAGCATTGATGTGTTCGCGCATGGCGTCCACGTCCATACGTGCTGCAAGCAACTTCTTCCGCTCTGGTGTGTCCACGCCGTAAAAACAACTGTGAGCCGTTGGAGGAGATGCAATACGCATATGAACCTCGGAGGCACCGGCTTCGCGCATCATGGTCACAATCTTCATGGAGGTCGTTCCGCGCACGATGGAATCGTCCACGAGGATGATACGTTTTCCCTTGATGTGCCACCGGTTGGCGTTGTGTTTTAGTTTAACACCAAAGTGTCGAATTTGGTCACTCGGTTCGATGAATGTCCGTCCCACGTAATGATTTCGGATTATGCCGAGTTCAAATGGAATGCCAGACTCTTGAGCGTAGCCGATTGCGGCAGGCGTACCTGAATCAGGCACAGGGATAACAAGGTCCGCGTCAACAGAGTTTTCCCGGGCAAGTTCGGCTCCGATGCGTTTTCGTACTTCATAGACACTCATGCTGTCCATATAGCTGTCTGGCCGAGCGAAATAGACATGCTCAAAAATACAAGGTCGTGCGTTTTCTTCCGGGAAAGGTTTTGAGGACTGAATTCCGTCGTCGGTGATAACAACCAGTTCCCCTGGCTCAATATCACGAACATACTCGGCACCAATGATATCCAGGGCACATGTTTCCGAGCACAGGATGTAGGATTTATCAAGTCTACCCAGCACGAGAGGACGAACGCCAAGAGGGTCGCGAACCCCGATCAACCCGTCTCGTGTCAAGGCAACCAAAGAGTAGGCTCCTTCAAGCTGGCGCAGTGTGTCGATAATGCGTTCCATCAGGGTACGAAAGCGGCTGGTGGCAATCAGGTGGATGATAACTTCTGTATCGGATGTTGACTGGAAAATTGACCCGCGCTGCACCAGCGACGTGCGCACATGCGTGGCATTGGTAATGTTACCATTGTGCGCGATGGCAAAACCACCAGAAGCAAACTCAGCGAATAGGGGCTGGCAGTTTCTCAGGATGGTTTCACCAGTGGTGGAATAGCGAACATGTCCAATAGCAGTATGGCCAGGCAAACTGTCAATAACGGCTTGATTGGTGAAATTGTCGGCGACGTGTCCCAGTACGCGTTTGGTGTGGAACTCGTTTCCGTCGAAGGCTGTAATGCCTGCGGCCTCCTGGCCGCGGTGCTGGAGGGCATGCAGGCCGAGTGCGGTGTGAGCCGTAGCATCCTGGCTACCGAAAATGCCGAAAACTCCGCATTCCTCTCGCAATTTGTCGTCATCAAACGGATGCGAAAGAAAAGAAGCAGTGTCGGTCATGCCATCACCCCGATCTTTCCGCTCAAGTATCGTCAACTGACGATAAAGTGCGGCTTTAAAAAACCACCTTCCCTATATCGTCTCCAGGCGCTTCTGCATAGAGGGAGATTACATTTTTATTGCCGCAGGCAGCTGCGATCAACTGCCGTCATCTTTTTTTGCTTCTTCGACAAGTTCATCAAGTTTTTCACGCATCTCGCTACCATATTTTCCGGCCAGTTCTTCGCTGGCTTCGTCAATAAACTGGCTTGCTGCAGCTTCTTTGGCACGCTCCAGGTAGTCTGCACCAAAATCGTCAGCGTCGTTACCAAGAACACCACCAACCACAGACGCGAGCATTTCAGAACCCCAGGCCACTAAAGGTCGCGTCTGGGCATTTTCTATCCAAGCAGGTTCGTCACCCGGAACCAGCTTGGTGAATCCAAAATAGAGCGCTGAAACAAGGACCATTCCGCGCAGCAGACCAAAAAGGGCACCAAGTGACCTGTCCAGAAAACCCACAGGACTGTTTTTGATAGCACCACCGATCAGCCCTGCCAGCCATTTCAGCAGGAAGAGGGCGCCGATGAAAAGACCTGCATAGGTAAGGGTATCGGCAAGCCATTCCGGCTCGACGTAGGGGCGCAGGTAGGGCGTGACCAGTTCGCCGACAAAAACAACCGCCAGAATGGTCGCAACCCAGGCCAGTAAGCTGAGCGCAACAGTTGCGAAACCCCGGCTGAAGGCAAAGACGGCGGACAGACCAATTGTAACCAATACGGCTATGTCAAATGCTGTGAGTGTTGTGGCATCCATGTGTTTTACCGTTCGCGATTGTGTTTAGGTTAGCTGTCTGGAAAAAAGTGACTTGCAAGATCACTAATTCTAGAAACCGACTGTTGTTCAATTTCGGACTTAACGCCTTTCTTGCTTTTGGGCATAATAGCACGGCTGAAACCCAGTTTTGCGGCTTCTTTAAGGCGATTGTTACTTTGTGCAACACTTCGTACATCACCCGACAAACTGATTTCACCAAAAACCACCGTTTCGTCGGGTAGGGGCGTTTGCGAAAGACTGGACATCAGGGCGGCAGCAACCGCCAGGTCTGCTGCTGGCTCCGAGATCTTCAAACCGCCCGCGACATTAAGGTAAACGTCGCATCCTGCGAGGCCTAGTCCAGCACGGGCATCAAGAACCGCTAACACCATGGCGAGGCGGCCGGTGTCCCAGCCTACGACAGCGCGTCTTGGATTCGCGGCTGAAGAACGGGCCACAAGTGCTTGTATTTCAACAAGAAGTGGCCGAGACCCCTCAATCCCGGCGAACACACATGTGCCCGGCTCACGAATATTGTGGTCTGCGAGGAATAGCTCTGACGGGTTTGAGACTTCCTTCAAGCCTGCGCCTGTCATCTCAAACACACCGATTTCGTCGGTTCCGCCAAAACGATTTTTGACGGCACGCAGAATTCTGAACTGATGGCCGCGATCGCCCTCAAAATAGAGCACTGTATCAACCATGTGTTCTAGCACACGAGGCCCCGCGATCTGTCCGTCTTTGGTCACATGACCAACAAGCAGCATAATGGTGCCGCGCTTCTTGGCGAAATTGATCAGCTCATGGGAACACACTCGAACCTGACTGACAGTGCCAGGCGCAGCTTCAACATGGTCAGCGAACATCGTCTGGATTGAATCAATCACCACAACCTTCGGGCTAGGGCCTTCATCCAGTGTTGTCAGAATGTTCCTAAGGCTTGTTTCACAGCCAAGTTTGAGTGGCGCGCCGCCCAAGCCCAGCCGGTTTGCCCGCATCTGGATCTGTGCAGTTGCCTCTTCGCCGGAAATATAGACGCAGTCTTCACCTTTGAGAGCAAGTGCGCCCATTACCTGCAACAGCAGAGTGGATTTGCCAATACCAGGGTCACCACCGATCAGGATAGCACTACCCGGTACGAGGCCACCTCCAAGAGCACGATCAAGCTCAGATATGTTGGACAGAAGCCGCGGAGCTTCGTCAATCGGCTCATCAAGGGAAACCAGAGCGACTTGACTGCCTTTTTTTCGGCTCAACCCCTTCGGTGCACCGGAAACAGATGCTGTCTGCTCGGCTATGGTATTCCAGTCTCCGCAATCGTCGCACTTGCCTTGCCACCGGCTGTAAACAGCACCGCATGCGTTACACGTGAAGGATTTCTGCGGTTTTGCCATCAGGGTTTCAGCAACTGCATCTGAATAGGACCATGGGCGCTTCCATGGATGAACTGATCCACATAATCGTTGCCTGAGTGATCAACTTCCTGTTTGCCGCCCTCCCAGATGATCTTTCCTTCATAGATCATGGCAACTCGGTCCGCGATTTTGCGTGCGCTTGCCATATCATGGGTAATGGATAGTGTGGTTGCTCCAAGGTCTTGTACGCACTCAACAATCAGGTCATTGATCACGTCCGACATGATGGGATCGAGCCCCGTAGTGGGCTCGTCAAAGAAGATGACTTCGGGTTCGGACGCAATAGCACGCGCGAGGCCGACCCGTTTTTGCATGCCGCCCGACAATTCTGCTGGCGAAAGATCGCCAACATCCGGCGTAAGTCCTACACGGCGCAGTTTCTCAATCGCTATTTCACGAGCTTCCGCTTTGTTCATGCCTTTGCCCTGTATCAGGCCAAATGCGACATTTTTCCATACAGGCAAGCTGTCGAACAGCGCCGCACCCTGAAACAGCATTCCAAATTTGGAGAGAATTTTCTTGCGGTCGCGGGCCGACAGCTTGGTCACTTCCGTACCATCAACCTTGATAGAGCCAGCATCGGGTGAAAGAAGGCCCAGGATGCATTTGAGCATAACTGATTTGCCGGTGCCGGATCCGCCAATGATGACGAGGGACTGACCCTTATCGACCTTCAGGTCTATGCCGCGCAGGACTTTTTTTGGCCCGAAAGCTTTAGTAACCCCGTTCATTTCGATCATCGGCTGGATGCTCATGTCTGGTCCCCAAACACAATGACCGTAATGATCAGGTTCGCCAGCAAGATGAGAATGAAGGCTGACACCACTGCATTTGTGGTTGCCTTACCGACACCTTGTGCGCCGCCGCGGCTATTGTAGCCATGGTAGCTTCCCATCAGGGCAATGATGAAACCAAAGACACCTGCTTTCACAAGGGACGAAATGACGTCCGCGCGCTCCAGGAAATCGGCTGTAACCTGAAGATAGGTGCCTGCGTTCAGTCCCAGTCGTTCGGTCCCAATCATGAAGCCACCCAATACACCGATGATGTTGGCAACAAGAACAAGAAGGGGCAGGGTAACGACGGCGGCAAGCAAGCGCGGCACCACCAGATAGTTGATGGGATCAGTTGAAAGGGTCGTCAATGCATCGATCTGCTCGGTGACCCGCATGGTTCCAAGCTCTGCCGCCATGGCAGATGAGACACGCCCAGCTACCATCAAGCCTCCCAGAACCGGTCCCAGTTCCCGCACGATCGCAATAACGACCACGCCAGGCACCACAGATTCCGCATTGAAACGACTGCCACCAACATAAATCTGTTGGGCAAGTGCCGCGCCGGTAAAAAGTGCGGTCAGCCCAACCACCGGCAAACTGTTGTAGCCGATCAACCACATTTGTTGCAGGGCCAGTCGCCAATAAATCGGGGGGCGCAGAATATGCGCAATAGACATGCCGGCGAACTGGGATAGGCGCCCGATTTCTGCCAGGGAATTTAGAAAAACACGACCAATAATGGCCAAAGGATTGCTCACAGGCGCTTCCATATGTTGCCAGTTTGTTCCGGACTATCTCTTTGTTTACATTTCCTTGATGGAAATGAAAAGTGGCTATTTCATGGGAGCGGCGAAATCAAGCCCGGAACGGCCTATTTTCCCTGAAATTTTGCGTCACGCTTCTGGATAAAGGCCATAACACCTTCAGTGGCATCTTGCGAATTGCCCATTTTTCGCTGCATCAAGGCTTCTTCTTGCAGTTGTTCCGCATAGTTGTTCTTGAGCGACTTGGCGACAAGCTGGCGAATTCCCGTCAGGGCGCGGGTAGGGCCGCTGGCGAGACGCTTGCCAAGCTCTTTGGCACGTAGCTCGATCATATCGTCATCCACCACTTCATAGATAAGGCCCCACTCCAGAGCCTGATCAGATGGTATTCGTTCCCCAAGCATCATCATGGCCCGGGCTCTGGCGCCACCAACCAGCCGGGGCAGCAAATAGGTACTTCCGGCATCAGGCACAAGTCCTATATTCACGAAAGCTTGCAGGAAATAAGCAGAATGAGCCGCGATCACAATATCAGCCGAAATTGCAATGGACATACCCGCGCCAGCGGCCACACCGTTAATTGCCGAAAGAACAGGAATTTCGAGATTGGCAAGCTCGAGCAGAATGGGATGATAGTCATCCATCAGGCTTTTGCCCAAATCACGCTCTGTGCCGCCCATGCCACCTTCCGTAAGGTCTGCACCGGCACAAAACGCCCGGCCTGCACCGGTTAACAAAAGCGCTCTCACGTCGCTGTGGGGCTTTCCTAATCGACGAATTGCATGCAGAAGATCGGCTTTCAGTCCGCTTGACAGCGCATTAAGGCTGTCCGGCCGGTTCAGGGTGATGGTCGCAAGCCCGTCTTCAACGGAAAAAAGAATGTTCTCATAGTCTGACATGCCAAGGCCCTCCTGTGTCTACCATCAAGGTAGAATGCCCAAGCCAACTGACAAGGGTGGATGCGTTCTACTAAGCTATTTTGGCTTTTTGTCGGGATCCTGTTGCAGGAACGCCGGAACATGTGGCCCCATGCCCACAAATGGTTCCTTCGGCATATCGTCAGGTGCCATGTTCAGTCTGGCGTCGCCGCGATCCCTTGGCCAGCGTTTCTGATCGCGTGAGCTTCGTTCGGTGCTGCGATCTCTGCGATGATCCTGTTTGCCCCGTCCACGAGCTGGCCGCTTATCCTGATCGTCGGGCGCAGTTTCCGGCTTGTCGTCGGAATCTTGTTTTCGACCAGGTCGAGATTCTCGCTCCAGCTTGAAATTGTCATCTATTGGCAGCTTCGCCTTTGTAAGGGCCTCAATTGCTTCTACAAGGCGACCGTCAATCTTGGACTTGGTCGTGATTGTATAGGCTGTCCCGCTTCGGCCTGCGCGGCCTGTGCGACCAATCCGGTGAACGTAATCATCTGGGTGGCCGGGGACGTCGAAATTGAAGACATGACTGACGTCCGGGACATCCAGCCCGCGCGCGGCAACATCAGATGCGACCAGCAGCTGGATTTCATTTTCCTTGAACTGGCGCAGCGTTTCCATCCGCTCACGCTGTTCCATGTCGCCGTGAAGCTGGCCAACACTGAAATCATGTCGTCCGAGCGAGGCAAATACCTCTTTGACGTCTCTTTTGCGGTTGCAGAAAATGATACCGTTTTTGATTTCTTCGGTTCTGAGCAGTTGCCTCAGAGCCTTTCGTTTGTCTCTGGGGCCAACTGCTATCAGTATCTGTTTGATATTGGTCCCGGCCGTGGCAGGGCGAGACACTTCGATTTTTTTCGGGTCATCAAGAAATTTTTTGGTCAACCGCTGAATTGCTGGTGGCATGGTCGCGGAGAAGAACAGCGTTTGGTGCTTCTTGGTGATCCTCTCACAAATCTTCTCAACGTCGGGGATGAAACCCATGTCAAGCATGCGGTCGGCCTCGTCAATCACAAGGATATCGATGCCATTGAGCAGCAGTTTGCCCCGCTCAAAATGGTCGAGAAGGCGGCCGGGTGTGGCAATCAACACGTCGGCACCTCTATCCAGGGCTTTTTCCTGATCGGCAAAATTGACACCGCCAATGAGCAGAGCCATGGAGAGCTTGTGGTTTTTTCCGTATTTTTCAAAGCTCTCTGCCACCTGTGCAGCAAGTTCGCGAGTGGGCTCGAGAATGAGAGAACGTGGCATCCTGGCTCTTGCCCGGCCTTCAGCCAATATGTCAATCATGGGCAAGGTAAAGCTGGCAGTTTTGCCGGTGCCTGTTTGCGCTATGCCAAGAACGTCTCGTCCCATGAGGACTTGTGGTGCAGCTTGCGTCTGAATCGGCGTGGGTTCTGTGTAGCCAGCGTCCGCAACAGCTTTAAGCGTTGGTTCGCTAAGCCCAAGTAGTTCAAAACCCATACTATTTCTCGACAGTTGATATGACAATTTGGGCGCAGAATAGGCAGGGGAAGGGCAAAGTCAACGATTGAGCGCAGACTGACATCCGGAACCCTTATGAATCCAGTTCAAATGCCGCATTTATGTGACAGTAACCGATATCAAATATCCAGTGCTTCAAGATCTGCGTCATTGTCTCGAATGAATTCAAAGCGCTTTTCCGGCTTTTTGCCCATCAGATCATCCACCAATGTGTTTACTTGAGCGCGCTCAGCATACTCTGGGGGCAGTGTAACGCGCAGCAACGTACGATTTGCGCGTGCCATTGTTGTTTCTTTCAATTGTCCGGGTGGCATTTCACCAAGCCCTTTGAAACGGCTCAGTTCAATGTTTGATTTCCCTTTAAATTCGGTGGCAAGCAGTTCGTCTTTGTGCTCGTCGTCCCTTGCGTAAAAGACTGTTCCGCCTTTTGCCAGTCGATAAAGGGGCGGTTGCGCCAGGTAAAGTCTTCCGTCACGGACTAGACCTGGCATTTCCTGAAAGAAAAAGGTCATCAGCAGCGTGGCAATGTGTGCTCCGTCCACGTCGGCATCGGTCATGATGACTACTTTTTCGTACCTGAGAGACTCTCCGTCGTATTGGTCTCGCGTACCACAACCTAAAGCCTGAATAAGATCACGTATTTCCTGATTGGCAGCAATTTTGTCGCGGGTGGCAGAGGCGACATTCAGGATTTTACCGCGGATAGGGAGAATAGCCTGTGTTTTGCGGTCCCGGGCTTGTTTGGCTGAGCCTCCCGCACTGTCTCCCTCAACAATATAGATCTCGGTTCCCTCAGCGCCATCGCTGGAGCAATCTGTCAGTTTCCCCGGCAGGCGCAGTTTTCTTTTACTGACAGCCGTCTTGCGCTGGATTTCTTTTTCCTGCCTGCGCCGCAGGCGCTCTTCCAAACGCTCCAGCGCCCATGTCAACAAGCCGTTAGCTCTGTCCGGGTGGTCTGCCAGCCAATGGTCAAAAGCGTCGCGAACCGCGTTTTCAGTCAACCGTTGTGCTTCCGGAGTAGAGAGCTTGTCTTTTGTCTGGCCCTGAAATTGCGGCTCCCGAATAAAGACCGACAACATGCTGCAGGATGAGCCGCATACATCATCAAGAGTTAGATTGGCGGCCTTTTTATTGCCCGCAACATCCGCATAAGCTTTTAAACCGCGTAGCAGCGCACTTCGCAAGCCGGTTTCATGTGTTCCGCCCTGCGGTGTAGGGATGGTGTTGCAGTAGCTGTTTGAGAATCCGTCTCCGAACTCCGGCCATTGAATTGCCCATTCAACTCGCCCCTGCTCATCAGGGAAAGGAACCAGACCATCGAAAGGCTCTTCAGTGACACAGGTTCGTTTTTTCATGGTGTCCTTCAGATAGTCCGCCAGGCCACCTGGGAAGTGCAGGGTGGCCTCCTGAGGCGTTTCGTCACCGTCAGAAATTAAGTCAGGGACACATTTGAACCGAATTTCGACACCGCGGAACAAATATGCTTTGGATCTGGCCATGGCATATACCCGTGCGGGCTTTAAGCGGGCTTTTTTTCCGAATATCTCGTGGTCTGGCAGGAATGTCACCTTGGTCCCACGGCGATTTGCCACTGAGCCCATATCTTCCAAAGATCCGATCGCGGCACCGCGCGCAAAGCTCTGCCGGTAAAGCCTCTTGTCGCGAGCAACTTCGACTGCCAACCACTCAGACAAGGCATTCACAACAGATACGCCAACCCCGTGAAGACCCCCAGATGTTGCGTACGCATCCGAACTGAATTTGCCGCCGGAATGCAGGGTAGTCAAAATGACTTCAAGGGCTGACTTTTTGGGAAATTTCGGGTGCGGATCAATGGGAATGCCGCGGCCGTTGTCACTCAGCGAAATTGATCCATCTTCGTGCATAGAGACGTTAATTCGCGTGGCATGACCAGCAACGGCCTCGTCCATGGAATTGTCGAGTACTTCCGCAACCAGGTGATGCAAAGCTCTTTCATCAGTACCACCAATATACATGCCCGGACGCTGGCGTACTGGCTCTAGTCCCTCAAGCACTTCAATATCTTTTGCGGAATATTCGGTCTTGGTCTGCGAAACTTCAAACAGGTCGCTCATAACCCCACCCATACTGTTAACGCCCAAGACGTAGCTTGCGGATAGGCGGACGTCAAGCAAAGCCGCAGTTTTCTTGGCTCATGGCCTAGTCTACCATATGCTGTGTTGAATTGTGGCAATATATGCTATATCTTGTGATACAGCGTCCAGTTTATCAAATACAAGTCGAGCCGTTAATCATTGAGAAAGATTGTGTGGCTACTATTTGTGTGGGGCGGGAAAGGTAGAACAATGGCTCAGACTTTCGCGACAAATTTCTGGCACAGGATGACCGGCTCGATCAGTCGCAGGTCGCATGAGCCTGAACAGTACACCTGTGCGGGAGAAACGCCAGAAATTGGCGACAAATATGCCCAAGCTGCACAGGGCGCCCCGGTCTGGATTGTTGAGAACGTGCTCAGTGTGACAGCCAGCCAATACCCTCTGGTCAGATTAACAAGAGAGAATCATCCAGACTTGATGAAAATAGTCTCTTTGTCGACCCTGGCTGATAAGCAGGAATTCATAAGAGCCTAGTTGCCAAACACCTCAATCAAACAGTTTGTCAATGTCTTCCTGGGACTGAACGTCCTCTTGCGAGGCAGTTGACACCGTAACTGTTTGAACTTCGTCGATCTTGCCGTGGATTAATTGATTGAGTGTCATCAGCAATTTTTGCAGGTTTTCAATGCGGGCACGGATCAATTCCTGAGCTGCCATAGACATGCCACGCTCTATCACGTTCACAGCAGTAAGCCCTTTGAGAGTGTTTTGAATAATGGTCTGCATTTCATTGCAGATCTTTTCAAAGGGCTCCCGGAATATGCCGGGGGCCAGCACATATGCTTGGACGGCAAGGTCCTTGGCCTGAAAGCCGCTTTCTTCGAAATGTTGGCTGTAGCTTTTGGGTGACCACTCGATGGCTTCTTCAAGCAGTTCAGGCATGTCGGGAATCATCTCCATCAACATAACAATCTCGTTGAAGTGGTTGAGATAATCCGTTGCCAGAAAGCTGTCGGGATTGATATTTGCTGCAGCCAGCTGTGGTTGTATTTTCAGTTGTTCTGCTGTGTACTCAACTTGCATTGTGCAGCGTTCCCGATGCTCGTGCCGTTACAGTTACCCCCCCAATGCCCAACACTAGTAGTCACCCCTTGCCAAAAAGTAAACACACAGAAAAAAGCGGATACTACCTACGTCCTATGCCACCATTTCGGGACTGGACCGGCAGGCCTTGCCTGGTCAGTAAAATGTGTTAATTTTAACATCCATTTGTTTGTTGCCCCATTACGCTCCTAAGCCAATTTCAGAAACGATGTTTATGTCAGCTAATCCGACTATTTCCATCGTCACAGTTGTGATGAACAACGTTGGAGAAATTGAAGATGTTTTGCGAAACCTGATCAATTTTCTTTGTGACGAAGTGGAGCTGGTTGTTGTTGATGGGAGATCAACCGACGGAACGTTGGAAATCCTTGCGAAGTACCGATCTCACTTTGCGGCCTTCGTATCTGAGCCTGACAATGGCATTTATGACGCAATGAATAAGGCTATTGAACTTTGCTCTGGGCGTTTTGTGCTTCACATTTGCAACGGAGATCGCATCCTGCACCTGCCATTGGCGGAGTTGCGTCTGTTGTCCGATGATGTTGCCTGTGCTTCATATCCCGTTTCGTTAAGCGATGGCAGGCTTTTTAAGCCGTCGAATGGGTTGAAACTGCATTATCGGAACACGTTGCATCATCAGGGAACATTCTATTCCCGGCAGTGTTTATGGCCTTACAATCTTAAATACCCAACCTTTGCCGACTACGACCTCAACATTCGGTTAAAAAAAACCGGCCTTAAGATTGTGATGGGAACCACCACAGTTGCTTTTCACGATCAGGGCGGCTTTTCCTCAACGAACGGAGGGGCAGATGAGTTGAGGGCAATTGTAAGATCGCATGGGGGATTGTTTTGGCTTCTGATAGCCCGAGTTTACAGCATATTCTTCCGCGCGAGACGGCGGGTTAAGAGAACACTCGGCACTTCATGAGTTCACAAACGCTTTGGTTTGACGCGGTAGGAAAAAACAACAAAGAGGCTCCTAAAAAAGGAGCCTCTTCGATGTTCTTGTATGGAACTCAAGCCTATGCGCTGTAGTACATATCAAACTCGGCGGGATGCGGCGTAAGTTCGAGTGTTGCGACTTCTGCCCACTTCAGGTCAAGATAGGCGTCGATCTGGTCGTCGGAGAATACATCTCCGCGCTTGAGGAAATCACGGTCTCCATCCAAGGCGTCAAGCGCTTCCCGAAGCGATCCGGCAACGGTCGGCACACCTTTCAACTCTTCCGGTGGCAAAGAATAGAGGTCCTTGTCCATGGCGTCGCCGGGATGAATTTTGTTCTCGATTCCATCAAGGCCCGCCATCAGCATGGCAGCGAAGGCATAATAAGGATTTGCCAGGGCGTCAGGGAAACGCACTTCAACTCGTTTTGCATTCGGACTAGCTGTATACGGGATACGGCAGGATGCAGAGCGGTTGCGGCTTGAATAGGCCAGCAACACCGGTGCTTCAAAGCCTGGCGTCAATCGCTTGTAGCTGTTGGTTGTTGGGTTTGTGAAGGCGTTGATAGCTTTTGCGTGCTTGATGATGCCGCCAATGTAATAGAGCGCAGTTTCAGAGAGATCAGCATATCCGTTGCCGGCAAAGGTTGGCTTACCTTCTTTCCAGATGGACATATGCGTATGCATGCCGGACCCATTGTCAGCAGCGACAGGCTTTGGCATGAAGGTCGCTGTTTTGCCATAGGTATGGGCTGTCTGGTGAACAACATACTTGTAAACCTGAACCTGATCGGCTGTTGACGTCAGCGTGGAGAAGGTAATACCCAGTTCGTGCTGGCTCGCGGCAACCTCATGATGGTGCTTGTCCATGGACAGCCCCATTTCTTTCATCACCTTGACCATTTCACCGCGAAGATCAACACAGCTGTCTACCGGGGCGACGGGAAAGTAGCCACCCTTGGCGCGCGGACGGTGAGCATAGTTGCCTTCGCCATAGTCTTTTTCGCTGTTGTAGGGGCCTTCCACGTCATCCAGCTGGTACATGGCACCGTTGTATCCAACCTTGAATTTGACATCGTCAAAAACAAAGAACTCTGGTTCAGGTCCGAAATAGGCAGTGTCACCGACACCCGAAAACTTCAGGAAGGCTTCAGCCTTTTTCGCCGTTGAGCGAGGATCCCGGTCATATGGCTGGCCTGTTGACGGCTCAAGGATGTCACAGAACAAAACCACTGTTACGTCGGCGGTGAACGGGTCCAGCGTCGCCGAACTCAGGTCGGGCATCAAAATCATGTCGGACTCATTGATTGCTTTCCAGCCTTCGATGGAGGAGCCGTCAAACATAATACCGTCGGTAAGCATGTCCTCATCGACAACGTCTGCACACATGGTCAGGTGCTGCCATTTGCCCTTTGGATCAGTAAAACGAAGGTCAACCCACTCGGCTCCGGTTTCTTTGACAAGCTCGAGAAAGCTCTCAATGTTTAAGTCTTTATACTTCGGCATTATATAGTTCCCTGTTTAAAATTCCTGAAATTGCAATGGATTAGGTGACGAGCCCTAAATTGCGTCTGTTCCCGTTTCGCCGGTTCTGATGCGAATGGCTTCCTCAACAGTGCTGACAAATATTTTGCCATCACCAATGCGACCTGTGTGGGCAGCGTTTTTAATGGCTTCCACAGCGCGTTCGGCCTGACTTGATTCAACGACGACTTCCAGTTTCACCTTCGGCACAAAATCGACAACATACTCTGCCCCGCGGTAGAGCTCGGTGTGGCCTTTCTGCCTGCCAAATCCTTTGGCCTCTATAACCGTGATTCCGGATATACCGACTTCGTTGAGGGACTCTTTCACGTCGTCCAGCTTGAACGGCTTGATGATTGCCTCGATCTTCTTCATTTCCCAAAACCTTATAATTATTGTACCCGGCCAATAGCAGACATTGTGCCAATCTGAGGTTTGGGCCAAATTCGGCGGCCATCAGCCGTTCATGACAATAAATTGTCGCGCTGCAAGCCTTCCTTTTGCTTAAAAATTAGGCAGATGTCTGTTTCGTCACCACATGGCGGAAAGGATTTAATTCCGGGCGGTATCAAAAAATGCAATTATCCGTCTTGACGAAACGATCTTGCTCGTCATAAAACGTCGCACCTTCAGAAGTGAGGCGGGTGTAGCTCAGTAGGTTAGAGCGCCAGCTTGTGGTGCTGGATGTCGCCGGTTCGAATCCGGTCACTCGCCCCATTCTGAAGTTTTTTTTTGTTTGCCCCTTTCGGGGCTTTTTTCTTTTGTTAAACTGCGCCGATTCCCGGCGTTCCCTCTTTTCGCACCATTCTGCGTTATCTGTGTGCGTCGGCTCACTGCTCTTGGGGGGAACCGTGGCGGTCTATTCAAAACAGAATGCGCATATCCTTTTGGGCGCAGATGAGTCCAGGAAGCTTGATGCACTGGCCATAGAAAGTGGCATTAAAGGTGCGGCCTTGATGGACGCTGCCGGCAAAGCCATCGCCGATACGGTCGCTGACTATATCGGGACGCCACTCGAGGCAGGGGGTACTGTCATTGTCCTCTGCGGCCCGGGTAATAACGGTGGCGATGGATTTGTAGCGGCTCGGTATCTGGACGAGCTTGGTTACCCGGTATCACTGCGATGTTCGGTGTTGCCGAGCGCATTGAAAGGCGATGCAAAAGGCGCAGCGGGCAAGTGGCGCGGTGAAGTCGAACCTCTCTCAATAACCGGGTTTTCGGACGCGGCGGCCATAATTGATTGTTTGCTCGGCACAGGGCTTAGCAAACCGGTCGAAGGCGAATTTGCTTCCATTATCGAAGCTGTAAATGAGTCGGGGACATTTGTGCTGGCCGCAGATGTGCCTTCCGGCCTGTGCTCTGATACCGGGAAACCTTTGGGTGCATGCATCGAAGCCGGCGCTACGGTTACATTCATGTTCAAGAAACCGGGCCATACTCTTGTTCCTGGACGATACTTTTGCGGCGGAAATACCAATATCCATGTAGTAAATATTGGTGTCCCGGAAACTGCACTGTCTGAAATTACACCGCGGGAGTTTGAAAACATCCCGACGTTATGGGGACAGAGCTTCCCATATTCAGGGCCACAAACTCACAAATACGAACGCGGTCATATGCTGGTTTTGGGTGGAAAGGAACCGACGTTAGGGGCTTCTCGGCTGGCCAGCCTTGCAGGGCTTAGGGTAGGGGCCGGGCTTGTGACGCTTGCAGCCCCAACAGAGACCTACCCGGTGCAGGCCTCAGCCCTCATGGACGTTATGGTGCGTCGTTTCGACAGCGCATTCGGATTTATGGGTATCGTCAACGATCCGCGGATTAAGGCGGTTCTGGTGGGCCCGGGTGCAGGCCGCGGGGAAAAGACCGTAGAACTTGTCAAACAAGTAGGCGCCAAAAACAAGTCCCTGGTTCTGGACGCTGATGCGCTGGCCAGCCTCGTGGGGCGCTCGGATATCATCAACGACCTCAAGTCACCTGAGCTGGTCCTAACACCGCACGAGGGCGAATTTGCGAAATTGTTTCCTTCACTGGATTTTCGTGCGGACCGGGTTGCTGCCGCAAAAGAGGCAGCCAGGGCAACAAAGAGTGTTGTGGTTCTAAAAGGTGTTTCAACTGTGGTTGCGGCGCCTGACGGACGGGCTAGTATAGCCACTAACGCACCTTCGTGGTTGTCGATTGGCGGCACGGGCGATGTGCTTTCAGGCATGATATGTGGCCTTATCACCCAGGGAATGCCAGCTTTTGAAGCCGCATCAGCCGGGGTTTGGCTGCATGGAGAGTCCGGGATGAATGCGGGCAGGGGACTTATCGCGTCTGACCTTCTGGATGTTATCCCAAAGGTTTTGCCCTAGTTGCAGTCTTCACGGTTTTCCCAGCATAAATCCATTCTTTGCACAAAAATGCTTGTGCTCCTCAGTGCTGCTGGTATAAGCGCGTCCAAACGGCGAGATATGCCCTACGTTTGGGTATGTCGGCTGCAGTGGTCTTGACCACTTCACAGGCATAGGCAGTCATTTGCAAAGTCTTTGTTGGCTTTCAAGGCTTCTGTTTGGATAGTGCGGGCGTGGCGAAATTGGTAGACGCGCTAGATTTAGGTTCTAGTGTCCTAGGACGTGGGGGTTCAAGTCCCTCCGCCCGCACCAAAACAAAGTGTGTGAAGACCTGGGCAGCAAAACAAACGAAAAGAGAGATGTAAGACATGCAGATCGAAGAACTGCAGGTTGAAGGCCTGAAACACGAATACAAAGTTATCGTACCCGCCAAAGATCTGGATGCACGGCTTGATGCAATCCTGACGGAATTTCGCGCAACAGCTAACATTAAAGGCTTTCGCCCAGGCAAGGCGCCCCTGTCGTTGCTGCGCCGCATGCACGGTGAGCGCGCCCAGGGCCAGCTCCTGCAGGAAACTATGCAGGAATCGTCAGCCAAGCTCTTCGAAGAGAAAAAGCTGAAACCGGCGCTGCGTCCCGAAGTCGACATGGAAGGCGAATTCGAGACAGGCAAAGACCTTGAATATACCCTTACCGTTGAAGTTTTGCCTGAGATAGATGTTGAAGGTTTTAATGCACCGGCCCTTGAGCGCTGGGTTGCCGAAGTAGACGAACCTTCAATCGACGGTTTCCTTGAGCGGATTGCCGGGCAGCAAAAGTCCTTCAAAAAGGCTGCCAAAACGACGAAAGCCAAAGAGGGAGATGCGGTCCTCATTAATTATGTAGGCCGTGTTGATGGAGAAGAATTTGACGGCGGCGCGGGCGAAGATTTCCAGCTTGAACTTGGCTCGGGTATGTTTATCCCGGGTTTTGAAGAGCAGCTGGTGGGTGCCAAAGCGGGCGACAACAAGGTCGTTGAAGTTACCTTCCCGGATCCATATCAAGCTGAGCATCTTGCTGGCAAAGTAGCGGAATTTACGGTTGACCTTCTCGAAGTAAGGAAGCCGGCGGAAGCTGCTATTGATGATGATCTGGCCAAAAACATGGGCTTTGATGATCTCGCCGCGCTACGCGAGAGTGTGAAGGGCCAACTGGAAACAGACAACAATAGCCTGACACGTGCTCACATGAAGAGAGCGTTGCTTGATGTCCTGGCTGACACATACGATTTTGCTGTACCGCAGGGCATGGTGGATCTGGAATTCCGTCAGATTTGGGAACAGATCAAGCGGGACGCTATTCAGTCTGGTGAAGCACAGCCTGAAGATTTTGAAGGTATGGAAGAGCCTGCGGACAAAGCGGAGGCCGACGAGTTCCATGCCATTGCTGAACGCCGTGTGCGTCTCGGATTGTTGCTGTCCGAAATTGGTGTTGCCAACAAGGTTGAGGTAACGCAGGAAGAAGTGAACCGGCGTATTATCGAAGAAGCCCGGCGTTTCCCCGGACAGGAAGCTCAGGTATTTGAGTATTTCCAGAGCAATGAAGAGGCACGTGCCCAGTTGCGTGCGCCTGTGTTTGAAGAAAAAGTTGTGGACTTCGTGCTCGAACAGTCAGAGCTGACCGACAAAACGGTTACTCGCGACGAACTTGAAGCTGCAGTTAGGGCGCTTGACGAAGAAGAAGCCAACCCGGGCAAAAGCAAGAAGAAAGCTGCTCCGAAGAAGGCTGCCCCTAAAAAAGCCACTGCGAAAAAAACTCCTGCCAAGAAGGCGGCTCCGAAAAAAGCCGCACCAAAGAAGGCAGCCGCAAAAAAACCTGCAGCTAAAAAGGCTCCAGCGAAAAAAGCGCCTGCAAAAAAGGCAACAGACAAATCATAAATCAAAACCTTTGTTTGGTTTGACAGGTATGGGGGTCCAAATGGACTCCCATATTTTTTTGGCCTTTAAAAACAAATGTGGCGCCCCACATTATCGAACCATGCTCAGTAATTAGCTTGCGGGTTTTCTGGCAGCTTGCTACAGGATTGGCCAAGCAGCTTATATTCTGGTTTTGAGTGATTTTTACCCACGGGAGTAATGAATGAAAGATATTATGAGTGAACTCTCCAGCGCCTTGGTTCCAATGGTTGTTGAGCAAACAAATCGAGGCGAACGCTCATTTGACATTTTCTCTATGCTTCTGCGCCAACGCATCGTGTTTTTGACCGGGCAGGTGGATGACACGGTTTCCAGTCTTGTGGTTGCGCAACTGCTTTACCTGGAGGCCGAGGACCCAAGCAAAGATATCTCCTTCTACATTAACTCCCCGGGGGGTGTGGTTACTAGTGGCCTCGCAATGTATGACACCATGCAATATATCCGTCCCAAAGTGGCTACAATCTGCATCGGGCAGGCATGCTCTATGGGGTCTCTACTTTTGGCGGGTGGAGAGCCGGGTATGCGTTATGCGTTGTCGAACTCACGCGTAATGATCCATCAGCCCTCTGGTGGAGCACAGGGCATGGCGGCGGACATAGAAATTCAGGCAAAAGAAATTCTGAAGATGCGCCAACGGCTTAACGAAATATATGTCAAGCATACAGGACAAAAACTGGCTAAGGTTGAGGCGGCGATGGACCGGGACACTTTTATGAGTCCGGAAGAAGCCAAAGAATTTGGTCTGATTGACGAAGTTTATACATCCCGCGAAGCACCGGATGACAGTAAATAGGCTTTTGGGTGCAGTAACAGCTTCAACGATCACGAATTGTAAAAGTTTTTTTTGTTGTAAGCTTCTTTTTAACCGGTCTACGATACTGGAAAGAAGTGTGAGTATTTTACGGTGACAGATTTGACGAATAACGACTCCAAGAACACGCTTTATTGCTCCTTCTGCGGCAAAAGCCAGCATGAAGTCCGCAAACTTATCGCAGGCCCTACGGTTTTCATTTGCGATGAGTGCGTTGAGTTGTGCAATGACATCATCAAGGAAGAAAGCAAAGGTAGCCTTGCCAAAGGCGGCGAAGGAGTTCCTACACCGCAGGAAATCCTTGGAGTGCTGGACGATTATGTGATCGGGCAAGCATCGGCGAAAAAGGTTTTGTCCGTCGCGGTTCACAACCACTACAAACGCTTACACCACGCATCCTCCAATAACGATGTTGAACTGGCAAAATCCAACATCCTGCTGGTCGGTCCTACGGGTTGCGGTAAGACACTGCTTGCGCAAACACTTGCCCGGATACTGGACGTGCCGTTTACCATGGCGGACGCAACGACATTGACTGAAGCTGGTTATGTCGGCGAAGACGTGGAAAACATCATTCTGAAATTGCTGCAGTCTGCTGATTATAATGTCGAGCGAGCGCAGCGCGGAATTGTCTATATCGATGAAGTCGACAAGATCAGTCGCAAATCTGACAACCCTTCCATCACGCGTGACGTATCGGGGGAGGGTGTTCAGCAAGCCCTCTTGAAAATTATGGAAGGCACTGTGGCCAGCGTTCCACCTCAGGGGGGGCGAAAGCATCCACAGCAAGAATTCCTTCAGGTAGACACGACAAACATATTGTTTATCTGCGGCGGTGCATTTGCCGGACTGGACAAAGTTATCGCGTCAAGGCTCCAGGGTAAATCAATTGGCTTTGGCGCAACTGTGAGTGCCCCCGATGATCGGGGTGTTGGAGAAGTGCTTGCTGGAACCGAGCCAGAGGATCTTCTGAAGTTTGGGTTGATCCCTGAGTTTGTTGGCCGCTTGCCGGTTATTGCAACTCTGGAAGACCTGGACGAGGATGCGCTGGTGCAAATTCTCGGTGAGCCAAAAAATGCCCTGCTAAAGCAGTATCAAAGCCTTTTCAATATGGAAGAGGTGAAGCTGACTTTCACGGAAGATGCATTGTTTGCGGTTGCCCAAAAGGCCATCGAGCGAAAAACAGGGGCCCGGGGTTTGCGTTCGATCATGGAAAACACGCTGCTTGATACGATGTTTGATCTACCAACACTGGACGGCGTTGAGGAAATTGTCATCAACGGCGATGTTGTGAATGAAAAGTCGAGT
Source organism: uncultured Kordiimonas sp. (assembly GCA_947500295.1). Classification (GTDB taxonomy): domain Bacteria; phylum Pseudomonadota; class Alphaproteobacteria; order Sphingomonadales; family Kordiimonadaceae; genus Kordiimonas. Next base: position 157,044 of record CANMRM010000007.1, read on the forward strand.
CCTTTGCAGATTTATGCCGAGCGGCGTGAAGAGGCAGACCAGCCAGCCTGACTTTTCACCATTTTGAGATATTTTTGGGGCTTGAAACATCGGTTTCAGGCCCCAAATGCTGTTTAAGGGCAGTTTTTTTGAGTTTAAAGCCTGATTTCACTAATTACACGTTCCTTGACGTGGCTTTTTACCCTAAAATTCATGCTTAGAAGCCAAATTTGTACAAAAGGTTGTGCCAAATGCCTGATTCCGGTCAAGAAGAACTCAACAAAGTTACCCTCCCAGTATTGCCGCTGAGAGATATTGTCGTCTTTCCTCATATGATTGTCCCCCTCTTTGTTGGGCGTGACAAATCAGTACGTGCGCTTGAAGAAGTTATGTCGAAAGACAAACAGATTTTGCTGGTGGCACAAAAAGAGGCGAGCGAAGACGACCCGTCACCTGCGGATGTTTTTGAGGTCGGTACGGTAGCCTCTGTTCTTCAGCTTTTGAAGCTGCCCGATGGCACTGTGAAGGTGCTGGTTGAAGGTTTCAATCGTGCACAAATTGACCAATTTGTGCGTGAAGACGATTATTTTGAAGCAGAAGCCACGCTGCTCGCGGGTGAAGTCTCCAGCGATGATGAAGTGGAGGCACTCGCTCGGACAGTGGTGACCCAGTTCGAGAACTACGTGAAGCTCAACAAAAAGATACCGGCTGAAGTTCTGGTCACTATTAGTCAGATTGAAGAAGCCGCCAAGCTTGCCGATACGGTTGCCAGCCATCTGGCTCTTAAAATTGAAGACAAGCAAAAACTCCTGTCCACCATTTCGGTTACTGAACGCCTGGAACAGATTTTCAGCTTCATGGAAGGCGAAATCGGTGTTTTGCAGGTGGAAAAGAAAATTCGCGGCCGCGTGAAACGCCAGATGGAGAAAACTCAGCGCGAATATTACCTGAACGAGCAAATGAAAGCGATCCAGAAAGAACTGGGTGAGGGCGATGATGGTCGCGAAGAAACCCAGGAACTGGAAGAAAAGATCAAGAGCACGAAGCTATCGAAAGAGGCGCGGGAGAAATCTCTTGCTGAATTGAAAAAGCTCAAGTCCATGAGCCCGATGTCAGCTGAAGCTACTGTGGTGCGAAACTTCCTGGATTGGATGCTTGGCGTGCCGTGGGGCAAGAAGAGTCGGGTTATCAAAGATATCACCCGCGCTCAGAAGATTTTGGACGTTGACCACTACGGGCTGGAAAAAGTCAAGGAACGTATCATCGAGTATCTTGCTGTCCAGCAACGGGCCAAAAAGCTCAAGGGACCTATTTTGTGTCTGGTTGGACCACCCGGGGTGGGTAAAACATCGCTCGGAAAATCGATCGCCAAAGCCACAGGGCGTGAGTTTGTGCGTTTTTCCCTCGGTGGTGTGCGGGATGAAGCCGAGATTCGCGGCCATCGCCGCACCTACATTGGCTCAATGCCTGGCAAGGTGATGCAGTCGATGAAAAAGGCCGGTACGACAAATCCGTTGTTCCTGTTGGACGAGATCGACAAAATGGGGCAGGACTTCAGAGGAGACCCTGCTTCAGCGTTGCTTGAGGTGCTGGATCCGGAACAAAACAACAAGTTCAATGATCACTATCTTGAAATCGATTATGATCTCTCGAACGTAATGTTTGTCACCACTGCAAACTCATTAAATATGCCCGGGCCATTGAAGGACCGCATGGAAATTATCCACCTTTCTGGCTACACCGAAGATGAAAAACTCGAAATTGCCAAAAGGCATTTGATTCCAAAACAGATTCGGGATCACGGCCTGAAAGAAGGCGAGTGGGCGATTTCTGATGGCGCCCTTAAAGATGTGATCCGTTATTACACTCGGGAAGCCGGCGTCCGAAGTCTCGAGCGGGAAATTGCCAAACTGGCGCGTAAAGGCCTTAAGGAAATTGTCGAAGGATCCAAGGACAAAATCTCCCTGACGTCTAGAAACCTCTCTCAGTATGCCGGAGTGCGTCGTTTCCGTTATGGTCAGGCAGAAGTCGATGACCAGGTTGGAGCCACCACAGGCTTGGCATGGACGGAGGTTGGTGGTGAATTACTGACGATCGAATCAGTTACTGTTCCGGGCAAAGGACTGGTGAAGCAAACGGGCAAGCTTGGCGATGTCATGAAAGAATCGATCCAGGCAGCCTGGTCATATGTGCATTCGCGTTGTGTTGATTTTGGCATTCACCCCAAATTCTTTGAAAAGCGGGACCTTCATATTCACGTTCCGGAAGGAGCGACTCCAAAAGATGGCCCTTCAGCGGGAGTTGCTATGTGTACATCTATGGTTTCGGTGCTGACTGGCATTCCCGTCCGGAAAGACATTGCAATGACCGGAGAGGTTACACTTCGCGGTCGTGTTCTGCCAATTGGTGGGCTTAAAGAGAAACTGCTGGCGGCTTTGCGGGGCGGAATCACAAAGGTTTTGATCCCTCAGGAGAACGAAAAAGATCTCGCTGAAATACCGGATAATGTCAAGAAAGGCCTTGAAATCGTTGCGGTTTCAACAGTCGACGAAGTGCTGGAACATGCTTTGGCGAGGGACCTTGAACCTCTAGAGTGGGATGAGGAAAAAGCACTCGAGGAATTGAAGTCAGATACGGCCCAAAGTGAAGGTGAAATGACGACTCATTGACCGCCTTGTGTGTAATTAAAAAAAATTCAAGGAAAAAAAAGCTAAAAACCGCAGTTTTCTGCGGTTTTTTGCTTTGACATTGCGAAAATTACAGGATTAAACTGCGTTCGCATTTCGGGGCTTCTTCCCGGAATCACTCTTCAACTCAGAGGGGGATACCTTGAATAAAAACGATTTGATCGCAAGCGTTGCAGATGCAGCGGATCTTTCTAAAGCAGACGCTGGTAAAGCAGTAGACGCAGTTTTTGATGCAATCTCAGGTGCTTTGTCATCTGGTGGTGATGTTCGTCTTGTAGGTTTTGGTACATTTTCTGTAGCAAACCGCGCGGCCACTAAAGGCCGTAACCCACGCACGGGTGAAGAGATCGACATTCCGGCCTCTAAGCAGCCTAAGTTCAAGGCTGGTAAAGGCCTTAAGGACGCAGTTAACGGCTAAGCCGGAAACGCGACTATTCGAGGAACGGTCAGGGCGCTTGCTCTGGCCGTTTTTCATTGAAAGAGCAAAATAAAAATTTAGGGCTAGACACCGCTCCCAAATTTGCCTAAAAGCGCGCTCACCGCAGTGGAAACGGGCGATTAGCTCAGTTGGTAGAGCATCTCGTTTACACCGAGAGGGTCGGCAGTTCGAGCCTGTCATCGCCCACC
>CANMRM010000008.1 GCA_947500295.1 uncultured Kordiimonas sp.
TCTTACCATGGTCAACGTGACCAATCGTGCCAACGTTACAGTGCGGCTTATTACGCTCAAACTTCTCTTTAGCCATTTTAAAACCTTTCTATCGGCCCTTGTTTACCAAGGGGTCCATAACGCTTTTTTGTTGTTAAATTATCCTGCAAGCTTTGCTTTAACTTCTTCAGCAACTGCCTGCGGAACCGCTTCGTAATGGTCAAACTGCATGGAGAAGGTTGCCCGGCCCTGTGAGAAAGAGCGAAGCTCATTCACGTAACCAAACATGTTCGCCAGCGGAACCATTGCATTTACTACCGTGTTCGGACCACGGGTCTCGGACCCCTGGATCTGACCACGACGTTTGTTCAGGTCACCGATCACATCACCCATATAGTCTTCCGGGGTCACGACCTCGACCTTCATTACTGGCTCCAGGAGCCGGATACCTGCTTCTTCTGCAGCCTGACGTGTTGCACCGCGACCCGCGATCTCAAACGCCAGAACGCTCGAATCCACATCGTGGTACGCACCGTCGATCAGACGAACCGAGAAGTCGATGATCGGGAAGCCGATCAGCGCACCGCTTTCGGCGATGTCCTTGATGCCTTTTTCAACGCCAGGAATGTATTCTTTCGGAATGTTACCGCCCTTGATTTCATCAATGAACTCAAAGCCAGAACCACGCTCACCTGGAGTAACAACCATTTTCACACGGCCAAACTGACCAGAACCACCAGACTGCTTCTTGTGCGTGTAATCAATTTCAACAGCTTTCGCGAAGCTCTCGCGGTATGCAACCTGAGGCGCACCAACGCTACACTCAACCTTGAACTCACGCTTCATGCGATCAACCAGAATGTCGAGGTGCAGCTCGCCCATGCCGGAAATCACAGTCTGGCCGCTTTCTTCGTCAGAAGCGACACGGAAACTTGGATCCTCAGCGGCCAGGCGGTTCAGGGCGATACCCATCTTCTCCTGGTCAGCTTTGGTCTTTGGCTCAACAGCAACGGAGATAACCGGATCCGGGAACTCCATACGCTCCAGAATAACCTGGCTGTTGTTGGCACAAAGGGTGTCACCGGTTGTGGTGGACTTCAGGCCTGCCAGTGCGATGATATCACCAGCACGTGCTTCCTTGAGGTCTTCCCGGTTGTTGGCATGCATTTCAAGCATACGACCAACTTTTTCCTTGCGCTGCTTAACCGAGTTCATCACCTGCGTACCGGTCTCCAGAACACCTGAGTAGATACGACAGAAAGTCAGCGAGCCTACGAAAGGATCGTTCATGATCTTGAACGCAAGCGCCGAAAACGGCTCGTCGTCGTCAGACTTACGAACGATTTCTTTGTCGTTGTCGTGTGCGTCAACACCGTTGATCGCCGCAACATCTGTTGGCGCAGGCATGAAATCAACAACAGCATCCAGCAAAGGCTGCACGCCTTTGTTTTTGAACGCGGTACCATTGAGAACCGGAACAAACTCACCAGCGATCGTGCCTTTACGAATAGCGGTTTTCAATTCCTCTTCAGTGAGCTCTTCACCTTCGAGGTATTTTTCCATCAGCTCTTCGTCAGCTTCTACAGCTGTCTCGATCATTTCCATGCGCGCTGCTTCAGCGGCATCAGCGAGCTCCGGGCGGATGTCTACATAGTCGTATGACGCGCCAAGGTCTTCGCCTTTCCAGAGAACTTCCTTGTTTTTCACCAGGTCGATCAGGCCTTCATACTCAGCTTCGGCACCGATTGGCAGCTGGATAACCAACGCTTTGGCACCGAGGCGCTCTTTGATCATGTCGACACAGCGCTCGAAATTCGCGCCCATGCGGTCCATCTTATTGACGAAACACATACGCGGAACACCGTATTTGTCGGCCTGACGCCAAACAGTCTCGGACTGAGGCTCAACACCTGCAACCGAGTCGAATACTGCAACGGCACCATCAAGAACACGGAGCGAACGCTCAACTTCAATCGTGAAGTCAACGTGACCCGGTGTGTCGATGATGTTGATGCGGTGGTCGTTCCAGAAACAAGTAGTTGCAGCAGAAGTAATGGTGATACCCCGCTCCTGCTCCTGCTCCATCCAGTCCATGGTGGCGCCGCCATCATGAACTTCACCAATTTTGTGGCTACGGCCAGTATAATAAAGGACGCGCTCGGTTGTCGTTGTCTTACCCGCATCAATGTGAGCCATGATGCCGATATTGCGATAATCACTTAGTGGCGTTCTGCGTGCCATCGGACCAGTTCCCTAACAAATAACTCTTACCAGCGATAATGCGAGAAGGCTTTGTTAGCCTCCGCCATCTTGTGAGTGTCTTCCCGCTTCTTAACGGCAGCGCCACGGTTGTTGGATGCATCCATCAGTTCACCTGACAGACGATCAACCATTGTGGTTTCGTTGCGCTTGCGAGCAGCAGCGATCAACCAACGAATGGCCAGCGCTTGCGCGCGCTCAGTGCGGACTTCAACAGGCACCTGATAAGTCGCACCACCAACCCGGCGTGAGCGAACTTCAATAGCAGGCTTCACATTGTCGAGGGCTTCATGAAAGATTGGCAGCGCATCAGATTTCACGCGCTCTTCCATTTTATCAAAAGCACCATAAACGATGCGTTCAGCAACAGACTTTTTGCCATCAAGCATAAGGCTGTTCATAAATTTCGTCAGTACCACGTCACCGAACTTCGGATCGGGCAGGACATCGCGTTTTTCTGCGCTATGACGACGAGACATGCGGTTATTCCTTCTTCAATCTTACTTCGGACGCTTGGTGCCGTATTTCGAACGGGCCTGGCGACGATCTGCAACACCCTGGGTATCAAGCACACCACGCAGCGTGTGGTAGCGAACACCAGGCAAATCTTTGACACGACCACCACGGATCAGGACAACAGAGTGTTCCTGAAGGTTGTGCCCCTCACCCGGGATGTAAGATGTCACTTCGTGGCCGTTAGACAGGCGCACCCGAGCAACCTTACGCAGGGCTGAGTTAGGCTTCTTTGGAGTCGTTGTATAAACACGTGTACACACGCCGCGCTTTTGCGGGCATGCTTCAAGCGCGGGCACCTTATTGTGCGCTGGCTTGCTTTTGCGCGGATTGCGCACAAGTTGGTTAATGGTAGGCATTCTTTTTCCTTGCCGTTTTTCTCTGTCACCATCATTCCAAACAGCCAGTTTTGCATGCAGCAAAAACAGCCACAATCGGTAGCAGCTTGCTCCAATCAGGCTATTTGGATCGATTCTCAATGTACTTTTAGCCAGCAAACCCCAGCGTCTAGGCCGATTAGGACTACCACCTGAGCTCTGGCGAGGTGGGCTATCTATACCGAAACGCCTGCGCCGTCAACGAAAAAGCAGCCACATCTTGCATTAAATGAAACAGGTGAAAATACTCGCCGGCAATTGCTTGAGTATCCAACGCCTGTCGCGTGTCACAATCCAAGATACATTTCACGCTGAATGGAAGCCCTACATCGCAGTAATTATGAGATCAAACATAGTGGAAACACAGTGAATTTCTCGGATGCAACGGTGTCACCAGTTCGACATGCAAGCTCAAGCCTATTGGCCGACTCCTGTATCTGGTAAAAATGCCAAAGAGAAATAAAAAAGGGCTCGCCAAAGCGAGCCCTTTTGTAAGTCTTCTATTGAGTTGCCGTTCAGGCTTCTGCGTTGTCGCCCTCGGCTGCATCACCACCGGTTGCCGCAGCAAACTCGGCTTCTGCAGACGCCATGGGATCTTCAGCAGCAGCCTGCGCTTCAGCCGCAATCTGATCACGCTTGAGCGCTTCATGCCGCAACTTGTTGACAACTGAACCCGTACCCGCCGGGATCAGTCGACCCACAATCACGTTCTCTTTCAGGCCAACAAGCTTGTCCTTCTTGCCGGCGACCGACGCTTCGGTCAGGACACGTGTTGTCTCCTGGAATGACGCGGCCGAGATGAAGCTGCGGGTCTGCAGACTTGCCTTGGTGATACCAAGCAGGATCGGATGACCCTTGGCTGGCAGGCGACCTTCGGCTTCGAGCTTCGCGTTTGCTTCCTCGAACTCTTCACGATCAACCTGTTCACCCAGCAGCATGGTGCTGTCACCTGAGGCGGTGATTTCAACTTTCTGCAACATCTGGCGAACAATCACCTCGATGTGCTTATCGTTGATTTTCACGCCCTGCAGACGGTAAACGTCCTGAACTTCCTTCACTAGGTAGTTCGCAAGCGCTTCAACACCCGAAACATGCAAAATATCATGCGGCGCCGGGTTGCCATCGATCAGATACTCACCCTGCTGGATGAAATCACCTTCCTGAACGGCAATGTGCTTACCTTTCGGCACCAGATATTCTACTGGCTCGCCGTCCTCATCGCGTGGACGGATAGAAATTCGGCGCTTGTTTTTATAGTCGCGGCCAAATTCCACAATACCGTCGATTTCAGCGATAACCGCGTGATCCTTCGGACGGCGGGCTTCAAACAGCTCCGCAACCCGTGGCAGACCACCAGTGATATCCTTGGTTTTCGCGGCTTCACGCGGGATACGCGCGATCACGTCACCGGCTGACACATGGCGACCATCCTCTACGGACAGAATTGCCTCAACAGAAAGGAAGTAACGCGCTTCCGTGCCGTTAGCGAGCTCGATCACATTGTCTTTGTCATCACGAAGCGTGATACGCGGACGAAGGTCCGTGCCTTTGGTGCCAGAACGCCAATCCATTACAACTTTGGATGCGATACCCGTTCCCTCATCAACAACTTCCTTGACGGAAACGCCTTCAACAAGATCAACGTAGCGGACAACACCGGACTGTTCGGTAATGATCGGCACCGTGTATGGGTCCCACTCGGCAAGCTTCTCGCCTTTAACGACGGAGTCACCTTCGTCCTTCATCAGGTGAGAACCATATGCAAGACGGTGCTTCGCACGCTCCCGGCCTTCATCGTCCAGAACCACAACTTCCATGTTGCGGCTCATCACGACTTTGCGGCCCTTGCTGTCTTCGATCACGTTGCGATTATCGATCCGGACCTTACCATCGGCAGATGATTCAATCGCGGACTCAGCGTTCACCGTTGCAGCACCACCAATGTGGAAGGTCCGCATGGTCAGCTGTGTGCCCGGCTCACCGATCGACTGCGCGGCGATAACACCGACAGCTTCACCCATGTTCACAGGCGTACCGCGGGCAAGGTCACGACCGTAACAAGAGCCACAAACGCCGCCTTTGGTTTCACAGGTGAGAACCGAACGGATTTTCACTTCAGCAAAACCAGCAGTTTCGATTGCGTCTGACTTGACCTCATCCAGCAGCGTGCCAGCTTCGAACATCACGTCGCCCGTAATCGGGTCCTTGACGTCAACAGCCAGGCTACGGCCCAGGATGCGCTCGCTGAGCGGTACGAGAATGTCTCCACCCTCGGAAACTTCAGCGATCGTGATGCCATTTTCGGTGCCACAATCATGCTCAACAATCACACAGTCCTGAGATACGTCAACAAGACGACGTGTCAGATAACCCGAGTTTGCTGTTTTAAGCGCTGTATCCGCCAGACCTTTACGGGCACCGTGCGAACTGTTGAAGTATTCAAGAACAGACAGGCCTTCTTTAAAGTTGGAGATAATCGGCGTTTCAATGATCTCACCGGATGGCTTGGCCATCAGACCCCGCATACCCGCAAGCTGTTTCATTTGCGCCGCGCTACCCCGCGCACCGGAATGCGCCATCATGAAGACCGAGTTAAGGTCCGTCTGGCGTCCAGTGTCATCAAGCTCGGTGCGTTCCATTTCCTTCATCATCGCATCCGCGACTTTGTCGGTACACTGAGCCCAGGCGTCTACAACCTTGTTGTATTTCTCGCCCTGTGTAATGAGGCCATCCTGGTACTGCTCTTCATATTCTTTCACCAAAGCGCGTGTCTCATCGACAAGCTTCACCTTGGCTTCCGGAATAATCATGTCGTCCTTACCGAATGAGATGCCGGCTGCACAGGCACGCTTGAAGCCTTCACCCATGATGCCGTCAGCAAACAGAACCGTAGTTTTCTGACCACAGTGGCGATAAACCACATCGATTACTTCCGTGATCTCTTTCTTGGTCAACTGACGGTTAATCAGGCTGAATGGTACCTTCGCATGCAACGGCAAGTGACGGCCAAGCAACATACGGCCCGGCGTTGTTTCAACGCGAAGCGCAATTTCGTTGCCCTCATTATCAACGGACTTGAAGCGCGCAGTGATTTTGGAATGAAGCGTGATAGCGCCGCTATCCAGAGCAAACTGAACTTCATCAAAATCAGCGTAAGCCTTGCCTTCACCCACGTCGCCTTCACGCTGCATGGTCATATAATAGAGACCAAGAACGATATCCTGCGATGGTACGATGATTGGTTTGCCGTTTGCCGGGCTGAGGATGTTGTTTGTCGACATCATCAGCACCCGGGCTTCAAGCTGCGCTTCGATGGACAGAGGCACGTGTACGGCCATCTGGTCACCATCAAAGTCAGCATTAAAGGCCGCACAAACGAGCGGATGCAGCTGAATAGCCTTACCCTCGATCAAGACAGGTTCAAACGCCTGGATGCCAAGACGGTGCAGCGTAGGTGCCCGGTTCAGCATCACGGGATGCTCGCGGATAACCTCGTCCAGGATATCCCATACCTCTCGACGTTCTTTTTCCACCAGTTTCTTGGCAGCCTTGATCGTCGTCGCGATTCCTTTTTTGTCGAGGCGCGAATAGATAAACGGTTTGAAGAGCTCAAGTGCCATTTTCTTCGGCAGGCCACACTGGTGCAGCTTGAGCTCAGGGCCAACCACAATTACCGAACGACCGGAGTAATCAACACGCTTCCCAAGCAGGTTCTGACGGAAGCGACCCTGCTTACCCTTAAGCATATCAGAGAGCGACTTGAGCGGACGCTTGTTCGCACCGGTGATGGTGCGGCCACGGCGACCGTTGTCAAAGAGCGCATCCACAGACTCCTGCAGCATCCGCTTCTCGTTCCGGATGATGATGTCAGGCGCGCGCAGTTCAATCAGGCGCTTCAAACGGTTGTTCCGGTTAATAACACGGCGATAGAGATCGTTAAGATCAGATGTTGCAAAGCGACCACCATCCAGCGGCACCAATGGGCGCAGCTCAGGCGGAATGACCGGCACAACTGTCAGGATCATCCACTCGGGGCGGTTGCCGGACTCGATAAAGGCCTCAATCACTTTCAGGCGTTTAACGATTTTCTTCGGCTTCAGTTCTGACTTGGTTTCTGCCAGTTCAACAAGCAGTTTCTCGCGCTCGCCCTCGAGGTCAATAGCTTCCAGAAGCTTGCGGATGGCCTCAGCGCCAATGCCAGCAGTAAAACTGTCTTCGCCGTATTCGTCCTGCGCCCGGTAATAGTCTTCCTCAGACAGAAGCTGAAATTGCTTCAGCGGTGTCAGGCCAGGCTCAACAACGACATAATATTCGAAATAGAGGACGCGCTCGAGATCCTTCAGCGTCATGTCAAGCAGGAGACCGATCCGGCTTGGCAATGACTTCAGGAACCAGATGTGCGCAACAGGGGCCGCCAGGTCAATATGACCCATGCGTTCCCGGCGAACCTTGGAAAGCGTGACTTCAACGCCGCACTTTTCGCAGATGATGCCACGATACTTCATGCGCTTGTATTTGCCGCACAAGCACTCATAGTCCTTTACCGGGCCAAAGATACGGGCACAGAAAAGGCCGTCCTTCTCTGGCTTGAAGGTCCGATAGTTAATGGTTTCCGGCTTCTTGATCTCACCAAATGACCAGGAGCGAATACGCTCTGGCGACGCGACCGAGATTTGAATCTGGTCAAACGTCTCTGGTTTCTGGTTCGGGTTGAAGTATTTCATCACTTCTTGGTTCATATCCGGCGTCTTTCTTCAAACTTCGGTCTTAAGTTGACCGCCATCCTGATATTCAGTGCCCACTCGTCTGAGCAGGCAGGGCGACAAGCAAGCTCATCGCCCGGCTCTGGGCTGTGCCCTAGTCTTCCGTTCCCGTGATCAATTCCACGTTCAGGCACAGTGACCGCATTTCCTTCACAAGCACGTTGAAGGATTCCGGGATACCGGCCTCGAATGTATCATCGCCACGAACAATCGCTTCATAGACCTTGGTCCGGCCCTGCACGTCATCCGACTTGACCGTCAACATTTCCTGCAGGGTATAGGCAGCGCCATAAGCTTGCAGTGCCCACACTTCCATCTCACCGAAGCGCTGGCCACCAAACTGCGCCTTACCACCAAGCGGCTGCTGGGTAACAAGACTGTATGGACCAATCGAACGGGCGTGAATTTTGTCATCCACAAGGTGATGCAACTTCAGCATATAGATGTAGCCAACCGTAACCTTGCGGTCGAACTTCTCACCGGTCCGGCCATCATACAGGTCAACCTGACCAGAACTGTCCAGGCCCGCCTTTTCAAGCATTGTGACAATGTCGGCTTCGACAGCACCATCAAACACCGGCGTACCCATCGGAACACCATTGGTGAGGTTGCCGGCAAGCTCAAGCACCTGCTCGTCATCCAGCTCGGCAACATCGCTACCAAACTGGCTTTCACCATAGATGTCCTTGAACTTGGACCGGAAGTCATCGGTTTTGCCCGAGCCATGACGGTAAGCTTCAAGCATACCATCAATCTGGCGACCCAGACCACGCGAAGCCCACCCGAGGTGTGTTTCGAGAATCTGACCGACGTTCATCCGCGATGGTACACCAAGCGGGTTCAGCACAACGTCAACCGGCGTACCGTCCTCAAGGTGTGGCATGTCTTCCTGCGGCAGAATGCGGGAAATCACACCCTTGTTGCCGTGACGACCAGCCATTTTGTCACCAGGCTGAAGCTTGCGCTTCACGGCAACAAAAACCTTAACCATTTTCAGAACGCCAGGTGGCAGTTCATCACCACGTTGCAACTTCTCGATTTTCTCGTCAAAGCGGCTTTGCAGTTGGGCGCGGCTTTCGTCGAACTGCTTCCGCAGCGCTTCGATCTTGCCCATGGTTTCGTCATCATCAACAGCCAGGTCCCACCACTGGATACGAGGCAGACCTTCAAGGCCCTCATCCGTGATCTTGGTGCCTTTTTTCATGTCCTTGTTGCCAGACGAAACCGTCTTGCCAACAAGCCATGGCTGCAGGCGTCCATAGATACTGCGCTCGAGGATGGCACGTTCGTCTTCACGGTCTTTCGTCAGACGATCAATCTCTTCCCGCTCGATAGTCAGCGCACGCTCGTCCTTGTCAACACCGTGACGGTTAAAGACACGAACCTCAACGACTGTACCGGCTACACCGGGAGGCAAGCGCATGGACGTATCGCGAACGTCAGACGCCTTCTCACCAAAGATGGCACGAAGGAGTTTTTCCTCTGGCGTCATCGGGCTCTCGCCTTTCGGCGTGATTTTACCAACGAGGATATCACCCGGGTGAACCTCGGCACCGATGTAGACGATGCCAGCTTCGTCAAGGCTCTTCAGGCCTTCTTCACCAACGTTCGGAATATCCCGTGTGATTTCTTCCGGGCCCAATTTCGTGTCGCGGGCCATCACTTCGAATTCTTCGATATGGATCGACGTAAATACGTCTTCCTTAACGATCCGCTCAGAGATCAGGATCGAATCCTCGAAGTTGTAACCATTCCAGGGCATGAACGCCACGAGAGCGTTCCGGCCAAGCGCCAGTTCACCAAGTTCGGTCGACGGACCATCACAGATGATGTCGCCCTGCTTGATCTGATCACCCACTTTAACGAGCGGACGCTGGTTAATGCAGGTGTTCTGGTTAGAGCGCTGGAATTTTTGCAGCGTATAGATGTCGACACCAGATTTGCCGGGGTCAACTTCTTCCGTCGCACGGATCACGATCCGGGTAGCATCGACCTGCTCGACAACGCCTGTACGGCGTGCAGCAATTGCCGCACCGCTATCGCGGGCCACAACAGATTCCATGCCGGTACCAACGAACGGAGCTTCTGCGCGCACCAGAGGCACGGCCTGACGTTGCATGTTCGAGCCCATCAATGCGCGGTTGGCGTCATCGTTCTCAAGGAACGGAATGAGCGACGCAGCTACAGAAACCAGCTGTTTTGGTGATACATCCATAAGGTCAATCTGACCCGGTTGCGTCATTACAAACTCGCCAGCCTGACGGCAGGAAACCAAATCGTTGGCGAATGTGCCATCATCATTGAGAGCCGCATTTGCCTGTGCAACGGTATATTTCGCTTCTTCCATCGCAGACAGGTAGATCACCTCTGAAGAGACCTTGCCATCTTTCACAGTGCGATATGGGCTCTCGATGAAACCATACTTGTTCACCTGCGCGTATGTTGCCAGCGAGTTGATCAGGCCAATATTCGGGCCCTCCGGCGTTTCAATCGGACAAATACGGCCATAGTGAGTTGGGTGAACGTCCCGTACCTCAAAACCTGCACGCTCCCGTGTCAGGCCACCCGGTCCAAGCGCTGACATGCGGCGCTTGTGGGTGATCTCGGACAGCGGGTTGGTTTGGTCCATAAACTGCGAAAGCTGCGAAGACCCAAAGAACTCACGCACAGAAGCAACAACCGGCTTGGCGTTAATGAGATCATGCGGCATCACTGTGTCGATGTCGACAGATGACATACGCTCACGAATGGCACGCTCCATACGCAGCAGGCCGATCCGGTACTGATTTTCCATCAGTTCGCCAACCGAGCGAACACGGCGGTTGCCCAGATGGTCAATATCATCGATTTCACCGCGACCGTCTTTGAGCTCTACAAGCGTCTTGACGGTTTGCAGAATGTCTTCCCGGCGCAGCGTGCCTACTGTGTCTTCACATTCGACGTTCAGGCGAACGTTCATTTTCACCCGGCCAACATCCGACAGGTCGTAGCGCTCAGGGTCAAAGAACAGACCATAAAAGAGCGCGTCAGCTGTTTCCTTGGTCGGAGGCTCGCCCGGGCGCATCACTTTGTAGATCTCAGCGAGCGCGCCGTCGTGGCTTTCAACCTTGTCCGCCATCAGCGTGTTGCGGATGTATGGGCCAACAGAAACGTCATCAATGTCGAGAACTTCGATCTCATCGCAACCTGCTGATGAAAGCGCTTCGACAATCTCTTCGGTCAGCTCTTCACCAGCTTCCACATAGATGGCACCGGTTTTTTCATTGATCATATCCTTGGCAGCAAAACGGCCCAGAATTTGATCGTCAGGCACCAAGATGGCTTCTACGCCACCGTTCTCGAGTTTTTTGCCAAGGCGCGGCGTGATTTTTTTGCCTGCTTCAACAACAACTTCGCCGCTGTCTGCGTCGACAAGGTCAAACACAGGCTTCTGGCCACGCCAGTTTTCAGCGCGGAACGGCATGCGCCATCCATCTTTGGAACGGCGGAACGAAACCGTGTTGTAGAAGTATGCAAGAATGTCTTCAGCTGTCATGCCCAGCGCATAGAGAAGCGATGTCGCAGGAAGCTTACGGCGGCGGTCGATCCGCACATTGACGATGTCTTTGGCATCAAACTCAAAGTCAAGCCAGGAACCGCGGTAAGGGATAACGCGCGCAGCAAACAGGAATTTGCCTGAACTGTGCGTTTTGCCGCGATCATGGTCAAAGAACACACCTGGCGACCGGTGCATCTGGCTGACAATAACGCGCTCGGTTCCGTTGATCACAAACGTACCGTTGTCGGTCATCATTGGAAGGTCGCCCATATAGACGTCCTGTTCCTTGATGTCGAGAACCGACTTGGCTTCTGTCTCCGGATCAACTTCAAAAACGATCAGACGCAAGGTGACGCGCAGCGGCGCAGCATAGGTCATGTCGCGCTGCTGACATTCCTCAACATCATACTTCGGCTCTTCGAGTTCGTATTTCACATACTCCAGAGAAGCAGTGTTCGAGAAATCCTGAATCGGAAACACCGATTTGAGAACTTTCTCAAGGCCGGAACTCAACCGCTCTTCTTCTGTGGCTCCTGCCTTGAAGAACTGATCGTAGGATTGCCGCTGAACCTCAATAAGGTTCGGCATCTGGCTCACTTCCGAAATGTGACCAAAATCCTTACGTACGCGCTTACGACCGGTGAATGAAGTCGCCATACTTCGCCCTCGTCTCTCTAAATGTGGCCTCACCTGCAACATGGCTGCCGGCTTGGCAAACTAGCGAGGCCCCGGTCATTTGTCCGAACCCTCGAAAATCCAATATCGCCTCAAAATAACGCGCCTGAGGCCTGGCACTGAGCAGTTGATTATTGTCCCCTACCCTAAGGACGCCGAAAGGCCGGGCGTGCAAACCACGCCCGACCTACGGTACCTTTGGCTCAAGAAATTACTTGAGCTCAACAGATGCGCCAGCAGCTTCAAGCTTAGCTTTGAGCTCTTCAGCTTCCGCTTTTGGTGCAGCTTCTTTAACGGTCTTAGGCGCGCCTTCAACCATGTCCTTGGCTTCTTTGAGGCCCAGGCCAGTGATAGCACGCACTTCTTTAATCACGTTGATTTTCTTGTCGCCAGCGGCGGTCAGAACAACGTCAAACTCGTCTTTTTCTGCAGCAGCTTCTTCACCACCAGCAGCAGCGCCGCCAGCAGCAGCAACAGCAACAGGTGCAGCAGCAGATACGCCCCACTTCTCTTCGAGAAGTTTTGAAAGCTCAGCAGCTTCCAGAACAGTCAGGGCAGACAGGTCTTCAACCAACTTATCAAGGTCAGCCATTTTATTCACTCCAAATAGAACGGTCCCACAACGGGATCCACAATTCACTTTGCATTGCTCTCAGGCGGCCACCATGGCCACTTGAGAATAGGTTAAGCTGCGTCTTGGCTTCCGTAAGCACCAAAGACACGGGCCAGTTGACCCGCAGGAGCCTGAGTAACCGAGGCGACCTTCTGAGCAGGAGCTTGCAGGAGACCCACAAGCTTGCCGCGAAGTTCGTCCAGTGACGGCAGAGAGGCGAGCGCCTTGACACCCGATTGGTCCAGAACCGTTGAGCCCATGCCACCACCAAGAACACGAAGTTTTTCGTTATCCTTAGCGAATTTTGACAGGACTTTGGCTGCAGACACGGGGTCCTCGGCGTAGCCGATAGCCGTCGGACCGGTAAACAGGTCCGTAATGCCTTCGTAGTCGGTGCCTTTAAGCGCAAGACGAGTCAGCCGGTTTTTGGTCACTTTGAGGGAAGCACCCTCAGCACGCATCTGTGAACGCAGATCTGTGATCTCAGCAACGCTCAGGCCGTCGTAGTGCACTACGACAACTGAAGCGGCATCTGAGAACACATCGTGCAAGGACGTAACCAGTTCCTGCTTCTCGGCTCTTTCCACTTTTTTCGTCTCCGACTTTGAAAACCTTCAGCTCAAGAGCCTCCGGTTCTCGATAATTGAGCCACGTACCCACCCATATGGCGGATACACTCCCCTGTCCGGGGCGCAAGAAAGGTTCATCCTTTCCCGTTGGAACCGCGTCTATCGCCCGGTTGCTTACGCTTTTGGGCAATAATTCCGTTACCCCATCTCATGCAGGCCATGGCTACGCGACAGCCAATTCTTTTAAATTGCGACGGTCAAATACTAGAAAACCACGCCGCAACACCTGCAATCTCGGACAGTTACTCCACCCGGGCACAACAACCGCCCGAATGATCACGCCGGCCGAAACCGGCGTAAATTCTCAGTTAGCTTGCTTCAATAGAAGCAACATCAATCTTCAGGCCAGGCCCCATGGTCGAGGTCATGGCAATCTTCTTGACGAAAGTGCCTTTCGCGCCTGATGGCTTGGCTTTGATTACCGCATTGATGAAAGTTTCAACATTTTCAGCAATCTGCGCTTCTTCAAAGCTTACTTTACCAACGCCGCCGTGCACGATGCCCGCTTTCTCAACGCGGTACTCAACCTGTCCGGCCTTGGCTGCTTCAACAGCAGCTTTCACGTCCATGGTAACAGTTCCGAGCTTCGGGTTCGGCATCAGGCCTTTAGGGCCAAGAACCTTACCAAGACGGCCAACAACACCCATCATGTCAGGGGTTGCGATCACACGGTCAAAATCGATGTTACCCTTCTGGATATCTTCCATAAGGTCTTCTGCACCAACCTTGTCTGCACCTGCAGCCGTTGCTTCTTCAGCTTTCGGGCCACGTGCGAACACAGCAACGCGCAGAGTTTTACCGGTACCGTGCGGCAGTGATACAACGCCGCGCACCATCTGGTCCGCATGACGCGGGTCAACACCCAAGTTCATCGATACTTCGATCGTCTCGTCAAACTTAACTGTTGAGCGGGACTTCAGTTCCTTAACCGCATCCGCAACGGTGTAGAGCTTTTCGCGGTCCAGACCGTCGTTCAGCTTCTGATTACGTTTTGTAGTCTTCGCCATCTGCCTAGCCTTTCACTTCGAAGCCCATGGAGCGCGCAGAACCCTCGATGATCAGCATGGCCGCATCGATGTCGTTGGCACTCAGGTCCACCATTTTTGCTTCCGCAATCTCTTTGATCTGCGCTTTGGTGACTGAACCAGCCGTCGCACGGCCAGGCTCTGAACCACCAGACTTCAGACCAGCAGCTTTCTTGAGATAGTAGCTGGCAGGCGGTGTTTTGGTCTCAAAAGTAAAGGACTTGTCCGCATAGACGGTCAGAATGGTTGGAATCGGCATACCCGGATCCATTTTCTGCGTCTTGGCGTTAAAAGCCTTACAAAATTCCATAATATTGACACCGCGCTGACCGAGCGCAGGACCAATAGGTGGTGACGGGTTGGCCTGGCCAGCCGGCACCTGAAGCTTCAGATAGCCATCAATCTTCTTCGCCATTTTGTTTCCCTTTCAAACAACAATCGGGCTTTCGCCCCTTAGGGTGCGCGGTGCGGCTCATGGCTTGCCTCCCGCACGGTTTTCCGGGGCGTTGCCCCAAAACTCTATGTAATCTTCTCAACCTGGGTGTATTCGAGTTCCACAGGTGTCGCGCGACCAAAGATAGATACCGATACCTTGAGACGCGCCCGATCTTCATCCACATCCTCAACAATGCCATTGAAGCTGGAGAACGGACCATCGGTGACCTGTACCTCTTCGCCGACTTCGTAAACGATGTTCGGTCGTGGGCGCTCAACGCCTTCCTCAACCTGATTGAGGATACGGGCTGCCTCGGCGTCCGAAATCGGGCTCGGTTTGCCCTGCGGCCCCAAAAAGCCTGTTACCTTCGCGTGGCTGTTCGCCAGGTGGTAAGTGTCATCCGTCAAAATCATTTTGATAAGAACGTAGCCCGGGAAGAATTTCTTCTCCGATGTCACCTTCTTGCCCTTACGGACTTCCACAACTTCTTCCGTCGGCACGATTACTTCGTCGACGAGCGCATCAAGACCCTGCTGAACAGCCTGCTCTTTAATCGCAGCCGCAACCTTGTTCTCGAAGCCTGAATAGGCGTGGATAATATACCAGCGAGACTTGCTCACATTAATCTCCGAACCCGAGGAGTGTCTGAACGCCGGCATTGAGCAAAAAATCAATACCGAGGAAAAAAACTGCCATGATAACCACCATAATGAATACCATCACAGAGGTGATTCCCGCCTCACGAGGCGTCGGCCATGTGACCTTCGACCCTTCCTGGCGCACCTGCCGGGTAAATTCACCTGGGGTGGTTTTGGCCATATTCTAGTCCTTTATCCGCTCAACAAGCCCGCGCTTTCATCTCTAAAACCGCAGGCTAAACAAACCTTTATCAATTTTTCCCGCATACGCGGCTCATAACCCAGGACCTGGCAGGGGCGGAGGGACTCGAACCCCCGACACCCGGTTTTGGAGACCGGTGCTCTACCAACTGAGCTACGCCCCTAAATCCGGATACATCATGGTCATGAGGGGTGCGGTTTACAGGCCAACACCCTTGCATGCAAGTACTTTTTTTTGCCTTTTGCTTTTAGGACTTAACCCGCCAGCACACGGCCATCGAACAGGCATATAAAAATGGGCCGGACAAGCCGGCCCATCTTCAATTCCGATTAGGAATTATTCGATGATTTTAGCGACGACACCGGCACCGACGGTACGGCCACCTTCGCGGATAGCGAAGCGCAGGCCTTCGTCCATGGCGATCGGCGCAATCAGCTCAACCGTCAGGTTCACATTGTCACCTGGCATAACCATCTCTGTGCCCGAAGG
>CANMRM010000009.1 GCA_947500295.1 uncultured Kordiimonas sp.
TGATGTCTTAGCGCTTGGTTTGGGTGATCTGTTATGCATCAGGTTTTTGAACAATTGGCCCAACATCAGGTGGTTCCGGTTCTGGAACTGCCGGACGAGAAGCCAGCTCTGGACGTTATGCAGGCTCTGGTGGCTGGTGGGCTGCCGGTCGCTGAGGTAACGCTGCGCTCTGCTGCCGCAATACCGGCATTGCAGGCGATGTCGGCTGCGTTTCCAGATGTGCTTTTGGGGGCAGGAACGGTTTCATCGGCTGACGAGGTTGATGCTGCAGTAGCAGCTGGCGCACAATTCGTGGTAACACCCGGTCTCAACCCATCGGTTATCTCCAGGTGTTTCAGCAAAAACATCCCTGTTATTCCGGGCGTTTGTACTCCATCGGATGTCGAGACGGCTCGCGCATACAATCTTAATACCCTCAAGTTTTTCCCGGCAGAGGCCGCAGGCGGTGTTGCCATGCTGGATGCGTTGGCGGGGCCTTATAAAGACCTTAAATTTGTCCCCACCGGGGGCATTGGTCCGGGTAATCTTCTCGACTATATTTCATGTCGCAATGTCTTGGCATGTGGCGGCAGCTGGATGGTTAAAAAGCACCTGATCGAAGAACGCAGTTTTGATACTATCACCCGGTTGACCCAAGAAGCGCTGAGCCAGCTCGAGCGCCTGGAGGCGGCTTGATGACCAAGAAAATTGTGACATTTGGCGAAATCATGATGCGTCTGACGACACCCGGCCGTCAGAGGTTCAGTCAGGCCAACAGCTACGATGCCACTTTCGGCGGCGGTGAAGCCAACGTGGCCGTTTCTCTTGCCAGTTTTGGATGTCGGTCCCTGTTTGCGACAGCCTTGCCCGACAATGCGCTTGCAGAAAGTGCGACGAGATGCCTTAGAGGGCACGGCGTCGAAGTGGTCGCACCCGTAGTGGAGGGCTCGCGGTTGGGCCTCTATTTTATGGAAACAGGCGCCAACCAGCGCTCTGGTCAGGTTGTATATGACCGATCCGGTTCGGCATTTGCCAGCCTTGAAACCAGTGTCATTGATTGGGCGAGTGTGTTTGAGGAGGCTGACTGGTTTCATGTGAGTGGAATTTCTCCCGCAGTTTCAGCCAGTGCTGCAGAAGTGACGCTTGAGGCAGTGGAGGCGGCGAAAGCGGCAGGTGTCAACGTATCACTGGACCTCAATCATCGGGCACGCTTGTGGCAGTATCCGTGTGACCCACGTGAGGTGATGCGCAAACTTGTCAGTCTCACCGATGTGCTGATAGCGGGGCGGGAAGACAGTCAAAAAAGCTTGGGTATAGCGGGAGAAGGCGACCCCGACAGCCAGAAGTATTTTCGGGTGTTAACGGCCAACCTTCAACGGGAGTTCCCTAACTTAGATGCCATCGCTGTAACAATCAGAGACACAAAAACCGCCGAACATCATGACTGGGCGGCTTGCCTGCGCATGGGTGAAGAAACCCTTTTTTCCAAGCAGTATGAAATTCGAGACATCGTTGACCGGGTCGGCTCGGGCGATGCCTTTGCGGCCGGATTGATATACGGCCTTACGGAAAAAATGGCGCCGCAGGAAGCACTTGAGTTTGGAGCGGCAGCCAATTGCCTGAAGCATTCAATAGAAGGTGACTTTAATCTGGTTTCCGTTGAGGAGGTAGAACGTCTGGCAGCCGGTGCAGAAACGGGTCGCGTACAGCGCTAAGGTTGTCTGGTTAATTGCATCTAATCTTGTTTAGCAACGGATAGCCAGATTTCCCACTATATGTGAGAATTCTAGGATTTTTCATCATTGATGGTGAAATTCCATCTCACCAGTTATAAAAATGGTCCCGAAAAACCGCGGAAGTTAATGAGAAATTTATTACTGCGATGAAAAAACCCTTGGAGCCGTGCCAGTTTATTAGACCCCAAAAAATTTGTCGCTTGTTGTTGGCTGATGTGTCGATGGCCACTCCTTAAGCCATGCTTGTCTTGGGTATTAAATGCTGCTGAATGTTGTCCAAAAGCCTAATCGGAATACAACTACGCACTGTACAACTTTATCAACGCACCCTATTTATTGTAGTCTACACACAGAAATGTATCTGATGAACAGCAAAGGGGGAAAGTCGTGCCGTCAATTTCGGGTTTTTCATGGGATTCCATCGCGCAACCTGCAGGCACAGGCATAGTTCTGGAGGTCGGAGAAGGTAAGCAATATGCCACGGTTCAGGAAGCGTACCGCGACTCGTCGGCTGGCGATACCATTATGGTTTTTGAGGGCACTTATACCTTCGAGGGCAATGAATATCACCCGCGACCTGATGATACGCATCCATTGCTGATCACACATGACCTTCAAATTATCGGCGTTGGCAATGTTGTTTTTGAAGTCGGGTATGTCTCCAAAGGCGGTCTTGTGACCGGTGATAACCCAAATCTGCATTTGTATGTCGAGAACATAACCTTTCAAGGTGCCGAGAATAGTAACAGAAATGCGGCGGGGATTCGGCATCAGGACGGTACGTTAACTGTCGTCAACTCCCGTTTCGAAGGAAATCAGAACGGCATACTTGCGGATAGCAACAGCGTTTCCGTCCATGTAGACAATTCTGAATTTATTGCGAACGGGACAGATGGATTTTCACATGGCATTTATGCTCACGGTGCCGAGCTAATTGTCGAAAACAGCTATTTCAATGGCAACATCCATGGACATCACATTAAGTCGGTGGCGACCGATAGGACCATTGTTTACAACAATCAGGTTGATGACGGTGTTGGTTCCGCAAGTTACCATGTCGACGTTACGGGCGGCGGAGACCTGCTCGTTTATGGCAATGATTTTGTAAAAGGTCAGTTCGCAGACAATAGGCGGTTTGTCTATTATGATTCGTATCGGAATGGCGGTGAGCCAGGCACTGTAGTTGTGGAAGACAACGATTTCAGCGCAGGTGCTCATCCGTTGCCACACCTTCTGGTTGCGGTATACAATGAAACTACATCTGTAGTCGAGTTTACCAACAACACAGTGACTGGATTGCAGGAAGACAATCTTGTCTATGGCTGGGGAAACATCGCAGGTGGTACGCTTGATGGCCTGCCCATCACTTCGTCGCTATTTGATTCTTCCGCCGTCGAACTAACCCCAGATGATGATGTTCTTGTCCTGACTGCTCAGGAAAGCACACCTTTTAACGGCGGTGATGGGGCCGATGTCTTGATTGGTGGGGCTGGCGCAGACTCGCTCTACGGACAGTCCGGAGCGGACCTATTGGTAGGTAATGACGGCGCCGACAAATTGAGAGGGGATGCCTGCGCAGACTCCTTGTTTGGCGGTGGCGGAAATGATGTGATTGATGGAGGGGATGGGGATGACTTCATCGACTCAGGTTCGGGGCGAGACCTTGCAACCGGCGGCGCTGGTGATGACACAATTTACACCGAAGACGGCGGCATTTTGATTGGGGGCGAAGGAAACGATCTTATTATTGGTGGGGCGGGAAGCGAAGCACTGGTTGGTGGTGAGGGTGACGACATAGTCTTCGGCGGTGGTGCGGGCGATTCTCTTGATGGAGGAGCTGGCAATGACATCCTCGTATATCGAGGGACCTTCAACCCCAATCTGAGCACCAACGCAAACGAAGAAGGCTGGCATGACACCGCCTACAACTCTGGCTATGATTTTGCGATCGCTTATGCAGCATGGTGGTCGAATGAATTGAGGGTTTGGGGCATATCTGATACCGGCATGGCTGAGGCTGGAAACGGGCTGAATTTCTATAACGGCAGCCCACTTCTAGATGACAAAGAAAGCTTCGATGGATTTGAGAAAATCCAGTTTGAAAATGGTGTTTATGACGTCGCAACCGGGGTTTTCACGCTCAATCTCATTCTTGTTGATATCGACGCCGCACTAGATGCATTGCCAGGTAATCCGTCAAATTCGGAAGAAATCACAGGGACGGAAAATGATGATGCTTTCCTAGTAGATGCATTTGACGGCTATTCTAGCTTTGTGGGTCTGGGAGGGTACGATCAGATCCTTGCCACGGCCAATGACATGTCCATTCGACTAGACGGGTTTTCGTCAGGCGACATTGAGGAAGTTTCGGCTAATGGGTATCAAGATGTGGGGATTGTTGCGACAAATTCCGACGACTTGCTGAACTTCAACAATGTATTGCTTACGGGCATTGACCAAATTGATGGCGGATTTGGAGCCGATACCATAGCGGGTTCAGCGGCTGCAGATACGATCAGGGGAGGTTTCGGGCAGGACGTTCTCACAGGCGGCGATGGTGACGACGTCTTCATTATCGGGGCCGGAGAAGGCAACGATGCCATTGATGGGCAGGCGGGTATCGATACTATCCAGTTCCTTGACAATGCCAGCACACTAGCCCTTCGCAGTCAGAATTTTTCAGAAACAAATGCGGAAAACATCATTCTCGCATCGCCGGGCGAATTGACCGTTTCTGCAGACGTAGATGCTGTAGATTGGAATTTTCAAGCTATCAGTTTTACAAATGTCAACGCGATCACGGTTGTACTCTCGGATTTTGATGACACCTTTGTTAGCGCGGGTATGGGCAACAGTGTCTCCGCTGGTGCCGGTGACGACATAATTCATGGAGGAATTGGCAACGACACAATTGACAGTGGCTCCGGCAATGACACCGTTTATGGTGGCGATGGTGACGATGTATTCCTTGTTGACCACAACGAGGCGGCAGATGTGGTGCAAGGGGGTGATGGCTCAGATGTTATACGTGCCACAGCAAACGATGTTGCAATAGATTTACGCAGTTTTGGAACCAATTCGATCGAAACAATAGATGCAGGAGGGCATTCCGGCGTTTGGATTATTCGCGATCATTTCTCCGGGATTGCATGGGATTTCAGCCAGACCAACCTCATAGGTATCGAGCGGATAGTGGGCGGTACGGGTCATGACACCATTGTGGGTTCTGCTGCCAGCGACACCATTGAAGGCAGTGGGGGAGCTGACCAATTGCACGGGGGGGCTGGAGATGATGTCTTCCTCGTTGGTGTCAACCATGGCTCCGATATCTTCAATGGCGGCGATGGCACCGATGTGGTCCGGGCGACGGCTGATAATATTGAGATAGGGCTGCAGAATTTTGCGGCGAGCTCCGTTGAGACGATTGACGCCAACGGCCACACCGGCGTTACCATTGTGCGTAATCACTTTGCTCATACATTGTGGGACTTCAGCCAGACCAACCTCATAGGCATCGAGCGGATTGTGGGCGGCACGGGCCGAGATACCATCGTGGGGTCGACCGCCAGTGACACGATTGAAGGCGGTGACGGCAATGACATTCTAACGGGTGGTGCGGGCTCTGATGTGTTTGTGGCGACTGATGGTTTTGGCACCGACACCATCACTGATTTCAGTGTCGGGTCTGATCATATCGACTTCACGGCAACGGCAACACAGTTTGCCGACCTGACCATCAGTCAAAGCGGTTCAGATACGCATATTGATGATGCGGTCGGCAACCGGATCATTCTGCAGGGCGTGACCGCCACCACTGTCACAGAGAGTGACTTTGCATTTTATGTTACACCCGGCCTCACTGTAACGGGCTCCAACAGTGATGATACCCTGGTCGGCGATCTCGGAGCGGACACGATAGCCGGACTGGACGGGTCGGATCAGTTGTCAGGCCTCGCTGGAAGTGACCAGATTGACGGTGGCGCTGGAGACGACACGATTGAAGGCGGTGACGGCAATGACATTCTAACGGGTGGTGCGGGCTCTGATGTGTTTGTGGCGACTGATG
>CANMRM010000010.1:2500-5679 GCA_947500295.1 uncultured Kordiimonas sp.
CTTAACTGCGAACTTTATGGTCACTGTCTGACGACCATAAAGTAGCATGCTGAGAAAAATTGTTCCTTATCATATCAGGTAATTGAGGTTGTTTTATCGGAAGGGACGCTGGCGAGGTTTAGAGATGGACTGCAGCGGTGTTTTGGATGTTGGCGGCTGATTTTACCACAGAGAGTTTTGCTTTCTGGATATGGAGGAGCTCTCAAGTGACATAAGAGCATTTGGTGAATGCCTTGGCGTATAGAGGCGATGAAGGACGTGACAGGCTGCGAAAAGCTGTGGTGAGGTGCCAGTAACCTTTGACCCGCAGATATCCGAATGGGGAAACCCACCCCTTTAGGGGTATTCCATACTGAATACATAGGTATGGGAAGCGAACCCGGCGAACTGAAACATCTAAGTAGCCGGAGGAAAGGACATCAACAGAGACTCCCTTAGTAGCGGCGAGCGAACGGGGACCAGGCCAGTGCCATCTTTGAATTTACCGGAACGAGCTGGAAAGCTCGGCCATAGTGGGTGACAGCCCCGTACGGGACGGAAGAGAAGATGGACATGAGTAGGGCGGGACACGTGAAATCCTGTCTGAACGTGGGAGGACCACCTTCCAAGCCTAAGTACTCCTATACGACCGATAGTGCACCAGTACCGTGAGGGAAAGGTGAAAAGTACCCCGATAAGGGGAGTGAAAGAGAACCTGAAACCGAATGCTTACAAGCAGTCGGAGGGCCTTTATGGCCTGACGGCGTACCTTTTGTATAATGGGTCAGTGAGTTAGTGTATTTAGCAAGCTTAAGCCGTTAGGTGTAGGCGTAGCGAAAGCGAGTCTGAATAGGGCGACTGAGTTAAATGCATTAGACCCGAAACCCGGCGATCTAGTTATGGGCAGGTTGAAGGTGCGGTAACACGCACTGGAGGACCGAACCCACGCATGTTGAAAAATGCGGGGATGACCTGTGACTAGGGGTGAAAGGCCAATCAAGCCGGGAGATAGCTGGTTCTCCGCGAAAACTATTTAGGTAGTGCCTCAGGTATTACCTTCGGGGGTAGAGCACTGGATGGATGCGGGGGGCGCGAGCCTTACCAATTCTAACCAAACTCCGAATACCGAAGAGTAGAGCCTGGGAGACAGACTGCGGGTGCTAAGGTCCGTAGTCGAGAGGGAAACAGCCCTGACCACCAGCTAAGGTCCCTAAATCTTGTCTAAGTGGGAAAGCATGTGAGACGGCCAAAACAACCAGGATGTTGGCTTAGAAGCAGCCATCATTTAAAGAAAGCGTAACAGCTCACTGGTCTAAATAAGCTGTCTTGCGGCGAAGATGTACCGGGGCTAAAGACAAGTACCGAAGCTGTGGATGTGCGTTATACGCACGTGGTAGCGGAGCGTTCTGTAAGTCTGCGAAGGTGTGGCGTGAGCCATGCTGGAGATATCAGAAGTGAGAATGCTGACATGAGTAGCGATAAAGAGTGTGAGAGACACTCTCGCCGAAATCCTAAGGGTTCCTGCGCAAGGCTAATCCGCGCAGGGTGAGTCGGCTCCTAAGGCGAGGCCGAAAGGCGTAGTCGATGGGAAACAGGTTAATATTCCTGTACCAGGTGGAATGTGACGAATGGTGTAAGTGGTTGATCCTTATTGGATTGGAGAGGCTGCGAAACTGTTCCAGGAAATAGCACCACCATTAATGACCGTACCCGAAACCGACACAGGTAGGATGGTAGAGCATACCAAGGCGCTTGAGAGAACTATGCTGAAGGAACTCGGCAAATTGCCTCCGTAACTTCGGGAGAAGGAGGCCCACCATTGAGGCAACTCTTTGGTGGGGGCACAGAAGAGGGGGTGGCGACTGTTTACTAAAAACACAGGGCTCTGCGAAGTGGTCAACACGACGTATAGGGTCTGACGCCTGCCCGGTGCCGGAAGGTTAAGAGGAGTGGTGAGAGCTGCGAATTGAAGCCCCGGTAAACGGCGGCCGTAACTATAACGGTCCTAAGGTAGCGAAATTCCTTGTCGGGTAAGTTCCGACCTGCACGAATGGCGTAACGACTTCCCCACTGTCTCCAGCATAGACTCAGCGAAATTGAATTCTCCGTGAAGATGCGGAGTACCCGCGGTCAGACGGAAAGACCCCGTGCACCTTTACTACAGCTTCAGAGTGGTATTAGGGCAGACATGTGTAGCATAGGTGGGAGGCTTTGAAGCAGGAACGCCAGTTCTTGTGGAGCCGCCCCGTGAAATACCACCCTTGTCTCCTCTGATATCTAACCACGTCCCGTGAAACCGGGACTGGGACCCTCTGTGGTGGGTAGTTTGACTGGGGCGGTCGCCTCCCAAATGGTAACGGAGGCGCGCGAAGGTAGGCTCAGACCGGTTGGAAATCGGTCGTTGAGTGCAAAGGCATAAGCCTGCCTGACTGCGAGACTGACAGGTCGAGCAGAGACGAAAGTCGGTCTTAGTGATCCGGTGGTTCTGAGTGGAAGGGCCATCGCTCAACGGATAAAAGGTACGCCGGGGATAACAGGCTGATACTGCCCAAGAGCTCATATCGACGGCAGTGTTTGGCACCTCGATGTCGGCTCATCTCATCCTGGGGCTGGAGCAGGTCCCAAGGGTTTGGCTGTTCGCCAATTAAAGAGGTACGTGAGCTGGGTTTAGAACGTCGTGAGACAGTTCGGTCCCTATCTGCCGTGGGCGCAAGAGACTTGAGAGGAGCTGCCCCTAGTACGAGAGGACCGGGGTGGACGGACCTCTGGTGGACCTGTTGTGGCGCCAGCCGCATTGCAGGGTAGCTATGTCCGGAAGGGATAACCGCTGAAAGCATCTAAGCGGGAAGCCCCCCTCGAGATAAGGTCTCTCTGAGAGCCGTGGAAGACCACCACGTTGATAGGTCAGGTGTGGACGTGCAGTAATGCATGAAGCTAACTGATACTAATTGCTCGATAGGCTTTAGAGCCTCTCCATAGACAGAAACCAAAACTCATTGGTTCTTGATACGGGGAACAATGCTCGAAGCATGCTGAAACTCGCAATACACTCTTTTGTTGATCTGGTGGTTATAACAAGGTTGTCCCACCCGGTCCCATCCCGAACCCGGAAGTGAAAAGCCTTTGTGCCGATGGTACTTCGTCTTAAGGCGCGGAAGAGTAGGTCGCCGCCAGATCTACAAAAGAGTGTGCACATACCC
>CANMRM010000011.1 GCA_947500295.1 uncultured Kordiimonas sp.
GGAACCACCTGATGTTGGGCCAATTGTTCAAAAACCTGATGCATAACAGATCACCCAAACCAAGCGCTAAGACATCAACAGCCCGCCATTTACATCCATATTCAGACCTGTCAGGAACGACGCCTCATCGGATGCAAGATAAGCCACCACATCACCCACTTCCTGTGGCCGCCCTTCCCGCCTCAGCGGTGTTGCAGCCGCTACATTTTTGCGAACTTCGTCTTTGGAGAAAGTGTCATGAAATGTTGTGGCAATCATGCCAGGGCACAGGGCATTGACCCGTATGCCCCTGGGGCCGAACTCTTTCGCCCACGCGCGCGACAAGGTCATCACCGCGCCTTTGGACGTGGCATAAGCAGACGCCCCCGGGCCACCGCCATCACGCCCGGCCTGAGATGCCAGGTTGATGATCGAACTGCCCTCTTTCATGTGAGGCAC
Source organism: uncultured Kordiimonas sp. (assembly GCA_947500295.1). Lineage (GTDB taxonomy): Bacteria > Pseudomonadota > Alphaproteobacteria > Sphingomonadales > Kordiimonadaceae > Kordiimonas. The sequence continues at coordinate 439 of CANMRM010000011.1, forward strand.
AACGGCTTTGGTTGCCAGAAAAGTGGAATGAACATTCAGGCGCATCACCTTGTCAAAGAAGGCTTCATCCATTTCTTCAATGGTTTTGCGGGCCACCAGGCCACCGGCCACATTGACGAGTATATCAACGCCATTGCCAAACGCCTGCCGGGTTTCGGACACCAGGCGGTCCACATCCTCTTGCCTGGTCATATCGCCGCGCACGCAAATTGCTGTGCCACCAGCTTCCTGAATCTCTGAAAGAGTGGCTTCCGCCTCACTTGCGTTATTGAAATAATTGATCGCCACCCTGGCACCCTCGGCGGCCAGTTTTTTCGATACGGATTTGCCGATGTCGCGGCCTCCGCCTGTTACGACCGCAACTTTACCTTTGAGTTTCATGTCCAATACTTTCGCTTTGCAATTATTCGTCTGAGATTGGTTTAAGGGGTTGGATATGCCCGCACAGGACCCAAACAGACACAACCGTCAGGATAGCCAGTGCTGCGCCAACAATGAAGGCAGGGGCA
>CANMRM010000012.1 GCA_947500295.1 uncultured Kordiimonas sp.
CGCTCAACACGACCCGTCGCAACCGTACCACGACCGGAAATTGAGAACACATCCTCAACAGGCATCAGGAACGCACCGTCAACAGCACGCTCAGGCTGTGGGATATACTCGTCAACAGCAGCCATCAGCTCGAGGATCTTCTCTTTACCGATGGTGTCGTCACGGCCTTCAAGGGCGGCAAGTGCTGAACCGGCAATGATCGGAATATCGTCGCCAGGGAATTCATACTCGCTCAGAAGCTCGCGGATCTCCATCTCAACAAGCTCAAGAAGCTCTTCGTCGTCAACCTGGTCAACCTTGTTCATGAAAACAACAAGCGCCGGTACACCAACCTGACGCGCAAGCAGGATGTGCTCACGGGTCTGTGGCATCGGACCGTCCGCTGCGTTCACAACCAGAATGGCGCCGTCCATCTGCGCCGCACCCGTGATCATGTTCTTCACATAGTCAGCGTGTCC
>CANMRM010000013.1 GCA_947500295.1 uncultured Kordiimonas sp.
TTGCGGGAGCAGGATTTGAACCTGCGACCTTCAGGTTATGAGCCTGACGAGCTACCGGGCTGCTCCATCCCGCGTCAAGGATGTTTCTGTTTTCTCCTTAAACACAAAAACCGGCGGTTGCCGGCTTGAGTATTATTTGAAGATTGTGGGTATGTGCACACTCTTTTGTAGATCTGGCGGCGACCTACTCTTCCGCGCCTTAAGACGAAGTACCATCGGCACAA